>JAHBXE010000030.1 GCA_019636625.1 Phycisphaeraceae bacterium
GCTGGGCGAGGGCCGGTCGGTCGCGGTCTCCGCGCCGACGCTCACCGTCGATGCGGTTGTCAACTGGTTCATGGACCTTGCCGAGCAACTCAGGCACGCCGGCGCCGACGGTCGGCCGCTGGCGGAAGTCGCCAGGAGCATCTCGGGCAACGCCAAGTAGGAGTTTCATCATGGAGCTGATTCCCACGTTCGTGCTGTTCATCATCGCCACGCTGTGGAAGGCGGACGAGGACGCCAAGCGAAAGGCGGGCAAGTAGCCATGCTCGGACTCTTCAGGAAACGCAGGCGCGCCGTGCGCGAGCCGTCCGACCTGCTCGCGCTGCCGCTGCTGCACTGGTCGCGAGACGACGCCTGGACGCTACGCGACGCGGTGGAGGGCACGCTCATCCTGGGAGCGACCGGCTCGGGCAAGACGAGCGGCTCCGGACGGCTCATCGCCCGCACGATGCTCTCGTGCGGCTTCGGCGGCCTGGTGCTCACCGCGAAATCAGACGAGCGCGCCCTGTGGGAGGGCTACTGCCGCGATACGAATCGCCTGGATGACCTCGTGGTCGTCGGGGCAGACGGCGCGCATCGCTTCAACTTCCTGGCGCATGAACTGACCCGGCAGGGAGCGGGCGCGGGACTGACGGAGAACATCGTCATGCTGTTCGAGAACGTCATGGAGATCAAGGATCGCAACCGCCGGACGAGCGGCGGGAGCGACGACGGGAGCTTCTGGCGGGATCGCGGCCTGATGGGCCTGCGCTGCGCCGTGGACATCCTGGCCCTTGCGACCGGGAGTGTGTCCGTGCCGGAACTGGTCAAGGTGTTCCTGTCGGCGCCCACGTCGCCGGCGCAGGTCTGCGACCCGAAGTTCCAGGAGGCATCGAGCTGCTTCCGCTCCATCAAGGCGGCGGACGCGAAGTCGAAGACGCCGCGCCAGCAGCATGATTTCGGGGTGGCGTGCGACCATTTCTTACTGGAGTGGGTTGCCCTCGCGGAACGTACAAGGAGCACCATTCAGGCGACGGTCCTGGGATGGCTCGACCCGTTCAATCGCGGCCTGCTCCGCGAGATGTTCTGCACGGACACGACGCTGACGCCGGAGGCCGTGCAGGACGGGAAGATCATCCTCATCGACCTGCCGGTCAAGGAGTTCGGTGAAGTCGGGCAGTTCGCGCAGGTGCTTTGGAAGTACTGCACGCAGAAGCAACTCGAACGGCGGAATGTGCAGGAGAATCCCCGGCCCGCGTTTATCTGGGCGGACGAGGCGCAGCATTTCCTCACCAGCTACGACTTCCAGTTCCAGGCGACGTGCCGGTCGTCGTGGGTAGCAACCGTGCTGCTCAGCCAGAACTACAGCAACTTCGTGGCCGCCCTCGGCGGCAATGAGAAGGGCCGCGTCGAGACCGACTCGCTGCTGGCCAATCTCAACACGAAGGTCTTTCACGGCAACAGCGACCCGGTGACGAACGAGTGGGCGTCGCGGCTCATCGGCCGCACGTTGCAGTGCCGCGCCAGCGGTAATCACTCGCACGCGGCGGACGACCAGGTGAGCGCACTGCTCGGCCTCGACTGGGTGCGCGAGAACGGCACGACCAGCGGCGGGTTTTCGGAGGTCATGGAGGCGGAGGTTGAGCCGCGCGAGTTCACGCGGCTGCGCACCGGCGGGCCTCCTTCGTGGATCGTGGACGGCATCGTGTTTCAGAACGGGAAGGTGTTCAACGCATCGGGCCGCGGCTGGCTCCCGGTGCAGTTCAACCAGAAGGCATAGCGCCAGCGTGAGGTGAACGGCAAGGAAAGGCGGCGCCGACCGCCCGCGCGGTGATTGCGCGCACTCGGAAAGGAGACTTGATCATGTGGCAACGGCAGGAAGCGGAACCGGTCGTCTCGAAGAAGGACTTCAACAACTTCCTGGGCGTGATGACGTTCGTTACGCGGGCGCTCGCCGTCACGGTCGAGGTCTTCCTGCGCCGGTCGGATTCATTTGGGGAACGGTTCTTCGGACTTCAAGCTGCGGCCGGCGCCGCGTGCATCCTCTTCTGGCCCGTCTTCTGGGAGGGCCACAGCGCCGAACCGATGCTTGTCTTCCTGGCGCTCTACTGGCTGGCGCTGCTTACCGCGCGGATGCGCACGAAGGCGCGCATCCGGCGCGGCGGGCCGCAGCCGCACACGCTCTACAACGGCACGCCCACCCTTGCGAAGGTCTGGAAGCGCAGCTCGGAGCACCGGATCAAGACGGTCATCGAGCCGGTCTACATGGCCTGCTTCGCCCTGTGCCTGGCGACCATCAGCGTGCCGCTCGCGGCGTACCTGGCGCTCGCCGGCATGTGCGCCGCCGTCTCGTCCGGCATGAGCGGCGCGCTCCAGCATCGCCGCTCGATGGACCTGCACGACGCCTTCTTGGAGCAATCGGACGTAGCCCGTTCATTCCGCCGCATGCGCGACGGACGGTAACGCACTCAATCACAGGTGAGCACACTCATGGCACGCGAAGAGTCAACGCAGAAGATCGGCGCCGGGCACGCCTCGGCCATGTTCCGCCAGGGCTTGGCGGAACTGCGCGGCGCTCTCTATCCGGAGTCCAACGTGGCGCAGCCGACGGTGTACGGCATCTACGGCACGAAGACGCCCGGCGAAGTGATGCAGGAACGCCAGGGCGAGTCGCGCGACCCCGACGAGCAGCCCTCCATCCTCGAAGAGCGCCTCAAGCAGGCGGAGCAGCAGCGCGACGCGGACAAGGGCCGCGAGCCCGAACCGCCGCAGCAGGAGCGCGACTGATAGCGCAGAAGGGAGCCGCTCATGGACGTGGTCGTTGTCATCATCGTTTCGGCCGTGCTGGGGTTGATCTGGTCGGCCTGGCGGCGCGGCGGGGATACCGGGCCGAGAGTTGCGTGGAAAGAGACGGTGCATATCTCGCTTCCGCCCGCCATCGCCCGGCGTGAGGTCGTCCGCTACCTCACTGCGCGTGGTTGCACATTCGTGAACAGCGAAGGCGAATGCGATGCCTTTCGTCGCGG
Source organism: Phycisphaeraceae bacterium (assembly GCA_019636625.1). Lineage (GTDB taxonomy): Bacteria > Planctomycetota > Phycisphaerae > Phycisphaerales > UBA1924 > JAHBXE01. The sequence goes on from JAHBXE010000030.1 coordinate 3,003, forward strand.
GGAGTACGTCCGGCGCCTGCGCGGTCCCGCCGATGCGCCCTGGCTCACGCTGCCGGTGATCATCGTGGCGGTGTGCGCCGAAGAGGACGGGCGGCCGCTGCTCCACATGCACTTCAGCTTGCTGCCCATCGTGTCCGCGTCGGCGTCCGGGTTCAGGTACTTTCAGGAGCAGGCGAGAGCCGAGTTCGCAGAGGTCGTGGGATACCTGGAGCAGGTCGCGCGCGAGCAATCGCAGCGGCGCGGGGGACAGAAGCGCCGCCGGCGGCCCAATCATCGCTGGTATCCGGGGGACGAAGAGGGGCAGCGCGAGCAGGAATCGCCGGCATCCGCCCACGCGCTCGACGCCGACCTCGCCCTGCTCGGCCTCAAGCGCGGCGCAAGCCTGGAGCAGGTGCAGAAGGCGTATCGGATTGCCTGCCGTAAGTACCACCCTGACCGCCTGACCGGCCAGAACGTCGAGCCGCACCTGGTCGAACTCGCGGTCCAGCGGTTCAAGGAAGTCGCCGCGGCATACCAGCGGCTCAGGGAGAGCTACGCGCAGGCGCAAAGCGCCTGACGGCCGGATGTCGGAGTGCCGAGTGCTGATGCATGGTCCATCCCGGCTTGCCGTCGTCGCCCGTCGCACGGAAAATGCGGCGGAAGGCGCATCCGCTCTTGAGCCGGATCGTATAGTGATACGGGACCAAGCCGCCGCCCGGCGGTGGCTGGTCCGCGTCATCGCGGCACGGGCAGTGGAGCTCCACCGCGAGCGCGGCAAGCGGTCGAATCCCGGTGAGGACGGCGATGATGGTCACGACAATGCGGCATTCAGCGAGGAACGGTCGGAACGGGCAGGGTAGCGGCGACAGCCGCAAGTACGACGCGCTCTACGCCCGGTATTCAAGTCACGCCCAGGACGACGGCACGAGCATCGCCGTGCAGATTGAGTCGTGCGAACGGGCTGCGGGCAAACCCCTTAAGCACTTCATCGACCAGGCGAAAACAGGCCGCACGACGGGCGGCCGCACGGAACTGCTCCGCCTCATGGACGAAGCCGAAGCCGGCCGCATCAACAAGCTCTACGTCTACAAGTACGACCGCCTCGGCCGGGCGGCCGAGACGCACGTGCTCGTCGAGGATCTCGAACAGCACGGCGTCGAAGTGGTGAGCGTCACCGAGGGCACGAACGCGCTGGCCCGTGGCGTGCAGCTCGTCGTCGCCGCCGACTACAGCCGCGTGCTCGCCGAGCGCACCCGCGAGGGGCTGGTGCAGCGGCACAAGGAAGGCTGCTGGACTGGCGGGCCTCCGCCCTACGGCTACCGCATCGTCCAGACCGCCGACGGAAAGAAGCGGCTCGCGATTCATCCCGAGGAGGCGGAGACGGTGCGCTTCGTCTTTCAGACCTACCTGGCTGAGTCAATCGGCCTCAAGGAGGTCGCCCGCCGCGTGCGTGAGCGCGGCGTGCCGACGCGGCTCGGTGGGCCGTGGGGATTCGGGACTATTCGGAGCATCCTGACGAACCGGATGCTGGTCGGCGAAGTCCGCTACCTGCGGCGCTGCTTCAAGCTGGACCGCGCCACCGGGCACCGCGTGCCACGGTGGACGGATGAGGACCGCCACGTCGTCAACCGCGATGAGTCGCTCAGGATCATCGACGATGAGATGTTCGAGCGAGCGCAGGCGCAGCTTGCCGCGAATCGCATCGACCGCCCGCGTGAAGCGGCGGAGGTCCGGCCCTTCACCCGGCACCTGTTCTGTGCCGGCTGCGGGGGCGTTTACTACACGCGCAAGAGCAGCAATCGCAAAGGCTCCTACCGCTACTACGCCTGCGGCAGGCGGCAGTCGCACGGGCCGGAGGCCTGCGACAACCGGGCGTCGCTCCGTGAGGACAAGCTGCTCGCGCGCGTGCAGGAGGCGATGAGCGCCGTCTTCGACGATATGGACAGCGTCTTGGACGAAGTCGCGGCGATGGCGAGCGAGGCGCTGGAGGCAAACCGCAGCGAGACGACCCGGCTCAAGGGAGAGATCGCGGAAGCGGACAAGTTCATCGGGAATCTCACTCGCCTGCTGGCCGACCCGGAGATTGAAGCGGGGGCCAAGAAAGCAATTGCCCGGCAACTCGCCGAGCACGAAGGCAAGCGCGAGGAACTCCGTCAGGCGCTGGAGGCGGTGGCGGTGCAGGCCGCTCTCGACATGGATGACCTGATGGCCGACTGCCGGCAGGCGTTCCTGGAGGCCAAGGCCAACTTCGCGGGCCTGATGACCCCGGCCCAGGTCAACCGCTTCGTCGCCGAGGTCGTGGGGCCGATGACCGTCCTGCCGGACGGCCGCGTGGTCCAAAGAGAAACCGCCGCAACCGGAAAAGTTGTGGCGGCCGGAATAGAGCGGGCGCGACCCTCTACAGAACTCCCCGCGAGCCCAGGTGAGACACGAGCAGAATCAGCCCCTTCCCGGCAGGTTCTGAACGCGGCCGGTTTTGGCCATCAATCGGGTCGGAATCGATCCCTCGTTCGGAAAGGGGCCGGTGTGCAAATACTCGCGCACCCCCTGCACCGGCCCGGGACGGTACACCATCACCATGTCCAACCCGCTCATCCGCCTCTTCCGAGTCTTGGCGGGCTCCTCCCAGTCCGAGCTCCGCCAGCAGATTCAGTTCCTGAAAGCGGAGAATGAGATCCTCCGTGCCCGCATCAAGGGCCCGATCCGGACGACTCGCCAGGAGCGGGCAAGGCTGGTCCGGCTGGGAAAACCGCTCGGTAACGCCATCCGCGACCTGGTCACCATCGTCTCCCCCCGGACATTCGCGAGTTGGGTCAACGGCAATCAGGTGGCCCGTCGGACCAGGCAACGGCAGGGGCGACCCCGGACCGCGGCCGAGATTCGGCATCTCGTGCTCCAGCTCGCCCGCGAGTCGAACTGGGGGTATACGCGGATCCTGGGGGAGCTCAAGAAACTCGGCGTGCCCGTCTCGCGCAGCACCGTGCGCAACATCCTGTGGGAACACGGAGTGCCGACCAGCCCGCAGCGATCGGAGAGCACCTGGGCCGACTTCTTGAAGATGCACGCTCAAACGCTCTGGGCCTGCGACTTCGTCACCAGGAAAGTGCTGACGCTTCGGGGCTGGGTTGATGCCCACATCTTGATCTTCATCCATCCGGGATCCCGCCGCGTGATCGTCTCGCGATCCACAACCAACCCTACCGCCGATTGGGTCGCGCAGGAGGTGCGGTCCTTCTGCATCGCCGCGGGCCAGCCGAGGCCGGAGATCGTGATCCGGGACGGTGACAAGAAACTGGGCCACGCCTTCGACGAGGCGCTCCACGATGCCGGTGCCCGGGCCCGCCGCCTCCCGCCCCGCTCTCCCAACATGAACGCCTTTGCGGAGCGGTTCATTCAGACCCTTCAGGATGAATGCCTGGACAGATTCATCGCCGTGGGCACCAGACACCTCGATCACCTGGCGACCACTTTCGTCGATCACTACAACACGGAACGGACGCACTCGGCGATCGGATTCCGTCCGCCGTGCGGACCGGAGCCGCCCGAGGGACTGCAGCCGCCCAGGAGGGGAGAAGTCCGATGCCGGACTCGCTTGGGTGGGCTGCTGAGGCACTATTACCGCAAGGCGGCATGACGCCCAACGCCTGCTGTGCTCGGCACTTCCGTGCGACATAGTTTTTGCCCCGCGCGCGGAGGTAACATCACAACAGTGTCCACCGGCCGTGGGCAAGCTCACCTAGTCCGCGCCCCACGACTCCTCACCCGCACGTCTGACGTCACAGACCGAAGGTGGTATCCCACACTCGCGCAGCCTCGATACAAAAGTGCCCATATCATCAGTCGCGCATATAAACACTACATGCATCGGCAGGGAACTCTCGCTGTCTCCGTTCCGGCCCTGTCGGCTCCGATACTCAGATGCTTTGTGCAGTATATCCACCAAAGTAGCCAATTGTTCAGGAGTCTCATCAGCAAGCAACGCACTTGCATCACGAACCAGAACGACGCTACCTTTGATAGACGACCGCCCTTGCGATTCTCTATACACCCAGCTGCCATCGCTCCAGCAATCCTCGAATGCATTCCAATTGCCTCCGAAGTACTGCGGAAACTGAAGTGCGGCCATGCATTCGTCGTATAAGCCTTCAACAGTTCGCATTCGACTGCCCCGAAGCGTTCTCGCCACAACTTCATGCAATGCGTCATCACTGAGAGGCCATAGCTCAGGTACGATCCTCGGAGCGGTGACAATACCAAGCCAAGGGGGAGCATTGCTAGCATACCATGTCATCAATAAAGCCTCGTAAAAGCCTGATAGTGATCTCTCGTCAAGTACACGCTCCGATCAGTGCCAATAACTAGCCGAGTCTGCCCCCTATTTACGCCCGCCACATGGGCCCTCGTGTCGTATTCCATGTAGCGGATTGGATTGCCAAGCGAATCTCTGGTTGGCAGACTCGGCTCAGTCTTGTTCCTCACAATTCTGTTCTCGAAGGGTCTTGATTTCCAGTTCGGCGGGGGCCGGCCAGCATTTGCCATGATGCATCGAACTATTTCATTGAAATCGTCCGGCATCGGCATTCCGACGATGCCCCCGCCGCCGCCTGCGCCACCGCCACCGCTTCCTGACCTCGCCGTAGGGATCGAACGAGTACTGCGCCTGCACAACTCCGGCGGGGTTCAGCATCGTCGTCGTCGTGCCCGCGTGCCCCGTGAGGCTGTACAGGATGATTTCCGTCGATGCGGGGCCCACCTGAGCCACGGCCAGCTTTCTGCCAGTCATTCATCGCTCTTGGCTATCAGAGCCAGCACTACGCCAGAGTGATCAACTCGTACTAGCCATGACATCGAAGCGTCGAACAAGTCTACGTCATCGGACCCGGGTCGCCAAATCCATCGAAACTCTCGCACGATGTCTTCTGTCTTCATGATGTCGATGACTTCATCATGTTCCTGCTGCCACCAGATGTGCATATCCGCATTAGGTGCTATTCCTGCAAGACCGAACACTGTGCCAAGGCTAAAGGTCGGTTCGGTGGCCCTGGTAGTTGGCACAGGTACTAGTGCTTCCTCAAGTGTGGCCCACAATCGTGGTTCCTCGATTGACTCCGTATACCCCAAACGCGACAGCAGACGTCTGGCCACTATCTTGGCATCGTGGGTAGCCATAGTGCGCACGCTCGGAAAGCGTCGCCCCGTGTTGTGCTGAAACTCTTCTATCCGCCATTGCTGCATCAGCTATCCAATCGGAATAACGCCTTCCTTGCCAATTTCCCAGTTATACCAGTTGATGTGCCACTTCGATTCTGGATTCGTTGGAGCTCTGTTACGATGTGGAGGTTCTAGACGGTACCCTCGCTTCCCGTCTTCGGATTGCCAACGAGGGGATCCCGGCGATATCTTCCGTGCGTTGGCAACACGTCGTTGGGTTCCGACAGCCTTCTGGGCCTGCTGAAGACCCGCTGAGACGGCCGCCATTGATGGTCTTCCCACCCCTCTTATTCGTGCCGCGCGAGCAATTGCTCTCGACATGCTGCCAGGCCCTCGGACACCGATGGCCATTGCTGGCCCCTGTTCTTCTGCCTCCTGCTCATAGATGCGCAGCATCGGTGATCCTGAATAGCCGTCATCCGACGCTGCCCAATCGGTAGCCCAGTCCGCATCGTACTCCTGGAAGAACCTGTAATTCTCGAGCATTGCCCAAAGCCCAAAAGCTGTAATCAATCCATTGCGAGCCTCTTCCAGTGTGCCGGTTGCACTTTGGGCCATGCCGAGTCCTGTCATCAATCCACCGACGATTCCGAACAGGCCCGTCGGATCAGAACCGATAGCGGGGTTGGCCTGCAGTAGCGCAAATGTGTTCAATCCATCGCCATAGTTCAGCTGAATGTCGGCGGTAGGTACTTCAACCGCGACAAATGCGCCGTGAGTGGGCGTGATCGCTCTGAGGGACAATCCTGTAGCGTAGGAGTCCCTCTGCAGGAATCGTCCGTATCCCGGCGCATACGTCCGGTTCCGGTTATAGTACAGCCCGACATTCCCCCGCGCCAACTGCTGATCCAGCGCAGTCCCCGTCAACCGGTCGAAGAACAGCCCCTGGTGCCCCACCCGGTTCCGCGGCATCGAGCCCGACACATCCGCCGCGAGCACCTCGCCGTAGGGATCGAACAAGTACTGCGCCTGCACAGTGCCAGTTGGATTGAGCAGCGTGGTCGTCGTCCCCGCGTGCCCCGTCAGGTTGTACAGAATGATCTCGGTTGACGCTGGCACGACCTGCGCCACCAGTTCATCCACATAGTCCGGACCCCAGATGTACTCGCGCTCGACCCATGTGTACGTCTGCGGCTGCGGCGGGGAATCCTCTTCATCCTTGGCACCGACGCCTTTGGTTTCCGTCTCCGAGTCGATCAGCGGGTCAACGAAAACCTCTTGCACGCGGCGGACGCCATCGTAGTAGAAGTGCTCAACGCGCACGAGCGTGGCGGTGGTGCTAGGTGCGGGCCACGGCCGTTGAGTGCGAATCAACCGACCCAGGCCGTCGTAGGTGTACGTGATGAGCCAAGGCCCCGGCGCACCCGTGACCGGGTCTTCGTACGCCGGGTCGAACTCAAGCGTGCCGCGCTCGCAGACCTGCACCAAGCGATTGAGGCCATCGTACAAGTAGTAGTAGTTGTGGTCGGCGATGAGGTTCCCGGCCTTGTCGTGATAGACATTGGTGACGATCGGGCTGCCATCGGTGCTCGTCGAAACCGAAGTGATCTGGTTGGTCTGGCTTGTCGCGTGATTGACGCTTTTAGCCGTCCAGACACCGTTGCCTTCCAGGTTGCCTTCTCGTTTGAGACCAGGTTGAGAACCGACACCGTTCCAGTTGTCGATGCGGGAGAGGCCCCATGACGACAGGACGGGCATCACGGCCCCACCGGTTCCATCGGGCACGATCGCTGTGTCGTCGTTGTTCAGCGTTCCGGTGTCGGACTTGATGAGACGATCGAGCTTGTCGTAGTCGTACTTGAACGAGCGGGTGTTGTCACGGCTCTGGCCACCCCACACCGCTTGTTTGATGCGGACCGAGAGCGGGTTGTCGTTGGCATCGTAAGAGTACTGCGCGCGGTGCTGTGTCGTTCCGCTTGCATCTGTGCTGTGGGTGTCCCAAGGCCGGCCGAAGGTGTCGAACGCATCGAATCCGACATAGCCGAAGCTGCTCGACTTCGCGGCCTGCTTCGATGCAAACGTAGCGGCCGTGAGGTTGTCACCCAACCGGGTACCGATGCGCCGACCCTGGCCTGAGTACTCGTAGCGGGCCACCGCGGCGGAACCGAAACCGCCATTGGACAGAATACCCGTCATCCGGCACAGGGCGTCATCCACCTGCTGCTGGGTGGAGTTGGTGCCGTACTCGAAGGTGAGTGTCCGCCGCGCAACGGGCGTCCCCGGGTCGCGATCGGGGTAGGACATCGTGGCCAAGCGGTTGAGGTTCTTGACGGCGCTGGTTGCCGTGGCCGGCGTCCATGTCCACGAGTAATCCACCGATGGGCTGGTCGCGGTGGCGTATCCACCGTGCTGTTGGCGGTCGTAGAGCAGGTTGCCGTGCTGGTCGTAGTCGAAGGCAGCTTCGGCGATGAGATCGGGATCACCCGCTTCGGGCGACTTCCACGCCGTTGCCTTCTTGAGTTGACCGAGGGTGCTGTACTCCAAGTCCACCTGGTGAACGCGATCGAGCGGGAACCCGCCCGGGGGCTCTTGGAGAGATGATGTGTCGATGGTGTACCGCGTCATCCGTCCCGCGGTGTCGTAGGTGTACTTGATGATGACGCCTCGTTGGTCGATGCGCTGGGCAATCTCGCCGGTGATAAAGTACTTGAAACGCAACCGGTTGTTGACCGACGGTTGGCCCGTCGTCGGATCGGGGAAGCGGACCTCACCGACCCAGCCGTTGTGGTAGCTCGGGTTGGGGGTGAACGAGTTGCCATTGGAATCGACCACTTCAGCGCCGTAGAACAACTCCGTGACTTGCGCAGAACCGGAGTTTGATTCCCAGTTGATGTCGTTCTCGTCAAGAAGGGCGGCAATCTTGATGAGCCGGCCGAGGTCGTATTTGTAGAGAGTCACGCGGCGACGCGCATCGTTGATGGTCGCTGTCTCATCGGCGTTGTCCACCTGCCTTGTCAACTCCCCGAATGCGTTGTAGTAATTGCGTGTCACGCTGCCGGCGGGGTTGATGACCACCGATTCACGCCCCTGCTCGTCGTACTCATAGCACGTGATCTTGACCCAGGCGGGCAATCCTTGACGGTCGACGCTCTCGAAGAGGCCTGAACTGCTGTTGTACTCCGCATGTGGCGAAAGGGTTGGTCGCGAGATGAAAACGGGATCGGTTCCGTTCATGTAGTTCGCGTAGGCGCCCGACATGCCGCTCGGGGCGGATTCGTGGCGCGACCCCGTGCCCAAGTCCGCGACGGCGGTCAATCGTCCTTGGCTATCGTGCCACTTGTATTGTCGCGAGGCGACGGAGTTGGCGTTTCCAAGGGTCTGGCCCGTGGGGTCGACGCGCTCGAAAGTGGTCACGGACGCGATGCGACCTAGAGAGTCATAGGAAAACTCAGCGCGGGACTGTTCGTACCCCGCCGCGTACGTGTTGGTCGACGTTTGCTTGCCCGTCGCATCGTAAACCGTCCGCTCCTCCCGTCCGTTCGGGTGAATGACCCGGACCGGCCGATCGGCGAAGTCGTAGTGCGTTGAGGTGACCACGTAGGCCGACCCATCGGTGACGGTGGGGTCATAATCGCGCTGATGCTCGACCAGGCCGCGACGGTTGTACACCGTTTCAGTCAGGCGCAGCGGTTCTGCAGCAAGGATATCCGTGGCGGCGGGCGCGCCTGTGAGATACCCGGCGTCCGCCGGATTGGCCGGCGCGCCGGACGGCAGATTGTCCCCCGCGAACACGGCGGTAAACCGCACCCGGTCCGCGGCGTCAAAGTACGTGATGGTGTGCAGGTACGGCGGAGGGTTCGCTCCTTCCCCGTGATTGGATGTGATCACCCGCCTCATCTTCCAGTCGTATGTGTGGGTGGTCTTCCAGCCGATTAAGTCCTCGTTGTTGGTTCCGCAGTTGTGATACTGATCGGTGGGCTTGTTCCGGTAAGCTCGCACCGAAGTCAGTTGGAGGGCATCGTGGGATGACGTTCCGTAGTCGCGTTTTTCAACTAGGATGAGGTTGTCGGCGTAGTTGGTCCCGGCACACGGGTCGGCCGGCGCCGGTATCGCCCCCCAATACCAGTGGGTGTCGTTGGTGCCGCGGTAGGTGCGCAGAAGCTTTCCGATCGGGTCGTGAACATGCCGCGTGATCGTTCCATCGACATGCCGCTGGCGCTGGACTTCGCCGAGATCCGTGTAGGCGATGTGAACACTACGGGTTTCAGAGCTCCCTGCGGGAGTGACCGCGATGTTTGTCGGGGAACCATCGCCATTGGTCTTGAGGTCAAGGGAGCGGATCACGGTGTAGGTCTCTGCCCCGCTCGGCAACTGCACCCATGTGGAAGTCCATTCGACTTCCTGGCTCAAGAGGTCGACGTGCTGAACTTGCGGGTGGTCACTCCATCCGTAGTGGGCTTCGAGGCCGCCGCGGCCGTTGAACGAGATCTGGCCGGGACCGTGGAGTTTGACCACGTGACCGTGTTCGTTGAACTCCGCGTGCTTGTAGACCCTGGTCGCAAGCGCCAGCTCCGCGCCGAACTCCGGCCGCGGGTGGGGCTCGTGTTGACGCACGTAGAACTCGCCCATCTTGAGGTGGTTCTCGACGCGCCACGGTCCGAGTTCTTCGAAGTCCGTCGCCACCCACGCGTGCAGCGGAGTGGTCGGGGCCTGCCGGACCCAGCCATCTGGATGGTCGGGCGGGATGGAGTCCACCCCGGTGGCAGGGTGGAAGTACGAGGGGATCGACGAGAACGACGGTCCGGCATCGGTGCACGAGAGCACGGATCGGCCCATGAAGTCGCTGCGCTGAAGGTCCATGTAGAACACATCACCGACATTGACAACGACTGTGCCAGCAAGCAGGCTGTCGACGCTGCCGCCCAGGAACTCCCCGTATCCTCGCCAGGTGTCTGTAAAGGGCCGGCGGTGGAAATCAAACTCGACCACTTCAACCGGAAAGCGGTCGGTTCCGCCCACATCAGCCACCGGAGGTCGGATGGTGACTTCCCGCTTGATCCGCTTGTCGTCCGGCCCCTCGGGTTGCGGCACATTCTCGTACGCATAGCCGCGATACGTGATGTTCGTCCCCGCCGCAGGGTTCTGAATGTCCTCGCGAGAGAACGTGTGGTTCCACGGGTAAAGTGAGGCGCTGGGTGTATCGAAGGTGACTTCGTACTTCACCATCTCGCGCCGGACGGGGTCTCGGATCAACTGTTTCTGCCAAGCGACATCTGTGTTCCAGGATGTGCCCGTTCCCTGCTTGTTGCCTACCGCGGCGACCTCCATCGAGTCCGAGTTTGGTTCATAGGCAAACACGCGGATCAGGCCGTCGTTCACTTTGTCGGTCGCGGCGGCCCATCCGACGGTACGGACCTGAAGCAAACGGCCGATGGAACTGCCTGATGAAGGCTCCTGCCAGTCGTAGACACGCTCTTCCCAAAGGCCACTGGACACCGGGGCCATGCCGCCCGTGAAGTCCCAACGGCGTTCGTACATGATGTGCCCCGTCGGGTTCATGATGACCAACCGCCTCGCGGTGGGCGCCTTGGACCTGATCGCGGGGTCCTCGTGAGCGAGCAACTGCTCCACCGATGGCCAAACGGGCCACCCTTCGATCAGTCCCGTATTCACATCCCTCCACGAGGCATCTCCCCACGTCCGGTGGGAGTCGATGACCACGGCCCAGACCGGATCGCCCAGTGCAGTCGGGTGCGCGATGGAGTTGTCGATCCAACCCTGAGACGCCGTAAACGGCATGATCCGGTATGGGTGATGTTGATGGAAACGAAACGCGTTGAAGTGCCATCCCATCACGGGCACTTCGTGAACGGTGCTTGCCGGGATGTGGTAAAGCTGGATTCCCGGAACGGAGAGGCTGTGCAAGTACTGTTTGGGCGCGAGAAGGAATCGGTACACGCGGTACACCGAACCTTCCGAGGATCCGCTCCGGTCCGAGTAGATCGCCACTCCATCCCGTGTGAGGATGGGCACACGGTCCACTCCGCCCTGGTCGATGTAGGGCTTCACGTACCGATGCAGCTCGAACTGCATGCAATCACCAGTGGAGGGAACGGCCGAGATGTTCGGCGAGCCCATGTCGTGCTTCGAGAAGCCCGCCTCGTCGCTGTCCCACGGCTCAAAGGCCTGGTCGGCGGTGGCCAGCATCGGCTTGGTGATGTCCTCATCTTCACCCGGGCCCGGGACGACGGGAAGGTGATCGAGCCCGGAGGGATCGAGTTCTCGCAGCATCACGAGCGAGTACGGCCAGTTCTCCAGAACCGCCTCGCGTTGATCCCATTCATCGCGGGCAGCTATCACCGCTCGTATAGAGTCGAGTTGGCCGGGGCTCCACATGCCCTGAAGCGACCAATAATCGTTGAGGTACCCCATATTGCCCACCGTGTTGTGAGCCAAGTACCGGTACATGCGGTGCGACTCTCGCAGCACCTGCGCGGTGCCAGTGCCCTGCCGATGAGTCGTCGTCGCCAGGAGGAGCCGGGGTGACTCGAGGGGCGGCGCTTTGTCGCCCCAGAAGCCGGCGGGTTTGTCGCCGAACGAGCGGGCCTTGTAGTCCAGCAGCGCGCACTTCTCACGGTAGGTGGCGGTTCCGTCCGCATAAATGTATCGAACCTTGTAAACCCAGTTCGGGTCCAGTTGGCACAGTGTCACCGCGTCGACATCCGTCGCGACCAGCTGGACGGCAGAGAGCCGGGTGATTGGGTTGGGGCCCTCCACCTCTTCGCCGATCTCGTCGAAGTAGGAGTGCGGGATGGTGAGATCGAAGGGGTTGCGCCCCTGCGCATTCACGGGCGGCGCATACTCGTCCCGGTAGACAAGCACCGTGTCCACCGCATGCTGGTTTTCGAACCGTTCCGCGGGCGCCACGCGGCCGATGACAGGATAAATGCCGCTGCCCTCGAAACCCACCGTTGGCCCAGGGCCGTACGTGAACGAGTGCATCTCGTATTCGGTGTTGCTTCCTCCGAACGCCCGATAGACGGGAACGATTGTCCAAGCCACGGTGGGATTCTGTGTGTTGGTGCCGAACTTCAACAGGATGCGTTTGATTTGTCCTTTATGCTGCGATCGCTGCACCATCTCCACGCACCCTTCCGCCACGGGGAGTTCGCCAGCCTGAAGTTGAAGTGGCTCGCGGATGAATGGCGTGTACTCGAGTTCGACTCGGTTGCCATTCAAATCATCGATCGCTGTCAACACCGCGTAATACGGCGTACCCAAACTGGAGCCGTTGCCTGATGCTGTTCCCCACTTGAACCCCGACGGGAACATCAACGGCATGTCCATTCGTCCCGCGACACCACCCTCGTTCTCCATCGGCTTGTTGTTCTCGGAGTCCCACTGAAAGGGGATCGGGGCGTTGGTGGACAGTTGCGACATCTGGCCCACATCGTCGTAGATCGGCTTGAACGTGTACCTCAGGGACCGCTGGTGCGTCCAGATGTACCACTCCGTTGGTTTCAGGGTCCATCCACCCCCAACGGTTCCTTGCCCGTTGTGGCCGAGGACCATCCCGAAGCGGGGCGGGGCCGTGTACACGCGGGGTTCCTGCGACTGCGGAGAATACCCCTGCAGAATAAACGGAACGGCATGATGCGCATCGGGCAGGAAGTAGCACCGTTCCTCCCCGAGCGGGTGGACCGAACCCCAAGTCGTCGAGTCGATCAAGAGCAGCGGCGATGTTCCCAGCATCCATCCCTGCCCGACCCAATCCCACCACTGCGCGCTGGGAGTAAAGGCGTGCATTCGTCCGCTCTGGTAGTTCGGGACGGTGTCGTATTCATGCCTCGCGTGCGTGATCTCCGCGAACGTTCGCCGCCAACGGAACACTGCCGTTCCAAACGGCAACTCGAAGTCGGTGTCTTGCACGAGCGGCACACCGGTAATCAGGTCGACGTTCTCGCCCAGCAGCGGCCGCTCGGCCAGCGACGTCGGCCACCCGTACGCTTGGCCCAGCTGGGTCGACATCGGTGATGAGCTCTTGACCAAGTCCAGCGATTTGGGCGCGTAATCGCCAGCCGCGGGACCGTACTTCATGTCCATGTTCAGGGGGTAGCGCGGCGACCAATGATCATTGCAGTCGGACCGGACGAACCACTGGTTCTGTCCGCTGGTCTGGTCGCGGAACAGCTTCTCGGCTACCCATTGGTAGTTCGCGATGGACGGTGCGGGGTACACGTTGCCGGTCTGAAAGTACGGACCACCACTGAGCGATCGAAAGTACGCGGCGTTGCTTCCGCTGGCGGGCGGAAACGGCGCGACGATTGTGGCGGCGTCGGGCCCGACGGCTGCCATGTCGCCCCAGTGCATCACGGACATTCCATTGGCCGGCGGGTTTGTGACGCGCAGCATCACCGTTTGGCTGATGCAGTTGCAGTTTGGGACAGCGGCCGGAGGTTGCGCCAACGAATCCGCTGCCGCGAGAGCAAGCGCCATCGCGATCAGTCCACGCCGAGCGTTCTTCTGTGGCATACCAGCGTCTCCGATTCCTCGTGCTTCGATGCGATACCGAGAGGCGGCACAGTCTCATCGCTGTGTCAATCTCAAATGGCATACCGCGCCGACGGCCAGTTTGCAACTGACAGCCTTGTGGACGTCGTCGCCCGTGATCCAAGCACGCCGCACGGCGTGCCGACGGCGAGCCGCGGGAAGGCAACTTCGATCGCCGCGTTGCGGTAAACTGAGGCCATGCGCTTCCACTGGATCATGTTTGGGGTGTTGCTCTGCCCGTTACCTCGTGCCTTTGGAGGAGTTTGGCAGCCAGAGAGCCATTCCGGGGCGGTTGCGCTCACCGGGCAAGTGGATGTGCCACGCCTACTCGACCTCTCCGCCCAGCGTCTCAGGCTCAACATCGAGTACGATGCCAACGCCCTCAAGGCCGCTGGCCAGGTGACCTTGCGCCTCGACGCCGGGCTCTCGGACACGGAACTTTGGGACCTGACCAACCGCGTCCTCATCGCCCGCGGATTCGCGACGGTGCGCGTTCAGGGCAAGTCCGCCTACTCCGTGGTCAAGCTCGCCGATGCCCCGGGCCTCGCCGCAGCGGTTGAAGCGCCGGGCGAGCCCGCCGCTGGGTTCCGGTCAGCGGTGATCCGCGCTAAGCACCGCACCGGCAAGGAGTTGACCGAGGCCGCGGCCAAGGTCATGTCAAAATCAGGAGGGGCGGCGGTCGTCCTGCGTGAAGGGCCCGAAGGAGCGCTGATTCTGCTCTCGGACACCTCGCCCCGCGTCGACCAGGCCCTGAACCTGATCGCCGCCATCGATGTCCCGGCCGAGCGGGTGCATGTGGAAGAGATTCCCGTCCGCAACTACTCCTCGCAGCAGCTGGCGACCCTCATCGCCCAGGTCAACGCCAAGCGCGATCTGGTATCGGGCGACAAGACCTCGGGCGAAGTCATCCCGTCGCCCGACGGCGGGTCGGTCCTCCTGGTCTGCGACCCTCGAAGCGCGGCGTACCTGCGCGATCTGGTCTCGAGCCTGGACCAGCGCGACCGCGTGGAAACCGTCACCTACTCGCCGCGCCACTTTGCCGCCAAGGAAGTCGCCAAGCTGATCGAGGCCGCGGTCAAGCCCGGCGGCAGCAACGTCGAGGAACGCTGGAAGCTCGTCACCGACGACCTCACGGGCTCGCTCATCATCACCGCCAGCCCCGCGCAGCATGAGCAGATCTGGGCGCTGATCGAGCGGCTCGACTCATCGCCGTCGCAGGCCCGCCGCCCCGTGCGGTCCTTCACCATCCGCAACCGGCCGGTCCGCGAGATCCAGTCGATCCTCGAGCAGCTCGTGCAGTCGGGCGTGCTCGCGGCGGATACATCCACATCCGCGAGCGGCACAGCGCCCGGCACGACCGGTGTATCGCCGTGGCCGCCGCTTGGCAATGTGTTCGCGCCCGGGACCGCTTTGCCCGGTGCGATCCCACAGCCGACGGGCAGCGCAACGCCGACCGTCCTCTCAACTCCCCCGCCATCGCCAACCACGACCACCTTCGTCCAGCAGTACGACCGCCGCAACCCACCCGAACTGGTCCTCTCCACCGATGAAGGCACCAACACGCTCATCGCCATGGGCGAGCCGCGCCTGCTCTCGCAGATCGAGACACTCCTGCAATCCCTCGATGTCCGTCAGGCCCAGGTCATGCTCGAGGTCCTCATCGTCAGCCTCTCCGACAGCCAGACACTGGACCTCGGCGTCGAGCTCGAAGCCACCGGCATGACCGACGATGTCCGGTCCCGCATCGCCTCGCTCTTCGGCCTGGGCACGCGCGACAGCGCCGGCAACCGCATCGCGGGCGATGGCCTCGGCCTCACGGGCGTCGTCCTCAATCCCGGCGACTTCTCCATCATCCTCCGCGCTCTGCAGACCCTCAACAGGGGCCGCTCGCTCTCCATGCCGCGGCTCCTGGTCACGAACAACCAGCAGGCCACGCTCGACTCGGTCCTCGAGCAACCCTTCGCCAGCACGAACGCCTCCAACACCGTCACGACCACCAGCTTCGGCGGCACCAAACCCGCGGGGACGCAGATCGCGCTCAAGCCGCAAATCGCCGAGGGCGACCATCTGCTCCTCGACTACAACATCTCGTTGTCCGCCTTTGTCGGCGCCGCGGCCAGCGCCGCCCTCCCCCCGCCCCGCCAGGAGAACAAGGTCCAATCCGCCGCGAGTCTCCCCGACGGCCACACGGTCGTGGTCGGCGGCATCGAACTCAACAGCGAGGGCAAGGCCGTCAACCAGGTCCCCGGCATCGCCAGGATCCCGCTCATCGGCGAGCTCTTCAAGAACCGCTCCAACACCAACTCCCGCAACCGCTTCTACGTCTTCATCCGCGCCAACATCCTCCGCCATCGCTCCTTCGAGGACCTCAAGTACCTGAGCGAGGTGGCGACGGCCGCGGCCAAGGTCGATGACGGATGGCCGGTGGTCGAGCCGAGGATCATCAAGTGAGCACGATCGAGGCCAAGCCCACCGCCCTTTCCCTCGATGTGCCGAAAGTCGAGGCGCGCGCCCCCTCGCCGGCCTTGCCTACTGCCCACTTCCTCAACGCGATTCCGCACGACTTCGCGCGACGGCACCTCGTGCTCAGTTCCGGGCTTGACGGCGCATTCGAACGTCTCCGCATCGCTGAACAAACCAAGCCATGGATCATCCACAACGTCGGCGTGGCCCTCGGCAGGCCGGTCGTCACCGAAGTGCATCCCGCCGAATCCATCGCCGCGGCCATCGACGCCGCCTACGCCAACCGCGAGTCTCAACCCGACAACGCCCACATCCCGGTCGATGTCACCGGCGACCTCGACCGCGCCCTCAAGGATGCCGAGAGCGACCTGCTCAACACGCAAGGCAAGGCGCCCTCCGTCAAGCTTGTGGACCTCATACTTTTCGAGGCCCTGCTCAAGGGCGCCAGCGATGTTCACCTTCAGCCCTTGCGGGGGCGAACGCTCGTTCGATACCGCCTCGACGGCGTCCTGCACACGATGCGCGAGCTTCCGCCCGCGCTCGCCGCCTGCGTCACCAGCCGCGTCAAGGTCATGGCCAGGCTCGATGTTGCTGAGCAGCGGGCACCCCAGGATGGCCGCGCCACCGTGAGCATCGGCACCAGCGGCACGGGCGCCCGCCGCATCGACCTGCGTGTCAGCTCACTCCCCAGCACCTACGGCGAGCGCATCGTTCTGCGGCTCCTCGATCCGTCGCGGTCGCCCCACCTCAAGAGCTTTGCGGCTCTCGGCATGCCCGAGTCGATCGAGCAGCGCTATCTCACCCAGGCCAACCGCACCAGCGGCATTGTGCTCTCGACCGGACCCACCGGAAGCGGCAAGACCACCACGCTCTACGCCACACTCGCATGGCTCAGCACCACGCACTCGGGCACGCGCGGCGGGATGGGGGGGTGCGAACTGAACATGATGACCATCGAGGACCCGGTGGAGTACGACCTCAGCTCGGGCTCAGGCAGGGAGGAGCCGGGTGGGGCGGGCGTGCCGCCCGCCGCCGCCCCCGGGGCAGGCTTATCTATATCGCAGACCCAGGTCGATCCCCGCAAGAACGTCACCTTCGCCGCGGGCCTGCGGCACATTCTCCGCCAGGACCCGGATGTGATCATGGTCGGCGAAGTCCGCGACCAGGAAACCGCCAAGATCGCCGTGCAGGCTTCGCTCACCGGGCACCTCGTGCTCTCGACTTTGCACACCAGTGATGCCGCCAGCGCAGTCGCGCGACTCATCGACCTCTCCGTCGAGCCCTTTCTTGTTGCTTCAAGCTTGTCTGCAGTGCTTGCCCAGCGCCTGGTGCGGACTGTGCACCGGGAGTGCAATGGCTCGGGGTGCGAACTCTGCATGGGCTCGGGCTACAAGGGCCGCACGGGTGTCTTTGAGTTGCTCGTCATGGATGCAACCCTGCGCGACCTGATCTGCCGCCGCGCCTCGGCGATCGAAATCAAAGAGCAAGCCCAGAAGGCAGGCATGGTCACGCTCCGCGAAGCGGGCGAGGATCTCATCCGCCGAGGGCTGACCACCGCCGCCGAAGTCAGCCGCGTGATCGAGGCCGTGGAGGATGAAATATGATTCCCCCACGCCTCCGGCCCGGAATCATCCTGTCCGCCGCGGCCGCGGCGGGCGCCGCAGTGTTCGCGCTGTGGCCGGTCAAGCCTCGGACCATCCCAGCGCCGGTGATCGAACGCGCTCCCGAGCCCGCCAAGCGCACCCTCGCGGCCCTTGACCTTGCCGCCTTCCGCGCCCCGATCTGGGTCGCCGAGCCCCCGCCGCCAGCGCCTCCAGCCCCTGTCCCCGCGCCGCCTCCACCCCCGCCCCTCAAGATCCAGCTCCTGGCCATCATCCGCGAAGCGGAAACGGGGGGGTACAAGGCCGCGGTCTACGACCCCGACACGGACAAAGTCCTCATCGTCGCCGCGGGCGAAAGGCTGGGCCCGCGCACCGTCGAGCAGATCGACCAGACTTCGCTCACACTGAGCGACAACCACGGCAAGCGCGTGCTGGCCCTCAAGGATGGTGCGCCGTGACTCCCACCGTCCCCGCCGATCGCCTCTTCTGGTCCATCATCGATGCGCCGGGAGTTCGCGCCGGTCGCATCCCCGCGGGTCTGTGGCCGCTCATCGAGGATGACATCCCCGTCGATGCCGGTCAACTCTGGGCTGTCGGCGCTCCGATCGACCCGGGCCGCATCGCGGTCTGCGCCATCCGCAAGATCGACCTGACCGATCTTGCCTTGGGCGCCCTCATCCTCACGCCCGAATCCATTCCCGACTTCATCCCACTTCCACCGACCTCCTTCAACTTCCTCATCGGCCAGCACGAGCCCAGGCCCATCCGCCGCGCCCGCTTGCGCCGCCACCTCGCCGCGGCCGCGTGCACACTCCTGGCCGTGTCCCTGTTCGCCATCGGCCTGTCGCGTCGAACCAGCTCTTGGAACGCCGAGGCCATTGCGGCGCAGTCCGCCGCCGACACTGTCATCGCCTCCATCGCGCCGTCGCCCAACTGGTCGCGCGACGACCTCACCCTCGAACTCATGCAGCGAAGGCAGGCCGCGCCCCCTGACCTCGCCCCGCCCGCCGACGCCGCCGAGGCCCTCGCTGCTGTCATCGCTCGCTGGCCGATGCAGGTCCCCAGCAAGCCCCAGGCGATCTCTGCTTCCGGAACTTCCGCCTCGATCTCCGTCACCATCCCGGGCGAACCCCAGACCTTCCTCGCGGCCCTCAAGGCTCCCGAAGGCTGGCGACTCGATGAGCCCCGCCTCGCCGCCATCGACAAGGCCACGCGCCTCAACCTCGAACTCCGCAAGGAAGAGACGGCCGCGCGATGAACCGCTCTCTGCTCTGTCTCTGGATGGCCGTCATCATCGCGAGCAGCGCCATTCTCATCGCCACTAGCAACCGCGCCTCGCGCGCCCATGCGGCTTCCAAACAAGCTCGCGCCGAACTCCGAACCATCTCCCAGCAGGCCGCGGAACTCACAAGCCTCCGCGAGTCTCGCACCGACTTCCCAGAGCGCCCCGCGGGCGACAGCGCCCTGGCCTCCCGCATCTCGGCGGCGATGGCCCGCGCCGGGCTTGTCAGCAACATCCTACAGAGCCTGTCACCCGAAGCGAGATCGCCAAGCGCGGGGGATTCGCGCCTCACACGGCAACGGGCGACACTCACCCTCGCCAACCTGTCGCTGCCCCAAGTCGGCAAGTTCCTCGACGCCTGGCGCACCGCTGAGCCCGACTGGATTGTCTCTGCGATTGATCTGATCCCGATGACCTCCACCAGAGACACACCATCCATCGGCACCGACCTCCCCCTCCGCGCGGTCATCACGATCGAGGGTGTGTTCAAGGACCCCGCCCCCAAGTCGGCCGCGACACCACTTCCCACATTGGGAGCCTCGCGATGAGATCCGTCCGTTCCGTAGCGCTCCTGATCCTCGCTGCGTTCACCGTGCTCGCAGGCTGCAACCGCGCCTTCGGACCCTACACCCCCCAGTCCGAATCCGCCCGCGACTCCCTCAAAGCCCAGAAGCTCACGCAGCAGGCCGCAAAGGAATCCGACCCAGAGAAAGCCGAGCAACTCCTCCGCGAAGCCCTCACCGCCGATCTCTACCACGGTCCCGCGCACAACAACCTTGGGGTTGTGCTCCTGCACAAGGGCGATCTCTACTCCGCGGCCAGCGAGTTCGAATGGGCCAGGAAGCTCCTCCCTGGCCACCCCGACCCGCGGATGAATCTTGCCTTGACGATGGAGAAAGCAGGTCGCATCGATGAAGCCCTTGCCGCCTACGCCTCCGCCCTCGAGGTCTACCAAGAGCACATACCCACGATCCAGGCCATGACGCGCCTACGCCTCAAGTCCGGCAAGCCCGACGACTCGACCAAGGCCATGCTTGAGGAGATCGCCCTCCGCGGCGAGAGCCCGGCGTGGCGGGAGTGGGCCAGGGGGCAGCTGACCCGGCTGGACCGCTGAACCGCCAAGTTGTTTTTCGGAATCTCGCGCGCGGACCAAGATCCGCGTATAGCCCGGGACAGGGGACGGGATCGCCACGCCCCTTTTGACGTGGTCACCAGTGAAAGGGCGCGCGATGAATCAACTCAATGACCTGGAAGTGACCATTCTGGAACGGCTCGGCGGAGAGGGCGTGACGGGGTTGAAGCTCGGCTCACTCGGGATGGACCGCTGGAAGATGTGGCTGCAGGGCACCTCGCCAGACTCGAACTTGTGGCGCTTCACGCCCGTCGCGGCGACACCTTTGAGTACCGGCTCACGCCACGAATGGCTGAGGGCTCGCAGAGAACAGGCCTAAGTCCGCAGTTCCGGCCGCGGCGGAGTGTTTCTCTCGGCTCTGGCGGCCCGGTGCCGGGCGGCCGCCGTGGCCTCCGCCGCCGCGGCGAGGCGCATCACCAGCACCCCCGCGACCACCAGCGCCGCGGGCCAGTACATCGCGGCCGCGCCCGCCGTCACGAGGGCAGCGCCTACCCAAAGCATGAGCTTCACCCTCCTGCCATCAACACCAGCGCTCGATTCCATATCGCGATCTCCTTGTTGGTCCAGTCCTTGATCACCTTGATGCACCCGCACCCGGGCAGAGTGCCGTTGAGCCGCCCTCGAAGCGCGACCCGGATCGGGTACGGCACGCCGTACCACCACAGCCCGAGCCATCGCACGAGTTGGCCGTGTCTCGACTTCGGACACGTCGGCCGGGGAGTTCTGATGTGCCAGGTCACGGGCTCACCCGAGATCCGGCACTCGACCGCTCCGATCGCCCACGGTTGCACGGGATCACGCCGGGCGTGCTCGCACATGTGGCACATCGCGGCCCGGGCCCGCTGTTCAGCGGCGCGATCGGTAGTCGGTTGCTTCCGGCAGCCGCAGCTCACAGGAAGTCCCCCGATCCCGCGCCGCCGCCTCCCACGCCCGCCCGGCCCCCAGCGCCTTCCCAGTCACCCTCGCCCGAGCCGACATTCGAACAGTCGACGGTCTGGCCGGTGTCCTCGGGGTTGATGACGCAGGTGATGTTGGGTCCGTACCACACACCGCCGAGCTTGGCGCAATCCGAGAGCGACATCGTGCCCAGCGTTTCGCCGTTGAGGCAGCAGCACCCGAGGCAGTTCTGGCCTTCGCAGACCGTGCCATCCCCCTGGTAGTACCCGAAGAGTTGGGCCACGCAGTACAGCGATGAGGTGATCAGACACGTGCCGCTGGGCAGGCAGCACGCGCCAGTCGGACAGGTGAGCTGCGAGCACGATGTGTTCGGACCGGCCCACTGTCCCTGGTTCGCCTGGCACGAGACCTGGTTGTCGAGCTGGCAGAACCCGTTGGAGTAGCAGCAGGCCCCGAGCTCGGGATCGCACTCGGCCTGCGCGCAGGTGGTGTTCGCCCCCTGGAACGTGCCCCCGGCGCTGGCACACGCGGTCGGCGTCATCCCATCAATGCAGTTCTGGTCATTGAAGCAGCAGGCCCCGGTCGGCTGGGGTGGACACGGGTCGGCATCGCATGGAATGCCCGGGCCCATGAAGATCCCGCCCGCAGACAGGCACGCTTCCTCGGTCTCTTCGGAGCAGGTGTACGACGGGTAGCCCGAGCAGCATGCGCCGGTGTTGACCGGGGCGCACTCGATCGTGGGGTCGCCACAGTGCTTGGCGAAGTGGAACGTGCCGCCGAGCTGGGCGCATTGGGCCGCGGACGTTTCCACGCAGGGACCTTGGGGTGTGCAGCACGCCCCGCAGTTGGTCAGGCACGTGTCGGACGGGTCGGGAATGACGGCGGTGTAGTAGGAGATCCCGTACTTGGCCCCGCTGGGCTGGGTCGTCGTGACGCCCCAGCCGTACGCTTCGCGGCAGGTCCACACCGACTCGCCCTCGGCCCAGGGCGAGCCCGGCTCGGGGTAGGCGCGGCATGCTTCCAGGCCCGCTCGGTAGCCCGGCGCGGAGCAGTACCCTTCGTACTCCAGGTTGGTCTGCTCCCAGGTGAGCGTGCCGTTGAAGTACGTGCGGTACGTGACCAGTCTCGGCGAGACGCCCTCGCCGGTGATGACCTGAACGCACAGCTGGGTCCCATCCGGGCTGGCCCGCCACATCCTCTGGTAGATGATCCGGTAGGCCAGCGCATCGTTGCAACAACAGTCGATGTGGCGGTCAAAGAGGACCTCGATGGGCCCGTGGTCCCAACGCCAGTGGTACTCGTGGGTCGGGCTGGGGTTGCACTCCGGGTTCGCCTGGCACTCGCACACATCGCAGCACGAACACCGCTTCAGGCCTCCCTCGGCCTTGAGCAACGCCCCGGAGCCTACCCGCCGCTTGAGCGCCATTACTCACCCGCTCCGATCCCCGCCGCGCCCGGTGTGGTGGGGCGGGCCCGTCGGAAGTGGCACCGGAAGCGGTCCATGTACGAATCGCGGCTGCTCGCGCCCGCGATGTTGTACTGGAGGTGGAACCCGGGCGTCCAGGCATCGCCGGTGGTGTTGGGCAGGTAACTGGAGATCGTGCCGACAAGCGCGCCATCGAGGTAGAAGGTGGCGCTGCCCGCGATCGAGTCGAACCGAATCCGGAAGTGGTGCCAGTTGGTGTCCACGGTTTGTGCGGTGTCTTGCTCGGAGTCCGCGAAGGACCCGCTCCCCGCCCAGCACCGCCAGTAGGGTGAAGTCGCCCGGTCGTACACGAAGGAAAAGCCGCTGAAGCTCCACCCAAGCAACTTCTGCACGGTGCTCCCGATGTAGTCGGTCGCGCCCCAGGCGGTGTAGAAGTCGTTGGTGGGGGTGGCCAGGACCGGGATCTTGCCCTCCCACTCGACCTCGAAGAAGAACTCATCGGCGGTCCGGAACGCCATCGGGGCCGCAAAGCCCCCGAGGTTGGCGACGCGGTCAAAGCCGTTGCCCGTGCATCGCACGGCGCGGATGCCCCAGCGGTCCTGCTCGCCGGTGATCATCACCAGCGACCCGGCGTTGCCCGTGCTCTGCCACCCCAGCTCACCCGAGTTGCCCGAGGAGTTGACGGTGCCGGAGATGAAGTCATCCTTGAGCGTGTGGCAGTACGCCGGGTCGCTGAGGTAGTCCTGGTAGCCCGCAGTCAATCGCCAGCGGTCGAGGTTGTCATCGTAGATGAAGCGGTAACGGTCCCCGGGCCGGATAGCAATCCACGGCCACTTCTCCGGCAGGCTGATCCGGTTGGCTTCTTCCGATCCGTCATCGGCCGTCAGGACTAGGGCGTAAGCGCCGATGTTGGCCAGCGTGAACTCGCGGCCGCCGTACTGGCTGGACGATTCGGTGTCCCGGAACCCCGTGAGCCGCCGCCCAGACGCATCCGCGCTGACGCTGACGAGCGTCGCCCCTTCGATGTCCAGGTCGTGCTGGTCGGCCGAGAAGGGTTCGAATGTGATCGACCCCCCTCCTCCCCCTCCGCCCCCGCCCCCCCCTCCATCCTCGCAGGATTCGAGCGCCGGCTGCTCGTTGGCCCACAGCAGGCGCAGATAGCCATCGTGGTCGTACCACGCGAAGCCGACGGAGTCGTCGGGCGTCTCGACGTACGGCACGTTGGGAAGGCGATGGGCCTCCGGGGCTTTCTGCGCGGCAATGACCTTGCCGCGCTCGGTCTTAAGCGTGTAGGTCCACGAGCAGGTCGTGGTCCCGCTCCCGGCGCTCCCGCCATCGACCGTCACCAGTACCGAGAAGAGCCGCTGGGGGTCCTGGTCGCCCAAGCGGACGATGCACCAGGGACGGTCGGCATCTTCCCGGTCGCCGAGGGGCTCGATCCAGAGGATGCGGGCCGAGCCCGAGGCGGCCGCGAGGAGCACATCGCTATCGCCATCCTTGACATCGGCGAAGTCGTCATCCTCCGAAGATGGCGAGAGGAGCTCGATGCGGACCACGCTGATCCCGCTGGTGATGGCTCGGCCGATCGAGCCGGCGCGGATGGGCTCCTGCGCAATGGCGAATCGGCCGCGACGGTCGCTGGATGGGTCCAAGCCGTTGATCGCCTGGCGAGCCCGGAACCCGGCCGGTCGCAGCGCGGGAGGTGTGACAGGTGAGCCGAGGCTCACGATGCCGAAGCGCGGCAGGTTCTTGCCGGTCTGGTTGCTGATGAGCGTGTCGAAGCCGAGGCGAGTTCCCGCATCCTCGGCTTCGCTGTCCGTGCGGCCGCGCTGGTGCGCCTTGGCCGCGGCGATGAAGGCGTTGTAGGCGGCCGCGGGGATGCGGAGCTTCTCGCCCGCCCGCACCGTCCTGAATGGATCGCCGTTGGCCATGCGCTAGAGCCCCAGAGTTCCGAAGTCGGCGCGGCGGTAAACCTTGTGGATGGTCGCGATGATGGGTTTCTTGACCATGAAGCCCTCATCCTCCTTGTCCTCGTAAGTGAGTTCGAGGTAGTCCCATCCCTCCTTGTCGATGTCGAGGATGCCGCCGATGTCCAGGTCCACGACATTGGGGCTGGCGGCGAACTCGAAGGTGACCTCGTAGTCCGGCGGATCGACCTCGGTCCGCTTGGCCCACGTCGCGCCCAGGAACAGGACTTCGCCCGCCTGGAAGGCCTCTCCGTCGGCGGTCCACGCATCATCGTTGACGGTGCCGGTGATGGCCTTGATGACCGCCCGCAGCGCCGGCCACGAGGCGGCCGCGATGTACTTGGTGGCGCGGAAGGCATCCACGGGGATGGTGATGTCGATGCCCGCGATCCCATCCTTGGTTGCGCCGATGGCCAGGCCCCAGTCCACGGGGAGAGTGCTCACGGATGGATCTGTGAAGGTACCGCCCGTCGCAAGGCCGCTGGTGATGTGCTGCGTGCCGCCCGCCGTGGTTCCCGACCACACGACAGTGCCGGTGGGGGGCGGGATGAGCGTACCGCCAGCGCGGCCGTAGGGCACCTCGACATCCCAGACCGAGGCATCCCCGGCATCATCGAAGCCGATCTCGGTGGCGCTGACCTCGCCGCGAGAGAACCCCAGGTAGGAAGCGGGCGCTTCGGCCTCCACGGCGGCGATGACAGCGGCCTCATCTTCGCCCGCATCGCAGAACGCGATGAACCCGATGCGGGCTCCCGAGCCATCGAACTCCCGCCCGAGGGGGCGCTGGGCGACGTGGATGCTCATGCGAAGGCCGCCCCTTCCTCGGTGTTGTCCCGGATCTGCCGAAGGAGGCGGATCTGGTCCTCGGCCTTCTTCTCCAGGTTGGCGAAAGGGCCGCCCGCGAGCCCGAACGCGGCCGAGAGGTTGAAGGCGCCGGCGGTGCTGAGCTTGCGGGAGACCTCCTCTGCGATTCCCGGCAGGTCGAAGTCGGGGCGATCGGGTCCGGCCAGCGCCGGCATCTCGCGCTGCTGGGCGGCACGGTCGCGGAGGGCCTTGAGTTCCTCGCGTGCGGCCGCGAGGGCCTCTTCGGCAACCTTGGTCCGGGCGGCGAGCGCATCACCGATCACGGCGAGGTCCTCACCTTGGCGGCGGTCGATATCGTCGAGTTCGCGCTGGCGGCCGGATTCGAGGTCGGCCTGGGTGCCCTGATTCTGAGTGTCGAGGATGGTGTTGGCAGCGCTGGCATCAAACGAGGAGTCGAAGAGCCCCCAGACCTCGTTGATCCGCTTGGCGACCCAGGTCGTCACGGTCTCAAATGTGGAGCGGATGACAGTGGTCAGGTTGGTCCATACCCGTTGCATCCCCGCGACGGCGTTTACCCAAATGGCCCCGAGCCCAGCGACCAGTTCAGCCCACGCGGCCCGGATCTCCGCGGTGCCTTCGAGCCACGCTAAGCGCAAGCCCGCGATGGCGAGCTTGCCCGCCAAGGCCAGATCCCCAGCGGCAATGGCATCCACGATCCCGCCCCAGGCATCCCGCGCCACGGTTGAGAGCGCGGCGAACTTGGCGGACAGGAACGACAGGGCCGAATGCCCGACTCCGCTGGCATAGATGAGCGCAGCGGCGATCCCGGCGATGCCGATGGTCACCATCGCGATGGGGCTCAGGAGCACCAGCATCGCGGCTTTGGCCGCAGCCAGGACCGCGACCAGTCCGCCCCAGGAGATCAGGAGGAGTTTGACCGCGACGGCGGCGGTGATGATGGCGGTGCCCGCCGCAATCAGAGCGATGCCCACGGCGGCGACGCCGGCCGCGGCCTTGAGGGCGGTCACGACCAAAGCCCGGTTCTGGTTGATCCATGCGCCGACGGTGCGTGCGATGTGCGCCGTCCGTTCGGCCAGGTCCGTGAGCATTGGCGCAACGGAGGCGCCGATGATGTTGACGACCGCCTTGAGGCTGAACCTCAGAACATCCCAGGTGTCCCCGAGCGTATCCGCGGCGGCGATGTCGGCGCCGGAAAGCGCGATCCCCATCCGCTGCCACTCGGCCCGCAGCGCCGGCAGGTCGGCCAGCATGGGGAGCAGCGCCCGGCCGGACCTGCCGAAGAGTTTCATGGCCAGAGCGACCCGGGTA
>JAHBXE010000031.1 GCA_019636625.1 Phycisphaeraceae bacterium
CACAACAACATCGCGTACGCTCCGGGACCATGGATCGCGCTCCACCGGATCTGCGAGCGGAACGGCGTCGGCGATCAGTTCCGTATCCACTACGACCCGTCGCACGCGATCCTCATGGGCCAGGATACGCGTTCGATCTTCCAGTATCTGAAGGACGAGGGCTACAACTTCCTGATCGGCGGGTTCCACGTCAAGGGGCAGGTCACCGATTCGCGTGGCGTCTCGGCCTGGGGTTACGGCGGCCAGACAATGGAACGCGGCGATATGATCAACGGCGAACCTTCGCCGAACGCCGTCGATCACCTCAACGCATGGAAGAAGCAGGTCGTACTGTGCGAGCACGAGCTGCCGGGAACGGCTAAGCACGATCCGCTGGCGTATCTGCAGAACCGCACCGTCGACTGGCTCGACCATCAGCTGGCGGCGCGCGAACTGCTCGACCTCGATCCGGCCAATACTTTCCTGATCGTCGAGCACGAATATCCGAAGGCGCGAATTCAGGACAAGGAGAAGCTCAAGCCGATCCTCGAGGGCTCGATCGCCTTCACGCGACGGATCGACGAAGCGGCCGCCTGCATGTACGCGCTCCAGAACGAGGTCCTCGCCGCTCAGGACATCCCCGTCCAGGGAGTCGGCCGGGAAGCCTATCGTTCCTGACCGTTAACCGGGGGCGCCGACGGCGCCCCCGATCTCATTCCTCTTCAAGCGAGAAAGTGAATATGTCCAGAAAACTGATAACGTTATTGATTGCAATCTCCATGATCGTCATCGCCGGTCCGGCGATAATGAAGATCGAACGCCCTGTCGCTGCGCAGAAGAAGGCGCTCAGAATCCTCTACGTCACGCAGTCGAAAGGCTTCCGCCACGCCTCGCTCCACGAATCCGAGGACGTCATCGAGGAACTCGGCGCGGCCAACGGCTACAAGGTCACGCTGACGCACAAGGCCGAAAGCTACCTGACGCCGCAGGGACTGCGCAATTTCGACGTCGTCATCTTCTACACCACGGGCGAGCTGCCGCTCACGGACGCGCAGAAGACGGGTTTCCTCAACTTCATCAAATCCGGCAAGGGTTTTGTCGGAATTCACAGCGCGACCGACACATTCTACAAATGGCCGGAATACGGTGAGATGATCGGCGGATACTTCGACGGCCACCCGTGGACGCAGAACGACACGGTCGGGATCAAGGCCCACGACAGGACCAATCCGCTGACCAGCCACTGGGAGGAGTCCTTCAAGCTGCAGGAAGAGATCTACCAGTACAAGGAGTTCAATAAGGACAAGGTGACCGTCACGATGAGCCTCGATACGGCCAACACCGACATGACCAAGCGCGGCATCAAGGCGAAGGAGTTCCCGCTGACCTGGTACAGGGACTACGGCAAGGGACGAGTCTTCTACACCGCGCTTGGACATCGTCCCGAAGTCTGGCGCGACAAACGCTTCCAGACCATGATCGTCAACGCCATTAAATGGGCAGGCGGCGATATGAAGATGTAATTATGGAGCAGCAGGGATTTTCGAGTATTCACCTTAAAAACTGTCCGAAGTGCCACGGACTGATGGAAGAAGGTTTCATCCTCGACGGCACTCACGGCCCGAGCAACCGCGTCAGCCTGTGGGTGCGCGGTCTCGCCGAGAAAGGATTTTTCCGGGGCGTGAAGACATGGAAAAAGACGAAAATCCCTGTCACGACATATCGCTGTCAGAGCTGCGGCTTTCTGGAATCGTATGCCCGGATCAGAGAGGAAGAGAACAGGAAATGAAAAAGGGAATGGATCGGAGAGATTTCATCAAAACATCGATCACGGCTGCCGGAGGCGTGACGGCAGGGAGGTCTACAGATGTCGCCGGCGCGCCGGCCATCGGCAATATACTCGGCGCCAACGATCAGATCCGGATCGGAGTGATCGGTTGCGGCGATCAGGCGAACTGGGATCTGACCGATTTCGGCAGGCAACCCAACGTCCGCGTCGTCGCGCTCTGCGACGTCTATGAAGGCAGCATCGAGCGGATCCTCAAGAACTCAGCGATCAAGCCTGAACATCCGAAACCGGCCATCCACAAGGACTTTCGCAGGTTGCTCGATGACAGAGATATCGACGCCGTGATCGTCGCCACGCCCGACCACTGGCATGCAATGCCGACGATTATGGCCTGTCAGGCGGGCAAGGACGTTTACGTCGAGAAGCCGCTGGCGCTGACGATCGACGAAGGCCGCCGGATGGTCGAAGCCGCACGGAAATACAAGCGAGTCGTTCAGGTCGGCACCCAGCAGCGTTCGGCGCGGCACTTCAAACAGGCCGTCGACATGATCCGCGAAGGCAAAATCGCAAAGATCACCCGCGTACACTGCTGGAATTACGACGACGAATATCCCAACGGCATCGGTAATCCGCCGGACGAAAAGCCCCCAGCGGGGCTCGACTGGGACTTCTACCTCGGCCCGGCGCCGGTCGTCCCGTTCAATCGAAACCGCTTCCTCGGCAATTTCCGCTGGTTCTGGGACTATTCGGGCGGAAAGATAACCGACTGGGGCACGCACCTCATCGACATCGTCCACTGGGCGATGAACGTCGATTCGCCTTCCGCGGTCTCGGCCTCCGGCGGCAAATATGTCCTGCAGGATAACCGCGAAACACCGGATACCCTGCATGTCACGTTCGAATATCCCGGTTTCATCATGACTTACGAAAACCGGACGGCCAATTCGCGCCCGCAAGATACCCGGTGGGGCTATGGCTGCCTGTTCTACGGGACAGATGCCACGCTCTTCGTCGATCGCGGAGGATTCGAGATCTTCCCTGAGATGGACGGACGCCGCCGCGATGCGATCTTCACCGCTCGCACGCTCGCCGCAAAGATGAGCGTCCAGCGCGGCGACCCGTCACACTTCGATCACGTCAAAAACTTCGTCGAATGCATGAAGACGCGGCAGATGCCGGTGTCGGACGTCGAGATCGGCCACCGCTCGACCGCCGCCCCTCACCTCGGCAATATCGCCCTCAGAACCGGCAGGAAGATAAAGTGGGACGGCGCTCAGATCGTCGGCGATCCGGAAGCCAACAGAATGCTCAGCCGGCCTTATCGAGCGCCATGGAAATTGGAGTAGAAAGTAGAAAGTAGAAAGTAGAAAGTAGAAAGTAGAAAGTAGAAAGTAGAAAGTACCGCACGACTTAGTTGAGCAGCGGTTCGAAAAAATTCCACCAGGGAATAATTTCTGGAACCGTGCCACGCTCGCCCGTGTGCCCCTTTCTGCTTTCTACTTTTTACTTTCTACTGACCATATGAAGTCCGATCACGCCTGAGACGATAAGGGCCAGGCAGAAGAAGCGCAGCACCGTCTTCGGCTCATCGAAGAGGTACATTCCGAGGAGCGCGGTCCCTGCGGCTCCGATGCCGGTCCAGACCGCATACGCGGTGCCCACCGAAATGGTCTTCATTGCCAGCGAGAGAAGAACTATGCTGACCGCCATGGCGAAGGCGGTCCAGACGGTAGGCCAGAGCCGGCTGAAATTTTCCGTGTACTTGAGCCCGATCGCCCAGCCAACTTCAAACAAACCGGCAAGAATAAGGTAGATCCACGACATGAAAGTAGAAAGTAGAAAGTAGAAAGTAGAAAGCGGAACGTCGGCGATTGTGGATGGGTTCCAGATTGAACGACCAACCTGGATAAATTCTTTCTACTTTTTACTTTCTACTTTCTACTTTATTTCTGGCCCAGAGCGCGGCGCCGATCAGGCCGGCGGTATTGCCGAGCTGGGCGGGAACTACCTCGACCTTGACGGAATCGGTCATGAAGGCGCGTTCCCTGAGGGAGCGGCGGATCGGGTCGAGGATGACCTCGCCGGCGGCAGCCACTCCGCCGCCGATTACCACGCGGCGCGGGCTGACGGCCGTGACGACGTTGGCGACTCCGACTCCGATGATCATGCCGGCGAACTCGTATATATCCTTTGCGACCTTGTCGCCTTCGATTGCGGCTTCGCAGACGAGTTCGGGAGTGATGCGGTTGAGATCGCCGGCGCAGAGCTCTGCGATCCGGGTGCCGCGTCCCTGGACGACGGCCTTCATTCCCATCGTCGCGATGGCCGGGCCTGAAGCGAAGGCTTCGATGCATCCGCGGCTTCCGCACCCGCATTCGGGTCCGTTGAAATCGACGCAGACGTGGCCGAGCTCACCGGCCGAGCCGGTCGGTCCGAGGTGGAGCTGTCCGTTGATGACCAGCCCTCCGCCGATTCCGGTCCCGAGCGTGTAGCAGGCGATGTCCACGCCGCGTCCGGCGCCGAACTTCCATTCGCCGAGCGTCATCGCCCGGGCGTCATTGATCAGCGCCACGGGCAGGTTCGTCCATTTGGAGAGCAGCGCCTCGACCGGCACATCGCGCCAGTGTCCGGGCATATTGGTCAGAAAGACCGTTGTGCCCTTCTCCATATCGAGCGATCCCGGAAGCCCTACGCCCACGCCGCCGATTTCGTCCTTTGGGAAACCGCTGTCGCCGATGATCTGATCGACCAGTTTGGCCATCTGAGCGATGACCGAATCGTGCCCCTCGCGGGCATTGGTCGGGATCGAATGGACGGCTGAAATCTCGCCGGTATTGGTATTGACCAGCGCCGATTTGATGTTGGTCCCGCCCAGATCTATCCCGATATACCTGTACTTTTCCGACATATGATTACCTGCCTGGGTGATGGCGGCAGAGCATTCCTTCTCCGCTCGCCCGATATCTCATACTTTCTTTATACTTTATACTTTCTACCTTATACTTTCTACTCAATTGGATCGAGAGATCCGCCTAATCCTGAACAAACGAGAGAAAAAAATGAACCTGAAACTACGCCTGCAACTGTCGGCGATGATGTTCCTCCAGTTCTTCGTCTGGGGCGCGTGGTACGTCTCCATGACCGGCTGGATGAACGAGGTCGGCATCGGCGGCCTCACCTACTGGGCCTACACCGTCGGTCCCATCGCCGCCATCATCTCCCCCTTCTTCCTCGGCATCGTCGCCGACCGCTTCTTCCCCGTGCAGAGGGTCCTCGGCATCCTCCACATCCTCGGCGGCATCGCCCTGCTCGCCATCCCCCAGGTCATCCCCAACCTCGACCCCAACCTCCCCAAGACCTTCTCCCACCCCTACATCCTCCTCCTCCTCGCTCACATGCTCTGCTACATGCCCACACTCGGACTCTCCAACTCCCTCTCCTTCCACCACATGTCCGCCCCGGAAAAGCAGTTCCCCATCGTCCGCGTCTTCGGCACCATCGGCTGGATCGTCGGCAACATCCTCGTCAGCGGAAGCCTCAAGCCCTTCGGCCTCGACCTTACCTGGATCGAGGCCGGCGACAAGTCCCCCATCCAGTTCTACATCGCCGGCGGCGCCGGCGCCCTCCTCGGCCTCTTCGCCTTCACCCTCCCCCACACGCCCCCGCCCAGCCGCGGCAAGCAGGTCACCATCCGCCAGGTCCTCGGCCTCGACTCGCTCGTTCTCCTCAAGCAGCCCAGTTACCTCATCTTCATCATCTGTTCCTTCCTCATCTGCATCCCCCTCGCCGCCTACTACTCCTCCGCCCGCAACTTCGTGGCCTACACCGGTTTCACCTACCCCACCCTCACCATGTCCTTCGGCCAGGCCGCCGAGATCATCTTCATGATCCTCATGCCCCTCTGCTTCCGACGCCTCGGCGTCAAGTGGATGCTCGCCGTCGGCATGCTCGCCTGGGTCGTCCGATACGGCCTCTTCTCCGCCGCGGCAGACAACAAAGTCCAGATGATGGTCGTGCTCGGCGTCCTGCTGCACGGCATCTGCTACGACTTCTTCTTCGTCGCCGGCTCCTTGTACGTCGACCGAGCCTCGCCGCGCGAGATCCGCTCCCAGGCCCAGGGCTTCCTCGTTCTCATCACCCAGGGCCTCGGCCTCGGCCTCGGGGCCCAGATCATGGGCGAGGTCGCCAAGGCCTCCACCGACAAGACGCCCACCGGCGACGTCCTCAACTGGCAGCAGTTCTGGGCCATCCCCGCCGGCTTCGCGCTGGTCGTTCTCGTCGCCTTCATCGCCCTCTTCCGCGAGCGAAAGGCCGCGCCGTGAACCGCCGCCTCGGTGTCTGCTCCTGGTCCCTCCAGCCCACCGGCCCACGCGACCTCGCGGCGAAGGTCGCCTCCACCGGCCTTCGCGCCGTCCAACTCGCCCTCGACCCCATCCGCACCGGCGCGTGGAGCGAACCGGAAACCCGTGCCGCGCTCGAAGGCGTCCAACTCCTCTCCGGCATGATGGGCACCAAGGGCGAAGACTACTCCACGCTCGACTCCATCCGTCGATCCGGCGGCGTCCGACCCGACTCCACCTGGCCCGACAACCTCGCCGCGGCCAAGGCCAACGCCACACTCGCCAAGCGCCTCGGTCTTTCGCTCGTGACCTTCCACGCCGGCTTCTTCCCCCACGACCGCCACGACCCCGAACGCGCCCGCATGATCGACCGCTTCCGACAGGTCGCCGCCGTCTTCGCCGATCGCTCCATCCGCATCGCCTTCGAAACCGGCCAGGAGTCCGCCGACACCCTCCTCGAAGTGCTGGATGAACTCCCCAACGTCGGCGTGAACTTCGACCCCGCCAACATGATCCTCTACGGCACGGGCGACCCCGTTGACGCCGTGAAGAAACTCGCCCCCCGCATCGCGCAGTTCCACATCAAGGACGCCATCCCTTCACCCGTTGCTGGCCAGTGGGGCGAGGAGGTCGTCGCCGGCACAGGCGCCGTCCGCTGGCCCGACTTCTTCGCCGCCGCGGCGTCGATCGTCGGCGACTTCATCATTGAGCGCGAAGCCGGCACCAACCGAATCGCCGACGTCATCGCCGCACGCCGGCTCGTGGAAACCTACGCATGACTTCTCATCTCGGCGTTGCCGTCATCGGCCTTGGCGTGATGGGACGGACGCACCTCAAGGCCTACCACGCCGCGGCCGCCGCCGGCCTTCCCTGCCGCCTCGTCGCCGTCTGTTCCGACGATCCCCGCCACCTCTCGGGAGCTCCCGCCAACACGGGCAACCTCTCCGCCATGGCCGGCGCCGAACAACTCTTCGACCCCGCAACCGTCGCCACTACCACCGATCCCGCCGCGATCGCCGCCAACCCTTCGGTTCACGTGGTCAGCATCTGCACGCCGACCGACTCCCACGCCACCCTCGCCATCCAGATGCTCCGCGCCGGCAAGCACGTGCTGGTGGAGAAGCCCGTCGCCGTCACCAGCGCCGATGTCCGCCGCGTCGTCGAAGCCGCCCGCGATTCCGGCCGGACCTGCATGCCCGCGATGTGCATGCGCTTCTGGCCGGGGTGGGACTGGCTCAAGGACCGCGTGACCGATCGCGCCTTCGGCCGCGTCCTCAGCGCCACCTTCACCCGTGTCGGCAGCCGCCCGGACTGGTCCCGCGGCTTCTACCACGACCCCGCCCGCACCGGTGGCGCCATGTTCGATCTCCACGTCCACGACGCCGACATCATCCTCTGGCTCTTCGGCCCTCCCCGCGCCGTCCGCAGCATGGGCTCCATCGACCACATTACCACGCTCTACGAGTACGGCGACACCGGCCCTCGCCACATCACCGCGGAGGGCGCCTGGCTCTCCGCCTCCGGCTTTCCCTTCCGCATGCGCTACACCGTCGAGTTCGAAAACGCCGTCGCGGACTGGGACCTCTCCCGCCCGCAGCAACTCCTGCTCATCCGCGACGGCAAGGCCGAGCACGTCCCAGTTCCCGCCGAATCCGCCTACGACCGCGAAGTCGCCCACTTTGTTCACGCCGTCTCCACCAGCGCCCCGACCCGGGCCACCCTCGCCGACGCCGCCCAAGTCACCGCCCTTCTCGAAGCGGAGAAGCGAAGCCTCGAAGCCGGGCGATCGACTTCCATCAACGGCCACTGAATCGCCGCGGATGCACAATCCGCATCGCTACCGCGGCAACCGACCCGCCATTCACATGTGTGTTGGCTGCCTTTTGCTCCCCCCGGCACTCTCCCGTCACACGCCCACCACCTGCCCGGGCACGGTAAATACCAGACACGCCGTTACGCGCTCCGCCGAAAGGCCAAACATCCTCTCCACTGCCCTCCGGTACGCTTCGATCTGCGGCCGGTAGTGCTCCACGCTCGCCGCGACTCCCGCATCGTCGCGCACATCATCCGTCTTGAAGTCGATGATCTCCGCCCACGCCACGCCCCCCCCCTTCATCCCCAGCACCAGCCGGTCGATCGTGCCCGCCACCAACGCATCGTCGCGCTCACGCACCGCAAAGTCCCACTCCCGCCGAACCTCCAACGCTCCGCCTCGGTCCGCGTACCTCGCCCGGCTCAGCGTATCCGCCACTTCCCCCCGCACCGCCGCGCGAAACTCTTCGACCCAGGTCTCCCGCACCACGTCCGATGCCTCCGCGCCCGTCACCGCCCGAAGTAACACCTCCCGCGTCGGCATGCCCTCCTCCACCCACTCGATCAACTCGAACATGGCATGGAACGCCGTACCGCGATCCTTCGCGGCCGTCCCCGACACGTTGGTCGGCCCCGACCCCCGCCACAGCTCGCTCAGGTCCACCCTCGAGTCGCCTTCGAGCCCGGACGGACTTCGGCGGGCCAGTCTCGCCGCGGGCGCCCGTCCCGCCGGCGACCACTTCACCTCCACCTCACGTCCCTCCGCCGCCGCCTCCACCGTGAGCCCCGTGTGCCACGCCTCGCTCGACCGCGGCCATTCCGACGTGCACGCCTCGTGCAGCACACGCAGCGCCGATGCCTGTTCCGACCTCGCACTCTTGGCCGGCCCGATGAACTCCAGGTACCGCCGCGCCCGCGTCATCGCGACGTACAGCGCCGCCAGCTCCTCCCCCACCTTCCGATCCAGCGCGTAATCCATCAACGCCTCGAGTTCCCGATCCACCGAGCGCAGCACCTTGTTCGGATACACCGTCGCCGCCACCACCGGGGACAGAGAATCACGTCTCCCGCTCTCATCCCTCCGATCCGCCAGAACCGTGCCCGGCTTCACGTCCCACGCCGAGTCGAGTTCCGGCAGGACCACCGCATCAAACTCCAGCCCCTTCGCCGCATGAACCGTCATCACGCGCACCGTCCCCGCTCCGGAGGCGATCCCCGGCGGCTCGACGCTCTTCTCCCGCACCAGGCGCACGAAGTCCTCCGGCCGCCCGCACGGTTCCTCCGCCTCGAACTTCCCCGCCAGGTCGATCAACTGGTCGAACCTCGCGTGCATCGTTCCATCCATCCCGCTGGCCAGTCGCTTCTGCCACTTCTCCAGCACAACCTTGAGCCCTTCCCGCTCAATCTTCATCCTCAAGCGCGACGCGATCCACCGCCCCTCCGCCGCATCCGAAACCTTCTCACCCCGCCACCTCACGCCCAGCACCGCCCCCAGCGGCGAGGTCGCCAGGTGAAACAACGCCGCCGAGTCACCCGGATGGTCCGCCAATTGCAGCGCCGAAATCGCCGCCGCCGCGGCGGGCGTGTCCGTCAGCGGGTTGCCCCTCTCCCCCACCGCCGCGATCCCCCGCTCTCGCAGCGCCAGGATCAAACCCGGGATCGGCTTGTTCGACCGCGTCAACACGGCGATCGACGCCTGCGGCGCCGCCGCACGAAGCACCTCGACCCTCTCCGCGACAAACGCCGCCAGCGCCAGGTTCTTGTCCTCTTCGTCTCGCATATCCGGCGGCTCGGTAAAAACCACCCAACCCGGCACACCCTTGTTCGCGGCGACATGAGGCCGATATCCCGCTTGAAACCGCTTCGCCGAATCGAACGCCGACACGGCCTGGTTCTCGCCGATCCGCTCGAAGACCGTGTTCACCGCATCCAGGATCACCTGCGACGACCGCCAGTTCTCCACGAGCTCCATCGTCGCAAACTGCGGCCAGCGTACCGGCAGGGCCGGCAGCAGCTCCGGCTCCGCCCCACGCCACGAATACAGCGATTGCTTTACATCCCCCACGCACAGCACACTCCGGCTCCCACCATCCCCCGTCGCCAGCAACTCTTCCAGGATCGGCTTCAGAATCTCGAACTGCTCCAGCGATGTGTCCTGGAACTCATCCAGCAGCACGTGGTCAATCCGCCCATCCAGCCGGAAGTACAGGTCCTCCTTCCGACCCTCCACGCCCGCTTCCAGAATCGCCCGCGGCACATCCTCAAACCGCATCACGCCCCGCTCCGCCTTCAGCGCCCGGTAGGCTTCATCAAACCGATGCAGAAACTCGTACGTCGCGGCGTTCCGATCCCGCAACTGCACGAGCAACACCCGCCCCGCCGCCTCCGCCGCTCGTTCGATCACGGCGCGAACCGGTTGTTCAATCGCCGCTTTGTTGAACGTCTCTTCCCCCGCCAGAACCTTCCCGACCAAGCCCACTTCCATGAGGGCATCCCAGTCTCGAAGCCGCAAGCACTCTGCCGCCTTCGCGAGACTGTCATTGAACCTGACATTCGGTGTTCCCTTCCCGGTCAGCGGCGCCCGAAGGCCTCGCACCTCACGCTCCAGCGTCTCGACCTCCGCCTCCGTTGGCCACTTCGCCGCCGCCCCGAAGACCTCCCACACACCCCGCTCCCCCCGCGCCTCCAAGTACCGGCCGTACGCCTCCTTCACCGCCCTGAGCACCGCATCGTGCACGCCCCGGCTCATCTTCCCCGACGTCAGCATCCGCACCAGCAGCGCCACCTGCTTCTGTTCAAGACCCGACCCCTCGATCGCCCGCAGCACCGCTTCCGAACGGAGCGCCCCGTCCGCCTCCTCCTCCACCATCCGCCACTGAACCGGCACGTTCAGGTCCAGCGCAAAGCCCTTGGCCACCTTGTCAAAGAACGAATCGATCGTCCCGATCTGCACCCGATGGACCTGCCTCATCACCTTCGCCGTCAACTCGCGGCACGCCTCCTCGCTCAGTTCCCTCCCGATGCTCCTGTTCAGCTCGGTCCGCTTGGCCGGATCCACCGCCGCGCCGGACAACCGCTCCAGCACGCGGTCCAGGATCTCTCCCGCCGCCTTCCGGGTGAATGTGGTCGCCAGGATCGTCCCCGGGTCCACGCCCCGCGCCAGCAGCTCGATATACCGGCTGCTGAGCCGGTACGTTTTCCCCGTCCCCGCCGACGCCAACACAACAACGTGTTGGCTTGCCCCCGTCGAATCCCACCCGCCAGCCTTCGGCGCCGATCCCGTCCTACTCATCGTCCTCCCCCTTCCTCGCCGCGGCCAGCGCCGTCCCCGCGATGGCCGCCAAGGTCCCCTCCAACGGAGGCCGTTTCCCAAGATCAAAGAAGTCCCCCCGCATTACCCGGGCCGCGATCTCTCTCGCCTTCGCGTCCGCATCCGCCAGGTCCTCCTCGTCCCAATCCCCCGGCTTGAACCCAACCTGCCCCGGACGGCTTGTCACCGGGACGTAGCCCAGCGAGAGCCGGTCCGGCGGCAACTCGAGCGACGCCGCAAGATGCCGGTACAGCGGAAGTTGCAGGTCCTTCCACTTCCCCCGCCTCCCATGGGTCGTGATCGGACTATCCGCGCTCTCGCCCGTCTTGAAGTCAATGATCGCCGCGCCGAGCGCCTTGTCGCCCTCTTTCACATCGATCCGATCGATCTGACCACGAACGCGAAACGATGGATCGGCTCCGGGCAGAGCGACGCCACCCTTGGGATTCCACTCCTTCTCGAGGATCACCCACCCATCCGCCCGCCAACCCGCCTGCCATTGCGCCACCTCTTCCAACCTCATCCGCGCCATCTCGAGCTGCACCCGAACGGCCATCGCCGGGCTCGAACCAAACCGCTCTGTCGCCAGCAACTCGAGATGATCCAACAGAAACTCCCGTATTCGCCCCGCATCCGCCATATCTCGCGCTTCCCCTCTTGCAAACTGCTCCATCACCTTGTGGACAATGTCCCCGAACGCCATCGGGTCCATCTCCGGCTCCGGCCGCGCCACCTCTTTGAGCCCAAGCACCTTCTCCAGGTAGAACCGGTACGGCGAATCCAGGAACGTCTTGAACGCCGTCACCTCCATCGACGTCACAGCCGCCACCTCAACCCGCGGCCTCTCCACCCAGCCCGCCCGAACCCCCGGCCCCTCCTTCGCCTTGAGCTGCGCCGTTGATTCCGTGCTCTCGCACAACCTCCGCACCCGTCCCACCACCGTCCGCGCATCCGCCGCGAACAGCAGCCGGCTCGGCGCCAGCGGCTTTCCATCGCTCGAGCGCCGACCGCTGATCAGCGTCACGTGCTTGCGCGACTTCACCACGAGCGTCAACAGATACGTGTCCCGCGCCAACCGCCGCTCCGAGCAAGGCACCCCCAGCCTCGACCGCAACCCATCCGGCAGCATCGCATCCGCCCGGTACGACTCCGGCAGGCTCCCATCGTTCACCCCCGTGATGATCGCCACCGGCGTCGGATCCAGCGGCAGCTCCAGCCATCCCAGCATCTCGATCACATCCGCCGTGGAAGGCATCGGCAGCGGCTTGTCGCCGCACACCTCCAGCACGGTCCTGATCAGCGCGGCCCCCGTCCCCGGCCGCCACGAATCGGGCAGCGCCGCCACCTGAGAGATCCCCTGCTGAATCTCCCGGCACGCCTGGATCGTCGGCGCCGCATCGGGATCCTCCCGGCTCACGCGGTTTCCCATGTACACCTGCCGCATCACCGCGAGCAGGTTCTCCGGAGCGGCACTCCCACGCAACAGCGACCCTAGGAGTCGCTTCACCTCGCGCAAAACGCGTGCCGCCTGGCCGTCCTCGCTCGAGCCCGGCCCCATCTCTCCCTCAACGCGACCCGGCAATCGCTTCGTCGCGTACTCATCCATCGCGGCCAGCCACCTCTCTTCGCGGTTTCCCCCCAGCTGCCGAAGCAGGTACCGCTCCATGTCCGGATGCCGCGCCAGCGCCGCGTACGCCGCGAATGTCCCCTTCTCCAGCACACGCCCGATCCCCGCCAGCAGCCGCGCCGGCGCCGAACTCCGCAACGCTTCACCCGCCGCCGATCGCGCCACCACGCCCCCATACCGACGTGCCGCACGCTCCAGGTGCGGCCCCACCTCCGCATCCGGAATCCCCAGCACTACATCATGCACGCTGTACTTCCCGCCCAGTTTCGCGATTGCCCCAAACGCAAACCCCGCCTGCGCGGCATAATCCTCCGCAAAAACAACGCTTTCCTCTCGCAGCGGGACTTCCCGCCCCTTCCACACCTCCACGCGAATCATGCCGAGTTCATCGAACAGGTCCGCCATCCCCGGCGGCGCGGCGACCATGGCCTCAACATCCGCTCCGCTGAGCAGCAAGGCCCGCCGCGCCACGCCGCTCAACTCCGGCACACCGACCAGCACGATCCCCCCGGGTTTGGCCACCGCCCCGGACTCGAGCGCCTTCAACCTCGAAAGACCCGAATCCACCAGCCCCGCTTCCGTCAGTTCTCGCTCATACCTCGCCTGCACCCGCGCCGCATCCGCCCACCGCGCCGCCTCCACATCATCAAGTTCGCCCCGCGCCGCCACATCGGCAAACCGGATCCCCTCGCCGATCAACTCGTCGTGCAGCCGAAGCAGCATTGCCGCGACCCCGCGACGGTCGCCCCCCCGCCCCGCGCCCGTGCCGGGCAGCAATGCCGAGAGTTCACCCGCCTGCTCGAGCGCCCGCTCCCACGCCAGCCGCCTCGCCACCGGCCCCGCCACGCGCCCC
Organism: Phycisphaeraceae bacterium; assembly: GCA_019636625.1. Taxonomy (GTDB): domain Bacteria; phylum Planctomycetota; class Phycisphaerae; order Phycisphaerales; family UBA1924; genus JAHBXE01. The sequence goes on from JAHBXE010000031.1 coordinate 13,711, forward strand.
TGCTCCCCGAGCACCACGTCCGCCACCTCGCCGATTGTCACAAACATGGGTGGCGACAGCGGCCGCCCCGCCGCCCGGTCCACCAGCATCCCCAGCATCACTCGGCCCAGCCGCGACGCCGTCGTGACAACCACCAGCGAGGACAGGTCCCCGCCCGCCCCCGCTCGTTCGAGCAGCAGGTCGCACGCCCTCTCCAGCGGCGGGCCATCCCAGCCCAGAAATGTCCGTGTCACCGCCATCGCCTCACCCTACCCGCTTCCCTCGCCCCAGCCCTCCGATCAGAACGTGAACGAGTGACAACACGTTGTCACCGGCACACCGATCCGGACTTGACAAACCCCGAAAAGTTCGCACCCTGTCAGGGTAGCCATGAAGCACCTCTCCGACCTCCACCGACTCCTTCTCATCATCACCCTCGTCCAATCCGGCAAGGCCTACGACCCGGACACCATCGCCCAGCGCTGCGGCGTCACCAAGCGGACCATTTTCCGCGACATTGACAAGCTCAAGGCCACCGGCATCCCAATCACCTTCGATCACCAGGTCGGTGCCTACCGCATCGTCGGCGAGTTCTACCTCCAGCCCCTTCAACTCACGCCCGAGGAGGCCCTCGCCCTTACGGCCATGTGCGAGCACGTCGCCGCCTCGGAGCAGATCCCTTTCCTTCGACCCGCCGCCCGCGCGCTCCAGAAGATCCGCGCCCAGCTCCCCCCGCAGATGGAGCTCGACCTCGCCCGCCTCACCTCGCACATGGTCATCCAGACCGCCCCCGGCACGCCCGCCGATGGTCACGCCGACGTCTACGAACGCATCCAGTCCGCCATCGCATCGCGCACCGCCCTCGAATGTGAGTACGACTCCCCTCGCCGCCGCGAAGGCTCGTCAGCCCCGGAGCGCTTCCACTTCGAGCCCTACGCCCTCTTCTACGGCGTGCGCGCCTGGTACGCCATCGGCCGCCACAGCGGGCGAAACCAGGTCCGCTGCCTCAAGCTCAAACGCTTCGGCCCCATCCGGCCCACCAACGAAACCTACCGCATCCCCGCGGGTTTCTCCGTCCGCTCCTACCTCGGCAACGCATGGGCCATGATCCCCGGCGACAAGGACCACACCGTCGAACTCCGCTTCGACCCCGCCATCGCCGAGACGATCGCCGACACCCGCTGGCACGCCACCCAGGAAATCGAAGAACACGACGACGGCTCCGCCACCTTCCGCTGCACCGTCTCCGGCCTCGATGAAATCGTCTGGTGGATCCTCTCCTTCGGCCCGAGCTGCAAGGTCATCAAGCCCAAGGCCCTCGCCGATCGCGTCCGTGAATTGGCACGATCGACCGCAAACCTTTACACCAGGCCCAGGGCGTAGAACACCGCCGTAAAGATCATGTCCGTAATGATGATCGCCACCACCGACTCCACCACCGTCGCTGTCGTCGCCTTCCCCACGCCCGCCGCGCCCCCGGTCACCTGCAACCCGTTGCCGCACGCGATCACGCCGATCAGAAACCCGAACACCGCCCCCTTCCCCACACCCGTCCAGAAGTCCACCGGTTTCACCTGGTCATAAAAGTTCGTCATGAACGTCGCGTACGGAATGTCCAGCGCCAGCATCGCCGTCGCCAGCGCCGCCACGATTGCCACAAAATCCGCCACCACCGCCAGGCACGTCATGCTCACCGTCGCCGCGATGATCCGCGGCACCACCAGGAACCGCACCGGGTTCAGCGCATGCGCTTCGAGCGCCTCGATCTCCTCCCCCACCACCATCGTCCCGATCTCCGCCGCGATCGCCGCCCCCGCAAACCCCGTCAGCACCACCGCCGCGATCAACGGCCCCAGCTCCCGCAGCACCGCGACCCCCACGATGTTCGCCACCAGCGCCTTCTGCCCGAACTCATCCAGCGGCGGCGCCAACTGCAGCGCGAGAATCAACCCGATGCAGCTCGACACCAGCGAAATGATGAGCAGCGACCGCACCCCCACCCGAACCATCTGCGTCACAATCGCCGCACGCCCGATCCGAACCTTCCGGTTGAACATGGCGCGCGACACCCACCCCATCGCCTTGCCGGTGAGAACAACCATGCTCCCGATGTGATCCAGGATCCCCTGCGTCCGCCCGCCGATGAACTCGATGGGCGCGAGCACCGCGCCGAGCACCCCCCCGCCCCGATCCGGCTTGTCCCCAGGCTCCGGCATGGCCACCGACTATCGCCGATGCCCCCCGCCGCGTCAAGGTCACACGGCCATCGCCGCTTCCCGCGACGCCGCGATCGTGAAGACCGTGTCCAGCCTCGCGATCTCGAAAATCGACCGCACCCGGTCCTTCATCCCGCACAGGACCATCTTCGTCCCGCCCTTGCGGGCGATCTGCAACGCCTCGACCAGCGTCGCCACGCCCGAGCTGTCCATGTAGTCCACCAGCCCAAGATCAATCACCAGCCGCGCCGGCTTGGCCGTCAGCGCCTGCTTGAGCGAAGTCCGCAGCACCGGCGAACGCGACAGGTCCACGTCCCCCTCCGGCGCCACGATCACCGCGCCGTCCTTCATCTCGCTCTGGACTCGGATGCCTTCGTCCGCCATCGTCATGCTCCACCGGCGCTGCAGCAGCCGCCGTCCTTCTTTTTATGCTTCACAAGCGTCAGCCGCATCCCCACCCGGTCTCGCTTCTCAAACGTCACCTCGTCCATCACCTCGCGGATGATGTGCACCCCCAGACCCCCGGGCCGGATCTCGTCCAGGTTCCGACTCTTGATCTGCGACGGGTCCACCTGTCGGGCCTCATCCTCCACCACAATCCGGATCCCCTTCACGCCGCTCTGCCCGTTGTCTCCATATTCCGGCCACACCGAGAGCCAGATCGGCCCGTCGCGCCGCTTGTCATACCCATGCCGGATGACATTGCACAACGCCTCATCCACCGCCAACGCAATCTGCCCGCACGCCTCTTCGCTGAACCCCAGACGCCGGGACACCGCCGACACCATCTCCCTCGCCCCGCTCAGGTACACCGGATCGCTCACCATCTGGAGCGTCAGGTCCGGCGCCCGCGTGGCCGCGGCGGCGTGGGGCGGGGTGGGCGTAAGGGGGTGGGTCATGCGGTACTCAACGAACTGTATCGGCATTCCCCCCAGCCGGGCCGACCGCCTCCCCGACCCCCTTTCCCGTGGTCCCAACCGTGTTCTCCCCCAGACCACCCCGGTTATACCACTCCACCCATGCCGCGATCGCTTCCTCGCGCCTCGCCTCCGCCGCGGCATGGTCATAGCCCAGCGTCTGGCCCGTCAACGACTCCAGCGCCCGTATCGCCGCCAGCCGCACCACCGGGTCATCACTCCCCAGCATGGTGATCAGCTTCGGAACCGCCGATTGATCGCGATCCTTCACCGCCCGGCCCACGGCGCGCAGCCGCTCCGCCGGCACCGGCGAATCCAGCCCGCCGGGGGGCGCAGCACAGCCGCACACCCCGGTGGCCAGGGCCGCCACAGCGACCCGCGATCTGAACGCCCGTACCGACACCCCGCCATCATAGCGATGGCGCGGCCGGCGCCGAGCACCAGAGCTCATGACTTACCGCTTCGACTTCTTGGCCCGCATCTGACCCTGGCCAAGCAGCAGCCACGAAGGCGACACGTCGAACTCTTCCGCGAGGCGGGCGACAAACATCGCCGGCGGACGGCCGTTCAGGAGGTGCCGACGAACGTTCTCCGGGTGGCAACCCGTCGCATCCGCCACCTGACGGATGTTGAACCCCTTCGTCGCCTCGTTCATGCGCTCGCAGAGCGCGACGTGGTACTTCGCCGCCACGGCCTTCCGCGACTTGCGACGCTTGGCCCGCAGATCCTTGATCTTCGCCAGTTCCGCCTTCGACTTCTTCATTCGCAAACTCCTGACCTGACCACGTTCCGCTTACTCGCGGCAACGCCGTTCAAGACGCTGACGGTAGCCCGTCAAAACCGCTCGAACCAGCACAAACTTATGCGCTCGCGCCGATCTGTGCAAGTCCACATCTGCCGACATCCAAACACAGACCGAACCGACGCGCTCGCAGAGCCGGACTGTAGCCCCCTCAGACGCTCTCCACCGCCCAAATTCGGCGGACCCGCGATCAAATCTACGTCGCGGCACCCACAACCGATGCCCCGAAGTAGTGGCCGCCAAATCCAATGGCCTGGCACAGCACGGGCCCTGGCCCGAGCCGGCGAGCCCCATCGCGCACGATGTCGAGCGACACCTCGGGATATTCGCAGTTGACAGTTGGCGGCGCCAATCCCACCGTGGCCGTGCGAGCCGCCGCGATGACCTGGAGCACGGGCGTCACAGCACCGGTCTGCCCGAGACCGCCCTTGATGGAGTGGACGGGCGGCACCGACGAACCGAAGTGCTCCTCAATGGCCCGCGCCTCCAACGGGTCATACATGACGCGCTGCCGTTGGCGCTCACCGCCGACACACGCCCCACACCCGCATCGGACATCGCGCCCTCTCCCGGAACGCTCCCCGCTCGCCCGCGACCAAACGGTCAACTCGCTCGTTCTGGTTCACGATTCCAGTTCGCGCACGGCGACTTGGCTGCCGACATGGCGGCGCGGAAGCTCCGCATGACTTTCGCCCCCACCGCCCGCCATGCGACTCTCGACCCGCCCCGGCTGCCCACCTACCCTCTCTCTTTCACCCAAAGCGTGCCCCACCACCCGTCGAGCGCTCCTATGCCGACTCCCCCACTTCCACACGATGAAGTCATCCCCATCCTCGACTTCGGTTCGCAGACGGCGCAGTTGATCGCCCGCCGAATCCGCGAAGCGGGGGCGTTCTCGCTCCTCGTTCACCCCTCCATCACCTCCGCCGAACTCCGCGCGATGAAGCCCAGGGGCATCATCCTCTCCGGCGGCCCCTCCAGCGTCTACGAGCCCGGCGCCCCCACCTGCGACCCCGCCATCTTTGACCTCGGCGTGCCCGTCCTCGGCATCTGCTACGGCATGCAGCTCGCCGCGCACCACCTCGGCGCCAAGGTCGCCCCCGGCCGCGCCCGCGAGTTCGGTCGCGCCAACATCCACATCACCGACCGCCACGGCCTCTTCCACGCCATCCCCGAACGAACCACCGTCTGGATGTCCCACGGCGACCAGGTCACCAACCTCGAATCCTCCGGCTTCATCCCTCTCGCCACCACCCCCGACTGCCCCTTCGCCGCCGTGCGCCACGCCTCCAAACCCTTCTGGGGCGTCCAGTTCCACCCCGAAGTCACCCACACGCCCCACGGCGTCGACATTCTCCGCAACTTCCTCTACGACATCTGCCGCTGCAAGGGCACCTGGAAAATGGCCGACTACGCCGCCACCGCCGCGGCACGGGTCCGCGAGCAGGTCGGCGACGCCCGCGTCATCTGCGGCCTCTCCGGCGGTGTGGACTCCGCGGTCGTCGCCGCCCTCCTCCACAAGGCCATCGGCAACCAACTCACCTGCGTCTTCGTCGACACCGGCCTGCTCCGCAAGAACGAACGCGAACTCGTCGAGACCACCTTCCGCGACCACTTCTCCATCGACCTCCGCGTCGTCGACGCCGAACGCGACTTCCTCGCCGACCTCCGGGGCATCACCGAGCCCCAGGAAAAACGCCGCCGCATCGGCCACCGGTTCATCGACGTCTTCCAGGCCGCCGCCAAGGACCTCAAGGGCGCCAAGTTCCTCGCCCAGGGCACGCTCTACCCGGACGTCATCGAGTCCGGCCACGGCCACGCCGGCCAGTCCGCCGGCATCAAGCTTCACCACAACGTCGGCGGCCTGCCCGAAAAACTCGGCTTCGAACTCGTCGAGCCCCTCCGCGACCTCTTCAAGGATGAGGTCCGCGCCCTCGGCCAGGTCCTCGGCCTGCCCGACCAGATCATCTGGCGCCACCCCTTCCCCGGCCCCGGCCTCGGCATCCGCGTCATCGGCGAAGTCACCAAGCCCAAACTCGACATCCTCCGCGACTGCGACGAAATCCTCCTCGAGGAAATCGTCGCGAAAAACCTCTACCGCAGCACCAGCCAGGTCTTCGCCGTCCTCCTCCCCGTCCAGTCCGTCGGCGTCATGGGCGACGGCCGCACCTACGAATCCTGCATCGCCATCCGCGCCGTCGAGTCCCAGGACTTCATGACCGCCGACTGGGCACGCCTCCCCTACGACGTTCTCGCCACCATCAGCAACCGCATCATCAACGAAGTCCGCGGCGTCAACCGCGTCGTCTACGACATCTCCAGCAAGCCACCCGCGACCATCGAGTGGGAGTAACACTCCCCTCCCTCCGAGCCCCCCCCCCCCTCCAGTCGCATCTCTCCTACGCGCCCGCGGCAAGTCCGGCAACACAAGCCCGCCCAACGTCCATCACAAGCGATCAACGCAAAAGCAAAAACCCCCACAATCTCGCGGACTTGGTGGGGGCTGGCGTCCGGTACGATCCGGCGGATACGGGTCAATGGGCAGAGCCGGACTTGAACCGGCGACCCCCGCATTTTCAGTGCGATGCTCTACCAACTGAGCTATCTGCCCGACAGGGTCCCAAGCGTAGGCCCCCCCCCCCCCCCCCCCCCCCCCCCCCCCCCCCCCCACCCCCCCCCCGCGGCCCCCC
>JAHBXE010000032.1 GCA_019636625.1 Phycisphaeraceae bacterium
CGTAGACGGGGTGGTCCGCGGCGGCCACGACGACGCCGGAAATCGCCTCGCGACCGTGCTGCACGACGACCGCCCGGCCGGGCAGAATCTTGTGAGTAGTGCTCCGCGGCATCAGGCGGCCCCGCCTTCCCGGCGCAGCATCGCCTTGCCCTCGGCCGTGTTGCTGACCATGTGCTCGGCCACCCACGAGTGCAGGTCGTCGATGCAGTAGCGGACCACTTTGCGGGAGAGCTTGGCGAACCGCGGGCCGCGCCCCTCGCGGCGCATGCGCTCCATTTCCTTCGCCGAGATGCTGAGGTACCGCGCCGCCTCCTCGGTCGTGAGGAAGCCGACGCCCGCGGGGCCTTCGGGCAGGGGGACTGTCTGTACGGACATGGCAGGACCACCATCGCTTGCGCGACCCGATTAGGGATCACAACAGCGGCAGTCCTGTGCCCCGGGCAACGCGACGGTTCGCGGGGGCTCGCGTGACGACTGCGCCCGTGGGCGCATCCGGGTTGCCTTAGGACTCGCCGTCGGCGGCCGGTCGAGCCGGGCCTCTGGTCGTTCCTGCGCCTCCGCGGCAACCGAGCGCGGCGCAGTGGTCATGCCTATGTGAAGAAACGATACCGCCCGTGCGCCCCCGGGCAACCGCCGCGCCCCTCGATTGCGACAGATAGCGTTTCCGGACTGCCCGAGAACGCGGGGCCGCGGGCGGCGTCCACCTTTCTCCGGCCTTGCTCAGCCGGGGCTGGCGTGCGCAACCCACATGTTCTACTGTGCTTGGCGCGTGCAGAGCGGACGATTACAAAAGCGCTGCTCTACCACTGAGCTAAGGCGGCACCGGGGAAGGTTAGGAGGGGTGCGGGCGAGCGGGAGGAAGGGGGAGGTGGGGAGCGGAAGGGGCGGCCGTCTTAGAATCGGGGCTCATGCCACTGATCGCGGCGGTCAATCTGCGGCACACGTTTGGACAGGACATCATCCTGGATGGGTGTTCGCTGTCGATCGAGCCGGGGGAGCGGATCGGGCTGGTGGGGCGGAACGGGACGGGGAAGTCGACGTTGATGAAGTGCCTGGGGGGGTTGATCGCGCCGGATTCGGGGACGATCACGGTTCAGAGAGGGGCGCGGGTGGGGTACCTTCAACAGGACCCGGACCTTGACCCTGGGGAGACGCTGCGCGATGCCGCGGAAGGAGCGTTCGAGCAGCTGCACCGTCTGCACGCGGAGCAGCACGGGCTGTTTGATGCGATGGCGGAGGCAACGGCGCGCGGGGATTCGGCGGGCGTGGACCGGCTCCTGAAGCAGCAGGCGGAGGTGGAGCGTCAGATCGAGACGGCGGGCGGGTACGCGATCGATCACAAGATTGATGCGGTGCTGCACGGTCTGGGGTTCACCGATGCGCAGTTCACGATCAAGGTGAAGGACCTGTCGGGCGGGCAGAAGGGGCGACTGGCGCTGGCGCGGCTGCTGCTGGAGGAGCCGGAGGTGCTGCTGCTCGACGAGCCGACGAACCACCTTGACATTGATGGGCGGCTGTGGCTGGAGCAGTTTCTGACGCAGGAGTATCGCGGGGCGGTGCTGATGGTGAGCCACGACCGGTACTTGCTGGACGCGGTGGTGAACCGGATCATCGAGACGGAGCAGGGTCGGTTGATCGATTATCCGGGGAACTACGAGGCGTTCCGGGAGCTGCGGGCCGAGCGGTTGATGGTCATGCACCGGGCGTACGAGAGCCAGCAGACGAAGTTCAAGAAGGAAGAGGAGTTCATCCGCCGTTACAAGGCGGGGCAACGGGCCAAGCAGGCGCGGGGGCGGCAGACCAAGCTCGAACGCGAGAAGCTGGACAATACGCTCGAGCGGCCGATGGAACTGGCGGCGCTGCGGCTGGAGCTGCCCAAGGCGGAGCGAACGGGGGACATTGTCGTCGCGGCTCGGGGACTCTCAAAGAAGTACCCGAACGAGGACGGCACGGAAAAGGTGCTGTTCTCGAACCTGGACGTGGTGATCGGGCGTGGCGAGCGCTGGGGGATCATCGGGCCCAACGGGGCGGGAAAGACGACGCTGGTCCGGTGCCTGCTCAAGGACCTGGAGCCGGACACGGGAACGGTGAAGATCGGGTCGAACGTGAAGATCGGGTATTACCGGCAGACGCACGAGGGTGTGGATCCGGACCTGCCGGTGTACCGGTACCTGCAGGGCGTGATCCTGAAGGAGTGCCCGGGGCAGGCGCTGAGCGAGCAGGCGGCGCGGAACCTGGCGGGGGCGTTCCTGTTCTCGGGGGATGAACAGCAGAAGGAGATGGGGGTGCTCTCCGGCGGGGAGCGCAGCCGCGCGGTGCTGGCGGGGCTCCTGGCGAGCGCGAAGAACGTGCTGGTGCTGGACGAACCGACGAACCACCTGGACATTCCGAGCGCGGAGCGGCTGGAAGAAGCGCTCTCGGTCGAGGGCGGGTTCGAGGGGACGCTGATCCTGATCAGCCACGACCGGGCGCTGATCGACGCGACGTGCGACCATGTGCTGGTGCTCGACGGCAAGGGCGGGGCGAGGATCGTGCTGGGGAACTACACGGATTGGCACGAGAAGGATGTCGCGGAGCGACGCGAGGCGCAGGAGCGGGAATCGGAATCGAGGCGCCGCCGCGAAGAGGCCGAGCGGGCGCAGCGAGCGGCGGAGGAAGCCAGGAAGAAGCAGGCCGCGGCGAAGACCGGGCCGTCGGTCAACGCGCTGTCTCGGATGAAGACCGAGCAGCTCGAGGCGAAGATCGAGCAGATCGAGACGCGGATCAAGGCCATCGATGCGGCGTTTGCCGATCCGGATGTCTGGCGAGATGCGGACAAGGCTTCCGCGCTCGGGCAGGAAAGGCAGAAGCTGGTGGCGGACCTGGAACCGCTGGAGTTCGAGTGGTCGCAGCGGGCGGGGTAATCCACAACTCATCCACGGCGCAAGTGGTTTGCTGGGCTCGACTTGCGACGGACCCGCGGAACGACTGTGATTTCCTTGGATGGGGGAACTGTTTTCCTATACTGGGCTCTGAGGCTGGTGGGAGCCGCGAGTTCGGGTTGTTGGCAGCGACCGGGAGCGGGTCTTGGCCGTTGCAGCGCCGGAGGTGACTCCACATGGGCAAGTCGAGCATCAACAGGCCTGAGGCGACGTCGCCCCTTCGTCCGGCGGCGCGGTCGATCCTGGCGGCGCGTTTGCGTTCGGTGACACGTCTGGTGAAGGATGTCAACGCGGGGTACATCCGCAAGCCGGAGTACATCCACCAGTTGCGGGTGGCCATCCGGCGTGCCGAGGCGGCGATCAACGCGTTCGAGCCGGAACTCCGCGCGAGGGCGGTGGCGCGGGCCCGCCGGCGGCTGCGGGCGGTGCGGAAGGCGGCGGGCATGGTCCGGGATTGCGATGTGCACGGGACGCTGCTGCGGAGCATCGAGGGGCTCAAGGGGTCGGAACAGAAGGCGGTGCGGAAGTACCTGGTCCGGAGGCTGGACCTGGCCCGGGAAGAGTCGGCGCGGGAAGTCCTTGCGGTCGCGCGACCGAAGCGCATGCGGGCGATGAAGAAAGCGCGGCGGAAGCTGGTGAAGCTGCCGCGGCGGGTGGAGGGGGATGCGATGTCTCCGCCGACGCTGCTCGGGGCGGCGCTGCGTGCGTTTACGCGGGTGACGGCGGAGACGCGGGCCGCGGCGGGACAGGACCTGACGAACCTTGAACACCTGCACGGACTTCGCGTCAGCGCCAAGCAGGTTCGGTACGCGGTGGAGATCTTCCGCGTGTGCCTGCCGGGGTCGCTGTGCGATTCGACGCTGACGCACCTGCGGGAGTTTCAAGCGGTTTTGGGCCGGGTGAACGACCTGCGGCAGATGTCGTCGTGGCTGGCTTCGGAAGCCAAGTCCCTCAACAGCGCGGCGCGGCCGAAGCTGATCCCGAAAGGGACGACGGCGGAGGCGGTGCATGAGGAGTTGCTGGTGATCGTCGGGAAGCTGGACGCGGACCTGGCCGCGGCGCAGGAGGCGGCGCTGCCGCTGATTGCCGGGAAGCTGGAGGCGGCGCTGGCCCCGCTGGAGGCATGGACCAGGGAGATGGGTTCGCCCAAGACGGCGGACGAGGCGGCCGCGGAACTTCCGCGGCTGGCCGGGCGGAGCGCGGAAGGAACGGTGGAACGACCCGGCCGGCACGAGGCGGATCGCCGGGGCGTGGGAAGCGCGGCGGCGGGTTGAATCGTGTCAACGGCCGCGATCGACGCGCGGCGTTTCGAGGCCGCCCCAGGCGCGGGTGTTGATGGACATGCGTCCTGGCTCGTTCTGCCACGGGAGCATGGGGCGGGGCCATGAGGTGCGGCGCGTGAGCGCATCGGTGCGCTGCAGTCCGATGCGGATCGTGCCATCGGATTCGATGCAGCGGGCGTGGATGGGTATTCGCGCGGACCAGACGTCGCCAACGCGGGAGATCGTCGCTCCCGGCACGGTTCCATCGCCGCGGCGGCGTTGGCCGACTTCGTCCTGGACCGCGCCGTTGCTGCGGGCGTTGATGATGGCGGTGGGCGCCCCGAAGGGACCGAGCCAGATGCGGACGACCTCGTCTTCGCCGATGGCGGGGCTGCGGCACTCAATGAACACCGACCAGGCCGCGGTGCCGTCGGACGTGCTCTCGCGGTAGAGGAGCGCCGCGGCGTCCCACTCCGGTTCGATCGGCGCGGGAGGAAGGCCGGAGGACCACGAGGCAAGGTCCCATTCTCGGCGGAACGGCTCGAGGCGAGCGCCCGGCGGGGCGGCGGGGATGGGATAGATGAACGTGGGGCGCGTGGCGAACCAGCCGCCGAGGTGGATATCGATCGGGAGCGACGGCGAACGTGGCGGAGAAGCGCCCTGTTCCGGGGCGAGGGCGGCGAGCACGTTGGCGGATGCCCACGCCGGCACCATGGCCAGGTCGGCGGCGGGCTCGATCAGCCAGGAGGGCGTGCCTGTCGCCCATGCCAGGGAATCGCGGTCGGTGAGGTTGGCGACACCGAAGGTCGCGGCGGATTGGCCCGTCACACCCTCGCGGGTGCCGGCGTCGTCGACGACCCAAGCGATACCGGACGGTTGCGCGCTCAGCCACGCCTTGGCTCGCTCGACCTGCTGCGCGGGTTGGAGCCGGGAGTTGAGCAGGTCGCTGAGCAGCGTGTCGAGGTCGGATTCATCGAGGGACCAGGCCGGAACGGTCTGTTCCGGCGCGAGGCGCACGGTGGCCACGAGGCGACGCTTCACGAGGTCGGCGGTGTAGGGGTCGGCGGCGGAAAGGGCGGCGAGAGCGACCTGCCACCGGGCCTCGATCTGGCGGGCGAGGGACTCGAGGACGGGATCGGGAAAGGGGTGGGGCGCGGACGCGGCGGGCGAGAGGCCGTCGGTGAGAAGGCGGTGCCTCCAGCGGAGGACGGGGCTTCTGCTCTCGGATTCGGCCAGACGCAGAAGTGTGGGATCGGCGGCCGCCTCACCGAGGGGGGAGCGCCACTCGTCGGGCGCGATGAGGTCCGGGCTGGGGAGCCAGTTGAGGGACGCCCGCTGCGTGCCCAGCCAGAGGCCCTGCCCGATGGCATCGGGCGGGAGGTCGGCGACGACGGCCCAGGTCCCGCGCCCGGCGGGCAGCTTGGAGGCGGAGGCGGGTGTGACGGACCAGAGGCCCGCGGGGGGAAGCCAGGAGGAACGGATAAGCTCCGGCGCCAGGCCGATCCAGCAGATGGAGGCGGTGATCCGGCGGCCGTCGTCGAGTCGGGCGCGAATGGTGGCGGAGGGAGTGATGGAGCCCTCGACGGTGACGGGCATGACGAGCGTGCGGCCGACGACGGCGTGAACCCGGGCCTCGGTGGGCTTCAGGCGGGATGCGAGTCGGGTCTCGCGGGCGGCGGCTCGGGAGCGGCAGGCGGGCGCGGCGACCAGGGTGACCACAAGCAACGCCGACAGCACCGCCGCGAATGTTCGTGATCTCGCGGGCTTGGAGGAAGGGCGTGGCACGATCGAGTTCCTTGGACGGCGGATGCACATTATCCGCACATTCGCGCGCCGACGCGTGGCGATGCGCTCCGGTATCGGAGTCGAGGGAAGGCCGGTGCATTTCGCGACCGCGGCATTGATTGCCGGCGCTATCGGTGCAGGAGGGCGCCCGCCATTTTCTGCTCGTGCTCGAGCAGCCAGATCTTGCGCCAGACTCCACCTCCGTAGCCGGTCGGAGAGCCGTCGGCGCCGATGACGCGGTGGCAGGGGATGATGATGGCGATGGCGTTGTCGCCGTTGGCCCGGGCAACGGCGCGGGTGGCGGTGGGCCGGCCGATGGCCGCGGCCTGCTGGGCGTAGGAACGGGTCTGACCGAGGGGGATCTGGAGGAGAGCGTTCCAGGCGTGTTGCTGGAACTCGGACCCTCGCGGGGCGAGCCTGGGCGCGGCGGCGGGGTGGCGGCCGGCGAAGTAGGACGCCAGCCACGACGCGGCGTCGTGGAGGTGCGGGTGGTCACCGGGAACGATGGCGGCGCGGAGAGAGGATCGGATTCGGCGGAGTTGACGCTCCAGGGCGCGTCGGTCGATGAACTCGAGGAGCCGAAGGCCGGCCTCGTCGGCGAGGGCGATCATGGGGCCCAGTGGCGTGTTGATCCAACGGGCGTGCAGGATGCTGGCGTCTCGGATGGCCGGTGCGGTGTCGCCGAGGAGCTTCTCGCAGGCCTGGCGGAAGGCGCTCTCGGATTCGTACCCGGCGGCGCGCTGCAACTGGAGCATGGGGGTGTTCCTGGAGCGGATGGTGCTGAGGGCGGCGCCGATGCGGCGGGCGCGGGCGTAGGCGTGGAAGGTCATTCCGTAGTGCTTTTTGAACAGCCGACGGGTGGTCGCGGGTTCAAGTTTGCGGGCGCGGAGGTCGGCGTCGCGAAGTCGGCGCGCGGGGTCGCGGTCGACCGTGTCGCGGAGCGCCGCGAGCCAGGGCGGGGGCTCGAGCGGCTGGCTCAGCGGTTGGCAGCGGAGGCAGGCGCGGTAGCCCGCGGAGAGTGCCGCGGCGGCGGTTGGGAAGAACTCGACGTTCTCGCGTTTGGGCTTGCGCGCGGAACAGGTGGGACGGCAGAAGATGCCGGTGGTCTTGACACCGATGAAGAAGACGCCTTCGAAGCGGCGATCTCGCCGGACGAGGGCGTTGTACATGGTGCGGGCGGAGGGGAGGGCTGAATGGGGAGTCAAAGCCGGGGCGGAGGATGAAAGGCCGGCGGGCATGGCGGAAGTGTTGCGCGGCGGAGGTCCTTGTCCATCGGAAACTGAACAGGGAAGTCGGATTGGTTTGTATCGAGAGGCCGAACGCGGCATCGAGAGGGCGATGGACCGCCGGGGATGGTGGGGCGACCTAACAATCCCGGCCATGCAACCAATCTACCTGCAGATCATTCTCCAGGCCCTGTCGTCGTTCGCGATTGCGGGCGGGTTGATCTTTACCGCGGTTCAGTTCCGGTCGGCCCGGCGGGCCCAGCACGTCGCGAACTTCGCGAAGATGGTCGAGCTGCAGTTCCAGCTCCGCAAGATGCGGGTGGATGATCCCTCGCTGGCGCGGGTGTACAAGCACGACGTCGAGGACCTCAACGATGATGAGGAGATCCGGTTCTACTTCATGAACCTGATGCAGCTCTCGATCTTCGAGATCGTCTGGTTCGCGCACAAGCACGGGCAGATCCCCGACGATTACTTCGAGAGCTGGGTCAAGCGGATGGTGGAGATCGAGCGGGAGGACTCGTTCAGGCAGATGATCCGCAACCCCTCCATGAAAATCCTGCACGATGAGTTCCAGCGGTACATCACGCGGATGACCGCGACGGTGAACAAGGATCGGTGAATGGGTGCTCTGCGCCGATGGCTGGGGCGGACTGCGATGGAGGTCGCGGCCGTCGGTGGTATCGCGTGGGTTCAGCTTCGGCGGCGGCGCTATCGGCGGCGCGGGAGGTCGCTCACCAGCGAGGAACGGTCGTCCCTGGCGACGTTCTTTGATGAAGCGCTGCTCGACTCGGTACGGGTCTGCGAAGTGCCTCGGATCGAGCCCGGGTTGCCGGTGTGGGTGATCCGGGCATTGCGGCTTCCGGCGTCGGTGGACATCTCGTTTGCCTCCGGGATGGCGTTTGTGGATGCTGTCGTGATCAGCGATGCGGCGAGGCGGCGCGAGAACCCGGCGGCGATTCTCTTCCATGAACTGGTGCACTGCGCGCAGTTCCGCGAACTGGGCGTGTACCGGTTTCTGCGGCGCTACCTCGTCGGGTGGGCGGCAGCGGGCTTTAACTACTTCGCGATTCCGCTGGAGGAACAGGCGTACGAACTTCAGGACCGGTTTGAGGCGGGGGAGAGCTTTGATGTGCGCCAGGAACTTCGGAGATTCGATGCGGCATGACCGGCGGGAAGGAATCGCGGCCGGTGGCATGCAACGAACAAAACACGTACACTGCCTGAATGTCCGCGGCGAGCAAGACTTTCACCCGATCCGAAGTGCTGGGCACGATCCAGAGGTACTGGGGGTTTGATTCCCTGCGCCCGATTCAGGAAGAGGCGATCCGCGCGGGGCTCAAGGGTCGCGATTCGCTCGTGGTGATGCCCACGGGCGGAGGCAAGTCGCTGTGCTATCAAGCGCCCCCACTTCTGCTCAATCGGCTGGCGGTGGTCGTTTCGCCGCTCATCTCGCTGATGAAGGATCAGGTGGATGGGCTTCGCTTGGCGGGGTATCCGGCCGCGGCGTTGTATTCGGGAGTTTCGGCAGAAGAGTCGCGGCAGGCGGAACAGGACCTGGCCTCGGGATCTCTCCGGCTGTTGTTCCTCGCGCCGGAGCGGCTGCTCACGGCGTCGATGCTGACGCGGCTGGCGAGGCTGGAAGTGTCGGCCTTTGCGATCGATGAGGCGCACTGCATCAGCCAATGGGGCCACGACTTCCGGCCTGAGTACCGGAGACTTGCTGAACTGCGGGACATTTTCCCGGGCGCGGCGTTTCACGCGTTCACGGCGACGGCGACGGAGCGTGTCCGCGATGACATCGTGATGCAGCTCCGGCTTCGCGATCCCGCCGTGCTGGTCGGTCGGTTTGATCGGCCGAACCTGACGTACCGGATCGTGCCCCGGATCGGGCTCGATCGGCAGGTGGCGGAGGCGGTGCAGCGGCACACGCGGGGGGAGCACGCGGGGGCGACGATCGTGTATTGCCTGAGCCGCAAGGACACGGAGGCGATGGCGAACATGCTGCGGGCGCGGGGGATTGACGCCGCGGCGTATCACGCGGGGATGGATGCGGACGAGCGGGCGCGTGTGCAGGACGATTTCTCGAACGAACGGCTGAACGTGGTGGTGGCGACGGTGGCGTTCGGGATGGGGATCGACCGGAGCAACGTGCGGTGCGTGGTGCACGCGTGCATGCCCAAGTCGGTGGAGTCGTACCAGCAGGAAACGGGCCGGGCGGGGCGGGACGGTTTGCCGGCGGAATGCGTGCTGATCTACTCATCGGGCGATGCGGTGCGGTGGGAACGGCTGCTGACGGTGTCGGCGTCGGAGACGGAAGGATCGGAGGATGCGCTGCGGATGCAGCTTGGACTGATGCGGCAGATGCAGCGCTTCGCGGAGAGCGGGGTGTGCCGGCACAAGGCGTTGTCGGAGTACTTCGGGCAGGCATACGAGCCGCCCGAACGGCCTGGGGTCTCTTTGCCGGATTCGAGCGCGACGGGCGGCGGGAGTTTGAGCGGGGATGCCCTGGATCACTCGCGTGGGTGCGGGGCGTGCGATGTGTGCCTGGGCGACTTGAGCGAGGTGCCGGACTCGCAGACGATCGCCCAGAAGATCCTGTCGTGCATTTTCCGGTGCGGGCAGAGCTTCGGCGCGGGGCACATCGCGGATGTGCTGCGCGGGTCGCGGTCGGAGAAGATCATCCAGTGGAAGCACGACCTGCTCAGCACGCACGGGCTGCTCAAGTCGATCCCCAAGCCGACGTTGATGGGGTACATCGCGCAGCTCGCGGAGCGGGGGGTGATTGAGCGTCAGGGAGAGTTCAACGTTCTCGTGCTCAACGAGAAGTCGATGCGCGTGATGAAGGGGGAAGAGCCGGTGTCCTTGCTGCAGCCCAAGGCGTTCGCTTCGCCCTCGCCGGAAAGCGATGACGCGGATGCGATGTCGGCGGACGAGTTGCGGTTGTTTGAAGCGCTGCGTGGGTTGCGAAAGGCGATTGCCGCGGAGCGGAGCGTGCCGCCGTATGTCATCTTCCACGACACGGTGCTCAAGGAGTTGGCCCGGGTGCGGCCGACGACCGTGGATTCGATGCGGCGAGTGAAGGGCGTTGGGGAACGGAAACTGGAAGACCTGGGTCCGCGGATGTCCGAGTTCATCCGCGAGTTCTGCCTGGGCCACGCCATGGCCGCGGATGTCGCGGCCGGGCCGCCCAAGCCCGAGAAGCGGAAGGCGGGCGAAGCGACGGGGAAGCGGAGCGAGTACTTCCGGCGTTTCCACGCGGGGCAGCCCCTGGCTATGGTCGCATCGGAGATGGGGTGCCGGCAGGAGACGGCGGCGCAGTATCTGGCGGAGTTCATCGTGGAGATGCGCCCGGCCAGCATCCGGCAATGGGTCGATGCGAAGGCCTACGCGATGATCGCGGAGCATGCGAGGACATTGGACGAGCCTCGGTTCAAGCTGATCTACGACCACTTCGCGGGCGAGTTCTCGTACGACCAGATCCGGCTGGTGATGGCGCACCAGAGGAGCCAGACGGCGACCTGAGGCGAGTTCCGCCGGGATCAGGGGGCATCGATCGGCAGCGTCTCGATCACGTTGTTCACGACGCCGTCGGCCGTCACTCCCTCGGCCTCGCCCTCGAAGTTCAGGATCAGGCGGTGACGCAGAGCCGGCAGGGCGACGGCGCGGAGGTCCTCAATGGCGACGGCGGGGCGGCCATCCAGCAGGGCGCGGCACTTGCCCGCGAGCACCAGCGCCTGGGCCGCGCGGGGTGAGGCGCCGACGCGGACGTACTGGTTCACCATGGGTGTGGCGAACTCGCCCCCGCCGTGCGGCCCCTTGGGGTGTGTCGCCATGACCATCCTTACGGCGTAGTCCTGGATGTGCGGGGCGATGGCGACCTGGCGGATCAGGGCCTGATGTTCGAGGATCTTCCCGCCGGAGAGCACGGGCTCGACAACGGGGTCGTGCCCCGTGGTGGTGCGGTTGAGAATCTCGGACAGCTCCGACCGACCCGAGTAGCCCACGAGCAGTTTGAAGAAGAACCGGTCGAGCTGCGCTTCGGGCAGGGGATACGTGCCCTCCTGCTCGATGGGGTTCTGCGTGGCCATCACGAAGAACGGGCGGGGCAATGGGTGGGTCGTGCCCGCGACGGTCACGCTGCGTTCCTGCATGGCCTCGAGCAGGGCGGACTGCGTCTTGGGCGTGGCCCGGTTGATCTCGTCGGCGAGGACGATCTGCGCAAAGATCGGGCCCTGCTGGAACCGGAACTGGCGTTCCTTCCTTCCGTCCGAGGTGTCGATCTCGACCACGACGGTGGTGCCGGAAATGTCCGCGGGCATCAGGTCCGGCGTGAACTGAATCCGTGAGAAGGACAGGTCGAGCGCCCGCGCCAGCGTCCGGATCAGCAGCGTCTTGCCGATCCCCGGCACGCCCTCGAGCAGCGCGTGGCCCCCGACAAACAGGCACGTCAGCACGCCGTCGACGATGTCATCGTGCCCCACCACCGCCTTGGCGATCTGGGCGCGGACGGCCTGGTAATCGGCCTTGAACTGTGCCGCGGCGGCCTTGGCTTCGTCGGGGGTGGTCACGGGCATGGGGCGAATACTACGGAAGTCGGGGCATCGCCGCCCCGGCAACTCCATGTGTCCTCCGGACCGGGGCGAGAGCGCCCCGGCTCGCCTACTTCTTCCGCTTCTTGAACCGGTCCTTGACGCTCACGGTCCTGGTCGAGCCCTTGCCGAAACCGGGGAGGCCGCCCATTCCCGCGTTCGCGGCGCCGAGTTGCTTTACCGCCTTCACCTTCGATGCGGCGGACATCCCGGCCATCTGCTTGGTGATCTTGCTGAGCATGCCGAAGCGGGTGACGAGTTGCGACACATCCTCCTGCTTCGTGCCGGATCCCTTGGCGATGCGCCGGCGGCGCGAGTTGTCGATGATCTCGGGCTTGTCGCGCTCCTTGCGCGTCATGGAGTTGATCATCGCCTCGATCTTGTCGAGTTGCTTGTCGTCCACCTGCGCATCCTTGAGCGCGGCGCCGACGCCGGGGATCATGCCCAGCAGGTGCTTGAGCGGGCCCATCCGCCGCAGGGCCTTGAGCTGCCCCAGGAAGTCCTCCATCGTCATCTCGCCCTTGGCGAGTTTCTCCTGGAGCCGCTCCGCTTCCTCCTGACTGACCTGCTCCTGCGCCTTCTCGACCAGCGACACGACGTCGCCCATGCCGAGGATCCGCCCGGCCATGCGCTCCGCGTGGAACTCCTCGATCGCGTCGAGCTTCTCACCGACGCCGATGAACTTGATCGGGGCGCCCGTCACGTGCTTGACCGAGAGGGCGGCGCCGCCTCGCGTGTCGGAATCAAACTTCGTGAGGATGATGCCGTCCACCTCGAGCCGTTCGTGGAACGCCTTGGCCGAGTTGATCGCATCCTGGCCCGTCATCGCATCGACGACGAGGAACCGCTGGTGCGGCTGGACCAGGCGTGCGATGGACTGCAGCTCGCCCATCAACTCGTCGTTGACGTGCAGGCGGCCCGCCGTGTCCAGGATGACCGTGTCGATCCCCTGCTTGCGCGCGGCCTCCACCGCCCGCTGGCACACCCCCACCGCCACGCCAACGGCCTTGCCGTACGCCGCGACCTTGTCCGGCTCGCTGTAGAACGTCACGCGCGCCCCGCCGGGGAAGTCGCTCTCGACCTGCGCCGCGACGGTCTGCAACTGCTCCACGGCGGCGGGACGCTGCAAGTCCGCCGCGGCGAGCATCACCGAGCGACCCCGCTTCTTCAGGTACGCCGCGAGCTTGCCGCAGGTGGTGGTCTTTCCCGAGCCCTGCAGGCCGCACATCATGACGATCGTCGGACCGGGACTGACACTGAGAATGCCCGGCTCGGCGGCGAGGGGCACCGCCATCGGTGCGGGCACGCCCAGGGCCGTCAACTCCGCCGCTTCCTTCGCCTGCGCCGCCGAACCGCCGAGCAGTTCGACAAGCCGGCGGTGGACGATCCCGATGATCTCCTGCCCCGGCTCAAGGCTCTTGGTCACCTGGCGACCGATCGAGTCGTCCACGACCTGCTGAATGAAGGTGTCGATGACCTCGTGGTTGACGTCCGCCTCGAGCAGGGCCGTGCGGACATCTTCCATCGCTTCCCGGACGTTGGACTCGGAGATCGAGCCCCGGCCCGAGAGCTTCTTATAGACCCCTGCAAACGTTTCCGAAAGCCGTTCGAACATGCCGTCTCCTGCGCGCCCTTCCGCGGTCGCCCTCCCGGGTGGCCCCATCGCTCCGCGATGGGCGTCCTCGAGTGCCCCGGACCGCTCCGCGGCGGGGATTGCTCTTCGGCCTCCGCCACGCCGACAGAGGCCGAACCTATTACCGGCCCAACCGCGCGAAAGTGTAGCGACGGCGCCGCCCGGGAAAACGCCCGCACGGCTTATCCCCCCGGCCCTGTCCGCGTCCTGCCGATAGCACTGGCGGTTTCCCTGCGCCCATGGACACCCTGCTTACATCCCTCGGCCTGCTGCTGATCGCGACGATCCTGACCCTGCTGGTCCTGACGCCGCGGTCCTGGCTCGTCGCGCTCTCGCATGGGTTCGGGATTCAGGGCCTGATCGGGGCCTGCGCGGCGGCGGTCCAGGTCGGCTTCGTGCTTCCCGACAGCAACCTCATGCCGGTCTGGGACCGGGTTCACTTCGCGGTCAAGGGGATCCCGTTCCTCACCGCCGGGTGGACAGGCCGCACGGCGTACGACGCCGCCCTCATCGGCCCCACGGGCGCGCCGGTGCAGCATCTGGACCAGTTCCTGCCCATCGTGGCGATCCAGATGTCGCTGATCGCGGGGATTGTCGCCGTCCGCAAGATGCGCCAGAGCGACTCCGTGGACTACTTCTACGGCTTGCTCATCGTTGGCCTGATCGTCAACGCATCCATGAACGTCAAGACCCCGTGGTGGGGCTGAGCCTGCCGCTCATCGCTTGGACTTGAGCCACTCGTGCAGCTTGGGTGCGGGCCATGTGTTCACGCACAGGTCCGGCGTGAGCCACCCCCGCCGCCCGGTCATGACGCCGAAGCGCAGGTTGTCGTAGTCGTCCGGCGCGTGCACATCGCAGTCGATGGCGATCAGCGCCCCCGCGTTCACCGCCTGCCGCACGTGCGTGTCGCGCAGGTCCAGCCGCATCCAATGGGCGTTGATCTCCAGCGCCACGCGGCGCTCCACCGCCGCGGCGATGAGCTTGGCCATGTCCGGGTCCAGGCCCGGCCGCTGGTTGATCAGCCGGCCCGTCGGATGGCCCAGGATGTGCACGTACTTGTGCCTTATCGCCTTGACCAGGCGCTTGGTCGCGGCGGGGCCGTCCTGGGAGAGCGCCGCGTGCGGCGAGGCGACGACGATGTCCAGTTGCTTGAGAATCTTGTCGTCGTAATCCAGCGTGCCGTCGGCCAGGATGTCCACCTCCGACCCAGCGAGGATCGTGATCTCCGGCTTTCCGCTCCGGTTGAGGAACTTCTCCTGCGCCTTGCGTATCGCCTCGATGTGCGCGAGCAACCGCTCCGGCTTCAGGCCGTTGGCGATGACCGAGGATTGCGAGTGATCCGTCACGGCGATCGTATGAAACCCGCGCTCTTTCGCCATCGCCGCCAGCGCTTCGATGGACAGCGAGCCGTCCGAGGCGGTCGTGTGCGCGTGCAGTTCCGACTTGATATCCCCCACTTCGATCAAGCGCGGCGTCGCGGTCAACTCCACCTCGCCTCGATCCTCGCGCAACTCGGGGGGGATGAAGGGCAGGTCCAGTTTCGCGTAGATCTCCTCCTCCGAGCGGCTGGCAACGGGCTTGATGCCGCGCTGCTGCGGAGGGGTGTCCTCCCTGTCGTCCGGGAACAGACCGTAATCGTTGAGCGTCAGCCCGCGGTCGAGGGCACGCTGGCGAAGGCGGATGTTGTGCTCCTTGGAGCCGGTAAAGTACATCAGCGCCGCTCCCCAACTGGCATCCGGGATCACGTGCAGATCGGCCTGCACCGTCGGGCCTGTCTTATCCTCGACATCCCAGCGCGACAGGTCCACATCCGTCCGCACCCGCACCGAGGCCTTGCTCTCGCCCGCGGCGAGCACGGCGACCACTCCCGGCATGGCCGTGAAGGCCTCGATCGCCGACGCGATGTCCGGCGTGGCGATGAGGATGTCGATGTCGCCGATCGTGTCCTTCCCCCGGCGGAGCGACCCGGCGTAGTCGATGTGCTTGACCTTCTTTCCGAGTTTGTGCTTCAACACGTCGATGATCCGCTCCGCCACCGGAACGGCCTGCCCAAGCCAAAGGCGAGCCTGTCCCTGGGCTGCGAACTCCATCGCCTGCTTGATCTTCTGCGCCGCCTTCTCCCCCATCCGCGGCACCGTCAGGATCGTGCCGTCCTCGATTGCCTTCTTCAGCGCCGGCAGCGTCGTGATGTGCAGGGTCTGCCAGATCGCGCGGACCGTCTTGGGGCCGAGGCCGGGAATTTTCATCATCTCGAGCAGGCCGGCCGGGACCTTGCCCTTGAGCTCCTCGTGCTCCTTCATCTTCCCGGTCGCGGCGAACTCCATGATCTTGTCCGCGATCTTCGGGCCGATGCCCTCAATCTCCGTGAGCTTTGCCTTGTCGTCCGCGATGGTCGCGATATCGAAGGGGAGCGCATCGATGTTCCGAGCGGCACGCGAGTTCGAGATCGCGCGGAACTGGTCCTCCCCCAGCACTTCGATCATCTTCGCGATCTCTTCCAACCTTTGCGCGATCGCCGCGTTCAACGCCATAGGTGTCCCTTCCCGTTCGCCCGTCCCGCCTTCCGCTTCGGCTCTGTCTATCCAACATCCCCCAGCCCGATCCACTTTCCGTGCGCCTTGACCAGCCGCCGCAGGATCAGCTTCTCTTCCGGCCGGGACAGTGTCGGCGACTGTTCGATCCACGCCGCGGCATCGCGCCGGGCCATCTTCAGCAAGTCGAGATCGCGCGACAAGTCCGCGATCTTGAACAGTTCGCCACCGGCCTGCTGCGTGCCGAACACCTGCCCCGGCCCGCGGATCTCGAGGTCCTTCTCGGCAAGGGCGAAGCCATCGGTCGTCTTGGCCATGACCGCCAAACGCTCCTTCGCATCGTCCGTCGTGGGGTCGGCGATGAGCACACAGACCGACTTCTTGTCGCTCCGCCCGACGCGCCCGCGGAGCTGGTGCAACTGCGCGAGGCCAAAGCGGTCCGCATGCTCGACGATCATCATCGTCGCGTTGGGAACATCCACGCCGACTTCGATCACCGTCGTGGCGATGAGCGCATCGATGATCCCGGACCGGAATCGCTCCATGATCGCCTCGCGCGTGGAGCGTTTGAGCCGCCCGTGCAGCGCCGCGAGTCGCTTGCCGGCCAGTTCTCCCTCCTCGAGGCTCTTGAGCAGACTCCGGACATCGCCGGGCCCTGTCTCGCCCTCTTCACTCTCCTTCACGCCCGCGTCGATGGTCGGCACGACGATGTACGCCTGCTCGCCCCTGTCGAGCCGTTGCCGTACCCACGCGTAGACCTCCGCTCGCTTCTCCGGCGACACGACACGCGTCGTGATCGGGTGGCGACCCGGCGGCAGCCCGGCGATCGTCGAAATGTCCAAATCACCAAAGAGCGACACGGCGATGGTTCGCGGAATCGGCGTCGCCGTCATGACCAGGACGTGGGGCGTGACATTGTCCTCCCCACTTCCGATCCCCTTGCTCCGCAGCGCCGCGCGCTGGAACACGCCGAACCGGTGCTGCTCATCGATCACCGCCACCGCGAGCGAGGCGAACTTCACCGTCTCGGTGATCAGCGAGTGCGTCCCGACCAGGATGTCCACGCCACCAGCCGCGACCTCTTCGATCAGCACCGCCCGCTCCGCCGGAGCGGTCGCGCCGGTCAGCAGCTTCACGCGGACCTTGGACCCTTCGAGCATGCGCGAAATGGAGGCGTAGTGCTGCTCGGCCAGGATCTCCGTCGGCGCCATGATCGCCGCCTGCAATCCGGATGCGACGGCCATCAACATCGCGTAGAGCGCCACCACCGTCTTCCCGCTCCCCACATCGCCCTGGATCAGGCGGTTGGTCGGTGTGGGGCTCGACAGGTCCCGCACCAGGTCCTGCACCACCGCATCCTGCGCCGCCGTGAGCGCGAAGGGAAAGCGCTCGCGGATGTGCCGATCAATCGCCTCGGACCAGCGCAGCGCGGGCGCCTTGAGCGTCTGCCTCAGGTGCGCCCGCTTCAGGTGCACGCCAAGCTGCATCATCAGCAACTCGTCGTACGCCAACCGCCTTCGACCCGCCGCGGCGTCTTCCTCGCTCTCCGGCGCGTGAATCATCCGGTACGCGTTGGCCAGCTCCGGCAGCTCCCGCTTCCGCCGGTAGGCCGCATCCAAATGGTCCTCGATCAGCGGCAAGGCCACGGGCAGCCCCGCCCGGATCGCTCCCTCGATCTGCGCGGAGGAGATCGCCGCCGAGGCGGGATACACCGGCCTGATTCGCGCCTCGCGCAACTCGGGCTCGTTCTCTTCCTTGATGACCTCCCACTTCGGGTTGGCCAGTTGCAGGCCGCCGGCGAACTTCTTCGCCTTTCCCTGCACGCGTAGCCGCATCCCCGGGTGAATCTTCTCCCGCAAGTACGTCGCGTTGAACCACACGAGGTCCAGGCGGCCCGAGGGATCGACCAGGATCGCCTCGAACCGGGGCCGACGCGTCCGCATCACGATCCGCGTCGCCGTCACCTGCCCGCGGGCGGAGATGTTCTGGTTCGCGGCGAGCTGCGACACCTCGGCCTCGGCCTCCAGCCGTTCGTGCCGCACCGGCAGGTAGGCCACCAGTTTCCCGAGATTCGTCACGCCCAGCCCCGCCAATGCCGCGGCTCGCTTGGCCCCGACCTGCGGCAGCGCCGTCAGCGGCATCGAAAGCGAGATCTCGCCGTTCCTCTGCATCGCCTCATCGTAGTGATCCACCGACCTTGGCCGGATCACCTTGGTCCTCCCTCGCGGGCCCGGCATCCCGACGGTCACGTGCCGGGTTCCGGCCCTTTCTTCGTCGCGGGATCAATCTCGCGAAGGTACGACCACGTGTACAGCCCTGTCTCGTGCCCATCCGAGAACTTGATCCTGATCGCGTAGTTTCCCACCAGTTCCGCATCCACCGCCACGAGCGGCCCCTTGCCGCCGCCCGCCCCAGCGGGAAGCACCGTCAGTCGGTTGGTCTGAATCTGCTCTCGAAGTTGCCTCGCCTCCGCCGAAGGCGACATCCGCCGCAAGTAGGCGATGGAGTAGTACGACGATGCCCCATCCTCCCACCGCACCGTCAAGCCCCGGTCTTTCTTGAGGTCGATGTGAACCGGCTGAGACATGAGCCTCTACTGTAAGCTCTCCCTGTTCACCTGTTCACCTGTTCACCTGTTCA
>JAHBXE010000033.1 GCA_019636625.1 Phycisphaeraceae bacterium
CACCCGAGCCGCCCTGGCCATGAAACTCTTCGGCAAGTCCGGCCGGTCGCTGCTCCCCATGCTGGCGGACCTGCCCGCGCTGCGGGCCGAGTGGCAGCGGATGGGGATCGCGCTCTCCGAGTCGGACATCGCCGCCGCGGACACGCTCGGAGACACCTGGGATGTTCTGAGGTTCAGCCTCAAGGCGGTCGTCAACATCATCGGCGCCTCGGTTGCGCCGATGCTCACGGACCTGGCCGAGCGGACCGCGCACATCGCCCGCACCGTCGGCGCGTGGATTAACCACAACCGGGGCTTGGTCGTGACCGCCCTCAAAGTCGCGGCCGGCGTTGCCGCTGTGGGCATCGCCTTGATCGCGGCGGGCACCGCCATCATCACCGCCGCAGTCGCGGTCAAACTCCTCCTGATCTCTTGGGCGGGGCTGGTCGCGGCCCTGGCAGCGGCCAAAGCCGCGATGCTGGTGCTCCTGAGCCCCATTGCGCTAGTGACCGTCGGCATCGCCGGGATTGCCGCAGCGCTCATTTACGCCAGCGGCGTCGGCAACACCGCCCTGTCGTTCCTGGCCGCCAAGTTCGCTGGCCTCTCGACCGTGGCGCGGGATGCCTGGGGCGGGATCGTGGATGCCATCGCTGCCGGGGACCTGGCCCTGGCGGGCAAGATCGCCATCGCGGGCCTGCGCCTGGCGTGGCTCGAAGGCACTGCGGAGATCCGGGCCGCGTGGGCCGAGTTGGTCACGGGCCTCGGGGCCATGTGGGTGAACGCGGTTGCGGGGATGCAGCGGATCTGGACCAACCTGACCACCGTCATCCGCTCCACCTGCGAGAGCGTGACGACCTGGGTCGCCAAGCGGATCAACGAGGTCTGGGGGCTCTTCGACTCCTCGTTCGATGCCAGCGCTGCCAACACCATCCTCGACACCCAGAACCAGGGCACCCAGGGCGACCTCGAATCGGACCGCCGGCGCGAACTCGATGCCATCGACCGCCGCCAAGGTGAGGATCTCGCCGTGATCGGCGATGCGCTGGCCGCCCGGACCAAGGTCGCGGAAGAGGCCCTCGCGGCTGCGCGGGAGGAACTCAAAACACTACGCGACCGCGCCTCGCAGCAGCGAGAGATGCCCGCGCTGGCCGGACCCGATCGCCCCGACTTCGACCTGCCGGGGATCGCCGAGGAGGTCTCCCGCAAGCTCAGCACAGCCGGCGCCTTCAACCTCTCGGCGGCATTCGGTCTCGCGGGCGGCCCCTTCGCCAACCTGGAGAAGAAGGCCGAGGACCAGATCCGCCTCTTGCGGCAGATCCGGGACAACACCGAGGAGGGGGCCGCCTTCGCATGAGTATCAACGTCGCCCAGCGTCCCCTCGGACGGGAGTTCGACGGCTCGGGAGCCCGCATTGGGTTCATCGCCTTCTGCGATGCGGGCGAAGATGAGACCGCCGTCATCGCGGCCGTGGAGGCCGAAGCGCCCGCTTCCTACCTGGGGTTCTCGCGCGGCGATGTCAGCGCTACCGAGATCGGCTTCGATGATGCGGGAGATGCCTCGGTCTGGGATGTCGAGGTGCCCTATGGCCGCACCGGGGGCACGCTCATCCCGCCACCCACCGGCACCGTCGTGTGGTCGGGGACCACGGCGGGGGGCACGCAGCACATCACCAGTGGCCTTGCGCCCGGCAGCACCTTCACCGATCCCTCCGTGAGCACGCTCCCCGCGGACTGGGGCCTGGCCATCGGCGCAACCAAGGATGGGATCGCCGGGATCGACATCACTGTGCCCGTGGATGCCTTCCGCGCCACCAAGTACATCGCCGCCGCCTCGTGGCCCGCGCTGCGCGCCGTCATCAAGGCCATCACCGGCACCGTCAACGATGATGCGTGGAACGCCGATGGAGAGACGTTCCAGGCGGGCGAGGTCCTGTTCCTGGGCGCGACCTGGGCCAAGCGGACCGAGGTCGATCCGCCGGACTACGAAGTCACCTTCGAGTTCGCCGCGAGCCCCAATGTCGTGGACCTGGACATCGGCGGCATCCTCGACATCGACAAGGAGGGATGGGATTACCTCGACCTCACCTACGAGGACAAGGAGGATGAGGGTTTCATGGTCAAGAAGCCCATCATCGCCACCATCCACAAGGTCTACCGCCGCGCGAACTTCGGAACTCTGGGGCTTTAGCGCATGGCCAGCGGCGATCCATTCCGAACCGTTCGCACCGGAGAACGCCTCCGCATCCCCGCGGCCGCGTACAACGCCTTCATCGCCGCCGCCAAGACGCACCAGCGCGGTCGCACGGACAGCGGGGCCGAGGATGCGGGCACCCGCCTCGGCTTCGACACCCTCATCAGCAACCAGACCGGCAAGAACCTGCCGCGCTTCGGGATCGTGTGCCTCGGCTCACCCGTCACACCTCCCGCGCTGCGACCGGCTGGGTTCCGGGCCCGCCAGGCGATCAACGGATTGGACCCATCCAGCGACCGCCGCGGCCGCTTCGCCATTGCGCAGGAGCCCATCCGCGCCGGCGCGATCGGCCGGGCCATCGCCAGCGGCATCAGCGTGGTCCGCATCGAGCTCCTCGCGCCATCCTCAGAGGATGACGACTTCGCCGATGTCAAGGATGGCGACAGCGATGTGCTCCTCGCGGCCGCCTCGGGCTCGGCCCGCATCTTGTGGATCGAGCCGCTCGGCGACCGCGAAGATGCCGACCGTCCCTGGTGCATTGTCCGCCTGGGCGACCAGGACCCCCAGCGGCTCTTCTCGGTGCTGGTGACGGTCGATGGCGGGAGTGCCGGGAGCGGGACCACGACGTGCTCGTGGACCTACACGCTCAAGACCGAGCGCGGCAAGGTCATCGCCACCCAGAAAACCCCCGAAGCCCACCGCCTCCCCAACGTGCCGTACGTCGAAACGCCCGAAGACTCCGTCGGCTTCGCGTGGTATGACCACGATAGCTACTTGCGCCTGCTCTGGGCCAACGAACAGCCGGCGCTCGAGTCGTGCGAAGAGGGCGGAGGAGGTGGGGCATCACTCACCTTCCCGCCGTTCTCAGCGGACCAACACGACCTGGACATCGAAGGTGCAACGCTGGTGAGCATGAGCGCCGATGCTGCGGGCCGGAGAATCACCGGGTTCAAAGACAATGCCGCGGCGACCCAGTACGGCGGCCGCGAGTTCACGCTGGCCAACATCGGGTCGCACGCGATTGTCCTGATGGGGGGCGATGCAGGATCGGAGGAAGCCAACCAGATCAGCCTCCCTGAAAAATGGCCGTGGATCGCGGTCCGGCCCGGAGACCGCTTCCGGTTCATCTATGACGACAACCTGACGCGGTGGCGGCTGGTGATGGGATACCAGGACTTCCTGGGCGACCCGGCCTATTGCCACACCCTCAAAGACGACTTCATCACCGGCTCGGTCAACTCCTCGGGCAACTCCGGTGAACTGGGATGGCAGAGCACGGGCAACGGCGGGTCGCTGGTCATGATCACCGGGGAGCAGGACCGCTGGGGGGTTCGCGCGGTCCGGTCCAGCGGCACCAACATCGACCGCGTCGCCAACTTCGGGGGCTTCAGCGCGGCGATGACGTTCCGGACCGCGGACGAGTTCTTCTTCGAGGTTGAATGGGAAGGGAAGATCCCGGTCCTGGCCACACCATCGAACGACTTCTACACCGCCTGGGGCGGGGTGGACTACATCGGCTCGACGAGCCTGCCGCTGTACGGGTGGGGCTTCAGCGGCTTTGCGTTCGTGTACGACCGGGCGACCTCGGCCAACTGGCGCTGCTGGGTCGGGAGCGGCTGGATCGGGGACACCGAGCAGGACACCTCGCCCGCGCAGGCAGTGGATACCAACTGGCATCACTTCCGCATCCGCTTCGACTCGGTCGCGGGCAGCGTGAAGTTCTACATCGACGGCGTCCTGGTGGGCACCATCACAGCCACCTTGCCCAACTCCTCCACCGACATGTGGACACCGGGGTTCCATGTGCAGCGCAACATCGTCGGCGCGCTGAGCCGCGACTCCTACATGGACCGGTTCCGCTGCCACTTCCGCCGGGCCCGCCCCACCACCGCCGGCGCGGCCGGGATCGGAGCGGGTGAGTAATGGCGCTCAAGCGGCGAACAGGCTCCGGGGCGTTGCTCAAGGCAGAAGGGGGCCTCAAGCGGTGTTCGTGCTGCGAGGTGTGCGAGTGCGATGCCGGTTCGGCCTGTAACCCCAGCCCGACGCACGAGTTCCACTGGCGCTGGGACCACGGGCCTATTGAGGTCCTCTTCGACCGCCACATCGACTGCTGCTGCAACGATGCCCTGGCGTACAGGATCACGTACCAGAGGATGTGGCGGGCCAGCGCCGATGGCACCGAGCTGTGCGTGCAGGTCATCACGGGCGAGGGCGTCTCGCCGCGATTGGTCACGTACCGCTCGTATCACAATGGCACGCTCACGTGGGAGCAGACCAGCCTCGAATACGATGGGTACTGCTCCGCCCCCGGCTATCGCACGGGCCTGGAGTCGTGCCGCGCGTACCCCGAGCCCGGCTCGGCCTGGGCCGAGGGCGAGATGGTCTGGACCTGCCGCGAGGCGTACGGCTAGGGCGTGACGACCGTGCCCTTTCAGGGCAAGTACGGGATCTCCTACTACACCGCCGTCATCCCCGACCCGTCCGACACGTGCTTGACCAACTGCGGGGCCTGCTGCACCCCGCAAGCCCCCTGCGTGGAAACCTCTGCGGCCAACTGCGCGGCACTCGGAGGCACCTACCACTTCGGTAAGCACTGCGGTGAACCGGAGATCGAGTGTTCCCCTGTCAATATCGGCGCCTGCTGCTCGGGCTATCCCGCCTACACCTGCTCCGAAGAGACCGAGGAGGCCTGCCTGTCCGTCGGCGGGATCTGGATGGGGGCGGGCATCCCTTGCGATGCCGATCCTTGCCCGCCCCAGCCGACGGGCGCTTGCTGCTTTATAGATGAAGAGCGCATCGATGGGTTGACGCCCTCGGCGTGCATCAACGCCGGGGGCACGTTCCAGGGGGCGAACACGACGTGCGCGCAATCCGAGTGCAACCCCGAACTCGGCGCGTGCTGCTACTACAACGGATTCTGCGAACTGGACAACCAGGCCTCGTGCCAGGCCAACCAAGGTCAATGGGCGGGGCCGAACACCTCGTGCTCACAGCAGACGTGCCCGACGGGGGCGTGCTGCTTGCCGAGTGGCACGTGCCTGATCACATCGTCCCTGTACTGCGTGGCGCAACTCTTCGGGTACTACCAGGGCGATGGCACGGTCTGCGAAGGGCAGAACTGCCTTGGGTGCTGCTGCCTCAACGGCGAGACGCTTGGAACGATGTCGCTGTCGGATTGCTACGAACTCGGCGGCGCGTGGTACGGGCCCAACGCCACCTGCGTGATCAACCCCAATGACACCGGCCAGACCGTGGACTGTTCGACCATCGAATCGGGCGAAGGCGGAGATGGAGGCGGGGGCGGATTGGGTGGATCGGGGGACTTCCTGTGAGCTGCGGGTGCCGCGCCACACCGATGATCGATCGCGCCGCCGAGCAGCGGGCCCGCGCGGCCATGTGCCACGTCTGCGAGCACGCGCGGCGCGAACCACTGCGCCCCTGGAGCGTCGGCGCCGTTGAGTGCCGCATCTCGGGCGAGCTCGTGGCCTGGCACATCCGCTCGCCGCAGCCGACATGCCCGAAAGGACGGCACGCACCCCTCGTGCGGTGGCTGGGGCTCGTGTGGTATGGCGTGCCGTACCCGGTGCGGCTCGCCCTGCGAGGGCGGCTCAACGGAACTCTCCCGGGGTGTGGATGCATCAAGGTGCTCAAGGACTGGACGAACAAGGAGTCATCAATATGGAACAATGCCCTGTCGTCAATGGGAAGTGTGTGACGGTCATGCTCTGGGGCGGTGCAGCGCTGGTCACAGCGGGTGCCGCCGCGATCTACTGGCCTGCGGCGCTGGTCGTGGCCGGCGTGCTGCTCATGCGAATCGCCGCGGCGGCGGATATGAAGCGACCGTCCAACGCACGGCAGCGGGCAGCGAAACAGGCGTAGGCGAAGCCCCTGCACGACCATGCATTTCCTCTCGCTACCTGCGTGATGGCTCCACCACTTTCCCTTTGACTCCAGCTGTGATTGCCGCCTTGATCATCGCGATGATACCGCGACGAGAATCTGCGCTTCCGGTTTTCAGGGGATACGGTCGCCCTTCACAGTAGTCGAGAGCACTGAATCCCGCATTGTCAGCAGTCGCGGGATCAGCTCCCGCGGCAAGCAGCTTCTGGACGGCCTCTTCTCGACCTTCATATCCAGCAATCATCAGAGGGGTGGCCCCGATCCCGTTTCCCCTATTCACATCTGCGCCCTTCCGCGCAAGCAAGGATATCACGGCTGTATTTGAATTCTTCAGCGCTTCATGTAGCACGGTGTTTCCAATGTCCGCGGTCGCGGACAAATCTGCTCCTCGGTTGAGCAAGACCTCAACCACGTCAACATCTGCGACTCCGACGGCGACCATCAACGGCGTAACACCGGTTTCTGAAGCGGCGTTGATGTCTGCACCAGCGTCCAACAACGTCCTTACTGTTGTTGCCTTCGGCCTGCTTCCATAGGGCGGATGTTCTGGATCATTACCGTCTTGCTCGCTTCCACACGCGATGTGCAACGCCGTTACTCCAAACTGATCCCTTGCGTTGACCTCAGCTCCTTTCGCGATCAGCGCTTTCACGACCTCATCTTGCCCCCAAAACGCGGCGGCTTGCAAGGGCGTCATGTTGTACGAAATCCTGAGGGGGCCGACCTGTACGGGCCTCGCTTCGCTCAGCGCCTGGGACTTCGCAACCAAACGACTGACCGCCTTGACATTGCCATTTTGTATCGCAGCGTACAGGTCCGCGGAAGTATCGGCAGGCCCACACGCAAACAGAGTGATCGCGAGCGCTGAAGCCAATGCCAACGTTCGCTGAACTGCTGGACGATGAACGACCTGACGACGCAAGACCCCTGCCAAAGCGACTTGGACACCGCGTCCCACTATTCACCTCCGACGATGCGACCTGTTGTCGATCCGCTGGAGGGTGGTGGTGGAGGAGGGCCTACCAGCGGCGGGATTTTGAATCGTTTGGGGCATCGAGCATCCGGATTGGGCCAATCACAGCACATGCACTCCTTGGTCTGAGAGGCGCAGAATGTGCTGCGCCCGAGCAAGTGCACAGCAGTGAAATAGGACTCTGCGTAATTGACACACGACCAGTTCAGGACCGGGTTGGTGATCTGATTACACACGGACATCATGCAATTGTAAAACCCAAGGTCGCAGTTGTCCTGATTGTTCTTGCAGACCGTGTAGCAGGCGTCGTGAATGGAACAGCACCTGCTGAAGTCAAAGTCGCCATAGAACACTGGCCACAGGAAGGAGGGCTTGTCAGGCAGGCAAAGACGTTGCCACCAAGTGCCACCGCAAGACCCGAGAAAAGAGTTTGGATCGTGGTATGAAGCAAACCTTCCAGGCGCCCGAAGCCGATTTCGGCAGTTCAGAATCGGGCAATCGCAGTTTGGCTGAGGAGGCGCCCCGCATGTGGCACACGCGGCCAACCCAAGTCCATCTACGAATGAGTTTGGTTCACCGTAGACGTACTGATACAACCCGACCCCATCCACATACCCAAGCGGGTCTCTCCTCGTCCACCTCCCCAGCTCCGAATCGAGGATCCTCGCCGAGGCCTCGGGGGCGAAGCTCACGAGGACAGCCAGGACGGTCAGGATGAGCACACGAGCGTTCATGATCGACTCCCTTCATTCTCGCCGTTCATCCCGGCGGATGCAAGTGCAGATTGAGGCCCCCCTCTTGCCCTACAGGAATCGGCGGTAATGTTGAACTCGGGTTCGCCTGGGGTGGCAACAGTCGCTCCCAGGCCCTTTGGTGCTCTCGATTGATCCGGTCCACATCGACAGATGGCCGCCGAGCGTTTCTGCGCCTCTCCGGTTTGTCCCGGTCCAACACGCCAGCTTTGACGTGCCAATAAAAGCTTCGGATGTCTCGGTTCTCGGGGAAACACGCCAAGGCCAGCTCCAGGTCCGCCTCCGCGTTGCCGGGCTCACCATGCTCGATCCAGTACCCGGCCCGCCCCTGCAGGAACACTCCCAGCGCCTGCCGCGGCGTCAGGCTCGTCATGTCTGATCCACTCTCGATCACTTCTCGAGGCGTGCCCAACCAGGCGGCATAATCGTCGTCCGTCAAGCTGGCAAAGGAGCCTTCGCCGCCGTTGGATGAAGCGTTGGTTGCCTCAAGATTGAACCGCTTGCCCCCATAGTCTGGCGACAATCCGTCATCCCACCTCGCCCACATGTGGTCCCTTGAGACCACGGCCCTGATCGGCCACCCAAGGCGATGCCCAATGGCCATGTACAGCACAGGCATCGTGGCGCACGTCCCTCGCTTGCCGTCGATCACGCCGTGGATGAACTGCTGCTCAGGCTTTCCTGGCGTGAGAGTTTCGCGCGTGTAACGTATGCCAAAGGCCGGTCCGGCCAGCATCACCGCCATCCCCCCGGCCATCCAGAACTCTCGGCTCACAAGGTATGCGGGTTCTCCCTTCGAGTAGGGCTCCGCTGACTTGTTGGCGGCATCGATTCGGGTTGCCCACACATCAACGATCTTCGCGTATCGATTGATGTCGAGGTGCTCCATCGCCGGGATCCCGCGGGCAACGATGAGATTCATCACGAGCGGGTCCACCCGGGGGCTGGGCATCGGTCATCGAAGCAAGGTCCAGCGCTGTCATGTGCTGTACGGGCTTTGGTAGTTCGCCGCGGCCTCCCTGAACACTGCGCATCAGCGTCCAACTTCCGATGATGACCACGACGGCCACCAACCCCATCACGACGCGTCGACGATTCCGCCGCGGGTTCACAGCCACCTCAGACGGCGCATCCGTCTGGCCGCAAGGCGCTGCATGATTCTGCCTGCCGCAGCGCAGCGCGTTCTGCTGGCGCCTTCGCCGCACTGGCCGGGAGACTGGTACGTTCGTGACGCGGCTGCTCATGCCGTGGACCTCGCAAGGGCGTGGATCGCGCCACCCACTGAACACTGCAGTGACGCTTGGCTCAGTAGAACAGCTGGCCGGGGACCTGCAACCATATCAGCCAACACTGATGGCTGATATGGTGCTCCAGTCGACTGCCCCCTCCCAGGCTGCGAGCTGTCAACTTGCCCGCCTGTCACACCGAAATGAGTATTCGTACTGTGTTCGCAGAATCGGCCCGCATCAATTTGACGATCGTCGGCAACTTCTGGAATACTGGTCCGTATGACAGACTCTCGGCGCCATCTTGAAGTGGTGCCGCGGAGCGCCCCATGGTTAGGGAATCGGAGCGAACCATGGACCTGAGGACAGAAGAGGTCCGATGCGCCTCGGCGGTGTTTGACCTCCACCCCGCGATCAACTGCTGGGCGCGGGTGAGAATCCTGCTGAGCCTGCGAGAGCCGCAGCGCATGGCGAGCGAGCTCGCCGGTGTTTCGCAACGGCTGCCCGCCTCGCTCCTGGGCTGCCATTTGCACGCACTTCGAGAGGCGGGGCTCATTGTTGCCAGTTGGGACGGGCGCATCCACCGGTACAGCCTGTCCCGCTGCTGTCGAGTCAGCGTGACCCCGGCGTCGTTGAGCATCGAGATACAGGGTGATGGCCGCTCGTGGACCCTCAATCTGTCCAGGTCGGCGCAGGTCATAAAGGAACTCGGCGGAGTTGATGATGACTTTGACCGGGGACCGGCGGACCTCTTCATCGGCCTGCTTGACGTCAAGCCAATTCTTCCAGCCGGGCGAGCTCCAGCAGTCCAGGAACATGGTCCGTCACCTGACCGTCAGGCCACCGGACTCGGATGAGATCGAGTTCCCCATCGCTGTCGACGGTCCAGGAGTCGATCTCGCCGACACCTTCCTGTTGCACGGATGCCCGCGGCGGCGGTCTCATGTTCGGACAGAAGGCGACCTTGCGGCCCTTCACCACTTCCTCGATCAGGAACTCGCGATTCGGGCCGCGTGAATATCGGATGGCGCTGATGAGCCTTGACTCCAGTTCCTCCGCAAGCACGCCGAGCCGGGCCGCACGCTGATCCCTGCGCTCGAGGCGGGGGAACGGGACCAGTGCATCGTGGGTGTGGAGCGCTGCGTCGAAACGATCGGCGTACGTCCAGCCGTTCGACAACATGCGCGCACACCACAAGCGGTGAGCAACGGCGGCCAGATCATTCAAGGTGTCTTCGGACATGGCTCTGTGAGAAGCAAGACTAACCGGGGCTTCCATCCTGATCCAGCGTGGTGGGCGGGTCAAAGGGTCCGGGCCACAGGTGGCGCATCACGGGGCTGTCCGATGGGATTCGGGCGGACAGGCTGCTCCCGTCGCCCGCCCGCAGTGCAATCCGAACCCCTCCCGAATCAACGCCGACGTGAAGAGTGCCTTTGAGATGATAAATGTGGCGGCCGCCATCCCGCTCAAAGTCCACACAGCCCGCTGCGCGGAGCACTTTGAGGTGGTTGCTGAGCACGGGCTGGCTGAATCCCAAAAGCGATCCAAGCTGATTGACATCGCTAGAACCCCTGGAAAGCGCGATCGCGATGCTGAGGCGGGTGGAGCAGCTGACAATCATTTGCAGGTCTTCGAAGGTCGTCCTTCGGAGAGGCTCGTCCTCTCTCCAAAGATCGCTGGCCATGTGCCGCTCCTCGTGTGGCGCGCAACCAAATCGAGTCTGGCAGAGTGTACTGCCGCCCAATGCTCGGCGAGTGACTGGTCGAGTCACCTGTGCAATTGGAGCGGTCCATCACGGGCTTGCGGCCAACCGCGCTCTCGCCCAGGTTCTCCATAGTTCGGTCTCCCCTTTCAATGCTATCTCTGCAAGCAACGACCTTGTCTGGTCATCGTTCCGGCCCATCCTTGTTCTGAGACGGGCGAGGGCCTGGATCGAGGGGATGTGACCCTCGTAGGCCTCGAGCGCGGACGTGTAGGCGGTCAGGGCCTCCTCAGAGCGGCCCGCCTTCTCCATCGTGAGGGCCAGGTTCATGCGCGGGTCGGGGTGACCGGGCATGAGCTTCTTGGCCCACTCGAACTCCGAGGCTGCGCTATACAAGTCGCCACGGCCGAGCATGATCACCCCGAGGTTGTTGTGCGCGGGCCCGTGGTACAGGTCGGCCGTGAGCGCCTCGCGCAGGAGTGCCTCGGCCTTTGCAGGATCGGACTCTTTGACCGCTAGCTGCGTGAGCTTCTGGGCCTTGAGCGAATCCCGGCCTGCCTCGGTCGACGGGGTGTACGGCCCGAGCGACCGCGTGCAGGCGCTGGTCACCAGAATAAGCGCGAGCAGGCACGCGAGGCGCTGGATCGAACGAATGGGACTCATCGGGACGCTCCGGCGGGATCCTTGAACACACCCTCGAAGGAGATGACGGCCCGGAGCGGCAGGTCGGAGCCGATCGAGGGTGCATCTTTCGACGTGATCGGCGTGAGGTCGATCCCGGAGATGA
This sequence comes from Phycisphaeraceae bacterium, assembly GCA_019636625.1. Classification (GTDB taxonomy): domain Bacteria; phylum Planctomycetota; class Phycisphaerae; order Phycisphaerales; family UBA1924; genus JAHBXE01. The sequence goes on from JAHBXE010000033.1 coordinate 11,510, forward strand.
TCCAGTCGGGCTCGGCGGAGCGCCAGGCGTTGAGGAACGTGCCGACCTGGGGCAGGGACACATTGGACAGGGTCAACGTGGCACGCTGGCGCGAGAGCTTGGTCTGGCCCGAGATCGCGGCTTGTGCCTCGGGGGAAAGGCTTTGCAGGCTCGCCGTCGCCAGGCCCGCGCTGGCCATCGCCCCGGCGACCTTCGACGCCAGGCCGCCCGCCAGCCGCTCGGAGAACTCGTGGCGCCCTTGACGGAGTCGCACGAGTTCCGTCGCCTGCTCGCTGGCGGTGCGGAGACTGTGGCGGGCATCCCGAGCGGCGGCGCGGGCTGTGGCGGCGCATGTGCCGGTGACCATCAGGATCGCCGCGCTGGCGAGGATCGAAAGGGACCACAGGCACACGAGCGACTTGTTCATCGCGTACCTTCCCCCTCATCCCCACCGACCTTGCGAAGTTCGAGGTTGAGCCTCGTGACTTTGTCAATGGCCGCCAAGCGCGGCTCATTGAGCCTCCAGCCTTCGGGAGGCTTGAGCGCGGCCAGGAACGCCTGGGCATCGCCGGGCACGGTGACCGAGATTGAAGCGCTGGCGCCCGACGCCGAGATGGCCTGCGGTCTGTTCGCGACCTGCGTCGGCCAGTTGGCGAGGACGCCGGCCAGGGCCTCGGCCGCATCGGCGGGCGGGACGAACTCGGCCGGAGCGGCCTGCCGGCGGTGCATGAGTTCGAGGGCGAGGTCGTCGCGCGACCAACCCGGATGCGGCGCGATCGAGGCGATGACTCCATCCGTTGCTTTCCGCGCGGCGAGGGCTTCGGCGTTCCACGCGGCGGTCCGCCGCGACAGGCCGATCGCGATCAGGACGACGGACAGGAGTGTGCACGCCGCGGCGACGCAGTGCCGGCGCAGGCGAGCCCGGCGGGCCGCCCTCGGCTCGTGCTCGCCGACCAGGAAGTTGAAGGCTGCCGCGGGGGCCGGGATGAACCCGGGCAGTTCGGCGGGAGTAAGAGCCACCGCATCGCCGGCGTGGTCGATCAGGTCGGCGCTGCGGATTGCGCAGGCCGCGATGCGGTGGTCATCGATGGGGACGGCGATCCCCCAAAGCTGTTCGGGATCGACAGGCACATCCTCCTCGATGAGGGGCCACAGGCCCGAAGGGATGCGGCCCGCGCGGATGCCCGAAGCTTCAACGATGGACCAGAACAGGCGGTCGGCGGGGACGGTGGGGGCGGAGACGGTGCGGGCCGGAACGGGAACGCGGGAGGTCACGGTACGCCCCCATCCTTGAGCGCGAGGGTGCGCGTGCCGGCCGCATCGCGCAGCGTGAGCGAGCTTCGGTCCACCTGCTCAACGGTGCGAATCCCGAGCCTCTCGCCCGCGGCGACGACCAGCACCCGATCTGTGTCGGGGTCGTAGACCGCGGCTCTGTACTTCCCGCTGTCCGAGTCGCGGATGATGGCCAAAAGCTGGATCTTGTTTGGAGGGGGTGGCGGAGGCGCTGGGGATGGTGCGGGCGGCGCGGGTGGAGAAAGCTCGGCGACCCAGATCGGCGCGCGGAATGCGGTTAAGTCCAGGGCTGCCAGGGTCCGCCTCGCGGGTTCCGCGTGATCGATGGGAGACACAGTGACATGACGGGCTTGGACAGGCCACAAGGCGAAGGCCGCCGCCGCGGCGCACCCTGAGGCAAACAGGACCGTGCGGATGTTCATGCTTCATCCTCCACGGCTTCGATGACACGCGTGACTTCGGCGGCGGTGGTGATTCCCCTACGAATCAGATCCTCGCCCGCTTCACAGAGCGTGACCATGCCCGCTTGCTTCCCCTGGTCCTTGATCTCGAGGGCCGACGCCCTGCGGCAGATCAGGTCGCGCAGCGCCGCGTTCATCACCAGGAGCTCGAACACTCCCGTTCGGCCTTTGTACCCTGAGCCAAGGCACAGCTCGCATCCGGCACCCGAGCAATCTATATGTACAGTCCTGACGAGACGTTGAGCCAAGACGGCCGAAAGGCTGGAAGCGACGAGGAACGGCTCGACCGAGAGGTCGATGAGGCGGGCGACAGCGCTCGCCGCATCGCTGGTGTGGAGCGTGGACAGAACGAGGTGCCCGGTGAGGGAGGCCTGCACGGCGATCTGCGCCGTCTCCTGGTCGCGGACCTCGCCGACCATGATGACATCGGGGTCCTGGCGGAG
>JAHBXE010000034.1 GCA_019636625.1 Phycisphaeraceae bacterium
CCCAAGCAACCGTCCCAACCGCGCTCGTAGGGAAGCGGAATCCACCGCGCGCTCAGCACCTCCGCGCGCACAATCCCCCACCCTCGCTTTCCATTACCATCCCCCCATGCCCGACCTCCCACGCCGCATCGGTTTCTGGGGCGCTTCCGCCATCATGGTCGGCATCATCATCGGCAGCGGCATCTTCCGCACCCCCCCCGAGGTCGCCAAGTACCTCTCCGACCCTTGGGTCATCCTCGCCTTCTGGGGCCTCGGCGGAATCCTCTCCCTCTTCGGCGCCCTCACCTACGCCGAACTCGCCTGCATGTACCCCCAGTCCGGCGGCGTCTACGTCTTCCTCCGCGAGGGCCTCGGCCGCCCCGTCGCCTTCGTCTTCGGCTGGACCTACATGCTCATTTCCAAGCCCTTCGCCGCGGCCGGCATCGCCGTCGTCTTCGGCGAAAACCTCAACCGCCTCCTCGACGTCCACTGGGACACCCGCGTCACGACCTCGCTCCTCCTCATCATCCTCACCACCATCAATACCTTCGGCCTCGGCCTCGGCGCCGGCGTCGCCAAGTTCCTCACCACCACCAAGATCGCCGCCCTCGCCCTCATCGTCTTCCTCGCGCTCATCCTCAACAAGGGCTCCACCGCCAACTTCACCTCATCCCCCGTCGAGCGAAGCCTCCTCCTCGCCATCGCCCCCGTCATGTCCGCGATCCTCTGGACCTACGACGGCTGGAGCGACGTTGGCGCCATCGCCGGTGAGGTCAAGAACCCCCAGCGCGAACTCCCCCGCATCTACCTCGCCGGAACCGCCGCCGTCACCCTCCTCTACCTCGCCGTCAACGCCGCGTACATGTACCTCATGCCCCTCTCCGAGATGCGCGGCACAGACAGTGTCGCCCCCATCGTCACCGGCCGACTCATCGGCGAAGTGGGCGCCGCCGCCGTCGTCGTCATCATCCTTGTTTCCACCCTCGGCTCCACCCACGGCTCGATCATCACCGGCGCACGCGTCACCTACGCCCAGTCCCGCGACCGTCTTCTCTTCAGCTTCCTCTCTCGAGTGCACCCGCGATTCCAGACCCCCGCCGTCGCCCTCTGGGTCCAGCTCGCCCTCTCCTGCGCCGCCCTCTGGTACGCCGGCTCGTTCCAGAAGCTCGCCGACAGCTTCATCTTCACCATGTGGATCTTCTACGGCCTCGCCGCCGCGGCGATCTTCATCCTGCGGATCAAACGCCCCGAGGCGCCCCGCCCCTTCCGCTGTCCCGGCTATCCGCTGATCCCCGCCCTGTTCATCCTCGCCGCCGGAGCGATGACCGTCCTGCTGATCATTGACGATGTCAACAACCCGGATTCCAAGGGCCGTATGGTCGCGCTGTGGCTCGGCGTGCTGGTGCTGGGAGTGCCCGTGTACTACGTCTGGAAGCGGATCTTCCCTGCCGCGGCCACTGCGAACGGATCCGAACCATGACAGGCCGAGGCCAGTACGTCCATGGTTCAGCGATCAAGTGCCGGAGGAGGGAATCGAACCCACACCTGGTTTCACCCAGAACGGATTTTGAATCCGTCGCGTCTGCCAGTTCCGCCACTCCGGCCGGAAGGGAAGAACGTTAGGCGCGGCCGTACACGTACGGGGGCAACCTAGCCGATAGTGACCCAGCGATTATGACCGTGGAGACCCAGGACACCAGCGACCAGCCCGCCGCGCCGCCCGCGGGCGGCAGCGCCATGCACAAGAAGGCCCTCCGCGGTTCAGCGTGGACGCTCGGTGGCATCGCGGCATCGCGGGTTATCCGCCTGGCAAATAACCTGATCCTGACTCGCCTGATGGACCCCGGCCCCATCGGCGTCATGAACCTCGCCAACGTGCTCATGCAGGGCCTGCAGATGTTCAGCGACATCGGCATCCGCCCCGCGATCATCCAGAACAAGCGCGGCGACGACCCGGACTTCCTCAACACCGCCTGGACGATGAGTGTCATCCGCGGGTTCGTGCTGTGGGCCCTGTCGTGCGCGCTGGCATGGCCGTACGCGAAGTTCTACAACGAGCCCATCCTGATGACGCTGATCCCCGTGCTGGGGTACACGGCCGTGCTGGCGGGAATGAACTCGACCTCGCTGGCGACGGCGAACCGACACCTCGCCCTCGGCCGATTGACCATGCTGGAGCTGTTCGCGCAGATCATGAACACGGTGGTCGTGCTGATCTGGGCGTACTTCGACCCGAGCCCGTGGGCGCTGGTCGCGGGCGGGATGTGCAACGCGATCTGCTACCTCGTCCTGAGCTTCGTGTGGCTCCCGGGCGTCAAGCACCGCTTCCGCTGGGACCGAGATTCGGCGAGGGATCTGATCCGGTTCGGACGGTGGGTGTTCCTGTCCACCGCCATCACGTTCCTCGCCGTGCAGTGCGATCCGATCGTGCTCGGCAAGATCGCCGATGTGGCCCTGCTGGCGGTTTATGGCATCGGCAAGATGTGGGGCACGCTGCCCGCCGAGGTGTTCCAGCAACTCCTGACACGCGTGTTCTTCCCGATCATCTCCGACATGGCACGCAGCGGCAAGCTGGAACGGGCCCGCATCTGCGAGCTGCGGACGCGGCTGCTCCTGCCCGTGGCGATCGGGACAGGCTCGCTGTTTGTCGTGTCCGATGCCGCCATTCGGTTCATGTACCGGAGCGAGTACTGGGGCGCCGGCCCCGTCTTCGCCATCACCGCCATCGCCGCATGGTTCGGGATCATCTCATACACGTACGGCGTTGTGCTGCTGTCTACCGGAACGCTCAAGAGCATGACGCTCTCGACGGCGGTGAAGACGATCGTGTTCTTTGCGCTGGTGTTCCCGGCCTACCAGAAGTGGCATCTCTCCGGCGTGGCCCTGTGCGTCGTGGCGGGCGAGATCATCGCGCTCGGCCCGATTCTCTACGGCGCGTACAAGCTCAACGTCGCCATGCCCCTGCGAGAGTTGATCCTCAGCGCCGTGGGCGCGGCGTTCGGGCTCGCCATGTACGGCGTGCAGACCGGTGTGATCAATGCCACCGGGAGCAACCTGGCGGGAATCCTCGCCAACGCCGCGATCACGGGCGCGGTGTGCCTCGGTTGTGTCCGGTCGCTCTTTGCCTACCTCAAGCGGTCGTCGGGGTCCTGAGCCGGGCCTTGATTGCTGCCGCGGCCTGTTCGAACCACGCCGGATCGGGTATGGCGTAGGGGCGAAACTTCTCGGGGACGCCGAGCTGTTCCCGATAGAGCAGCGCGCGGTGCCGGCCGAGGGTGGAGGCGACGGGCGAGTCGATGAGCTGGGTCGAGTCGGTTCCGCTCATCTGGAAGAGGATGCGGCTGTCGAACTCGCGAAGGCTGTTGCGTTCCAGCGTGCGCTCGATGTTGGCAACCGTGTCGGTCCACGAGAGGACGTGGATGCCAAGAGGCGGACCGTCGCGGAGGATGGCGGCAAACTGCTGCGCTGGGGTCTTGGTCTGGTCTTCCGAGGAGGAGAACGAGTAGTCGTCGGACTTTCGCAGGTCACGGAAGCGGTGCAGGGCGTAGATCAACAGGTACACAGGTTCATTATGGACGGCGTCTTCCGCGGTGCGTTGTTCGAGCATCGCGTAGACCTGCGCGATGGTGGCCGGGGCGGCACGCAGGCCGCCGAAGCTGGCGTTGGGGAGTTGATGCGCCAGCGATTCGAGCGTGGCGACCTGGCCCTGCTCGTAGGGAGAGGCGTCGAGAATGAACAGTCTTGGGGCCACGGCGGCGCCGTGGGCGGAGAGGGCGACGGCGGAGACCGCGAGCATGGCGAGGGCGGAGTCTTCCTGCTGGCCGACGATGAGGAGATGGCTTCCGGACTGGCGCTGGAAAGCGGTGGATGTCGGATCCTTGATGCTGATGGCGTCGCCGAACCAGGCGCGCGGAGGCGCCGAGGGATCGGGTCCGTCGCGGAGAAGGCGTTCGAGCAGGTGATTGCCCGCGATCTGTGCGGGGATGTTGCCCTCGAAGACCACGGGCGGGGTCGGCGCGGCGCGGCCGGCCAGCGAGAGCTGGGCGCGAATGGACTCGAGGAACTTCTCCCGCTTGGCCTCGGGAAGCCACACGATTTGAAAGGGGCTGTTGCCCTCGACCAGGCCGCTCGCATCGTTGTAAATCGCTTCGCCGGGTCGGGACAGCAGGCGAGGCGCCGCGTTGTCCTCGCTCATGATCAGGTACGAGTCGGACTCGCTGCACTGGAGCGCGATGCGGACGGCCATCTGGCCGATGGTGGCGCGGGCGATGCTGTACGCGCCGCCGAGCGTCTGGGAGCCGAGAACGACGTGCATTCCGAAGGCACGCCCCTGGCGGACGAGGCGGTCCATGAGGAGCGAGGATTCCTGCGCGATCTTGTCGTCCTCGACAAAGAACTCCTGAAACTCATCGACGATGAGTAGGATGCGGGGAAGCGTCTTGCCCGAGGCGCGACGGTACCCGGCGAGGTCCTGTGCGCCGGATTCGCGGAACATGGTGCCGCGGCGGGTGAGCTCGGAGTCGAGCTTCTTGAGCACGGAGAGGCCGAACTCGCGTTCGGATTCGACGGCGACCACGCGGGCGTGCGGCAGGGCGTGCGTCGCGTAGGTTTTGAACTCGACACCCTTCTTGAAGTCCACGAGGTACATCTCGACTTCGTCGGGGCTGTACCAGAGGGCGAGATTCGTGATCAGGACGTGAAGCAGTGTGGACTTGCCGGAGCCGGTGCGGCCGGCGATGAGGGCGTGCTGGGTTGTGCCGCGGCCGAGGGCGAAGTGCTGGAGCTTCTTGGCACCGGCGCGGCCGAGGGGGAGCCGGATCTCCTCGGACGCATCGGCGGTCCAGAGGGAGCCTTGCGGGGCGATCATCTCGAAGGGAACTTGGACGCGGGTCGCATCCTTCGAGAGCGCGCCCACCTTGTGGAGCAGGCTGGTGAGGGCTTCGTCGTCGGGCGCGGGGTCGAGCGTGAGGGGCCAGGCGGAGAAGTCCTCCTCCTGCCATGTGAACGCGCCGTCGCGGCGGACCAGACGTACGGATGATCGTTCCAGGTCGGCCAAGGGGACGAAGGCGGGGACCTGGCGGTCCTGCGACTCGGCGATGAGCGTGTACACGCCGCAGCGGGGGCCGCTGGTGATGATGGACCACAGTTTCTTGGCGGCGTTCTCGGTGAGGTTGACCGGGAAGTCGGCGATGACCAGGAAGCGGTAGGGCTCGGCGACTTCGCCGGCCTGGGCGTTGTAGTCCTGGATGGTGGCGTACTCGTTGCGGAGGTACTTCTGGATCACGTTCTCCATGTGATCCGTGAGATCGGTGAGTTTCTGTTCGATGTGGCGGGGGTCGGTCCAGATGCGGTCGGAGACGAGGGCGGGCTCGTGGTCGGCCAGGTGCATGAACCCGGCGAAACTGCGGCCGAGACCGATGGGATCGACAATCGTGAAACGCACCTTGCCCGGGGGAAAGCCGGTCAAGAGGCGGGACATGACCATGCGGAGCACCCCGATGGCGTGCTCGCGGTCGTCGTGCCCGGACTGGACCAGGAGCGAGGCCTTGCCGGCGAGATCGATGCAGGCGGGCAGCGCGAGCCGGGTCTGGCCGCGGGGCTTCATGCGCGGGTTGGGGCTGAGGCCGCCGGGGAGCGCGGCGATATCGACGGTGAGTTGACCGAAGCGGACGGCGGTCGGACTTTCGACGGGCGCGAGAAACTCGGCATCCGGGCGCAGCCAGATCGGGGGCGAGCCTTCCGGGCTGGTGGCGATGGCCTCCACTTCGGCGTAGATCTCGTCGAGGCCAGCGGTCCAGGCGTGCTCGGCCTTGGCGAGGCGTGCCTCGACGTCATCGGCGAGTTCGGCGAGGGCACGGTCGCGGTTGGCCGTCAGTGCCGCGAGTGTCTGTTCGTAGCGCCACTTCGCGGCGCGGAAGCGTGCATCTCGCTCCTGTTCGAGGTCTTCGATGCGGGAGGCGAGGCGCTGCTCGACAACCGAAATCTTGTTCTCGTGCGACTTCTTCAGATCGACGGCTTCGACCTGGACCCGGCGGTCCACCTCGGCGCGGACGCTGGTGAGGGCCTCCTTGGCCTTGTTGAGGTCCGCATCGCGGCGGGCCTGGAGGGCGGCGAGTTCTTCATCGCGCAACTTCTCGGCGGCCTTGAGGCACCCTTCGCCCTGGTAGGCGGCGCGGACGAGAATGGCGGCTGTGGCGGCCGCGGCACGTGGAACGCGGCGGCGCAGGATGAGGCGGAGAACGACCATGAGGATGGCGGCGCCGATGGAGGCTCCGGCGGCGGCGACGCCGGCGTCGGCGAAGGGGATGGGCGAGGGAAGTGGCCAGCCGATGCGGATGGCGGCAGCGGCCGCGGCGGCCAGGAGCGCGACGAGTATGACAATCGGCCAGCGGACGAGGACGGGGCGTACACAGGCGTGGAGGGTCTGGAGCGCGCGGACCGCATCCGCCCGTGCGGCGTTGAACTCTGCGAGCGTGGGAGGATCGGCTGGCGGGGCGACTTCGGGGAGGGGCTTGTGGCCGTGGGATTCGAGCAGCTCGGCCGCGGCGCGGCGGAGGCGGTCGACATCCTGCACTTTGGGCGTGAGCGACTTGCGGGTGAGTTCGTACTGGTTGCGGATCTTGGAGCCGCCGGACTCGACGACGGTGTCGGCGAGCCAGACGGCTTCATCCCACTTGTCCCTGGCGGCTTTCCAGATGGCGTTGGAGCGGGCGTTGTGGGCGCCGATCTCGGCTTCCATGGCCTTCCGGGCGGCGGCGATGTCGGACTCGGCCTTGGCGCGGGCGGAGCCGGCTTTCTCGGCAAACTCGGCGGCGGCGTCGGCTTCTTCCTTCTGGAGGACGGTGAGGAGGCTCTTGGATTCCTTGTCGAAAGCACGGGAGAGGCGGTAGGACTCTTCCTTCTGGCGCTCGGCGGCGGCGGCTTCGGCCTCGGCGCGCTGGGCGACGAGAGAGGTCAGGTGGCGGATGAGGAGACGCTGGCGGTGGGTGAAAGACACGCCCATGCGGGGGGGAGCTTATACCAAACTGACCCCGAGGAGTGGCGAATCGGGTTAGCGCCCCGCGCTCACGGGTCGCGGCGACGACGGTTCAACGGGGCAAGGGGGATGAGAACCATCGTGGTTCCAGGCGCGGGCACGCCGGTCCAGACGAAGGCCTGGTCGGTGGTGCCGTAGCGGACGTAGCCGCCGACGGTGAAGACGCCGTTGCGCTCTTCGACGCAGGTCGCGATGGACTGGCCGTAGCCGGGGGGAAGGAACTGGGAAAGGTCCATCACGCTCTCGGCCGTTCCGAACCAGATGACGGCCCGAACCCCGGCGCTGCCCAGCCCGACCGAGTTCATCCAACCCACCTGCGCCGACCCGCACGTCGCGTTCGCCACCGACAGGCCATCGGAGAACGGGTGCAAGGATCGGAACGACTCGGGGGTACCGAACCACATGCCGGCGCGGGTTGTTCCTCCCGCGGTGGCCGAACCGACTTGCTGGTCTTCGAACATGCCGAGAATGCCGGACGTGGCATAGCCCGCTGGGTGGAGGTCGATAAGGCTGCTGGCCGAACCACTCCACATTACCGCGTGAGTGGGATTCCCTTGGCCGGGCTGCCCGGGGTAACGGACGAACCCACCCTGATGTGATTCCGTCATGGCCAGGACACGAGAGTTGATCGCCCCCGGCGGCTGCAAAGACACGACCGATGAAGCAGTCCCCGACCACAGCGCTGCCTGGTACTCCTGACCCGGAAAGTTCATCCACCCCCCCTGCCGCGTGCTGCTGGCGGCGAGGATCGAGGAGGTCTCCGCGCCGACGGGGTGCAGGCTCACCATGCTGGAAGCTGTCCCCGCCCACATCGCAGCGCCCGGGCCCCCCTCGCCGAACTGATGGGTTTCCGTCATCGCCAGGATACGTCCGCCGCCGACCGCAGGAGACCACAGGCTGAGGGGCGGCCCTCCTGGAACCGGCCAGATCACCGGATCAACGATCGTGTTGATGATGAACCCGCCGACGATGCCCCCACGAACGGCGTACGCATACGACAGGTTCTCGCTCAATCGCGTCGCCGTGAACTGCGCGTTCGCTGGCGATGGAACCAGCGCCAAGCACGCACAACACATCACGAAGAAACACGATCGCGCAACCATGCACGGGAAGCATGCCACGAGAGCACGGCCGAGACAAGGGTTGTTCTCAAAAACACCGGCAATCCACGGCATCGCGCTTGCGTCGCCTCCTTCGGTTTGGTACCGTCATGTCGGGTCAGGAACTACGAAGGAGGCCGCCATGCGCGTCCGAATCGCCGCTTTCCTGTGCCTCGCACTTGCCGTTCCCGCCGCCGCCCAGGTCATCGAGGCCAAGGCCAGGCTGACCAACGCGGTCCCGCTGTTCAACGCGGCGGACCGGTACGTCGAGACTTCCATTGCCGTCAGCGCCTTCAAGCCCAACCACCTGATCACCGCTTGCAACCACCACCCCATCGGCAACCCCACCCGCGGTGTGTTCTACGGCGTGGCCACCGAGGGCCTGATGACGAATCCCCCTTTCTCGGAAACGGGATTTCTACCGGTGCCCCCGCAATACCCGACCGTTAACAACTGGCTGGACCCCATGACCGCCTCCTCGGGCGTCAACGACGACCTCTGGGTCGGTTCCGTGGTCCGCGACAGCACCATGGCCAATCACGCCTGGTTTGCCGTGTGGCGCAACCCGGGAGGGACCGACGGTCTGGAGTTCGCCACACCCACGGCAGCGGCACCCACGGGAACGACGTACCTTGACGACAAGGGCTTTCTGGCCGTTGGCCCCGGTCCTGCGGGCGGTCCCAGCGGCGAGCAGATGTACCTGGCGTACACGCGCCGAAGGCCCCCTGCGTGCGGGTTGGTACTCGACATACTCATGTGGGATCGCTGGAGCCTGAGCACTCCGCCCGGTCAACTGACCCTTCACGATGAACAGAACATCGATCCCCCGGGCAACCCTACCCCACCGTGTGATCGGCAGGCTGTGGGCGTCGCTCCCCTCGTCGTTCGCTCGGGTCCCAATGCCGGGCGGCTGGTGGTGGCGTACCGACTCGGCACTTCGCCCGAGTTCGCTGGACGGATCGAGTGGTGCTACCACAATGGACCAGTGGCGGGCAGTCCAGACGGGTGGAGTAGCGCCGGAATCTTGTCCAGCACGACTGTTCCGCTTCCCCCCGAACCCATTCACGGCTACAACGGCTCCAGTCTCCTCGGGGCGTTCGAAGCGCAGAACTTCCCCTCGATCGCCGCGGACCCCAACAACCCCGATGTCGTGTACATCAGTTTCGCGGGTTCGGCCACGGCTGTCGCGACGGGCCACGATCAGAACGTGGACATCTACATCGCAAGGATTGAGTTTGGCGATCCGATCTCCACTTCTGTCAAGCGAATCACCGACGAGTTGCTGGGCGAGTTGGCCGGATCCGACCAGTTCTTCCCTGTCGTAACGGTGGACGGCTACGGCGGGATCAACCTCGCGTATGTGTGGTTGCAGCCCCCACCCGCGCCTGAAGCCTTCGTGCCGCAGATGCGCATCAAGTACACCCGTATGCCCAACTGGAACACGCTTCCCACGCCCGATGCAACACTCGCGCTGACGCCGTACTTTCCCGTGCCTCACCTTCCGAGCAATCCGGCCCAGCAGGGCATCGATGAGTACATCTCCATCGCCTCGTCGGGGTGCCTCATCTACGTGTCCCACTTCGAGTGCGAGCCCGAGTTCAACTACTCCACCACCAACGTCTACGTGACTCGCCTGTCCATCTGCCCCGCGGATGTGGACGACAACGGGCTGGTGGAGATCGACGATGTCGCTGCGTTCGGCGCGGCCTACGCCTCCCAAGCGAACCCCGCCGACGTCAACCGCGACGGCCTCTGCAACGCGAGCGACATCGCCGCGTTCCTCAACGCGTACACCTGCGGCTGCGGCACGCCGTAGGAATCAGTTCGCGAAGTGGGCGAAGGCCTTGTTGGCTTCGGCCATGCGGTGGACCTGGTCGCGGGTCTGCATGGCTTTGCCTTCACCCTTGGCGGCGGAATAGAGCTCGTTGGCGAGGCGGCGGGAGATGGGCTGGCCCTTCTCGGAACGGGCGGCCTCGATGATCCAACGGAAGGCCAAGGATTGCTGGCGCTTGCGGTTGACCTGCATGGGGACCTGGTAGTTGGCGCCGCCGATTCGCTTGGAACGGACCTCGACGAAGGGCTTGGCGTTCTCGATCGCCATGAGGAAGAGTTCGATCGCCGTCTTGGGGGCGTCGGGGTTCGTCTCCTTGTTGAGACGGTCCTGGATTTCTTCCATGGCGTCGTACACCACGCGCTGGGCCACGGCCTTCTTGCCGTCGCTCATGACGCAGTTGATGAACTTGGCCAGCGTCTTGTCGTTGAAACGCGGGTCGGGACGGAGTTGTGTTTCGGAAGCGGTCCAGCGGCCTGCCATCTGGTATCTCCTTGGCTCATCTGCCCGTGGTCCCCTGTGCGGGGCGGGCTCACTGTTCACCGGAAGGCTTGGCGGTTCTTCCGATTACTTGCCTGAAGCGGCGGTCACGTTGAACGCCGCGGTTGGAACTGAGGTCACTTGAGGTCGAACGTTTCCGCTGCCTCACGGTCGCGTGAGGTCAGGGGGTCGGGGATCACTTGCCCTTCTTGGCGCCGTACTTGGAGCGGCCCTGCTTGCGCTTCTCGACGCCGAGGCAGTCGAGGCTGCCGCGGACGACGTGGTAGCGAACGCCGGGGAGGTCGCGGACACGGCCGCCGCGGACGAGGACGATGGAGTGCTCCTGGAGGTTGTGGCCCTCGCCGCCGATGTAGGCGGTGACTTCCTTGCCGTTGGAGAGCCGGACGCGGGCGATCTTGCGGAGCGCCGAGTTGGGCTTCTTGGGGGTCGTGGTGCGGACGATGAGGCAGACGCCGCGCTTCTGCGGAGAGGCATCGAGGTCCTTGGTCTTGGACTTGGCGACCTGAACACGGCGGGGCTTACGGACGAGTTGATTGATCGTGGGCATTTCGGTACCTGAGGTGTAAGGGGGTAAGTTTAGCCCGTGTTTGGGAGGGGGCAAGGGGGGTCAAGCGGGGGCAGAGGGCGGGGATTGGGGTCACGAAAGGCCACTGCGGTCGCGCCTTCAGGGGGTCGCGTCTCGATCAAGGCCGCCGGACTGGGCGGAGCGGTGGATTACCGCTTGGCCACCTTCTTGATCTCGTGGGCTTCCTTCCAGACCAGTTCGAGGGTTTCAACGTTGGTGAGTTCGGCGTTGATCTGGTAGTAGTTCACCAGGGTTCGGCCGTCGTTGGTCCGCTGCATGACCTGCTGGACGTTTCCGGTGAGGGCGAAGTCGGCGTTGAGTTCCTTGGCGATGGCCTTGATGGTGGCGGGGTCGTTGTACTTGGTGTCGAGGCGCTCATCGCGGAGTTCCTGGCGGGCGTCGCGCTCGGCCTTGACGCGGACGCGGCCGCTGTTGATGAGTTCGCGGACGATGGCGCTGGTGAAGAGCTCGGGGTTGACGTTGTAATCCTGCGTGTCGTTGCGGATGGTGCCGACGTAGACGATGGGGGCCTTGCCGCCGTTGTCGCGGGCCCAGTTGGAAATCCACGGGCGGCTGAGGATGTCCTTGATCATGGTCTCGGCGGTGGCGCGGGCGTCGACATCGTTGAAGCGGTAGTCGAGGTCGATGACCTGCGTGGGGTCCTTGCGGTCGACCTTCCAGTTGCCGCTGCAGGCGCTGAAGAGCGTGGCGGTCAAGGCGAGGCCGGAAGCGACGATGAGGCGGGGGGTGTTCATGGTTCTGCTCCTGTGTCTCAGTTCCAGTATTGGGCGATGAGGGTGGCGAGGCCATCCTCGTTGATGGACAACGGGCTCCACTCGGAGGTGTGCACGACACCGCCGGAGGCGGAGCGGAAGACAATGCGGGCGCGGCTGGGACCGGGGGGAAGCTTGAGAAGCGCGACCCGGGCCTGGCCCGGGAGGAAGACCCAGCAGCGGAGATCGGCGCGTTCTGTCGTCATGACGTAGGCGAGGCCGGCGAGGGCGCCGACAACCTGGATCCAGCCGGAGTCGCGGTCGCTGGCGTTGCGGCGGGTGATCTCGGTGGCGGTGGCGGAAAGCGTGGATTTCAGGGCCGCGCGGATGAGGGTACGGGTGTAAATGAGCGGGAGCGTGCGGCGGTGGTTCTCGGTGGCGACGGCGGCGAGGTCTTCGATGAAGTCGAGGGGTTGAGAAGTGATGCCGGATGGGGATTCGACTTCCACGGAGGCGGAGGCGACCTGGCTGAGTATTGTGACGAGGCGAGGGAGCTCGAAGTAGATGGGCACTGTCGCGATGAGGATGGGGCCGACGCGGTCGGCGTACTTGGTTGGCCCGCGGCCGGAGAGGGCGATGAAGAGGGCGTTGGCGGAGGAGGCGGGACGGGATTCGAGGTCGGCGAAGCGGTCGGGGTTGACAGGGCCGATGATCGAAGACTGGAGGCGGATGGACTCGACCAGTCGCCGGGCGGCAACGCCCTGGAGGTCGGGGTTGCCGGTTTTCATGAAGGTGACGGCGGCGAGGAAGGTGCCGAGCGGAGACTCGATGAAGTTACCGTCGTCATTGGTGGCGACGAGACCGCCGTAGGACCCGGCGCGGCCTTTGAGCTTTGAGTCGGCTTCCTGCTGGACCTGGTCCTTGTACTTGAGGTAGGTGTCTCGGAGGCGGTCGGCCTTGGACCCAAGGCGTCGGGCTTCGACGGTGGCGCCGCCGGAAAGTCGCCCGGCGCCGAGCTGGGCCATGAGCTTGAGCACGTTGATGTACATGTCCTCGTAGGGCTCGGCGATGTAGGTGGCCGTGGTGTCGTTGATCGCCCACTGGCCGAGGGTGTCGGCGGCGGACTTTTCGCGAACGAGCTCGATGCGGTCCTCCGCTTGATTGAGGACTTCGATGGTCTTGTCGAAGTCCTGCTGGCCAAAGGCGACGGCCCCGCGATCGAGTTCGTACAGGATCCGGTTGCGCGAGCCGTAGAGGCGGATGACCTCGGGCTTGTCGAGTTCCTGAGCGGCAAGGTCAAACCGGCCGCTGGCGAAGGCGGACTTGAGGTCGGATCGGTGGCGATCGAAGCTGCATCCCGGGGCGGGGGCGAACAGGGCAACCATCGCCGCGGCGGCGAGGATGGAGGGAGCCCGGGATGGTCGGAGGCTCGGGGTCATGGGGGGGGCGGGAGCGAACTATAGTAGTCCCTAACTTGGCTTCACGGTGGAATGCGAGACGGTTGGATGAACGATCGGAGCCGGGGAGGTGTTGTACGCTCCGACCATGGCACTGACGATCGAAGCATTCCAGAAGTTGATACGGGACCGGTATTACCCGACCGATTCGGCACGCGGAACACCGGGGACGTTCATGTGGTTCATCGAGGAGGTCGGCGAGCTGGCGACGGCGCTTCAAGACAACGCGCCGGGGAAGAAGCCGACGCCGGAACAGCGGGCGAATCTTGACGAGGAGTTTGCGGACGTGCTGGCGTGGCTGACCACGCTGGCGAACATCAACGGGGTGGACTTGGAGCGGGCGCTGCGGAAGTACACGGAAGAGGGTGTGGAGGGGGTGAAGGAGTGACGCAGTGACGCAGTGACGCAGTGA
>JAHBXE010000035.1 GCA_019636625.1 Phycisphaeraceae bacterium
GGGGGGGGGGGGGGGGGGGGGGGGGGGGGGGGGGGGGGGGGGGCACGATGTGCCAACTCCTCAATGGAAAGTGGCGCCGGCCGAAAGCCGGGCGCCACTCACCATCGCCGAACGTGGGCGATCACCGACGGGCTGTCAGCCAGGCCGATGATGGACCGATCGGCTCCGTCTCTGGAGTGGGCGGAAAGAGCTTGCTCCGCTCGGCGATCGGGTAGACCTCCCGCATTCCCGAGGGCCGAGGTGATGGGAAGTCCGCGAGTAGGTTCATCGCCATGGTCGTCGCCTCTCCGAGACGCAGCCCATCGGCGCTTTGAAACCGCCGGTCCATTTGTCCTCGCCACGAGGACCTTACCCGGCCGTACTCCAGTTTGGCGGCCTTCAGTTCGGACCAGTCGTAAACGTCTATCCAGATCGACTTGTCGTACTGGGGTTGCCGCCAACGGTAGGAGTGCGCGGGAATTATAATGGGTTCTCCCCTGCGGTCCGCGTAGACCTGGATGCACCCGTAGTGGTGGTGCAGTTTGTAGCCGAAAGAGATGTATGCAGAGATGTCAGGCGCGTGGAGATCGCTCGTGACTCGATAGCCACGCGCTGTGAGCTCATGTGCGATGGCATTCCGGAGGATGTCCAAACCAGCGATGTGGGAGAGTTGTGTGTACGTCAGGCCCGTGCGATCCCGCGAAGCCATCGGCATGTAGAAGACCTTATAGGAATGCAGGGGCAACTCCGGTCGGTGCTGAACGTCGAACCTGGCGTTGGGCCTTCCAGAGCCTGTGCAGCCGACAAGGGATGCACCCGCGGCGAGCGCGGCAAGGGCGCACACGAACGCGCGGATCAGCGCAGAACGGGAGATTGCGACTGGCATGAAAGACTCCTGTTCACGGCGTGGAGGGAATCAGCAGTTGCTGCTTCCACTCTCAGTGCGCTCGGGAGCCTCGCGTGACGGGTCCAAGAAGTGCAATCCGCCGATCCGGGTGCATCGTCCGTGGCATTGCGGGGGAGTTCTTCAAGAACGGCCCTGGGACCCCAACGTGCACTGGGGGTGGATCACAGCGGTCCTGATCGGGCCGGAGTGTCCAGATGCGGAGCTACTTCACATGGTCCGCTGCCGTTCCGTCACTCGAACTTGGTTCCGATGGGGACGCAAGTCGTGCTCGCCACTGGCTTGCTTGCGCGTCGCGCTGTGCGTCTGGGTTCATCAGGTGCCACTTGGTGTAAAGATCGACCAGACCCGTTGCGCACGCGAGCGTGTCCCGATGTCGTGAACCCCGGGCTCTGGACAGTGTCGAATAAGCCTCGACAAGTATGCTCTCGGCGAGGGTGAAGCGAGTGACATCGTACTCGTGTGCAGCGAGGGCACGGCCAAGGCATGAGAGAAAGGCAGCCAAGCCAACATCGTCGCGTCCAGTCAAGATCTTCCGTGCGCTAGGCTCGGCCGGGAGCAGGGCGCCTACTGCCGCGCCCGGCCTGCCTTGAGCTACCAGGAGTCGCCCAAGATTGACGATTGAGCCCAATGTGTCCGCGTGCTCCGACCCTAGCAGGCGATGCCGCTTCTCAAGAACGTCGCGGTAGAACACCTCGGCCTCATCGAGCCGATCGAGATCCAACAACAGGCTTCCCAGATTGCTGATGGATACAAGCGTGTCTGGATGTTCTTCGCCCAGCACTCGCCGGGACTTGGCGAGCCCCTCGCGGTGGAAGGCCTCGGCCTCGGACGGCCGTCTCAAAACTCGGAGGAGTGTGCCAACATTGTTGATGGCGATTATCGTATCTGGGTGGTCCTCGCCGAGAACTCGCCTGGACCTGTTCATTGCTTCGCGGTAGAAGTGCTCCGCTTCGGCGTACTGCTGCGTGGATTGAAGGAAGCTCCCGAAGTTGTTCAGGTAGACCAGAGTGTCTGGGTGGTCGCTTCCAAGAACGCGGCGGCCCCTCTCAAGTAGATCGCGAAAGCAGGCCTCCGCTTCGGCGAACCTCTCTTGGGCTTGGAGAAGCCGCCCCAAGTTGTTGATCGATGTGAGCGTGTATGGGTGGTCCTCTCCCAGTACCCGACGGCGCCTCTCCAGTGACTCTCGGTAGAGATGTTCGGCCTCGTTGAGCTTCCCTTGGTCGGCCAAGAGAGCACCCAGGTTGTTGATGGAAGTCAGCGTGTGCGGATGGTCGTCCCCAAGCTGCCGGCGTAGTGACTGCAACGCTTCACGGTAGTAGGGCTCAGCCTCAGCTGGGCGTGACTGAGCATGGAGCGAGACGCCCACATTGTTAAGACACGTGAGCAACAAGGAGTCACCCTCACTCAGCACACGCCGACCTTTCTCCAGAGCTTCCCGGAACAGCAGTTCTGCCTCGGCGTGGAGGCCCCGCGCGAAGAGCAGTTGGCCGAAGTTGTTGAGGTAAGTGATCGTGTCCCGGTGCTCCTCTCCGAGGATGCGGCGGCTTGTCTCGAGCGCTTCACGAAGGCGCGGTTCCGAGGCGTCCAGTTGACCGATGTCCAAGAGCAGGCTGCCCGAGCTGCTGATCGACGCGAGGGTGGCGGGGTGTTCCGCGCCAAGCACCTGACGACGCGTGCTGAGCGCTAACTCGCTCAGAATCATGGCTTGGTTGTATTCGCCGAGGTCGCGGGAGCAATTCGCCAGCGCTTGCAGCAACTGGCTCGCCACCAGGGGCTGATCACGAAACCTCTCGTTGATCGATCTGACTGCAGGCGATACCAAGGTGCGGTTGATCATGGCCGCGGCAACGTCGGTCGCGTTGACACGCGAAAGCAGGCTACGCAGTGTGTCGGCCTGCGATGATCGTTCTGCTTGCGGAAGGCCCAACCTTTCGGAGGCCGCCAAGAATCGTTCGGCGAAATCATTTATTAGTTCGACACCAGCAACGTATGCGTCTATGCCACCGAGCATCTCCGCCTGGAACTCGCTGACGGCTTTGAGTTGATCGGCGCGTTCCCTCTCGGCGGCGGCGGCTTGTTCGGCATTGGTTTCGGCGAGCTTGGCGGCCGCGGCCCGCTCATCGGCGCGTCGGGCCTGGTGGAGGGCGACGGCCGAGAGCGTGGCCAGTCCCACCATGGCGGTCGCGGCGATCGAGACGGGCAGGGCGTTGCGTCGTGTCCAGAGGGTCAGGGGCTGGAGCGGGGCGTCGGGCCCCGCCGTGGGGGGCACGCGGCGGTCCAAGAGAGCCTCCAGGTCGGCCTGGAGCGCCGAGGCGGAGGCGTACCGCTCCTCGGGATGTTTGCGCATCGCCTTGAGGCAGATGCGGGCCAGCGTCGGGTGCGTCTGGCGTGGCAGGGCCGGGCCGGGCAGGGCGGGATCGGCGATGCGAGCGAGCAGGTCTTCGAGTGTCTCGCCGGGAGCCCGCTCGTAGGGATGGCGCTGGGTGAGCAGCCAGTACAGGATGGCGCCCAGCGCGTACACATCCGAGATCGGCTTGGCGTTCTCGCCGCGGGCCTGCTCGGGGCTCATGTACGAGGGGGTGCCGCGGATGGTCCTGCCTGTCTGGGTCTGGAGCGACAGGGTGGCGCTGGGCTCGGCGTGGCACTGCGCGGCATCCTGGACCGGCAGGAAGCTCGAGGCGGAGAGCCCGAAGTCGGCGACCATCACGCGGCCCGAGGGGGTGATGAGCACGTTGGCGGGCTTGAGGTCGCAGTGCACGACGCCCTGGGCGTGGGCGGCGACGACGCCGCGGCACACATCGGCCATGACCCGTGCGATCTCCTTGGAGCCGGGGTGGCGCTGCTTGAAGCGTTCGGGGAGGGAACTGCCGGGGGCGATGGCCTTGGGTTCCTCGGGCGTCGGGGCCGGGTCGCCGCAGACCTGCATGTCGATGTAGAGCCAGTCGTCCGGGGGCGGGAACTGACCGGCGGCGCGAACGCCGACGACGTTGGGATGGTGGAGCCCGGAGGCGGCCCGGGCCTCGATCATGAGGGAGGCGGCCTTGTGGCGGAGGTCGCCGGTGGGGGAGATGAGCTTGAGCGCGATGAAGCACTCGAGCTCGGTGTCCCAGGCGAGCCAGACGGCGCCGAAGCTGCCCCGTCCCAGCGTCCCGCGGAGCGTGTACTTGCCGATCCGCTGCCCGATGACGGGCTGGGGTCGTTCGGGGGGCGGGGTCAGGTCGCCGACGAGATCGAGGACGAAGCGGATGTCGTGACGAAAGGGCTCCCCGTATCGCTGCAGGAGCGTGGCCTCGGCCGGGGGCTCGGGGCTGGCGGTCATCTCGATGGCGAGCAGTTCCTGGACGACCTGCGAACCCGGGGCCAGCCGGGGAAAGAGCCGGAGGTAATGGCCCAGAGTGGGCGGCAGACCGTGCTCCACGCGGCACTCGGCGTCGGCCCGCAGCACGGCGAGCCAGACCCGCGACGCGGAGGGCGGCACCCCGGCGAGCAGTTCGGCGAGGTCGGGCGACACGCCACGGGCCCAATCAGAACGAACTCGCGCTTCGAGGGAGCTCGTCACGGGCGATAGGTTGGAACAATCGTCCATCGAGCAGCTCTCCGGAGTCGGACCGAGGTTTTGATGGGTTGGGGGCGCTGGTCGAGGGCCTCGGCGTCGGGACAAGGTACATCGAATACTCCCATGTCTCAAGACATCCTGTGGGCGCAGGCGGGTCGGCTGGGGACGGGGTGGGAGGTCGCTCCTCCGGGCAAAGGGACGGGCCCGGGAGCGGCGCTCCCGGGCCCGGAACGATGTCGTGCAAGCGGCGGCTCGCTGGGCTATCGCTTGATGTTCACGCCGGGGAGATGCTCAAGCTTGGACAAGGGCATGGCCGCAGGGACGATGACGATCTTGATGCCCGGGTGCCAGCCATCAGACCTGGCGGCGAAGTACCGGTCCCTGGCGCCGGGCAGCTTGCCCTTGAACCCGTGCTTGATGATGCCGCCCCAGTTGCCGTCCTTGGACCACTTTTCGTTCTTCTTGGCCTGCATGCGGAGGGACTTCGGATCGACCGAGCCGGTGTTGGCAAAGAACACACGGTAGTCGTCGTCCATCTCACCGTAGACACCGCTCAAGTGAAGACCGTTGGTGATTCGGCCACCGCTAGCGGCCTTGGTAACATCGACAATCACGACGTTCCACTTGTTCTCGATCCGGTACACGTCCTGGTCGATCGGGTGTTTGCCAACCAACTTCTTCC
Organism: Phycisphaeraceae bacterium; assembly: GCA_019636625.1. Classification (GTDB taxonomy): domain Bacteria; phylum Planctomycetota; class Phycisphaerae; order Phycisphaerales; family UBA1924; genus JAHBXE01. The sequence goes on from JAHBXE010000035.1 coordinate 5,125, forward strand.
AGAGCTTCTGGGCCCCTTCCGCCACAGCCTTGCCGAGCTTCTTGTAGTCGATGTCAACCTTGACGTTGACATCGTTGTCGTCCAAGCGGGCCGGGGCAGGTGCCGCGGCGACCGGGGAAAGCGCGGGGGCGCCGAGCAGTCCGGCGGCACAGACGGCGAGACAGAAACGACGGATCAGAGCGTTCATGGTGATCTCCTGCGGTTGGGTGGGTGAATCGACGGGATCAAGACACCGGACCCCTCCGGCGACGTACCGGAGAAGAGGCGCTTGTTGCCCCTAGCAGTGCAGAGCCCGACGCTCTGTGACATGCCTTGCGTCTGGTGCTGGTGACCTGCCGCGACAGGCGAGACTCGCCTCAAAGGGCGAGCGCGGGACGACCATGGCCCGGGGCATCGCCCGGATCGTGGGCGGGCCTGGACTTGGCGACTGGTCTTCGGCGATCGCCGCGATTGCCGGAGGGGAGTGAGGGGCGGGCGGCTTACCTGTCGGGAGCGGCCGGAGTCGTTTGGGGAGGAGCGGGCGCGGATGGGGGCGTGAGGCGGGACTGCCACTCGCGCGCCTTTGCGTCGTAGCCCTTGCCGGGCTCGGCGGCGTCCCACGCGGTGTAGAGATCGACGAGGCCCTGCACGCACGCGAGCGTGTCTTTGTGGGTCGGGCCCAGGTCCCTGGCGGCTGCGTACATCGAGTGGGCTTCGAGAAGGTTGGCCTCGGCAAGGGCAAAACGCTCGGCGTCATGACCGAGACCAACGCGGGCGCGGCCAAGGGTGGATAGGAACCCGGCCAGCCCCGACACGTTGCGACCGGTGAAAGCCGTGCGGGTCGCCGGCTCGATGGGGGCGAGTAGTTCGACGGCGTCCCGATGTTGGCCCAGCTGTTGCAGCAGCCGACCGAGGCCGCCCGTGATGGCGAGCGTGTCCGGGTGCTCCTCCCCCAGCACGCGGCGGGACTTCTCCAGGGCCTCGCGGACGTACGGCTCGGCCTGATCGAGCTTGCCCTGGGCCTGGAGCAGGGCGCCCATGTTGCCGATGGACCTGAGCGTGTCCGGGTGCTCCTCCCCGAGCACGCGGCGTGACTTCTCCAGGGCCTCGCGGTAGTACGGCTCGGCCTGACCGAGCTTGCCCTGGGCATGGAGCAGGAAGCCCATGTTGCCGATGGAGAAGAGCGTGCTCGGGTGCTCCTCCCCGAGCACGCGGCGTGACTTCTCCAGGGCCTCGCGGACGTACGGCTCGGCCTGATCGAGCTTGCCCTGGGACTGGAGCAGGAAGCCCATGTTGCTGATGGAGATGAGCGTGTCCGGGTGCTCCTCCCCGAGCACGCGGCGGCGCTTCTCCAGAGCCTCGCGGTGGTACGGCTCGGCCTGATCGAGCTTGCCCTGGGACTGGAGCAGCGAGCCCATGTTGTTGATGGAGGTGAGCGTATCCGGGTGCTCCTCCCCGAGCACGCGGCGTAACTTCTCCAGGGCCTCGCGGTAGTACGGCTCGGCCTGATCGAGCTTGCCCTGGTCCTGGAGCAGGACGCCCATGTTGCTGATGGAGGTGAGCGTGTCCGGGTGGTCCTCCCCCAGTACACGGCGGCGGGTGGCAAGGGCCGACTCCTGCAGCGGGACCGCATCGTCGTACAGGCCGATCGTGTGGTACAGGTCCACCAGCGCCTGGCGCAGGCTCGCATCGGTGGCGGGATCGTTCTTGAACTGGTCGTCGATGGCCTTGATCGCGGGCTTGAGGATCGTGCGGTCGATCATCGCCGCGGCGGCGTCGGTGGCGTTCACGCGGACCAGTTCCTGCCGCAGCGCATCCACCCGCGCCGTGCGCTCGGCCTCGGGCACATCGTTCTTCTCCAGGGCCGCGACGAACCGCGTGCGCACGTCCGCCATCAGGTCGATGCCCGCTTTGGTCGTGTCGATCTGGCTGAGCATCCCCGACTGGAAGTCCGAGACCTTCTTCAACTGATCGGCGCGTTCCTTCTCCGCCGCGGCGGCGGCTTCGGCCTTCTTCTCCGACGCCACCGCCGCGTTGCGCTGCACCAGCGTCACCCCGCTGAGCGTGGCCAGTCCCACCATGGCGGTCGCGGCGATCGAGACGGGCAGGGCGTTGCGTCGTGTCCAGAGGGTCAGGGGCTGGAGCGGGGCGTCGGGCCCCGCCGTGGGGGGCACGCGGCGGTCCAAGAGAGCCTCCAGGTCGGCCTGGAGCGCCGAGGCGGAGGCGTACCGCTCCTCGGGATGTTTGCGCATCGCCTTGAGGCAGATGCGGGCCAGCGTCGGGTGCGTCTGGCGTGGCAGGGCCGGGCCGGGCAGGGCGGGATCGGCGATGCGAGCGAGCAGGTCTTCGAGTGTCTCGCCGGGAGCCCGCTCGTAGGGATGGCGCTGGGTGAGCAGCCAGTACAGGATGGCGCCCAGCGCGTACACATCCGAGATCGGCTTGGCGTTCTCGCCGCGGGCCTGCTCGGGGCTCATGTACGAGGGGGTGCCGCGGATGGTCCTGCCTGTCTGGGTCTGGAGCGACAGGGTGGCGCTGGGCTCGGCGTGGCACTGCGCGGCATCCTGGACCGGCAGGAAGCTCGAGGCGGAGAGCCCGAAGTCGGCGACCATCACGCGGCCCGAGGGGGTGATGAGCACGTTGGCGGGCTTGAGGTCGCAGTGCACGACGCCCTGGGCGTGGGCGGCGACGACGCCGCGGCACACATCGGCCATGACCCGTGCGATCTCCTTGGAGCCGGGGTGGCGCTGCTTGAAGCGTTCGGGGAGGGAACTGCCGGGGGCGATGGCCTTGGGTTCCTCGGGCGTCGGGGCCGGGTCGCCGCAGACCTGCATGTCGATGTAGAGCCAGTCGTCCGGGGGCGGGAACTGACCGGCGGCGCGAACGCCGACGACGTTGGGATGGTGGAGCCCGGAGGCGGCCCGGGCCTCGATCATGAGGGAGGCGGCCTTGTGGCGGAGGTCGCCGGTGGGGGAGATGAGCTTGAGCGCGATGAAGCACTCGAGCTCGGTGTCCCAGGCGAGCCAGACGGCGCCGAAGCTGCCCCGTCCCAGCGTCCCGCGGAGCGTGTACTTGCCGATCCGCTGCCCGATGACGGGCTGGGGTCGTTCGGGGGGCGGGGTCAGGTCGCCGACGAGATCGAGGACGAAGCGGATGTCGTGACGAAAGGGCTCCCCGTATCGCTGCAGGAGCGTGGCCTCGGCCGGGGGCTCGGGGCTGGCGGTCATCTCGATGGCGAGCAGTTCCTGGACGACCTGCGAACCCGGGGCCAGCCGGGGAAAGAGCCGGAGGTAATGGCCCAGAGTGGGCGGCAGACCGTGCTCCACGCGGCACTCGGCGTCGGCCCGCAGCACGGCGAGCCAGACCCGCGACGCGGAGGGCGGCACCCCGGCGAGCAGTTCGGCGAGGTCGGGCGACACGCCACGGGCCCAGCTTCCGCGGACCTGGGATTCGAGAGTGTTTGCCTGATGCGCGTGCTCGGATTGGCCGTCCATAGAGCAAGTCTCCGTGTTCAGAGCAACCGGCTGCCCGAGCGAGAGTTCAGCAACGGGGCGTTAAGTTGGGGTTCGGGCTGAGGAATCGGATAATGTACATTCACCCGGTCAGGTCCTCAAGGCTCGGTGGATGACGGCTGGGTCGCTGTTCGAGCCGTTGACGCGGCCGTGACACGCGACACCGTCGCTCGGTCAAATCCGAGAATGACCGCTTCGTTGGGAATGAGTGCCGTTCCTTCCGGCGGTTCTGTCAACACCGGGGCGCGGTAGTCGGACCCGGGTCGGGCCGCGGCGGCCTGCATGAACTGATCAAGCCAGGCGATCACCTTGTCGTGAGCGGTGCGCTGCCAGTCGGCGGAGGCCCTTTGTCGGTGCCAGGACATGACGTATCGCATGTCGAGAAGGCTGGCCGCGAGCGCGTGGCCCGGGTTGCGTCCACCCTGTTGCGCCGCGTCAACTATGGAGAGCGACTGCGCGTTCATCAAGCGCCACCACTCGGCCCTCGTTACCGTCGTCCAAGCCGGTGCGGGAGGAGCAATGCCGCGACGAAGGCTGTCGATCTGAACCGAAGCATGACCGGACAGATTGATGAATCGTACCTCGTCCGGTTGAGCCGGTGCGCGAGCTGGAAGAATGAGTCCGGGTGATGGGTCGGTGGTGCGGCCGCCCGGGTTCGTGGAGGCCACATTCCCGTCGCGCGATGCGGACAGTCTGCCTCGATCCATGGCTCCGAGTCCGTCATCGGTGGGGGGGCCGTGGGGCGTGCGTGGTGCATCGGCCAGATCTTCCATGTCTTCGCTCGGTTCGCCGTGAGGCTCGGGCGCTGCGGGCTCGTGCATGGGGGAAGAACCGAACATTGAGGGAGAGCCGAGGTCCCGGTCCGCGAGGGGGGGATCAGGGCTTTGCTCATCGTGACCTCCCGCTTCATCGGCGGGCCGCCCGGTCGGACCAGGCACCGTTGTGCGGTCAACTCCGGCCTCATCGCTGGTCCACTTTGCGGACCATGGTCCGGCCAGCTGGATCAGATCTTCCAGAGCCCGGTCGAGGAAGCGAAACGGATCATCCCGGCATGCCACGAAGCGCTCCGCCTCGCTCGCGACCAAGCGCCTGCCCTTCGAGGCGAGAACCCACTCGTACCACCGATGGGCTGATGGCGCTGTGCGGGTTTGCGGGCGGGATGCGATCGGGCTTGGAGATGTCTCGTCCGTTGTCGTTCGAAAGGGGGGGCGGACAGGTGCTGGGTCGGTGTGGCCCCGTCGGGCAGGTGGTCTTGCTCCAGCCTGGGTCGCTAGGTTCGGGTCCTGAGACTGCCGGGACCATGCGGGAGTCGCCGGAATGGCCACGACACAGGCCATGATCAGTCGGGAGCAAACGCGGTCAAGAGGGTTCATCGAACAAACTCCTGGGGAAGGAGGCATCGGCGAGTGAAGGTCACGGTGCTTTCCGGGCGACGGCGGTCGGGTTGGGCGAGGCAGCGCGAGCGACAACGCCTCGCATCGCCTCGTGCAGCTTGATGACAGCCTGTTCGGCTGCGGCGCGGGTGGCGTGGCCGATCACCGATTTCGAGAAGGCGTCACTCGATGTGGACAGACCGCCGATGCCAAGCACCGTCTTCGAGTTCTCGCGCCGGAGACTGGCTTGGGCGCGTGTGGTAGCCACGACCACGCCGGTGTCGAGATCAACGACTCGCAACTCCATGCCGACCAAGCCATCGATGGTCTCGGACCCAACGCCGAGTTTGGGATCGGCAGCTTTCACGACATCGGACGCGAGTTTGGCCTTGTCGCTCAGGCCAAAGAGATCGAGCACGCCCATTAACTTCCCAATTTCAATCAAGCCACCCCCGGACTTGCCGAGGCTGCGCTCTTCGAGCTCGGTCACGTCCACTTTGACGAGGTAGCGGGCGCCGATGAGTTGACCCGGGACAGCTTGCTCTCCCGGAGCAACAGATCCGGATTCCGACAGCTGGTGCTCCTGGGCAATCTCAGGCAGGCTCTCGCGGTCCGCGACCAGGAAGTTTCGGCACGACGCCAGCGCTGAGGTGAGTTGGGACCTGACCGTCTGTGACAGGTCCCCGATGCCCGCCGCCCTCGGCGCACTTACGGTGACCGCTGGCACCGAAAGGACAACCTGACCCATGGAGGCATCGTGCGGGGGCTCGAAGCTTGGCGTTTGAAGCGGCGCGGATGTGTTCGAGAGGCTGGTCGGGCCCGAGAGCGAGGCACAGCCTCCTGCCAGGCCTGAGAGAACAAGGACGGCAACGATACGAACTGAACGGGACATGGCGGACTCCTGGTTGCGGGGTGCTCGATGGGGACTCCATGCAACTAGGTGCGCTCCGCCATGCGATGTGACACGGGTCAGAAGTCGATGGGTTGCGGCGCCGTGCATTCTTGTTTACGATCTCAGGCACCTGGTTCGGGCTGTTCGGAGTTGGTCTGATGAATGAGAATCGACCGGCGAGCGAGAATCTGGAGTGGGAGAGGCTTAGTTCCCTCATGCTCACCATTGCCCGGGGCCTGATGAGAGGGCGAGACCGGGATCACCGGGAGTCCATGGATATCGCGCAAAGTCTGGCCAAGGACCTGATCGCAGGGGATTCTGGGTTCCGGCAACTCGACCCCGCATCGCAGCGTCGATTCCTGCAGATCGCCATCCGCAACAAGCTAGCCGCCAAGGCGCGGGGAGACGGAGCGCAGAAAAGGGGTGGTGCGGCCGTTGACTCACCACAGTCAGTCGATGGCCTTGGCGTCGCGGCATCGCGCCCTGGCCCGGGGACTCTGGCCTGCGAACGCGCCGAACTGCACGCGATGCGTGAGGGGCTTGATCAACTTGACCCTGAGACCCGATCCGTGTTGAAGCTCCACCTGGATGGCGTGCCGCACGACGTGATTGCGCAACTCTTCGAAACCACGGATACCGCGGTCAGGCAGCGATTCGTCAGGGCCAAACGCGACCTGATCATTTTGGGTCGACGTGCAGCGGGGCAATCGTGGGAGGAGGTAGGCGCTTCCGTCGGCTTGACGGCTGAAGAGGCCCACCGGCGCCACGAGAGGCTCACCACCATCTCCAAACAGTGAGGATCTCTCCGGGTCAGAAGCAAGCAAGCGGCGTCGCTGGGCTTACGACCTCCAATGGGTGGTGCCTCCGAGAACACCCCTTCTCGTTGATGTCCCACGGTCTGGATGCCCTGCACAACAGGCTATAAACAGGCCATCCAGCCCCCTCGGCGCCCCTCCTCGCCAGCACCCTCCCCTACACCCCTTCTTCACCCCGCCCGCCCAGCATTCGCTGGTGGTCCCCCCTCCCGTCTTCGCGCCGGTCCCTGGCCTGGTTCTCCAGTGCCAGCCGCGCCCGGTACTCCTCATCCGTCTCGTTGATGATCCGCGGCGGGGGGACGTAGATGGTGACGGTCCTGGACTCGACCCGCGCGTGGACGGTCTCCGTCGGCTTGCCCTCGAGCCGGTCGAAGATCTCCTTCAGGTACGGGAACTTCCCGCTCAGCGCGTGCTTGATGATCACATCGGCGAGGATCTCCTCCATCGGCCTGCCGTTGTGCTCGGACTGCATCCGGCGGCGCAGGGCCTCGGTCAGGCCCCGGCCCTTGGGGCGGCCCTTGGGGTTCCCCGACTGGCCCTTCTTCCAGCGTGAACCCTCCGGTGGTGACCTGCCCGAGCGAGGGCTGTGTCCTCCCTGCTTGGCCCCTGCATCGCCACCGTGATCCGTCCCGGTGCGGTCGTGTTCACTCTTGGTTCAGTTCCCGAACGGTCCGCGG
>JAHBXE010000036.1 GCA_019636625.1 Phycisphaeraceae bacterium
CACTCACCCCCCTACCCTCCCTCCCGACCCCAGTGTAATCGAGCGACGCTCCCCGCGAAACCACGGCGTTTGTCGGCAACGATGTGGCGGGGACCAAAGTGTAATCGAGCGACGCTCCCCGCGAAACCACGGCAAGTTTTACGGTACGAGCGTGTGCGAGGAAAGTGTAATCGAGCGACGCTCCCCGCGAAACCACGGCCTGGGCGGGCAGGCGACGCCGCGGCGGTACAGTGTAATCGAGCGACGCTCCCCGCGAAACCACGGCGTTCCCAGCACGGGTGAAACTGTCGAACCAGTGTAATCGAGCGACGCTCCCCGCGAAACCACGGCCCGCGGAGGCGGCCTTCCTGCTGCTCAACAAGTGTAATCGAGCGACGCTCCCCGCGAAACCACGGCGGTCGTGCGCTTCAGCGGAACGTCCATCACAGTGTAATCGAGCGACGCTCCCCGCGAAACCACGGCAACGACCTACCGAACCTGAAGGTCGTCGGCAGTGTAATCGAGCGACGCTCCCCGCGAAACCACGGCCCGCTTTCGTCGGACACGACACGGACACCATAGTGTAATCGAGCGACGCTCCCCGCGAAACCACGGCTTATGACTGACACGCCCGCGCTCGATGGCGAGTGTAATCGAGCGACGCTCCCCGCGAAACCACGGCGGTCGCGCCCAGGGCCGAATACGCCCTCCTAGTGTAATCGAGCGACGCTCCCCGCGAAACCACGGCCCGAAGGTCGAGGTGGAAGCGGCCCGCGCGAAGTGTAATCGAGCGACGCTCCCCGCGAAACCACGGCATGGCGACAGCGTCGCCCTGTCGAGCGCGGAGTGTAATCGAGCGACGCTCCCCGCGAAACCACGGCGCGCGGAACTGCGTCGCCTATCCAGTACGCAGTGTAATCGAGCGACGCTCCCCGCGAAACCACGGCGGGGGGATCATTCGCCGACCGCCTACACGAAGTGTAATCGAGCGACGCTCCCCGCGAAACCACGGCGAGGCGATGGGGCTGCCCGAGGTCGGCCGGAGTGTAATCGAGCGACGCTCCCCGCGAAACCACGGCTGGGCTGCACAAGATCAAGACGGCGTACGTAGTGTAATCGAGCGACGCTCCCCGCGAAACCACGGCAGCTGCGACTTGGTGAGCGTGCGGGCGCCGAGTGTAATCGAGCGACGCTCCCCGCGAAACCACGGCTCGCCGCTTCGCGGCTCGCCTTGGTTTCGCGGGAGAAGCAACCAACGGTGGCATCGGAACTCGGGTGTACAGGACGCCGCGGCGTACACTCCAGCGCCAAACCGCTCTCGGTTGGCTTTGGAGAAGTACATGCGAATCCTGACGATGCTGGCGTGTCTGGTTCCGGTGTTGGTGGTCTCGGGGATTGGGCGGGCGCAGGACGGGGAGGCGGGGGCGCGGGACATCCGGGAGTCGGTGGTGAAGATTTTCTCGACGTACCGGCAGCCGGATCTGCGGCGGCCGTGGTCGAAGCAGGCGCCGAGCGAGGCGACGGGGACGGGGGTGGCCATCGAGGGCAAGCGGATCCTGACCAATGCGCACATGGTGGTGTACGCCAGCCGGATCCTGGTGCAGCCGCACGAGTCGTCGGACAAGCTGGAGGCGGAGGTGGTGGCGGTGGCGCCGGGGATTGACCTGGCGCTGCTGAAGCTGCGGGATGAGAGCTACTTCGATTCGCACGGCGCGGCCCCGATCCAGGATGAACTGCCGAAGGTCGGCGAGAAGGTGAAGGCGTACGGGTACCCGCGCGGGGGGAACGCGCTGTCGATCACGGAGGGGATCATCAGCCGGATCGAGTACACGGATTACAGCTACGGGACGCTGGGGCTGCGGATCCAGGTGGATGCGGCGCTGAACCCGGGGAACAGCGGGGGCCCGGCGATTTCGAACGGGAAGATCGTGGGGCTGGTGTTCTCGGGAATTCCGGATGCGGACAACATCGGGTACATCATCCCGGTGGAGGAGATCCGGGCGTTTCTCGAGGACATCAAGGATGGGAAGCACGACGGCCAGCCGCAGGTGCGGGAGGCGATGCAGACCTTTGAGAACCCGGCGCTGCGGGAGAAGCTGGGCGTGGGGCGGGAGGTGACGGGGATGATCATCACGCGGCCGTCGTCGGACGATCCGGCGTGGCCCCTCAAGGCGTGGGACATCATCACGGCGGTGGGCCCGCACAATATTGACAACACGGGGATGGTGCAGGTGGCGCCGAACCTGCGGCTGCGGTTCGACTACTTCACGCCCAAGCTCGGCGCCTCGGGGAAGCTGCCGCTGTCGATCAACCGGTTCGGGAAGGCGATGCAGGTTGAACTGCCGGTGTACGCGGAGAGCCGGCAGCTGCTCTCGAACCTGGGGAACTCGTACCCGTCGTACTTCGTGTACGGGCCGCTGGTGTTCTCCGCGGTGTATTCCGACCATGCCCGCCGGCTGAACATGACGGCGCTGGCGTACCGGAACAGCCCGATCCTGACACGGGCGTTTGACGATCGGGAGTTCGAGGGGGAGCAACTGGTGACGGTGTGCTCGCCGCTGCTGCCGCACGCGATCACCAAGGGGTACGACGTTGACTACTTCCCGTGCGTGGCGAAGGTGAACGGGGTGGCGATCAAGAACCTCAAGCACCTGGTGGAGACGCTCAAGGCGGAGAAGTCCGACTTCATCGTGTTCGAGTGGCACGACCACCACGTCGAGAACCTGGTGTTCAAGCGGACGGAGCTGCTCGATGCCTGGGACGACATCCTCGACGACAACGGGATCCGGAACCGGGCGTCGCCGGATATCGCGGATGTCTGGCCGGCGAAGTGACGGCCCGGGAGCGGGCCGGATCAATCGGGGAGCATCACGGCCAGCAGCTTGTCCACGGTGTGTTTCCAGGTGAAGCGATCGCGAACCCAGGCGGGGCCGGCCTGCGCGGCGGACCGTCGCCAGTTCTCATCGGTGATGGCCCGCTCGAGCAGGGCGGTGAAGTGGTCGAGGTTGGGCTCGAGGGTGGTGCCGATGCCGGAGAGTTCGGCGATCTTGCTGTCGATGCGGAGGCACCAGGAATCGTCCACGAAGTCGTCGGTGGACCCGCCGCGGGTGCAGATGACGGGCAGGCCACAGGCCGCGGCCTCGAGGACGGGGAGGTTGAAGCCCTCGGCGCGGTACGGGGAGATGTAGACGTCGGCGGCCTGGTACATCTTGACGATGTCGAGGGTGGAGTAGGTGTCGCCGTGGTACTTGACGCGGCCGGCGAGGGCGGCGCGCTGGTCGGGGGTGAGGCGGGCGACGAAACTCTGCGCGTAGTGGCCGGATTGGTACAGGGCATCGCTGCCCTTGGCGGAGAGCACAAGGGTGGGGTGCGACGGCGCGAGCCGGGCGGTGGCGGCGAGCATGAAGTCCGGGCCCTTGTTGAGGGTCATGGAGCTGATGTTGAGGGCGACGAACCAGTTCTCCCATCCGAGGATCTTTCGGAGGGCGGCGCGTTCGTCGGGAGTGGCGGGCTTGAAGATCGAGGTGTCCACGCCGCAGGGCACGACGGCCAAGCGGGAGCGCGGGAGGCCGCCGTTGAGAAAGCCGGCGGCGGCCCATTCCGAGCAGGCGATGACGGTGGACTTGGCCTCGGGCAGGACTTGCCAGGGTTCGAGTCCGGCGCCAATGGCGGACTTGAGCACCCGCTTGAACTCGCTGGTGACCCAGGTGAAGGTACGGGTGGCGTCGGGCGCGGCGTCGAAGAAGTGCGGGTAACCGATGCGGAGAAGGGCGTCGGCCTTGGTCTCCGGCGGAGGGGGCGGGATGGAGGCAATGGCGGCCTCGGCGTCGGGCGGGAGGAGACCGGGCGTGGGGAGCCAGCGGTTGCTGAAGTACGGGACATCCCGGTGGTAGACCTTCAGGTCCGGGCGTTTGAGCATCTCCAGGCACTGGAACTGGTTCACGACGGCGTAGGAGTGCGAAAGGAATCTCCAGCCCTCGACAATGACGGTCTTCATGGGGGGGAACAATAGTCCGGCGGAGGGGTGAATCCCCGCATCCCGCCGCCTAGTATTGGCCCCTTTTTCGCGGTCCTTTGAATCGAGAGAACCCATGAAAGCGACGATGCTCCGCCCGGGTCTGGGCGTCAAGATGGACGGCAAGCTGTTCGTGATCACGCAGTTCGAGCACCGGACGCCCGGAAACCTGCGGGCGTTCATCAACATCAAGATCAAGGATGTGATCTCCGGCAAGTCGCTGGAGAAGCGGCTGTCTTCGAGCGATGAAGTCGATGTGATCGACCTGGACCGTCGTCCGATGGAGTACCTCTATTCGGACTCGTCCGGGGCGACGTTCATGGACCAGGAGAACTACGACCAGATCACGCTGCCCGAGGATGTGCTGGGCGATGCGTTGCTGTACCTGCGGCCGAACACGCAGGCGGTGGTGCTGTGCCACGATGGGCGGCCGGTTTCGATCGAGCTTCCGGCGGCGGTCGAGTTGACCATCACCGATACGCCACCCGGGATCAAGGGTGCGACGGCGACGAACCGACTGAAGGAAGCGACCCTGGAGACAGGGTTGAAGACCAAGGTGCCGGAATTCATCGCGACGGGCGAGACAATCAAGATCAGCACGCTGGATGGGTCGTACCTGTCCCGGGCCAAGGAAAGCTGAGCTCACGAAGACTTTTCGTAGTCTGAAACCCCGGCCGCGTGCCGGGGTTTTTTTGTTGGGTAGGCTTTGGGCATGGTGCGGACGCTCGTGCTGATGGGGTTGCGCGGCTCGGGAAAGTCCACCGTCGGGCGGCACATCGCGGCGTGGGGCGGGCGAACCTTCATCGATCTCGACAGCCGGACCGCGGAGGTTCTCGGCGGCTCGAGCGTGCGAGAGGTCTGGGATCGGCACGGGGAGGCTGCGTTCCGGCGGGCCGAGGCGGAAGCGCTCGCGGCGGCTCTCCAAACGTCCGGGGCGATCATCGCGCTGGGCGGGGGCACACCCACGGCGCCGGGCGCCGCAGAGTTGCTTCGTCGCGAACGGGACGCCGGACGGGCCGACGTGATATATCTGGATGCAACCGCCGCAACGCTTCGAGAACGGATCCGGCTCGCGGACAACGGGAACCGACCGAGCCTGACAGGGGCTGATCCACTCGAGGAAGTTGAAGGGGTGCTGGCGAGTCGGGATGGGCTGTATCGCTCGCTGGCGAGCAGGATCGTTCGGACCGACGGTCGCACGCCGGAGGAAGTCGCGGCGGAGATTGAGTGAGACGCGGGTCAATCCCGGTCCGCGGCGGCCACAGCGCGGCAGAACGCTTCGATCAGCGATGGATCCTTGACTCCCGGCTCAACCTCGACGCCCGCGGACACATCCACGGCGTAAGGCCTTACCGCACGGATAGCCGGGGCGACGGTCTGGGCTGTCAGATGCCCGGACAGGATGATCGGGGTGGTGCAGCGCTCCGCGGCCGCGGCGAGGCCGGCCCAATCGGGCGCCGATCCATCCGGCGGAGTGGCCACATCGACCAGGATCGCGTCCACTTCTTCGACGGCGGACCATCGATCGAGCTCGCGTCCGATGGTGGCGCGATCGAAGCGCACCGTCTTGATGGCCGGTCCGCAGGCCTTGACGGTGGCCTCATCCTCATTTCCGTGGAGCTGCGCGTAGTGCGTTGGGCAGGCTTCTTCGAAGTCGGAAAACGTGTCGACGGAGGCGTTCATGAACACCCCGACGGTCGTCACCATGGGGGGCAGAGCCCACATGATCTCCGCCGCGGCGTCCGGATCGATCGACCGTACGGACGACTTCACGAACATGAAACCGAGCGCATCGGCGCCCGCTTCGACCGCCGCGAGGGCGATTTCGAGGGAGCGAATACCGCAGACTTTGATCCGGGTTCGTGGCATGGGATGAGGGTATCACACGCTCTCCCACGGATTGATTCTCTCGCGGACCGGCGAAGATATGTGTTCAGCAATCCTCGCTTTGTGATTCCGGAAGCGCTAGACTCTGGAGATTGCCGGTAGCGCCTGAGGTTCGTCTGGATGACTGCTGGCCGCGGAATGGGATCGCGCTTTGGCGATTCACCGCTTGACCACTCACCCAGGTACGGCCTGATCCGCCTTACGAAGGAAGCTCCCGGCTCATGCAATTTTCACAACTCGGCCTTTCGCAACCCATCCTGCGCGCGTTGGAAGCGGAAGGGTACATCACCCCCACTCCCATCCAGGCACAGGCCATTCCCCACGGCATTGCCGGGCGGGACATTCTCGGCTCTGCACGCACCGGCACCGGCAAGACCGCGGCCTTTGCGCTGCCGATTCTGCACCGGCTTTCGACGGCACCGATCGACAAGTCTCAACGCGGCCCTCATTCGCCGCGGGCGCTCATTCTCTCCCCGACCCGCGAACTGGCGGCGCAGATCGGAGAGAGTTTCCGCACCTACGGGCGGGACACGCATCTCAGCCATACGGTGATCTTCGGCGGCGTCAGCCAGCATCACCAGGAACGTGCCCTGCGGAAGGGTGTGGACATCCTCGTCGCGACGCCGGGACGGTTGATTGATCTCATGGAGCAGCGCCTGGCCGACCTGTCGCGCGTCGAGATGTTCGTGCTGGACGAGGCGGACCGCATGCTCGACATGGGGTTCATTCATCCGATCCGCCGGATCGCCGCGGCGACACGGCAGGGCGCCCAAAGGCAGACGATGCTGTTCTCCGCGACGATGCCCAAGGAGATCGTGCACCTGGCGCACGCGCTGCTGCGGGAGCCGGTGAAGATCGCGGTGGACCCCGTGTCTTCGGCCGCGCCGAAGATCGAGCAGGTCCTGTTCATGGTGCCCCGCCAGGACAAGCAATCGCTGCTTGAGCATCTGCTCAACGATGTGGCCGGCGCGATCAACCGGGCGATTGTGTTCACACGCACCAAGCACGGCGCGGACAAGGTCGGCCGGAAACTTCTTCAGGTCGGCATTCAGGCGGAAACGATCCACGGCAACAAGTCGCAGGGGCAGCGGAAGCGAGCCCTGGACCGCTTCAGTTCCGGCGCGGCCCGCGTGCTCGTCGCCACGGATGTCGCGGCCCGCGGCCTGGATGTGGACGACATCTCGCACGTGGTCAACTTCGACCTTCCGGTCGAGCCCGAGGCGTACGTCCACCGCATCGGACGAACCGGGCGTGCGGGCTCTTCGGGGATCGCGATTTCGTTCTGTGATGCGGAGGAACGCGGGACCCTTCGGGACATCGAGAGGCTGACAGGGCGCAAGATCGCCCTGCAAGCCACCCCCGCACTCTCCGCTCGACCCGCGTGGCGGCAGCATGTTGCCGCGCCGGTCGCTGATCGGCCCCATCCTCATCCCAAGCGGGCTTCTGAAGCAGCCCGTCCTGCGCCTCATGCGGGCAATCCGGAGCATCGCCCAAGTGGCAAGCGCGGGGCGTGGAATGGTCGCGGGCGGAAGGCGGCGAGGGGTCGGCCCCGGTTCTGATGGTTCCGGCGCACCTTCGCCGGCGACATACGCTGCGTTGAGAAAGAGGTGAACGCTGCAAGGCCCGCTGCCGCCAACCGGGACACGCCCGGCGAATCTCCTCGGATGGGCGCACTTCGGGGTGGCGACACCGGGACAGAATTTCCTTTCGCTGATCGTCCAAGGTCCGCAAGCCATCGGCCCCCCCCCCACTCTCCGGGGGCACATACACGTTCTGGCTGCAACAAACGGGGCCCTGGCATCCAGTTATGAACTGGATTTTCAAGTGCTACCCGCGCGCCAGGCCTTGGCGATCACGCGGCTTGGGTTTGTGATCGCGGCCGGGCACCGGCGCTTGACCTCGGGCTGATTTCGCTGGCGCGGCGGGAGCCACAAGGCGGGATGACCGCGCGCGGACCGGACTATGCCGAACTTAGGGCCCACGATGGGGGCCGAAACCTCTTTGCGCGAACCCATGCAGCCGGTATGCTGTGAATCGACGCTGGCAATGGCCGCGGCGGCGGTTCGTTGGGCGTTGGCACAGCGAGGGTCCCGCCATGCTCAGACGGTTCTTCTTCCTGGTTTTTCTTGCGGCGTTCACCGCAAGCACAGCGGTGGCGCAGCAGTCGCGGTCGGCGCCTTCGTCGCGGGCGTTCGCGGCCGTCGCGGCAGAGGCGTTCGCCATGTGGGACGAGGATGGAGACGGGGTCCTCTCCGCGGAAGAGATCGATCGGCACGTGGTGTCGCCGATGTTTGCCGGTGAACCGGCCGCGGCGCTGGCGGCGATGAAGCTCGTGGTGCGGAACACGAAGGCCACGCCTCCGGAACTGACACTGGAGTTCGTCAC
The DNA here is from genome assembly GCA_019636625.1 of Phycisphaeraceae bacterium. GTDB lineage: Bacteria > Planctomycetota > Phycisphaerae > Phycisphaerales > UBA1924 > JAHBXE01. Next base: position 8,267 of record JAHBXE010000036.1, read on the forward strand.
GACCAGATCGCACGAACCGGCGGGGGAACTGCTGCCTTCGGAGACCCCCAACGACCCCACGCCGGATGCGACGCGACCCACGACGGCGCGGCCGCCGGCAAGTCTGGAACGGCGGTATCAGGCGGCGCTCCGGAAGATCCGCTCGGCGCAGCGGGAACTCTTCGCCGATGGTGAGCCGGATATTGCGACGTGTCGCCAGGGGCCGCTGGGGAGTTGCTTCTTTGTGGCCGGTGTCGGTGCGATGGTGCACCGCGATGCGGAGTCGGTACGGCGGATGATCCTGCCGGAGTTCAACGAGACAGGGGAGGCGTGTTACCGCGTGACGTTCGGGGATGGGCGGACGGTCACAGTGCCGATGCTGACCGATGCGCAGTTCGGGCTGACATCATCGGCAGGGCGCGACGGGGCGTGGATGTCCGTGCTGGAGCAGGCGTACGGGTCGCTGCGCATGAACTCACGCCCGGAGTCGAGGCGCACACTGGAATCGTCGGATGCCCTGGCGCAGGGAGGGAGCCTGAGCACGACGCTGCGGGCGCTCACGGGCAACCCGGCCGAACGCACACGTTTGCGGACCGCGGCGGATCAGGACCCGGACCTCGTATTGAAGGTGCGGGAGCGCTTGTCGGCGGCGATGAACGAGCGGAGGCTGGCGGGGGCAAGCACCGGGACGACCGGCAAGCTGCCACCGGGCGTGAACGGCCGGCACGCGTACGCGGTGCTTGGATTTGATGGGGAACGGGACTTGGTGAAGCTCTGGAACCCGCACGGGAACGCGTTCCGGCCGCGGGGAGAGCCGGGTCTGGATCGTGGGTATGAAACGCGCGGGGGCGTGTTTGAGGTGCCGATTTCGGAGTTTGTGCGCATTTTCGATAGCCTGGTGGTGGAACGGCGTCGGGAAGCGGAGTGAAGCCCTAGTTGGAGATTCGGCGCATGGTCCCCTGGGCGCTGCTCTCTGCGAACCAAGTCCAAACTTTGAAGGCTGGCCAGACCCTCGGGAGCGCGATGCTCGCTTCGCCACGAACCACGGGAACAACTCTTGACGTTCCCGCCGTCCTGTGGTAGCTTGCGGCGTCGCGTGCTTGCGCGTCCTGTTCGATTCTCGAACAGTCTCGGGGCTGCTTCGTTCAGTCATTTACAGAAGGAGTTTGCAAATGCGGATCGCGACGACCACTGCTTTGGCGTTTGTGGCGGGCGGGCTTTGCTCGGCCACTTCGGCGCAGGTCTTGTACAACAACGGCCCGTTCATCACCACACCCGCGGGATCATGTCTCCCCTCCGGCTCTAACGCCAGCGAGTGCCAGGTGCCCAACACCACCGCTGGCTGGAACTTCAACGATGGCCTTGGATACCGGATGGCGGACGACTTCACGGTGCCGGCGGGCGGCTGGCAGGTCACGGGATTCAACTTCTGGGGGTACCAGACCGGTGCCGGCGTGCCAGCTTCCACTTTCACCGGGATGACCGTCCAGATCTGGAACGGCCCACCAAACGCCGGTGGGACGGTCATCGCGGGCGACACGACCACCAACGTATTGACGTCGTCCACGTTCGACAACACCTATCGCTACTTCAACGCGACCTGCGGCACGACGCGACCCATGTTCAAGAACACGGTCACGCTCGCGGCGCCGGTCGTTCTGCCGCCCGGGACGTACTGGGTCGACTTTGCCGCGACGGGCTCGCTGGCCAGCGGACCTTGGTGCCCGGTGGTGACGATCACGGGCAACCCGAACCCGCCCGGCGCCAACGCGCTGCAAGGCGTTACAGGCACCTATACCGCGATTACGGACTTGGGTGGGCTCGGTGCGCAGGACACGCTCTTTGAGGTGTTGGGCTCGGGCACGCCGGCGGCGACGGGTGCCTGCTGCCTCGGTGCGCCGTCTTACTCCTGCCTTGTCACAACGCAGGGTGGCTGCGGCACGTTGGGTGGTACCTATGCCGGCGATGGTGTCACTTGCGCCGCAGCGAACTGTCCTCCACCTCCGACAGGCGCGTGCTGCTTCTTCAATGGCTCGTGTCAGGTGCTTTCACAGGCCAACTGCACCGGGCAGGGCGGCACGTACAGCGGCAACAACGTGACATGCGCCGCGGCGGGCTGTGTCGCGCAGGGATGGCTTGAGACTGGCGATGCGGGAGAACTGCCCGCCTCGGCTCAAGTGACCTCTGGTTCGGGAGCCATGAATGCCATCCGTGGCACTCTGGGCACGGGTGATGCCGACATGTTCCAGATCAACATTTGCAACGCGGCAAATTTCAGCGCCACGACCAACAACGGCGCGACATTTGACACGCAGTTGTTCTTGTTCAAGACCAACGGCACCGGCGTGGCCTTCAATGACGATCTGCCGGCTGGCGGGAGCACGCTGTCCGCTCTCTCGAGTCAGTTCGTCGCTCCGCTCGGGAACGGCCTGTATTACCTGGCTGTCTCGCAGTACGACAAGGATCCGCTGGGAGTCACCACCTCCGGGGAGATCTGGCTGGATACGCCCTTCAACGTCGAACGCGCCCCGGATGGCCCCGCGGCGGCGGAGGCTGTCGGAAGTTGGAACGCGACCACGGGCGCGGGCGGCCAGTACACGATCGCGCTCACGGGCTCCTGCTTCGCGGCGAGCGGCGGCGGCTGCTACGCCAACTGCGACGGCAGCACCGGTAACCCCCTGCTG
>JAHBXE010000037.1 GCA_019636625.1 Phycisphaeraceae bacterium
GGCCCCGAGCCCCTCGGGCGGCCTGGCCTCGATCTCCGCGAGCCAGGCCTGCACTTCGGGCCAGCTCTTGAGGAACGGGGTGCGCGTGAGCCCGGGCACCGCGCCAGCGCCGTTCTCGCAGTCCAGGAGCAGCGCGCCGGCGCTGGCGGCGAAGGTGGTCTTCCCGACGCCCGGGGTGCCGTAGACGAGGATCTTGGGTGGCGCGGGCGTCGTGGTTGTGATCAGTGAATCAAGCAGGGACATGGTGGCTCCGTTCCTGGGGTGATGGGGATCGAGGTCCTCGGCGCGCAGATCGCGGGTGAAATCGCCCTGCCCCAGTCGCACGAGCGGCAGGCGCTCGTCGGGTGGGCCGGGCGGTTCCGTGCGCGGGCTGCGGGCAGGGGGATGGGGGGGCACGCCACTACCCCTCTGCTCGCGCCCGCCACTTGTCGCGCGCTAGTTGGCAGACGGATCGAGGTCGGCCAGGTGGACGCGCAGTTGCAGAACCAAGCGGTTCACCGTCCCCCGGTGAACCCCGCGCTCGGCGGCGATCTCCGGGACCGATTTGCCAGCGAGCAGGTCGCGGACGAGCGCGAACAGGTCCTCCGGCAGGTCGGCGATCCGGTCGGCGAGGTCCAGACGCGTGTCAACATCGCTGATGCCCCGCTCACGAGAATCGGCATAGTCGAACCCCTCGGTGCCGAGGGGAGGCAGCGACACGACCCGACCGAGCGTCTCCGCCTCGCGTCGGAGTTGCTTGCACTTCTGCCGGTACCAGATGTTCATGACGCCCTTCATGAACGTCGTCCGCGAGGCGATGGCCGGATCAAACCGGCGGAGCGCACGCACGATCTCGGTCGCCAGGTCCTGCCAGAGATCCGCGACTTGATCAGTGGTGAGCGTGTAGAGGCGTCCGAGCCGCTCGGTGCGGAACTTCATCTGCCGGCGGGTGAGATCGGGCAGGTCCGCGGCGAGAACCGAACGCGAACGAGGGTTGGCGTGGGGCGGTGTTGCTGGTTCTTGAGGTGCGGAAGCAGTCGGTGGGCAAAGTGTGAGCATGGCCGGACCTTCCTGGCGGTGCCAGAAGGCCCCGGGGAGCGACAGGTCCGGCTTGGTGCCCCCCGGGGCGAGTGACGTTCGGAAGCGGGCCTGTCGCTCCCGACTGGCGAAAACTCGATGGGAGCGCGGGGGACGAAGGCGCAGCCTGCATCCCGCTGGCTGAATCACGAGAGAATCAGCGCGGCAGGAATCTCAGGAATGAGCGGGAATCCTGATCGAAAACTCGATCAGATCAGGGGCGCAAAGGACCTCAACCGGAGCACGGTCTGCGGCAATCCCTGTGCATGGAGCGTGTCGAGGAGCTCGGCGGCCGTCTTCGGCGGGTTCTTGAGGCTCTGGCGCTGCCGTTTGATCGCGGAACACACAAGCGCCGCGTCAAGATCGAGCAGGTGCGTGATGAACTCGTCGGGGTGCTGAGCCTCGACGCCAAACTCCTCAAGGCGGCCTTCGGGGAAGTCCGACAGATTGAACGTCACGATGACGTCCGCGCCGGCGCGGATCGCGGCGGCCAGCACATGCCGGTCGTCGGGATCGGGCAGCGTCAGGCCTTCGATGAGTTTTTCGTGTCCGGTAACGATGCAGTCGAGGACGTGCGCGTCCATGAGTTCGCGGGTGCGCGCCAACTGCTCGGGCTTCAGGTCGGGCCGATTGGCGAGCACATTCCGCATCCACTCATCGTGGATCTGCGCTGTCCAGCGGGCGCGGAACAGCCCCGTGAGCGCAAGGTGCATGAGCAGGTCGCGCAGCGGCGCCGGGTACAGCACGCACGAGTCGTAGATCGCGGTGAATGTTCCGCTCACGGGACAAAGTCTAGTAGCCGAGGTTCAGCTTCTGCGACTCCGCCGCGAGTTCCTCGAGTGCCTTGGAACGATCCGCGTCGATCCGACGCTTGAAGTCCATGAGGTCCTTGAACATCACGCGGCGATGGGTGCCGATCCGCCGGTGCGGCAGCTTGCCAGACTCGATCTGCTTGATGACGAACGGCCGCGACACCCCGAGGAGGTCTGCCGCCTGCTGTGTCGTGAGCTCGGCGTGCACCGGGATGAGCGTCACGGCGTTGCCGGCCGCCATTTCCGACAACAGACGCACGAGCAGCCTGACGGCCGAAGCAGGGAGCTCAACGGCCTCCGCGCCCTTGCCGTCCTCCGGCGTCACCTTTAGCGGCTGGCTCCGCCTGACGTACTGCGCCAGCCGTCGGCTGGACTCACGGGCGAGCGGAAGCTCCGCGTCGGTCGCGGCAACGGGCTCGATGGCTTCAAGAAGGTCGGTTGGCATGCGCATCCTCCGGTTGCTCAAGTGTATCGTCTAATCGAAGCAACCGCAACAATCGAAGTATACGCAACGACAGATGTCGAGGTTCGCCCGCTGCCAAAATCATCGTTTCGAGCCCGCTGCGATGGGTTAGCGACCGATAACCAGCTCAGGCTTCGCTCGCCGCGACGCGGAATCGGCACCGCCAGTCTTTCCCCTCCAAGGCGAACGGATCGTCATCGATCCCGAAGAACGCGGACAGAGACTTCGCGAGCGTCTCCTTGCGCTTCTGAAAATCACGAGACGCGTTGCCGTCCCTCCAGAAGATGCGACCGCCCGCGAGTCCGAACACCCTCAGCAACTGCCACTGCAGGTTGGGCTTCTTCGTCCGGCGGTCCTGCAGATTCATGCCGGCGGGATCGAGTTCGCGCACCTCGCCGCGCACGACAACGTGCACCGATTCAGCCCCGAGGAAGCGAATCGAGACATCGGCCCATGTCGCCCCGCGCGGTGTTGGGAAACGAGGATGATCGTCGGTGGTCCTCCGCGCCGGCGCGTGCCGCTCCAAGAACGCGCGGAGCAGGTCGGTGATGGGAGCTCGCAGCCGGAAGGCGCCCTCGCCCAGCCATTCGAGCACAGCGTCGAGCGTCATCCACGCCGCTTCGCATCCGGCGAGCAGATTGTCGAGGTCCGCGCTGCCGCCGCTTCTCGAGGGAGTGGCGAGCACAAACGGTCTCTTGGCCAGTGCCGCGATGTGCGCGGTGCTGCGGAGCAGGTCTGCGGCGTCCTTCGTCGTGGCGAGGTACACGGGGAAGACTCTCTCCACGATGATCAACTCGCCGAGCCACCACAGGCGGTTGCCCATCCCGACCGAAGACGGCGACCCCGCCAGTCCCAGCGCGGCCGAGACGCCCTTGAACAGCGTCTCGGCATCAAGCTTCCAGAGCACGATGTCCTCGCGTGCGATGGGCGAGGCCTCGGAGGTCTCGCGGTCGACGGCCACGATGTCGTCTTCGTCGTGGATCACAACCCTGCGGCCTTCAACCGTGCCAGGCCACGGGACCGAGAGGGCGAGTTCCTCCATTGGGCGCAGCAACGGCTCGAGGAACTGCAACTCGTCGCCCATGTGCTCGCGCCACACCGAGCGAACGCCCGACCAGCAGTACACGTTCTCAAGCGCTCGCCAGAGCCGCATGGGCCACCTCCCTCACGCCCTTCACGAACCCGCGCCGGCGCAGGAATGTCTCGATGATCTCCGCGTCCGTGTCCCTCGTGTACGACGCCGTGTTGCCGTGCCGGATGGTGACGGGCCGCGGCTTGCGCCCGTCGGTGAATCGCACCTCGAATGTCGCGCTGGTCAGAAGCGCATCAGACGAGATGGTCTCGCCCGCGGCATCGAGCGCCACGAGGACGTCGTCGGCCTTCTCGACCTTGCGGCGGTGGTAGGGCCCGCCGACATAGAGCGACAACTCCGTGAGCCGCACCGACGCCAGCCCTGGCACATCCGTGCACACCAGGCTCCGCCGGCCCAGTGCCCGCAGCGGCTCCAAGTCGTAGCGATCAGGGTCGGGCGGGAACATCTCGCGGCGGCCGAAGACGTGCTGGCCGACAAGCTCGCGGTAGGCGATGCGCTCGCGCTTGGTCCCGCTGTTGATCCGCAGTTCCCAGGTGCGTCTGTCAAAGACCACGATCCCGTGGGCCATCGGGCGGTAGCGCACGCACCCCGGCATGCCGTCGTCGAGGCTCCCCTCGCGGCGGTACGGCCCGCCGTGGCGGATCAGAAAGCGCAACTCGTCCCCGTGATCAAAGAAGAGAACGCGGGCCCCGAGCCCGCGGCGGTTGGCGACGTACCAAGCGCCGACGGCGGCGTCGAGCGCCGCGATCGTCTCTGGCCCGGGCGGCACCCACGCCAGCGACGCTCCCTTCGCAGGGACGAACGTCTCGAATGAACGACGCCGGGAGACGGAAAGTTCGCTATGGCAGCGCCGCAGGAGATCTGCGTCTGCGATCCAAACGCGCACGGCGATGTCCGCCGGCGCAAGGCGATCGCCGGGAAGCCTCAGGCCGGTTTGTTCGGCGGCGCTGAGAAGCGACTCCATCCCCGCGGGCGTGGCCATCTCATGGATGTGCCAGAGCGCGTCGACGAGGTCAATCGGAAGGTCGCCGATGGTGGTGAGCAGCGCGATCTCCACGCGCTCGATGTCGATCTGCTCAGGATCGGTCGGAAGAACGGCCCCGTGCGACGCGAGGAACGCCGCGTGGGGCCGCAGCAGTTCGAGGAGCGCCGCGGAATCGACCTCCCGCAATGCATAGGCGTGTGTGAAACGACGAAACGCAAGACTGCTCATAAGGACCCGGCCTCCGCCAACGAGTGGACCCCGGTTTCCACCGGGGGCTAATGACCCGAGTATACACCAAACGAACAGCGGCGTGTGGCTCTTGACAGGTGATCTCAGGCGAACCGAACCGTAGCGCGGGCGCAGAGTGCAAGTTCAGGATTGACAGGTCTTTGCAGGTGAACCAAGCCCGGCAAACCACGCGCAGCGCTGATCATCCCAATCGACAAGGGCGCAGATCGGACGCAGGTCATGCTCTGTGATGGGGTCGCGCCCCGACTGAACCAGGGGTAGGTGGAGGACCGCCTCCTGAAGGTCGGGGGCGAGATGAAGCAGGTTCATGATCTGGGTGACGCGCGCCCGCGTGACGTGGCCGACCGCAGCCAGCTCGGCCTGCGTGCTCACCGCCCCCTCCCGAAGCAGGGCATCGAACCGGATCGCCAGCGCCATCAACCGCGCGACCCGGGGCACCCGACCGGGTGATACGGGTTGCGGCGCATGCTCGGAAAGCGCCGCCGCTCGTTCCCGTCCCGGCACGACGAACCTCGCCGTCGTCGTGATCGGGACGGAACCCGTAGCGCGACCGGCTTGTTTGGGAGCCGAGGTCATTCGTTGGGTGTCTCCGCTGGATTGAGTTCTGGGTTGAAGGTGATTGAGACGTTCTGCGTCTGGCCGTCGTACTCAACGGACGCGATCACGACGTGCAGGAACTCGGCGCGTTCGGCCTGCGTCATCGCGCTCCAGACCCCGTCGAAGGCCTCTACCGCCCCGGCCACCTCGTCCTCGTCGATGAGGCGGTCGGCGTCCGCCGCCACCTGCGCGGAAACCGCCGCCAGCGTTCGCCGCACACGCTCGATCTCGCGGCGCGTGGCAGCCGTGGGCTCCTCGCCGGAGAGCCGTTCGAGCACGGCACGGAGCCGCGTCTGCTCCGCAATCCGAGCGCTGGCGGCCTCGCGGAGGAGGTCGATCGCACGGCCAACGACAGCCGTCATCTGCGGGGAGTCGGCCAGAATGGCCTTCACCTGGTCAAGAACAAACGCTTCGAGCGCCGGCCCGGGCAGGGACGGGGCGGCGCAGTGCTGCCGCCCGCGCTTCACCGCGTTGGAGCAGACGTAGTAGCGGTATCGGGTGCGCGTCCCGTCGGGCTTTTTCTTCGAGGCACTGCTCGGAGACATCGCGCACCCGCACCCCTTGCAGCGGACCAGCCCCCCGAGGAGCGATCCCGTGGAGTTCTTCACGCTCGCCCCGCCGCGCTCGCCGGCGAGTTTGAGTTGGGCCTGGACGCGGCGGAAGAGATCCTCGTCGATGATGGCTTCGTGCTCGCCGTCGTAGACCGCACCGTTGTGTGGCACCTTCCCCAGGTAGAGCGGGTTCCGGAGCATCCGCGAGATGATCGTCTTGTCGAACTCCCGGTTGCCGACCGTGCGCCCCGCGGTGGTCGTCCATGACTTCGTGGTCCACCCGCGGCTGTTGCACTCGTCCGCGACGCGGAGGATGCTCCGCGCCTCCAGGTACAACTCGAAGATGCGCCGGACCCGCGCCGCCTCCGCCTTGTTGACGACGAGCCGTCGCCCCGTGAAGGGAGCGGGCGCGGGCACGAAGTCGTACCCCAGGATGGGCTTGCCGTGCTGGTACTTGCCATTGCGGCGGGCCGAGGCGATCTTGTCGCGCGTGCGCTCGGAGATGATCTCACGCTCGAACTGCGCGAACGACAGCAGGATGTTCAGCGTCAGGCGGCCCATCGAGTGGGTCGTGTTGAACTGCTGCGTGACCGAGACGAACGACACGCCCTTGCGGTCGAAGAGCTCCATCAGCCGTGCGAAGTCCATCAGCGACCGGCTCAAGCGGTCCACCTTGTAGACGACCACGCAGTTGACCTTCCCCGCCTCGATGTCGTCCATCAGCCGCTTGAGCGCGGGCCGGTCCATGTTGCCGCCGGTGAAACCGCCGTCGTCGTAGCGGTCCGGAACGCCGGTCCACCCTTCGTTCTTCTGGCTGGCGATGTACGCGACGGCGCTCTCGCGCTGGGCGTCGAGGCTGTTGAACTCCTGGTCGAGCCCTTCCTCCGTGCTCTTCCGCGTGTAGATCGCGCAGCGGATGGGCCGGGTGCCCGGCTGGGTTCCCGGGGGACCGCTCGACGCGGCATTCGCGGTGGCGCGGCGCGAGACGGCAGGGCGCTTGGTGGCGGTGGCGCTCATGCGGTCCCCTTCTTTGTCAGGCCGAAGAACAGGAAGCCGTTCCAGTGCGACCCGGTGATCGCCGTCGCCACCGCCGACAGGGAGCGGTAGGTTTTCCCCTCGTACTCGAAGCCCTGGGGGAGCACCGTCACCTGGTGCTCAGCGCCCTTGAACGTGCGTCGCAGCACGGTGCCCGGCGCGGGCAGGCGGTCGGTTCCCGCCGACGCGAGCCGCCCGGTAATCGTCACGAGCCGCGCGCCGGCGCGGGCATCGTCGGCTTCCCGTTCCCCGGGCGGCCGAACCCGGACGTCGACGTCCCGGGCTAAATCCACGGCCCGACGCCGCGCCCGTTCGGAAAGATCACCCTCCGCCAACACCTGGATTCGCCAGGCGACCCGTCGATAAAGCCACTGGCGATTCCCGGAAACTGTCGCCTCGCCGAAGACCTCTGCGTAGCGCTTGCGGAGCCGCGACACGGGCATGTCGCGGAGTTGGTCGATCTGTTGCTGGATGGTGTTGGTTGCGGCGGTCTTCATCGTCCTTCAGTCTCCTTCGGGCAGCATCGTCCCGGCTTCTCCGGTTCGGGACGGTGGCGTTCACCCGTAGGCACACTGAGGGCGGCATGATCCGCGAGTTCAAGTCCCGTCGCGGCGGAGCCGGCATGTTCGATGCTGAGGTCCGAATCGTGGGCGCTCGCGTCGATCAGCCGGGCCGTCGCGGCGGCCAGAAGTTCGATAGCGCGGGCGGGGAGGCATAGCGAGCCAGCCTTCGTCGGGATGTTCTGCGCTTCGTATCGTGGCATGCGGCGAGGGACGCAGCCCTCGCCCAAACCCCTCTGCTAACCAGCCGGGCTTGTCGCGCAGCTAACGTCCCTTTGCACGTGTGCGCATTGATCAAGACGTTACCCCGCCGACACCACGCCGGCGAGTGCGGCTATCATTGCATCTTGACAGACACTGCCCACGGACGGGTCACGGTTCACCCGTGAAAGCCGGGTCAGAACGTGCGGACGGAGTTTGTGTAGGACGCAAGCAAGTTCGGCTCACGAAGGCGGCGCATTCATACCCTGTCCGCCTGCCGTGTACCCGCACTCCGGGCATGTAAGGGTCGGTAGGCCCAGCAAGTTATAACCACAATGTGGGCAGGATCCGACTACTTGTGACTTGAGCCTGCCGCGTGCGGTTAGCCAAGATATCCCAATCAGGCCGCCAACGATAAACGACACTGCGCACATTGCCACCAACTGCACGGCAATCAAAAACTCCGCGGACCACGCTTCATCGGGGGCGACTAGCTCACTCAATACCGATGTGACGAGCGAGAGACCTGCGGACATAACAAGGCTATCGCAGAGCACTGCCCGCTTACTAGCGTGACGCCACCGTAGCACGATATTGCTTGCAACTGTCAACGTAATCGTCGCCAATGCCAAGGTTCCCGTCGATACAAACCAATCAAAAGTGTGCGCTGACAACAGCGCGCAAGGGACGCATATGGATATTGATACGAGAAGAAGTCTTGTATCTACTCCGGACCACACGGTGGCGTCCTCAATACTGTGGGCCAACACATTTCTCGAACGGGTGGTATGGTTCCGCGGCCCACTGAGGCCACCACGCGCCATTAGATGTCAAACAGCAAGCCTTAATGCGATTGCTTGTATTCGTTTGGCAGTTATAATACGGTATTCCGCCGCCCGTCTGAGTGCCTGGCTTATCCTCCCTGACGTCGTACGGGTGTTCAAACAAAAGGCAGCATCGAACTCGCGATTCGTTTGCTTGAGAGCAAGGCGTGCCATCCGGGAACTTCCTGTTGGGATCATGGTCAATGTTCAGTGGTGTCGTTGTTTCGCCCGCGGCACACGGCCCTTCGGTTATCTCGCAGTGATCGATGAGCCACTCTATAATTAGACGGCGCACAGGTCGGCAGCAAACGTTGAAGGTGCCCGGTAACGGACTGCTGGGTGGCCCCCATCCACCACCGCCCAAAGGACCTGAACACGGGAGACTGAGTTGGCCATCCGGATCGCTTGCTATCAACGGATGAGTGCGAGCGTACGCATACGCCCCCATCCCATCTACATACCCCAACGGATCGCGCCGTGTCCATCTCCCCAACTCCGAGTCCAGCAGGCGGGCGGTTGCCTCCGGTGCTGCGGTTGCGAACACGGTCAGAATCGCCATCACGATCACGCGGATGTTCATGGGTTGCTCCTTCGATTCCTGTCGGTCGCTCCGGCGGTTGCAAGGCTGGCTCTGTGGCACCGGAATGCACCTCGTTCCCGCACGCGTCTGTCTCGCAGCGTCTGCGTTTGGATAAGCACTGTGGTCGCCACGAAGGGTGCCTCCAGAAAGCGTCGGCCCGACCGGGTGGCGCATTTGCTCCCACGCGCCTCAAAGTTAGTCCAAACAATCGGCAATCGCAAGAACATCAGCTAACAGTGATGGCTGATATTCGCACAGAGCCGCAGCTGGTCAAATGGGCAGAGAATCGAGAGGAGCGTGGCCAGCCCCGTCGGGATCAAGAATGGAGCCCTTGTGTTGGCCGAGTCCACCGACTACTACATCCGGAAGCGCCGGCACTCCTCTTGAGGTCGCCACGCCGGTCGGCCCCCCGCTATCGATCTGGAAGCCCTCGATCGCGCCTTTCCCGCCCCGTGAGGTTTGCCGCAACACTCGGATCGCGCGGCTACAGGAACGACCTCTAACAGGCTGTTGAAAAACCCCCCGAACACGCGCCGAATAGCGCAACCGGTGAGGGTGGATGTGCGAAGATGGTGCGCATGAGAGGCACACCTGAACGGCAGTCACCGATCTTCCACACGTTCAACGTCGAGGACCTGATCGAACCGGATCATCCGCTGCGGGCGATCAAGCGGATGGTCGATCGGGCGCTTTCGGACATGAGCCGCACGTTCAACGCGGCGTACAGCGATGTCGGCCGGCCCGGTGTTCCGCCCGAGACGCTGCTCAAGGCGCTGCTCCTGCAGTGCCTGTACACGGTCCGGTCCGAGCGGGAGCTGTGCCGGCGGCTCAAGACCGATCTGCTCTTCCGGTGGTTCCTGGACCTGCAGCCCTCGGACGAGGTCTTCGATCACGCGGTGTTCAGCCACAACCGGGAACGTCTGGCCGAGCACGGGATCACGCCCAAGTTCTTCGACACGGTGGTGAAGCAGGCCCTGGCGCTGGGGTTGACCAGCGATGAGCACTTCACGGTGGATGGGACGCTGATCCAGAGCCACGCCTCGCTCAAGAGCCTCAAGAGGATCGAGCGGGAGGAACGCCGCAAGGATGACGATCCACCCTCCGGCGGTCGCAACGCATCCGTGGACTTCAAGGGAGAGAAGCGGGCCAACGCCACGCACCGGAGCACGACCGATCCCGAAGCGAAGCTGTACAAGAAGGGGGACGGCGTGGGGGCGTTCCTGTGCCACTCAGCCCACGCGCTCTCCGAGAACCGGCACGGGCTGATCGTGGCGGTGCGCGTGGAGGAGGCCAACGGAACGGCGGAGCGTGTGAGCGCGCTGCGGATGCTCGATCACGCCGAACGCCGGCACGGCGTGCGGCCGTGGACGCTGGGGGCGGACAAGGGGTACGACGCGGGGCCGTTCCTGGTGGAACTGGAGAAGCGCTGGATCGAGCCGCACATCGCGATCAAGTCGGGACGGATCGATCCGATGAGCGAGCGTTCCGATCAGGGCACGTGGGCCCGGTGGTTCGTGCGGCAGGAGCAGAGGAAAGCCGGGTTCAGGACCAGCCAGCGACGACGAAAGCTCGTCGAGGAGTTCTTCGGGTGGGTCAAG
>JAHBXE010000038.1 GCA_019636625.1 Phycisphaeraceae bacterium
CGGGTGCTGCTCCACCGACTGGCCATCCACCGACGCCTTCGCGGGCTGCGAGGCATGCTCACGGATGCTCTGTTCCAGGTTGGGCTCGGGCACGGCAACACTCCGAAGGCCCTCAGCAACGAAGGCCTTCAGAGGTTCCCTATGCAATCACGTGCTCATCTGCCCGCAACGCACCACGATTGGCTCATTTAGTTCCACCGGTAGAACCGACTATGAGCCGGAGCTCTCAAACAAGGGCGCGCTGCCTGCGCTGGAGTCATCTCTCGGTGGCCAGAACACACCAATGACAACCCACGTACCGTGCTCGAGAACGGTTCCAACAAAGAGATGCGTATCACGGTCGGCGGCGCACATCGTTCCCAGGAACTTGTCCTTGACCTTGGCTGCGGCGATCGTTGGCGAGTCGCCGTTGTCGATGCAACGCCAGTACAGCGCCCCCAGCTCCCAGTCTTCAATCATCATCCGATGGGTGCCGTTGCACCGCGGGTCGTCGCACTCAAAGCGGTAGTGAAACTTCCACGGCACTTTGCGGGGTGGTTCGCGTGTCGCCTTTCGATCATCCCAGAGCCGCTGCTGGCGCAGCGCTTCCAAGAACTGCGGTTTCCACTCCGCATCATCGGCCGAGACTTCGATGTCGAGGATTCGCTTGGGTCGGATCACGCCGAGCGAAGTGCCGTCCGCCTTCTGCTGATCGTAAAGTGCCTCCATCGACGCGGCGCGTTTCGCGAGGGCGAACCTCGCTCGTTCCGCCCATCCCCGCTGGGTGCCGAGCGGCTCGCCCAGAATCTTGAGTGAGTCCTCCTGTGGTCGGAAACTCTCTTTCCTGACGTCTCGTCCCTTGTGCTTCTTGGCCAGCACCTCGACCCACTGGTACTTCTTGTACTGCTGGCTGTACGGCAGATCTCGGAAGCGAATCGGGTACAGGCGAATGAAATCACCTGATTCGGTGACGCCGGCGGTGCAGACCAACTCGTCGTACTTTGCTGACGGTATCGGGTAGGTCTTTACCGTGATGAGAACCTTGAGTGTCTGCAACTAGGGCCTCAGGGAGTCAGCTCCAGGTGGCGCGTCTTTAGCCCGGTCGTCGCCGACACGGCCCCTGCCAACCTCGACCGATGGCACTGTGAGTGACACGCTTCCATGCACACCAGCACACTCGCCATCTCTCGCATGAGCGATCCCACGCGAGCGACCGACTCGCGCTGTGCGGGAAGCGTCGCACGTTCGTAGGCGTCAAAGAGTGACTGTCGCGCACCGGGCTCGTCAAGATCTTGCCGCTGGTCGGACGCGATGCCAAGCTCTGGGAAGTGCACGTAGTCGATGCCCAGCTTTCCGCAAAGGCGAGCAAGTGTTGTCTTGTGGAAGCCGTACCGCCGGGACACGGGGTTGTTTCGGATATCTATTAGCCGCGTAATGCCCGAGCGGATCAGCCCGTTGAGAAAGCCATCCACAAGGAGGCCCTCATATCCGGCCGTGAACACGGCATGGTTCGCAATCGGGCGCTGTTCGAGCTTGCGAAGTTCGCTGTTGACGGTGAATGCCGGATAGCGCTCATACACGTAGTTGATCAGATCGTCACGTTGCCTCGCGCGATGCGTACGCACAACTCTCGCCGCGTCGCTGCGCACGCTGGCGTCCATCGCTTGGCTGGCCTGCGCGCCTGCGGATGTAATGGCCCAGGAATGCTCGCTTTCCGTCAAATAGCCATCGCGTGCCAGCGCCGCGACCTCCTGGAACAGGCAGAATGAATACGGTCCGTACTTATACGGCACGAACTGGTAGAACGCCGAACCGCCCCGTGAGGGGGTCTCTTGGCGCAACAGGAACGCCCACTTCGTGACCTCTGTGTGGGTCGCCTTTCCCCCCGCGAGGTCGAGGAAGGCCAGAAGTGCTCGCTGGCGTTGAAGCATGCGCCCCTTTCGACGGACATCCGGCAAGCGGCCCACCGCCGTTACGCCGATCGTACGACTGGGTGCGGGGCACTGCCGCGAATCCATCATATCGTCCATGATGCGCTCCTCGGTTGAAAAGGCCTAGTTGACGCCGATCTGCTCTGTGGTCGTCACTCGGCGTCCGCAGTGTCGGCATTGGCGGCGACGACGAATCGTGCCTGTGGGCGTCGCTCGGGTGTACAGCACCTCGAAGTGCCGGCACCCGCACGAGGGACACTCCAGCCCTTTTGGCCGGTTGGACTCGGGCGTGCGTGTGGAGGTCTGTTGGCGCGTCATCGCAGCCGCTCCTTCAACGCCGAGAGCTTAATCCGCGATCGAACGACGACCTTCTGGTCCGTGCCGAAGAGCACCGCTCCCTGCATAGACGCCGCCACGGCGCAGCCGACAAGCCCGTCCAGCCAGTGGTTGTCCAGACCGTCGACGCGGAGCTTCCACTCATCCACAGTGCGGCCGCGCCCCTGCGTGCGGACGCGGTATTCGCTGGTCAAGTGCTCGGCGAAGAGGCGGTGGGGATCGGGCTTGTGTCCGAAGAGCGACAAGCCACCAGGATCGCCCATCGGCACCGCCAGCCGGGCCTGCACGAAGCTCTTCCAGAAGTTCGTGTCGAAGACGATGTGCCGCACGGCGCGCTTGCCGGTCACGACTGGCACGCGCCAGTTGAGTCCGACGCGCTCGCCACGCTTGCGCTTGTAGTCGCTGAACGGAACGCTGCTGGCGCCCACGTACCGACCGTGGCTCGGAGTGAGCAAGCCCGCATGCGGGCTCTGACGGCAGAACTGGTAGACCACATCGGTGGACGAGCCCCAGTTGGCGTCGATCAGGCAGCGGTCAACACGCACCATCGCGCCGTCGTCACGCCGCCATTCGCGTGCGACCGTGGCCTCGATGAGCCGCTCCAGACCGGCGTAGATCGCACCCTCCGCGCCGGCGCGTGGCGAAGCGGCTCCGAGCGTGCGTTTCAGATCCCTAAGCGTGAAGTACGCCTGCTTCTGATCGGGCTCGGTGCCGTAGTCGATGACGCAGCCGCTGAAGTCATCCTCCCAGGCCGCGACCACATAGAACAGCGCCTTGCCCTGGACGTCCACGAACATCGTCAGGTGCGAGCACCCCAGCGGCACCAGCCCGCGTGCGTGCCCGCTCACCTTCGCTGCAATGTGATCGGCGCTGAGCAGGTCGTCGGCGACCTCGACCTCCGGAAGTGGCTCGTTCTGGTACTCGGCGAAGAACGCAGCCTCGTTCTGCAGCCGGAGGTTCATCGCGTGCTGCACCGCCGACAGTTCGTCGTGGTTGAACCGCTCGGGCCACGCGATCACCGCGCCGGCATCCATGTCCGCGCGGTGCGCGCCGTAGTAGGCAGTCGCCTCCCCGATGCCTCGATCGGCCTTCAGTCCTTCGGCGCGCAGCCGGGCGTACTCGGCCCACAGCCGATCCGCCGAAGGGAAGCTGTAAACCATCTTCGTGCGCTCGCCCTGCCACTGGGGATGCTTGTCACGATCAAGAATGCGATCGGCAAGATCGTCAGGGCGGACCACGGTGAGCGTCATCAGCCCGGCGATCTTCCGCCCTGGCCCGGCCAGGCCAAGGATCGCTCCCGCGAGGATGCGCTCACGGTTGGCGCACTGCGATGGAGACCGCGCGCTCTCGTCGGTCTGAGGATCGTCGATCAGCACCAGCGACGGCCGGACGCTCACACCGTCGGATCGCTTGTGCTTCATGCCTCGGATGCGGCCGGTGATTCCTGCGACGCGGATGATCGCCCCCGAGGCTGCCGAGCCGGGGATGGTCGGGAGCACGATCTCCCGCGCTGTCCAGCCGATGTGCGTCTGCTTCCCCTGGTAGAGCTGCCCCGAGGCTCGCTGGTGGATGCCCTCGAGCGATCGGATGGGGTGGCAGGCCTCGGGAAAGTCGGCCCCGAGGAGTTCGCTGTTCTCCAGTTCCGTCTTGATTGATTCGAGCATCCCGGCGGCATGCTCTTCGTCGGAGCCGATCAACGCGACGAACTCGCGATGGCCGAACACCAGCGCCCACAGGCACGCGACTTCACACAGGGACGTCTTCCCCGATCCCCGCGGCATAGCCATCGCAAACAGCCCACCCTCGAGCACCGCCTGTTCGATCTTGGTGATGACTTTGAGGTGGTCGTCGGACCACTTCAGGTGGAACGTCTGCGGGAAGTAGGTCTCGCAGAAGAACCGGAAGTCGCGGGCCGCCGTCGCCTTGCGGGCCGGATCGGCCACGGCCGGAAGGTCTCCGATGTCGCGCCCCGAAAGCGACAGCATGGCGTTGCGCAGCCGCGCTCGTTCCTTCATTGCCTCGTAGCCCGTCAGCCCCTCGGGCTGTCGGGCCGCTTCCACGAGGGCTTCGTGCCGGGTCGTCACCAGCCACGCGACGTACCGGAACAGATCGACCTTCCCTGCATCCCCGTCGGCCGCAACGCGGAACCCTGCGCGCGTGCGATGGCGGTAGAGCTGCCGCTCGCTGATCACCTCGCCCAGCGGGGTGCTGTTGAGCAGCCGGGCCAGTTCGCCGGGACGGAGTTGGCGCGGGTCAATCGCCACCTGCGCCCCCCCGATTCATCTCCTTCACCAGCCACGCGGCGTAGTGCACGAGATTGAGCGTGCCGGTGGCGTTGGTCGGCGCGCCCGCATCGATGTCCGCGCGGAGCATCTCCTCGGTGACGATCTTGCCGCCGAGGCGCGACAGCACACGGGCGGCGTCCGCCACGGGGAGCGCGGCGGGATTGAGCCGGGACATCCCCTGTCCCTCCGATGCTGGCCCGGGACTAGGCGCGTGTTCGGGAGTCATCGCGGACCTCCCACGCCCAGTTGCCCACATCCGGCGCGCACTTGCCCACATGTCGCGGATTGACGGCGAATCCGCTGCGGTTTGCCTTGCCTCGTGGCGAATGTCATGGCTTCATGTGTCACAACGCGGGGCGAACGCCCGCGACGGAGACCACGACGATGAACGCCCCCCGGACCGCCAAGAAGAACGCCAAACCGAGCCTCGACGGGATCAGCAAGCAGAAGGCGCTCGACGCCGAGATGGAATGGGCAAAGGTCGAGTTGCTTCTCGAAAGGCTCGAGACCCGCAAGAGCGACAGCCTCGACTTCCACGAGATCCCGGTCTGGGCGATCCGCGACCTGGTCCGCCACGCCTTCGAGAGCGGCTACCGCGAGGGGCTGCACACCGGCTACCGACAAGGCCGGGGCGACGCGGCCCGCGAGGCCGCCCGAGACGAGGCCCCGACGAGCCCGCGAAATCCTGAACTCCCGACGACCTGAAGCCCGCGAATCGCGGGCTTCGCTGTTTACCAGAGCACCCCCTCGCATAGGAGCACGTAGATGACTACCCGCAGGAACAACCCGACGCCCGAACCGACCGCCGCCGAGATGTACGCCGCCCGGCGGAATGACATCGACCGTCTGCTCGACGTGCTGGCGATGGAACTGGACAAGCACGACGAGCAGGCGAAGGCCGACCCGACCAACTGGGGCATCACCGGCAACCTCGGCAAGGTCCGCAGCGACCTGATGGACACCGTCGCCTTCCTCAGCGGCATGGACCGCGAAGACGTCGAGCGCTTCCTGGCCGAGTAACCGCCCGCCACGCACGCACCCCCACCCCCTCGAAGGAGCACGCCCATGAACATCAAGACGATCGTGATCGAAGGCCACGAGAAGGACATCAAGATCAGCCGCACCGAGCGCGGCGCGGAAGTGACGATCGAGCAGAGCACGCGCCACGATGGGGGGGCGGGCAAGCAGGACATCTGCATCGCCCACATCGCCCGCGACGAGGACCGCGATGCCCGCTACGCCAAGGCGGTCGAGGTCGCCAAGGTGGTCTACGGGACTGACCGCCGCGGCCGCGCCGCCGCCACCAACTCGATGGTCCACGACGTCCTCAACGAGATGGAGCGCGTCGCGGGCTGCTAGCCCGCCCCACGCGACGGCGCGGGGAACCGCGCCGGACGCGATTCCCCGCCGCAATGTGCGGCGGGATTCCGCACCCCAGGTTTGGAGAATCGCATGAGTACGAAGTCCAAGAAGCCCCGCACCCCCAAGATGTCCAAGAGCGCCGCCCGCGCCGAGGGCGCGGCCAAGACGGACCGGCTCCGCAAGGCGGCGCTCGCCGAGATCAAGGACCGCCTGGACGGCAAGACGCCCGAGGCAACGCCCACCAAGAGCGGAAAGGCTCCCAAGGCCGCGAAGGCGCCCAAGGCCCCCAAGGAGAAGAAGCCCAAGCGCGTCAGCGCTCTTGATGCCGCGGCGCAGGTGCTCGCCTCCAGCGAGGTGCCCATGCGGGCCAAGGAGATGATCGCCAAGATGGAGGCGAAGGGCCTGTGGAAGAGCCCCAGCGGCAAGACGCCCGAGGCCACGCTCTACGCCGCCATCATTCGCGAGATCGCCGCCAAGGGCGACAAGGCCCGCTTCAAGAAGCACGACAAGGGCGTCTTTGTCGCCGGAAAGGGAGCCTGACCCATGCAGGCCACCCGCGCCCAACTCGAAGTTCTGCTCGACGCGGCCGAGCGCCTGCTCAACGCCCGCGAGGTTCAGATGCTGACCACCGAGGAGTGGGACGCGCTGGAACACGCGGTCGCGGCCTGCAACGAGCCGCCCGCGAACGAGCGCACGGAGACATTCACCGTCGACGCGACCCGGGCGCTGGTTCGGAGCGTCGTGCCCATGAAGGGCGAGCCGTACCAGCACCGGTGCCCAGAGGACGCATTCGAGGCGGTCGCCAATTCGGTGGCCGAAGCCACGAGCCCGTTCAACCTTGAGGACCTCAGGCACGCCGCCAACATCCCCTGGACGCAGGCGGCCGTCGCCTTCGCCTTTCTCAAGGAGCGGAGCGTGGTCGTTCCCGCGGGCGGGCGCAACCACGCCGCCGCAGGGACCGCCCCCTACGAGGACGCAATGGTCGAGTTCCACGCCCTCCGGGAGAAGGGCCCCAGCGCCTGACCGCATCGGTGCCTCCTCCTCACGCCTCGGCCTTCGCCGGGGCTTTCTCTTCGGCCACAGAGTTTGCCGGCGCGGCGGAGTGCCGTTCCGCCTTGCGGCCCGTGAACTTCTCCCAACGCTGCACGATCACATCGCAATAGAGCGCATCGAGCTCCATCAGGAACGCACGGCGCCCGGTCATCTCCGCTCCGATGAGCGTCGAGCCGCTTCCGCCGAAGAGGTCGAGCACGTTCTCGCCCGGCCGCGACGAGAACTCGATGGCCCGCCGCGCGAGTTCGACAGGCTTCTCGGTGAGGTGGACCATGCTCTGCGGGTTGACCTTCTTGATCGACCACGTATCCGGCACATTGGCGGGCCCGAAGAAGCGGTGCGCGGCCCCTTCCTTCCAGCCGTAGAAGCACCATTCGTGGTTGCCCATGAAGTCCTTCCGCGTCAGGACCGGGTGCTCCTTGATCCAGATGATCGCCTGAGCGAAGTACAGCTCGCATCGCTTCAGCACGGGCGGGTAGTTGCCGCAGTTGGCGTAGCCGCCCCAGATGTAGAACGTGCCGCCGGGGATCAGCACCCTGGTGATGTTCCCGAACCAC
>JAHBXE010000039.1 GCA_019636625.1 Phycisphaeraceae bacterium
CCCCGTCGCAGGTCAGGTTCCCCGCGGCGTCGAAGGCCAGGTGCACCGTCGTCGGCGTCCCGTTCCCGCTCTGCACCACCTGCGTCACCAGGCGGTTCTGGGCGTCGGTGATGTCCCGCCGCGCCGTGACCACCGTGGCCCCCCCCGCCCCCCCGCCCCCCCCCGTCGTCGTCACCCGGCCCGGCAAGGGGCCCGACCCATCGCCCCCGTTCCCGTTCCAGTTCCCCAGCGCATCCAGCCGCCACTGGTCCTCGCGCCACGCCTCGGCCGGATCGATGAACGGCGCTCCGCCGGCGTCCCACGCCAGTTTCCCGACGTGGCTGCCCGTCAGTTGCCCCAGCGCGTTGTACGTGTGCAGTTGCGACCGCCGGTTGTCCCACACGCCGGGCGTCGGTTCCTCCGCCTGCGTGATCTTCGCCGTCCTCCGGTTCCCCGCGGCGTCGTACGTGTACTCCGCGCGGTACAGCGTGTCCTGCGGCTGGTACGGCCCCGACGCCACACGCCGGTAGTGCAGATCCTTCACCCGGCCGAAGCGGTCCAGGCTCGTTCGAGATCGATCAGCACGATGCATCCCCCATTAGCTCACACCGCGTCCCAGCAAGCTGACGCACAACTGCGGCGTAAGTGCCGTCCTCATTCTGTTGCCCCAGATAGTCTCGCGGGTGCCAAATCGTCGCGTGTCGCGACAGTTCATGTCGTATCGATTGAAGCCAGTCGGCGACTGAGTTGGCCACCCGAGCTCTCACAAGCGGGGTGTGATTTGTAAACCATATGGAACCGCCATGCTCGCTGCCAATGTGCACGCAATCATAATCTCCATTGCCCCAATTCTGAAATGCTACAATGTCGTCATCATACACACACAGTTCATCGGCGGACATTATCGACAATCCGCCCAGTTGGAATCCGTTGGATAACTGCAGCAGCTCACAAAGTTGATCCAAATCGGCACCGAATCTATTGACAAGGTCGCGAGCGGCCGAGGGTGACAGGCCCCGTCGCAGCACTATGTTGTGTCCAGATGCTTGGATCGCACGAAGAATGTTCGAAATCAACCTTGCGCGCCTTTCTTTGGGCTACCTCTGCAGCAACGGCATCGAAACACGATCAACACTAATGAGCGTATATCCCGTATAGCGATTCGGATCAACTACTTCATGTTGCCACGGCCAAAGATCAACCAAGTTGCTCGAGTCATGAGGATTTGGGACCGCACGGCCGTCAATATGATGCACCTCTTTCACAACCACTCGCTTTTCGATCGCTCCCGTCTTCTTCACCCGTACAGTGATATGAGCGACAGGCGGACCGGCGAGCCCAAGGCTGTTCCAGTAAGCAAGTTTCGCTTGCGCCCACGTACAGTTATGCACCAGCACGCCGTCGTCGCCGACGTGGAAGGTGCCGATGTCCTTGACGGTGAGGTTGAAGACGCTCTGGCGGTCGCTCGTGAAGGTGACGGCCAGCACCGTGGCGTGGCCCAGCAGCGTGCCGACCCGGTGGCCGGGGGAGAGTTCATCCGCCCGGCGCCAGGTTCCCTTCCACAGCGTCGGCGGGGCGGTTGTCGTGGGCGCGGCGTCGGGTACGACCGCGGCCTCTCCCGCATCGCCCGGAGTCAATGCTGCCCCGGCTCCCGGCGGTGACCGGCCCTCCACCCAGAACGGGTGCTCATCCGTCGTCTCGATGACCTCGATCCGGCCGTCGGCGTGCCGGACCGCGACGGTCAGGAGGGCCGCGCCGGGCGTTTCCATCGTCGCCTCGACCGGCGCGAACTGGACCAGACCGGTCTGGTCATCCCGCGCCACGACGTAGTCGCCGATCTTCACCTGGTCGATGGGCACCAGGCCCGCCAGCGTCCACACCAGCGTCCTGGCGCTGAAGCAGCCGCAGGTGCCTGGAATGTGTCGCTTGCGTTCCCTCCAGTTCCACGCCCGCTTGGCCAGGGAGACGGCGCTGCTCCAGAGGTTCCGCACCGCACCGAACAGGCCGTGCTTCCAGACGTACTTGACCGCTGTCACCATCGCGCTGATCGCCACCTTCCCGATCGTCGCCACCACCGCGCCGATCGCGACGTACCCGAGGTACTTCTGCAGCATCTTGAGTTCCGGGCCCACGTGTCCCTCCAGCGCCGCCTGGCCGATCTCCCCCGCCGCCATCGCCACCGGGAACGGTAGCTGGCTCAGGATCAACGCGCCCACGAACGCCGCGGCCTTCAACCCGCCCGTGATCCGCTCCATCATCGCCGACACGCTCCCGGCGTGCTCGGCTCTACCTCGTCCCAGGTTTCATCTCATCCCGGAGCGCCAGGCCGCGACTCGCCTTTGGACGGGGGTAGGGTCCTCTAGTTCATACTCAATGCGAGGCGCGATCACGCCAGAACGCACTTCGATCAGTCGCGTTTGAATGCGTGGCCATTGCGCCAGCTTCCTTTCCACCCACACCTCCTCGGGAACATACAGGCCACAGCCATCAACGCCGCTGAACACTCGGAGGCCTTCTATGTCCTCTTTGCGAATCCACTTCGTCTTTGTTGCTGACCCAAATGTCCGGCCGCAGTGAACGCATCGCGTGTAGCGGTCTCCCGGGTCTCCGAAGTGTGGTATCCTGAGCCGAGCCGAACACACGCAACTCCAGTGAGAGTCGAGCACCTCGCCCTTGTAGACCACTTCGCCCAATGCAAAGTCTGACCGCGGGAGTTGCATATGCTCAGCGAGAGAACGTTCAATCCCACCCGTGGCGAACGGCCATGCGGTCAAGCCTGTCGGCCCTATCCGATGAACGTTGGACTCGTTCGCGAGGACAACGCGGATGGGTTTGGGATGATCCTGTGGAAGGAGTGTGCTGCAGGCTGGACATGCGACCTTCGGCCAAGTTTCTTCCACCCAAGCGGCGTCGGCCTGGGGAACTTCGCAATCCGCAGAACTACCTATCCAGTACACCCTCTGAGTCATCTCACCATCCCTGTTTCTTGAATTCGCGGAGAAGATCTTGGAGAAGGGTCGTCCCCCGCTTGGCGTCATATGCTGAGTATCCGTCAATCAGGACTTGTTTGATCTTGGCGATCCCAGCGGCTCCATTTGATCGAATGTACGCTTCCACCGCTGCTGAACCTTGTCTCATAAGAGGCACTCCCGCATGGCCCGCCGCATCGTCGATCAACTTATGCAGGAGGACATGGTCCCGTTCGTACATGACAACTTTCGTTCCACGTTTGGCTCCTCCTAAGTACATTGGGATCAGGTGGTTCTTGGCCCAAAGCCAACAGGCGCTGATCCCGTTGTGTACGATGATCCCATTCGGCCCGATGCGGTAATTCCGCAGGCCATCCACTTCAAAATTATAGACCCCGGCCGTCCGACTCTCGAAGCGCACCGCTTCCACCGTCAAGAAGTCTCCCACCGCCCCTATCTGATCACCCGGGCGAAGACAACCGGCAGCAATCCAGCGCTTGTTATGTACCCAGAACAGGTGCTCCTCAGTTGTGTCAATGAACTGCTGACGATCGCAATCGTCACGAAGCGCGATGGCAACAATGGGTGCACCCGACCGCATGAAGGTCTCGACAACACGTCGCAGACTGAAGCTGTCTGTCACATCGTCCCACGAGACAACCATGTCTCCTTCAACCACCTCCTCGATCGGGATCAGACCTCGCAGCGTCCAGACAAGCGTACCGTGGGTGAAGCACCCGCAGCCTCGAAGGGCGTTCCACGCCTGCTTTGCCAATGAGAGGGGATTGAGGCGTCGGGCGACGTTCCAGATTGCTCGCAGGCCATGCGACACCACGTACTTGATCGCGCTCACCGCAGCATGAATGGCAACCTTCCCGACGCTGATCATGAGTCGGGCAAGGTTGACTTCTCCCAGAACCTTCTTGAGTGCCCGAAGTTCCGGCGACACGCCGCCCTCCAGCGCCGCGGCTCCTAACTCGCCTGCGACCATGGCTACAGGAAACGGCAATTGACTCAGAATCAGTGATCCCACAAATGCTGCTGCTTGCATGCCGCCCGATATCCGTTCCAGGAACGCAGCCTTGCTGCCAGCGTCTTCCGCCAGGTACTCATCCACCATGCTGAACGGGTCCCAGGAGAGCCCCATCGGGTCCGACCGGTTCCACGGGTTGCTCCCGAGGTACTCGTACACGTTCAGGCCGTCGCCGTAGTGGCCCTCAAGGCCGAAGGCGATGGAGAGGGCGGCCGCGCCGCGGCCGCCGTAGCCCGTGGCCGCGAGCAGGGCCATGCCGGTTTCATTGGGATCGCGCTGCAGGAACCTCCCCGCCTGCGGGCTGTACGTCCGGTTCCGGTTGTAGCAGAGGGTGTGCGAGAACGGCACGATCCGCTCGTGCTCGATCAGGCTGCTGCTCATCACGCCCAGGTCGAGGCGATCGACGAACAGGCCCTTGTGCCCGCACCGCAGCACCGGGTGCGGGTGCAGGGTGGTGCTGGTCAGCGCCTCCCCGTACGCGTCGTAGGTC
>JAHBXE010000004.1 GCA_019636625.1 Phycisphaeraceae bacterium
CCGGCTTGTCCGAAGCAAGTGCCCCCCGTTAAGAGAAGCGCACTAACCCCCCCCCCCCCCCCCCAAACATTCTGCGAGCAAAGGACTTGAACATGTCAGTTCTCCATCGTGTCTTAACACCTTCCCGCCGGACCCACACGGGTCCGAGAATTGGGAAGTCGAACGATGGCGTACCAGAAAACACTCTTCGAGTCTACTGCAACTTATCAACAATGCAAGAAAAACCGAACTTTCGCGCCGTTCTGTGGAATTGTGTGCCCCCAATCCGCGGCTCCGCGAAGGGAATCGCGGCGTCCCCCCGCCTACCTGACTTTCACCCCAGATAGGCTTGGCCGATTCGGCTCCTCCAAAAGCCCGAAACGAAGTATCGGGTCCGCTGACCCGGGCGCCCCGGGATGTCGACCCGTCACTTGGTTCCGGGCTCGTTCACGAACGTTTCGGGGCGTTCCAGCGGTGGTTCCACATGGCGGCTCGCGGCACCTACTCCCGCGAGTCCAAATTTAGACCTTTCAGCCACAGAAGACGGTCAGGGACATCCCGTTGCGAACTTGTTCAGGAAGCACTGGAAGTCATTGGCCGTGAGGATCGGCGGCGAGGTCGACCCGTCGCAGTTCGCGTCCGGGCTGGATGCCGCGAACGTGTTGAGGAAGCACTGGAAGTCGTTGGCCGTCAGCACGGGCGGTGTCGATGACCCGTCGCAGTTTGCGCGGCACACTTCGAAGGCCCCCACCGACGCCGGCAAGGCATAGCACACACCGGCCAGGTCGCCGGTCGCCGCGAGCGGGCTGCTCGCGCGGCCCCTCGCCGGGCTCGACGGGCGCAGCGCGAAGTTCCCCTGCGGATCGAAGAACAATGGGTCCAGCCCGGAAACGCCGTTGGTCTGCGGCACGGGCAACGCCGGCGCCGAGGCCCCGGGATTGTCAAACGCAAACCAGAAGTTCCCGTCGAACGCAAAGGTCCCCGGAGCCGTGTTCGCGCCGGTGTTTACATACGAGGAGAGATCCGAACGCCGGAAGTACACAAGATTGTTCACGAACCGCCCGCCCGAGCAGGGGATGAACGTGTATGGTGGCTGCGTCACCGTCTCCTGCAGAATGCGGAGGATCCAGTTGTGCGGTGTGATGATCGTGTTGTTCGCCGCGAGGCAGTCCACGCACCCGACAAACGCGAGCGGCGCTTGCGATCCGATGATCAGGTTGCTCACCACGCGAACATCCCGCGCTTCGAAGTTCGCTTCGGTTGACGAAAGTGGCGGGCGGAAGAACTCCAGCCCGGTCGATCCTCCCATGTTCACCGCCCGCTGGCCCGCCTCGATCATGCGGCACCAGCGGACCTCAATGTCATCTGACCCGCCTTTGCACTGCACCGCGTTGCCGGACATGTCCCGGAAGGTTGTGCGAGCGATCAGGCCACGGTGGCACCCGACCATGTCCACACCACTGCCCGCGTTCGCGCCGCCGCACCGCTCGATCTCGCAATCCACCACCACAACATCCCGCACGCCCGAGAGCTTGATCCCGTCCTGGTTCCCCGTTCCCCCCACATCGCGCACATGCACACGGCGGATGGTCAGGAACCGCGCCGCTTCCGCGTTGGCATAGTCCCCCCCATCGTCGGCGTTGATCCCGTTGGCCGTCACGTTCCGCACCTCAAGATCGTGCACCACGATGTACCGCGGCCTCACCAGGTGCAGCCCCTCGCCGCCCCCCTCGATCACCGGGCGCGCCTGCCCCGGCGCACCCCCGATCCAGATCGGCGCCGCCGCCGTTCCCGCGAGGTTGGTCAGGAACGTTCCCCCGGGATACGTCCCGGGCAGCAGCACCACCGCCGTCCCCGGCGTCGCCTGTGCCGCCGCGAAGGCGATCGTCCCGTACGGGCTGCCCGCCGTCCCGTTGCCCGAAGCGTTGCTGCCCGAGGGAGACACGTACACGGTCCGCGTCGGCGACAGTCCCATGTCAAACGAGGGAACGAGGTCGCACGATTGCCCGACCGCCCCCGCGGGGATCGCCACGATCGCCAGCACCGCCAACTCGCCCCGCATCAGGCAGCCCTCCGGGCTCGCATTATCGAGAACCCCCACCCGGGAAAGCAACCGGAAACCACTTGGGCTTTTCGGTTTTTGCATGTAGTCTCAGTTGAAACCAATGCCGGCCCAGTCTGGCAGGAGCACATCATGCGATCACTCATCGCGGCGTTGCTGTTGATCCCCGGAACTGGCGCGCTGGCGCAAGACAAGCCCACCCCGGCCACCGAACAACGACGCAGCTACGTCTCTCAACTCCTCCCCGGCACCGCCCCGGCGGCCAGGCGCCCCGCCTCGCAAGCCCCCGCCTCCATCCGCGAGGTCGGTGCGGCCGGCACATGGACCCACCTCCGTATCGACCGCAACGCCCTCGCCCAGGCCGCCACAGCCGGCGCGTTCGTGATCCCCGGCGTTCGCCTCGATGGCGTCGCCTTGGACCTGATCGTCGAGCGCTTCAGAATCACCCACCCCGAGTCCCGACTCGTCCTCGGTAGCGGCAAAGGCATTGATGCCCCCGCCGCGTTCGACCCGGAAACCGTCGTCCTCCTCCGCGGCCGGGTCGAGCAATACCCCACCTCGCACCTGTACCTCGCCGTTTCCCCGTCGATGATTAACGGCCTGATCGACCTCGGCCCGGGCTACCCGCGCTACGGCGTGTCGTCCCGCCTCGCCGGCCGCCACCTGCCCGAGGGCGAGGCCGTGCTCTTCAAAGCCAAGGCCTCACGCGATCCCAACCCCGCACCCTTCTGCCAGGTGCACCACCCGGAGCACCAGGACCCCCCCGGCGGCGGCGGCGACGCCCCGTTCATCAAGAACCTCCGCCAGATCCAGCTCGCCGTAGAGACCGATCACGAGTTCTTCCAGATCCTCGGGACGGAACCGGCCGCACTCGAATACGTGCTCCACCTCTACGGCGCCGTCAGCGATATCTACATGCGCGAGATCAACTGCCGCGTGGACATCGTGTACACCCGCATCTGGCCCCAGCCCAACGAGCCCTTCAACGCCTCTCTCAACGACTTCCGTTCGTATTGGTTGGCCAACATGGGCTCCGTCGCCCGTGACGTGGCTCAGATGTTCAGCGGGCGGGGCGACCTTCCCGGCGGAGTGGCCTACCTCAACTCCCTCTGCACCAACACCGCCTACGGCTTCTGCGGCAACCTCGTCGGCTTCTTCGCCGACCCCGAGAGCTCGAGCGTGTTCAACTACGACCCCCTCGTCGCCGCCCACGAACTCGGCCACAACTGCGGCACCCTCCACACCCACGACTACCAGCTCGACACCTGCGCCGACATCAACACCCCCGCCCAGCGCGGCACGATCATGAGCTATTGCAACCAGACCATCAGCGGCGCCATGGGCGTCGAGGACCTCACGTTCCACAAGGTCACCCGGCAGGCCATGATGGATTACATCGTCACCCGGCCCAACTGCGTCGTCTTCGACTGCAACCAGAACGGCATCCGCGATTCCATCGACATCCAGAATCTGACAAGCCTGGACGTCAACGCCAACGGCATCCCCGATGAATGCGAGGACTGCAACCAGAACGGCATTCTCGACACCATCGACATCGGCACCATCAGCTTCGACCTCAACGGCAACGGCATCCCCGACGAGTGCGAGCCCGATTGCAACAACAACAACATCCCCGACGACCGCGACATCCTCCTTGGTACCAGTCTGGATGTTCACGGCAACGGCATCCCTGACGAGTGCGAGGCCGACCTCAACGGCAACAACATCTCCGATTACACCGAGATCATGGCCAACATGGCCCTCGACATCGACCGCAACCGAACCCTTGACAGCCGCGAGGATTGCGACAACGACGGCATACCCGACCTCGCCGAACTCGACGGTGCGCACAACGGCTGGGCCGCGAGCCTTTCCCAACCCGAGGTCCGCTCCTACCACCCGATCTCCGGCGTCCTCATGAACACATCCGTGGCCGGCGCCACCGCCCCGGTTCGCGATCTGGTCATCACCCCCGACCGCCGCATCCTCATCGCCGCGGCCAACGGGGTTCGTGAGTACGATGTCTCCGGCGCGTTCGTCCGCACGCTTGTTCCGATCGGCTCCGGGGGCCTCGGTGTTCCCTCCGCCCTTTTCCTCGCGGATGCCGCCACCCTCCTGGTCGCCGACAGAACGGGAAATCGCATCCTCCGCTACAACCTCTCAACGGGTGCGTTCATCAATGTCTTTGTCGCTGCCGGCTCCGGCGGCCTCGCGGCCCCCATGGGCATCACCCGCGGCCCAAGCGGCGACCTCTTCGTCACGAGCGAGACCAACAACCGCGTGATCCGCTACAACGGCACGACCGGCGCCCTCATCGGAACGTTCGTCGCGTCATCGTCCGGTGGCCTCTCAGCCCCCAAGGGCCTCGCCTTCAACCCCGTCACCGGAAACCTCCTGGTCGCCAGCCACGGCACCGACCAGGTGCTCGAGTACAACGGCGCCACGGGCGCCTTTCTCAAGGTCTGGTCCATCGTCGGCGTCCACTTCCACGGCCCGTGGTGCATCCGCATCGGGCGCGATGGCCAGGTGTACGTCAGCGCGAGCGTGGATGAGATGGACACGCACTTCACGCGAGCGAAGATCCTCATCTTCGAGCCGCGCCTCGGCAACTTCGTCCGTGCGTACGTCCAGGCGCTCGATTCGCAGATTGTCCAGACCTCCGGTTTCGACTTCATGCCCGGCACCGGCCGCGACTGCAACTTCAACCAGGTCCCGGACAACTGCGATATCGCCTCCGGCTTCAGCCAGGACTTCAACGCCAACGGCGTCCCCGACGAATGCGAGCGCACCTGCTACGCCAACTGCGACCTCTCCACGGGCACACCCCTGCTCACCGCCAACGACTTCCAGTGCTTCCTCAACGCCTTCGCCTCTGGCTACGCCTACGCCAACTGCGACGGCAGCACGGGAACGCCCGTCCTGACCGCCAACGACTTCCAGTGCTTCCTGAACCGCTTCGCCCAAGGCTGCCCCTGACGGCCATCCGTGTCCGACGGCTGGAGGAGGGAGGGCGATGATGTGCCGGGACGCGACTACCGTTTTCCGCGCGAATCCGTGGCGTTCGGCGCGGCAATCCCACGGATCCGCGCGAAGCGACAGTTTTTCTTGCATTCTTATGGAATTGAACTAGACTCAGGGTGTACGCTCTGGTATGCCATCGCTCGACCTCCCGATTTTCGGACCCATGCGGGCCCGCCGTGGAGGTGTCGAGTGACGATGGAGAAATGACATGTTCAAGTCCTTTGATCCGCAGGGGGGGGGGGGGGGGGGGCGTTCGTTGGCGCGGTGCTGATGTGCGTTTCAAGTAGCGCGGGGCAGACTGCGGGGACGGCGATTTGCTGGGGTTGGGACTTCAACGGTGAGTGCACACCGCCGAGCGGTCAGAAGTTCGTCAAGGTTTCGGCGGGGCACAGATTCAGTCTGGGGATCAACTCCAACAACCAGATAGTGCATTGGGGATGGACAGCGAACGGGCGAGGGAATATCCCCTCCGGCGACGTCTTCGTACAGGTGTCGGCTGGCTACGACCACGGCCTCGCACTTGATGCCACCGGCAACGTGTACGCGTGGGGAGGCGGAGACCCCAACGCGGGCCTCGGCTGGGATCAAGGAACGGTCCCGAGTGATCCAAGAGGCGATAGTGTGTACACCCAGGTCTCTGCGGGTGAGGCATTCAACCTCGTTCTTCGCGCCGATGGCACGATCTGGCACTGGGGTCGCGACTCCGAGGGTCAAGATGACATTCCACACAACGAGACTGGAGCGTCCGGGTTCGTTCCGTACGTTGCCATCGATGCCGGGGGACACCACGGCATCGGTTTGAGAGCTGATGGCTCGATTCAAGTGTGGGGTGGTCAGAACTACACGTGTACAACACAGGGAGTCTTGCCGTCCTTTCCTTCCGACACACCGTTCATCGCCGTCGGGGCAGGGCACATCACCAGTTACGCGGTGAAGTCCGACCGGTCGGTCGTTTGGTGGGGCGGGTGCAATGGGTGCAACACCGAACCGGTCAACCACATAGACATTCAGCACGCGTTTATTGATGGAGGCTACGGTCATGCGTACGCACGAACGGCCAGCTCGCACGTGTATGCTTGGGGCAGTCCCTGCACTCCGGGAGGAGGCACGCTTGTCTTTGCTGAGCCGCACGAGGTGCCGTCTTTCCTGGCCAACGCGGTTGTGCTGTCGGCCGCAACCGGCCACAGCAACCACCACAACATCGTCATCATCATGGACTGAGCGCCCGTTCCGCCAGCCCCGCTTTCCGGCGGGGCTGGCGGCCCTTGGTGCCGCGGCGTCCGTGGCGGCCGGGCAGCAACTCAACGCGCCCGGTCGGATCGTGTGGTGGGGAGAAACGGCGGCAAACGCGCTTCTGCAGCCGCCTCCCGGCGTGTACACCACGCTCGCGGTCAACAGTTCTCACGGCCTGGCGCTGCGGCCCGATGGGACAATGGTTGGATGGGGCGCGAACTTCTCCGGCGAGGCCACGCCGCAGCCCGGTCGTTTTACGCAAGTGGCGACGGGGCTCCACCACAGTGTGGCCCTGCGGGAAGATGGCACCGCGGTGGCGTGGGGTTGGAACTCCTTCGGCCAGGCCGACACACCCTCTGGCAAGTTCGTGCAGGTTTCGGCGGGATACAACAGCAGCGCGGGCGTTCGGCCCGATGGGTCGATTCATGTCTGGGGCGGGCTCGCCTGGGCACCAGTGCCGCCCGGTACTTACCGCTTCGTCAGCGTGGGTGGAGGCGGGTACATCGGTGCCATCCGAACCGATGGAACGCTGGTCACGTGGGGGCCCTCGCTTCCCGTCATCCCGGGCGAGTTCATGTCGGCGTACTTCAACTGCATTTCGGCGGCCCTGAGAACGGATGGGACGGCCGTGACGTTTGGTCAGTGCAACCCGCAGAACTACCCTGCACCACCCGGGACGTTCACTCACCTCAGCCAAGGCTCGGGCGGTGGAATCGCGGCGCTTCGCGACGATGGCGTCATCGTTCCGTGGGGGCCGCATCCTGCGAGCGTGCTCAATGTACCATCCGGCCGGTTCTCATACTTGTGCATGGGACCCGAAACCGGCTTCGCCATCCAACCCTGCTACGCCAACTGCGACAACAGCACCACCGGCTCGCTCCTGACGGCCAACGACTTCCAGTGTTTCCTGAACAAGTTCGCAGCGGGCGATACTTACGCCAACTGCGACGGCAGCACAGGAACGCCGGTCCTGACCGCCAACGACTTCCAGTGCTTCCTGAACCGCTTCGCCCAAGGCTGCCAATGAACCGGACCGAGGCTGCAAGAGACCTCCCAAACACCCTGCGTACGCCGCGCTCAGCCTCGCTCAAGTCGCCGCGAACCCCTGCCGAGCCTGCAATACCACACCTCCCGGTACGTTGAATCGGGGCACTCGCCTCACCAGGAGATACCCCGTGGTTCGCAAGTCCCTTCGGCGCGCCTTCATCGCGGCACCAAAGACCGCTCTCCTCACCTTCCTCCTCTCCGCCACCGGTATCGTCGCCATCGCCGGCGGTGCGGGCGGCTTCTTCGGCCCCACCGACGCCCTCCCCCCCGTTCCCTTCCCAGCGGAAAACCCCTTCTCCGAGTCCAAGCGCATCCTGGGCAAGATCCTCTTCTGGGATGAGCAGCTCTCCAGCGACAACACCGTCGCCTGCGCCACCTGCCACCAGTCCGAGTTCGCCGGCGGCGACCCACGCCGCATCCGCCACCCCGGCGTCGATCTCGTACCCAATACTCCTGACGACGTCTTCGGCTCCCCCGGCGTCATACGCCAGACACCGACCGGCGACTACCTGATCGACGCCAGCTTCAATCTCTCGCCACGGGTGACCAACCGCGCCTCCCAAGGCGTGATCAACTCCGCCTTCACGCCGCTCGCCTTCTGGGACGGCCGCGCGGCCGGTACCTTCATGGACCCCCAGACCGGCCAGGTCGCCATCGCTCAGGGAGGCGCGCTCGAAAGCCAGGCCGTCGGTCCACCGCTCAACGACGTCGAGATGGCCCACGCCAACCGCGATTGGACCCAGATCTCGGCGAAGCTCGGCACCGCCGTTCCGCTCGCGCTCGCCACCAACCTCCCGTCGGACGTTGCCGCCGCTGTTCAATCGCAGAAGACGTACGCCGCGCTCTTCAACCAGGCCTTCGGCGACCCCGCCATCACCGCCCGCCGAATCGCCTTCGCCCTCGCCACTTACCAGCGCACCCTCAACGCCGACCAGACCGACTGGGACGCCTTCCAGGCCGGGAACCCCAATGCCCTCACCCAGCAGGAACAGCGAGGCCTCAACCTCATCCAGACTCGCAGCTGCGCCGTTTGCCACACCCCTCCCCTCTTCAGCAATGTTCAGCCCACCCCGCCCGGTCAGCCCCCCACGCCAACCGGCGCCATGTTCCGCAACATCGGCCTCCGCCCGCCGGGCGATGACGCTGGCCGCCGCCTCGTCACCAACGTCCCCGGCGACGACCGCCGTTTCAAGGTCCCCAGCCTCCGAAACGCCGGCCTCAAGTCCAGCTTCATGCACACCGGCCAGTTCACCACGCTCGCTCAGGCCGTTGCCTTCTACCCCAACGGCGCGGCACAGTTCCCGCAGAACCGCGACCCCCTCATCCCCATCCCCCTCAACCCCCAGGAACAGGCCGACATCGTCGCCTTCATCGCCGGCGGCCTCACCGACCCCCGCGTCCAGAACGCCCAGTTCCCCTTCGACCACCCAACGCTCTTCACCAACCGGGCCAACACCAACCTCCAGATTCAGGGCACGGGCACGGCCGGCACCGGCGGCATCATCCCGCAGTGGATCGCCAACACGCCCCCCAACGTCGGCAACACCGGCTTCAAGGTCGGCCTCCGCCGCGCCCTGCCCGGCGCGACGGCCCGCCTCCACATCTCCAGCCAGGCGCCCGTCAACAACATCGTGTCTCCCGAGCAGGTCCTGGGACCCTTCGCCCTGCAGGACG
This sequence comes from Phycisphaeraceae bacterium, assembly GCA_019636625.1. Taxonomy (GTDB): domain Bacteria; phylum Planctomycetota; class Phycisphaerae; order Phycisphaerales; family UBA1924; genus JAHBXE01. Next base: position 9,017 of record JAHBXE010000004.1, read on the forward strand.
GCGGAACCGTCGAGCGCGGCTACACCACCGGCAAGTGGCCCATCCAGGCCATCCCGAACCTGAACGGTCGCACGGTGTTCATGCAGTGGGTGATCGAGGACCCCGGCGCCGCCGCGGGCCTGGCCCGCACCGCCCCGCTGCGCGTGCAGATCTTCTGCGGCGAATCCGGATGCCCCTGCTACGCCAACTGCGACCAGTCCATCGGCTCGCCCCTGCTCACCGCCAACGACTTCCAGTGCTTCCTCAACCGCTTCGCCGCGGGAGACGCCTGGGCCAACTGCGACGGCAGCACGGGAACTCCCCTGCTCACCGCCAACGACTTCCAGTGTTTCCTGAACGTCTTCGCCGCCGGTTGCAACTGATCCGCCCGCCCAGCCCCCTCAGCCCATCATCCCCCGCGCCGCTCCCTCGACGCGCTCCACCGAGAGCCAGTCCATGGGCGAAGGCCGATCGGGAGCCAGCACCTCCACGACAGGACCCACCGGCGCCCACTTCTCAGGACTCCCCGGCCCAAACAGCGACACGACCCGCACGCCCAACTGCGCGGCCAGATGCCCCGGCCCGCTGTCACTGCACACCACCACCCGCGCCCCACGCAACTCGCCCGCCAGCGCCGCCAGCGTTTCCAGGAACACACCACCGGCCTCGTGAAACGCCCGCCGTTCCGACTCGCTGAACCGCTCCCGTTCCACTTCCCCCGCCAGCAGCTTCGCCCGCGTGCCGATCCGCTCCGCCAGTTGCACCCACCGTTCCAGCGGCCACCGCTTCTCCTCCGCCCCCGCCCCCACGTGCATCACCACCGGCCCGCGCCGGTTCTCCCGCAGCGCCGGCAACGGGAACCGCAGCGCCTGCGCCCGCGACGGCCGCGCGCTCCGATGCCGCACCGCCGCACCCGGGAACATCCGGCGGGCGTTGTTCATCCACACCTGCGTCGCTTCCCCGGCTCGCCCGAGGTACGCCACCACCGCCGCCGCGCCGCGCACCGGCTCAACCTCCGCCCCCGCCACCCACAGCGCGCGGAACCCCTCCGCATCCTTCGCCACAATCCCGAGTTCCTCCGCCGCCAGTTTCCCCTTCTCCCCGTCGCTGACCAGCACCACATCCATCCCCCGTCGCCGCCACTGCCGGAGCATCGGCCAGAGCAGCACCGAGTCTCCCAGCGCGGCACGGTGAAACACCCAGTGCTGCCCCGATGCCTCCGCCGGTTCTATTCCACGCTTCCGCGTCATGCCGCCCCCGCCCTTCCCGCCATGACCAGCGCCCGGCGCTCCATCGCCGCCGCCCGCACCGCGGGCAGCCCAACCTCCGCCGCCACTTCCTCTATCGTCCTGGGCGGGCCACCCCATCCGTACCGAAGCTCCAGAACCCGCCTCGCCCGCGCCGGCAGCACCCCCAGCCCCGCCCGAACGCTCCCCGGCGGCTCCAGCCACCAGTGCCCGTCCGACACCTGCCACGCCGCCACCCGTCGGGTCCAATCCGCCACCCGAACCCCGGGACCCAGCCTCGATCGAGCCCGCGAGCCGTCCGGCTCACGCGCCACACCCGCCACCACGCGGTTCACGCCAAGCCCCACCGGTGCCGCCAGGCGCCCGCCCTTGCCCGCGTGGAATCCGTCCACCGCCCGCGCCGCCGCGCCGATCGCTTCCAGCAACAGACGCGATAGGGCCGCCGTCCGCACCTCCTCCAGCGGACGACCCAGCCCGCTCTCCAGCGTCCGCACGATCAGCGCGAGCTCCGACCGGACCAGCTCCGCCTTGATCCGCGCCGCCCATCGCAGGTCCGTCTCGATCCGGTCCACCACCCGCGCCGCGTTCCCGTGCCGCGAGAGGCCCGCCGCCGCCCCCGCCGCCCGCGACACAAGGCCGTGGTACGCCGCCAATCGCGTCCGTTCCGCCGGCGCTTCCGGCGGCGGCATCTCCCGCGCCGAGCGCACCAGCTCCAGAAGATCCGTCGCCCCAGGCGCCCCCAGCCCCATCCCGCACTCCGGCCGCGACAGCACACCCTCCAGTTCCTTCACACCCTCCCCCGGGCTGAGCTTCAACCGCCGCAGCCGCGCCGCCCGCTCATCCACGATCACCCGGTGCACGCTCGCCGGGCTCCGTGACAGCCGCCTCGCCAGGCGCCCCGGCTCAATCCCCCACCACCACGCACGCGCCATCAGCCCCCGCTCCCGCGCCGACGGTGGGCCCCGTCGCTCCCCCCCTTCCCCCCCTTCCCCCTCTTCCACCCCCACCCCAGCCGAACTACCCACCCCGCCCCGGATCAGCACCTGCCGCACCGCCTCCTTCGATCGCCCGTACCGATCGGCGATTCTCGCCGCGGCCTGGTTCACCGAGCACCCCAGCCGCACATACGCCTCCCCACGCCGCACCATCCGCGCCTCCAGCGCCCCGCCAATCCTCGAGAACTCCCGCGCCCCGTCGATCCGTCCCTTCCACGCCCGCTCAAACCGCTCCACCGAGTCCTTCAGGAACGCCAGCCGCGACACGCCACCCCCCGCCGCCACCCGGCGAGCCACCAGTCCCATCCGCCGGTACCGTTCCAGCGTCTTGGCGCTCACCCCCCACCGTGCACACAAATCTCTGGTACTGAGGAACGACCCTGCCTCCAGCTCCGCTTCCTTCACCCCCGCCGCCGCCGACAGCCGTTCCACCAGCGCCGACACATCCCCGATCAACGCCTCCCCCACCACGATCGCCGGCGCCTCCATCTGCGGCCGGTACCCCGTCACACGGAACACCACCCAATCCTCCGGGTAGTTCACCCCAGGGTCCACCTCCGCCGCCAGTTGCTCCGCCCGAACCAGTTGCCGCCGAAGCGTCTCCGCCGGCGCAAAACGCAACTGCCGCGCCAGTTCATCCAGCGCTCCGACACGCAATGTCCTCAGCCGCGGCATTCATGCAGCCCCGACAGGTTCGACCCAGCGCGCCTCCGACGAATCCACGAGCCCATCCTCCGCCGCCATCTCGAAGAACCGCCCCACCGCCTCGCGCTCCCTCGGTCCCACGTCGTACCGCAGCAGGCTCCCCAGGTACCGCGCCGCCAGCTCCTCCGGCCAGCCGTGCCGCGCCGCCTGCGCCGACACGATCCAGTCCAGCCGGGTCCGGTTGTGACGCCGCTGCCGGTCCAGCAGCGCCGCCGCCCGGAGGATCGCCGGTTCCTCCGCCCGCTCCGCGCGGCACATCCAGACCGCGTACACGAACGGCAGCCCCGTCAGCCCTTTCCACGCCTCCCCCAGGTCGAGCTGGTGCGGGTAGTCGTCCATCGGCGGCGCACCCGTGACGACCTTGTCCCCGATGAGCAGCACCACGTCGGGCCACGATCCGCCGCCGCCCGCCTCAAACGCCTCAACCCCCACCCTGTTCCCGTACAACCGCTTGAGCAGCACGCGGCAGAGAGCGACGGATGTGTGGCTGTCCGTGTCCGCGTGCACCTTCCGAACCTCACCAAGCGGAACCCTCGAGAACAGTCGGACGGTCAACGTCGGCCCATCGCACCCGATCATCCCCGCGGGCAGCATGGCCAACCCTCCCCCCGCCGCATCCACGACCGACGCAAGACCGATGTCCGCCTCGCCCTGCCGGACCATGCCCGCAATCCCCGACGGAGCCGAGGGCATCAAGCCAATATCCGATAACTTGTCCAGCCCCTCCACCAACGGAGAAGTGTTCAGGTACTTGACGCACGCGATCCGTACTCGACCCATGGTCAACACTAGCCATCCGGGCGGCCCGCGCCAAAGCCCTGATTCCAGTTGTCTTTTTCGCCCCCTTCGCTAGGCTGACAGACTCACACACAAGGAGCTGTCCATGGCCATTCGCGCCCTGCTCGCCTCTGTCGGACTCGCCGCGTCCGTTGCCTCCGGCCAGACCTACATCATGGTCGTCGATTCCGCCAACGACCGCGTCTCGCTCCACAGCCCGATCGATGGTTCCGTGATCAACCCGTCCTTCATCGCCAACCAGCCCGGCCTTACCTTCAACACGCCCAAGGACGCCATCCAGGTCGGCAACGAAGTCTGGGTGTCCGACCAGGTCAACGACGCCATCTACCGCTTCGACCTCCAAGGCGTACTCCTCGGCCAGATCGGCGGCGGGACGTCGGGGGGCCTGGACAACATCCGCGGCATGGAACTCATCAACAACGTGATCTACGTCTCCAACGGCGGAACCGGCAACGGCGCGCCCGGCGCCAACCACGTCGTCATGTTCGACCCCTCGGGCAACAACCTCGGCTCGTTCCAGGCCGCTACCAGCCCCTTCGACATCGCCCGCCTCAACGCCACCGAACTCCTGGTCACCGGCAGTTCAAACAGCCCCGACGTCACACGCCACGACCTCGCGGGCGTCCTCCAGGGCACGTGGCACAACGGCACCATCAGCTTCGCCCAGCAGATCGCCCGCACCCAGTCCGGTGAGTTCCTCATCGCCGGCTTCACCAACGCCCGCATCCACCGCTTCGACGCCGCGGGAACCGAACTCGGCGTTCTCCCCATCACCACCACCAGTGCCCGCGGCGTGATCGAGCTCGACGGCGGGCTCATCCTCTGGACCGGCGGCTCCTCCGGCATCAATGTCTTCGACCCCGTCACCTCGACCAACACGCTCGTTCTGGCCACCACGGGCGCCCAGTACGCCAACCGCCTCGTCATTCCTCAGCAGACGTGCTACCCCAACTGCGACGGTTCCACCGGGAGCCCGCTCCTGACCGCCAACGACTTCCAGTGTTTCCTCAACAAGTTCGCCGCCGGCGACACCTACGCCAACTGCGACGGCTCCACCGGGAACCCGCTCCTGACCGCCAACGACTTCCAGTGTTTCCTCAACAAGTTCGCCGCGGGATGCTCGTGATACGTCCCTGACGCCGTCGGCAAGCAAGCCAGGTTCCGGCCTCAGCGGCACCCGCGTACAAACGCCTGCTGAAAGCAGGTGAAGTCCGCCGCCGTCAGCAGCGGCGAGCCCGTGCTCCCATCGCAGTTCGCCCCCGGGTCCCCCGCCGCGAACTTGGCCAGGAAGCACTGGAAGTCCGCGGCCGTCAGGACCGGGTTCACCGTACTCCCGTCGCAGTTGGCGCACCACGGACGCTCGATCGGTCCCACATCGTTGCGCCACGCGACAAGACCCCGCTGGTCGTACCCCGGGTGAACCCCGCCGGGCATTTCCCACATCGCGCACGCCAGCTCAGACAGGCACGCGGGCTCTCCTTCCGATACCTCCGCGCTCCCCAGCAGCACCGCCCGAGGGTCCCGCTGCACCGATTCCGCCGTGACACCCCAGTACGCGTTGGCGCGAAGCGGAACCGCCGGTTCGCCCCGCCTGCGGCGAAGCGGCGGCGGCGGCGCCAAGTTCGGGTCGCACGCCCCACCCCGGCTGATCACCACCGAGTTCGCGATCACCGACCCCGCGCTGTTGGGCGCTCCCCAACCCCCGATCCAAACGCGCTGGTCCGGTCTCGACTCAAACTCGAACCGGCAGTTCCACGCCTGCAACCGGCCCCCGCTGGAGGGCGCCAGCACGCCGAAGTCGCCCGCCACGCCGCGGCAATCGATCCGCACCGTCGAGTTGATCAGCCACCCCCCCGCCTCGCTCGAGAGCCACGGGAACCCGCCCGGTTCCGGCTTGAATGTGTAGTGCCCGTTCACCACCGCCGCGTTCCGCAAGCCCGGCGACCAGGGCAGCCCTGTCCCCGATCCGCCCTCAAACTTCTCGCCCACGATGAAGCACCGCGCGCCCGCAAGCCCCAAAGCCGGTGTCAAGTCGGAGAACGTTGCCCCGATCGAGCATCCAAACGCGGTATCCCGCGTCACCACGTTGCTCACCACCGTCAGCCCGAGGTAGGCCCCCCCGTACCCCGTGTGGCCGTACACCCCAAACCCGTGCCGGCGGCCGGCGGGCAGCGTCTCCTGCGCCACCACCCCGTGCGTTGCCACGCAGCCCTCGAAGATTGTCTGAACTCCCCCATGGTGTGCGTAGGTGTTGAAGATCGTCGCCGCCCCGTCCCCCGAACTCATGCACAGGCCCGCCTCGCAGTTCACGATCGTGGCCCGACCGCCCTCCGCCGACCAGTGCGTGATGTTGTGCGCCAGCCCGTAATGCCCCTCGCACCCGACGATCACCGCGCGCCCCTCGCCCTCCACGCGGCTCTCGAACGCGTGCAACTGCGTCCCCTGCTGCACGGTGATCCCGTACCCCTGCGCTCGCAGGTTCTCGATCCGCGAGCCATCCCCATGCACCCGGACCCCCGGGCTCGCCAGCGCCGCCGGCACCGCCACCACCTCGTACGCGAACCCGTCCACCCGCGGGTCCGTCGCCACGCCCCCCGGCCCCAGCCTCGGGTGAACGTACAGCACCCCGTTCTGCCACAGCCACGAACCCGGCCGCGACGCCACCCACCCCAGCGTGCTCCCCTTGGCCCACGCCCGGTCCAGGTCGTCATCCTGCTTCGCGCACGTCACCTGCACCGGCGCCGGCCGCTGGTACACCCCCGGATGCCCCGGCGTCGGGGTCCACAATGATGGGTCGCCAACGCTCGTGAACGCCGTGAACAAAGGCTTCGGGCCCTTGCCATAATCCGCGATCGTTACCCGCGGCGTCCACACCTCGATCCCCGGCGTCTCCCGCCACACATCCCCCCGCTTGAACAGCACCGCCACATCCCCCGCCGGCGCCGCCGCCGCGAGAACCGCCCGCGCCTTGGCCAGGCTCTTCCACGGATTCCCGATCGTCCCATCCCCCGAAACATCATCCCCGCTCTGGCTGAAGTAGAACGTCTGCGACCGTTCCCGCGGGCATTCCGCCAGCCGCTGCGCCAGCAGCCCCTGGTACCACGTGAACCACGCCGGGTCCGTGGCCACCGGCGGCGAAGACTGCGCCGTGCACACCCCGGACCACCATGCCAACCAGAGCGTCGCCAGAACAACCGCGCGCAAAAACTCCCTCCTTTGTCTCACCTTCACCATACCTCACGCCAACCCGAACACCACCCGATGCGCAAACATTTCCGGCACCCCACCCCCTTCCCACCCATTTCTACCGACGCCCGCCCCCACCCTCCGATCTCACCCCTGCCATGCGCCCACGACCCCTTGCTCTCCTCGCCGCCGCCGCCCTGGTCGCCGCCTGCTCAAGCTTCCCCTCGATCCCCGCCCCGTGGGACCCCGCCGAGCCCAGCACCTCCGAACCACCCACGTCCGCCGGTGTCACCCCGATCTCCTGGCAACGCATCGGGTCTTCTGTCCGAGGCAAGCCCATCCAGGCCTGCACCATCGGCGACGGCCCACGCCGCGTCTACATCATCGGCGGCATCCACGGCGATGAGCCCGAGGCACCTGCCGCCGCCGAGCTGCTCCCCGGCTTGCTCTCCCCTCCCCCTCCCGGGCTCACCATCCGCCTCGTCCGCGACATGAACCCCGACGGCAGCACCGCCCGCCTCCGCACCAACACCCGCCGGATCGACCTCGAACGCAACTGGCCCGCGAAGGACTTCCACAGCGATGAGCGGAGCGGCGCACGCCCGCTGAGCGAGGTCGAGACCGCCGCCGTCCACGCGGACATCGCCGCCTTCAAGCCCGACATCATCGTCGTCTTCCAGTCCGCCAATCTCCCCCCCACCGTCGCCGTCTTCGGCCCCTCCCTGCTGCCCGCCAACGAGTTCGCCCGCGCCGCCCGCGCCGTCTCCCCGAACTGGCGGTTCAACCCGCAGCGGACCACCCCGACCCCCGGTTCCCCCGAATCCCTCTTCGGACGCGACCAGGGCAAGACCGTCCTCCGAGTCGAGTTCCAGCGCGGCCGGCCCGCCGACCTCAACGCCCGCGCCGCCGCCGCCGGCCTCGCCACGCTCGCGCCAAGCCCCACCGCCCAGCCCGCCCGCTAGGGTCCCACCCCGCGACCGGGTACACTGGATCCAACGGGGTCCCTGATGCCGCGGCCGGCCATCTTCTTCTTCATTCTCTTCATCGCGCTGCCCGCCGCCGCGCTCGCTCAAGCCCTCGATCCCATCACCCTCCACCTTCCCGCCCCGGCCCAGTTCCGCTTCGCGGGTTATTACGTCGCCATCGACCGCGGCTACTTTCAGGAGGAAGGGCTCCAGGTCTCCGTCCGCATCGGCGATGAGTCCCCGACCGACGCCGTCACCACCGGCCGCGCCGACTTCGGTGTCCTCGCCTCCGGACTCGTCCTCGCCCGCCTCGAGGGCAAGCCCGTCGTCGCCCTCGCCGCCATCATGCAGGAGTCCGCCTCCTGCTTCGTCAGCCCCGCCGCCTCCTTCATCACCACCCCCGCCGACCTCATCGGCAAGCGGATCCCCCTGTTCCAGGACGAGCGCGACATCGAGCTCCGCGCCCTCCTCCGCAGCGCCGGCGTCCCGCTCCGCGATCTGTCCGTTCTTCCACCCTCCGATTCCCCCATCGACGACCTTGTCGAGCGCCGTATCGACGCCCTCCCCGCGACGCTGACACTCGAGCCCATCATCCTGCGGATGCGGGGCGTGCCCGTCGCCGTCGTCCGGCCCCAGAGTTACGGCGTCGACTTCTACGGCGACGCCCTCTTCACCTCCGAGGACCAGGTCCGGCACCACCCCCGCCGCGTCGCCGCGTTCCGACGAGCCGCGATCAAGGGCTGGCGTTACGCCCTCGACAACCGGGATGAGACGATCGAGTCCCTCCTTCGCCGGCACGGCGCCGCCGCCAACGGCTTCACCCGGGAGTCGCTCCGCGCCGAGGCCGCCACCGTCCGCGACCTCATCCTCCCCGACCTCGTCCCCATCGGCCAGATGAACGCGGAACGCTGGGAACGCATGGCCACCGTGCTGTCCGGGCTTGGCCTGGCCCCCAGCCGTTCCCTCGACGGCTTCCTGTTCGACCCGAACTCCCTCAACTCGCGCCAGTCCATCATCCGCGCCCTCACCCTCGGCCTCGCCGGCGCCCTCGCCGCCATCGCCATCTTCATGATGTGGAGCCTCCAGCTCCGGCGCGCCGTCGCCCGCGCCACCCGGCAGTACCGCGACAGCATGCGCCGCCTCGTCGAAGCCCAGGCCATCGGCCACGTCGGCGACTGGGAGCTCGACCTCGCCACCATGCAGTCCCAGTGGTCCGACGAAATGTTCCGACTCTTCGAGCGCGACCCCGCCCGCGGCGTTCCCTCCTTCGATGACATCATGACCCAGTTCACGCCCGAGGACCGCGCCCTCATCCAGGCCGGCATGGACCGCGCCATGCGGGAAGGAACGCAGGTCCGCGTCGACACCCGCCCCGTCGTTCCCAGCGGCCGTCCACGCCACCTCTCCGGCATCATCACCCCCGTCAAGGACGACACCGGAACAGTCGTCCGCCTCATCGGTGTCGCGCAGGACATCACCCTCTCCAAGATGCAGGAAGACCACCTCATCGCCTCCGAAGCCCGCTACCGCACCCTCATCGAGCACGCCCCCGACGCCATCGTCACCCTCGACCTCTCCACCGGCCGGTTCATCGACGTCAACCCCCGCGCCTGCGAGCTCTACGGCCTCCCGCGCGACGTCCTGCTCACCAAGGGGCCCGTCGACCTCAGCCCACCCTTCCAGCCCGACGGCCGGTCCTCCATCGAGTCCGCCATCGAGAAAATCGATGCCGCCGCCCGCGGCGACGTCCCCACCTTCCGCTGGGACCACGTCCGGGCCGACGGCTCCATCGTCCCCTGCGAGATCCGCCTCGTCCGCCTCCCCTCCGAGTCCGGCCCCCTCGTCCGCGGCAGCATCACCGACATCTCCGACCGCCTCAAGCGAGAGGACGCCCTCCGACGCCGCACCGCCGAACTCGAACGCTCCAACCGCGAACTCGAACGCTTCGCCTACGTCGCCAGTCACGACCTGCAGGAACCCCTCCGCATGGTCACCTCCTTTACCCAGCTCCTCGCCCGGAGGTACGCCGGCAAGCTCGGCCCCGACGCCGACGAGTACATCGCCTTCGCCGTCGACGGCGCCAAGCGAATGCAGATGCTCATCGACGACCTTCTCGCCTACTCCCGCGCCGGCCGCCAGGGCGTCAAGCTCACCGACGTCAACACCGACAAGGCCCTCGACGACGCCCTCTCCAACCTCCGCCCCGCCATCGAATCCGCCGGCGCCACCATCTCCCGAGACCCCCTCCCGACCGTCACCGCCGACGCCACCCAGTTCGTCCAGCTCTTCCAGAACCTCATCTCCAACGCCATCAAGTTCAGGGGCAGCGAGCCCCCCCGCATCCACATCTCCGCCCGCCAGGACTCCTCCGTCTGGGTCTTCTGTGTTCAGGACAACGGCATCGGGATTGACCCCGCGCACACCGGCAAGCTCTTTGTTATGTTCCAGCGCCTGCACCCGAGGCACCAGTACCCGGGTTCGGGCATCGGCCTCGCCCTCTGCAAGATGATCGTCGAACGCATCGGCGGTCGCATCTGGGTCGAATCCACGCCCGGCCTCGGCTCCCGTTTCTCGTTCTCGATCCCCATCACGCAGGACCCACCGCCATGAACGATTCCCAGCCCGTTCACGTGCTCCTGGTCGAGGACAACCCCGCCGACGTCCGCCTCACCCGCGAGGTCCTTGCCGACGGCAAGATCACCAACACCCTCCACGTCGTCGCCGACGGCGAAGAGGCCATGGCCTTCCTCCGCAACAAGGGCCCCTTCGCCTCCGCCCCACGCCCGGACCTCATCCTGCTCGACCTCAACCTCCCCAAGAAGGACGGCCGCGAAGTCCTCGCCGAGGTCAAGTCCGACCCCTCCCTCAAGCTCATCCCCGTGGTCATCCTCACCACCAGCCGTTCCGACCGCGACATCCTCGAGAGCTACAACCTCCACGCCAACTGCTACATCTCCAAGCCCGTCGACCTCCTCCAGTTCATGGAGGTCGTCCGCACCATCGAGGACTTCTGGCTCTCCATCGTCCGCCTCCCACCGCGAACGCTCTGACGCATGTCCTCCGAGCCCCTCATCCGCGTCCTGCTTGTCGAAGACAACCCCGGCGATGCCCGCCTCATCGCCGAATCCCTCCGCGATGCTCATCCCGCCTTCACCCTCCGCACCGTCGATCGTCTCTCCGAGATCCGTCCCGCCCTCGCCGCGCACCCCTGCGACATTCTCCTCCTCGACCTCGGCCTCCCGGATGCCCAGGGCCTCGACTCCTTCCGCGCCGTTCAATCCCTCGCCCCCGGCCTCCCCATCATCGTGCTCTCCGGACTCTCCGACCAGGACATCGCCATCCGCGCCGTCCGCGAGGGCGCCCAGGACTACCTCGTCAAGGGCCGCTTCGACGGCGACACCCTCCCCCGGGTCGTCCGCTTCGCCGTCGAGCGCCGCCGCGCCGATGAAGCCCTCCGTCGTTCCGAAGCTCGTTTCCGTGCCGCCATCGAGGCCAGCCCCGATGCCTTCGCCGTCCTCGAGGCCGTCCGCGACGCTTCCGGCCGCATCTGGTCCTTCACCCTGACCGACATGAACACCCGTGCCGAGCAACTGCTCGGCGCCCCGCTCTCGCAGCTCGCCGGAAAGCCCCTCGACCAGTGGTGCCCCTTCGGCAACAGCCACGACTCCATCGCCACCTTCTCCCGTGTTGTCGAAACCCGCGAGTCCATCGAGCAGGAGATCGCCACCGAGTCCGCCGCCGGAACCACCTTCACCCTCCGCCGCGTTTACCCCCTCGCCGACGGCGTCGCCGTCTTCGTCCGCGACATCACCGCCCGCAAGCGCCTCGAAGACCAGCTCCGCCAGACCCAGAAAATGGAGGCCCTGGGCCAGCTCGCCGCCGGTATCGCCCACGACTTCCGGAACCTCATCGCCGCCATGCAGGGCCACATCGCCAACGCCCGCGCCCTCCTCACCCCCGACCACCCCGCCCTCCAGCACCTCGAGCACCTCCAGTCCGCCGCCACCCAGGCCTCCGGCATCGCAGGCTCCCTCCTCCGCTATTCCGCCCGCACCACCGCCGAGAAGAAGCCCGTCCGCCTCGCCGCCGTCATCGACCAGGCCGTCGGCATCCTCCGCGCCTCCCTCCCCGCCTCCATCTCCGTCCACACCTCGACACCCGATCCCTTCATCTTCGTCCACGCCGACCCCAGCCAGCTCCAGCAGGTCGTCATGAACCTCGCCCTCAACGCCCGCGACGCCATGCCCCGCGGCGGCACGCTCTCCATCTCCCTCGACCGCATCCCATCTTCCTCCTGCCCCGACGGCCTGGCTCAACTGGTCGTCAAGGACACCGGCGTGGGCATGGCCGAGGACACACGCACAAAAATATTCGAACCCTACTTCACCACCAAGCCCCGCGGCCAGGGGACCGGCCTCGGCCTCTCCATCACCCACGGCATCATCACCGAACACGGCGGCTCCATCGCCGTCGATTCCAAGTCCGGCCAAGGCTCGACCTTCACCATTCTCCTCCCCGCCATCCCCGCGCCCGCGCGACCCGAAGCCCCGCGCCACGCGCAGGCCTCCGTCAACGGCGCCGCGAACCCCGCCGCACCCTCCCCGTCTCGTCACCCTTCCTCTTCACCGTCTCAACCATCCCCCTCCCCAAGGACCGCCCTCCTCATCGACCCCAACCCCTTCATCCGCGAAGTCGTCGCCTCCATGCTGGCTTCCATGCACTTCGTCGTCCTCCAGGCCGCCGACATCGCCACCGCCACACGCCTCGCCACCTCCGCCGACCGCCGACTCGACCTCATCATCGCCGCCTCCCACCTCCCCGATGGATCGGGGGAAGACAGCATCCTCCAGATTCGCCGCTCCACCGAGAACCACTCCATCCGCGGCATCGTCATCACCACCTCCCCCGTTGACGCCCCACGCGCTGAAAACACCGGCGCCCTTCCCCACCCCTTCCGCCGCGCCGACCTCGCCCGAGAAGTCGATCGCCTCCACCCCTGACACGCCCGTGCCATCGAAGTCCCACCCGCTTTGAGGTGCGACTTCGATGCCACCGCGCCCCCTTCAAGCCCGGTTCCCCACCCCGCCGATACTCCCGCGTGCTCACCTCCATCCTCTCTCCAGTCCCCTTCCCCCCCCTCCACCTCCCTCCCGACTGCCACATCATCCACTACCGCGGCGCCCTGCGCGACGCCATCGACCTCGCCCCCGGCGATCACCTCCTCCTCCTCGACCCTTCCGACTTCCTCGAACCCGCGGCCCTCCCCGCTCTTCGCCGCGCCGCCTCTGCCCCCAACACCTCCGGCGCCATCGGCCGCTTCCGCTTCACCTCCCCCATCGGCGACCTCCCCATTCCCGTCGGAACCGCCGACCCCTTCGACGCACTCCCCGGCCTCCTCTCCACCGGCCACCTCCTGTCCCTCCGTCCCATTCCCGGCGCCGCCCTCATCAACCGCACCGCCCTCGCCGACCTCCGCCCCCGCGCCGACCTCCCCCCCGGGCCCGCCGCGTTCGACCTCCTCCTCCAACTCGCCGCCCGCGCGCCCTTCGCCTTCTCCCCCGAACTCGTCACCCGCCGCCGCCTCAACCCCCTGACCGACTTCGACTCCACGCTGAGCGACCTCGCCCTCCACATCCGCCTCCTCGCCGACCACATCCCCGCTCACATCCTCCCCACCGCCGCCGCCGACCTCATCGACGCCGTCATCGTCCTCCGGGCGTTCCAGCGCTCCCTCGCCCTCCGCGGCGATGAACCCCTCGCCACCGCCACACGCTTCCCCTCCCTCTTCGCCCAGTGGTGGCACCGTGGCGGCCTCTTCGGCCCCGCCCCGCGCCACATCCTCCACGCCAACGGCGGCCTCGCCGAAGCCATCTTCACCGACCCCAACCTCATTGCCAAGCGCCTCCTCTCCCTCTGCCCCCGCGCCAAGCCCCCCATCCTCCTCGGTCTTGGCCGCAACGCCCGCCCCATCGCCCGCGCCCTCCACGAGGCCGGCCTCCCCATCCGCGGGCGCGACGACAACGCCGCCCCCTCCTGGGCCGCCGAAGACAACCTCCCCCTCGAACTCATCCCCGCGCACGAACCCTTCGATCCCGCCGCCACCTACATCATGACCGTCCTCCACGACGACGCCTTCCTCGCCCGCCTCCCCGCCGGCCTGAACATCCTCCGCTGGCGCACCATGCCCGACCTGATCCTCGCCGAGTGGCGCTCCGCCGCGCTCGAATGGTCCCTTCGCACCTCGACGCCCGAGCCCCTCGCCCGCGCCGGAGCCGCCACATGACCAAGCGCCCCCTCGACCTCTTCCTCGGCTCCTACAAGCGCCCCGAGAAACTCACCGCCATGATCGAGTCCGTCCGCGACACGGGCTACCCCGCCCGCATCTGTGTCGCCGCCGGCGACCTCGCCACCGTCGAGGTCTGCGAGCGGTACCGCGGCCTGGTCCACGCCGTCTACAACACCGAGGTCAACACCCGCATCGGCTGCACCGCGCCCCTCAACCACGTCTACAAGTCCCTCGTCCGCCGCGACGCCCTCTTCTGCACCGACGACTGCCTCTTCGCCCCCGACGCCCTCGACATCGCCATGGACACCCTGTACCGCACCTTCCCCGACGGCGACGGCGTCGTCGGCCTCAAGCAGGAGAACATCCCCGGCGGCTACGACCTCGCATTCCCCCTCATGGGCCGCGCGTTCCTCGACCGCTTCGCCCCCGCCCACTCCGGCAAGGACATCTTCTTCCCCGGCTACTTCCACCTCTACAACGATGCCGAGATCGGCCTGACCATCAAGTGCCTGGGCAACTGGGTCTTCGAGCCCCGCGCCACCATCCGCCACTTCCACCCCGCACACGGCGGCACCCTCGACGCCACCCACTCCCACGGCCTCACCCACCACGCCCACGATGAATCCCTCTGGCGCGCCCGCCGCGCCGCCGGAACCCTCTGGGGCCTCGACGATTCCAGCGCGATCGCGGCGACATGAACACGGCAACACACGCCCGCTACGGACACCCCTGCGCGTACTTGTTCAGGAAACACTGAAAGTCCGCGGCGTTGATGGTGGGGGCGGCGGTGGACTGGTCGCAGTTGGCGTGCGGGTGCTTCGCGGCAAAGCGGTTCATGAAGCACTGGAAGTCGTTGGCGTTGAGGATTCGGTTGTTGTCGCAGTCGGCGTAGCACTGCCGGTTGCCCTTGCAGCCGACCCACTGGGCGATGCCGCCGACCTGACCTCCGCCGGCGTAGCCAAAGAGGCCGCCGACGAAGAGGGACGGGCCGCGCCCATCGTCCGCGACGGCGAGGGACAGGCCCCATCCGACGCCGCCGGCAAGCGCGTGCCAGTTGGTGCCGTCCCACTTGGCGATGTTGTTGGCGGGGATGCCGCCGGGACCGCCGGCGCGGTTGAACCGGCCCAGCACGAACAGGGCGGGTCCGGTGCCGTCGTCGAAGACCTTCATGTCAAGCACGCTCCCAACTTGGGACGTCGTCCCGTAGACGCCGCCGCCGACGCTGACCCATTCCGTTCCGGTCCAACGCAGGATGCCTTGGGTGCTGAGCGGAGGATAGAAGGTGCTGCTCCAGAAGCCGGCGTAGAGCGAAGTTCCTGAGCCATCGTCCCAAGTGGTCATGGATGTGATCCAGCCTGGGCAAAAGGCCATCTCGTGCCACCGTTCACCGTCCCATCGGACAACGTCGACTGGCTTCGAGGTCGAAATCGCCTGCTCTCCTGCCACGACCAAGTTCCACCTGCCGTCGACGAGGAGCTCGGTCATGGCATTCGCGTGGACAACACCGCCCAATCGCTTCCATTCCGTCCCGTTCCAACGCGCCACCTGATTGATGATTGCCGGCGTGCTTGGAGCATCGGCGTACTTGATGCCGTAGAGCCCAGCGATTCCGGGCCTGGATGTTGAAAACACCGGAAGCGCGGCACCCATCCATGTACCAGGAGAACTGACATACATCCCCGCTGGCGCCTCGGCCCACCTGTTGTTGCCCATCAAGCGGCGCATTCCTCTGCTGCCATCGGGCAGCGAGTAGACGTGGTAAAGCGACATTCCGGTTCCATCGTCGAGGACATGAAGGCTGACAGAGCCGCCTGCGGTTACCACCCCTGTCGGGACCAACGCTTGGCCGTTCCACCTTCGAACGGGATGCTGGTCAGGAAATCCGGCTGTAAAGATCTGGTCTGTGCCGCGTTCGTGCATCACAGCCATCGGTGAGCCAACCGACACCGGAACGCCAGTCCAGTAGGGTATGCACTCTTGGGCACGGCTGGCGATCGTGCCGCAGAGCACGAACGCCGTCGCCAGTGATGATCGCCGAAAGACCACACTAAGGCTCCTCGTTGAACACAGCGCGACGGGTCAGAACGTCGAAGCCGGTTGAACTTCCATTCCAGACGTCGCTCGCGACCACGAGATGATGGAGCGGGTCTCCGATCTGAAAGAACGGGTTGACGATGAGTGCGCGTGGAAGGTCCCCGCCCGATGCGGAGCCAGAGTAATCCAGCGGGTCCACATGCCACGGTTTTGAATCTGGGTTTGTGGGGCTGGTGCTCTCGAACGAAGAAAAGACGACGATGCGAGAGTTCGTGTCCGAGGCGCTCGTGGGCACCTGGCCAGCGGCGTAGACATAGAACCACTCAAGAGGGTCCCCGGGCGGGCTTGTGCTCGTGGTAAGATCGATCCGTACGGCACTGCACACATCCGAGATGTTGATGGCCGGCGCAAGGGGGTTGTTCATCCACGCCGTCCACCGAAGGCTGGGGCTCCCGCTGTTCTCGTTGTACAGCGCCACCACCGCGTCATTCCCGCGGGAAGCATCGCGCCGGGTGTGCCCGCCGATCGCGATCATCCGCGGCAGGCCGCTGCCGCCGGGGAACATGTCGAGCGCCAGCGCCTCGCCCGCAAAGGGTGTTTCGGGATTACCATCATCGAAACTGAACCGAGTGAGATAGTCCCCGGAGTTGAAGAGGTCGATCTTGGCCAGGAACATGAACGAGTCCTCGATGCCGCTGGCCTTGCCCGCGATGTACACCTGATCGGCGTCAACCCCGGACACGGCGTGGCCCCGCATGGCATTGGCCGTGAACCACTCTCCGGTGTACATCAGGTCGATCTGGTGCTGCTCCCACACGCTCGGCTTGTAATCGACCGCGCGGTAGCACGCCGCGAACAGGTAGTTCGAGCCCGGGATCGCCGGGTTCGTGTAGGTCCCAGCAATCTGAAAGCGACTGTTCGGGTATGGACCATAGCTGTCCGGAAATATGTTGATCCCGCACACCTTGTAGGCCGCGCTGCCAGCCTGCAGGAAGTTCATGCCGAGAATCTGCCCCGAGTCGCTGTCGTACAGGATCGTGTGGGCATCCCACCCGCCCGCATGGTAACAGTTGCCGGTGACGCCTACGACCGTCGTCACGGTCGGCTCGGGGTAGCTGTAGTAGTTCACGCCGGGACCGGCGGCGATGTCAACCGGATAGTCGTCCACGAGGCCGGGAAGCGTCGCCACCGGTCCCGGCCGACTGTGCGTGTGCGACCAGAGGGGCATTCCCAAACTCCCACCCCAGCACACCGTATGGAAGTCCGTGTTGCCGTGCTGCGTCGCTTGGCTGTACCCGGTCACGATCACGCGGGCCGAGCCGGTTGTGCCGTCGCTGCCACCGCCCCCACATCCTCCCTGTACAACCTCCATCGCTGTTGGAACAAAGTAGTTGGTGGAACTTGGCTCGCTCGGCCAGACCACCGGTGAACCAAACGCCTCACCCGTGTCATACCGGTATCGCAAAAGCGTCAACGCCCAACCGCCATCGCTTGGTGTGCCAATCCATGTCTTCGCCGCGACCACGAGAAGCCTCGTAGCAGTGTCTCCGCAGCCCTTTCGAATCGACAGTGGTCGGGTATCAATCACCAGATCCGCATGAACCGTTCCGCCCTGGCCCGTGTGCGGCGCCGGCGCTGATGCTCCCCATACATCAAGCAGCGATGGTTGAGCTGTCGCCACGGCACTACCCATACCCCCCCCCTAACATCACCGCAAGAACCCCCCAAACCAACCCAGTTCTCCGCTTCATGGCTCGCTCCTGTACCCCCTGCCACACAACCTTCGTCACTTCCGGGTTCCCGCGGCCCCAAAAGCGGCCCGCACGTTCGTACCCCTTCCGTGCGTGCGGGTTGCATCCAGCGTACCACAAATCCGCTCGGACTCAAACAATTTCGCGCGACCGACCCGTGGCCGCACATGGATATACAAAGCGGGGCTCCCTATCCACCCACCACCCTTGAACACCGGGAATGGGAACGCCGCCGCGAAGCGGCGGCTCCACCCGGGGGACCCCATCCGCGTTGAACCTCAGAACCTCCCCGTCCGCCCCAGCGCCTGCAGCGCCCCATCAATCCTGAGTTTCTCTTCCTCAAAGTACAGCCGCCACTCCGGCTCCTTCTCCAGCAGCAGCGCCGTCTTGGTCCACTCGAGCAGTTCCTCATCCGCCAGCATCAGCCGCCGCCCCATCTTCGCCGCGCCCCGCAGCGACGGCAGGTGCAGCCGATCGCGCGACAGCGCCTTGCGGAAGTACTCGAGCGCCTTGTCCGGCTGCGCGTTGTCCGCGTAGACCAGGCCGATGTTGTACAGCGCCGTGGGCCGGTCGGGGTCCAGGTCCGCCGCGTTCTTGAGCATCTCCACCGCCTGCATCCGGTCCCCGCGCTCCAGCACCAGCATCCCCAGGTTGTGCCACACGATCGCGATCTCGCGCGACAGTTCCAGGCTCTTCCCGTACAACTCGATCGCCTGGTCCTTCTTCCCCGCGTCCATCGCCCGCCCCGCCTCCTCCGCCAGGCGCAGCGCCTCCGCGTACCGCGCCGGCCCGGGATCCGGGATCGTCACCGTCCCCGACGTGCGCCGCTGGCACCCACCGCCCCAGGCCATCGACACGCCCACCGCCGCCACCAGCACGATTGCCCAGGCTCGCTTCATGATCCCGTTCGCTCCCATCTCCGGAACGTCACATCCATCTTCCAGCCCGCCGGCTCCGGCCGCACGGTCAACGCCTCGACCTCCAGCCCCGCGATCTCCGCGCACGCCATCCGCATCCACTCGATCATCGCCGCCAGCGACGGGTCCCGCACATCCACATAAATATGCGAGTACACCACCACCCCAGGCCGGCTCTTGTCGTCCCGCGTCACCGGCGCGTTGGGCCGGCTCTTCATCCCCGCCCGCACCGCCAGCTCCTCCATCCGGCTCACCCGGAACTCGCTCGTGCCCCCCGTCGGCATCGCCCCCGCCGATTCCGCCAGCTTCTTCCACTCCTCCACCCGCGCCTCGGCCATCGCCTGGTCCACCACCGCCCGCTCCAGCCTCCCCCGGGCCGCCGCCCGCGACGCCATCGCGTACGCCGCGAACACCCCGCCGGCCACCAGCACCACCGCCGCGCCAGCCACCAGCCCCACCGGCCGGTTCGCCCGTTCCCGCGAGGCCGCCGCCATCGACAGCTCGAACTTCGCCTCTTCGCTCAGCTTCGCGCGCGCCGTCATGGCCTTCCCCCCGTTCCGCCCGACCCGCCCGCCGCCTTGTCCTTCCACGTCCCGTCCAGCCAGATCAGCTTCAGGTTGTTCTTCGTCCCCGTCGGGTACTGGATCGTCCACACGCAGTGGTCGTTGTCCAGCCGGCCCAGCGCATCCACCATGTCCTCCGCCACCTTCGTCTCCGGCACATACACGTGGACCTGGATCAGCGATTCGCTCAGCCGGATCTCCTCCAGTTCAATCCCGTCCGTCCCCAGCATCAGCGACAGGTTCTCCAGTTCCGGAAGGATCGGCCGCGCCGGCGGTAACCCCGTCCTCACGTTCCGCTTCGCCCGCTCCGCCGCCAGCCGCTCCTCGATGTACCGCCTCGGGTTCGACTCCGCCGTCGCCACCAGCACCGGGTCGTTCTGCGGCGGGGGAACCGCCCCCAGCACCGCCTTCCGCGTCTGTTCCGCCACGTCCTTCGCCTGACGCGACGCCGCGCTCGCCCCGCCCCACGCCTTCACCCCCACCGCCAGCACCGCCGCCGCCCCAAGCCCGATCGCCAGGGCCGACCACAGGTACATCCACCGGTGCACCCGCCGCGGCCGCCGGTTCAGCGAAACCAGGTCCGCCCCCGGCCCCTCCCCGGGCGCGACCTCCGCCGTCGCCAAACGCGACAGCGTCGCGCCGATCGGATCCTCGTGCACCACCAGGTCAACGCTCGCCCCCGCCCAGGCCCGGCCCACCGCCGTCCCGAACTCCTGCTCCGCCATGTCCCCGCCCGCGAGTTTGGGTGTGATGCAGATGATCCGCCCCGGCGTCTCGCCCAGTTGCACCGACCACGCCAGCCAGTCCGACACCAACCGCCCCACCTCCGCCTTCCCCGCCCGCGGCTCGCCGTCCCCCTGCACCGGCACGAACATCGCGCCCCCCGCCAGCAGCACCCCATCCCGCGACCACGCCCACAGCAGACGGCCCGACGGGTCCATCATCACCACCGCCGTCACCGGCGAGGTCGCCGCGATCTCCCCGTCCCGCCCCGGCTCGTGCCGCAGCACCGGGCTCGACGGGTCCCACGCCTGCGCCATCGCGTGCCACAGCGAGCCCGCCCGCAGCACCTCCACGCCCCGCTCATCCAGCGCATCAATCGCGATCCGCGCCAGGGAATCCGGCACCGCCAGCACCGACCGCCGCTGGCCCGCAGGATGAACCGCCTCCCCCTCGACTTGCTCCTTCCGCCGCTTCTTCGGCGCCTCGCCCGCCTCACCATTGAGCGGCTGGATGCTGCTCTCCGAAAGACTCGGGCCCGCCCACCCGTTCGACCCCTCCCCCTGCATCGCCGCGGCGAGCACGAGCGGGTCCCCCGTCGGGCTCGTCAACCACCGGCAGTTGCTCCCGTCCACATCCAGGCACAGGTACGCCACCTTCCGGTCCGCCGTCCGCTCCGAGATCCACGCCGCCGCCTGCCGCGCATCGTGCAACGCCGAGGCCTCTTCGCTCCCCCGGCGCGGCCGCCACGCATCATCGGACCGCACGCCCACCAGGCGAACGCTCGCGAGCGCATCCCCCGAACGCTGGAGATAGCAGATGCGCCCGCTCAATCGACGATCTCTCCCCGCTCACGCAGGAGCTTCTTGCGCACCTCCGCCGAGTCCGCGTCGAGCATCGGCACCGCCCCGTCCGTCGCCATGTTCGGGTTCTTCGTCTGGGCGCTTCCCGTCGGGTCCATCGCACGCGATCCCATGGATGAAGCGCCCGTCGGATCGCCCGCGGGCGTCGCCCGGTTCCGGCCCGCCGCCGCCATGGCCGCCACCTGCCTCGCCCGCTCGATCTGCTGCGGATCAATCCCCTGCGCCTGCAGCCGCGCCCGCGCCTCCGGCGACAACGCGCCCGTCGCGGCGCCCACGCCCGTGGGCATCCCCGCCACCGGCGCCGTCGGCTTCACCCACGTCACCCGCGCCACCTGCTCCTCCCGTGCGATCCGCTTGATCGTCCCGCGCTCCTCGATCTCCACCGCCTCCACCGTCACCTTCACCACCTTCGCCCGGTACGTCTCGCTCTCCGGCCTCCCCTCCGATGGCGGCGTCTTGATCGTCACCACCGATCCCTCCGAGACGATCCGCTGCCGTCCCTCGATCGACACCAGCGCCAGCGTCCGCTCCGCCTCGACAATCGGGCCAAGGTACCGCCACGGCACCTCCGGCATCGGCGCCTCCGGCGGCTTCTCCGTCGGTGTCGGCGCCGGAGTCTCCGTCGCCGGCGGCGGCTTGTTCGCCGCCTGGTTCAGCCGTTCCGCAATCCCCAGCGGCGCATCGGCCGCGATGCTCACCGGGCGGATCACCGCCCCCTGCCCATCCCGGTCCTCCCCCGCCGCGATCACCGGCTTCACCGGCGCACTGTTCGACAGCCACGGCAAGCCCCACAGCGCCCCCGCCGCGACCGCCAGACCCAGCGCCGCAAACTGCGCCCCGCGTACCACGCGCCTGGCTTGTTCGCTCTTCATCCCGGTCCGTGCCATGCCGCACACTCCCTTGCAATCCCTCACGCCAACCCAAACCGCCCCCAACCACTCCGCGCCGACACCAATCCTAGTTCCTCCGCTCTTCGTCAATCGGCAACGGTTCCCACGATAGAAACTTCCCCAGCGACACCATCATCGTGCCCCGCGGGCTTCCCTGGCCACCCATCTGGAACCGTCCACCGTACCGCGCCACCAGCTCCCCGCCCCCGCGCCCCCGCGGCACCCAGACATCCACCACCGTGCTCCACACCTCCGGCTCCAGCACCAGCAGCCGACGCGCCGTCTCCCGCTGCAACGCCGACAGGTCCCCCGCCGAGAACGCCGTGTTCAGGTCCGCTTCCGTCACCTCCCCATCCCGCCGCGCCGCCACAAGACTCTCCGCAAACCGCCGCCCGCTCCGCCCCTCGCGTGCGTACGCCGCGATCGCCTCCAGCACCTCCACCGGCGCCGTCATCGCCGACACCGCCACCGGCCCCACCGGCCGCAGAAACATCCCCCCCCCCCGCCGCAGCCGCCGCGCCCCCACCAGCTTCACCAGTTCATTCAAAGCCCCCTGCGCATCCAGCGACTCGCGCTCGCTCCGACCGATCGGATCCGACACCAGCGTCCCCTGCCCGTCAAACAGGTAGATCGACACCACGCTCCCATCCGGTCGCTCGATATCCAGCGCGTGCCCGTCATCCTCCAGAAGGTCCCGGATCGACTGCCCGATCAGCGTGTCCGTCCACTGCGAAACCACCTCCCGCACCCCGCGCTCAAAGTGCGTGTCCTGGTACGCATGGAGCTGCCGCGCCACAATCCGCCGCTGCATCGCCTGCCGCTCCAGCACCACCGCCGCCAGCACCCCGGCCACCAGCGCCAGCACGATCACGATCGGCATCGCAAACCCGCGCCGGCTCATCGCCGATCCTCCGCCGTCGATTCCCTCGCCCGCAGCCGCCCGCCCGATCCCTGGTTCGTGCCAGCACCCCCCGCCGCCCCACCCCTCCCACCCGCACCACTTCCATCCGCCGTTGCCCCTCCCTTGCCCTCCCCGCCTTCTCCCTCCGTCCCATCATCCCCGATGCTCCACTGCACCTCGAACATCCAGTTCGCGTGCTGCCCTCCCAGCGTCCGCACCTCCATCTCCATGTACGCCGGCACCTCCAGCGTCGACATCACCCGCAACGTCTCCGACCGTTCCTTCTTGATGAACGCCCGCCACGTGCACACCGTCAGCCCCGACGCGATCGGCACCGCCTCCGCATCGTCCGTCGGGTCCACATCCAGGCTCCGGTCATCCACCAGCGGCCGCCACCACAGCGTCCACCCCACCCGCGGGTCGTCCGGGTTCACCACCGGCCGCGAACCCATCCGCCGCGTCGCCGCATCCGGCCTCAGCTCAAACACCCCCCGCACGGGCCCCGACAGCACGGGCCGGAACTCATCATCCCGCTCATCCAGATTCGCCTGCACGCTGTCCGCCAGCGATCCCGTCAACCCCCGGGCAAAGTTCCGCGGCACCGGCGGCCGGTCCAGCACCACCTCCAGCCGCTGCACCGCCCCGCCCCCCGCCACCTTCGCCCGACGCATCGCCACATCCAGCGTCCGCGACTCGTCCGCCTCCAGGATCACCCGCTCCCGCGGCACACCCTCTGCCTTGAGCGTCTCACCGCCGCGCCGGACCGCGTCCCGATTCACCGCGCTCCGAAACGACGAAGACGAGTTCGGGTCCGCCACCACCAGCATCGCGAACGTCCGCGACATCACACGCTGCACCCGCGCCAGGTTGTCCATCTCCTCGATCCGCGCCGCCTGCCGCGCCTCCGCCCGGTCCATGAACCCCATCACCCCCACCACCATCAGCACCAGCGCCGCCCCCAGCGACGCCGCCAGCAGCGTCTCGAGCAATGTAAAGCCCCGCGCTGAGCGCCGCCCACTCACCGCGTGCTCCTGGTCCCGCTCGACCGGTTGAACGCCTCCCGCGGCGAAACCCCGCCCGCCCGCGACGACCGGTCCACACGCCCCCGCGTCGCGCCGGTCTCGCCCTGGCGAAGCTGCGACTTGCCCTGCAGCGCCTGCATCAGCTTGTCAATGCCGCGCCCCGATTCCAACTGCCGCATGAACGAGTCCGGGTTCCGCAGGTACGTCGGGTCGTACATCCGCGTCAGAACGATCTGCGGCGTCCCATCCCCCGCCCACCGGCTCCCCCCCGAGTCCTCCGCCAGCCACACCTTCACTGTCACCTGCACAAACCGGTCCATCCGCAGCGGCGACTCCCGCACCCGCTGCCGGGCATCGCCCCGAGGCTCCACCAGCGCCACCGGGTCCTCGCGGTAATCCCACCGGAAAGTCAGCGGCCCCTCCGCCGGACCGTACTCCACGGTCTTGTTCGGGTCCGGGAGCAGCGACGGATCATCCATGTACGCCATGATCAGCCGGTTGGCGACCTCCGCGCACGCCAGCAGCTTCTGCTCCCGGTTCGCCGCGCTCACCGTGAACGAGAACACGCCGAGGATCGACGACGCCACGATCGCGAACAGCGCCGTCGCAAACACAACTTCAAGGAAGGTCATCCCGCGAGCGGCGAACCGCGCCCCGGCGGGCCGCCGCCCCCCGGACAGCCACCCGCCCGCCCTCCCGCAAGCCCCGCCCCCCGGGCTGTCCCTCCGGCGTCGCATCACTCCGCCTTCCACACATCCAGGTCGTCCGCGGTCTGGAACGTCTTGTCGGGCCCCTTGCTGTAGAGCTGGTAATCCCGCCCGCCCGCCGGGCTCGGGCTGTAGATGAACTTCTCACCCCACGCATCCACCAGCTTCTTGCTGTCGTCCAAAATCGCCATCTTCCCCCCCTCTAGCAGCGTCTCCAGCGTCGGCGGCGGCGAGCTCTTCTCGAGCTGGTAGCTCTTGATCCCCTGCTGGATCACCGCCATGCTCGCCCGCGTCTGCTTGATCTTCGCCTTCTCGCTCGCCCCGATCAGGTTGTACGCCACCGCCGCCGTCATGATCGCGATGATCGTCAGCACCAGCATCACTTCCAGCAGCGAAAACGCCCGCCGAACCCCCGCCCTCACCACTCGCCGAACCTTCATGGAATGCACTCCTTCAAGCTCCGAACCCGCCGCCGATGACACAGACACGCACAGATAGGAACACAAGGCCGCCCGCCCGCGACCACCCGCGAGTCGCGCTCCCCTGCCTCCTTCTATGCCCATCGGCGTCATCCGCGGCCTCTTCCCTTCTTTCTGCGTCACTGCGTCACTGCGTCACTGCGTAACTGTGTCACTACGTCTCTGCGTCACTCCGTCCCTTCTAAATCTGCTGACTCGCCATCGTCATCAGCGGCACCATGATCGCCACCAGGATCGTCCCGATAATCAGGAACATCCCCACGATCAGCGTTGGCTCCAGCGCCGCCAGCAACCGCGTCGCCCGCCGGTCCGTCTCGTCCGCCATGTCCGTCGCCAGCGCATCAAACGCCGTTTCCATGTCCCCCGCACGCTCCGCCGCGATCAGGAGCCGCCGCGTCGCCAAGGGCAGCACCGTCACATTCTCGATCAACGCCCGCAGCACGCCCCCCTCGATCAGCTTCGTCCGCAGCGTCGAGAGCTGCCGCCGCAGTTCCGGGTGCCCCACCGCATCGTTCGCCACCCCCAGCGCATCCGCCAACGGCACGCCCGACCGCGTCATCGCCGCCATCACGCTGAAAAACCGCGCCGACTCCTGCGCCAGAACCACATCCTTGAGCAGCGGAACCCGCCGCGACGACCTCACCACCACCTCCGCCACCTTCTTCCGCAGCACGATCCCCGCGATCGCCCCGAACCCCACCACCCCCATCAACACCAGCACATTCCCCCGCATCCACTCCCCCGTGTCCATGATCAACTGCGTGAACCACGGCAGCTCCGCCCCCATCGCCGACATCGCCTTCCCGATCCGCGGCACGATCACCGTCATCATCACCGCCACCACCACCACGCTGATCGCCAGCACGATCATCGGGTAGATCATCAGCGTCGCCGCCTTCCCCGACACCGCCAGCTGCCGCCGCGCCGTGATCGCCAGTTGCTTCGCCGCCCCCGCCAGGTCCCCCGTCCGCTCCGCCGCCCGGTACACCGCCACCGTCACCCGGTCAAAAACCCCCACCCGTTGGCACGCATCCCCAAACCCCGACCCCGCCGCCACCAGCTCCCGCATCCGCTCGATGATCGGCTTCGCGTTCCCCCCCACCGCCGACGCCGTCACCTCCAGCGCCTCCACCAGCGGAACTCCCCGCGACAGCAGCTGCGCCAACTGCTCGTTCAGCGCCGCCCGATCCTTCAGCCGAAGCCCCTTCTCCGTCGTCGCCCACCGCGGCAGGCGGTACGACCGCAGCAGCAGCATCTTCTCCTTCCGCAACACCTCCGCCAACGCCCGATCCGTCGCCGCCTGACGGACACCGATCGTCCGCTTCCCCGTCGAGGTCGCGGCAAAGAAAAGGAAGGAGTTGGTCTGCAGCGTGCTCATCCAGGCCCAAGTCTATCGGTCTTTGACCAGACCATACCGCGAACCGGGGCCACTTTGCCCCGGTTCCTGCCACACCGATCGCATTCGGGGACCAAACCCCGCCCGCCCCAACTATTCACCACCCGCCCCGCAGCGCTCGGAATCGCACTCTCCTACCCTCCCTTCGTTATGACAACCCTGTCCCCACGCCCCGCCCAGGTCCTCCCCAGAACCGCCACCATGCGCTCCCTCATCAAGCACCACGCCGGCCCCGAGCTCCAGTTCACCCAGCGCCCCATCCCGACCCCCGGCCCGCGCGACGTCCTCATCAAGGTCAAGAAGGTCGGCATCTGCGGCACCGACCGCCACATCTGGGAATGGGACCAGTGGGCCGCCTCCCGCATCCCCGTCGGCATCATCACCGGCCACGAGTTCGTCGGCACCATCGAGGCCGTCGGCTCCGCCGTCACCAAGTACCAGCCCGGCCTCCGCGTCTCCGCCGAGGGCCACATCACCGCCTGGAAGGACTTCAACTCCCGCACCGGCAACGCCCACATCGCCAGCGACACCCGCATCCTCGGCATCGACCGCGACGGCTGCTTCGCCGACTACATCGTCGTCCCCGAGGAGAACGTCTGGCCCGTCCACCCCAGCATCCCCGACAAGGTCGCCGCCGTCCTCGACCCCCTCGGCAACGCCGTCCACACCGTTATGGCCGCCGACGTCTCCGCCAAGTCCGTCCTCATCTCCGGCACCGGCATCATCGGCCTCATGGCCGTCACCGTCGCCAAGGCCGCCGGCGCCTCCCGTATCTTCGCCACCGACATCAACCCCCCACGCCTCGAACTCGCCCGTAAGCTCGGCGCCATCGAGGCCTACGACGTCCGCCAGGGCGACGCCTTCATCAACGACATCAAACGCGCCACCCGCGGCGAGGGCGTCGACGTCCTCCTCGAAATGTCCGGCGCCGCCCCCGCCTTCGACCAGGGCTTCCGCGCCCTCCGCAACGGCGGAACCGCCGCCATCCTCGGCATCCCCAGCAAACCCATCACCTGGAACATCACCGAACACGTCGTCTTCAAGGGCGCCAAGGTCCTCGGCATCAACGGCCGCAGAATGTTCGAAACCTGGTACCAGATGGAAGAACTCCTCCTCTCCGGCCGCCTCGAACTCGACGACATCATCACCCATGAGTTCCCCCTCGAAGACTTCCAGAAAGCCTTCAAAACCATGATCTCCGGCGAGGGAATCAAGGTCGTGATGAACGTGAACAGCTGAACACGCTGGGAGCGCCAGCGAAGGCTTGCGCCTCGTTTGGTCACGTCAATGTAACAAGACCCGCACATCCACACCATAGCGTGCCGAGTGCGCGGATCGCCGATAGACTTTCTCGGAGCGAGCGAATGCTGCGCCAGTTGTCATCCATCCTGATCACCACCTTCCTCGCCTCCGACGCGGCCTTTGCACAGTTCCCCGAACCTCCAAGCCGCGGGGCCTCACCCGACAAAGTAGTGAGGTTCCTGATGGAGGAGCCATATATGTGGAACTGCGGCAACGCTGCTATGCAGCGCCACAGGGAACTCGAACCCGTCTATAACCGGATCGCTTCACATCCAGCTGCATTTCAGGACGCGATAGCCAAAGCGGAAAGGCTGCCTGCAACCATCGACGAACTGATCCAATCCGTACGCGAGCAGAACAAACGACTTCCGCCCGAACCCATGGAGCGTGTTCCCGCTCGTGCCGGAGTGGTGGCCCGCCTCACTCGGGTGATCTCCCTTTCGGAACACCTGGGCCGCGAATGCGCCGGACCCATTCTCAAGGAGATCTTCGAGAGCGCGGTATCGCTCCACAAGGACTTGCAGCCCCGGTACAAGCGAGCCGTCGACGACTGGAAAGCGCGGGGCGGACAGAATGGCGTTCCCTCCCCGGAGGATCGCGATGAACTGCTCCTCCTCAACAGCATCAGCAGGTCACTCATTTACGTCGCTACTCGCGCTGTCCACATGGCGACCCAACTCAACTCCCCGATGCTTATCGATCCCGTGCTCGAGTTCTACGAAGCAGGGCGGGACCACGGCGAAACCGGCTGGCCCGAGTACGTCGTCAAGTGCGGCGGACACCGTGAGGATGTTCCCCGCCGATTGCAGAACGTGCTCGACTCCGGCAAGGTCTCCCACCTTCAAGGGCACTTGATCTTCCAGGCCTTGCGACAGCTCGACAAGTCTCGCATCTGAACAAGACTTCCGACGAACCTGATGCGCAAGCAAGGGTTCAAGGAACCGAAGCCCCAGGCCTCGATCCGTACGTCCCTTAAGCCCCGAACACGCCAAGAACGGCCTGCAAAGCCACAGTGCAACGTCGCACCCCTGTACGTCGCCCCTGAAAGGGGCCAGCGATGGTTGCCAGTGGTGGCTCGGCACCACTGGCACTCGCCCACTCAGGGTCCCGCACCCGTGAAACGGGTGCACGAACGTGGGCGTTACGGCAAGGTGGTCCGACAAAGCGCCGCGGAACCACCGGAACCGTTCCCACGCTCTCCCCACCCCTGAAGCGAGCCAGCGACAGCGACCCTGCACCCCCCGCCCCCCAAGTCCACCCCCGCGCGCACACCCGCGCCCTCCCCTCCCCCTCATCCCCTCCCACACCCCACCTCAAAATCCCCGCTGTTTCCAGCCCAATCCCGCTCCCCCTTCTCCGCCCCGTCCACTCCCGTGCGCACAACCCCGTCCCCACGCCCCTCTACGGAGGGCCACCTCATGTCCACCGCGACCATCAACCCGTTCCCCGCCCTGCGCTTCGCCGACAGCGCGGCCACGGAGTTGGCCGATCCAGGCGCCCCGCCCCCCATCTACGACCGCCTCACGGAAAGACAACGCGCCGACATCCTCTCCACCTTCACCCGCACGGAGTTCGCGCTCTCCGACCTCCCAGCCATGCACAACCTCTCCCTCGAGGACTTCCTCGACTTCCTCGACGACCCCCGCACCCAGGCCACCCTGGCCCGCCTCGAGCGGCTCTCCTCCCAGCGCACACGGCTGGCCCAATCCCTCAACCAGCACCAGGCCATCGAGACCCTCCGCCTCATCACCTCGACCTACCTCGCCACCGAGTCCACCGAACGCCCGCCCCAATCCCTCCAGGCCCACAACACCCGCAACCGCCAGCGCGAAACCGCCCGCCGCGCCGCCGGATCCCTCCTCCGACCTATCCCGACCCCTCCCGGCGCCTCCCCGCCCGCACCACCCAGCCGGCCCGACCGACACACACAAGTGAGCGTTCCATCGCCGCCCGCGTCGCGGCGTCCATGCCCCCCAACCACCCCGCTCCCCGCCGCGAAGATCAACCCCGCCGCCCCAGTCCCCTCCCACCACAACCCCTTCAACGCGCCATCCGTGCCTCGACTTCGGTGCACGCCCCTCCCCGATACCGACCTCTCCCCGGCAGCGTTCATCCCCTCCCATCCGTCTCCCTCCGCGGCCAACCTCCCCGCCAACCAACCCCAAAGACCCCCAAAACCCCCTCCAAACCGCACATCTCCTACCCTTCCCCCATGCCCACCGACCAGCTCCGCGCCCTCATCGCCGCCGAACTCCCCCGCCTGATCAAGGTCCGCCGCGAACTCCACCAGCACCCCGAGCTCTCCAACCAGGAAGCCTGGACCAGCCAGTTCGTTCAATCCGAGCTCCGCCGCCTCAACATCCCCTTCAAGGCCAACATCGCCGGCGCCCACGGCGTCGTCGCACACCTGACGGGCGCAACCAAGACCGCCGTCGGCCTCCGCGCCGACATGGACGCCCTCCCCGTCGAAGAAGCCACCGGCAAGGCCTACGCCTCCAAGTGCCCCGGCGTCATGCACGCCTGCGGCCACGACGGCCACACCACCATCCTCCTCGGCGCCGCCGCCGTCCTCCAGAAACTCGACCGCCCCAACCCCGTCACCTTCATCTTCCAGCCCGCCGAGGAAGACGGCGGCGGCGCCGAGAAAATGTGCAACGCCGGCGCCCTCAAAGGCGAGGCCCAGAACGGAATCGGCGCCCCGGTCTCCCGCATTTACGGCCTCCACGGCTGGCCCAGCGTCCCCCTCGGCACCGTCGCCACCCGCCCCGGCCCCATGCTCGCCGCCACCGACGACTTCATCGTCGACTTCAAGGGCGTCGGCGGCCACGCCGCCTACCCCCACCTCTGCAAGGACCCCATCGTCGCCGCCGCCGCGGCCGTCTCCACCCTCCAAACCATCACCTCCCGCAGCGTCTCCCCCTTCGAGAGCTTCGTCTGCACCGTCGGCCAGTTCCTCGCCGGCACCGCCAACAACATCATCCCGGAAACCGCCCGCATCGTCGGCACCATCCGGACCCTCAAGCCCGAGACCCGCACCCTCGCCAGGGACCGCTTCCACCAGATCATCAACCAGACCGCCCAGGCCCACGGCTGCCGCGCCGAGATCAACTACATGGAGGGCTACCCCGTCACCGCCAACGACGCCGACGAGACCGAACGCTTCTTCTCCATCGCCACCGCCGCCTTCGGCCCCGGCTGCGTCCAGCGCCTCGAACACCCAACCATGGGCGGCGAGGACTTCGCCTACTACGGCAAGCACGTCCCCGCCTGCTTCTTCTTCCTCGGCCTCCGCCCCGCCAGCGTCACCCGCTACCCCGCCCTCCACCAGCCCGACTTCGACTTCAACGACGACGCCCTCCCCCAAGGCGTCGAACTCATGTGCCGCCTGGCCCTCTCGCCGTGAGCCTCACCGCTCCGCTCCGCCCGACCGCCGGGCACGCCACGACGCCGCCTTGGCCTCAAGCCCCGCCCCCGGGCTGACCCTGTTCCAGTCCTCGTACAGCTTGACCAGCAGCTCCACCGCGTTGGCGAGCTTGTCGTCGTTCCCCTCCGAACGCAGCCCCGCCTCAAGCCGGATCGCCTCCCGCTCCGCCTCTTCGAACTTGGACTGCTCGAGCAGCGTGAGGGCGTACAGGTACCGGCTGTCGTTGGCCAGCGGATGCTTCCCGCGTCCCTCCATCGCCTCCTTGTACAGGGCCTCGGCCTCGGCGAGGCGGCCCTGGTCGCGACGGATCGTGCCCAGCAGGTGCACCGACGTGAGCGTGCGGGGGTGCCCTGATCCCGGCGCGACGCGGCGCTTGGCGAGCACCTCCTCGCACACGGACGCGGCCGCCTCCAGCTGCCCGCGGTGCGCCAGGACAGACGCATAGTTGTGCTGAGAGTGGAGCGTGTCGGCGTGGTCGGGGCCGAGCAGGCGGCGGCGGGACTCGAACGCCCCGCGCGCCAGGGGCTCGGCCTCGTCGCTCTTCCCGAGCCGGTCCAGCAGCGACCCCATGTTCGACATCGAGCTGAGCGTGCGGGGGTCGTCCGGTCCGAGCATCCGCAGCCGGCCCTCGTACGCCCGCTGGTGGAAGGCCACGGCCTCGTCCGTGCGGTTGGCGTCCAGCAGGGCCACGCCCAGGTTGGCCGCCGCCGCCAGCGCATCGGGATGGTCCTGGCCCAGCGTGCGGACCCGCGCCTCCCAGGCGCTCCGGAACGCCTCCGCCGCGGCGGTGGCCTTGCCCTGCGCCCGCAGGGCGGAGCCGATGTTGCTCTGGGCGGTGATGGTGAGGGGGTGGTCGTCCCCCAGCAGGCGTCGCCGGGCGTCGAGGGCCTCGCGGAAGAGGGACTCGGCCTCCGCGCCGCGGCCGGCGTCCACGAGCATGAACCCAAGGTTGTTGACGGACTCGGCGGTGTCGGGGTGGTCGTCCCCGAGGGCGCGCCGGCGGATGGCCAGGGCGTCGCGCATGAGGGTGACGGCCTCGTCGAAGCGGCTGCGGCTGCCGAGCGTGAAGGCCAGGTTGGCCATGGCGCCGGCGGTGTCCGGGTGGGACTCGCCCAGGACCCTGCGGCTGAGTTCGAGCGCCTCGCGCTGCAGGGGTTCGGCCTCGTCGGCCTTTCCCTGGATCATGCGCAGCGAGGACAGGTTGACGAGGGCGGCCAGCGCGGTGTGCTCATGGAGAGTGGGGAGCCGGCGGCTGGCCTCGAAGGCTTCTTCGATCAGCGGGGCGGCCTGGTCCAGGCGGCCCTGCGCCCGGGCGAGCCCCGCCGCGCTGAGCATGGAGGCGATCGTGTCGGGGTGGTCGGGGCCGAGCTTCTCGCGGCGGATGGTGAGGGCCTCGGCCTGGGGTCCTGTGGCGCGTTCGGGGAGGTGGAGTTCGAGCATGAGGTCGGCGAGCGACTGGAGGAGGCGTGCGCGCACGAGGGGCTGGTCGGCGAACTGGTCGCGCACGGACTTGACCGAGCGGTCGATGATGGCGGCATCCAGGACCTTGACGGCGATGCTGGTGAGGTTCGGGCGGGCGAGGAGCGAGCGGAGGGCGGCGAGGTCGGCCTCGATCCGCTCGGGCTGGGCCTGGGCCTTCTCCATGGCCGACCGCGTCTGCGCGAGCAGTTCGGCGCGGAAGACCTCGGCGATGGTGTCCGGGCGGATGGCGCGGAGCTGCTCGCTCTGGAACCTGGCGACCTGTTCGAGGTCCTCGGATCGCCGGCGCATTTCGGATTCGGCTTTCTCCGTTCGTTCGCGGGCGCGGCGTTCCTTGACGGCGAGGAAGCCGACGCCGACGGCGCCGGAGGCGAGGGTGAGGCCGATGAGGGAGCAGGCGAGGACGGCGCCCCGGTGCCGGGAGACGAACTTGCGGACGCGGTACATCTGCGTCGGCGGCGCGGCGACGACGGCCTCGCCGACGAGGTGGCGGCGGAGGTCGTCGGCGAGGGCGCTGGCGCTGTCGTAGCGGCGGGCGCGGTCCTTGTCGAGGGACTTCATGACGATCCAGTCGAGGTCGCCACGAACCAGGCCACCCAGTCGTGTGGGATCGACACGGCGCTGGGCGGCGACGCTGGAGAGGGTCTGAGCCGACTGCTGGAGGCGGGTGCTGGGGCGGGGGGGCTCGACCTCGCGGATGATGCGCTGGAGCTCGGCGAAGGCGGCGGAGCGGAGGCGGGCGGGATCGAAGGGGGTGGTGCCGGTGAGCAGCTCGTAGAGGAGGACGCCGAGGGAGTAGACGTCGGTGCGGGTGTCGATGTCGAGGCTGCCCTCGGCCTGTTCGGGGCTCATGTACTCCGGGGTTCCGATGAAGTTGCGGAACTCGGTGAAGACGGTCTTCTCGGTGAGGCGGTGGGAGGTGGCCTTGGCGATGCCGAAGTCGATGATCCTGGCGTGGGGGCGGCCGTCCTGGGTGGCGACGAGGATGTTGCTGGGCTTGATGTCGCGGTGGACGACGCCCTTGGTGTGGGCGTGGTGGACGGCGTGGCACACCTGTGTGAACAGCCGCAGCCGCTCGGGGATGGTGAGCTGGTTCCTGTCGCAGTAGGTGGTGATGGCGTCTCCCTTGACCAGCTCCATCACGAAGTACGGGCGGCCGCCGGCGGTGGAGCCGGCGTCGAAGACCTTGGCGATGTTGGGGTGGTCCATCAGGGCCAGGGCCTGGCGCTCCTGTTCGAAGCGGGCGACGACGCTCCTGGTGTCCATGCCGAGCTTGATGATCTTGAGGGCGACGCGCCGGCGGACGGGGTGTTCCTGCTCGGCGAGGAACACGGAGCCGAACCCGCCCTCGCCGATGAGTTCGCGGAGCTTGTACTTGCCGATGATGGTGCCCGGCGCCTCGCCGAGGTCGGGCGACTTGGTGGGCAGGCTCAGGAACTTCCGGGCGCTCTCGTGCATGGACAGGAGCTGGTGGACCTCGGCGACCACGGCCGTGTGGCCCTCGCAGGCCCGCTCGATGAAGGCGCTTCGTTCGGCCGGTTCCACCTCCAGCGCATCGGCGAAGACTTCCTTGGCTGACGGGGTGTGCCCGGATCCGGCCGCGGTCATTGGTCACGCTCCCGGGCCGGCGGGCCCTGATTCGGCGAGGTTCCGCAGGAGCCATGCCCTGGCGTATTCCCAGTCTCGCTTGACCGAGCGCGGGGAGATGTCGAGCGCCTCGGCGACTTCGTCGAGACCGAGTCCCGCGTAGAACCGGAGTCGCACGACATCGCCGGCCCGCTTGTCATGCTCCTGGAGGCGCAGGATGGCGGCGTCGAGGGCCTCGAATTCCTCCGGATTGTCAGAATTCCTGAGGTCGGCGACGCCGGCGATGGCCTCGGTCCATTCCTGTCGCACGCCCCGGCCGCCGCGCTTCACGGCTTTCTTGGCCCGGGCGCTCTCGATCAGGATCCGGCGCATGGCCTCGGCGGCGGCCCAGAAGAACATGGCGCGTTCGCGGGGCGTGTAGCGGCCGGCCCTTTCCATCCTCATGAAGGCTTCGTGGACGAGGGCGGTGGCCTGGAGGGTGTGTCCCGGGCGTTCCTCGGCGAGCTGGCGCTGCGCGATGGCCTTCATGCTGGCGTAGACGGAGTCGGTGAGTTCGGGCTGTGGTTCGACCTGGTCCGCGGCCATTGGGGCCTCCCCTGGGCAGTTGGTGCGCCTGGCCCCATGTCCGAGCACGAATCGCGGGGGTTCCGAGAAACTTTGTTCGCGAAGGGGGGGCTGCCGGTGCGCGGTCTGCGCCTGAAAGAGCGTAGCGGCCCATGAGCCGCAGGAAAACCCTCAACACAAGGAGTGTTCATGTTTCGCAGTACTTTCAGTCGTGTTCGTATCGCTTCGGTGTCCGCGGCGGCCCTTCTGGCCCTGGCGGGCACGGCGGCGGCGCAGTGCAACCCCACATTCGTCGTGCCCCCGGGTCTGACCTACCCGGAAGGTGTCAACGGGAATGTGAACTGTTCGGTGCTCTGGGATCCGGACGGGAACGGGCCGCTGGCGCCGTGCCTGGTCGTGGGCGGATCGTTCACCGCGACGAGCTCGGGCGGGTTCAACAACATCGCGATGTGGGACGGGTCGGGGTGGAAGCCGTTGCAGACGGGGGTGAACGGGGCGGTTCGGGCGTTGGCGGTGGATTCATCGAACAACACGCTGATCGCGGGCGGCAGCTTCTCCACGGCGGGCCTTGTGAGCGCTTCGCGGGTGGCGCGGTTCAGCGGCGTCACGGGCCAGTGGGCGGCGATCGGGGGCGGCGTGAGCGGCGGGGATGTGAACGCGCTGACGTTTGACCCGGTCCGGAACGTCCTGTACATGGGCGGTTCGTTCGCGTCGGCGGGGGGCGTGGCGACGGGCGCCCTGGCGCGGTTCAACGGGTCGGCGTACAGCGCGGTCGGCGCGTTCTTCAGCGGCACGGTCAACGCGCTGCACTACCGGATGGCGGACGGGTCGGTCTATATCGGCGGCGTGTTCGTGGACCCGACGCTCAACAACGCGGCGAACATCCTGCGCTACAACCCGGCCACCAACGCGTGGAACGGGCTGAGCGGCGGGCTGCCGGGCGCGGGCGTCTTCGCCATCGCGGATTACTCGCCGGACGGGATCAACCAGGAGCTGGTCGCGGCGGGCAGCTTCGGCACGGTGGGCGGGCGCGTGCTCAACAGCGTGGCGCGGTATTCGAGCGCGACGGGCTGGATGCCGCTGGCGTCGGGGCTGGTGGGCACGGTGCGCGGGCTGACGACGCGGAACAGCGGCCGGGACCTGCACGCGGTGGGCAGCTTCACGCTTACCGGCACGGGCCTGGTGGTGAACAACGCGGCGAAGTTCAACGGGGCCTTCTGGGACGCGATGGGCGCGGGGCTGGACGCCGGGGCGCTGACGGCGGCGACGTACAAGGATGCGGTGTACGTCGGCGGGACCTTCTCGCGGGCGAGCAACGTTGACGGCGATGTGCCGGCGGCGAGGATGGCGATGCACGACGGGAGCGGGTGGTCCGCGCTGCGTGGCGCCCCCTCGGGCCCGGTGCGCTGCATGCTGAGCATGGGTTCGAGCCTGCTGATCGGCGGGTCGTTCGAGATGCACGTGGGCAACAACGTGTTCGCCCGGAACCTGGTGGCGTTCGACGGGACGCGGTTCTCGGCGGCGGTGGGCACCCAGGGCTTCAACGGCACGGATGGCCCGATCAACGCGATCATGTTCAAGGGCAACGGCGTGACGGTCGGCACGACCACGATCGCGGGCAAGTTCACGCAGGCGGGCGCGGCGAACGCGTCCAACATCGCCAGCTACCAGTTCGCGGGCGAGTTCAGCCAGGTGGGCAACGGCGTGAACGGGGAGGTCCACGCGCTGGCGGCCTACGGCTCCACGGGTGGTCCGCTGGGGTCGATCGGGACGGTGGCGACGGGGAACTTCACGGCCTCGGGCGCCACGACGGGTCTGAACTTCATCGCGCGGTGGGGCCCGGGGAACGTGTCGCTCAACCTCGGCACGGGGTTGAACGCGCCGGGGCGCTGCCTGATGAACTTCAACGGGAAGCTGCTGGTGGGTGGGCACTTCTCCCATGCGGGTGGCGTGCTGACGGGCCGGCTGGCGCAGTGGGACGGGTCCGAATGGACGACGTTCAACGGGTCGCTGGTGAACGACACGGTGTACGCCATGGCCAACTACAACGGGCAGCTCGTGATCGGCGGGGACTTCACGACGATCAACGGCTCGCCGATGCGGAAGGTGGCGATGTACAACGGCACGCAGTGGGTCGACATGAGCGCGGGGATCGATACCGCGGTCGGCACGGTCACGGCGCTGGCCGTCCACAACGGCGAGCTGTACGCGGGCGGTTCGTTCGGCACGACCGGGGACCAGGCCCGGGCGCTGGCGAAGTGGAACGGGTCGTCCTGGGTCGACCTGGGGACGAACCAGGGGCCCGACGGGGTGGCGACGCTGGCGACGTTCGGGGGCGACCTGGTCGTCGGCGGGCCGTTCTTCCGGGCGGGGTCGGCGTACTCGCCGTTCCTCGCGCTGCACAAGTGCGGGTGCTGGGCGAACTGCGACGGGAGCACGGGCAGCCCGCTGCTGACGGCCAATGACTTCCAGTGCTTCCTCAACAACTTCGCGCTTGGCACGGCGTACGCCAACTGCGACGGGAGCACGGGCGCCCCGATCCTGACGGCCAATGACTTCCAGTGCTACCTGAACAAGTTCGCGAACGGCTGCCCCTAAGAGACTGTTTCAGAACGGTAGCGAGAGAGATGTGAGCCGCGAGCAGACGAGCATCGCGGCGGCGAGGTCGTGGAAGGCCTGGAAGTGTTGGCCCCATCGCTCGTAGCAGAGTCGGAGGCGTCGGAAGTGGCTGAAGCACGCCAGCGTCCGTTCGACCACATAGCGCAGGACGCCAAGGCCGCTGCCGTGGGTGTCGTCGGCACGCGGGGCGAGCAGGCTCTCGATGCCCTCCGACTCCACCAACGCGATCATCTCTCTGGTCCCGTACGCGCGATCGCCGATGATCTCGTCGGGATTGCGACGCGGCCGACCACGCGGACCTTGCACCGCGGGACGCGCCTCCAGCAGCGCGGGCAGTTGCGCCTGATCGGGGACATTGGCGGGCGTGGTCTGCACGACCAACGGCACGCCGTCGGCTTCCGTCAGCACATGGCGTTTGCAGCCCTGTTTGCCGCGGTCCGTCGGGTTCGGCCCGGTGTGGTTCCCCCTTTGACGGCGCGCACCGACTGCGAATCGACCACGACATGCTGGAGATCGATGCCGCCCTCTTTCCCGAGTCGGTTGAGCAGCCGCCGATGCACCTCCGGCCACACGCCCGCCTTGGTCCACTCGCTGAAACGCCGCCAGCACGAACTTCCGCTGACGCCGAAGGCGTCGGTGGGCACGGCCTGCCACGGCACGCCGAAGCGCAGCACGAAGAGGATGCCCCGCAACGCCTTCTGGTTGTCCACCGGCGGCCGGCCCGTCTCGGCCCGCGACAGCGGCGGCAACAATGGTTCGATCTCTTCCCACAACGCTTCCGGGAGCAGCTCCGCCGCCATGATCGTGCCTCCTTGCACTTGTGCCGACCGACATGGCTATCGGCCGATAGCCATGTTCTGAAACAGGCTCTAAGGGACGGCGGTTCGAGAGGCTTGCCGAACGCCGCGCCCCTTGGCGCGGCGTTCTTTCATTGGGGGATGGCGGGTGGAACGGAGGGCGAGTAGGGCATGTGGAAGAGGCCGCGCACGGGGATGTCGGCGCGGCCGGGGATGTGCTGGCGGATGGTGGTGGAGTTGCCCTGGTGCCGGATGGAGATGGTGATGTCGTCGCGGCGGGGGAAGTTGGGGTCGTAGATGCGGATCGACGAGCCGTCCGGCGCCGCGGCCAGGGCGAGGATCTGGTGGTTGTCCCAAGCCTTGGCGCGGCCGTCGGCGCGGACGAGGACGAGGCCGAGGATCACGGGTTCACCCCGCGAGAGGGTGCGGGTGATGGCGGGGAGGGCGGCGAGTGTGCGGGCGTGGGCGCCGTCGGGGCCGTCGTCGGGCAGGCGCATCCATTCCACGAACTTGAGGCCCATGGCGCCGAGGGTGCCGAAGGAGACGGACTGGCGTGTGAAGAGGTACCGGTGGAGGGGTGTGCCGTCGGCGGGGGGCGTGGTGTCGGGGGGGATGGGGCGTCGGGCGAGGAAGAAGTCCGCGGCGGCGAAGGACATGCCGCCGCAGAGGCCGTAGCTGTTCTCGCCCGTGCCGACGATTCGGCCCTGGAAGCCGTTGCGGAAGCGGAAGCCGTGGAGGGAGGGGCGGAAGTCGTGAAAGGAGGGGGGAGCGGGGTCACGGGAGGTCGAGTGGGCGATGGGCTCGGTTGGGTCTGGCTCGGCGGGCGGGGATGGCGGTGCCGCGCACGCCGCGAGGGTGAGGAGGCTCGCGAGGCAGGACCATCGCCGGAGTCGGGCGCTGAGCCGGTGGGGGGTAAGTGAAGGGAGAGGGAGGGGCACGCGTTGAATGGTAGAGATCGGGTTTTGTCGATGGCCGGCGCGGCAATTGACAAGAGCGAGGGACTGGCGGCGCGGGCGAGGTTCGATTCTGATGGGTCCTGATGAACACGCTGATGTCGCCGCCGATCCTGTTCTTCGTGCTTGGCATGCTGGCGACGCTGCTGCGGACGGGGCTGCGTGTGCCGTACCCGATCCCGAAGCTGCTGTCGCTGTACCTGCTGTTTGCGATCGGGTTCCGGGGCGGGGTGGAGCTGGAGCACGGGGGGATCACGCGGGAGGTCGGGCTGGCGATCGGGGCGGGCGTGGCGATGTCGGTGGTGGTTCCGCTGGCGGCGTTCTGGGTGTTGCGGCGGCGGTTGTCGGTGTACGACGCGGGGGCGGTGGCGGCGACGTACGGGTCGGTGTCGGCGGTGACGTTCATCACGGCGCAGGCGGTGCTGGACGAGCTGGGGATCGCGCACTCGGGCTCGATGGTGGCGACGATGGTGTTCATGGAGTCGCCGGCGATCATCACGGCGGTGCTGCTGGTGCGGATGAGCACGAACGAAGGGGGGCGGCTGCCGTGGGGGAAGCTGCTGCACGAGTCGTTCCTGAACGGGCCGGTGTTCCTGTTGCTGGGATCGATGGCGGTGGGGTTGTTGACGGGGTCGCGAGGTGACACACTTCTGCGTCCGTTCTACCAAGGGATCTTCACGGGGATCCTGTGCTTCTTCCTGCTGGACCTGGGCCTGCTGGCGGCGCAGCGGCTGCGGACGCTGGCGGCGGCGGGGGCGTTCGGGATCGGGTTTGCCGTGGTGATGCCGGTGCTCAGTGGACTGGTGGGGATGGCGCTGGCGCGGGTGATCGGGCTGGGGACGGGTGATGCGCTGCTGTTCACGGTGCTGTGCGGCTCGGCGTCGTACATTGCGGTTCCGGCGGCGATCAGGCTCGTGGTGCCGCAGGCGAACGCGGGGTTGTACATCCCGATGGCGCTGGGGATCACGTTCCCGCTGAACGTGACGCTGGGCATTCCGCTGTACCTGTTCCTGATCAAGGCGATCTGGCGTGCGGGGTGAGGGGGTTCGGGCCCGTACGATTGATCGTGGACGAGACACGCGAAGCGAGGATGGCGCGGCTGTCGGAGAAGGCGCGGGGGCTGCCGAAGGTTCCCGGTGTGTACCTGATGAAGGACGCGGCGGGGGTGGTGCTGTATGTCGGCAAGGCGCTGCGGCTGCCGGATCGGGTGTCGTCGTACTTCGTGCCGTCGGCGGATCTCGGGCCCAAGAAGCAGCCGATGCTGGAGTTGATCCAGGACTTTGACGTGGTGGAGTGCGAGGGGGAGTGGGAGGCGCTGCTGGCGGAGAACCGGCTGATCAAGGACATCCGGCCGAAGTTCAACGCGATGCTGACGGATGACAAGACGTTCCCGTACCTGGCGATCACGATGCGGGACGACTTTCCGCGGGTGTTCATCACGCGGTCGCCGGGGGCGGAGGAGCTGCGCGGGGCGAAGATCTTCGGGCCGTTCACGGCGTCCGGGGCGCTGCGGGAGGCGGTGCATCTGCTTCAGCGGGTGTTCAAGTTCCGGACGTGCTCGCTGGAGATTGTGGATGGGGACCCGAAGAACAGGGTGTTCCGGCCGTGTCTGCTGTACAGCATCGGGCGGTGCACGGCGCCGTGCGCGGCGAAGATCGGGAGGGAGCCGTACCGGGAGGACATCGATCGGTTTGTCCGGTTCCTGGAGAGCAAGCGGAGCGTGATGCTGCGGGAGATGCGGGAGGAAATGGGCGCGGCCTCGGCGGAACTGAAGTTTGAGAAGGCGGCGACGATCCGGGACCAGATCCGGGCGATCGAGAAGCTGGATGAGCGGGCGACGAGGCGGGACCGGTGGCAGCCGGAGGCGGAGTCGTTCTACGTGGATCCGAAGAAGGGGCTGCGGAGTCTGCAGAAGGCGCTGGGGATGGAGCAGCCGATCCGGTGCCTGGAGGCGATCGACATCGCGCACCTGCAGGGGGGGGAGACGGTGGGGAGCAAGGTGTGCTTCGTGGATGGGCGGCCGCTCAAGAATGAGTATCGGCGGTACAGGATCAAGGGGAGCGAGGCGGCGAGACAGGGAAGCAGCGAGACGGGGCGGAACGATGATTACGCGAGCATCCGGGAGGTGGTGTCGCGGCGGTATCGGGAAGCGGGGGAGGGGCACGAGCTGTACCCGGATGTGATCCTGATTGACGGGGGATTGGGGCAGTTGCACGCGGCGCTGGAGGCGTTTGAGACGCTGGGGATCAAGCCGCCGATGGTGATCAGCCTGGCGAAGAAGGAGGAGTTGATTTACGTGCAGGATCGGGCGGAGCCGATCCGGCTGTCGCGGGAGCACCTGGGGCTGCGGCTGTGCCAGGCGATCCGGGATGAAGCGCACCGGTTTGCGCAGCACTACCACCATGTGCTGCGGCGGAAGAGGACGCTGGAGGAGGAGTGAGGGAGTTGGTGCGAGAACGATGGCAACCGTTGGGAGGCATGCGTGTATACACCGGGATGAGAGCGGTGCTGATGGTGGTGGCGACGGCGGCGTGCGCGGCGTTGGCGCAGGAGGATGAGCGGGTGCGTTGGCTTGCGGAGCACGCGGTTCCGCTGCGGACGATTGCGATTCACGAGAACGACATGTCCGACCTTGCACCGCTCAAGGCCGCGATCGGTGGGGCGCGGGTGGTGCTGCTGGGGGAGCAAACGCACGGGGATGGGGCGACGTTCGCGGCCAAGAGCCGGCTGGTGAAGTTCCTGCACCGGGAGATGGGGTTTGAGGTTCTGGCGTGGGAATCGGGGATGGAGGAGATGCGGCGGCTGGATGAGGCGTTCGCGGCGGGGAGGTCGGTGGAGGAGGCGCCAGGGATCGGGCTCTTCGGGATCTGGTCGATCTCGCAGCAGTGCCAGGAGTTGTTGGGGTACGTTCGGAAAGAGCGGGTGGGGGAGAGACCGCTGTTGACGGCGGGGTTTGACGATCAGGTGACGACGGCGCCGTCGAGCACACCGTTTCCGAAGAAAGTGAACGGGTTTTTCGATGCGGTGGATGCGGGGATGCTGACGGCGGAGCAGCGGGAATCGCTGGGGCGTGTGTTCGCGTGGCTGGAGCAGAGGCCGGGGCCGGATCGGCCGGCGCTGCCGGGGGAGTTAGGAGCGGTGAGGTCGCTTCTTGACGTGGTGGAGCGTGAGCGGGAGAGGCTGGAGGCTGTTCACGGGCGGCGGGAAGTGAGGTTTCAGGAGCGGGCCATTGGGAACGTGGTGAGCTTTGTGGAGCGGATGAAGCCGGGCGTTGATGCGTTCAACGACCGGGACCGGAGGATGGGGGAGAATCTGCTGTTTCTCGCGAACGAGTACTACAAGGGGAAGAAAATCATCGTGTGGGCGGCGAGCATGCACAACGCGCGGCGGGTGGAGGGGCTGGAGTGGGTTGGCTCAGCGAATAATCACAGGGGTGTGCGTCCGATGGGAGATGTGCTGTTCGAGTCGATGGGCGATGGGATGTACAGCGTGATGTTCACGGCGTACTCGGGTCGTATCGGGCGGCCGTGGTCCGGAGCGGCGCCGATCGAGAAGGCGGCGGAGGGGACGCTCGAGGCCATGCTGCATGCGACGGGGAAGCCGTACCTGTTTGTGGACTTTCGAGGGTTGCCGGAGGGGCACTGGCTGCGCGGTCCGGTGGTGGCGCGGCCGCTGGGGTATGCGCCGATGCGGGGCGCGTGGCCGGAGAGCT
This sequence comes from Phycisphaeraceae bacterium, assembly GCA_019636625.1. GTDB lineage: Bacteria > Planctomycetota > Phycisphaerae > Phycisphaerales > UBA1924 > JAHBXE01. The sequence goes on from JAHBXE010000004.1 coordinate 51,858, forward strand.
TTGATGCCGTGGTGTTCACGGATCGGATGTATCCGAGCACGGCGGTGGGAGCGGAGCCGGAGGATGCGCGGCCGCGGTGAGGCTCAGGCGGCGAGGGAGAGGCACCAGTTCGGGCCTTTGACTTCGAGGCGTTCGCGGTCGCCCTCGATGCGGACGGTGGTGTACCAGCGGCCGCGCTTGAGGGCGCGGATGTGGGTCCAGGGGATGGAGAGGGCGGGGATGCCGAAGAGTCGCATGATGCGGTTGGGGGAGAGGTGGAGGGACTGCTCATCGACGGCGACGTGCATGCTCCAGCCGGCGTTGACGAGGCCGAAGCTGAAGGACTGGAAGCCTCGGCGGACGGCGTCGGGGGCGGGCGTGGTCGGGGGGAACTGCTGGGCGAGGGTTCGGAGGGGCTCGGTGATGGAGCGGATGATGGCGAAGACGACGACGGCGTCGGTGGCGAGGATGAGCGCGACGATGATCGCGACGGTCATGGTTCTGCGGTGACCTCTTCGGGGAGGGGTTCGTCGGCGGTGCTGCTGTCCTTGCCGGAGAGGGCCTCGACGGTCGGGGCGTCGGGGAGGGGCTTGCCCTTGGCGTCGGTGAGGGGCTTGCCGGAGAGGGTGCGGATGATGGGCGTGGGGTTGGCCTTCTCGTGGGCGGCGAGGCGGGCTTCGAGGTCGGCGCGCTGGGCGTCGGAGAGGTCTTGGTACTTGCCCCGGCCGCGGCACTTGGGGAAGCGGGAGCAGCCGAGCCAGGGCCCGCGGAGGCCGCTGCGGAGGTTGAGGGGAGAGCCGCAGGTGGGGCAGGGGAGGTCGGTGAGGAGGGCGGGCGGGGAGGGGGCGACGACCTTGCCCTTCTTGTCGACGTTGAGGATGCCGTCGCACGGATTTGTTTTGTCGCCGTAGCGGGCGCAGCCGAGGAAGGGGCCGAAGCGGCCGGTGCGGCTGGTCATGGGGCCGCCGCACTTGGGGCAGGCGACGTCGACGGTCTCGGCGGCGGCGCGTGGGACGCCGTCGCGGTCGACGGGGGCGGCGTACTTGCAGTCGGGGTAGCGGGAGCAGGAGAGGAAGCGGCCGTTCTTGCCGAAGCGGTAGACGGTGGGCGAGCCGCAGACGGCGCACTTGTACTCCGGGGGCGCGGGGGTGGCCTCGGCCTTGGCGTGGCTGAGGTTCTCCATGGCGTGCTCGAGGTCCTTCTTGAAGGGGCCGTAGAAGCGGTGGAGCATCTTGACCCAGTCGAGGTGGTCCTCCTCGACCTTGTCGAGCTCGGATTCCATCTCGCGGGTGTAGCCGACGTCGAGGATCTGGGGGAAGGCCTCGACGAGCTTGTCGGTGACGACCTCGCCGAGGTCGGTGGCGTAGAAGCGCCGTTCGATCTGCTCGACGTACTTGCGTTCCTGGATGACGCTGATGATGGAGGCGTAGGTGGAGGGGCGGCCGATGCCTTCTTCTTCGAGCTTCTTGATGAGCGAGGCTTCGGAGTAGCGCGGCGGGGGGCTGGTGAACTTCTGCGTCGGGTCGATGGCGAAGGGGGAGAGGGGTTGCTGCTCCTTGAGGGCGGGGAGCGTCTGTTCATCGCTGGCGGTGGGGACGCCGCTGACGCGGTAGAAGCCGTCGAAGACGAGGATGCGGCCGGAGGCCCTGAAGGTGAGGGGGCGCTTGGGGTCCTTGCCGCCGGTGATGAGGATGCTCGTGGAGTCCCACTGGGCGGGGGTCATCTGGCAGGCGATGAAGCGTTCCCAGATGATCTGGTAGAGGCGGAACTGGTCGGGCGTGAGCGCGTTCTTGACGCGTGACGGTGTGAGGTCGGCGTTGGTGGGGCGGATGGCCTCGTGGGCTTCCTGCGCCGCCTTGTTGGAAGAGGAGAAGAAGTTGGGTTTTTCGGGGAGGTACTTGTCGCCGTGGGTTTTCTTGATGTAGGAGCGGGCCATGTCGAGCGCATCGCCGGCGAGGTGCGTCGAGTCGGTGCGCATGTAGGTGATGAGGCCGACGGGGCCTTCACCGGGGATGTCCACGCCTTCGTAGAGCTGCTGGGCGGCGCGCATGGTGCGCTGGGCGCCGAAGCCGAGGCGGCTGGAGGCGGCCTGCTGGAGGGTGGAGGTGATGAACGGGGGCGGGGGGCGCGTCGTGGTCCGCTTGGTTTCGATGGAGCGGATGGCGTAGGGCGTGGCGGGGTCGGCGTTGCCGGAGATCGTGCGGACGAAGCGGGCGGGGCCCTTGCCCTTGGGGTCTTCGGTGAGGGTGGCCTTCACATCGGTCAGGCCCGCGGCGGCGGCGATATCGGAGGCCCACTTGGCGAGGGCTTCGCCGTTGCCTTCCTTTGACGCGAGGCGGCCGTCGAACCTTTCGCCCGAGACTTCGACGAGCTCCGCCTTCAGGGCGCGGTGCTCGCCGAGCCAGGCGTTCTGGAGTTTGAGCGTCGGGCCGTTGCCCTTTTCATCCTTGCGGGCGAGGAACTTCCGCCACTCGGGCGCGAGCGTGCGGGCGTCCTCGGCGGAGAGGGCGAAGTTGGCGGTGATGGACCAGAACTCGTCCGGGAGGAAGGCGCGGATCTCGCGTTCGCGCTCGACGACCAGGCGGACGGCGACGGACTGGACGCGGCCGGCGGAGAGGCCGCGGGTGACCTTCTTCCACAGCAGGGGCGAGACCTGGTAGCCGACGATGCGGTCGAGGATGCGGCGGGCCTGCTGGGCGTTGACGCGGTCCTCATCGATGGGGTGGGGGTGGCTGAAGGCTTTTTCGATTTCGCTCTTGGTGATGGCGGGGAAGATGACGCGCTTGGCCTTGGAGGAGGGGATGCCGAGTTCCTGGGCGAGGTGCCAGGCGATGGCTTCCCCTTCGCGGTCCAAGTCGGTGGCGAACCAGACTTCCCGGTCGGAGGCGAGCGATTCCTTGGCCGCGCGTTTCAGGTCGCTGACAACCTTGTCCTTGCCTTCCGAGACTTCGTAGGTCGGTTTGAAGTCGTGTTCGAGGTCGACGCCGGGGACGGGAGACTTGACGCCCTTGGGGTTCTTGGAGGGGAGGTCGCGGACGTGGCCGACGGAGGCGAGAACGAGATACTCCGGGCCGAGGTACTTGTTGATGGTCTTGGCCTTGGAGGGGGATTCGACGATGACCAGGTGGCGGTTCTTGGCGGCGCCGGCGGTGTAGGACGTCCCGCGGGATGGGCCGCGGAACTTTCGACCTCCTCTGCCCCCCCCACTGCCGCCACTCTTGCTGGGCGGGGCGGTTTCTGTGGCTGTTGATGCGGGCTTCTTGGCCATGCGATATCCGATTAGATTCCTAACTAATACATGATCCGGACCAGTCTAGGTCGGACAGGAAAGGGATAAAGGTAGAGATTGTCAAGAGGAACTGGCGGCCCATCGACATGTGTTAGGTTTATAATAGGTATTTTCGGCGGAGTGGCGGCCTTGTGGCAGTTGCGGACCCCAAGCCGAGCCAGCGGCATTGAGCGCCGGTTCAAGCCTTCGGCTCAGAGCGGAACAAGGCGAGGCAGGCGGTGTGACCGTGGAGGAAGCTCTGGTCGCCGATCGGTCCAATCTCGCCCGCGCCGAAGAAGCCGGCGAGGGGGAAGGTGGGCGAACCGGGGTCGATGGACTGACCGCCTCTGGCGGCGGCTTCGCCCGGGATCTGAGGCGCGAAGGCGCGGGCGATGGCGGAGGCATCGTGGTGCGGGCGGTCGAAGAGTCGCGTGCCGCGGCTGTTGCAGGTGATGAGCAGGCCGCCGACGGGGGGTTCGCGGAGTTGCTGGGCGTCGAGGAGGAGGGCCAGGTCCTCATCGGCGGTGCGGGCGTCGCGGAGGTGGAACTGCACGGTCTGGCCGACGCGGAGGACCTCGGCGATGGCGATGGCCTGGTTGGATTCCTCGACGCCGACAACGTTGCGGATGAGGAAGTCGCCGCGGCCGAAACGGTCCTTGTACTCGTCGATCACTCGACCGACGAAGAGGCCGCGCTTGAGGAGTTCCTGGTCTTCGGGGGAGAGGGACTCGACGAGTTCGCGGACGACCTGGAGCGCGGGGCGGCCGCCGAGGGTCAGGATGACGTTCTTGCGGGCCTTGGTGACGATGAAGGTGGGGCCGACGGCGCGGCAGCCCTGGCTGACGACGGTGTCGACACGGACGGGGCCGCGGAGGCTGACGCCGACGAGGCCGGCGCGGTAGACGGCATCGTCGAGAATGAGGGCGTTGCCGTTGGCCTTCTCGGAGGCGGAGGCGAGGCCGCCGATGATGGAGCCGATGCGGGCGTGGGCACGGGCCTTGTTCATGGCGCCGACGAGGCCCGCGGCGGGGACGCTGAAGGGATCGGCGAAGAGAAAGCTGGCACGGAGGGCCTCATCGGCGCCGAAGCCACGGGCGAGCTTGCTCAGGCCTTCGGGGGTGGATTCGTCGTAGGGGAGGATTTCGTCGGTCGCGAAGGGGACGAGGGAGACCCCGGGGAGCCGGGCGGCGAGGAGGGATACGCCGGGGGAGCGCTCGACTTCGGTCCGCCCGCCGACGACGCCCTCGGCGGAAATGCCGACGAGGCACTCGACCTGAAGTTCCTTGCGGACGGCGCGGGCGATTTCCTCGGCCCGTGCGATATGGTGGGAGGTGAAGAAGAGGAGGGCGAGGTGGGTCATGCTCCCCGAGCCCAGGCCCGCCGCGCACTGGGCGCAGACGTGCTCGACGGCCTTGGCCGCGTCCGGGAGGGTGGAGATCCCGGAGGCGAGCTTCAACACACCCGTGGACGTGGTCGGGGACATCGGGGGACTGTAGGGTGGGTGGGGTGGCGGGTAAGGTGCGCGAGCGATGCAAGATCGGGGGTGGATGGGCGTTGGGACATCGATGAGGTTGCGGGATCTGTTCCGCCGGGAAGCGGCGTTCACGGTGGTGTTTGTGCACATCCCGAAGACGGGGGGGACGTCGCTGCGCGAAGTGCTGCTGCGGCAGTACCCGGCGCGCCGGGCGTTCTGGATTGTTGATCCGGTGAAGGATTCGGCGTGGCTGGCGTCGCTGCCGGAGGAGGACCGGGCGCGGCTGCGGCTGGTGGAGGGGCACATGTACTACGGGGTGCACGAGCTGCTGCCGCGGCCGTGCGTGTACATGACGATGCTCCGGGAGCCGGTGGAGCGGGTGTTGTCGTACTACTCGCACATCCGCTCGAGGGAGGATCACTTTCTGCACGAGACGGCGCGGGACCTGTCGCTTGGGGCGTGCATCGAGAGGGGGCTGACGGTGGAGCTGGACAACTTCATGGTCCGGGCGTTGTCGTCGCTGGGGCACGTGAACGTGCCGGTTGGCGGCGTGACGCGGGGGATGCTGGAGGAGGCCAAGGCGCACCTGGAGGGGATGGTGGTGGGGTTGACGGAGCGGTTTGAGGAGTCGCTGGCGATGTTCGCGGCGCGGCTGGGGTGGCGGAGGGCGGCGGCGGGGCGGGCGAACGTCTCGGCGTCGCGGGTGCGGCGGGAGCAGCTTGCCCGGTCGGAACTGGAGGCGGTGGAGGCGTGCAACGCGCTGGACGCGGAGTTGTACGCGTATGGGCGGGAGCTCTTTGAGGCGCAGCGGCTCGGGGCGCTGGCCGACCCGGGAACGACAAAGAACCCCGGCCTCGTGACCGGGGTTCTTCAGACCGTCCGTGGTCGATGAGCTGAAAGAGGGGATCAGGCGGCCTTGCGGCTGGCCTTGTTGTTCCAGGTCGGGAACTTGTAGTTCTTGCGGGCGGAGGCGCGCTTGGTGGTGTTGCGCTTGGTGGTGCGGTTGGTCTTGGTGCTGCGCTTGGTGAAGGTGGAGTTCCACGGGTTCGTGGTCTTCGTGTTGCGCTTGGCGGGCTTGCGCTTGGCGGTGGTCCGCTTGTTCGACGTGGGGTTGTTCCACGCGGTCTTGCGGGAGGTGGGCTTCTTCCAGTTCTTCTTCCAGTTCTTCGTGTTCTTGCGGTTCTTGGACGCGTGCTTGGTCGGGCGCGACGTGCGATAGTTCCTGCGGGTCGGCATCTGAGGCTCCAATGTCGGGCGCGAACACGCCCCGGGTGACTCCGGGTTGCCCCGGTTGCCGGCCAGGCCCCGCGCGGGGTCTTCGACCGGCGGTGTGCTCATCGGCCGGAGGGAACGCCCGGATAAGTCGTGGTCCAGAAAAACCGTGCGGCGGCGGGCGGGGACATACCCTTTGGCGTGATCCACACTGCCGCCAAGCCGCTCTGGACGCCGGATTCGTGGCGGGGCCTGCCCAACGCGCAAGAAGTTCCGTACCCGGATCGGGAGGCGCTCGACGCGGCGCTGGAGAAGCTCCGTTCGTTGCCGCCGCTGGTGACGAGCTGGGAGATCGAGCGGCTTCGGCAGCACATCGCGGAGGCGCAGGAAGGGAAGCGGTTCATCCTGCAGGGCGGGGACTGCGCCGAGACGCTGGCGGATTGTCGCGCGGAAGCGATCGCGAGCAAGCTGAAGATCCTGCTGCAGATGTCGCTCGTGCTGGTGCACGGGCTGAAGATCCCGGTGGTGCGGATCGGGCGGTTTGCGGGGCAGTACGCCAAGCCGAGGTCGAGCCCGACCGAGACGCGCGGGCGCGACACGTTGCCGAGCTACTTCGGGGACCTGGTGAACTCGCCGGACTTCTCGGCGGCGGCGCGGGCGCCGGAGCCGCGGATGCTGGTGCGGGCGTACCAGCATTCGGCGCTGACGCTGAACTTCATCCGGGCGCTGGTGGACGGGGGGTTCGCGGACATGCACCACCCGGAATACTGGGACCTGTCGTTCCTGAAGCGCGCATCGCTGTCGCCGTCGCTGCGGGAGGAGTACGAGGCGACGATGCGGAGCCTGGGCGATGGGCTCAAGTTCATGGAGGCGCTGGGGGAGCGGACACTGAACGACCTGACGCGGCTGGAGTTCTTTACCAGCCACGAGGGGCTGAACCTGCTGTACGAATCGGCGCAGACGCGGCGCGTGCCGCGGCGGGAGGGGTTCTACACGCTGACGACGCACCTGCCGTGGATCGGGGATCGGACGCGCCGGGTGGATGGGGCGCACGTCGAGTTTTTCAGGGGCGTGCGGAACCCGGTGGGGGTGAAGATCGGGCCGACCATTTCGCCGGATGAGTTGCTGGCGCTGTGCGATGTGCTCAACGCGGGCAACGAGGCGGGTCGGCTGGTGCTGATCACGCGGCTGGGGGCGACGGGCGTGGAGAAGATCCTGCCGCACCTGGTGGAGCGTGTGCAGCGGGCGGGGCGGCGGGTGCTGTGGATGTGCGACCCGATGCACGGGAACACGATCACGACGGCGGCGGGGGTGAAGACGCGGTCGTTCGCGGCGATCCTGGAGGAGCTCGACCGGACGGCGGAGGTCCATCGGCAGTCCGGCTCGCGGCTGGGCGGGGTTCACTTCGAACTGACGGGGGAGGATGTGACCGAGTGCCTCGGGGGCGCGGCGGGGGTGACGGAGTCGAGCCTGTCGACGAACTACGCGACGGTGTGCGACCCGAGGTTGAACTACCACCAGTCGCTGGAACTGGCTTTTCTGTTGTCGCGGCGGCTTTCAAGACCCGCGTTCTGATTGGGCCGGGGCGTCCTCGCTCCGGTTTCGTACGCGAAAGCCCAGACTGGGCGAGGACGTTCCGGCTCACTTTTGCCTCCGATCCCTTCAGTCCCGCCTCCTCCCCGCCGATAACACCCCCGGTTATCGGAGGGTTACCTGTGAACACGCACAGCACGCAACTCAAGATCGACCGCCGGGCTTCCATGCGGACCGAGCGGACAGGCTCGGCGATGGCCGCGTTCTTCGATGAGGATGGGGCGTTGTCGCTGACGCGGGTGATGCTGGCGGATGAATCGAGGAGCGGGCTGGGGCTGGTGTGCCCGGTGGAGGTGCCCCGGGGGACGCGGTTCAGCCTGTACTCGCCGGGGAGCGCGCTGCCGCACACGACGGGGGTGGTGGCGCGGTGCGAGCCGGAGGGGGAGGAGTTCCGGGTGGGGTTGCGGTGCGATCAGCGGATGGCGGCGTGAAGGTCACGTTGTCAAAGTGGCACAGGTCCAAATGAGCAAATAGAGCGGCACTCTTTCACGTGGTCGCATGAAGGGGATCGTGCGCGGAGCGATGTGGCTATTTGGCCCTGTGCCATGTGGCTCTTTGCCAATTGGCTCTTTGCTGCAAGGCCGTTCAGCCCTTTGTCCCGGTGCGCATGGCTTCCCACACCTTTCGGTAGCGCTCGGCCATCTTCTCCAAGGAGGCGGAGATGACCTTGACGTTGCCGACGACGGCCATGAAGTTCACATCGCCGCCCCAGCGGGGGACGAGGTGGACGTGGACGTGCTGCGGGACGCCGGCGCCGGCGGCGCGGCCCTGGTTGACGCCGATGTTGACGCCCTGGGGCTCCAGCGTGCGCTCCATCAGGTCGAGGGCGAGGTCGGTCAGGGCCCAGAGTTTCGCCCGCTGCTCGGGGGTGTAGTCCAGCAGGCGCGGGCGGCCCTCGCCCAGGGCGACGAGCAGGTGGCCGCCGGCGTAGGGGAAGCGGTTCAGGAGGATCAGGCCGTCGGCGGTGCGCACAATCACGTGGTTCCGGGCGTCGTCCGCCGGGGCGAGCCAGTAGTCGCGGAGGAAGCACCCGGTGGAGGACTTGGGGGGGCCGGCGAGTTTCTCCTTGGCGTCGATGTCGTCGATGTAGGACATGCGCCAGGGGGCCTGGAGGGAGGGTTGCGAGGGGTTGATGGGGTCTTGGGACATGGAGGGATGGTACAGGCGTGGGGGGAGGGGAAGGTGCGGCGGTGATGGACGCCCGGGCGTCTCGTGCAGGTCGGAGCGTCCGCTCGTTTACACTCGCGGCTCGGAGGGGGCGGACACGGTCTCGTGCACGTTCCAGTAGTGGTCGAAGGAGGCGCGGATGGTCATGGGGCGGATGAATTCCCGTGCCGCGGCGCCCATCTGCTTCCGGCGGGGTTCATCCAGGGCGAGGGAGGTGATGGCGTCGATCCATTGACCCGGTGCGGCGGCGGGGAGGATGAGGCCGGTGTGGCCGTGGCGGACGACTTCCTTGGGGCCGCCCTGATCGGTGACGAGGACGGGGAGACCGGAGCATTGCGATTCCATCACCACCTGGCCCAGGGTGTCGGTGGTCGAGGGGAAGACGAAGAGGTCGCTGGCGGCGTAGATCGTGGAGAGTTCGCGCCCGTGCCGGAAGCCGAGGAAGAAGGCCCCGGCGCCGGCGAGTTCTCGCTGCATCTGCTCGCGGTAGGGGCCGTCGCCGACGATAATGAGTTGCGCGGGAACGCCGGCGGCGGCGCAGCGCCGGTGGGCCTCGGGCCAGATGGCGCGGAGGAGGGGAAGGTTCTTTTCAACGCTGACGCGTCCGCAGTAGATGACTTTCACGCCGGAGGGAACGGCGAGGCGTGCCCAGATGGCCTCATCGCGGAACGCGGGGTCGAAGAGGCCGGTGTCGATCCCGGGCTTGAGGCGGATGATGCGGGCGTCGTCGATGCCGAGGGCGACGAGAGAGCGGCGGTAATCGTCGCTGCGGGTGAAGACGGCGGCGAAGGGTGTGTAGAAGGTGCGCATCCACCGGGAGCAGCCCCACACCATGGCGTCGTCGTTGAAGAGGTAGTCGATGTACGCGGGGAAGTCGGTGTGGTAGACGCCGGCGAGGGGGATGCGGAGCCGGCGCGCCGCCCACCAGCCGACGCTGCCGACCGGGCCGGGCGTGGAAATGTGGATCACATCCGGACGGGTGTCGCGGATGTAGCGCAACAAACGGCGGGCCGGGGGGATGACGAACTCGAGGTTCTCGTACTTGGGCATCTTCCCGGCGACGATGGGGCGGAAGTTCAGGATGTTGGGGCGGTCGGGCACTTCAAACTGGGTGGAGGTGATCACGCGCAGGTCGCGGCCGGTCTGCTCGGCCTGTTCGGCGACGTTGCGGATGAAGCGGGAGACGCCGTTGACATCGCCCAGGGTGTCGGTGAAGAGGCAGACGCGGAGCGGGGCCGTGCGGCTCCTGCTTCGGGTTGGAGGCGTGGCGCCGGGGGCGTGTGTGATCACGGGGCACTGTATCGGTCCAAGAAGAAACGCCGCGACAACAGGTGCTGCCGCGGCGTCCCGGACTACGTTCCATGATATTCAGATCACGTGAAGAGGAAGGCGGCAAAGCGTTGGGAGGCTCCCTATAAGGTGGGGGTGGTGTTCCGCGGCAGGAGTGAAGCGATGGCGAACGTGCTTGTGGTGGGCCCGCACCCGGACGACCAGGAACTGGGCATGGGCGGGACGATCGCGCTGCTGGCTTCGCAGGGGCACCGGGTGCTGCTGCTGGACATGACCAACGGGGAACCGACGCCGCACGGGTCGCCGGAGGTCCGTGCGCGGGAAGCGGCGGCGGCGGCCCGGGCGCTCTCGACGCCGGGGAACGAGGTCCGGCGGGTGTCGCTCGGGCTGCGGAACCGGTACGTGGAACATTCGATGGAGGCGAGGCACCGGGTGGCGGGGGTGATCCGTGCGCACCGGGCGGACATCGTGTTCGTGCCGCACCCGGAGGATGCGCACCCGGACCACCGGGCGGTGACGCGGATCGTGGAGGATGCGCGGTTTGACGCGAAACTGACGGGGGTGGAGATGCCGGCGCCGGAGGGGCTGGAGGTGGGGCCGCCGGTGTACCCGAAGTGGCTGTTCCACTACTTCGCGACGCACCTGCGGTCGGTGCCGGCGCCATCCTTTTTTGTGGATGTCTCGGCGTTCCTGGAGCACAAGATGCGGTCGATCCTGGCGTACGAATCGCAGTTCGTCGCCAACCCGAAGAACCGGCACGTGCCGGAGTGGGTCCGGGCCCAGGGCGTGTACTTCGGGTCGCGGGCGGGCGTGGGCGCGGCGGAGGCGTTCTCGACGCCGGAGCCGCTGGCGCTGCGGTCGCTGGAAGGGCTGGCGTGAGGGCGCGTGAGGGGGCGCCGGAGAACGCCGGGCCCTACACTGCGCGGTGTCGCGGTTTCCTGTGATTGTCGGGCCCACGGCGGGCGGCAAGTCGGACCTTGCCGTGGAGGTGGCGCTCGGCCTGATCGGGAGCGGGCGGGCGACGGAGATCGTGACGGCCGATGCCTTCCAGATCTACCGTGGCATGGACATCGGCACGGCCAAGCCGACGCCCGAGGAGCGGCGGGGCGTTGTGCACCACCTGCTCGATTGTGTGGACCCGGGCGAGAGTTTCACGGTGTCGGACTGGCTGGGCGAGGCCAACCGGATCATCGGGGCGCTCAAGGCCCGGGGCGCGGTTCCCATCGTGGTCGGCGGGACGCACCTGTACATCAAGGCGATGCTGGACGGGCTGTTTGAAGGGCCGGAGCCGGACCCCGCCCTCCGCGAGGAGCTGCGGACGCTGTCCCCCGCGGCGCGCCGGGCGGAGTTGGAGCGAGTGGACCCGGCGGCGGCGGCGAGGATTCATCCCAACGATGAGCGTCGGACGCTGCGGGCGCTGGAGGTCTTCCGGCAGACGGGGCGCCCCATCAGCGAGCACCAGTCGCAGTGGGACCGCACGCCGCGGCAGGATTGCGTGCTCGTCGGGCTGGACTGGTCGAGCGAACAGCTCAACCCGCGCATCAATGCGCGGGTGAAGGCGATGATGGAGCGAGGGCTGCTGGAGGAGGTCCGGTCGCTGCGGCCGCGCCTGACGGGCCAGGCGCGCGAGGCGCTGGGGTACAAGCAGTTGCTGGCGTTCCTGGAGGGCGGCGGCACGCTGGAGGAAGCGGTGGAGGAGATCAAGATCGAGACGCGGCGGTTTGCGAAGAACCAGCGGACGTGGCTGCGGCGGTTGCGGTCGACGCCGGGGTCGGTGTGGATCGATGCCGCGACGACGCCGCGGGAGCGGTGGGCGGGGATTGTGTTGCGGGCGATGGCGTGAGGCGTTGAGCTACGGGATGAAGGAGTTGTTCTGGCGGAGGGGCGAGGTGGCGGGGCCGAGGTAGTACCACCAGCTTGAGGAGGGGGCGCGCATGACGGACTTGGTGGGGGCGTACCAGGAGGGGTCGGCGCTCTGGGTGTTGTCCAGCGCTTCGACGTGGCCGTCGAACATGGCGGCGCTCATGCGTTCGGCGTGGCGGAGGGAGATGGCCTTGAGGATGGGGTTGGGTTTGTAGCCTCGGTTGGCGTCGCGGAGGTAGTTCTCGCCGGAGCCCATCCAGGCGCTGCCGCGGGAGAGGAAGTTGCCCTGGGGCGTTCCGGCGAGGCCGGCGCCGTTGGTGACGGTGGAGTAGTCGAAGCCGTTGATGGCGGGGAACCAGTACCGCGCACCTTCGAAGACCATGATTTTCTTGGAGGGGAGGGTGCCGACGAGATCGATGCGAGGGCGGTAGCCGCGGGGCAGGGTGATGGGCTCGCCGGCGGGGAGGGTTTCGTAGGTCAGGCCGAGGCCCGCGGTGGTGCCGGTTGGATAGAGCTGGAAGTACGCGGGGGTCATGTAGCTGAGCGTGAGGGGCTGCTCGCCCTGGGATTCGATGGGCAGGGGGTTGCCGGAGAATCGCTGGGTGTAGCGGACGCGGTTGCTGGGGCAGCGGAGGCGCGTCTGGCAGATTTCCTGGAACTTCTCGAGCTGGCGCTCGGGGAAGTTCATGGAATCACCCAGCAATGGGGAGACGAAGTCCCAGTCCTGGCAGGGGGTGCTCTTGCCCTCGACGTACGGGCGGTTCTGCTGGAGGGCGAAGCCGGAGGTGTTGGGCCCGACCAGGGCGCCGCGGTTGTCGGCTTCGTAGACGGCCATGGCGACGACGACGCCCCGCGCGTGGGCCTGGCAGACGACGCCGCGCCCGGCCTCCCTCGCGCCGGAAAGGGCGGGGAGCAACAGGCCGATCAGCAGCGCGATGATCGCGATGACGACGAGCAACTCGATGAGGGTGAACCCTGGGCGCTTCATGCAACTCCCCCTGTGTGGGACGGGGAAGCGTACGCGGGGCCGGAACGGGTGCGAAACGGGCGCGACGTGAAGAGTGCGCATAGGACGGGCGCGCCACGTTTTGCGCGGGATTCACGCGGGGCTATCGGAACGTCAACGGGCGTCGGGTAAGTTCGCCAGCGGGCGAGCGGTGCGCCGGCTCGGTGGCCGGCGGCCGTCGCCCGGGCACACGGCCGGGATCGGCCAGAGGGAGTGAATCATGAATCGCATCATCGCGGTGGTGGCCGCGGCGGGGTTGGCGTCGGGCGTGATGGGTCAGGTCACGGCCAGCAGTGTGGCGGTGCTGACGGGGACGATCCAACCCGGGGGCCCGCGCCAGGGCGTGAACGGGGATCGGTTCTTCAACATCGAGGGGTTGAACAACGGCGCGTTCTCCTCGTACGGGGTGGCGCGGTGGGACCTGACACAAGTACGTGCTGACTTTGACGCCGCGTTTCGCGCGGGGCAGTGGCAGATCGCGGCGGTCGAACTGGAGTTGACGCAGGACAACGCGGCGTTCAGCCTTTCCGGCCCGGTGGCGGTGTACTACACACCGGACGATGTGACGGACATTAAGACAACGGCGAGCCCGCTGTTCTACCCGCTCTTCGATCCGCTGACGTTCGCGTCGGACCTGCCGCTGGGCAACGGGGGGAACCCGGTCCTGTCGTACACGTTCACGCTGGGCGTGACGGGCGACCTGGACCGGTACACGCAGGCGGGCGGGTCGCACGCGGGAGGGCCGGTGAACCCGGCGGAGGCGCTGGCCCTGGCGCCGGACCTGGTGCAGGACATCCGGACGGACAACTTCCTGACGCTGGTGTTCAACGACGGCGACCCCGCGACCGCGGCGACGTACCGCGGGCAGGAGTCGTTCTCCGGGCGTGTCGGACCGAACCTGTTCATCACCGCGGTGGGCACGGGCGGGTGTTATGCCAACTGCGATCAGTCCACGGGCTCGCCGCTGCTGACGGCCAATGACTTCCAGTGCTTCCTCAACACGTACGCCGCGGGCGCTTCGTACGCGAACTGCGACGGATCGACGGGGAGCCCGGCGCTGACGGCCAATGACTTTCAGTGTTTCCTGAACAAGTACGCCGCCGGGTGCTCCTGACCCCGATTCACGCCCGGTTCCGCCAGATCGGGCTTGGATTGTCGGCACCCGCTGGTACACTGCCTTCATCCCGCCGACCGGCGGGATGGAGGTTTTGGTTATGAGACTGGGCTTTGTCGTGGCCGCGGTGTGCGCTTCACCGGTGCTGGCGCAGCCGTCGGTGTCGATCGACCTGACGGGGTTGCAGTTCCGGCACCAGACGAACCAGACGCGGTCGAGCGCGCCGAACACGATCAGCCCGGCGTACCGGTACACGTACGCGATCACGGGGAACGTGCGTGGTGTGGGCGGGGCGCTGGGGCTCCTGTACCCGACGGCGACGCCGATCGCGACGGTGCTGGAGAACCTGGCGCCGGGGTCGTCGCAGAACCTGTCGGGGACGTTCGACAACTGCTCGGGCACGCACCCGATCACGCCGCCGCCGACCACCACCTCCGGCACGACCGTGATCTCGGGGATCAACGTGGACTACGCGTTCACGCTGACGACGAGCATCGATGCGGCGAACATCGCCTCGTTCAGCGTGACGAACGTGACGCTGTCGCCGGCGCTGCTGGTGGGGTACCTGCAGTTCACGAGCGGGACGTGCGTGATCCAGCGGGTGGAGTTCTGCCCGGCCAACTGCGACGGGAGCACGGGGGCGCCGGTGCTGACGGCCAACGACTTCCAGTGCTTTCTCAACAAGTTTGCGGCGGGGGACCCGAGCGCGAACTGCGATTGCAGCTCCGGGACGCCGGTGCTGACGGCCAATGACTTCCAGTGCTTTCTCAACAAGTTCGCGGCGGGGTGCGGGCGGTAGGGCTCGCCGCGCGGGCGTTACTTCTTGACCTTGTAGTAGTCCAGGTTGATCTGGATGTACTTGTTCCACTCGGCCGGGAGGTCTTCCTGCGGGAAGATGGCCTTGACGGGGCACTCATCGACGCAGAGGCCGCAGTCGATGCAGGTATCGGGGTCGATGTAGAGCTGCTCGGCGGTCTCGAAGTCGGGCTCGTTCTTGGTGGGATGGATGCAATCGACGGGGCAGACGTCGACGCAGGAGACATCCTTGGTACCGATGCAGGGTTCGGCGATGATGTGGGGCATATCGCGGGGTCTCTCGGGAAAGTGGGCGGGATGGTATGCGGGGTTGCGGGAGAGGGCCGAGCGCAAGGCGCGCAGGGAGGGGGCGCCCGCGGACAGGCCAATCGGGGGAAGGCCCGAAAAGGGAACCGGCGGAGTGGTTACGGACAGCCCGCGGCGAAGGCGTTGAGGAAGCAGGCGAAGTCGTTGGCGGTGAGGATGGGGGTGGTCGTGGAGCCGTCGCAGTTGGCCCGGGGGTCGGCGGAGGCGAAGCGGTTGATGAAGCAGAGCAAGTCGTTCGCCGTGAGGAAGGGAGGCAGGAAGGAAGCGTCGCAGTTGGCGTAACAGGGGTCGGGGATGTCGGCCCGCAGGATGACTTCGTCGAGGGAAGGGAGCGTGATGGCCGCGAAGATCAGGCGGCCGGAATCGCTGAAGAGGGTGGGGCGGCCGTCCTGACCGCCGGACCAGTAGGGTGAACCGACCAGGAAGGCGGCGATGGTGTCGGTGGATCCGGGGAGTGTGTCGCCGGTCTTGACGACCAGGACGGGATCGCGCCCGCGATCGGCGATGAAGATGCCGCGGGCCGGGGACTGCGCGACGTGGATGAAGGTGGCGGTGAAGGCGACCTGGCCACGGGCGTTGATGGCGAAGTTGGGGTCGAGGCCGGTGAAGTGGCTGCCGGGCGGGAGCGTGGGGATGGGGGCGCCGGAGCGGGCGATGAGGCGGAGGCTGCCGGGGATGCCGGCCCAGAGACCGACATCATCGACCGAGCGGGCGCAGATGCCCGAGAGGAAGGCGACTTCGCCAACTTCGTTGAGGTCGAAGAGGTCCGGGGGGCCGTTGCCGCCGAAGGAGCAGAACGTTCCCTCGGTTCCCGGTGCAGGCTCGCCGGTGATGGCGACGGGCAGGAGCGAGCCGCCGGAGAAGAGCCAGAGGCCACGGGCCAGGCCCGCACCTTCAGGAAGCTCCAGGAGCCCGTCGATCGCGACCTGTCCTGAGGTGTTGATGGATGTCGAGAAACCGAGATGGACCAGGCGGCCGGGGTGAGCCGGGCTGGGGACCGGCGTGGAGGAGAGCAGGGAAAGACCGGATGGGCGGGAGGCCCAGATTCCCGCCGCGGCGTCGGACGTCATGGCGCGGAAGGCGATGTGACCAGTCCGGCTGAGGGCGAGCGAGTTGGCGGTGAAGCCCGCGAATGTGTGCCCCGGGAGACCGGGGGCGGGCTCGCCGGCCGTGGCGACACGCGACGGCCGCTCGGGCGGGCCGGCCCAGAGGGAGGGCGTGGCTCCGGATGGGGTGGATGCGGTGACGACCCAGGCTGCGGATTCGGTGTGGTTGCGGGTGGCCGCGAGCTGGGTGACGGTGGTGTTCTGAACGCCGAAGAGAGGCTGGCCGACGGTGGCGATGGATTGCGGCGCGGCGGTGGCGAAGAAGCGGAGGTGAGCGGTCGTGAGTTGGGCGCAGGAGCCGTTGGCGTCGGAGACGGTAGCCAAGACGCTGGCGCCGCCGGCGATGGCCTGCGCGCTGATGAACTGGCAGATCACTTGCCCGGGAAGTCCGCCGGGGGCGGGGTCGCCGGCCCGGGCCAGAAGGCGTGGGCCGGAGGGGTCAATCATGACAAGGGCGCGGGTGGAGGTGCCGGCCAGTTGGCACAGAAAAGTCACGGTGCCCGATTCATGAACGCTGCGGTCGGAGAAGGGGGCCCACAGGAGCGTGCCGGGGGGAAGGGTGGGGTAGACGGTGTTGGTGCGGGCGATGATGGTTGGCTGGGCATGGGCGGACACCGCAGCGCCGGCGACGATAAGGAGCAGTGCTTTCATGGGAACCCCAGAGAAGTGGACGAGGGAGGATACGTTCAAGGGGAGTGTGAAGTTCCGAGAAGGCGGGAACTTCCTTGCGCGGGAAGGCGGTTCGGGATGTGGAAGGGCCCCCCACTCCCCGCCGCACGGATCCGTGGTTCGAGGGGATTCGGGCACCCCTTCAGGGTGCGGACAACAGGGGTCTTTGTACCGGGGGTGCCGCTTCGCGGCGACCCCCGGCTACGCACGGTCGAGGCCTTCGGCCTGAAAGGCGAGGCAGATCGGCTGGAGAATCAAGATCTTTGACTTGAAGAGGCGGGGCGGATTGTCTGGAGAATCAGGACCTTCGGGCTGAATGAGAGAGGCCGATGTCCGGTGGGATCCGGGCCGTTGGCCTGAAGGGTCGAGGCCGTGGGAGGCAGCTTCAGGCGCCGGGTGGGGGTTCGGCGGGGTCGGCGCGCATGAAGAGGGCGTCGCCTTTTTCGATGGGCGTGCCGGGCTGGAGGGAGTAGGGGCCGCCCCATTGGCAGAGGTCGGCGAGGGGGACGCCGGGAGGGGGAGTGCAGTTCCAGCGCTTCCAGAGGTCGGCCATTTTTTCGGGCATGGCGGGGGATAGCAAGATTGAGGCGATTCGAACAACCTCTGCACTGGTGTAGAGAATAGCCGCAAGGGCCTCTTTGCCTCTCGGAATTTTGTCGACTTGCTTGGCAAGCGTGAAGGGGGCTGCGTGCCCGATGAACTTGTCGATCTTTCGAACCAACATCGCTCCGTAGATAAGCGCCGTCGCGAGGTCAAATTCTTTGATGCTCTCGCACACGCCGCTGTACGCTCTGCTGACTGGTCTCTGAAATTCGAACGCCATGGTTTCATGCCCCGGCATCACGGGGGTACCGGCCATGGCCCGGGCAGAGAGCGCGACGTCAAGTAACGTGTGACCATCCGTAGAGGCGACGAAGTCCCCGGACCTTTCCGAACTTGGCACTTTCCCATCAAAGTACTTCCCGATCATGTTGCTCACGCGGCTGGCGCAGTTGCCGATGCCGTTGGCGAGGTCGGCGTTGTAGACTTCCACAAACTTGGCATGGGAGAAGTCGGCGTCGTTGCCGCCCAGGGGGCCCTGCGTGGCGAGGTACCAGCGGAGGGCGTCGAGGGAGTAGCGGCCGGCGTAGGCCCGGAGTTTGTCGAGGTCGATGAAGTTGCCGAGGCTCTTGCTCATCTTCTGGCCTTCGGACACCCACCAGCCGTGGCCGTAGATGCAGCGGGGCAGGGGGCGCTTGAGGGCCAGCAGCATGGCGGGCCAGATGACGGCGTGGAACCAGAGGATGTCCTTGCCCAGGAAGTGGGCCGCGGGGGGCCAGAAGTGCTTTCGCTCGGGCGTGTCCACCGTGCTGAGGTAGTTGAAGAGGGCGTCGATCCACACGTAAATGCGGTTGGCGGGGTCGCCGGGGACCTTGATCCCCCACTGCGTCGCGGGGTCGCTCGTCACCGGGCGCGAGATCGGCACATCGTTGAGGACGGCGGGGGGCTTCAGGCGACCGAGGACCTCGTTCTTGCGGGCGTCGGGGGCGATGCGGAGCGTGTTCGATTCGATCAGCTCGCGGAGTTTGGCCTGGTACTGGCTGAGTTTGAAGAAGTAGCAGGGTTCGGTCCGCTTCACGAGCGGTTTCTTGTTGATCGCGGACTTGAAGTCGTTCTCACGGGCCGTGGTTTCCGTGACGTACTCCTCCTGGCCTTCATCGTACCAGCCGGTGTATTCACCCTTGTAGATGTCCCCGGACTTCTGGAGTTCCTGGATGTACTGGACGACCTTGTCCTTGTGGCGGGGCTCGGTGGTGCGGATGAAGTCGTCGTTGGCGATGTTCATGAACGCGAAGGCGGCCTTGAAGGCCGCGGCGTTCTGGTCGGCCCACTCCTGGGGCGTCTTGCCGTGCTCGGCGGCGGAGGTGACGACCTTGTCGGCGTGTTCATCGGTGCCGGTGAGGAGGAAGACGGAAGGTCGGGCGTGGGGGGCGTTGTCGCTTGGAGACCCGCCGCGGAGCGGCAGGCCACCCGGAGTGGGGTTTGGTTCGCCGCGGATCAGGCGTTGGAAGCGGGCGGTGATGTCGGCGATGAGGGTGGTGTAGCAGTGGCCGATGTGGGGCTTGTCGTTGACGTAGTAGATGGGGGTGGTGATGTAGAAGGGTTCGGGCATGGGAGGGGAGTGTACGGGGCGAACGCCGGGGTATGCTGTGGACCATGGCGACCTCGTTCTGGACGGCGAAGCGGAAGAAGTTCTGGGCGCTGGGTGGCGTGTTGATCGTGTTGACGGCGGGCGTGGTGCTGACGGTGTTCCTGGTGGCGAGGCAGCCGGACAACCTGCCGCGGCAGGCGGCGAAGGGGGAGATTTCGGCGTTCGTGTCGGACGGGCACAAGGCGGCGTTCCGGGAGGGGGTGAAACTGGACGAGAAGTTCCCGGCGAAGGAAGGGGAGGCGTTTGCGCGCGGGATGTGGCAGTGGGTGGGGATTCAGCGATCGATGGACGAGTTGTTCCCGAATCCGGGGGTGACGGTGCTGGGCCTTGGGTCGTCGGCGCAGGCGCGGCTGAAGGTGGGGGAGCACAACGCGAGCGTGTTCTTTCAGCAGTACCGGGCGTACCCCGACTTGACGGACGGTGCGGCGTACACGCTGGCGTCGCGTGGACTGGGTTCGCCGATCGTGGTGTGGCGGCGCGGGGGGATGGTGTGCTATCTCGCGGCGGATTCGGTAGAGGGAATGAAGGCCCTTCGCGAAGGGATGGGGGCCCCGGAACCGAAGAAGGACTATTGAACGAGGGGGTAGGGGGTGAGGGCCGGGCCGTATAGTTGAGACGGAATGGAGGCAGGTATGCGCTGGCGACTGGGCTGCGTGTCGGTGCTGATGGTGGCCGGGATGGCCTGCGGGCAGAACGTGCTCGATCGGCCGCTGGACAAGAACCCGCTGCAGGGGTCGGGAGGGTTGAACCCGGCCCGTACGGACCTGGCCGAGGAACTGCGGTTCCGGAATGCGATCGTGACGGGCAACGCGCCCGGGGGATTCTCGTTCCGCGGGGATGTGGGGTACCGGGCGCCGGGCGAGTTCTTCGGGAGCTTGGGCTCGAACGAGAGTTTCGCCTTCCGGCGGGACAGTTACTTTTCCGGCCTCGGGGGGATGGGGATCCGCGGGACCGATGCGCTGCAGTACCAGATCGCGATGACGACGGGCAATGCCCCGCCGCCGGGGCTGACGGGGTCGGGGATGCTGATGAGGTCGGGGGGTGATGTGGCCCCGCAGGGGTTGCAGTACCGGCAGACGAACCCGTTCGAGGCGGGCGGGATCCGGCGCGAGATGCCCGATCCGTTCAAGCCGGGGGCGGACATGCGCGGCCTGTCGCTGATGTCGATCCGGTCGCCGGCCTCGTTCGCGGCCAACCGGGGGCTGGAGCCGGCCTCGATGGGATGGACGACGGGTCCGGACGGCAGCCGCGTGGAGTACTCGGCCTCGGCGCTCCGGGGGCTTATCGCGGACAAGCGCCCTGCGCCGGAGTTTGAGAATCCGTTCGCGGCGGGATCGACGCCGGGAACAACGCGGGATGCGACCACGCCCGGCGCGGAGAACCGGATCGACGGGTCGGCCGGGTTGACGGGCTTGGCCCAGCGGGCGGACACGAAGGTGGACACGCGGCTCACGACGACGACACGGTCGGCGTACGAGGACCTGATGGCGCGGATCCGCGGCGGCGAGGAAGAGAAGCCGAGCGGGAGCGACTTGGCGCCCGAGTGGCAGAAGCAACTGGACGAGCTTCGGCAGCAGTTGAGCGATGCGAGCCCGACGAAGCGGGCGGGTGCGGCGGGTGGGCGGGTTGTGTCCCGCGCTGGCGACTCGCGCGGGCCGGAGGCCAAGCCGCGCGGGGAGATCAGCGCCGATGCGGCCAAGCGGATCCGGGAGGCGGCGGGGGATGTCGAGCGGCTGGCGCCGGACGGGTACGACGCGTATGCATCGCACATGCGCGCGGGCGAAGAGCGGCTGGCCGGCGGGCGGTACTTTGACGCGGAGGAGCGGTTCGCCGCGGCGCTGGGGGTTCGGAACGGGGACCCGATGGCGGCGATCGGTCGGGTGCACGCGCAGCTTGGGGCGGGGATGTTCCTGTCGGCGTCGATCAATCTCCGGGCGCTGTTCGCGGAGAAGCCGGAGGTGGTTGGCCTCAAGTACAAGGCGGAGCTGCTGCCGACGAAGGACCGGGTGGAGATCCTGATCAACCGGCTGAAGGGGATGACGCAGGTGCAGGATGACCGCCGCCGGGATTCGGGTCTGCTGCTGGCGTACCTGGGGTACCAGGCGGGGGATGCGGAGGCGGTTCGGATCGGGCTGGCGGCGCTGGCCAAGCCGGACGTCGAGGGCGCGGAGCCCGATGCGCTCCAGCGGCTGGCGGCGCTGCTGGAGAAGGTGTGGACGCCGGCGGAGCCGGGCAAGTAACAAGCCATGACGAGCCCCGCCGTACCGTCGCCCGCCGCTTCCGCTGCACCCAAGGCCCCCACCGCTGCCGGGACCGGCGCTGCGCCGGCGCTGTCGATCGCGGACTTCATCACGGACGCCTCGCTGCCGGCGGCGTGCGACCACCTGACGAAACTCACGGGTGTGGAGGTGAGCCTGCGCGACCCGGAGGGCCGCAAGATCGTCCGGCGCGAGCCGCCGCCGGCGTGGGAGTTTGACCTGAGCGCGCCGCCGGTGGGGCCGGAGAGCGTGTCGATCCCGCTGCTGGTGGACGGGCGGGCGATCGGGTCGATCGTGCTCGGGCCGGGCACGCCGCGGGTTCCGGAGAAGGAGGGCCGGGCGCGCCTGATCGAGGCGCTGGCGCAGATCGCGAAGACGGCGGCGGAGTTCTGCCGCCAGGATGTGGACCTGCGGCACCGGGTGAAGGAGGTTCAGGCGCTGTACCGGCTGTCGTCGATGCTGGTGCGGGCGACGAAGGCGGAGGCGGTGCTGGACATTGCGCTGGAATCGGCGCTGGATGCGCTGGAACTGGACGCGGGGTCGATCGTGCTCTTCGAGCAGGAGGAGGGGCCGACGACGCAGACGGAGGTGGACCTGGTCCTCAAGGCGTCGCGGAACCTGTCGCGCGAATGGCTGGAGAGCCCGCTGCCGCTCTCGAAGGAACGGCTGTTCGACCGGCTGGCGCTCGAGGGGCAGGTGGTCACATCGCACGACCTGCTGACGGACGACCGCGTGCTGATCCACGACCATGTGCGATCGGAGGGGCTGCGGTCGGCGATGCACGCGGGGCTGGTGTTCCAAGATCGGGCGATCGGGGTGATCCGGCTGTACGCGCGCCGGCCGCGGGAGTTCACGGAGTCGGAGAAACGGCTGCTCAAGTCGATCGCGGCGCAGGCGGCGGTGGCGGTGGAGCAGGCGCGGCTGCTGAAGATGCAGGAGCGGGAGCAGCGGGTGCAGCGGCAGGTGCAACTGGCGGTGGATGTTCAGCGGCGGATGCTGCCGCGGAAGGTGCCGAGCCTGGCGCGGCTGGATGTGGCGGCGCGGTACGTTCCGAGCTTTGAGCTGGGGGGGGACTTCTACGACTTCTTCGAGCTGGCCGGGAGTTTCGGGATCGCGATCGGGGACGTGGTGGGCAAGGGGCTGGCGGCGGCGCTGCTGATGGCCTCGGTCCGGGCGAGCCTGCGGGCGCACGTGCAGGATGTGTACCACATCGATGACGTGCTCTCGCGGGTGAACGCGGCGCTGGTGCGGGACACGCTGGACAACGAGTTCGCGACGCTGTGGTACGGCGTGATCGACACGGAGAAGCTGCGGCTGACGTACTGCGCGGGGGGGCACGAGCCGCCGATGGTGTTCCGGGCGGTGCAGGGGCGGACGCCGACGCTGGCGGACATCGACGAGCTCTCGATCGGGGGCATGGCGGTGGGGATCGACCCTTCCCAGCGGTACCAGCGCGGGACGTACGACCTGCACGCGGGGGATGTGCTCATCGCGTACACAGACGGCGTGACGGACACGCTGAACTTCTCCGGGAAGAAGTTCGGCAAGCAGCGGCTGCGGCAGGCCGTGCTGCGGCTGCTGTCGGAAGAACCGGGGGCGTCCGCGGCGCGGATCGCGGACCACATCTACTGGGAACTGAGGCAGTACGCGGGGATTCTGGAGCGACCGGATGACCAGACCGTTGTGGTGGTGCGGGTCAAGTAGCCTCTTGCTCGGCGCGGCGGTGCTGGGCGGGGGGTGCTATAGCCCCGCGAAGTTCCATGGCGACGGCGCGATCTCGGCGGGCGGGACGACGGACCCGTACCGGTACCGCGTGGAGTGCGGCGAGGTGGATCTTGGTGAAGGAGGCCTCACGCGGCTGCGCCTGGCAGGTTTGCCCGCGGGAGAGTTTGAGTTTGCCCTGGAGGGCGACGAAGCGACCATCCGGCGCGTCGGCGGGCACGATCGGTGGACAATCGGGTTGTTCTATTGCGAACACGATCGGCCCGCGGCGAACGTGGCGGGCGGGCGGGTGGTCGATGAGCATTGGGCGGTGAGCGGTCCGGTGCGCGGCGGGGCGTGGCGTTTGACGCCGCGAAAGTGGAACCCGGCGCTGCCGGTATCGGCGCCGGGGCGGAGCTACGACGTGGTGATCGAGGTGAAGGGCGAGGCCGTCACCGGCGCGGCGAAGGTGAAGCCTGTGCTGGAGTGGACGAGGTAGAGTTTCAGGCGGCGCGCGGGCGGTCCGGGTCGTCCGGGCCGAAGCCCATGAGGTCGCGCATGCGTTCGAAGTTCAGTTCGACGTTGCGCAGGGCGCGCTCGACCCGGCGTGCGGCTTCGCACGTTCCGCGATCGGCGGCTTCCAGCATCGCCAGTTCGGCGGGGCTGGGGAAGGGCAGAGGCGCCGGTGCATCTTCGAACCTGTCGTAGTCGGCGAGCTTGAGCATGATGAATCCCCCCAACAGGGGAGAACATCGGCCGCGCCGGGGGCGGGGTGGAGGAACGGATCGGGGCTGGTGTGTCCGGCGCGTTACACGGACGTGCGTGACCGCACCAGTCACCCCGGTTGAACGGGTGCCCTGGGGTTATTCCGACGTCCGGATTTCTTGGGTGCGGGCGGCTCTATGCCGCGCCGATGCGGGCCTTGAGGGCGTCGAGGAGAGAGGTCCAGACGAGTTCTTCGCTGCGGCTGGCGTCGATCTTGAGGTAGCGGCCGGGTTCGGCGGCGATCTGGTCGAGGTACCCCTGGCGGACGCGCTGGTGGAACTCGGCGCCCTTGGCCTCCATGCGGTCGAGGAGGGGGCTGAGTCGGCGGGCGGCGGTTTCCTGGTCCACGTCGAAGACGATGATGAGGTCGGGTTTGCAGCCGCGGAGCGCGACGCGGGCGACGTCGAGGATGTCGCGGACGGGCATGCCGCCGGCGGTGCCCTGGTAGGCGAGGGTGGAAGGGAGGAAGCGGTCGGCGGCGACGAGTTCGCCGCGGGTGAGGGCGGGGATGATCTTCTGCTCGATGAGCTGGGCGCGGCTGGCCATGTAGAGGAGCATTTCGCAGGTGAGCGTCATGTCCTTGTGGGCGTGGTCGAGGAGGACCTCGCGGATTTTCTCTCCCGCGCCGGTGCCGCCCGGTTCGCGGACTTCGCAGACGGTGAGGCCCGAAGCCTCCGCGGCGCGGAGGAATCGGCGGAACTGCGTTGTCTTGCCCGAGCCGTCGGGGCCTTCGAAGACAATGAACTTGCCGGAGAGGTGTCTGAACCAGGGGTCGGTCACGCGCGGAGTGTATCGCGAAGGAACGGAGGAGAGCGTCAAGCTTTCAGGCGAGCGCGGACGATCGTGAGGCGGGAGCGCCAGGGTTCACCGCCGAGCGAAGCATCGATGGACTCGAGGCGCTTGAGGTGGGCCAGGATGGAAGCGGAGCGGGCGCCGTCGGCGTTGCGGTCGGCGAGGGCCTCGAGCATCAGCGTCCAGGCGTGCCAGAACTCGGCGGGGCGAGATGGATCGGCGGGCGATGCGGGCGGGGCGTCGAGCGATGTGGCCAGATCGCGCAGGACGGCGAACGCGGCCTCGGTCTTGCCGGCCAACAGGAGGCAACGGGCGTGACCGAGACGCAGGCGCGGGCGCAGCGCGGGGGCGCTCCGCGTGAGAAGATCCTCGTAGAGCCTTTGTGCGGTGCTGTCGCCGGTCTCGGTCATGGCGTCGGCGAGATCGGTCTTGAACCGGTCCAGCGAAGGGGATGCGGCGGCGGTGGCCCACTCGACGGCTCGCCTGGCTTCAGGGAGGATTTCGGTGCGGCAGAGGGCCGCGGCCTCGACCGGCTTGATGGAACGACGAAGATCGGCAAAGCGAGCCCACGCCTCGTCGAGGACGGCGGATTGCACGCGGGCGTGCAGAATGTTGGCATCGGCTTCAACGGAAGCGCCGGGGCGGATCTGGCGGAGCGCGTTGAGGGCGGCACGGAGTTCGTCGATGGACGGTGCCGCGCGGTCGGCGAGGATCCGGGCGTACTCGTAGCGCCAGGTGTCGATGCCGGGGAGCGATGGGTAGCGTTCAACAGCGAGTTGAAGGGCCGCGCGGTACTCAGAGGACGCGGCGGTGCTGGTCGAATCGGCGGCGAGGTTCTGGGCGTACGCGAGCGCGGCGGACATGGCCTCGGTGGCGCGGGGGAGCGTGGGAAAGTCGCGGGCGAGGCGGGAAAGGTCTTTCACGGCTTGCAGGCGTTCAGCGCCCGGGGCGTTGAGGACGGCCAGCTCCCAGAGCGCATCGGCGGCGAAGTCGCCGGAATCCGGGGCTTCCGCAACCGCGCGCAGGAGCCGCAGGGCTTCCGCGCGGCGGGCGGGGTCCCGGGCGGCATCGATGGCGGCGGCGAGGTCCATCGCGGGGGGAAGATCAAGCTCGCCGCGGCGCGCTGCGAGGGCGCTGACCAGGTGGAGCTTCTGGTAGACAAGCGGGCGGAGGGAATCGGGGCGGAGTGGGAGGTCGGATCGGCGGAGCAGCGATTGCTGGGCCGCGACGGCGCGGTCGAGTGCCGAGCGTTCGCCGGTCGCGGCGGCGCGGACGACCCAGGCTCGGGTCACCACGTCGGCGGCGAGGACGGCAAGGAGTGGATCGGCCTTGCCGTCCGGTCCGACAAAGGGCTCTCGCTGGAGGGCGCGAGTGAACTCCGGTTCGATCGAATCAAAGCGGCCAAGGACGCACGCGGCGGAAATGAGGCCGAACCAGGCCTCCGCGCGCGTGACAGCCGAAGCGCCGGGCTGGGGTCCGCCGTTGTGTCCCGTCAGGATCCAGCCGAACTCGTCGATCGCGGTTTGCAGGTCGGCGGGCTCCGAGGGCGGGGCGCGGAACAACAGCGCAGCGCCGATGGTGATGCGGCGGATGCTCTCCGGCCCCGGGTTGGAAAGGGCGAGCTTGCCGACGCTGTCGAACGCCAGTTGAGCAAGCCGCGAGCGCTCCTGGCTCGGGGGCAGATCGGCGGCGAGCAGGACCCGGGCGCGGGAAGCAAAGAACGGGATGCGGACCGTGCGTTCCTGCTCCACCTGGGTTCGTGCGGGGTCGTCGGGCGGGAGCGATTCAAGGGGCTTCCAGCGTTCGTCGAGCAGGGCGGCGGCACGGTCGAGAAGCGCGAGGCAGGAGGATGCAGCCTGGCGCACGGCGTCGGCCTGCGCGGGGAGGGGGATGCCAAAGAGGACGGCGGTATCCGAGCCGTCGCGGCCGAGGCGTGCGAGTTCGGCCGCGGCGTTGTCCATGAGGAACGCGGGGAGGCGTGGGTCGTCGGGGCGTGCGGCGGCGATGGCCCGCGTGCGGAGCTCCATCGCCTTGTCGGCGGCCTGTTCACGTTCCCGCAACGAGACGGATCGATCCGAGGCGCGGCGCTGGGTGGCTTCCAGCTCGGCCAGGAGGGATTCGGCCGGCTGGGCGGTCGCGCGATGAACGCCGGCCAGAGCGGCCAGGAGAAGAACCAGGTGTGTGGTACGTCGGGGCATCATCGGATGGCGCCTTCCCCCGGGGCGCCCCCGCTGCCGGCGGGGGCGCCGCCGAGGGCCTGGAGTGTGACAACGGAATAGGAGCCGGGGCCGTCGCCGTGGAGGTCGCCGATGGCCTGCATGGTTCCCGTGGGGTCTTCTTCAAGGAACTGGAGGGCCTTGATGACGACGCGGCGGGTGTCGCCGCGGACGGGATTCAGCTTGTCGAGCTCGGCCATGATTTCGGCCTTGCCGCGCCCCCAGACGCCGGAGGCGGATTCGCCGATGGCGGCGGCGCCGGTGCCGTCGCCCGCGGCACCGCCGGAGCGGCGGATGCTGCGGGACAGGAGGAAGATCACGTCGGGGCTGAGCGACAGGCCGCGGCGGAGGCCGTCGAGCGGGTTGGAGCGGCCGGTCGGGGTGATGGTTTTGAGCCACTCGCGGAGGGCGGCCTTGTTGGCGGGCGTGGCGGGGAGGAGGCCGGAGGTGCGGCCGTCGGGCGAGAAGGTTTCGTAGAGGCTGCCGGAACGATCGCGGAAGAGGATGACCTGGAACTTCTGGGCGGAGGAGAGGTTGCGGACGGAACGTTCCAGCTCCGCCAGCACGAACTTGAGGCTGGTGACCATGGCGCCGGAGGCATCGACGACGTAGACGACGCTGGCGGCGCGCTTGGCGCCCATGCCGGCGAAGGTGGCGCCCTGAATGGCCGAGTCATCCTGGGCGCGGAGCAACTCACCGGGGTTGGTGGCCTCGATCGTGGCGGAGCGGAGCACGGGCGGGGCGGCGAGGTTGGGCGTCGCGAGGCCCTGAAGCAGCGGCGGAAGGGTGTCGGGCGCCGCGGCACGGACCGGGACCGATTCCCCGGACGAGGGCTGCACGGTCTGGGTGGTCGGCGTGGGGACGGTGATGAGAACCTCTACACGGGCGCGGCCGGGCTCGCCGCCGGGGCGGATGGACCAGGCGCTGTAGATGAGGACGGCGGCGAGGGCGCTGTGGACGATGAGGGACACGCCCAGCGGCAGGCCGAGGTGCAGCAGTCGGACCAGATGGGATGGGCGCGTGTTCACGTGTGCATCCCCCCCTCCCCCCCCACCCCCCCACCGCTCCCTAGTCGCCGGTCTGTCCCGGCCCGGCCTCAACGCTTATTCATCATCGTCATCATCGGGGCGGGGCTTGGCGAAGACGGCATGATCGAGGCTGGCGCGGCCGGGGCCGAGAAACAGTAGGGCCAGAGCCGTGACAGCCAGGACGGTCTGATGGACAAGGGGACGCCACTTCTCGTAATCGAAGGTGGCGTGGTTGGGCAGGAAGCCGAAGAGGGCGTCGGCGGACTGCGTCGCCGGGCCGATGTGCGAAACCCAGAGCGCGACAAGGAACCGGCCGGCGATCAGGAGGGCCCACCAGCGGGTCAACAGACCGATGATGAGTCCGACGCCGGCGAGCGACTCGCCGATGGCGCATGTCCAGGCGAGGTACATGGGCCACTCGCCGTTGCCAAGGGAAGCGGGCCAGAGCGGTGAGCGGGTCGTGCCGGAAGGCGTGGAGCCCGGGTTCGCAGCGGCGTGAATGGCCAGGGCGATCGTGTAGAGCTTGCGGACGCGGACGGGGTTGGGGAAGTCGAGGGCGGAGTAGCGGGTCTGCGTGGCCTGTGAGGCGAGATGGATGAAGGGTGTGGCCGCGGCGGAGCCGCCGGATGGCTTGTCGGGGGTGGTGGGCGGGTGAGCGGGGGTGGCGGCCGGGGTTGTTGCCGGGGATGGGGCGGCCGGAGGGGAGTTGGAGGGCGGGGCGCTGGGTGAAGGGGAGGGCTTGATGGCGCCCATGTTGGCGAGGATGGCGGCCTCGGTGGGTTGGACCTCGTAGGTTTCGAGGATCTTGCCCAGGCCCATCCAGAGGACGATGGCCCCGATGGTGAGTCGGAGGAGGAGGGGCGGAAGGTTGAGTCCGACGCGGTCACGGACGCGCATGGGCGATCCTCGTGGCGGCGCGGGTGCCGCCGGGGATTGTATCGGGCGTTCGGGTCAGATCCGTGGAGCCGCGGGAGGGGGGAGTCTGCGGGCGGCGACTACGATTCGGGTGCGCGGGCGTGGCGGAACTGGCAGACGCGCGGGACTTAGGATCCCGTGGCCGCAAGGCCGTGCAGGTTCAACTCCTGTCGCCCGCACTTGTCGTGATCGAGGCTGGTGGGGACGGCGGCGGCGGACTTACTTCCGTTCGACTTCGGGGCGGGACTCCTGCAACTGGAGCCGGCGGACGCGGATCCGGTGTTCCTCGAGCCCCGGCGGGGGAGGGAACAGGGCTTCGAAGGACTTGGAGAGGCCGGCCTTGGCCAGGTCATCGAGCCGCTGGCGGAACATGTCGGAGAGGGTGTCGAAGGCGTAGAGCTGGAGCGTCTGCGGGGCGTTGGCGTAGACGCGCTGGGCGTCGTCGAGCTCGAGGATGGAGACGAAGGCGGCGAACTCCTGCCCGACGCCGAAGTTGAAGTCGCGGAACCACTGGACCATGCGGCCCTGGTCGGCGCGGCTGACGAGGGTCTGGACGCCCTGGGTCTTGGTGAAGTACTCGTGGACCCAGCGGGCGTACTTCACGGATTCAAAGAAGGCTTCATCGTCGCCGGCGAGCAGGCCGTTGGCAAAGGCGCCCTGGAGCGCGCCGACGATTTCCTCTCGCATCACGCTGGGGCGCTTGAGCTCCTCATCCTTGAGTTCCTCGCGGATGTAGTCCTCCATCGGGAGCGCGAGGCGGATGTTGCGGTCCGGGTCGTTGGTGTTCTGGCCGACCCACTCGGCGAGCTGGACCTTGCGCTTGTTGGCCTCGGCGATCTGGCCTCGCCGGTAGAGGAAGCGGATCGAGTCCTTCATCAGGTTGTCGTAGCCGGCGGCGTAGAAGCTGTAGACGCGACGCGGGTTGTCGGCCCAGGAGAGGGACTTGAACCACTCGAGGTGCTCGGCGTAGGAATCGACGAAGGCGAAGCACGGGGCGCCGCGGTACACGACGGCCTGGTCGTTGCCGGTCATCACGTAGGCGCGGAAGTCGAACCAGAGGTCACCGGAGCGCCAGAGTTCCTGAAGCGACTGGACGGCGACGCGCCCGGCGTTGATGAAGTCAAAGTCCTGCTTGTTGGCCTTGGTGACGCGTTCAAGGGCGTTCTCGACGCCGCGCTGCGCCCAGTAGAGGCCGTGGGCGGCGAAGTGGCGCCAGTCGATGGGGCCGTACATTTCCATGTAGCGGAGCATTCGGGAGGGCTCCATCCCGTACTGCTCGATGATGATGCGTTTGCGGAGGAAGGAGAGGAGGGCGGGCCAGGCCTTCTGGTAGGTGGGGTCGTCGGTGATGGCGAGAAAGGTGGCCTGCGTGGGCTTGAGGCCGCGCTCGTAGAGCTGGCGCTGGCCGGCCTCGGCGATGACGCGGATGGCGGGGTAGTTCTGGACCACGCGGCCGTCGGGGCCCCAGTCGAGGTCGGCCTTGAGGCGGTCGAGGAGGGACTGGACCGAGGGCTCGCGGGCGATGACCTCTTCGAGGGTGTCCGGTGCCTCGGCGACGGGCCGGAACCACTCGACGAACTTGTCGGTGAGGGCGCGGCGGTCGCGGTTGCGGGGATCGGGCGGGGGAGGCGGTCCAAGGAGGAAGGACCATTCCAGCGCGAGCTGCTTCTTGTAGTAGAGGTTGGCTTCATCCATGTACCCGCCGATCTTGTGGAGGAAGATCCAGCCGAGTTCCTTGTGGATGAGCAGGTCGTTGGGGTTGGCGCGGAGGCCGTGGTCGCGGAGGAGGTTGATGCCGGCCTTGACCCAGAGCCAGCGCTCGCTGTTGGTGTGGGTCTGGACCGAGATGTTGTAGGCCATGTTCCAGGCGTGGAAGACCCAGACCTGCGGGTAACGGGGCTGGAGGCGGGTGATGATGCGGGCCAGGTCCATGGACTCGTAGAACCGGCCCTCTTCCTTGAGGTTGTTGGCGCGGATCCAGAGCATGTTGACGAACAGACCCCGGAACGCGCCCATCGCGATGCCGAGCGAGACCTCGGGGGGTTGCCCCTCCTCGGCGACGTCGGTGTACGTGAGGCGGTGGCGGCCGCTGGAGGACGAGAGGCCGACGGAGAGCGCGACGGAGGCGGAGAGACAGACGAGGAGGACCACGCCGGCGATGAGTTGGACGAGGGTGTCGCGTTTCATGCTACTGCCCCGAGTACGTGGCGAGTTCGCGCCGGCGGAAGATCAGGACGGCGACGCCGTAGAGGACGAGGGACCACACGGCCAGGAGCGAGGCGCCCCAGGCCACGCCGCCCCAAGAGAGCAGCCGGCCGTCGACGAGGCGCTCCGTGGGCTTGAGCTCGGAATAGGTCTTGAAGATCCACGTGATCCACAGGCCGACGCCGCGGATGGCGACTTTCCAGTACACGACGTTCTGGCCGGTGTCGACGGCGTCGTAGTACTCGAGGGAGTTGCTGAGGAAGGCCGTGCCTTCGGCGCAGAGGAACACGGAGAAGGCGACGAGGCACGCGACGGGGAAGCTAAGGCAGGTCGCGGCGGTGATGGCGAGCATGGCGAGGAAGGCGAGCTTGACCCACAGGATGAACGAGACGCGGAGGAAGTTCCCGCGGAAGGAGCCGACGGAGTAGGACACCTCGAGGCCACCCTTGGGGAACTGGCAGGTCTGTTCGTTGGGCTCGACGACGACGGTGCCGTCGCGGTTGAAGTAGACCCCCGCGTTGTAGACCTCCATCGCGAGGTTGCCCTCGTCGTCGATGATGTCGGGATTGATCGGCATGGTGTGGGTCGGGCCGAGGCCGACGGACTGGGGCGGCGTGGGGATCCCGCCGAAGACGAAGGTGATGGTGTAGAGCTTGTCGGGCTCGTTGGAGCCCGCATCGATGCGGTAGCGGATCGTGAGCAGCTTGTTCTGCTTCTTCGCCTCTCCGAGGCCCTTGAAGAGGAACGCGCGGCCCGCGCCGGGCGGGATCGATCGGTCGAAGCCGACAAGCTGCTTGTAGAGGTCGTCGACGATGCGGTCGTAGGTGGCCTGGTCCTTGCCGAAGTTGGGGTCGCGCTTCTGGCCGTCCTCGATGTAGGGGCGGACCCAGGTCTCGATGAACTCCGGGTCGCTCTTGCCACGGGTAACCTGGGGCTCCACGGCGATGCGGGCCTGGAGGACCTGGCTCTCGAGGATCAGGCGGTCGTAGGTGATCTCGTTCGCCGCCGTCACGGATCGGGCCTGTTCGCCCTCGGCCGGCAGGGTGCGGAGGTATTCGGTGAACAGGAGGATGCCCGTGCAGCAGACGCCCAGGAGCACCGCGTTCACGCAGATCACGCCGAGCCACTTGCCCAGGATGTACTGCGCGGCGGAGACGGGCTTGGTCATCGTCTGCCAGATCTGGCGGTCGCGCTGCTCGAAGGCGACGGAGGCGGCGCTGAAGATCAGCGTGAGGACCGCGATGATCCAGAACGAGCCGCCCGTGCCCCACTGCAGGAAGCTCTGGACGCGGTAGCGGAGCGGCGTTTTCTCGTCCAGCACGAGGGGGAGCGCCGCGAGCGCGAGGATCAGGATGATGATGAAAATCAGCGAGACCTTCATCCGCAGCGCTTCGATGACGGTCTTGAGGGCGATGCCGCGGACGGAGGCGTCGGTCGGGAGGGGAAGGAGCCGGGACTGCTGCTTGCCGGTCAGGGGCGAGACGGCCGGGCGCGTGAGGGCGGAGAGGAACTCGGTGATGGGGTTGTCGGAGAGGAGGAGGCGGAGCGCGGCGATAAAGGCGGTGAACGCCTGCGCGAGGAGGACCACGCCGACGATGACGAAGGCATAGTCCTTCGTCGCCGGGCTGAGGGACATGGGATAGGCGATC
This sequence comes from Phycisphaeraceae bacterium, assembly GCA_019636625.1. Classification (GTDB taxonomy): domain Bacteria; phylum Planctomycetota; class Phycisphaerae; order Phycisphaerales; family UBA1924; genus JAHBXE01. The sequence goes on from JAHBXE010000004.1 coordinate 84,441, forward strand.
GCGGCGCCGAGGATGGACAGGCCGAGGTAGGTCAGGCAGATGCCGAGCCAGATGATGATGAGCCAGACCGCGGTCAGGGCGAGGAGACCGATGGCGATGGAACCGTAGCCGTAGCGAGCCGCGGCGAGATTGCGGACGATCTGCTGGGCGCGCTGGGCGGAGAGGCGGGCTTCCTCCGCGGCCTTGAGCTGCTCCGGAGAGACGTTGCCGACCGCGGCGGCGCCGGGGCCGGGCGCCTGGGCCGGCGCAACGGCAGCGGCGGGAACATCCGGCACGGCGGCGGGTGCCTCGGCGCGGACGAGGTAGACCACGAAGGCGGAAATCGCGAGGATGAGAACCAGCGCGGACGCGGCCAGTTTGAACGGCAGGGACTTCTGCACGCGGTCGCAGCGGTTCAGGAATCCGCGCAGGTTCACGTGCCGCCTCCACCGGGCTTGCTGGGCGGGTCGAGGAGGGAATCGATCACGGAACGATCCACCTCGGAGGTGTCGACCGGCTTGGGCGGGGGCTTGGCGGTCGGGGGCGCGGGCGGTTCATCGCGTGTCAGCGAGCCGATGAGGTCGGGGTCGGGTTCCGCCGGGGCGGCGGGCGAGGCGGGCGTTGCCTCGGGGAGGGGCGTCGATTCGGCCTTAACCAGCTTGTCGATGAGGGCGTCACCCTCGTCGCCCTTGAGGAACGAGGCGGTCTGACCGCCGTGGGAGGCGCCGGCGTTCTCGAGGCGCTCGGCGCGGGCCTTCTCGACGATGTCCATGAAGAGGGCTTCGAGGGTCTGCCTCGGGCGTGTGACCTTCAGCACGGCGCCGCCCGTGCGGCTGCGCACGAGGCGGTCGATCTCGGAGACGGTGTCTTCGTCGAGGGTGTCGGTCTCGATGGATGTGCGGCTGCGGCTCTCGAGCAGTTCGCCGCAGGTGCCCTGGGCGCGGATCTTGCCGCCGTAGAGGATCACCATTCGGTCGACGCAGTCCTCGACATCGGCGAGGAGGTGGCTGGAGAGGATGATGGTCTTTCCGCGCTTGCCGAGGGCGATGATGAGGTCCTTGACCTGGCGTGTGCCGATGGGGTCGAGGCCGGTGGTGGGCTCGTCGAGGATGAGGAAGTCGGGGTCGTTGATGAGGGCCTGGGCCAGACCGAGGCGGCGCTGCATGCCCTTGGAATACTCGCGGACGGTCCGGAACTGGGCGGCGCTGAGGCCGACCATGTCGATGAGTTCATCAACGCGGCGCTTGCGGATGGACCGGTCGAGTTCGAAGAGCTTCCCGTAATAGTCGAGCGTCTCGCGGGCGTCGAGGAAGGGGTAGAGGTACGACTCTTCGGGGAGGTAACCGATGCGTTTCTTGATGGAGACGTCGGTCGGCGGCTTGCCGAAGACGGCCAGGCGGCCGGAGGTCTTCTTCAGCAGGCCGAGGATCATCTTGATGGTCGTGCTCTTGCCGCTGCCGTTGGGGCCGAGGAGGCCGAACACTTCGTGCGGGCGGACCTCGAAGGAGACGTTGTCGACCGCGCGGGCGCGGTCGCGCATCCAGAAGTCCTTGAAGACCTTGGTGAGGTTCTGGGCCGCGACGATGGGCTCAGCGGCGGGGAGCGGGGCCGGGGAACGGGATGCCGCGGCGCGGGTCATCGGCTGCCTGCCTTGGGAATGGCGTTGAGTTCGAGGTGGTCCGTTGGGACGCGGAGGCGTTCGGCTTCCTGCGCCTTGCGGCGGGCTTCTTCGGCCTTCTTGGCGCGCGTCTCGATTTCGAGCTGCTGCATCAGCTTCACGAACTCCTGGTCGCGGTTGATGTTGAGCTCGACGGTCCGTGTGCCCTCGGGGAGGACAAAGCTCTCGACGAAGCCGCGGGCCAGGAGCGTGGAGAGCGCATCGGCCCATTCGCGCTGGATGACGACGTCCGGGTTGGACCGGAACTGCTCGAGCTTGGCCTGGAAGGAGGCGAGCTCGCCGCGGCGCTGGCTGACGATGCTGGTGCGGTACTGGTTGGCGTCGTTGAGCATGGAGGTGACGGTGCCGGAGACGGCCTTGTCGTACACGACGTCATCGACGGCGACCCGCTCGCCGCGCATCAGGGCGTGGACCGTGTCGAGGGCTCGGCGCTGGGCGTCGGCGTCCTTCTGCTCGATGGCGGCCTCGTAGCGGTCGATCATCGTGATGAGGGGCTGGGCGGCGGCGCCGGCCATGGCGTTGAGGATGTTCTGCGAGGTGGAGCGGGCGTTGCTGATCTGTTCGCTGGCCTTCTGCTCGGCGGACTGGACGCCGTTGAACTCGGCGAAGGTGGCGAAGGGCTGGCACTTGTCCTGGAGCGTGAGCTGCTCGATCTGGATGCCCGAGCCGAGCCGGTCCAGGCACTCCTGCGCGAGCTCCTTGGCGCGGGTGGCGACGGAGCCGGGCTCGCCGGAGGACTGCTTGAGCAGGTCGTCGATGGTCATGGTCGCGACGGACTTGACGACGGCCTGCTCGACGGCGGCCTGGACGATCTTCTTCTCGTGCTCCTCGTACACGTTGGCCACAAAGTCGCGTGGGCGGTGGCGGCGGTACAGGACGCGCCACTTGGCGTGGGCCAGGGCCGCGTCGCCGGTGATGAGCGAGCCGTCCTCGCCGGGCTTGAGCGAGAGCTTGACGCCCTGCTGGGCGACCTGCGAGAGGGGCAGCTTCTTCTGGTCCGCGGTCATGGAGGGCATGAAGGAATCTTCGAGCTCCAGCGTCCGCGCGCCGGTGTCCACGCGGATGAGTTCGCCCAGGGGGTAGGGCCAGGCGAACTGCGGGCCGGAAGAGATGTTGTCCCCCGTGACGCGCCCGAAGAGCAGCCGGATGCCGCTCTCGGTCTCCTTGACCATCTGCACGCCGCTGAAGATGAAGTACACGACCAGGCCGAGCATCGCGAGCTTGATCCCGCCGAAGACGAGGTTGAGGGCCTCGGCCAGGGACTGGTTCGCCGCGTCAAGCTGCACGGCCGAGTCGTCCGTGCCGGTTTCGGAACGGAGCGTGACGGAGGCGGCCCGCTGCGGCTGCGGAGGAGGAGGGGTGGGCGTGCCGGATGGGATGGTGGGATCGCTCACCGGGAACCTCCCGCGGTCCGGCGTTCTTCGGAGTTCTCGGGGTCGTCCGCGGCGGCACGCGGGCCTTCCATGAGACCCTTGACGCCGGGCACGCCGCCGACGCGCGGGGCGGTCATGGCGCGCGGGGAGAACAGCTCGATCCCGGGCATGGCCGTGCTGAAGATGAAGGTGATCCGCTTGGCCAGCGTCTCGCGGATCATCTCGACGTTCTTGAGGAACACCGCGAGCTCCGGCGCTTCCTGCATCTTGCGGACAAACTCGGTCGCTTCCTCATCGCCCTTCTTCCGGACCTCCTTGGCCAGGCTGTCCGCGAAGACCTCGATCCGGCGGGCGTTGGCCTGCGCGGCGGAGGTGATGGACTGGGCGGCGGAGGTGCCGCGGCTCTCGAGGTCGGCGATGAGCCGGCGGCGCTCGGCCTTCATGCTCTCGAAGACGGTCTTGGTCGTCTCTTCGGGCAGGACGATGCGGTTGATGCCGACGGTGACGATCTCGACGCCGTAGTCGTCGATGCTGGCCTGGCCGGTGGAGGCGGTCTTGATGGCGCTGAGGATCTGGCCCTCGAGGTCCCCCAGGCGGCTGGCCCGGGCGTCGGTGGTGAAGAGCTCGTTGAGGCGGAACTTGCTGATCTCGCCCAGGGCGCTGCGGAGGTTGCCGCGCAGGACTTCCTCGGCCTTGGCGTAGTGGTCGCTGGCGCGGTCGCCGGCGTTGCTGAAACGCTGGAAGAACTTGAGCGGGTCCTTGACGCGCCAGGTGCAGAAGGACTCGACCACGACCTGCTTGCTGTCGGTGGTCTGCTGCGTCTGGGACTGGGTCTGGAGGAACCGGGCGCGGGTGTCGTACTTCGTGACGCTCTGGATGGGGTCGGGCCACTTGAACTTGAGGCCCGGCTCAACCTTGACCGCCTCCGCATCGGCCTTGCCGAAGGTCGTGAGCACGGCGGCCTCGGTGAACTTGACGGTGTAGGTCATGGCCCGCGAGAGCATCGCGAGGGCGAAGACGACACCGATGACAATGATGATGGCTCGCACGGTTGAAGCTCCGGTAAACGGTCACTGCGGGGTCTGGAACACATCGCCAACGGTCTCGCGGTCGATCATGTCGCCGCGGATGTGAAGGTCGGACTTGCCGTCCACGATGAAGACGCGGGCGTCGGCCATGGCGGCCCTGAGGGCGTCGAGGTAGAGGGAGGCCTTGTAGTACGCGGGGGCGGCCTGGAACGAGCGGAGCTGGCCCTGGTACACCGACAAACGGGCCCGCTCGCCCATGTGCCGGGCCCAGCGGTCCGCGCTGGCCTCGAGGATCACGCTGGCGGTCTTGCCGCCGGCGGTCTGGATGAGCGAGCGGATCTTCGTCCGCTGCTCGGCCAGTTGGCGCTCCTGTTCCTCGGTCGGAACGCCGGGGGGCGTCATGGCCTGCAGCGTGTCGATCTCGCGCACGATCTCGTCCGCGAGCTCGACACTTCCCACCGTACCCACCAGCGTGCGGATGGCCTCCGCCTCGGCCTCCATCGTCTTGGCCTTGAGGCTCTTCTGCTCCGCCTGCACCACGCCCTCGTAGAGCGCGGCGGTCTCCTTCGGTGGGTGGACATCGTCAAGCCCGACGAACAGGATCCCGACGCCGGCGCCGCGAGGCTTGCCCGTGGCATCCGGGTTCACGGCGGCGAAGGCCTGCTCGATGCGGCGGGTCAGCTCGCGCCGGACCGCCGTGCGGTCGGCGGCGAGCAGATCGCCGACCGAGAGCGTGGAGAAGTACTGCATCACCGCGCGCTGAGCGACCGCCTTCAGCAGGTCGTCGCGCAGCTCCGGGGGGCCGAGCATCTCGTACGCCAGCACGTCCGTCACCGTGAAGTGCAGCGGGATTTCGGCGGCGAGCACGGCGAGGTCCTTGCTGCCGGCGTCCTCGCGGATGTTCCATGGCTGGACCAGGAACATGACTTCCTTGCCGGCGTGGTCGTTGGTCCAGAGCACGGGCTTGCCCGCTTCCGGGGGCGTGGTGCCGATGTCCACGGAGCGGACGCCGGTGACCGTCCGGCTGGCGTACATCACCTTGCCTTGCGGGTCCTTCTTCGTGTACACCGGGACCTCAACGGTCTCGATCGGCCAGGGCCACTTGAAGTTCAGCCCCGGCTCGACAATGCGCTGGAACTTGCCGAAGCGGAGCACCATGCCCTTCTCATGGGGGCGGACGACCGCGAGGGTGGACATCGCCCACAGCGACACCAGCGCCACCGGCAGCAGCACCCGCCACACCGCCCGCTGCACAAGCTTGTAGAACCAGCTCCCCGACACGTCGTAGCCGAACTGGTAGTTGATCGCCTCGCCGATGGACTCGGCGATCCGGTCGGGCGCCGCGACAAAGCCGAGCACCCGCGACTCGAACGCGGGACGGGGGAACTCGCCCGGCTTGCGGGGCCGGTACAGGTCGAGCAGGAAGTTCAGGAAGATCTCGCTGCCCAGGGCGATCATCGCGATCGGGAACGCGACGATGAGGTACCGGAGCACCACGTCCGGCCCGAGGACATCGACGAACTGCCCCACCACGATCGCCAGCCCCAGCAGCGCGGCGCCGACGGCGACGCCCGAGCCGCCGCGGAGGTTGGTCCAGACCTTCTGCTTGGCCATGCCGGCCATGTAGCGGGCGAAGAGGAAGCCGATGAACGCGACGCCAAAGCCGAAGGCGATCGACCAGCCGCGGGCCTCCGGCGGCTTCCACGCCGCCAGATGGGCGCTGCTGGCATTGAACCGGACGATGCCGATCCCCAGCATCGCCGCGCCGACGAGCAGGCTGACCGCCGGGATCATGAACTTGTAGAGGAGCTTGAGCCGCTTGGCGGCCACCCGCATGTCCTCGGCGTTGCTCTCGAACACGGAGGAGGACGCGGCATCGGAGGCGGCGAACGACTCGGCCTCGATCGCCTCGATGCGCTCGCGCCGGTGCTGGTCGTAGAGAACGGCCAGGCACAGCCAGACCGGCACCCCGAGCAGCACCATGAGGCCCGCGGTGATCGCGGCCTGGTCGCTCGTGAAGTTGCCGCTCAGGAGCAGGAGCAGGCCGAGGGCCAGTTGGATGACCAGGCCAAGGAGGCTCCGGTTCGTCGCACGCTGGTAACTCAGGTAGTCGGCCTTCATGAGGGTCCTTCGGTCCTAGGTTTTCACCGCCGCGCAAGACCCGCGCGGAGCCCCTTCCGGCCGCGGCCGGACCCGGGGGGAGCTATTGTGGCGGTTGCCCCTGCCACTGTCCACCAACCGCCCGCCTCATGCGGGCGCCAAACTGCATCTCTCTTCCGCTCCGTGGTCGAACCCGGCACATTCGGCGCAGGTTCAAGCGAACCGGAGACCCCGGTCGCACGTTGAAGTACGGGCGTCCGGGGCGTATGTTCGTCGGCCCCGACCAAAAAATCGCGGTCCCGCCTCTCGGGGCCGGGTCCGGAGCTTGCGCCGTTTAACATCCGATGCCGATCCAGATCCTCACCATCGCCCGCAACACCTTCGTCGAGAGCATCCGGCAGCCGATTTACTTCGTGCTGGTCATGCTCTGCGGGGTGCTGCAGTTCTTTACAACCTGGGGCACCGGGTTCTCGATGGGGTACACGGAATCCGGGGAGGTCTCAGGCGACGACAAGCTCCAGTTTGAACTGGGGCTCTCCAGCGTGTTCGTGTGCGGGATGCTCCTGGCCGCCCTGACGGCCACCGCCGTGATCTCGCGCGAGATAGAGAACCGGACCGTGCTCACCGTGGTCAGCAAGCCGGTGGCACGCCCGTCGGTGGTGGTGGGCAAGTACCTGGGGGTTGCCGGGTCCCTGCTGCTGGCCATTGTGCCCATGGTCATCTTTCTGCTCATGGGCCTGCGTCACGGCGTCATGACGACCGCCGGCGATGACCCCGACCAGCCCGTGCTGCTCTTTTCCTTCCTCGCCATCGGCCTTGCCCTGGCGACCGCGCTCTGGTGCAACTTCTTCTACGGCTGGTACTTCTCGCAGACCTGCATGATCGTCCTGGCCCCGGGCATGGTGGTCGCGTACGTGCTGGTCCTGCTCATCGGCAAGAAGTGGGCATGGCAGTCGATCACCACCGACATCAAGCCGCAGGTGCTCTTTGCGTGCGTTTCCATGAGCCTGGCGATCTTCGTGCTCGCCGCCGCGGCGACGGCGGTGTCCACGCGCCTCAGCCAGGTCATGACCATCGCGGTCTGCGTCGGGTTGTTCCTGATGGGCCTGCTTTCAAACCACCTCATCGGGCGGCGGGTCTTCAGCAACCAGCTCGTGGGCATCGTGCAGACGGCGGCGCCCGGCAACCCATCGAGGCCCGGGTGGGATGAAGTCGGCTCGACCTACCGCATCGTGCCGCAATCGGCGCTGAAAGTCCCGGTCAAGGCGGGTGACCCTTTCTATTACAGCACCAGCCCCAGCGGATTCCCGATGCTGACGCCGGACTTCCCGCGGTTTACGGGGAACCTGGAGCGGTCGGAGGACCTGTTTGCCGCGACGCCGTCGCTGGTCGTGACGGATGTCGTGGGCACGACGATGACGGTTCGACGGATCGGCACCGGCGCGCTGCGGGCGGAACGGCCGCCGCAGAACGGGGATTACATCTTCACGCGCCCCACGACGGTCAACATCGCGGCGATGGGGGCGTGGGGGATGCTGCTGAACCTGCAGCACTTCTGGCTGGTCGATGCGATCTCGCAGAACCAGTTGATCCCGTTCACGCATCTGGGGCTGATCGGGGCGTACGGGCTGTTCCAGATCGTGGGCTTTCTCGCCCTTGGGGTGGTGTTGTTCCAGAAGCGGGATGTGGGTTGAACTTGCGTTTGTCGGGGTGCGCGGGGCTATTATTCCGAGCATTCACCAGGGTTTTTCCGGAGAGTCGCCATGTCACAGACCAATCGCCGCTCGCTTGTCGATGATTCCATGGAGTCCGTCGGGACCTCCAAGAAGGCGAAGTCCAAGTCGGGCGGCGGGTCGGGCAATGGCGTCAAGATCGCGATCATCGCGGTGTGCCTTGGTCTGGCGGCGATCCTTCTGGCGTACCAGTTCGGCGTGATCCCCAATCCGTTCGAGGAGAAGGTCAAGCCGCCGTCGTTTACGCCGGAAGAGCAGGCCCAGATCCAGAACTACGAGCAAGAGGCGGCCAAGGCCGTCAAGACGACGACGCCCCCGGTCCGCGGCGGCGAGTAATCCCTCAGGCCATCTGAAGCACGCGGCGCTGCTCGGCGGCGCGGGCGTAGCTGCGCAGGCACTTTTCGGCCGCGCCGTCCCACGTGAGCCAGCGGAGCTGGAAGGGGCCGTGCTGGCGGAGGGTCTGGGACAGGGGTGGATGGCGGAGGACCGCCACAATCTTGTTCGCCATCTCGTCGGTGTCCCAGAAGTCGACCTTCAGCACGTGCGTGAGGACCTCGGACACGCCCGACTGCTTGGAGATGATGACGGGGACATCGTGGTGGATCGCTTCGAGGGCGGAGATGCCGAACGGCTCGGACACGCTGGGCATGACGTAGCAATCGGCCATTGAGAAGATCCGCTCGATGTCTCGCCCGCGGAGGAAGCCGGTGAAGAGCACCTTGGAGCCGATGCCCATCTGGGCGGCCAGCTCGATCATCCGCGTGGTCATGTCCCCCGAGCCGGCGACCACGAACTTCACGTTCTTGATCTTCTCGAGGACCCGCTTGGCGGCGGCGATGAAGTACTCCGGGCCCTTCTGCATCGTGATCCGGCCCAGGAAGAGCACGATCTTGTCCTTCGACTCGATCTGGGCGCCGGGGGCGGGCTGATCCGCCTCGCGGTCGATGCCGTTGTAGACCACGTCCACTTTGGCCGAGGGAACGCCGTAGCGCTGCACGCAGATGGACTTGGTGTACTCGGACACCGCGATGACGCGGTCGGCCATGTGCATGCCGCGGCGTTCGATGTCGTAGAGCTGCTGGTGGATGTTGTCCCCGGAGCGGTCGAACTCGGTGGAGTGGACGTGGACCACCAGGGGCTTGCCGGAAACGGAGGCGATGGCGATGCCGGCGGGGTAGGTCAGCCAGTCGTGGGCGTGGACGACGTCGAACGACTCGTGCCGCGCGAGCGCGACGACCAGACGGGCGTACCGGTCGGCATCCCCGACGAGGTCGCCGGAGTAGTGAGCGCCGCCGCGCTGCGCGATGCCGATGGGCGGAGGCGTGGCCGCGCCAGGCGGATCGGGGTGATCGAGGAGGGAGGGGTCGGTCGAGGCGAGCGAGGGGTGGCCCGCCGGCGCGTGGTTGAAGTCCGGATAGGGGCTGGAGAACGAGGCCTGCACCCCTTTGAAGACGACGTGCTCGAACTCGGTTGTGGTGTAGTCGCGGTCAAAGTCCTCGCTGTGGGGCGTGCGCTTGGCGGAGGCCCGCTTGCGGGGCAGCCGGAGCGAGCGACGGGCGGCATCCGGCGAGAGGAGCTTGATGTGCGAAGAGTGGGACGTGTCCACGGGACGGGGGAGGATGAACAGGACCTCGTGGCCAAGGCGGTCGAGGGCCTTGGTCAGTCCGTAGCACGCCACGCCGAGACCGCCGGCGATGAAGGGGGGAAACTCCCATCCGAGCATCAGGATCCGCATCGTGCGACTCACTTCCTGAGCGGTCAGTCTTCGGGTCCGGCGTTCATGTCGCCGAGGTTGCGGAAGCAGGCTTCGTACGCCAGGAGGTACTTCACGGCGAGGCCGGGGCCTTCCGGGCTGGCCGGATCGACGGGCAATGGCGAGCGGAAGGTGAAGAGGAGGTCATCCGACCGGAAGTGCTCGACCTTGAGCTGCTGGGGCGGCAGGCCGAGTTCGACCAGTTCTTCCTCGACCAGATCGGCGACCTTGTCCCCGGTGTGGAGGAGGTCGGTTTCGATGGACTCGCTCAGCCAGCGGTCGGCCATGACAAGGGACACCCAGGGGGTGCCGTTTTCCACGAACAGGCGGTAGGAGGCGGGGGCGGCGGACGCCGCGGCGTGGCACACGACCTGCCCATCCCGAACGGAGACAGGCCCAAAGACGCCGGCCTTGGCGGCATGGTCTGCGGCGGACTGGAGGAAGGCTTGGGTGGTCATGGCGAGGGTCTGGAGCACGGGGGAAGAGGGTAGGACGAGGGGGCGGGAGAGGCGAACGGAGAAGGTGTAAAGAGTTGGATGCGGGCGGGGCTGGGCGCGTATTGTTGTCCCCGCGGGCGAGGGCCCGCGGCACCTGCCCAGGTGGCGAAATTGGCAGACGCACTACCTTGAGGTGGTAGCGCCCGCAAGGGCATGGAGGTTCAAATCCTCTCCTGGGCACTTTCGCTGTGAAGGTGAATCGCTGGAAGCCCCGGTTCGGGGACGAGCGATTCCCGAAGCCGCGGTTGCGGCCAGTGAGTCACTCGATCGATCGCGGATGAGACCTGCTAGCATGGCCCTCCCGCCGGGTTGGCGGGTGGATACGGAGGTTTCCGGCGGGATGCTCTCGTTCGCGGTCTTTGATGGGTCCGGGGTGGCGCGGGAGTGGCCGCTCCGGAAAGCCTACCTGTTCGGCCCCGACGAGGTGCCGATTCAGGGCGAGGTGTACCTTGAAGACGGGGTAATCATCTGCGAGAAGCCGGTGCCCGATGCCGCGGGCTTGGCGTTGCAGTTCGAAGTCGGTCTGCCGCCCGGCGGGGCGGGAGAGAGCCGGCGGGGCGGTGTGCACAAGGGGGATGCGGGGCTCGGGCTTCTGACCCTTCGGACCTGCCTGCTTCCCGATCGGCAGGAACCGTACCTGCTCTCGCTCGAGCTCGCGCGACACCGGATCATGATGATCCTGAACAAGCTCGAGCAGTGGTCGCTGTTCGATCTTCCGGCGGAGCACCCCGTGCTCCGGCAGTTTGAAGCGGCGCGGGGGGAGTTCACGGCGGCGCTGGTGGCCCTGTGCCATCGCGTAACAACCAACGGGGTGAGCGGGCCGGACCCGGCGTCCATGCTCGAGGCGGATGCCGCGGCCAAGCGGGCGCTGTCGCTGGCGATCGATGCGGGGGAGCAACTGGCCCTGCTCCACGGGGAGCGGCAGCTCAAGCTCCGGCTCGAGGGTTCGTTGTTCAAGGATGCGAGCGATCGGGCCTCGGAGGCGATGACCGGGGATCGGAGCATTCCCGACGGCGCGGCGAAGAACCCGGACGGCGTGGGCGTGGTGATGCCCGGGCCGGCGCAGGTGGGGTGCGCTGTGAATCCCGCGCTCTTCAGCGATGCCCTGGCGCGTGTGGTGGCGGGCACGTGCGACTTTGTCACCATGCCGATGCGCTGGATCGACATGGAGCCGACGGAGGGCAAGTACTCGTTCGCGAAGACGGACAAGTGGATCGAGTGGGCCGTGCGGTCGGCGAAGCTGCCGGTGCACGCGGGGCCGCTCATCGACTTCCGAGAGATCAGCGTGCCCGAATGGCTCTACATCTGGGAGAACGACTACGAGACGCTGCGCGAGCTGGTGTACGAGCACATCAAGACCATCGTGACGCGGTACCGTCGCACGGTCGCGCGGTGGACGGTGTGCTCCGGCCTGCACGTCAACGAGTCGTTCCCCATGACGCTCGAGCGGATGATGGACCTGACGCGGATGTGCGCCCTGCTGGTCCGCAAGCTCCAGCCGTCGGCGAAGGTTCAGATCGAGATCGCCCAGCCCTGGGGCGAGTACTTCGCGCGCAACAAGCGGTCGATGCCCCCCAAGATGTACGCCGACATGATCCCCCAGGCCGGGATCATGGTCGATGCGTACGCCGTGCGCGTGCAGATGGGCCAGGCCGCGGCGGGGCGGTCCACGCGGGACCTGATGGCGGCGGTGGACCTGCTCGACCGGTACGCGGAGCTGGACAAGCCGCTGTGCGTGACGGCCGTTGGCGTGCCCAGCCAGATGGCCGGACCGACCGCGAATGGAAACGGCGCGCCGCCGGACCGGGCGCCGTACACGCCGGCGCACGGTGGGTGGTGGCGTTCCCCCTGGACGAATGAAGTCCAAGCCCGCTGGGTGCAGCAGGCGGTGTCGCTCTTTGCATCGCTGCCGTACGTCCACAGCGTTTGCTGGCAGGATCTGTACGACGCCCCGCCGGGCCAGGCGGAAATGCCCTTTGGCGGCCTCGTGAGCGAGACGGGGACGATCAAGCCCGCCGCGTTGTCGCTGGCCGAAGTGCGGAAGGCCGTCGGGGCCAGGCGGGCCTAGCAACGGCGTGCCGGCTTCTCGTTCGCTGCCTTCTCGACCAAGGTGTGCGTCCCCACGCGGTTCCCGTGATCCGTCGGGTTCTGGTACGCTCGCGGCATGAGTTCGTGGGATTGGACGGTGTCGAGCGCGAAGTGGGCGGCGGTCGTGGTGCTGGGCGGCGCTTCCGTGGCCGGGTTGGCGTGGTCGATGTCCCGTCCTGGGCCGGGCGTGGTGCTGCGTGCGCCGGTCGAGAGTCGCCGCGCAGCGCCGATGGCGGCGGGGACATCGGAACCCGCGTCGAGTCTCGAGCCGCGTCCGGATGTGTCCCCGTCTCAAACGGATGTGGGGGGTGGCGCTGCGATGGCTTCGCCTCCCGTACACGTGCCCGAGGCGGTTCCGGAGCGGGACCTGCGCGTGCACCGGATCAACCTGAACACGGCGACGCAGGCGGAACTGGAGTTGCTGCCGGGGATCGGGCCGGCGATGGCCAAGCGGATCCTGGAGTACCGCTCGGCGAAGGGGCGATTCACGAGTGTGCTCGAGCTGGACAAGGTCAAGGGGATCGGGGAAAGGACGATGGCGAAGCTGCGGCCCCTTGTGACGGTCGAGTAGCACCCCGTTCCCCGCGAATCGACCGCGAGAACGTGGAGTACGCCCGGCGCGCGTCGGGCTCTACACTGTTCCAACACAGACCGCCCGGCCCGGGTTCCCACGCGGGAATCGGGGCGGGCTTCTGCGCGCTCGGAGCGGGCATGGACCTTCTGGCGGCGATTTCGGGCGTTTCGGGGGATCTGGCCGCGGCGTTGGCGGCGGGCCGGCGGGTGGTGGCGACCGGCGTGGCGGGGAGTTCAACCGCTTTGGTAGGCGGGGCCGTGGCCGCTTCGCTCAAGCGTCCGGTGGTGCTGGTGGTGGCGCACCTCGACGATGCGGACGAGGCGGAGGATGAGCTCCGCAGCGCCGGGACCCGCGTGCTCAAGCTGCCGGGGTTGGAGGTTCTACCGGGGGAAACCGCCGCGAGCGCCGAGTTGTTCGCGGAGCGGCTGCGTGCGGTGCGCGAGGCGGTCGGGCTCTCGGGGGCGGTGGTTGTCGTCACGCCGATCCAGGCGCTGATGCAGGCCGTGCCCGCGCCGTCGCGTCTGCCGCTGCTCTCGCGGCTCATCGCGCGGGGCGATGAAGTGGATCACGGCGAACTGGTCCGGTGGCTCGACGGCGCGGGGTACAAGCGCCTCGAGGCGGCCGAAGAGCCGGGGGACTTCTCCGTTCGCGGCGGGATCATCGATGTGTTCCCCGCTTCCGGCGGGGAGGGCCCCGTGCGGCTGGACTTCTTCGGCGATCAGGTGGACCGCATCACCGAGGTCGACCCCGACACGATGGGTTCCGCGAGGAACCTCGACCGCGTGGAGCTGATCGCCGCCAACGCGGAGGCCCTGACCGGTGGCCGGGGTGATGACGGCGCGGTGAACTTCCTCGAGCTGTTGCCACGGGAATGCGTGGCGCTCATCAGCGAAACGATGGAGGTCACGGAACAGGGGCGAGGGTACTACGAGCGCATCGCGGACGGGCGAGGCATCTACGGTCCGCCGGCGGTGTTCAAGCTCCTGGCCGAGCGGTTCGCCTCGCTGGCGGAGGTCAACCAGTTCTCTGCGGGCGCGGCGACGGCGGATGTGCGGATCGAGCTCGCGTTCGGCACGCTCCCGCCGTTTGCACAGGACGCGGCCGAGGCGGTGAAGGAACTGGCGGCGCTGGCCCAGAGCACCCGGGTCGTCGTGTTCTGCCAGAACGCCGGGGAGCTTCAGCGGTTCCAGGAGCTCGTCGCGGAGTTTGCGCCCGAGGCCCGCGCTCGCATGGAGGCCAAGGTCGCGTACGTGCACCGCGGCTTCCTCATCGAGCCCCCGCGCACCAAGCCCATTGCGATCGTCCCGTACCACGAGCTGCTCCACCGCTACCACACGCGGCGGCGAGCCGTCCGCCTTCGCGCCGGCCGCGCGATGGACACGTTCCTCGACTTTGCGCCGGGGGACTACGTCGTCCACGCCGACCACGGTATCGCGAGGTTCATCGGGCTGAAGGTGATGAAGCCGCCGCGGCACCGGGAAGTCGCGGGCGGCACCGACGCCTCGCAGATCCCGGCTGGTCTTCGCGAAGCGCACACCGATCGTGCCACCATCGAGCCGCAGGAGTACCTGACGCTCGAGTTCGCGGGCAAGGCGAAGCTGCACGTGCCCGCCTCGAACATTGACCAGGTGCAGAAGTACATCGGCGGCTTCCACGGCAAGCCGCAGCTCTCGACGCTCGGCGGGCAGCGCTGGCGCAGCCAGAAGGAGAAGGTCTCGGAGAGTGTGAAGGACCTGGCGGCGGAGATGCTGCGCGTCCGGGCGGCCCGCGAGCACATGCCGGGGATCCGCTACCCCGCGGATACGGCGTGGCAGAAGGAGTTCGAGGCGGAGTTCCCGTACGAGGAAACGGAGGACCAGCTCGCCGCGCTCGCGGAGATCAAGAAGGACATGTCCAGCGACCGGCCGATGGACCGGCTCATCTGCGGGGATGTCGGTTTCGGCAAGACGGAGCTGGCCATCCGGGCGGCGTTCAAGGCCGCGGAGTACGGCAAGCAGGTGGCCGTGCTGGTGCCGACGACGGTGCTGGCGGAGCAGCACGAGCGGACCTTCCGGTCGCGCTTCGCGGACTACCCATTCAAGATCGAGAGCCTGTCGCGCTTCAAGAGCGACCGCGAGGCGAACCAGATTCTCGCGGCGGTCCGCAAGGGGCACGTGGACATCGTGATCGGCACGCACCGGCTGCTGTCGAGCGATGTGAAGTTCAACGACCTCGGGCTGGTGATTGTCGATGAGGAGCAGCGCTTCGGCGTGGAGCACAAGGAGCGGCTGCTCAAGCTGAGATTGACCGTGGATGTGCTGACGCTCTCGGCGACGCCGATCCCGCGCACCCTGCACATGTCCATGCTCGGCCTGCGGGATATCTCCAGCCTGACGACGCCCCCGCTGGACCGGCGGGCGATCGTGACGGAGGTGATCCCGTACAACGAGCGCCGGATCCAGCAGGCGATCGCGCGC
This sequence comes from Phycisphaeraceae bacterium, assembly GCA_019636625.1. Classification (GTDB taxonomy): domain Bacteria; phylum Planctomycetota; class Phycisphaerae; order Phycisphaerales; family UBA1924; genus JAHBXE01. Next base: position 99,700 of record JAHBXE010000004.1, read on the forward strand.
GAACTGTCGCGCGACGGGCAGGTGTACTTCGTCCACAACCGCGTTTTCAACATCAAGTCCGTCGCGGACGACATCCAGCGACTGGCCCCCGATGCACGGATCGTGATCGGCCATGGCCAGATGCCGCCGCACGAGCTTGAAGAGGTGATGCTGAAGTTCATGCGTCGGCAGGCGGACATCCTGGTCTCCACCACGATCATCGAGAGCGGGATCGACATCGCGACGGCCAACACGATGTTCATCAACGATGCCGATCGGTTCGGGCTGGCGGACCTGCACCAGCTCCGCGGGCGCGTCGGTCGGTACAAGCACCGGGCGTACTGCTACATGCTGCTCCCCCACGACCGGACCACGACCGAGGTCGCGCAGAAGCGCCTCAAGGCGATCGAGCAGTACAGCATGCTCGGCGCTGGGTTCAAAATCGCGATGCGCGACCTGGAGATCCGCGGCGCGGGCAACCTGCTCGGCGCCGAACAATCCGGCCACATCGCCGCCGTCGGCTACGAGATGTACTGCCGCCTGCTCGACGAGGCGGTTCGCGGCCTCAAACACGAGGCCCCGCCCGCCGTCGCCAGCCAGACCGCCATCGACATCGGTGTGACCGGGACCATCCCCAAGACCTATATCCCATCCGACCAGCGGCGCATGGAGGCGTACCGGCGCATCGCAACGGCCGCCACCATCGAGCAGCTTGTGCAGATCGGCGCCGACCTCAAGGCCGCGTACGGGGAACCGCCGCGGCCGGTGGCTCGGCTGCTCGACCTGGGCGAGCTCCGCATCGCCGCGGCGGGCCTGGGGATCCGGACGATCACCGTCCGCGGGCCGGACGTTCTGTTCCGGACCGACTCCCCCCGCCCGGTGCAGGACCGGCTGCTTGCCAGTCCGCCGGGGCGTTCCGCGCCGGGGGCGAAGCCCGCGACCGGCCGGATGTGCGCTGCGAAGCCGGAAGGGTCCGGCTTCCCACCGTCGGCGGTGCGCACGCTTCCCCCGCCGTCGGGAGAAAGGCTGCACGAGGTGTACCTGCGACCTCCATCGAACTACATGGAGCCGGAGACGCTGCTGCGCGTGCTGCGGCGGCGCCTTGCCCCAGATCGTGGGGATCCAACCGTTGATTCCCCAAGCCGTGGGGGTACGGGATCAAGCTCCAGCCCCGCCTCGGCGGAAGGGAACAGGGCCTAGAAAAATCCGCGATCGCGTGCTCATGCTCCGCAGGAGCCGCGACTGATATATTCGCCCGCACCTCCACGGTCGGAGGGCACGCCGCCGCAATGCGGCGCTGGCTTCAAGGAGCGGAGCATGATGAAGACGATGACGCGTGGGGCCGGTGCGCCCCGGGTCGAACTCCCATCGCCCGAGCTTTGGGTCGAGTACAAGCGGCGACCCACGATCCCGGTGCGGAACCTCATCATCGAGGCCTACCTCCCGCTGATCCGCACCATTGCCGCCCGAGTGAAGCAGAATCTCCCCGCGCAGGTCGAAGTCGAGGACCTTGTTTCCGCCGGTTGTTTCGGTCTCATCGACTCGATCAAGAAGTTCAACCCGAAGAAGAACACCCGGTTCGACACGTTCTGCGCCAAGCGGGTGCGCGGGGCGATGATCGATGCGCTGCGGAAGATGGACCTGCCCAAGCGCCAGGTGCGCGAGCACGAGGCGCTCGTCGCCGAGGTGTGCGACGCTTTCCGTGTGCAGTTCGGCCGGCCCCCGTGCGATGAGGAGGTGCTCGATCGTCTCCGGGCGCACGGCGACAAGGCCCGGAAGATCCTGCGCAACAGCCGCGTTGCCCGCGTGGGAAGCCTCAGCGAGCGGGCCGACTCGCGCGGCGAACGGGCACGCACCATGGAAGAAACCGTGGCCGATCCGCGTCGACCCTCGGCGCTCTCCGGGGCCGAGCGGCGCGACCTCAAGCAGCACGCCCTCCGCACCCTGAATCGAACCGAGAGGCTGGTGATTGAGCTGTACTACAGCGACAACCTGACCATGCGGGAAATCGGCCTCGCCCTGGGCCTGTGCGAATCCCGCATCAGCCAGATCCGCAGCGTGGTCATGGCCAAGCTTCAGGCGCAGGCCAGGGCCGGCCGCCTGGCCGATCAGGAGGCGGCCTCAGCCGCGCGGGGATGAGCCGCGTCGAACCAGGATCAGCACCGTGAGGGCCGCGATGATCCCGAGCCCGCGGGCCGCGATGCCGTAGGGCAGGCTCTGCTCCATCCCCCGGATCAGGAACGGGGCCACGGGATTGGCCAGGGGCACGGCAACGGCGCCAAGACCGACAAACAAGCCGGCCCGCTTCCGGGGTCGGACGAGGACGATCCACACGATGCAGGCGATGAACGCCGCTCCGGTCACCGCAAGGGAGAGCAGGAGCAGCACCGTCGCGACTTGGTCGGCCCGGTCCAGTTCGGATTGCGGGGCGGCCAGGCCCCGCGCCACCAGCGCCATGACCCGGGCATCAAGCACGATCCCGCTCCCGGCGCACGCGATGGTCATCGCCAGCAGGAGCGTGGTGATCCGGGAGGCCCGGCTGGAAGGGCGGGCGGTCACGCGGCGTGTGCTCGCTGAAACTTCTGGCCGCACTCCGGGCAGACGCCGGCGCCGCCCAGGCCCGTCAGGTCGTACTCACAGAACACGCACTTGCCCTCCGCGATGAGCTTCGCCCGCCGACCGACCGAGCGACGGGCTCCCAGATAGCCTGACAGGAAAACAATGATCGCGTACGGAAACAACACAACCGGAAGCTCGCCGCCATTGGCGGCGGCCCCGAGCAGCCCGACGATCCAAAACGACCAGGAGCATCCCACGCCGTACTGCACCGGTGTGTCTTTTTCGAATCGTCCGACGACACGCCCGAGCACGTGGCACAGAGCGGCGAAAGCGACCGCGCCCACCGCCGCCAGGATCCAATAACCCCCGCCAAGCAGGTACAGACCACCAAAGACGACAAACGGTGATCCCCACACCACCGTGACAAGCAGCCCGAGCCTGATCAGGAATCGCTGAAAGCGGAGAGGTGGCGTGCCGGGGTCGAGCCGGAACGAGTCTTCGGGGGAGCTCACGCGTGCAGCCCGCGACGGACCGCCCCGCGCCGAATCGCCTCGGAGATCACCACCTCAAGCTCGGACCGTGTGTCCGGTCGGCGGAGCAGGGCCCGGTACTCGCCGTACGCGCTCGGGTGGCTCTTGTGGCCCGAAACCCGGTCGGTGACGACCTCGAAGCCCTTCTCGCGGATGAGGTAGCGGATCCGCACTTCGTCAAAGGGATTGGGGTGCATGTGGTCCTTGTGCGTGGACAGATCGACCAGGACCCAGAACAGACCCCCGGGCCGGAGCAGCCGGAGCACCTCGTCGAGCACCGCGCCCGGATCGGTCACGTGGTCCAGCGCGTTGTCCATCACCACCAGGTCGGCAAACCCCGGCGGAAGCGGGACATGCTCCGCCGATGACTCGATGTACGTGATGTGCTCCGCCGCGCCGGCGAGCAACCCCTCTTCCACGTAACTCTTCGCCAGCGGGTCCACCGCCACGGCGCGGCGCCACGCGGGCGCGGCGGCGATGGCGGGGTACGGCCCCGCGCCCAGTTCCACGACCGACTGCCCGGCGCACCAGGCATCCAAGGCCGCGTCGATCGCGTGCGATTCGCCGTTGACGGATCCGTTGCCGGTGTGCGCGATGGACGTTTCATCGAGGCCCAGCGCCGTGGCCAGCTCCCGCAACCGGTCCCGCTGCCAACGGCCAAAGGCCGTCTCGAAGGGGGCGTAGAGCGAGGCCCGGCCCTCTTCGGTCTTGATCAGCCACCGCCAGTACGCCAGTTCATCCTGATGCTTGTCGCGGGCGAGGTTGGAGTGCGTCAGCCGCTCCAGCGAGGCCTCAATCCGGTCCAAACGGTCCGGAAGTCCATCGAGCGACTTGGTCCAAGGTTCGGTGCGCCGGTTGATCGCCTGCAGGCGCGTGGCCTGGTTGTCGAGTCGGGCTTCGAGGTGGGCCATCTGTTGCATGAGCGGCCAGAGGCCCGGCCGGAGCGCCCGATGGACCGCCCGCTTCAGAAGTGACTTGATGCCTCGCGCTTCGCTCATGCCTGATTCCGGCCCGGATGCGGCGTTCACTCGCGCCCGGGGCTTACAATAGGGCCTGCCGCGGCCAGGAATGCCCGGCTCCGCCCCGACGGGATGCAGGAGCGACATGCCCACACCCACCGATCCGTCCCAGCCACAACCCCCCCACGGCCCCCTCGCCCCCCACGGAGCACGATTCGCATTCGACCGGAGCCTGGCGCAGCTCAAGAAGCGCCTGGTGTCGGAGGCCACGGCCGCGTTCGGGATGCTGGAGGGCGCGCTCGAAGCGCTGTGGAGACTGGACGCCGCGGCGGCCAAGGAGGTCCGTCGGCGGGACGACGGCATCGACGCGGAAGAAGTGCAGATCGAGGCGGAGTGCTTCCGGCTGCTCGCGCTCGAGCAGCCGATGGCCCGCGACCTGCGCGTCATCACCTTCATCCTGAAGGTCAACGCGGACATCGAGCGCGTCGCGGACCACGCCTCCTCGATCGCCAAGATCGCGACGCGCATGGACACGTCGAGACCGCCCAGGTGGCCGACGGCCCTCGTGGAGATGGGTCAGCGGGTCCCCGTGATGTGCCACCTGTTGATGCGGGCGGTGCTCGACGAGGATGCGGAACTGGCGCGGCAGGTGGTGGACGAGGATGAAACCATCGACCGCCTCGAGCGCCGGCTCTTTGAAGAAGTCGAGGACCTGCTCCGCAAGGAGCCGGAAGGTACCCGAAACGGTCTGCTGATCTACCGCGCGGGCCGGGAGCTTGAACGCATCGGCGACCTGATGAAGAACATCGGCGAGGATGTCATCTACCTCTCCACCGGGTCGATCGTCCGGCACGAGCAGAAACGGGCGAAGCACGCGGCGGAGCAAGCCGGCCAGGTGCCGCGGGACTGACGCGCCCGGATCGCCGAGATCCCAGCGGGGACCCGGCAGGCATTTTCCCAAGAAAGCGGGCAGCGCCCGATGGGGCGCTGCCCTTGGGCAGGCTCGATGATCCGTCGCGGCGGGGTTCACCGCCGGAACGGCATGTCGACGTGGAACGGACGGGCCGACGGCCAGCGGTCGAGCACCACATCGCCGATGCGGAACTTGATCAGGTCCACACCGTTGTTGACGACAAAGAGCAGGGTGAGCTCCTTGTCGGGCGTGTTCCGCGTGACGCGCGGGATCTCGTTGAAGCTCTTGATCGGGTTGGCCTGGGTGTAGCGGATCTCGGTCTTGCTGCTGTCGCGGTAGATCCACCCGACGGCCTGGTAGGTCACGCCGTTGATGTCCTCGAGCACCGGCAGGGCGTTGGGGTCGGCGGTCTCCAGGTCGCGGACGAACTCCTCCGGCCGCTGCGTCGGCGTGAGCAGCACCTTCACCAGCGCCGTGTCGGAGTTGACCGCGAAGCGCTCAATCCGCAGCGCCTTGTCGAGGCCGGATGTATTCCCGCCCCGGCTCCGCGAGATGGACGTCGTGCCGTCCTGGATCGCCCAGCCCTTGCCATCGTCCACGACGGTGAGCCGCGGCCCTTCGGTTCCCTTCTGGATCACGAAACCGATCGAGGCGGTCACCGTGACCGGTGTCGTGCTGATGGTCGGTCCGCTGGTCGTGTCCTGGATCGGCTTGCCCTCCGCGTCGAGGATCGGGCCCACGCCGCCCATGTGCGGGAAGTCGCCTTCCTCGATCTCGCGGTCGCGCTGCGAAACCGAGTCGTACTTCTTCCCCGGGGCCGTGTCCTCCACGCCGAAGCGCACGCCCTTGACAAAGAACGCCACCGGCTTGAACCCCGCGGGGACCGCGAACTCGAACGCGAACGTCGGCTCGGACTCCGCCCCGACGCTCGAGATGTACATGTTGTCGCTGTCGTAGCGGAACCGCGAATACGCCACGCGCGTGGCGCTGGCCGTCCGGCTCACCACCGCGATCGGGTGCAGCGCCCGACGCTCCGGCTCGCCATCATCCTCCGTGGACTCCACCACCAGGCGGACCTGCGAGTTCCCGACGTACGTTGATCCGATCCGTTCGCGTGCCGCGGCCTTGAACTTCACCGTGAAGCCCGCGATGTAATGGTTGCCGGAGATCAGTTCACCGTCGAGATCGCTGAACTTCTGCGGAGAGGCGGACCACTTGTCGGAGAGGATCACGTTCGGTGGGGCCCCCTTCGCCTGGTCACCGACGGTGTACCACATCAGCAGGCTCACATCGCGGCGCTTGACCGTGTTGCGGCTCTTGCCCTCGAACGTGAGCCGGAGTTCGCCGGGATAGGTCGCCAGGTCGGGGTAGTGCTTGGCCAGGGGCTCACCCGTGCGGAGCGTGGTCAGCGAAAGGTGCGAGTACATCCCCGCCACGATCCGGTCCACCCAGGGGACGAACGTCTCCTTGTTCTTCTCGATGCTTCCCCGGCCCGCGCCGCCCGTGTACGACGCCGCCTGGTAGCCCAGGAAGTCCGGCTCCACGCGCAGCATGCCCGCCGAGAGCACCACGATCCCCGCGGAGATGATTCCCGACACCGCGCCGCACACACCGCCGCCGACGTAATCCAGCGCCTTCTCGCACTGGGCGTTGGCGGGGAGGATCTTGTCGATCACGCCCCGCAGCACCGCCAGGCTGATGGCAAAGGGCAGCGCCAGGCCAAGCCCGAGGGCCGCGCCCGAGAGCCACGCAAACCCGCCCCGGTCCGGCGCACTCTCGCGCAGCAGATCGGCCAGGATCTCCCACACGCCAAAGGCGATGGCCCCGGCCGCGATCACGCACACCATGTGAATCAGCGCGGAGAAGAACCCGCGCGTGCACCACACGTACGCGGTGGCGCCGACGATGCCGAGGGTAACAAGGATCATGAACATCGCTGGATCTCCAAGGACCGGGATCGGCCCTCTCGTGCTGGCTTCAGGCCTTCGGGGCGGGTTGCTTGGGGGGAGCGGGCTTCGGCGCGGTCGCGGCGGCGGGCTTCGCGGCCGGCGCGGCGGGCTTCTGCTCCATCGTCACGCGGGAGAGCTCTTCGACGCTGGTGATGCCCTCGAAGGCCTTCTTGAGCGCCGCCTGCTGGATCGTCGGCAGGCCGCGCTTGCGGAACTCGGCCCGCAGGGCGCTCATGTTGCCGGTCTTGATGAACTCCCGCTCCGCCTTGTCGATCCGGAAGACCTCGAAGATGCCGTCCTGCCCGAGGTAGCCGATGCCGTTGCACACCGGGCACACCTCCGGCTTGTTCTTGATGAGCACCTGCCCGCCCTTTTTGAAGAGCTGGCGGGGCTTGTCCGAGGGGACGCCGAGCTTCTTGAGCATGTCCGGCGAGGCCTGGTACGGCTGGCGGCAGTTGACGCAGAGCTTGCGGAGCAGCTTCTGAGCCACAACACCGTGCAGCGACTTGGACGCCATGTCCGGGTCGCCCACCGCCTTCATCCAGATGAGGATCGCGGACAGGGCGTTGTCCGTCTTCAGGGACAGGTACGTCCGGGTCCGCTCGTGGTCGGCACGGGCGATTTCCTTGGCCGTCTGGTCGTCGGGCAGCTCCGCCACGCCCACCACCTGCGGGTCGCGCCGCAGGATGGACCGCGTAAACGTGCTGAACTCCGGCCCTTCGCCCGCGGACTCGAACACGTTCTGCCGGATGCCCTCCAGCGCCACCTGCGTCTCCAGCTCCACCGTCTGCACGTTCGTCGTGTACGCATCGTGCATGCGGATGATGCTGTAGAGCGACGTGGTGCGCCCCATGTCCGGCGGCGCGGCCAGCAGCACGACGCCCTTGGCATCCTCCACGATGGCCTTGAGCTCCGCCATCTGCGGCTCGAGCAGGCCGAGCTCCGCGATCTTCTTGTTTACCGCCTTGGACGGATCGAAGAGCATCGTCATCCGCATGCCGCCCTGGGCGCCGCTGGATGTGACGCGGAGCGTGTGCTTGTCCACGCCACGCTCGATCGACACGTCGGCCGTCAGCTTCCGACGGCGGTCCTGCAGGTCGAGCTTGCCGGCGGACTTCCAGAAGTCCATGATCTTGATCGCGTTGGGGCCCGGGATCGTCTGCCCCGGTTGGCGCACGCCGTCCACCAGGTACGACACGGCGTAGTTCGTGTCCTTCCCGGACGGACCGATGTCCGCCTGAGAGGCTCGCACGTCGAGCGCCTTGGTGACGATGCCCTCGGCCGCGACACGGACTTCGAACTCCGGCGTCTCCGCCATCGGCGCCGCGAGGGTGGACTTGTCCGGGCTCTTGATGACCAGTTCGACCTTGCCCTGCTTCTTGGCCTCCGCCTTCGCGGCGCGGGTCTCGGCCATCTTGGCCAGCATGTTGAACTTGACGTGGAACTCTTCGGGGACCCGGTCGTCCTTGTTCGCGACCACCGCGTACGCGACGAGGTCGATCGCGAGGATGACGATCATCACGCCCAGGCCGATCCAGAAGGCCGCCTCGCCCTTGACGGGAATCGCCAGCGCCGCGAATACGGCGAGGACACCGATCGACAGGTGAATGGCGTTCCACTTCCCGCGCCCAAGGTGGAATCGCGCCGCGTGCTTGTCGTACACGCGAGAAATGATCCACAGCCACCCGACCAGCGGGACCAAGAGGAAGAGGGGCTTCCAGAACGAAACGAGGAAGAAGCCCTCGGCGAGCATTGGTTGCATCATGACGAATCCCACCGGGTCACACTCGACCCATACGAAATCACAACGCCGGATGCACCCGCATCCGCCGCCCCACCTCACCTTCCCTACATGGTACTACGTCCGGCCCGGCCGTGCGATGGTTCCCGGAAAGTGGTGTCACCCCGGCCGCCGCTCGGAGGGAAAGACCCAACGTGCCCCCTCAAGGCCGGACGGAGCGAACTTTGCCCCACATCAGCTCGGCCCGGTGATTCAGCCACGTCCCGGGTCTCCCGGCGCAAAAGCCGGACAAACACCCGCCAAGCCCTACTTTCCCCAGTCTTCCGCGCTGGCCACGATGTCGTCGGTCAGCTTGTCGAGGGCCTTGCGGAACACCGCGTTGGTCATGGCGCGGTTGTCGCACGTCAACCCGATCAACAGGGACCCTTTGTCCGAGACGTAGAACTGCGAAGGCTGAATCTTGGCGTTGCGGCGCAACAGCCGGCCGGCCTTCTCATCGCTCGGACTGTCCGCCAGACGAGCGGTCAGCCAGATGTAGTTGCCGCTGGCGGAGAGCTCGGTGGCCACGGGGATGTTGTAGTTTCCCTTCGCCAGCTTGATCTCCCACTTCTTCTCGTTGATCTCTGTCGGCTCGTAGCCAAGCTCCTCGAGGCACTGCTTGAGCCGCGGCGTTTCCCAGCGGTCATCGTCCGCGGTGATCGGAGCGGGAGTGGCCATGACGACCCCGAAGGACGTGATCGCCAAAGACGCGAGCAAGAACTTTCGCACGGTAATTTCCCCAGAGTCTTGGACGTCGAGTGTTCCCATGGGCGTCGAGCGAGTCAGGCGCCCTGCTTTCGGTGACTTGCGTTAGCGCCGGCCGCCCAGCTTCTTGAGCCGCATGTTGAGCTCGTCCACGTTCGGGCTGGCCTCCAGGGCGACTCGGACGTGGATGTACTCCTGCTCCACCAGGTTCACCAGCGACTGGTTGAAGTCGATGTTCCCGGCCTGGATGGCCTCGATGGTCTTGAGGTACTCGCGGAGTTCGCCCTCGCGGGCCTCGAGGATGTACTTCTGAACGACCGTGTTGCCGATCAGGATCTCCAGCGCCGGGATGCGGTGGATGTGCTCGTGCAGCGTCGGCAGCAGCTTCTGGTACACGAACGCCCGCATCTGGTACGCCAGGATCTTCCGCACCTGCTCCACTTCATCCGCCTCGAACAGACCGTAAATACGGCTGAAGGTCTGCGTCGCGGAGGAGGCGTGGATCGTTCCGTACACGAGGTGACCGGTTTCCGCGGCGTGCAGCGCGGCCTCGAACGTCTCCTTGTCGCGCATTTCGCCGACGAGCACGACGTCCGGGTTCTCGCGGACCAGCGCGCGGAGCGCGATCTTGAAGTCCAGGCAGTCGATGCCGATCTCGCGCTGGTTGATCGTCGCCTTCTTGTCCGTGAGCAGGTACTCGATCGGGTCCTCGATGGTCACGATGTGGATCGCCTTGCGCTCGTTCACGTAGTCGAGCATGGCGGCGATGGTCGTGGTCTTGCCCGAGCCGGTGACGCCCGAGAGGAGCACGATGCCGTTGGGCTGCATCGCGACCTCCCCCATGATGGGGGGCATGTGCAGCTCTTCGAACCGCCGGATCTTGCTGCTGATGCGACGGGCCGCCATGGAGAGCTTGCCGCGGGCCTGGAACAGGTTCACGCGGTACCGCGTGCCCTCGTCGTAGTCGTACGCGAAGTCGGCCGAGCCGAACTTGTGCAGGTCCGCCCATTGCTCCTCGCTCAGGATGTGCTTGGCGATGGAGATGAACTCCTCCGCGCTCACCGGCTCGGTGTCCAGCGGTTTGAGCGCGCCGCGGATGCGGAGCTTGGGCGGCTGGCCGGACTTCATGATGAGGTCGGAGGCTTCGAGCTTGATCGAGGCCTTCAGGAACGACCCGAACCGCGTCGCGTGGGGGTCGTGCTTCTTGTCAGGGTCGAGGGTGACGTGGCCGACGTGGGAGGCGTCGGTGTGCGATTCACTGATGCTCATCAATCCAGCTCCGTTCTTGGCGGGACCACCGTTGGGGACTTTCGGCACAGGTAGATCGTGAATCACAGCGTATCCTCCCGCTCAACCGATCGCTAGACGTACAGGCATCGCCCCCAGCCCAGGCACCGATAACACCGGGCCGTCTGGCGTTGAGGGCGCTTCATCCAAGACGCAGGTATTCGATGGGTCGCCCACTCCGGTTCCGAAGGGCCACGATGCGGGAAACCCCCCTCCAGTGGGGCGCGGCCGCTCAGGGGCACCCAACTGCAAACCGGTTCAGAAAGCAAGCAAAGTCCGCCGCGGTCAAGACCGGGTGGCCCGTCGATCCATCGCAGTTGGCGTACGAGTCCCCGCGCGCGTACGAGTTCAGGAAGCACTGGAAGTCGTTCGCCGTAAGTACAGGCGCAGCGCTGCTGGCGTCGCAGTTGGCGTAGCAGGGGCAACCGATCCACCGGGCCAGCGAGGTGACGCTCTGCCCGGGTGCCGCGAAGTAGCCACCGATGTACAGGACCGGCCGGCCGTTCTCGACCGTCGGGTACAGCGCATTCACTTCCTGGCCTGTCAGGCCGGGAACCAGGTTCGACCACGTCTGCCCGTCCCAGCGGGTCAGGGGCACCTGCCCGAGCCGGTGGTAGCCGCCGGCGTAGATCGCGGGTCCCGTCCCATCGTTGAAGGAGGCCAGCTTCTCCGGCCTGTAATTCCCGTGCCACCAGTTGTCATGGCCGACCGCGGTCCAAGAAGCGCCGTCCCACTTCGCGAACCCGGAGGCCGGCATCTGGCCGATCCCCACGAACGTACCCGCGGCGTACAGCGCCGGACCCTTCCCATCATCATGCACCACCATCGCGCTGACGATGGGCATCAGCGGGTTGTTCCCGCCTCCCACGATGGGCTCTCCGACCGTCTTCCAGTTTGCCCCGTCCCACCTCGCGATGCCGGGGCTCGTGATCTGTCCCGCCTTGCCGAAGATGCCGCACACGTACACATCGCCTTGAAACTCCACCATGTCCAGAACCTGGTTCCACGACCAGTGCGTGGGTGGCAGTTCGGGGTGGGTGCCAAGACCGCCGTTCAGGCTTGACCAGGCCTGTCCGTTCCACCGTGCCACGTGGTTGGCCTGAACCCCTCCGGCGAGGGTGAACTCGCCCGCGATGTACAACTCCCCCTTGTGCACCAGCATCCGCCGCGCCCGTGGTCCGCAGTCCGCGCAGTTCTGCAGGCGAAGCCCCGCCCCCATCGGGCCCCAGGCCGTCCCATTCCAGCGCGCCACGCTCCAAGTGGAAATCCCGTCGGCACGGAGGAAGGCCCCGCCGATGTGCAGGGCGTTCTGGAAGGTCGCAAAGGAGTACACCATCGGGTAGCACAAGGCGCCCAAACCCCAACCGATGCTGACCCCACCCCCGATCGCGCTCCACTGGTTCCCATCCCAGCGGGCGACGGCCCCGATGGGTCCCACCTGGCACACATCCGACAAGCCGCCGATGTACAGAACGTCCGCCCCGGCCTCCGTGGTCTTGAACAGCCCGTACACCGAGAGCGCGGGCACGCCATGAACCATCTCGGCCCGGGGCTCGCATGGTTGAGCGTGCACGGAGCCAGCCAGCGCGAGCAGAGCGGCAAGGGAGCGGCAGCGCATGAGGATTCCTCCACAAACCTCTCTGTGGCGATTCAGATTACCCGGAACACACCGAGGTGCCAACACAAAAACGCCCGGCGGGTTTGCCGCCGGGCGTCAAAGTTGCAAATCCTGCGGGAGCGCTCAGTTCACGGCCAGCGGTTCTGACCCGGGCTCCGCCGGGATGGCGCCGCCCGGGACGCCGGGCATTCCTTCGGCCGGCGGGACTTCCACCAGCGGACGGGTTCCCAGGAAGTTGGCCTCGAGCTGGATGCGGATCTTCTCCATCGCCTTGTTCTGGATCTGGCGGACGCGTTCCTTGGTGACGCCGATGATCTGGCCAACCTGCTCCAGGGTCATCGGCTTCTCACCCTCGGCCGCCTCGAGCCCGAAGCGGTGCTCGATCACCGTGCGCTCGACATCCGTCAGATCGGCCCGGTTGTCCAGGACGATCCGCTTGACCTCATCCGCCGCGTCCCGCTCGAACGTCGACCGCTTGGTCTCGAGGAAGTTGCTCCGCTCGAGCTTGGGATCGAAGTCCGTCGGGAACCGCTGGCGGTACTTGCTCAGCTTCATGCCCTGGCGGCTGAAGGCCTTGAGGATCGCGCGGCAGGCGTACGTGCTGAACTTGTACCCGCGACCGGCGTCGAACTTGTCGACCGCGCGGAGCAGGGCCATGTTGCCCTCGCTGACCAGATCGGCGAAGTCCACCTCGCTCATGCGGGTGCGCTTGGCCATGGCCAGAACCAGCGCCAAGTTCGTCTCCGCGATCTGCTCACGGATCCGATCGGCGATGCGGTACCACTTCAGGATCTCTTCCGCCTGCTCCGCCGTTGGCTGCTTGCTCGGCGTGTCCCACGCCTCGGTCTGGATCTTGTAGATCCGGTACCGCGCGTAGTTGAACTGGTGGAACAGGACCTTTTCTTCCGCGCCGGTCAGGATCACCTGCTGCGCGCTCTTGACCGTGCGGCCCTTCGAGCTGGACAGGTCGTCCATCACCGGGTGGTACCACGAGGTGTCCGGCTTCTGGATCTCCGGGGCCTCGTCGTAGATCTTCTTCTCGGCGCCCTTCTCGTAGAAGGCCGGGCTGTCGATGAAGTCCTGCTCGCAGGACATGATCTGGTTGAGGAGCTTCTCATCCTCAACCGAAAGCTTCCGGCGCGAGGTCTTCACCTCCGCCGCGCCCGCCTTGCCCGTCTTGACCACCGGGGACGCACTGACCCCGACCCGGTGGCGACGGCGCACCTGGTCAAGCGGGCTCGGGGTTGTGCGGTGCACTCGGCTCATGTTCCTTCCTTTGCTGCCCGGCCGCGGCGCGCTCGCGCTTCGTAGCCTACCGCAGCGGTTTCTTTCCACCCACGTCCGCCCGCCTCGTGGCGAAGCGGGCGCATCTTCAAGTAGTACGCGAAACGACCCAGTTTGTTTCGCTCTCTTAGAGCGATTCTAACCAAAATCCGGACACCACCTGACCTGGCGGTGTCCATCCCGCACCAGTCACCGATTGACCACCCCGGACGCCCGGGGTAGGCTCCACACCCGAGTCCATTGCTGGTTCTCGGGCCCGGTTCGGCGCTTCCAGCGGCCGTTACGGATAGACAGCATACTCGGTTTTCTGCGTCCTGCAAGTTGAAAGTCGCGAAGTAGGGTGTATTCCGTTTGGTTATTGGACGGGAATCGCGCAATGTCCGACACCCGAATCACTTGAGGAGACTCCCATGCCCATGACCCTCCCTCCGCTCCCCTACGCCTCTGATGCACTCGAGCCGTTCATCGATAGCCAAACGATGCAGATCCACCACGGCAAGCATCATCAGGCGTACGTGACCAACGCCAACAAGGCCCTGGAAGGCACGAAGTGGGCCGATGTGCCCGCCGAGGACCTGATCCGCCGGCTGGCGGAACTACCGGAAGACAAGAGGACCGCCGTCCGCAACAACGCGGGCGGGCACGTGAACCACTCGATGTTCTGGCAGATCATGGCCCCGGCGGGCAAGGGCGGCGGTGGTGAACCCTCCGGCGCTCTGGCCGATGCGATCCGCAAGTCCTGGGGCGAGTTCTCTCACTTCAAGGAGGAGTTCCAGAAGGCCGGCATGGGCCGGTTCGGATCCGGCTGGGCTTGGCTCTGCGTCGCGCCGGACAACTCCGTCCAGATCTGCTCCACCGCCAACCAGGACAACCCGACCATGGGCAAGGACATCGCGGGCGGCTGCGGCGGAAGGCCCATCCTCGGCGTTGATGTCTGGGAACACGCCTACTACCTGAAGTACAAGAACCTCCGGGCGGACTATCTCGCGGCGTGGTGGAACGTCGTGAACTGGGGCAAGGTGGCGGAACTCTACAAAGGCTGACCGCCCCCCCCCCCCCCCCCCCCCCCCCCGCCTCGGCGCCTGGCCACAGCGCCGCAGGTGGCCGCGAGTCCACGTTGGAGATGTGGCGGAATGTTGAAAGAGGCCATGTCGCTCGCGCCCTCCAAACCCGCGAACTCCCGCAAGACCCGCATCCTGCTGTTGCTGTTCATCATCAGCCCTCTGGCGGTGCTGACGCTGCTGTGCGTCATGATCGCGGAGTCGATCGAGAAAGGGGCCGTGATGCACGCCCCGCCGGTCGGTGCCGGCGCGGGCCGCACGGGCATGAGCAACGAGTTCATGGGGATTGGCAAGGAGCGCCACCCAAAGCCGCCCACGCCCATGGCCCCTGCCGAGACCCATCCGTCGAACTCGCCCGCGACCGAACCTCCCCGCTGACTCCTGGGAGCCGTTTCTGCGAATCCCCATCGCCAAGGTCTACCGGGCGTTCCCGGAGTTGGACGCCTTCACCGATGAAGAGTGCGAGCGGTACGTGGCGCGTGCCCGGTCCCGAAGTTGGGGATCCTCGCTGACCATGTCGCTTGTCGCGGTCTTCGCGGGCCTCGCGACCATCATCGGACTTGTGGGCTTGTTCGGCTTTGTCGTCCTCCCGATCGGCCGGGCCCTCGGCGTGAAGATCGGAGAGGAGTGGGAACTTGGCTTTATCGGCCTCGGACTCATCGTTGTGGTCGCGTCGGGGTTCACCGTCGGGTTCCTGATTCGCGATGCCTGGCTCCGGCGCGCGATCAAGGGCTGCATCGACGCCGCGCGCTGCGGCATGTGCGACTACTCCCTCCTCGGTCTCCCCATCCTCGCCGGAGTCGTAACCTGCCCGGAATGCGGGCACACGCTCGACCTCGTCCGCGCGGGGCTTTCGTCGGAAGATGTGCTCGGCAAGGATGTTCGGCCCTAAAGATCAATGCCCGAAGAGGTTCTTCTCGCCGAACATGCCCTGGCTCTCGAAGTAGGACAGGGCCTCATCCACGGTCTTGAAGATCTTGGTCGCCGTCTCGGTGATGAAGGGGCTCGGGTGCTTCTTGGGCTTCCAGACGACGTAGACCTCTTTCGTGTGCTCGAAGGCGTGGTGCAGTTCGCGTTCGACGCCGGAGGAGAGGCCGGGAACGCCGCCCGGCAGTTCGGGGATCAGGCTCACGATCATGTCGGACTGGTCCACGAGCTTGAAGTCACGCATGTAGATCTGGCCGTCGATGTCCCCCGCGATGTCCAGCACCTCGCGGACGCGGACCCGGATCGGCTCCCCCACCGCCTTCGAACCCGCGAAACTGTGCGGGGCGACCTCGAGGAACTCCTGGCCATCGCGGGCCGCGGCGATCGCCCGTTCCAGCAGCAGTTTCTCGTCCACATCGCCGGGATCGAACGTGATGAAGTGCTCGGCGAGCTTGGCCCGGAAGTGGTCGATCTCGGCCAGGACGTCGGGCATGTCCACGACGTGGCTCATGGGGAAGCTGGGGTACACCTTCTTCATCGTCGGGCGGCAGACGAGGCGGAACATGGTGCGGCGGGTGTCGGCGTGCCGGCCGCGCGAGAGGATGTAGAACTTCGATCCGGGGATGGCCTGGCTGAGCAGTTCGGTGGCGAGGATCTCCTCCTCGCGCCAGACCATGCAGTCCTTGAGCGTCGCGTCGATGACGTGGTCGCGGTGGAGGCGGTGGTGGACGGTCTCGATGTTGTCCACGAGGCAGACGCACAGGTCGGGCTGGAGGAGGCGGATCTGGTCGAAGTCGAACGCAGAAAAGAGGCCGTGGCGCCAGCGGAAGGTCGCGTGGGTGTTGACGATCAGGTTCTTCTGTCCGCGTGATTCGGCGATGATGTCCTTGATCGCGGCCCGACGGAGCGAGTTCAACCGGGAGAGGGGCAGGTCGAGGATCTTGCCGGGGCGGACGTCGGGGGCCTCGCGGTACATGAGGTCGCCGACGTGGTAGACGGGCAGCGACTCGCCCTGCTGGCCGGCGAAGTCCGCGACGGCCTGGAGGTACGGCTTCTTGTCCATCCCGACCTGGCCTGTGACGATCGCTCGCATGGGGGATCTCCGGGGGCGAGTATATGAGTGGTGGTGAGCCGTTCGCGCTCCGAACCCCGTAGTATCTGGTCAAACAGTCATCAGGAGCTTGCCATGAGAATCGCTGTTGCGCTCGTTCTGCTTGCCGCGTTCGCGATGTGCGCCCCCGCCGTTCGTGGGGAGGTCAAGGTGGAAGCGGTGGAGTACAAGGATGGGGAGACGGCGCTGCGCGGCTACCTGGCCTACGACGATGCCATCACGGGCAAGCGGCCCGGGATCATGGTGATCCACGAGTGGTGGGGCTGCAACGACTACGTGATCGGGCGGGCCAAGCAACTGGCGGAGATGGGCTACGTCGCGTTCGCGTGCGACATGTACGGCGCGGGGGTGACGACCAAGGATGCGGGCGAGGCGGGGAAGCTGGCGGGGCAGATCCGGAGTGACAAGGCGAAGTGGCGCCAGCGTGCCGCGGCGGGGTTGAAGGTGCTTTCCAACCATGCGCGGGTCGATGCATCGAAACTGGGGGCGATCGGATACTGCTTTGGTGGGACCACAGCGCTGCAGATGGCGTGCGCGGGGATGGACCTGAAGGTGGTGGTGAGCTTCCACGGGAGCCTCTTCACGCCGACGGCGGAGGAGGCCAAGGCGGTGAAGGGGAAGGTGCTGGTGTGCAACGGCGCGGCGGATGCGTTCATTCAGCCCGCGGACCGGGAGGGGTTCATCAAGGCGTTTGAGGCGGCGAAGGTGGATTATGTGTTTGTGGATTACGCGGGCGCGGTGCACACGTTCACGAACCCGGAGGCGGGGAAGGCGGGGATTCCGGGTGTGGCGTACGACGAGAAGGCGGACAAGCGGTCGTGGGCGCACATGAAGCTGGCGTTTGAGGAGGCGTTTGGAAGGTGAGAGGAGTTGCTGGAGACGGTCAAGATGCTCACGATGTTGTGAGAGGGGGTTTGAGCATCTTGAGGGGGTGGGGAACGGGGTTTTTGGCGGCGCCAGGTGGGTTTTTGGGTCAAGATGCTCATTGGGCGGGGGTCAAGGTGCTCAAGGGGTTGAGCATCTTGGGTTGGGGGTGGGGGGGAACGGTGGGAAGGGAGGAGAAGACGGGAAGCAGGCCCGGTACGGAGAGACCAGGGTGGACCCGAGGACCACCGAGATCGCAAGGCCGATCTCGGTGGCACGACTGTGGGTGGGCTTGATGCCACTTGCCCACGAGGTTTCGGCTTTTCGGGGCCACCGGCCGACGCTGGCGGCGTGAACCCGCACGCGCGGGTACACTTGCCCCGTTGACCCCGCGGTAGCCGACTGGTCGCTGTTGTTCCCGAGTGTCGGGAGCGCACCTGCCAGTGACGCCGCGAGGCGACGCCATGCCGATGTCGGGGCCGCAAACCTGCCCTGCACGGTAAGGAGTGATATTATGGCACAGGGCCGTAGCGCGCCGTCGTCGAATCGCACGCTCCCCATGTCGGTCGCCAACATGACCTTCATGGTGGATAAGTTGGGAGAGGATTGTGCTCCTCTCCAGTTCGTGCGGGAACTCACACAAAACGCGATCGAGAGCATCCTCAAGTCACCCGGAAAGAAGGGTGAACTTCGCTGGGATGTCGCCTGGAATCACCAGACTTTGACGGGTCAGACCAAACTTGCCGTGATCGACAACGGCGTGGGCATGACCGGCGAGGAGATGGTTGAGTACATCAACAAGTTGTCCTCCTCGATGCACGAGCAAAGCCGACACGGCAACTTCGGCGTCGGCGCGAAAATCTCCGCGCTGCCCCGCAACCCCGAAGGTCTCGTGTATTTGAGTTGGAAGGACGGCGTCGGGTACATCATTCACCTGTGGCGCGACCCGGAGAACAACGAATACGGCTTGAAGCGCATGAAGCACCCCGACGGGCGCGAAGAATACTGGGGCTACATCGACGACACGCTCAAGCCCGAGCCGATCAAGGAAAACGGGACAATGGTGATCCTTCTCGGAAAGGAAGAGAAGGAGAACACGATGACTGCCCCGGCGGGCACGCCCATGCCCTCACGCTGGATACTGCGTTACTTGAACACCCGGTATTTCCGATTCCCTTCCGGTGTGCTGGCCAAGTCGCGCGAAGGATGGGAAAAGGGGCAGTCTGACCGGCACAGTTTCTTGCGAGAAGTCACCGGGCAGAAACCGTGGCTTGACCAGAACTCGCAGGCCAAAGGCAATGTCGATTTGACCACGGCCAAGGCTCACTGGTGGATTCTGAAGGAATCGGTGGACGACGATTCGGGCCACTACGCCGGTGGCGGGCATATCGCCGCGCTCTACCAAGATGAGTTGTACGAGTTGGTTGGGGCGCGTGCCGGTGTCGCTCGTCTGCAAGGTTTTGGGGTCATCTTCGGCTGCAACCGGGTGGCGATGTACTTGGAGCCCAAGACAGATGCTGGGGTGTCCGTGACCGCCAACATCGCTCGGACGAATCTGCTTTGTGATGGCGAACCTCTGCCTTGGTCAGATTGGGCCGCCGAGTTCCGCGACAACCTGCCCCAGCCGATCTCCGACCTCATGGAAGAGATCAGCGCCAAGTCCAGTCCTTCAGATCACCGCGCCGCGATTCGGGACCGCTTGAAGCGGTTGCGCGAATTGTTCCATTTCAGCAGGTATCGGCCTGCGCAGAACGGCCAGCACCTCATTGACGACGACTCGCTTACACCCGGTGGGACGCCGAAACAGAAAGACACTGGCGGCGGCGGCGGTGGCGGCGGCGGCGGGCGTGGCGGTCGCGCTGGCGATGTGTACGCCCTCTTCCTCGCCACACGCGGCGGCGTGTCGGCGGAGGAAGTGAATAGTCCCGTTGAGCCGGAACGGAAATGGGTGACGGTCGCCGAGGGCACCAGGACGAAGGGAGACCTCGAAGACCGGGCCGCTCGCTTCCTCCCTGACCAGAATCTTCTGCTCATCAACGGCGACTTCCGCGTCTTCACCGACATGACGGATCGGTGGGCGAAGAAGTACGTGCAAGTGCCGGGTGCCCGCCCGGCAATCGAACAGGTCGTGCGCGAGTGGTTCGAACAACAGTTGGTCGAGACCGTCATGGGCGCGATGGCGCTCCGGCAAAGCGGGCGGTGGACACTCGACGAACTCAAACGGTTGTGGGATGAAGAGTCATTGACTGCAGCGGTCTTGCCGCGGTATCACGTTGACTTTGCCATCAATCGCGGACTCGGTTCCAAACTCGGGACGCTCAAGGAACAGACCGTGTAGGGGCGGGTGGCACCAAGATGACGACATCTCCTGCCACCAAGATCGGCTTTGCGATCTTGGTGGTTCTTGCCCCCCCATCATGCGGGTAGGCTCAATGCACTTGCGTGATTCCGGGTTGCGACCCGTGGCGCACGAAGCCGCGGCGGACCGACCCCGAGGCATTCGTCGATGAGCCCGGAGCGTAAGTGACGGGTCGGCGGCGCACTCACATACTGACCCGTCGCTTACGCTCCGAGCTCATCAAGACGCTGAATCATGCAAGGCCATTTGGACGTCAGGCGGAATGGTTGTTGCGGTGTGCGGCACGGGCGTCGGCGAAGCGCCGAAGCCCGTGGCACGAGAAGCCGGTGCCTCTCAGGGGAGGTTATTCCTCGTCGGCTTCGCGCTTGCGCTCGATGACGGGCATGCGGGAGAGGACCTTGTCGATCAGGCCGTACTCGAGCATTTCCTTGTCGTCGAGCCACTTGTTCCGGTCGCAGTCCGCGGCGATGCGGTCGCGGGTCTGGCCGGTCTGGTTGGCGTAGATTTCATAGAGGCGGTCGCGGATGCGGAGCATTTCGCGGGCTTCGATCTCGAGGTCGGTCGCCTGGCCCTCGAGCACGCCGCCGATGAGGGGCTGGTGCATGAGGTTGCGGCTGTTGGCCAGGGCGAAGCGCTTGCCCTTGGCGCCGCTGGTGGCGATGAGGCTGCCCATGCTGGCGGCCTGGCCGATGATGTACGTGCAGACATCGGGCTGGATGAAGTTCATCGTGTCGATCATCGCGAGGCCGGCCGAGACACTGCCGCCGGGGCTGTTGACGTAGAGGTGGATGTCGCTCTTGGCATCCTCGTTGGCAAGGAAGAGGAGCTGCGCGATCACCAGGTTGGCGACGTCGTCGTCGACCGGGCCGCCCAGGAAGATGATCCGGTCCTTGAGCAGGCGGGAGTAGATATCGAAGGCCCGCTCGCCGCGGCCGGACTTCTCGATCACGATGGGAACCAGATGGCCTGACATGGTGTTCTCACATTTCCACAGGGCCAGGTGCTTGCATGGCCGCATGCTGTGCTTCAGGTCGATTCAACTCCGACGGTGGCCGTGTAGCGTGGCGCCACACGGCCCGGTCGTTCATCACTTCTTCGGGGGCTCGCTGAGGACCTCATCGACGAGGCCGTAGCTCTTGGCCTGCTGGGCGTCGAAGTACTTGTCTCGTTCGGCGTCGCGCTTGATCTGTTCGACGGCCTGGCCGGTGTGGTCGGACAGGATGCGGTTGAGTTCGTTCTTGGCCTTGATGATCTGCTCGGCCTGAATGCGGATGTCCTCGGCCTGTCCGCCGACGCCGCCGAAAGGCTGGTGGATCATGACCTTGGCATGGGGGAGGATGAAGCGTTTGCCCTTGGCGCCCGCCGCGAGGAGCACCGCGCCGCCGCTGTAGGCGCGGCCGATGCAGAAGGTGCTGACGGAGGAAGAGAGGAATCGCATGGTGTCGTAGATGGCAAGGGTGTCATCCACGGCGCCGCCGGGGGAGTTGATGTAAAGGCTGATGTCGGCGCCGCGCTTCTGGTTTTCGAGGTAGAGCATTTGCATCATCACCCGGGCGGCGGAGGCGTGGTTGATCTCGCCGATCAGGAAGACGATGCGATTCTCGAGCAGAAGCTCGTCGATGGTCATTTCGCGGGTGCGCTGGTATGTCACGCTGGCCATGCTCATCTCGGGTTTCTCCCGGCTGCTCGATTCTTGCCAGGGTTTTGTTCGTGCCCTTCCGGAATCGTTGTTTCCCACATCGGGCCGATCCGCGGTCGGGATAAGTGCGGCAAGTGGGGTGCCACACGTCGGGGCGCCGGTCCCCAGCGTGGCCCCTCGTGTGTAACGCTCACGCGGGACTGGGGTTCGGTTGCTTCTTCGGTGACGGTCGCGTGGCCGGGGGCAGCAGTCCAATGAAAAGGCTGAGGACGCCCAATCCCATCAGCCACGGTCGGATGGTGTCAGAACCGGTCCAGCGCTCGAGCAGGGAATCGACTTTCTGCCGTTCCGGCAGTCGCGCCAAGGCCGGCTCCAGCGCCCCGAACACCGAGGCGTCCGTTACCCCCCCCACTCCAGTTGCGCTTCCCCCCAATCCTCCACTGTGCAGGATCGTCGTTTCCGGAATCACGGACCGGTTCTTGGGGATCTGATTGAGCTGGCTGGCCGCCAGGGCCAGCACCAAGGCTGGCTCCTCGCGCTTCAAGGCGGCGAGGTAGTCCTCGTAGCTTGATCGCCGCGCCAGCTTGTGGTCCTCGATGGCCAGGGCCCGGTCGCGCTGCATCTGCACCTCGGCGAGATCGCCGGCAGCGGGGATGAGGGTGGCGGCGGCGACGACGCCGATTCCAGCGAGAACGAACAGCCACCCCGGATCCAGCAGCGCGATGGGCGCGCGATCACCATTGGCCGAGTGCGACTCCACGCCATCTCTATCGGATGAAACGCCCGATCCGGGTCAACTACCGGCGCGGGCCGTCGTGCGACAGCAGGCGAACCGCCGCGGCGGCGACCTCGGTGAGTTCGGTGTGCCGGAGGGGGCGGCTCGGGTCATTGGCGAGCAGGACGAGGGTGAACACCCGCCCATCGTGCCGTTCCAGGACCCACGCCATGGAGAGAATTCCCGGCTCGGAGCCGGCCTTGATCCCGGCCGAGGTCCACCGGCCGGACCCGACATCATCCAGGGCGTCGGTCATGCGGAGCGCCCGGGCGAGGGGGGACATGCCGGGTTGCTGCGACGTCGCGAGCAGGTCCGCCAGCATGCGCGAGACATCGTCCGCCGTCGCGAAGTAACCGATTCGCTCGACCTCGAACGGCAAGCGCCAGTTCGCCGCGGCGGAGAGGCTGGGCAGGGAGCGGTCGACCAGGCCCTCGAGCTGGAGCAGCGAGGCGCGGCCCTGTTCATCCGCCGCGGCGTAGCGAGCGGGGAGGGAACGGTCGTGGCCGAGCTTGATCCGGAAGTACTCCATGGAGGCGAGGAACGGGCGGTTCCGCTCGGGCACGGAGTTGAAGCGTTCGAGGTAAGCGTGGATCGTGTTTCGCCCGGCCCGGGCGAAGAGGTGGTCGAACGCGGTGGTGTCGCCCCAGCCGTTCCACCCGCCGCCGCCCAGGAGCAGCGTCATGTATTGCACCAGCGGGAACTCGGTTTCCTCCGGTTCGAGCTGCATCCGCCCGCCCATGAGGCTCTTGAGTTGATCATCGATCGGCAGCGCCTCATCCCAGCGGAGCGACCCGGCCTTGACCAGTTCCGTGATCGCGCCGGCGATGTACAGGCTCGAAAGGCCGCCGATGGCGCGGGGTGCATCGGCGCGGAACACGTGCACCGGCCGCGGCCCGTCGTCGCCCACCTCGCTGGCCGCGAGGCTGGTGCCGGGTCCCAGCTCCGAGAGTCGCTGATCGATGAGGGACCATTCGGCGAGATCGCCCGGGCGGTAGTTCTGCACGGCGGTGAGGGACAGGGATGAAATCTTGCCGAAGCGGTCCGTTGAAAGGCGGAGGCGCGAGTAGCGGCCGGATGTCTTTCCGTGCAACACGGCGGTGATCGTGCTGAGCGTGGAGTCCTCCACGGCCTGCACTTCCGCCGGTCCATCGGCGAACTCATCGCGGCGCCACTGCTCGAGCGCGGCGCGCAGGTTGGATTCGCTGGTCCGGCGGAAGAACGACTCGGCAAAGGCCGAATCGAGACGGCGCGTGGTTCCCCCGCTGAGCACAGCGCAGAGGTATTCAAGCTGCTTGCCCGACGCGGTCTGCGGGACAACGACCGATGGCGCGGCGGCGGGTTGACGCTCCGCGAAGCGGTCCGGGACCGGGGTTTCCGCAACGGACCGCCGCCCGAAGAGGCGCGTGCTGGGGCGGGCGGGCTCGGCCCGACCGGTCTGCTGGGCCCGCGTTTCCAGCGAAAGGCGGCTGGTGGCGTCCGGGTCGCTGGTGGCGACGCAGGCACCTAGGCACAGGGCCACTCCGGCACACACTACGCGAACGATCGCTTTCCGCATCGGAGGATCCTGGGGCCGTCGCCGCGGCGTGCGCCGCCTTGTGGGGTGTCCACCCGGGAAAGGGCAGGGAGCAACGGGGGGCCCGTGGCGTCTGGCGGGGGAGCATATTCACCGCGCGTGCCCGCCCGCAACAGCTTCTACACTTGACCGTCCATGCGTCGGCGCACAGTCATAACGGGAATCGGCACGGTCAGCGGCCTGGGGACCGGGGTCGAGGCGCTCTGGCAGGGCTTGTCCGCGGGGCGATCGGCCTTGAAGCCGATCCGGGCCTTTGATGCTTCGGGGTTCGTGTGCCGCCTGGGCGGTGAGGCCGCGGACTTCACGGGCGCCAAGGACTTCGTGCCCAAGTCGTACCGGAAGGCCGTGAAGGTGATGGCCCGAGACTCGGAGCTGGCCGTCGCCGGGGCCAAGCTGGCGGTGGACGATGCCAGGCTCGTGACGCGCGGCACGCTGCCCGAGGATTCCGCGGAGAAGACGTCGTACCCCTCGGGTCGGCTCGGGTGCCAGATCGGCGCGGGGTTGATCGCGGCGGAGACGGCGGAACTGTCCATGGCGATGGCGACGGCGAAGGTCGGTCCTGCCGAGAGCCCGTCGCTGGACTTGAAGGCCTGGGGCACGGGCGAAGGGGGCGCGGGCGCCATGAACAACCTGCCCCCGCTGTGGATGCTCAAGTACCTGCCCAACATGCTGGCCTGTCATGTGACCATCATTCACGGCGCGGAAGGTCCTTCGAACACCATCACATGCGCCGAGGCCAGCGGTCTGTTGTCGATCGGGGAGTCGGCCCGTGTCATCGAGCGGGGCGATGCCGACGCGTGCTTTTCCGGAGGGGCGGAGTCAAAGATCACGCTCATGGGCCTGCTCCGCATGCAGCTTGCGGGGCGTCTGGCGCCATCGGGAGATATCGAGGACGGTGGTTCGCTCGTGCGCCCGTACGACCCGCGCTCGGGCGGGACGATCATGGGAGAAGGGGCGGGAATTCTCATTCTGGAGGAAGCCTCCGCCGCGGCGGGCCGTGGAGCGAGGGTGTACGCCGAGGTGGCTGGGTTCGGGGCGTCCCATTCCGATGCGATGGATGTGCTCGCGGGGGACACGGCCGGCCCGCTGGTGTACGACGATGAGGGGATCCGCTTCGCGGTGGAGAATGCGCTGGAGGATGCGGGGCTCGACGCCGGTGACATCGATGCCATCGTGCCGCACGCGACGGGAGTGCCCGCGGCCGATGCGCGAGAGCTGGGGGCGTTTCGCGCGGTGTTTGGTTCCCGCCTTTCGTCGGTGCCGCTCGTGACGCTGGCTCCCGTGGTCGGGGATTGTGCGGCAGCGCAGGGCGGTCTGTCCGCTGCGGTGGCGGCTCTGTGCCTTCACCATCAGCGGCTTCCGGCCCGGATCCACGCGGGGACGCACCATCCGGACATCCAGGCCGGCGCCTTCCCGGGCGGGAGTGCGACGTTGCGCCATATCCTCGTGCTGAACAGTTCGCTGGGCGGACAGAACGCCGCCATCATCCTGCGTGCCGCGGGATGAGCGAGACCCACCCTTTGTGGCCTTTCCCAAGGCCCTACACCCCCTTCCCCAGGAGACGCCCATGCACGACCGCGACTACGACCGGAACTACAACCGCCGTTCCTCCTACCACGACCGCCGCGACGACCGGCGGGATGACCGCCGCGATGACCGGGGCGGACGGGGCGAGCGTCGCGGCACGCCGCTTTCCGATCTTGACCCCGCGCTGACCGAGGTGAGCCGCAAGGTCATCGGGTGCGCCATCGAGGTCCACATGGAGCTCGGGCCCGGCTACGAGGAGTCCATCTATTCCAAGGCGTTGCAGATGGAACTCGACCGCGAGGGCGTGAAGTACTCCGTGGCGCACCCGTTCCCGGTGTACTTCGATGAGAAGGAAATTGGCCGGACGATCGCGGACCTGTGGGTGGGCGACCGGTTCATCGTGGAGATCATGGCCCGGCCGGGGGAGATCGGCTCGTACGAGCGGGCGGCGCTTCGCGCGCAGCTCCGTGCGGCGGATGTCGAGCTCGGCCTGATCATCAACTTCGGCGAGCGGCGGTTGAAGGACGGTCTTGTGCGTGTGCTCAACCCCGACAAGCTCAACGAGCTCAAGGGCGAAGGCGAGGACGACTACGAGGATGAGCCCGCCGAGGGCGGCGAGCCGGCCCACGGCGAGCAGCAGGCCTGAGAGCGGCCGCCATGGGCGCGATCCTCTTCTGCGTTCTCCTGTTCTACATCCTGCTGCGGATCGCGTTCATCGTGAGGTACGGCAAGAACGACAGCATCAATGGCCGAAAGTAGCGGAGAGTCCATGACACGGCGCGTCGTCATCACCGGAATGGGATGGGTCACGCCCTTGGGCCACGAT
This sequence comes from Phycisphaeraceae bacterium, assembly GCA_019636625.1. GTDB lineage: Bacteria > Planctomycetota > Phycisphaerae > Phycisphaerales > UBA1924 > JAHBXE01. Next base: position 125,925 of record JAHBXE010000004.1, read on the forward strand.
GTTCCCTCGGTGTGGCAGCGGCTGCTCCGGGGCGAGAACGCGGTCGGCCCCGTCACGCGGTTCGAGGCGTCGACCTGGGCCACCAACTTCGCGGCGGAAGTCCGGAACTTCAGGCTCGAGGACTTTCTCCCGCCCGATCGCGCCAGGGTGCACCGGGGCGGCAGCGTCTCGACCCTGTTCGCCCTCGCCGCCGCGGCCCAGGCGTGGAAGCAGGCCGGGTTCGACCGCCCGGGCGCGTTCGCCCCGCGGCGTGTCGGCGTGTACGTCGGCGCGGGGGAGGGGTCCCTCGACTACACGCCCTTCAACGCCACTAACCTTCTTGGCTGGAAGGCGGACACCAGGACCGTGGACAGCGTCGCTTGGGCCCGCGCGGGGACCGCACTGATGAACCGTCGCGCGGAGCTTGAGCAGGAGCCCAACGCCGCGCTTACCCACCTCGCGCATGCGTTCAACTGCCGCGGGCCTTCGAGCAACTGCATGACGGCGTGTGCGGCGAGCACGCAGGCAATCGGCGAGGCGTTCGAGATCATCCGGCGTGGCGACGCCGACGCGATGCTGACCGGCGGCGCGCACTCCATGATCCATCCGCTGGGCATGACCGGCTTCATCCGCCTCACCGCCATGAGCACGCGGCGCGATGACCCGGCCACCGCGGCCCGCCCCTTCGACCAGTCGCGCGACGGCTTTGTCATGGGAGAGGGTGCGGGCATGCTCGTGCTCGAGGAGCTCGGGCACGCGCTGGCCCGCGGCGCTTCGCCGCTGGTGGAAGTCGCGGGTTACGGCTCCACGGCCGACGCCTTCCGCATCACCGACATTCAGCCCGACGGGCGGGGCGCCGCCGCGGCCATGAGCCAGGCCCTCCGCCAGGCCGGGATCGACCCGCGTGAGACGGACGATTCGGGCCGCCCGCTGGTGCACTACATCTCCGCCCACGGCACGGGCACGCAGGAGAACGACAAGATCGAGACCGCGGCCGTCAAGTCTGTGTTTGGGCCGCACGCGCCCCGCATCCCCTTCAGCAGCGTGAAGAGCATGCTGGGCCACCTGATCCAGGCGGCGGGCGCCGTGGAACTCATGACCTGCATCCAGGCCATCCGCACCGGCTTCCTGCCGCCCACCATGAACCTGCGAACGCCGGACCCCAACTGCGATCTCGATTACATTCCCAACGCACCGCGCGACGAGCGGTCGCGCGGCGTGCGGGCGTGCCTGTCCAACAGTTTCGGCTTCGGCGGCCAGAACGACACCATCCTCATCCGTGCGTACGTGAACTGATCGCTCGCCTCCTGCCATGAGCCCCACTTCGCGAACCAAGCCCGATCCCGACCACGCCCCCCCGGCGGACACCCGGTCCTTCGCGGAGCAGTGGAGCGGGATCAGCAAGTACCTCGCGGACGTGTTCGCCAAGCCCGATCCGCAGCTCGCGACGCTCATGTCCCGCGCCATCGCCGAGGGCATCCCGGATATCGCCGTCTCGCCGGAGACGGGGCGTTTTCTCTCGCTGCTGGCGCGGATGGCCGGCGGCCTGGGCGGGGGCGGGGGCGCGCGCATGATCGTCGAGGTCGGCACGCTCGCGGGCTATTCGACCATCTGGCTCTCGCGGGGCCTGGCGCCCGGCGGGCGCATCGTCACGCTCGAGCTCAACCCCAAGCACGCGGACTTCGCGCAGCGCGAGTTCGCCCGTGCCGGCATCGCCGCCCGTGTGCAGATCCGGCGCGGCCCCGCGCTCGAATCGCTCACCACCATGGCCCGCACCATGCCCCCGGCTTCGGTCGACATGGTCTTCCTCGACTGCGTCAAGACCGAGTACCCGGAGTACTTCCGCATCGTCCGGCCCATGATCCGCGCCGGGGGCCTCCTGGTCGCGGACAACATCCTGTCCTCGGGCACGTGGCGGATCGACGACGGCCCGGGCACGAGCCCGGACCGCGATGCGGTGGACGAGTTCAACCACCTCGTCGCCGCGGACCCCGCGTTCGAGTCCATCGGCGTACCGATCGGAAACGGGATTCTTGTCGCCCGTCGCCTCGGCGCCTGATCACGGGCAGCCGGTCGCGAATCGGTTGTTGAAGCACACGAAGTCGCCGATGTTGAGCACGGGGTGCGTCGTGCTCCCGTCGCAGTTGGCGTAGCTCGTCACCTGCTGCGCGTACGGCAACGCCAGGGCCTGGTGGTACTGGTTCAGGAAGCACATGTAGTCGTTGGCCGTGAGCACCGGGCGTCCGGTGGAGCCGTCGCAGTTGGCGATGCACGCCGGCGGCGGCACGTAGCGGAACCGCACAATCACGGGGAGGCCCTGGTCGGGCGTGCCCGTCGTGGCACCCGCCGACGATGCGCCCATGCTCTGCATCCCGTGCGTGTTGTTCGCGAGCGAATCCACGAACAGCCGCGGCGTGAGGGCCGTCAGGTGGCCCGAGTGCCGGATGGTGAGGACCAGGTCCCCGCCCTGGTAGACGTACGGCGTCAACTGGATCTCCATACCCCACGGGTTCGCGCCCGGCGGCGCGACCACGTTCCGGTACGACGCCGCGGGCACCGCCAGCGGCCCCTGCCGGACGCGGACCTCCGTGGTCGGCACGACATTCTCGGCGAACACGCCGCTCATGAAACCCGGCCCTCGTGCCGCGCGGCCGAGGTACACCTCGAACGTGAAGAAGTTCAGCGTGCTGGCCGGCCATGAGCCCATGGCGTTCACCGTCCCGTAGTTTGAAGCCCGGAATGAGATCTGCGTGATGCTCGAGCCGACCGGGATCGAGGCCAGGTGCGCCGCGCTGATCACCTGCTGGTGCGTCCGCGCAAACTCCCGCGTCGGGGTGTCCGCCGGGTTCACGGGGCTGGACAGCTGCTCAAATGCCGATGGAGCGACGACGGGCTGTGCCGCGGCCGTTGTTGCCGCGCCCGCCAGCGCGGCGAGAATGACGGTCTTCATATGGGGCGCTCCGTCGCGTCTGGGTTCAGGGGTGGACGGAGGGGTTATCGACCAGCCCGCCCGCGGGGTTGAACAGGCGGATGGGCCGCAGCCCCGCTATCGTGACCGCCATGACGGCCTCCCCTGCCCCGCAATCCCCGCCCGCTTCGTCGGCGAAGAGCCCCGATCAGCCCGCCCCGAACCAGATCAAGGAAACCCTGATCTCGATCATCATCGCGTTCGTGCTGGCGTTCGTGTTCCGGCAGTTCGTGATCGAGGCGTTCATCATCCCGACCGGGTCGATGGCGCCGACGCTGATGGGCGAGCACATTCGGATGACCTCGCCCAACACGGGGTACGAGTGGCCGGTCGGTCCCCAGTACAACCTGCCTACGCCCGGCGGCGGCGGTCAGCCCCTGTCGATCCAGGGTGACGCACGGTCCGGCCCTGTCCGCACGCACGACCCCATGACCGGTCCGCCCGGATCCGGGCAGATGCTGGAGCGGTCCAACCTGCGGCTTCGCTCGGGGGATCGCATCATCGTCTTCAAGTACCTCTACGACATCTACGACCCCAAGCGGTTTGACGTGGTGGTCTTCAAGGCGCCGCACGATCCCAAGACCAACTACATCAAGCGGCTGGTCGGCCTGCCCGGGGAGGAGCTGGCCCTCGTGGACGGCGATGTGTTCGCCCGCAAGCCAGAGCCCGCGGGCAAGGTCGGCGAGGACGGCTGGGCCATGCCGGGCTGGACCATCCAGCGCAAGCCCGAGCGAGCCCAGCGCGCCATGTGGCAGGATGTGTTCTCCAGCGAGTACCAGCCCCTCGACCCCAACGCCCGCAACCGCAACGGACTCCCCTTCAAGAGCCCGTGGCTGGGCGGCGACGGCTGGCAGATCGACGGCCGGCGCTCCTACGAATACACCCGGTCAGGCCCCACCACGCTTTCATGGAACTCCGCCGAATGGCCCATCGGCGACTTCTATCCCTACAACGAACGTCCCAACACGCCGTCCCGTCCTCCCAACATCTTCCCCGTTGCCGACCTCATGCTCTCCTGCGGTCTTGAGCCCCTCGAAGGATCCGTCAACGTCGCCGCCGAGATCCGCGCCCGCGGGCACGACTTCCGCGTCGAGGTTCGCGGCGCGGCCGTGACGCTCAAGATGGGCCCCGTCGGTCCCGACCGGGGCGACGGGCGACGCGGGCCCGCCACCGACTGGACCACGCTCGGCACCGGCACGCTCCCGCACGAACTGCGCAAGGGCCGCGTCACCAACGTCGAAGTCTGGCACGTCGATCAGACCCTGCAGCTCTGGGTTGAAGGGAAGCGCATCGCGATCGGTGAGTACAACTGGACTCCCGTGCAGCGCACCGCCTTTGCCACAGGACTGACGACCGACCACATCACCCGCGTCTTCCGTGAGCACCGCGAAAATCCGCTGGCGAATCCCGCTTCGTACGCCGCGGGTTCGCCCGAGTTCCGCTGGGAGTTCGATGGCCCGGTCCGGCTCCACCGCGTGGGCGTCAAGCGAGACGTTCATTACCAGCCCGGCGGCGAGATGTCGATCGCGCTGCGTGCGTGCCACCCCACCACCGTCATGCACCTCGGGCCGGATCACTTCTTCACCTGCGGCGACAACAGCCCCAACAGCCTCGACGCCCGCGCCTGGGGCGACCCCGACCCGTGGGTCGCCAAGGAGATCGACAACACACCCGGCATCGTGCCGCGCAAGCTCATGATCGGTAAGGCATTCTTCGTCTACTTCCCCTCCATCATCCGCGGCGAGTCCTCCGGCTTGCCCGTCCCGGACTTTGGTCGCCTCCGGTGGATTTTCTAGGATTCACGGCAGTGACGCTGTGACGCAGTCATCGCAGATGGGTCAACGGTGATCGACGTGTGACCGAAGCGGCTTCGCTTTGGACTTCGACTTGCGCATCATGTCGCTCCGTTTCACCCAGCGCGTTCGGCACCTCTGGGGTGAGTCTTCATCTGAATCAAAGCGGCTTTCCAAGCCGCGCCCGCTTCTCGCGCAGGAATGTCTCGTGATGCTCCAGGTGCTTGATGTAGGTCTTCACGAGATCAAGAAGTGTCAGCTTGCCGTATTGGTTGTGCACCCCCGTCCGGATGAACGCCTCTTCAGGCAGCCCGCGGAGGATCTGCACCATCAGCTCCCGATTCAAGCGGAAGCAATCGCACGCCATCGCCACATCCATCCGCTCGTACCCCAGTTTCTTCGCGAACAGCGTCTCGTCGTACCCGATCAGCAGCGGGTTCTCCTCCGCGATGATCCGCTTCATCCGGTGCACCGCGATCAGGTCGCTGTCCAGAACGTGATGCACCAGCTGCTGGATGGACCAGGTTCCGGGGACCGGGAAGGCGATCAGTTCTTGAGGGGAAAGACCCCGGATCCACGCCGCGGGTGTCCCGGCCCCCGCGGCGAAACGATCAATGGCGGTTGCGTTGGTCATGCCGGACAATACGGCCCCGCCGCACAGCGCCCCGCGCGGGCCGATCTCGGGATGATATCACCGCAGGTTATCCAACACGTAACATCCATCGATTCGATTCATACCGATACCGGGGTACGGTTAGCCATCCCAGGAGTTTGCCATGTCCACGCCATACAACGCTCGTACCACCCTCAAGACCCCGCACGGCACGTACACCTACTTCGACCTCAACTCGCTCAAGCGGGCCGGCATCGGGCACATCGACAAGCTCCCCTTCTCGATCAAGGTCCTGCTTGAGGCCATGCTGCGGAACCTCGACGGGTTCATCGTGACGCAGGATGATGTGGCCGGGCTGGCCAACTGGAACGCGAGGAACCCGGCCAAGGAGGAGATCCCCTTCATGCCGGGGCGCGTCGTGCTGCAGGACTTCACGGGTGTGCCGTGCGTGGTGGACCTCGCGGCGATGCGGGACGCCATGAAGAAGCTCGGGGGTGACCCGAACCTGATCAACCCCCTGGTCAAGTGCGACCTCGTGATCGACCATTCCGTGCAGGTCGACGCGTTCGGTTCCGCTACGGCCCTCACCATCAACGCGCAGAAGGAGTTCGAACGCAACAACGAGCGCTACGAGTTCCTCAAGTGGGGCCAGCAGTCGCTGAACAACTTCACCTGCGTGCCGCCCGCGACGGGCATCGTTCACCAGGTCAACCTCGAGTACCTGGCCAAGGGCGTGCTGACGAAGTCCGACAACGGCGCGACGGTCGCCTACCCCGACTCCTGCGTCGGCACCGATTCGCACACCACCATGATCAACGGCCTCGGCGTGGTCGGCTGGGGCGTGGGCGGGATCGAGGCCGAAGCGGTGATGCTCGGCCAGCCCATTTACATGCTCACGCCCGACGTCGTCGGCTTCCGTCTCAAGGGCAAGCTCCCCGAGGGCACGACCGCGACCGACCTGGTCCTCACGGTCACGCAGATGCTCCGCAAGAAGGGCGTGGTGGACAAGTTCGTCGAGTTCTTCGGCGAGGGAATGGCCGCGCTCTCGATCCCGGACCGGGCCACGATCGCGAACATGGCGCCGGAGTACGGGGCGACGATGGGGTTCTTCCCGATCGACGCCGTCACCATCGAGTACCTCCGCTTCACCGGTCGCGATGAAGCCACGGTGTCGCTCGTCGAGGCGTACTGCAGGGCGCAGGGCCTCTTCTGGCACAAGGGCATGCCGGAGCCGGAGTTCACGGACGTGCTCGAGCTCGACCTGTCCACAGTGCAACCCTCCCTGGCCGGGCCCAAGCGCCCACAGGACCGTGTCAACCTCAAGGACATGAAGTCCAACTGGCAGAAGGAACTCGTGGACAGTTTCGGCAAGAAGGTCCCCGCCGAGTCCGTCAACCTCAACCGCTGGGCGGGCGAGGGCGGGGGCACCGCGGGCGCCGCCGTCAACCCGGCCGACAACGGCGCCGACAAGGGCTGCATCGGCGTCCCGGTCACGCGGGACGGCAAGACCTTCCACCTTCACCACGGCGACGTGGTCATCGCGGCGATCACGAGCTGCACGAACACGAGCAACCCGGACGTGATGATCGCCGCGGGCCTGGTGGCGCGCAAGGCCCGTGCCCTTGGCCTGCGCAGCAAGCCCTGGGTCAAGACCTCGCTCGCCCCCGGTTCCAAGGTCGTCACCGAGTACTACAACAAGTCGGGCCTGACCGAGGACCTCGACGCCATGGGCTTCAACACCGTCGGCTACGGCTGCACGACGTGCATCGGGAACTCCGGCCCGCTGCCGGACGAGATCGAGGCGGCGATCAAGTCCGGTGATCTGGTCGTCGCCAGCGTCCTGTCCGGCAACCGGAACTTCGAGGGGCGCGTCCATCCGCAGGTGAAGGCGAACTACCTCGCCTCGCCGCCCCTGTGCGTCGCCTACGCCATCGCCGGCTCGGTGAACATCGACCTCGCCACCGAACCCCTCGGCAAGGGCAAGGACGGCAAGCCGGTGTACCTCAAGGACATCTGGCCGACCCACAAGGAAGTGCAGGACGTCAAGGCGATGGCCGTCACGCCGGACCAGTTCCGCACGCAGTACGCGAACGTGTTTACCGGCAACGAGACCTGGAACAAGGTCCCGGTCTCCAAGTCCGAGCTCTACCGGTGGAACGCCAGCTCGACCTACATTCAGAACCCGCCGTACTTCGAGGGCATGTCCCCCGTTCCCGGCAAGCCGACGCCCATCAAGGGTGCCCGCTGCCTGGCCTTCCTGGGTGACTCGGTCACCACCGACCACATCTCCCCCGCCGGCGATATCGCCGAGGCCTCTCCCGCCGGGGAGTACCTCAAGTCCCTCGGCGTGTCCAAGCGCGACTTCAACTCCTACGGCTCCCGCCGCGGCAACGACCGCGTCATGACCCGCGGCACGTTCGCCAACGTCCGTGTCAAGAACAAGCTCGCGGTTGATCCCGCCACCGGCAAGGTCAAGGAAGGCGGCTGGACAAAGGACTTGTCCGCCGCGGGCGGAGGGAAGGTCGCGTACATCTATGACGCGGCGATGAACTACAAGAAGGAAGGCACACCGCTGATCGTGCTGGCGGGGAAGGACTACGGCATGGGTTCCAGCCGCGATTGGGCCGCCAAGGGCACGCTGCTGCTCGGCGTTCGGGCCGTCATCTCCGAGAGTTTCGAGCGCATCCACCGCAGCAACCTGGTCGGCATGGGCGTGCTTCCCCTGTGCTTCAAGCAGGGACAGACCGCTGAATCCCTCGGCCTCTGCGGCACCGACGTCTTTGACATCGACCTCCCCGTCAATCACGAGGGATTGGTCGAGCCCCGGTGCGATGTCCCGATCACCGCGACGATCGCGCAGGGCGAGAAGAAGGGACAGCGGATCAAGTTCACGGCGGTGTGCCGGATTGATACGCCGGTGGAAGCCGAGTACTACCGCAACGGCGGGGTGTTGCAGACGGTGCTGCGGAGACTGCTCAATGAAAGCCGGAAGCCGGCCGCCGCTGCCCGGTAGTGCGAACGACGAGCCGCAGATGGCGCGGATGCTCGCGGATCGGAAGGACAAGTCCGCGCGCCATGCTCATTCCTGTCTGTCATTGGTCTGTATTCAGTTACCCATCGGCGTGCATCTGCGTCATCTGCGGCTTCACTGACTTCAGGGTGCATCATGACTCCCCGCCCCGACTGGACCGTCACGATCGAAGTCCCCGTCGTCTGGGCGGAGATGGACGCCTTTGGCCACGTGAACAACGCCGTGTACTTCCGGTACTTCGAATCCTCGCGGATCGAGTACCTGCGGCAGGCCGGCTGGTTCGAGCTTCCCACGGCCCCGGGCGGGCGAGTGGGTGTGATCCTGCACTCGGTGCAGGCGCGGTTTCGCCGTCCCGTCACGTTTCCGGACACGCTGCTGGTCAGTTCCCGCCTGCTGGACATCTCGACCGATCGGTTCACGCTTGAACACGAGGTCTGGAGCACGAGGCTGGGCGAGATCGCAACCGAGGGCCGGGGTTTGATCGTGTCGTACGACTATCAGCAGAGTACAAAGACCCCGATTCCCGACGCGGCGCGGCAGCGGATCCTTGACCTGGAGGCCCGGCGTGGGCGAGGCCCCGGTCAGAAGTGATTGGCACGCGAGAAGAATCCTGATAGGCTGCGCGTGTTCGCAGAATGAAAGGAAGCCCACATGGCCATCCAGCTCGGCGACACCGCACCCGACTTCACCCAGAACTCGACCACCGGCCCCATCAAGTTCCACGAGTATCTCGGGAACTCCTGGGGTGTGCTCTTCTCCCACCCCAAGGCCTTCACGCCCGTCTGCACCACCGAGCTCGGCATGGTGGCGAAGCTCAAACCCGAGTTCGACAAGCGCAACGTCAAGGTGCTGGGCCTGAGCGTCGACCCGGTCGAGGATGACCACAAGTGGTCCAAGGACATCGAAGAGACGCAGGGCACGAGGCTCAACTTCCCGATCGTCAGCGACACCGACCGCAGCGTCGCCACGCTCTACGGCATGATCCATCCCAACGCGGGCGACACCATGACGGTGCGGTCGGTCTTCATCATCGGGCCGGACAAGAAAGTGAAGCTCACGATTACCTACCCGCCGAGCACGGGCCGCAACTTTGACGAAGTCCTGCGCGTCATCGACTCGCTCCAGCTCACGGCGAACCACAAGGTGGCCACGCCCGTGAACTGGAAGGATGGGCAGGAGTGCATCGTGCTCCCGTCGATCTCGAACGAGGATGCGAAGAAGCTGTTCCCGAAGGGCTTCAAGGAAATCAAGCCGTACCTGCGGACGACGCCGCAGCCGAACAAGTGACTTGAAGGCGATTCGCTCGGCTTCTTGCGCCGGCTTGCTGTGCCACGGGTTTGGCGATTCTCCGGCCGCCCCCCGTGCACCGATGACCTCCGCCGCGAGTTATCAGGCGGTTCTGCCGACCGCGGATGGAGGAAACCCAGCGCAAGTCCTGCCGACGTTTGCGCGCCAACATCAGATCCCGCGTGACACCTCACACGCCGCTCGCTACACTCGCTCCCCATGTCGAGCCCCGTCCACCTCAGCAGCGGCGTCCCGACCAACCCCTTTCACATCTCCCGCGCCTACCAGACCGCCGTTCCCAGCGCCATTCTCGGCCAGAACATCACCCCCGCGCAGCGCCTCGCCTCGCCCGCGCAGCCCGGGCCGGTCAACCAGCTCACCAATCTCTCGGCCCGCCGCATCGTCGCCGGCATTGTTCCCGGCAAGGTCGACTTCTCCGGCGACACGCCGGCCCCATCCTCCCCCGCGCTTCCCTTCTACCGCCACCCCGCCGACAAGAACGCCGCGGCCACCGCGGTCAACGCCGGCAAGTCCATCGACATCCAGGTGTAGACCTCGCGTCATGCGTGCAGAATGATCCCCAGCAGTGCATCGCTCAAAGCCCATGCTGCGCCATCGGCGAGATGAGCCGCCGCATCAATCGGGTATTGCAACGACAACAAACTGTCCCTGCTGGATCGTTGCGATCGCTTCCACCACGCGCTGAGCGTGCTTCTGAACTCGCGGCCAGCTTGTCGTTGTCAGCACAAGAATACCGAGCCGTCGGCGGGTGAGGTTCTGCTGGTAAGGCAAGTTCTGATCCGTCGTGATGAGGAGGTCAAACGCCTCTTCCGCCCGCGTCAGGAGCTCCCCGTTGACGAGCTCGCTCCATCCCATCTCGAATGCCGTCATGACTTCATGCCCGTCGAGCAGTTTCCTGAGGGGAACGGGCGTGCCTTGATCAAGGAGAATCTTCATCTCCGAGGACTTTCCCGCCGCATCACGCGACGTTCAGGCTGCGCTCGGTGTGGGCCAAGACGGCTTCAACCTGCTTGCGCGTGACCCCCGGGAACCACTGCAGGAAGTCATCGATCCGGGCACCCGACTCGAGATTCTCGATGAGAGCCTTGACAGGCACCCGGGTTCCCTTGAAGACCCACGCCCCGCTCACCTTGGCGGGGTCACGCTCAACGGCAGGGCATTGAGACCAATCAAGCATGGGAAGATCATACGCAGGACGAAGGTTGACTCCGTCAGTGAAGAAGAACGGCTCTGTCTCAATGGCCGTTCAGCCAATGGATCACGCTGGTCCGTTGTGCAAGGTTGCCGGGTAAACCGAGTTCAGATTCTGGCCACCGACCGCCACGCCGCACGGCGGAATCCAAACCCCCTACCTCCCCGGCTCCTTCTTCCCCGCCAGGTCCTGCAGGTGCTTCTTCGCCTCGCCCACGAGGTAGAACGAACCCGTGACCAGGATCAGGTCGCCGCGCCCCGCGCCCTTGGCCGCGACGCTCAGCGCCTCGGGCAGGTTCCGCGCCACCTGCGACATCTTGTGCCCCACTTCCGCGTACCGCTTCTGCAGCTCGCGCGGGTCCATCGCCCGCGTGTTGCCCGCGGCCTTGGTGAAGATGATCTTGTCCGCCCCCATCGCGATCTTCCGGAGCATCGCCTTGACGTCCTTGTCCGCCGCGCACCCGAACACCACCACCAGCGAGTCGCTCTTGTAGTGTGCCCCAAGCGCCTTGACCAGCGCCGCGATGGAATCCGGCGTGTGCGCCCCATCGAGCAGGATCCGGGGGCTGTTCCAGGCCATCTCCATCCGCCCGTGGTTGGGCGTCCGCGCCAGGCCTTCCGCCACCTTCCGTTCCGACGTGTCCAGTCCGCGCGTCCGCAGCTTGTCCACAATCGCCAGCGCCAGGCCGCAGTTCAGCGCCTGGTGCTCGCCCTTGAGCGGCACGGGCAGATGTTCAAAGTTGCTCCGCGGCGTGGTCAGCACCACCCGCGCGTGCGGCCCGAGCTCCGGAGTGGCCTCGAACCGGTACGAGAAGTCGATATCCGATCCCAGAACTTCGAGCGGCGTGTTTACCTTCGCCGCGATTTCCCGGAAGACCTCCATCACGCCCGGTGCCTGCGGGATCGTGAGGGCCGGTACACCCGGCTTGAAGATGCCGGCCTTCTCCGCCGCGATCTTCTCAACCGTGTCCCCTAGCAGCTGCGTGTGCTCGAGCTGGATCGCCGTGATGGCCGTGACCGCCGGCTCGACGCAGTTGGTCGCATCCAGCCGCCCGCCCAGCCCGACCTCGACCACCGCCACATCCACCGCCTGTTCCGCGAAGTAGCACAGGGCGATCGCCGTGACGATCTCGAAGAACGTGGGCTCGCCGAACTCCTCCGCGATGGCCTCCCCGGCCAGCGCCACTTTCTGGCACAGCTTCGCGAAGCTCTGGTATCCGATCAGTTCGCCGTTGATCCGGATCCGCTCCCGGATATCCACCAGGTGGGGGCTGGTGTACACGCCGACGGCGTACCCGCACGCCGCCAGGCAGGATGCGGTCATCTCGACCGTGCTGCCCTTGCCCTTGCTCCCCGCGATGTGCACCGTGGTCAGCCCGCGCTGGGGGTTTCCCAGTTCTTCCAGCAGGCGTCGCATGCGGTCGAGCTTGAACGCATCCGGCGAAACCCGGACGGGGTTCGTTCGTTCCACGTTCACCCGCTCGTTGAGGTACCGGAGCGCGGTTGTGTAGTTCTCAATCTCTGAGGGCTTTACCGGCGCATCGTCGGCCTCGATGACCACCGAACCGCCCGAAGCGGGTGATGGAGTGGCCTGAACTTCGACGGGTTTCACTCGCGTCTCGGCCTTCGACCGCGGTTTTTTGGCCGCGGGCGGCGGGACGCTATTTGACTTGGGCATGGCGGGCCGATTGTAGCGGGGGGTTTCCGAAATCCAAGCACAATCTTTACACTCAGAAAAGCGCGGTTACAGAAGCCCTTGTGCCGTCAAGGCTTGCCGTACCGCGGCCATGGTCGCCGCCGAGGCATCGCACATCGGCAGACGCAGGACACCCGAATCTCTCCCGAGCAGACGCATCGCCCCCTTGACCGGGATGGGGTTTGTCTCCAGGAACATCGCGCGGCAGAAGTCATAGAGCTCTCGGTGAATACGGAGGGCGTTATCCCAGTTCCCGCCGTTGAACGCCGCGCACAACGCCGCCACACGCCCCGGCAGGATGTTGGACACCACCGACACCACGCCAACACCCCCGACCGACGCGAAAGGCAGCGTGAGCGAATCGTCCCCGCTCAGCAGCGCGAGGTTCGGGCACTTCATCGCGATCTCGGAGCCCGAGTCGAGCGAACCGGTCGCTTCCTTCACGGCGACGATGGACCGGAACTTCGCCAGGCGTTCGACTGTCGCGGTGGTCAGCGCCACACCCGTGCGCCCCGGGATGTTGTACAGGATGATCGGCAGGATGGGGCCGCCCTTCTCCGCGGCTTCCGCGATGGCCGCGAAGTGACGGTACAACCCCTCCTGCGTCGGCTTGTTGTAGTAGGGGTTGACGCTGAGCGTGCCGTCCGCGCCCGCGTCGCGGGCGACGGTCTGGTTGTGGAGGGCGTGCGCCGTGGCGTTGCTCCCCGTTCCGGCGATCACCAGGAGCTTGTGCTTGTGGCCCAGCTCGACCGCACGCTTCACCAGTTCCTGGTACTCGCGCTCCGTCAGCGTCGGCGACTCCCCCGTCGTCCCGCACACCACGATCCCTTTCACCCCCCCGGTTCCCCTCTCGCCCTTGGCCTGAAACTCGATCTGCGCCGCGAGGCGGTCGTAGTCGATCGCTTCTCCATTCTGAGTAAACGGGGTGACGATCGCGGTGAACGCGCCGGTGAAACGGGGGTCGTTGAGGGAGGGCATTGGGGACTGTACGCCCCGACTGGACGAACCGGCGCCGCACGCAAAGTGCGCAGCCCCGAGCGCGAAGCGTCAAGAACCGCCTGCCGGAGCATGCACCCGGCGGCAGGTTCGATCACGGGCACAGCCAGCAGCCCGTGCGCCGCACCCAGGTCCCAAACCCCTCCGGCGCCACACCCGGCTTTACGTAGATGCACATCTGAATGTCATCCACGTACTTCCCGGGCCCGAGCTTGAAGAACCGACGTGATCGCGACTCGGTCTTGAACCCCAGCCGCCGGTACAGCTTCCTGGCCTTCACGTTCGTCGCGAAGCAGCCGAGGCAGACCTTCTCGATGGTGTCGTGCGCGGCGGCCCAGTCGAGGAGCGACTCGATGAGAACGGTTCCCACGCTGCGCCCGCGCCAGGCCGCGAGATTACCAATGCCAAACGTGCCGTGGTGCGCGATGCGATCACGCTCACCGTTGCGGAAGTGAATCCCCCCGACGACGCCGTCGCCGGGCTTGGGCCCGAGGGAAGCAACAAGCCAGAGGTGCCCGGGCTCGCGAGTGGCCGTTTCGATCTTCTGGCTCGCGACCTCCATCGACCAGGTGTCGCGCGGGCTGCTCACCTGAAATGGGTTGCTGGCCACCAGATCCTCCCGGAGCTGGATGAGGGCGGCCTCATCGCCGTGCTGCGCGCTGCGGATCCACAGCGGCGTTCTATCCGGAAGTGTGACCGCTCGCGCTGCAACGATCGCCATGGGTTCAGCCTATCCCCGCCTGGCGCGAGTAGAGCACGAAGTCCGTGGCCTCGGGCGCGCCCCCCGCGGCTTTGACCAGCAGCGCGATCTGGCCCCGGTGGTACGTGGAATGGTTGATCACGTGCGTCAGGATGTCACGCCGCAGGCTCACAAACGGCTTGCCCTCGTTGCTGGTGTACCGGACTTCTCCGTCGAGATCCGCGTCCCCCAGGTTGGCCAGGTACGCGCTCCACGCCCCGTCAAGCCGGGCCGCGTCCGCCGCGCACTCCTCCACCGACCAGTCCGGGAACATGATCCACGGGCGCTTGGGGATCTGGCCAAGCCGGAAAAGCCATTCGTGCCGCGCCATCTGGATATGCCCGAAGATCCCGCGGGCGCGGTCGGATGAAGCGCGATCGACGGCCGCCGCGTGCGCTGACCGCAGCGATGCCACGACCCTTGCTCCGGCCCACTGCTCGTAGCGCTGCAGGTTTCGGAAGTGCTCCACTCGTGGCGAGTTGTTGCTCATGTTCACCCCTCCCGGCCGGGCCGGCACCCCACTACTTCGTGGTCATGTGCTTGAGCAGGGCGCGCTCGGCGTCCTCGTACCGCTTGAAGGCTTCCTGGAGCCGCAGGAGGAGCGACTCCACCGGCTGGGACGGTCCCGAGCCGCCGGACACGGCCTCGAGCGCCTCGCTCGCTGCGCGAAGGTCGCTCACCGCCTGGGCGTACGTCCTCGCGGCGTCGTAGAACAGCTCGGAGTCAAGTTCCTTCATCGTCGGCGTGTAGAGCAGCTTCCACGGGGCCCGCCGGACCTCCACCCCGAGAAGTTTGATCTCGTCCGAGGCGAGGCGGAAGTTCGCCAGCGTGCGCTGGATCGTCGGTTCTTCTTCCTTCAGCAGCCGGTTGAGGCGCGCGTTGGCCTCGCGGAACTCGTCCGCGCCGCCCTTGGCGCTTCGGATCATGTCCGCCGCCAGCGACATGGTCTCATCGTCAAAGCGCCGGATCGTCCGGTCCAGGGTCTCGATCGCGTCCCGCAGCGGGGCGCGGCTTTCCGTGACCGCGGCCTGCAGGTCACGCGAGGCCCCGTCCGCCGCGGCGAGGATGGCATCCACCTTCGCCGTCCATTCCGGCGACTTCGTCCGCCACTCGCCGGTGATCTGGTTGATGTCCTCGATCGCGGTCAACGCGCCGCGGACGCCCTTGTCAACGTCGCCCTCCAGCCGCTGCACGATGCGGTTCAGGGCGTCGACGGCCTGCGAGGCGTCGTTGATGATCTCCTTCACCTGGGCCACCTGCTCCGGCCCGTACCCGGCCTGGGCCAGGAACGAGGGCGGGGCCACCGTGCCCACGATCACGCCCCCCGCGGGGACCACCGGCTTGGACCCGCCCAGGCTCGACACGTTGATCGCGCTCATCGAGCCGAGCAGCGGCCGCTCGAGGAACGCCCACGCATCTTCGTGCAGCGGGATATCCGACCGCACGGCCACGCGGACATCCACGCCGGAGATCGCGCCCTTCTCCCGGTCGGTAAACGCGATCGACGTGACGCGTCCGACTTCCTGCCCACCCAGCGTTACGGGCGAACCGGGCTTGAGTCCCGAAGCGCCGTCCATCAGGGAGAACCGGATGGTGTACGGGTGTGTCGAGGCCAGCCGATTCTGTGCGCCCGAGACCATGATGCTGATGAACAAGGCCAGCAGCATGGCGCCGACCACGAACAAGCCGGCAATCACGTTGTTCCGAGAGACCTTGGAGGCCATGGCCACAAGGGTACCACCAACCCCGGCCCGATGCCTACCCCGCCCGCGTCGCTTCCACGCTCGGCGTCGCCACTTCCGGCGGCCGCTTGCCGAGCAGGTCTTCCTCGTAGTTGGTCGCGGCGCGCCGTTCCGTGATCGGCCCGTCCGCATCGCCCCGGAGGAACTGCCGGATCAGGCGGTCCGTCACCGACATGGCCGCGGCCTCTTCGGCGGTCGTCCGTCGCAAGGCATCGTACCACTCGCGCTTCTCCACCTTGATCATCTTGCCCTTGTCGAGCATCGCCATGCGATCGGCGATGACAAAGGCCGAATCCATCTCGTGGGTCACCACGACCGAGGCCACCCCCATGCCGCGCGAGAGGTTCACGATCAGCCGGTCGATCTCGGCGCTGGTCACCGGGTCGAGGCCGGCGGAGGGCTCATCGTAGAAGAGGATGCGGGGATCGAGGGCCAGGGCCCGGGCCAGGCCCGCCCGCTTCTTCATGCCTCCGGAAATCTGCGCCGGGTACTTGTCCGCGTGTTCGCGCAGGCCGACCTGCTCCAGTTTGATCTTCACCTGGATGTCGATGATCTCGCGGGGCAGGTCCGTGTGCTCGATGAGCGGCAGCGCGACGTTCTCGCGCAGGGTCATGGAGTTGAACAGCGCGCCGGACTGGAACAGGATCCCGAACTTCTTGCGGATCTCGTTCAGTCCTGTCTCATCCATCGTCGTGATGTCCTGCCCGAAGAGGAAGACCTTCCCCTCCTCCGGCCGGAACGACCCGATGATGACGCGCAGCAGCGTGCTCTTGCCCGAGCCCGATCCGCCCATGATCACCATGGTCTCGCCGGGGTAGATGTCCAGATTGATGCCGTCGAGCACCGCGCGCCCGTCGAATCGCTTCACCACGTTCTGGCACGAGATGATCGGATCCACGCGTCGCTCGCCGAGACTACGGGCCGGAATCCGGCGGGATCAGCCAATAGACCTTCCCGCTCTTGGTGTGCACGGACACGTTCTTGATCGGCGGGAAGCCCTTGGAGGGTCCCTGCTGGAGGTAGATCATCACGAGCGCCGTGTCCTTCTCGAAGTGCACCGGGATCGGGATCCCGTCGCGCCCGCCGGACTGCTGCGCCTTCTGAATCACGTCGCCCAGTTCCCCCCACCCGTTGAGGAAGCCCATCAATCCCTTGGGCATGTGGTCGACCTTGCCGACCTCCGCCCCCACCGCCTCCGTGAACTCCTTGAGCTTCTCATCGCTCAGGACCGCCGCCGTCGTCGGGGCCAGGTGCTGCCTCGCCTTGTCATAGTCCCCGGAGGTGATGTAGTACACCGGCTGGACCATCTGCTGGGCCTGCTTGAGCACCCACACGCCGCCGATGCCGATGCCCAGCCACAGCACCGTTCCCAGGAGACCGAGGATGAGCCCCGTGAAGGCCATCCCACGCCCGGTCAACCGCCCGTCCGACTTGGAAATGCTGGCTAGGCCCACCGCGCCGAGGATCGTCCCGATCAGTCCTGAGCCCGGGATGCAGCACAGCAGGCCGAACACGAGCGAGGACACCGCCAGTCCGCTGACGCGCGGCGAGGGGCTCCCCATCGGTTCATCCATCGGATGCTGGAATGGATTGCGTGACATGGCCCATAGGCTAGAGCGCGCCGGCCCCCGGTGCCAGCGTCACCCTGTCGCTTCCTGCGCCTCCCGCCACGCTTCCAGCGCATCGCGGGCCACCTCCCCGACTTCCCCATCGCCCACCTCGTGCTTCTCCACGCGGACGACGGGCATCACCCCCCAGCTCGAGTTGGTCAGGAACACCTCATCGGCCTTGAGCACATCCTCGATCGTCACCAGGCGCTTGCGGACGGGGAGGCGCCGACGGCCCGCCCATTCGAGGAGCCAGCCGCGCGTGACGCCGGGAAGAACCGGGCTCGGAATCGCGCCGCTCGCTTCCTCTCCCCGCGCGATGGGCGTCACCAGTTCGCGACGTGCTCCCCCCCCACTGCCCTCCCCCGTCACGAGGAACACGTTGCTCACGCACCCCCCGCAGACATGGTTGGTCACCTGGAGCACCAATCCCTCGCCCGCCTTCTTCGCCGCGGCAAGTTGCAGCTCGCGGAGCCGGCCCCAGTAGTTGATTGTCTTATGGCCCGCGAGCGGGTCCAGCGGGTTGACCTTCAGGTCCGCGATGGTCGCGGAGGCGCCGTGCTCGAACATCTCCTCGGGGTACACGGTCGCGGGCTGGGCCACGATCAGGACGGTCGGCTCAACGGGCGCCGCACCGCCGCCGTCCTGCGTTCGAGCGCGGCCGAGGAGGTTGAGATCGCCCCCCGTTATCGTCAACCTCACCCGCGCGTGGTCCAGCTCCGACGCCTCCACGGTGCGCGTGATGGCCTCGGCCAGCGCAGGGGCACGAAGCGCGTCGGACAGGCCCAGCTCGCGCGCCGATCCGATCATGCGATCAAGATGCTCTTCAAGCAGGAACACGCGTGTGTGCCCGTTGAGGCGCCGCGCGGTCATGGTTTCGAAGAGCCCCACGCCGTGCTGCACGGCGGCGTCGAAGGCCGAGACACGCGCCTCGCCTGGTGAAAGGAGCCGGCCGTTGAGAAAGACCGTCGTCATGGCCTGAGCATACGGGCGATCAGAACGCGAGCTTGAGCACCGCCCGCGCGCCGTAGGCCGTGTAGTCATCGCCGAAGTCGCCGGAAATGCCGACCAGGAACCCGGTGCCGGCCTTGTTCGAGAAGGTCACGCCAAGTTCGGGCGTCCACCATTCCTCGATCGAGGCGTCGTCGAGGAAGTTGGTGTAGCTCACGCCGCCGTAGAGGCCCCACGATTCGCCCAGGGCCAGCGTGCCCTTGACGCCGTTCTTGAGGATCGACTGGCGGACGCCGGGGTCAAGCTCGAAGTCCTTGCCGAACTCGACCGGCCGACCGCGGTAGAAGGAGATCTGATTGGCCACGCCGAGCGTGAACGAATCGGTCAGCCGCCAGCCGACGTAGTTGGCGACCCCACCGCCGACGATGAGCCCGCCCGCGGCGATGTCCTCGGACCCCGAGGCGCCGCTGGAGAGAAAGGGCGTCACCTGCCAGAGCACGCCCTTCTTCTCCTCGGGGAGCACGAGGCGGATGGGCAGTCCGGCGGCGAACCCGACATGGAACACGTCCGCTTCCTCGATCGTGTTGTACGTGAAGAACCCGCCCAGGGAGAAGCCGATGCGCTCCGTGAAGTTGAACGTGGTGGACAGGCCGAGCGTGGCGCTGTCGCCGGTGAAGTCGCCAACGTCGTAGGTCTTGGCCGCGAAGGTGACCTGGAACTGGGCGCCCGCGGCGTCCGACTTGCCTTCGTTCCAGATCTGCGACCGGGTTTCATCGGCGAAGAACCCGAAGCGATGGTACGTGTGCTCCGCCATGCGGGCGGTCGTGGCGTTTGGGTTGCCGTCGGACACGGCGATGACCGACAGGCGGTTCATGGCGCGAAGGAACTCCCGCACATCGTCACGCCCGTTCTTCTTGAGGTAATCCTCGATCTGGCGTTCGAGGTCCGCCTGGCTCACGCCGGTGAACGTCCGGGTGACCCCCGTGGGCCCGAAGGTGAGCGTTGCCTCCGTGTTGGCGGCGTTCTTCGTGATCGTGATGGCGTTGTTGACGTTGCCGTAGCGGAGCGAAAAGGATGTGTCCTCTCCGGAGAACGGAGCGAACGAGCCGCGCGTGTTGACGGCGTCGTCGACCAGGTCGATCAGGCTGCTCCCCCCCACGGTCACCGGCGTCTGCGAGCCGCCGGTCGCCGTCACGCCAAACAGGCTCTGGGCGGAGGCCAGGCTCGCCGCCGCCAGCACGGACAACACAGAAACGAGGATCGCACGCATGGGTTGACTCCCGCCGCGGCCGCGGCAGGGAGCAGCCTACCTGTTGGGGACAGCCTTACGCAACCGCCATCACGGGCATCCGGCGGCGAAGCGGTTCATGAAGCACGTGAAGTCGTTGACCGTGAGCATGGGAGCGCTTGTGCTGCCGTCGCAGTTGGCGAGGCTGTCGCCCGAGGCGAAGCGGTTGACGAAGCACTGGAAGTCCATGGCCGTCAGGATGGGGCTGCTGGTGCTGTTGTCGCAGTTCGCGAGGCAGGGCAGGATCGGGAGCCGGGCGATCCACGCCCGCTGGCCGGAGGGGCACACCCCCACGCCGACGATGGTCTTGCCGTCGGCGGAGACATCGTTCGCGGACAGCAGGGTCCACGTCGAGAGCGGGGCGCCGAAGTCCATGAGGTACCGGCGAAGATCGATCAGGATGGTCTCGGGCGTCCAGATGGTGGCGCGGAGGCTGTTGAACGAGTCGCTGTACCCGACGAGCACGCGTCCATCGGCGGAGACCGATCGGGCCCCGGCGTTGTCCGCCGTCGGCAGCGCCCCGAGGTTGATCAACCCCGTGGGGTTCGACCAGCGGAAGGTCCTCGTGCCACCCATCACCGTGCCCTGCCCCACCACCCACGATCCATCGTGCGAGACACCGAAGGCCTGCGTGTACCCGCCCGTCACCGGCATCGGGCCGAGGTTCTGCATTGGCTGGCCGGTGATCCAGCGGATGGCGTGCGGTCCGATGCCGTCGGGATCGCTGCACCCCACGATGGTCAGGCCGTCGTACGAGATCCCCATCGCGGCGCTGAAGGTCGCGTTGGGCAGCGCGCCGAGGTTCACCATGCCGGTCGACGCGGTCCAACGGAAGGCGCGGCTGCCGGAGGGGGTCGCGCTCCATCCCACGACAATGGCGCCATCACCCGAGACGCCGTAGGCGGCGCTGGTCGTCCCTCCAGGAAGGGTGCCAAGATCCTGCATGCCCGTCGCGGCCGTCCAGCGGAACGCCCGTCCGCCGGAGTTGCCGACGACGACCGCGCCGTCCCCCGAGATGCAGACCGCCGAACTGGTCGCGGCGCCGGGAAGCAGGCCGAGGTCGGTCAGGCCATCGGCCCGCGACCACACAAAGGCACGTGCGGCGCCGGATGTGCCCATCTCCCCGGCGACCGAGCGGCCATCGGCGGAGATGGTGTGCGCAGCGCTGTAGGTGGCTCCGGGCCAGAGCGGGATGGACTCAAAGACCTGGGCGCGCGCAGGCGCAACTGTCCCCGCGACGAGCGAGACCATCACCGCAGCCGGGCGCCAAGCCCGTGGCCGGCACACACGATCCATGAAGTGCATCTCCCAACCACCCCGCCGGGTGGATGTTGAAGTGTACCGGAATCGGGAAATCTTGCACGTGGAATTCGGAGACAACCCGTTATCGGAAGTATTGGCGTTCGAGCGCCTTTCGGGTTCCACGTACCGAATGGAAGCAGATCAGGGAACTCACCTTACGAGCAGCCGGCGGCAAACTTGTTCAAGAAGCACAGGAAGTCGTTGGCCGTCAGAAGCGGACTTCCGATCGATGCATCGCAGTTGGCGTATGTGTCGCCATTGGCGTACGAGTTCAAGAAGCACTGGAAGTCGTTCGCCGTGAGTTTGGGAGAGCCCGTGGATCCATCGCAGTTGGCGTAGCAGGACAACGGCGGCAGCGTGGCGATCCAAGCCTGCGTGTTGCCGTCGGGACCGGTGCCCGTGCCCACGATGGTGCGACCGTCGGCGGAGACGGCGCGAGCCTCCTTCAGGTTCCAACCCGTCATCGGCGCGCCCGCGGCCATCAGCGTCGCTTGCAGGTCCCGCATCCCATTCTGCGCATCCCAGATAAAGGCTCGCGAGGCCGACCCGGGACCGAAGGGACCGGGCGCACCCTCGATGGTCGCCATTCCCACGATGACCGAACCATCCGCATTGGCGGCGAACGCGAAGCTCTGGAACGACCCTCCCGGCAGGTCGCCCAGGCCGACCATGCCTGTCGCCTGGGTCCAGCGGAACCCTTCGAGCCCATTCTGCGAGTTGTTGCTGCGGCTGCGCCCGACGATCACCTGCCCGTCAGCGCTGACGGCATCGGCGATGCTGTACTTCGTCAGCCACGTTGGCGATGGGAGGTAGCCGAGGCCCTGCATGCCCCCGGTGGACGTCCATCGGAAGGCCTGTGTCTCCTGGGCGCCGAACGAGCTGGCACCCACAACAATGGACCCGTCTCCCGAGACGCCATAGGCCACGCTGTTGAACGCGGTGCCCTGCAGCGCGCCGAGCCCGATGAACTGACGGGTGGCAAGATTCATCACGAATGCTTCGTTCCCGTTCGCCGAGAGGCCGCCGCCGACGAGCGTCGAGCCGTCGGCGCTCAGGGCGCGTCCGGTCGACCGCGGCACACCGGTGGGGTTGCTCGGAAAGTCGCCGAGCAACTCGGGGCCCGTTGACGCGGTGTACACGAACGCCTGGGAACCGAGCGGGCTGAACGCGCCGAAGTCGGCGATGCCGATGATGGTGCCGCCATCGGCGGACACTCCGAACGAGATTGAACTGCCCCCGGCGGCAAACCAGACGGGCGTCAGGACGCCCTCGCTCCAGCCGTAGGCGACGCTCTGGCCGCCGAGGCCGCCCGTGATCAGGCTGCCCCCGGCCGCCACCGAGCCGTCACCACTCACGGCGTAGCCTTCGCTGTACAGGACGGTGCTGCTCGCGTAGCCCAAGCCGGAGAAGGTCGCCTGAGCCAACGCGAGCGAGGGGGTGCAAGCCAGAACGATCAGTGTCCGCACGATCGGCCTCCGTGTGCTTTGCGTTCAGCGGGCCGGATGCAGAATACCGATCTCCCCCTCAAACGCAACACGGATGTGCACGGGCGCTATCGAGCTACCTGGGCTTGGCCTTCTGAAAGGTGAACGAAGCACCCTGGAACCCAACTATGACTTGATCGCCCGAGCCGAACTCGCCTGCGAGGATCAGCTGGGACAAGGGGTTCTCGATCCTCTGCTGGATCGTCCGCTTCAGCGGGCGGGCGCCGAAGGCGGGATCCCACCCCTCGCTGGCGATCTGGTCCTTGGCCGCGTCCGTCAGCTCGAGGGTCATCTCGCGCTCGGCCAGGCGGGCCCGCAAGCGGCCGAGCTGGATCTCCGCGATCCTGCCCATCTGCTCGCGCTTGAGCTGGTGGAAGACCACGATCTCATCGATGCGGTTGAGGAGCTCAGGCCGCATGAAGGGCGTACCCCCCATCGCCTGCTGCGCCTTGATGATGGCCTCGGTCACCTGGGGCGGCATGCCGGTGGACTTGCCGAACTGTTCCGCGGCGGCCGCGGCCGGGCCGCGGCGGAGCAGGTCCCGCACCGCCGCTTCGATCTCCCAGTCCTCCGCGCCCGAGGCGGTGAGTTCCTGGAGCATCTGGCTGCCGAAGTTGCTCGTCATCACCACGATGGTGTTCTTGAAGTCCACGGTGCGGCCCTGGCCGTCGGTGAGCCGGCCGTCGTCAAGGACCTGCAGCAGGACGTTAAAGACCTCGGGGTGGGCCTTCTCGATCTCGTCGAGCAGGACAACGCAGTACGGACGCCGGCGAACGGCCTCCGTCAGGGCGCCGCCCTCTTCGTATCCGATGTAGCCGGGCGGAGCGCCGATCATCCGCGCGACCGAGTGCTTCTCGCCGTACTCGCTCATGTCGATGCGGACCATCGCCTCTTCGGTGTCGAAGAGGAACTCCGCCAGCGCCTTGCACGTTTCCGTCTTGCCCACGCCCGTGGGCCCGAGGAAGAGAAAGCTGCCGATGGGCCGGTTGGGATCGCCCAGGCCGGCGCGGCTGCGGCGGACGGCGTCCGACACGGCCTTGAGTGCGTGGTCCTGGCCGATGACACGCCTGGCCAGCCCCTCCTCCATCCGTGTCAGTTTCTGGCGCTCGCTCTCGATCAGCCTGTTGACAGGAATGCCCGTCCACGCCCCCACCACCGTCGCCACTTGTTCCGCGTCGACCTCTTCCTTGACCAGCGCATCGCCCCGCGACTTCTGCTCGGCCAGCGCGAGTTCGGCGTCCTTCAGCTTGGCCTCGAGATCGCGGATTTCGCCGTAACGGATGCGGGCGGCGCGTTCCAGTTCGCCGCGCCGTTGGGCCTGTTCGAGCTCGGTCTGCTTGGCGTCCATCTGCGCCTTGATCGCCTTGACCGCGTCGAGCTGCTTCTTCTCCTGCTCCCACCGTGCGGTCAGGGCACGGTTTTTTTCCTGCAGTTCGGACAGTTCACGCTCGATGCGGTCCAGTTCACGCCGGGAGCCGTCCTTCTCATCCTTGCGGCCCTTGCCCTCCCCCACTTCGATCTTGACCGCTTCCCGCTCGATCTCGAGCTGCATGATCCGGCGGCGGAGTTCATCGAGTTCGGTGGGCATCGAGTCGTTCTCGATGCGGAGGCGCGACGCCGCCTCGTCGATCAGGTCGATCGCCTTGTCCGGCAGGAACCGGTCGGCGATGTACCGGTGGCTCAGCGTGGCCGCGGCCAGAATGGCCTCGTCCAGGATCCGCACGCCGTGGTGGGCCTCGTAGCGGGGCTTGAGGCCGCGCAGGATGGCGACGGTCTCCTCGACGCTCGGCTGATCCACGAAGATGGGCTGGAAGCGGCGCTCGAAGGCGGGGTCCTTCTCGACGTGCTTGCGGTACTCATCGAGGGTGGTCGCGCCGATGCAGCGCAGTTCGCCGCGGGCGAGCGCGGGCTTGAGCAGGTTGCCGGCGGAGACGGCGCCCTCCGCGGCCCCGGCGCCGATGATGGTGTGGAGTTCGTCGATGAACAGGATGATGCTGCCCTGGCTGGCCATGACCTCGCGCAGGACGGCCTTGAGACGCTCCTCGAACTCGCCCCGGAACTTGGCGCCGGCCAGGAGTTGCCCAACGTCCAGGGCCATGATCTTCTTGTCGCGCATGCTCTCCGGGCAGTCGCCATTGACAATACGGAGGGCCAGGCCCTCGGCGATCGCGGTCTTGCCGACGCCGGGTTCCCCGATGAGGACGGGGTTGTTTTTGGTCCGGCGGGAAAGGACCTGCATGCACCGCCGGATCTCTTCGTCGCGGCCGATGACGGGATCAAGCTTGCCCTTGGCCGCCTTCTCCGTCAGATCGATCGCATACTTCTTGAGGGCCTCGAACTGGGACTCGGCGCCGGGATCGGTCACGTTCTGCACGCCCGATGCAGCGCGGATCGCCTTGATGGCCTGCTCGATGTGCTTGGTATCGACCGCATTCACCCGCAGCAGTTCTCGCGCCGGCCCGGAGACCTGGGTCAATGCGAGCAGGATGTGCTCCACCGAGATGAACGAATCACCGAGCCGACGGGCATCTGCATCAGCCCGGTTCAGAACCTCCAACAGGGTGCGCCCCGCCACCCCCCCACTGCCGGAAGACACCGTGGGGAGCCGGTCCAGCTCGCTTCCCGTCATCGAGGCAATGCGAGACGCATCCGCGCCGGTCTTGGCCAGGATGGACCACCCCGGGCCGGATCGATCGGAAAGTGCCGCGGCCAGCAAGTGCAGGCCCGTGATCTCTGGATTCGAGCGGGTCGAGGCATCACTCTGAGCCTCCGCCACGAGCTGCTGCGCCATTGTCGTCAACCGATCCGGTTTCATACAGAAGAACCCTCCCTTGGTGAGCCCGAACACGTTCAAGCAAGCGCCGGGCCGTTCTGTGGACTCCCGAATGACGAGCCAAGCACTGCCGATTGCGATCGGCGGAGTCCGACCTGCCAACTTGACCGTTCCATCAGATCCGAACGGATCCCTTCTTTGAAGGAGAGGGAACCTCGGGATTCAGACAGGCGGATACATCGCCGGTTTGACGCCGCGACTCCGGGCCGATACAACACGCGGCCCGCAAGGAGATTTTGAAATGGCCAGCCGAGCAGTTGTCGTTCTTGGGATTTCCGTGGCCGCCGTGGCGCTGGCCGGATGTGGTTCGTCGAACACGGCCGCGGCCCGTGATTCCAAGGTCCGGGGCAACCTGACGCCGGAACTGATGACGCTCTCGCAGCGGCCGGTTGATGTCGACAACCGCGTGGTGCTCAGTACGGATGAGAACCTGCGGATGGCGAACGAGGACCTGATCCGGATGTGGTACCTCGATCGGCCGAGCCGGCTTTCGCGGACGCGGATACCCCGATAGCAGTCGCAGACGCAACGATCAGACCCGCGGCGGCCCGCGGGTTTTTCATTTTTCAGCTCTTGTATCCCAGACGGGCGAGCAAGCCGTCGAAGTGGGCCAGGCCATAGAACTCGATGGAGAGCCGGCCGCGATCCCCGGCGCGGTTGGTCGTGATGGTCACCTTGGTGCCGAGGTGCTCGCTGAGGGCGCGTTCGAGCGCGACGCGGGAAGCCACTCGCCCGAGATCACCATCGTTTCGCTGGGGCTTTGCCGCCTGCGCCGGGTCCGCGGGAGCAGGAGCCGACATGGCCGCGGCCTCCCGCTCGAGCTTCCGCACGCTCCAGTACTCATCGCAAGCCTGCTCGGCGAGCTTGATACGGGCCTGGCCCGGCGGGGTCATGAGCAAAGCCTTGCCGTGGCCCGCGTTGAGCCTGCCGGACTGGATCATGTCACGGATGGGCTCCTCGAGCTCGGTCAAGCGGATGGTGTTCGCCACGCTCGATCGATCGAGCCCGACGCGGTCGGCGATCTGCTGGTGCGTGAGGCGGAAGCGATCCACAAGATTGCGGAATGCGAAGGCACGCTCGATGGGATTGAGGTCCTCGCGCTGGACGTTCTCGATGATGGCCCATTCCGCGGCCTGTTCGTCCGAGAGGTCGCGAACAATGGCGGGAACGGTGGGAAGTCCCGCCAGGGCCGCCGCTCTCCACCGGCGCTCGCCCGCCACCAGTTCATACCCCCCACTGCTGTCGCCGCGGACGATCACGGGCTGCATCATCCCGGTGGACTTGATGGAGTCGGACAGCCGTTCCAAGGCCGTCTGGTCAAAGACCCGGCGCGGCTGAAACCGGCTTGGCTTGACAGACGCGGAGGGGATCATCACGATGCCCGGGGTCGAGGCCTCTGGCTTGTTGGGGTCGGTGACCACGGAAACTGGTTGGCCGATGATCGCACTGAGGCCCTTCCCGAGCCTGCGGACCTTTGATTGGCTTGTGTTTGTCATAACATAATCCTTACTAACTGCCATAGTGTATCACAATACCGGCAGACATGCTTCCGGAGGTCAATACTTGACAGCACTCATTGAGGTCATCGTTCGTGGTTTGGTCAGGTATGGATCGAAGGTGCTCCTGTGCCGAGATGATCAGGGATTGTACTACTACTTGCCAGGTGGTCACATCGAGTTCGGGGAATCGGCAGACCAAGCGCTTCAACGTGAGTTCAAGGAAGAGTGCGGCGCTGACGTGTCCGTTGGACCCTTCGCGATGGCATGCGAGGTCGTTTTCAAACAGAACGCGAAGTGGCGACATGAGTTGAACCTGGTGTTCCACGTGCAACTTCCTGGCGAAAGAGTTGCAAGCACGGAACCAGGCATTTCGTTTCATTGGATTGATCTCGCCTCTGTCCCTTCTGCGGACATTCGCCCTCATGCAGTCAAAGCGTGGCTTATGTCGGGAGGGCGGCATCACCCCGAGTGGGTGTCTCAGGTCCCCAGCGAAGGGCCGCTCTCTGAATGCCGATGAAAGAAGCGTGGCCGATGCCAGGAAGAAACAACAAGTAGTGGGCCTTGCCAAGCTTGGGTCGGTCGGTCTGGCCGCGGCCGTGGCGCATGAAGTACGTCGGCTCTTGACTCCAGTAAAGGTTCATGCGGAGCGAGCGGCAACCAGCTCTGGTCTGAGTGCTGAAGCTTCCCTTAGTCTGATCATGTTGATAAGGGCAGCGGCAGAGGTTGAGCAAGTCCTCGACTTGCTTGTCGGTTCCCAGGTGTCTCGAGAGATCAAGATCCTGAGTGCCTCTCGGCGATGTCTCGGTGACGATTCCCAGATTCGAATGCACGGGGATCCCAAGGCAACAGCCCTCTTTCCTGAAGCCGCGCTCAATGTGATCCTGCATAATCTGGTTCAGAACGCAAAGCGTGCATGCCCGGATGGTTCGCCAATCGATGTAACCGTTCGGCCTGATTCCACGGGAAACACATCAATCCACGTTGAAGATTCCGGATCGGGACTGAAGCACCCGTCTCCGTTTCGTTTGTTCGATCCAAGCGCCTCCGGCAGCGGGATCGGGCTTCCGCTCTGTCGGGCCCTGGTCGAGGAGTATGGCGGGACGATCGAAGTTCGCCCACGGGCGAATGGTGGCACTGCGGCCATCATCTGGCTTCCCGCCGCATCGATTGCCAAGCGCGAAGCTGCATAAGTTAGTGTGGACTAATAACAATCACATCGGCCGGTTCGATGTGCAGATCGACCCTTTGGCCTTGCGGTAAGCGACCGCTGGGATTGACCTCCGCCACTTGTACCGACGCTCCGCCGGGCAGCAGCACGGTGTGATGAGCCAGTTCGCCAAGGTACAGGCTCTCGCTGATGGTCCCGCTTGTGGCATTGATCTCGGCGGTTGCCAGGCGAATGGCTTCAGGTCGAACGGACACCAGATACTCGCCTGGGGCGGTGGGGGGGACGGCGGGGGTGAGAGGGCCCGCGGCGGTTTGCAGCCGCGCTCCATCGAAATGGGCTTTCAGGAAGTTGGTTTCACCCAGGAACTCGGCAACGAATCGAGAGCCGGGCTTTCGGTACAACTCGGCGGGAGGACCGAGCTGGACGATTCGGCCGCGATCGATGATCGCGATCCGATCGGCCATGCTCAGGGCTTCCTTCTGATCGTGAGTTACATAAACAGTTGTTATTCCAGACTCCTTGCAGATACGCCGGATTTCTGAGCGAAGCTCGATCCGTAGTTTGGCATCAAGGTTGGAGAGGGGTTCGTCGAGCAGGAGGACATCCGGGCGTATGACGAGGGCGCGGGCGAGGGCAACGCGCTGCTGCTGGCCGCCGGAGAGTTGGTTGGGCTTGCGCTTGGCGTATTCGCTCATCCGCACGGCGGAAAGGCCCTCGGCGACTCGCCGGTCGCGTTCGGCCGCGGCAACCTTTCGGATGGACAAGCCAAACGCCACGTTGGCTTCAACGGTCATATGGGGCCAGAGGGCGTAGGACTGGAAGACCATGCCGGTGTTGCGCTTGTTGGGTGGCAGCCGTGTGACGTCGCGGCCGTCGAAGAGCAGCTTTCCGGAAGTGGGCTCGATGAAGCCCGCGATCATGCGGAGAAGCGTGGTCTTGCCGCAACCGGAGGGGCCCAGGAGAAAGAAGAGTTCGCCGGGTTCGATGGCGAGGGAAATGTTGTCGACGGCTGTCGCCGCGGACTGGCCGGAGCCGAAGACCTTGGTGATGCCGTGGATGCCGATGGCCGTGGGCATGGGGCAAGAGAGTAGCGGAGTCCGTACCATGGCGGCCATGTCGGACCGCATGGCGAGTCTTCAGGATCTACGGCGTTGGCGCGTTCGTCCGGAACGGGGGACGGATCTGGCCGCGGAAATTGCTTCGCAGGTTCGTCAACTGGGGGCTCGGCAGAGGCAGGGGGGGCGGGCGTGCGCGGCGTGGGAGGCCGCGGCCCCGGCGGTTCTGCGAGCATCCTGTGAAGTGAAGGGGACGGGGTCGGGGGTGTTGACGGTTCGAGCGGGGAGCGCGGGGGTTCGGTTCCAACTGGACCGCTGGCTGAAGGGTGGGGGCGAAGCTCTGTTAAGAAGTGGGGGGGTGACGCGGGTGAAACTGGTCTAGCTGCGGCGGGTTTCGGCGGCGGCCGGTGGTTGGGGCTTGGCCCAGCGGTCAACGGTGATGTAGCCAAGGCTCATGGCGAGCACGAGCAGGGCGCCCGTGAGCGCGGGCGGGGCGGGGGCTGGGATGTCGAACCAGCGACAGGCGGCGCCGACGAGGAACGCGACGAGGAAGCCGATGGCGAGTTTCATGCCAGATGGTACTCGCGGGGTCCGGTACGATCGGGCCCAGGAGCGAAGCATGGCGGATCTACCCAAGGGGAATGCGGCGATAGGTCAATCGGGCGGGCCGACGGCTGTGATCAACCAGTCGCTGGTGGCGTGCGCGTTGGCGCTGAAGAAGCTGCCGCGGGTCAAGAAGGTGCTGGGGATGCGGCACGGGGTGAACGGGCTGGTGAAGGACCAGATCGTGGACCTTGGCCGCGTGCGGGAGGCGCACCTGCGGGAGGTGGCGGCGACGCCGAGCGCGGCCCTGGGCTCGAGCCGGGACAAGCCGGACCGGGCGTACTGCGAGCAGATCCTGGCCTCGTGCCGCAAGCACGAAATCCGGTACTTCTTCTACATCGGGGGGAACGACTCCTCGGATACGTGCCGGATCGTGAACGAACTGGCGCGGGGGAGCGGGTACGAGCTGCGGTGTTTCCACATACCCAAAACCGTGGATAACGACCTGATGCTCAGCGACCACACGCCGGGGTTTCCGTCGGCGGCGAGGTTCCTGGCGCTGGCGTTCATGTCGGACTCGCTGGACAACGCGAGTTTGCCGGGGGTGAAGATCAACGTGGTGATGGGACGGCACGCGGGGTTCCTGACGGGGGCGGCGGCGCTGGCGCGGGGCGAGGGGAAGGATGCGGACCGGAACGGGCCGCATCTCATCTATGTGCCGGAGGTGCCGTTTGATTCGCAGCGGTTTGTCGAGGATGTGGAGCGTGTGTACGCGAGGCTGGGGCGGTGCCAAGTGGCCGTGAGCGAGGGCGTGCAGAACGCGGCGGGTGCGCCGATCGCGACGACGCTGGTGGAGGGGCTGGACCGGGATGCGCATGGGAACGTGCAGCTGTCGGGCGTGGCGGCGCTGGGCGATGCGCTGGCGGACCTGGTGAAGAAGAACGTGAAAGTGGGGGGGCGGGCGATCCGCGTGCGGGCGGACACGTTCGGGTACCTGCAGCGGTGCTGGCCGGATCCATCGCCGGTGGATGCGAAGGAGGCGAGGCAGGTGGCGACGTTTGCGGTCCGGATGGCGGCGAGGGGAGAGCTGTCGGGGTCCGTCGCGATCGTGCGGACGCGGAACAAGCCCTACGTGAGCGCGATGAAGCAGATCGAACTGTCGGACGTGGCGGGGAAGACGCGGCACATGCCCGGGGAGTTCCTGGATGGGCACAACAACGTGAGCCGGTCGTTTGTCACGTACTGCCGGCCCCTGGTGGGGCGGTTGCCGGTGATGGCGAGGCTATAGAGTGGAGAGCGAGAGCTGGTCCCTCATCTTCATGGAAAGGTGAAAACTGGGAAGTGGGCTTGACAAGGGGGGGGTGTCATGTCGTATCTTGATGGGGTATGCGTGGCGTACCGGCACACGAAGTTGATTCGAGCGGTGCAGTGGTGAGCCGCGGACTCGGTCCCGCGAGGCGGCCGCTGGGAAGGGAGTTGGGATCGGCGTCCTGCGAGTGCTATGGCGGGAGAGGTTGCCGCGCGTTTTCTCTTCTTGAGCTGATGGTTGTGATGGGGGTATTGAGTTTGATGGTGGGGCTGCTTTTGCCCGCGGTCGGGGCGGCGGTTGAGAGGTCTCGCACGACGGCTGACAGTGCTGTGCTCCGGCAGAACGTGATGGCGGTGAATGCATACTGCCGCGATCATCGGGGGGTGTACCCCCTCTCGCGACCTCTGGCGTTTCACGCTGCCCCGGCGTGGTATGAGGCGGTGACAGCGAGCGGCCACGTTGGGCAAGCGTCGGAGTGCGACCCGAGGGAGTTCAAGCGAAGCGGGCAGGTTCGGTTCACGCTATCGGTGTGCATGGTGTACACGCCGGAGAGAATGCGGGAGGGGTTTACGGTCCCAGTGGACCAGGCGGTATCCGTCGCCGTGGGAGAACACCAAGTCGTGTACCCATCGGCCAAAGGGCTCATGCACCGGGCTTGGGATCGCCATCGGCAGGTTGAGCACGGCGGGGTTTACTTCTGTTGCACGATGCGAGTGCCGTCACCGGTCGCCATGGCGGACGGAAGTGTGGAAGTGGCGGACTTTCGGAGGTACCACGGGAGCAACCCGGTGGTGACCCTGGACCTTGTCGGGAGCCCGATCTGGTCAACATGGGGCGGGTACAGGGCACGAGACAAGTGAACAAAGGAGTTATGCCGTGAGCACAAAACGGGGATGGAGCTACGCTGTGTCGGTGGGGACGTGTCTGGCTGTGGCCGCGTTGGCAACGGCAGAGAGCGTCGTTGTGTGCTGCAAGTATCTGTACACGTGGCCATCGGATCCGGCGCTGCAGGGGCCGGAAGGCCCGTGCAGCGGCACGGTTGCCTACGTGTGTGAAGATGGGTCGACTTCCGCGGGATATACAGATCCGTTGAGACTGTTTCATGGTCAGACGCTTCGATACGCCAGGTGCTATCTGTACAACCTCGGCGCCGGGCAGTCATTCGTTCGGACTTCGTGTGAAGCCCCGCCGGCGGGCGCCTTGTTAGTGGGCAGCCTCGGAAACGGCATGTGCTGCTACATCGTCGGGCCAACCAAACCGGTCCCGATGTTGTCGTTGCGGACCTTTCAGTTGGCGGACTGTGCGGGGGCGTGCAACGATCCATCGAGTCAGGACTGAGCATGAGTCGCAGCATCCACTGCGCGGTGGCGGTCGGGGCTGCCTTGTGCTCATCACGGGAAGCGATGGCGCAGACGGATTCGTTGAACGTTTTCCTCGATCGCTATGTGCCGCGGCAGGGCGTGGTAGAAGCAACCTACCTTGCCAAACCCGGGTTCGCGGGAGAAATGCAGTTTGGGTTTGATGCGGCGACAGGGGCGTGGTACGAGGTGTCGCATCTTGGCGCTACACTGCGTCGAGCCAATGGGGAGATTCTGGAGGGAGACCCCTACCCGGGGATGCTCAAGCCCTCGAAGCGGATAAAGGCATTCAGCGCGGATATTGCCGTGATGGAGTGGTGTCCCCCTTGCTTCTTGCGGCTGGTGGCGTTGGGGAATGTACCGGTCGACAACGTAGAGGCGCTCCCCGAGGGGGGGTACCGGTTCAGAATTCGATCCGATCAGGCCCTGCCCGATGTCCCCGCGCTCGTCAACGAAGTTGATGCTTCCGGCGTGTTGCGCCGCGTCGCGCGGGATGACCCGGCTGATCCACGCGAGGCAAACGTTGTGTACAGCGAGAAGTCTCCCGCAGGATTCCTGCTCCGGGCGGAGACGGCAGGCAGGAACCTGGCGACGGCGAGTGTTCACGAGGGGGGCGTCCGGGACTTTGAATCTGTGGCGCGAGTCGAGTCGCTGGCGGCGCAATCGCGGGTCAATACAGCGAGAACGCTCGCCGCGATGTCGGGCGGGTCATTGGTGGGGACGAATCCGGCGGACGGGGCGGTCGAGGGAACACCATCGGTGCCGGCTGCATCGCCGCCGCTTTCCGGGTACCGGTGGCCGCTTGTCGTGCTTGGCGTTGTGCTGATAGCGGCCGCGGTGGTGTACCGAGTTCGAGGACGAGGGCAACTGTGAAGCGGGTAAAGCGATGGACGGCCGACTTGGTGATCCTCGCGGTGTCAAGCGTTCTGGTGGTTTCGGGGGTGAGCAAGGCGTTGGATGCAACGGGGTTCGCCGCCACGCTCGCTTCGCACGGGCGTGTTCCGGCAAGCCTATCGCGACAAGCCGCCATTGGGGTGATGGCGATGGAGCTGGCGTGCGGGATGGCGGCGATCGCGCTGCTTCCCGCGAGGTCTCGATTGACGCGAGCAGCCGTGGTCCTGCTGGCCGCGATGTACGCTGCCATTGGCGGCTACGCCACGTTGATGACCGTGTTTCCTCCGGCGAGGCCGGTCGGGTGCGGTTGCTTCTGGGGAGCGTCGCCCTCGGCGGATTGGAGCATCATCGCGATTCGCAACGCCGGTGTTGCCGCGGTGGTGCTCCTCGCGGTTCGCTGGATGTCGAGCGGGCGAACCGATCAACGCGCGGCGTGCGCGTAGACACGGGGCGCGCTGGTGAACTCGACTGTTGAGTTGGACGAGAGCCCGCCGAAGGCGTTGCGGAGCGCGGGCCGCGTGACGGCAACGGTGGAGACGGGCGACGGATCGGCGGTCTGGTCCTTGGCCGGTTCGGCGAGGTCTGAGGGCTGCTCGGCGTGCTGGCCGGGGCGTCGGACGGCGATGATGGGCGGGTCCTTCCTTTCAGGGAGAATGGAAGGCTTGCGGCCTTGCTTGCCCGTGGGAGACGCCGCCGAAGGCCTGGCGCTGGGTTTGGATGGCGGCTTGGCGCGCGAAGGCGATGCCTGGGCCACGGTTTGGCGGTCGCCATTGAACGTGGCAACGGAGCCGCCGGCACCGGAGCTCGACTTGCTGGTGAAGGTGGCGACCTTGGCGGCGCCGCTGGAACGCGAGGGTCCCGTTGCCTTGTTGGTGATGGTGGCGACGGTGGACTTCCCGGACCCGGCGGGAACCACGCGTATGGGGCTGGTGGACTTGGGCACGACACGGTCCTGGGCGGCGCGGGCCTGCTGGGCCATGGCGCGATGCGCATGGCCGCAGGCGAGAATGAGCGCCACGGTGGCCAGGCAAAGTGTGCGTACGGTCAGGCGGCTGTCGGCCATGATCCCTTCCTGCCCCTCCGGGGCGAGCCTCCGTGTGAACCATCGAATTGCTGTGGGGGTCCCGCCCGGCGCGGCGGCGAAGAGGTGGCGTCGATGGGTGGCGCAGTGCAGTTGATCGGGTTGTACGGCCGCACCGGAGACGATGACGTCGGATAACGCGGCGGTGCAACGCCACTGGATTGGCTTCGCGACGACGGGAGTTATCGTGACGCGGGGTCGCGTGCGAGGGGCACGTGCTCGACGATGTGGAGGCCGAAGGCTTCGAGGCCCGGGACATCCTTGCGGGAATCGGTGAGGAGACGGAGCTTGCTCAGGCCCAGATCGCGGAGGATCTGGCAGCCGATGCCGAAGTCTCGCTGCATGCCGCCCGGCGCGGCGGATGAAAAGTCCGGGCGGTCGTGATCGGTGTGACGGCGGATCTGGAGGAGGCGGCTTTCGAGTTCGGTGCGTCCGGGGGCATCCTCGGAACGGAGGTACACGACGGCGCCGCGCCCCGCGGCTTGGATGGCGTCCATCGCGGCGTGGAGGGTGTCGCCGGTGGCGCCGGCGGGGGAGGAGTCGAGGTCGCCGAAGATGTCGCCCAGGAGGTTGCGGCGGTGCATGCGCACGAGGGTGGGTTCGTGCTGTTCACGGGCGTGCCCGGAGGGGTCGAGTTCGCCGACGCCGCCGACGGTGAGAGCGATGTGCGGCTGGGCGTCGACGATGCTCTCGTAGGCGATGAGGTTGAACGTGCCGCGGCGGGTGCGGATGGGAGTCCCGGAAGTGGGGGGGATTCGGCGGATGAGGGATTCACGGGCGAGGCGGTGCTCGATGATCTGGGCGATGGAGCAGAGCTTGAGGTTGTGCTTGCGTGCGATGTCGAGGAGGTCGGGGAGGCGGGCCATTTCGCCGTCGTCGCGCATGATCTCGATGATGGCGGCGGCGGGGTACAGGCCGGCGAGGCGGCAGAGGTCGATGGAGCCTTCGGTCTGTCCGGCGCGAACGAGGACGCCGCCGTCGCGCGCGCGGAGGGGGTTGATGTGGCCGGGGCGGACGAAGTCGTCGGCGCGGGTGGAGGGGTCGATGGCCATCTTGATGCACCTGGCACGCTCGCGGGCGGAGACGCCGGTGGTGAAGCCGTGGCGCGGGTGGCCGTCGATGGAGACGGTGAAGGCGGTGCCGCGGACGGTGGTGTTGACAGCGGACTGGGGGTGGAGGTCGAGGCGTTCGCAGTCGGCGCTGGTGAGGGAGAGGCAGAGGTAGCCCCGGGCGATGGAGAGCATGAAGGTGATGGCTTCGGGGGTGATGTGCTGGGCGGGGAGGATGAGGTCGCCCTCGTTCTCGCGGTTCTCATCGTCGGTGAGAATGACCATGCGGCCGGCGCGGAGATCGTCGAGGATTTCGGGGAGGGGGGAGAACATGGTTGGTGGCGGGGATTATTGAAGGGGTGGAGGTGTCGGGGCCGACCTGTACGGAAACGGGAGGCTTCGCATGGCTCGATACACGGATGTACTGGCAGGATGTGTCGTCGGCGGAGCGCTGGTGGCGGTGGGGATGGTGCTGGCGTCGCGGGGGCATGGTGCGGAGGAACTGCACATCACCATGCTGAAGGACAACACGGCCGCGATGGTGTGGGCGGTGGATCGTGAGACGGGCAAAGCCCGGTTTGTGTCGCTCAACACGATGTCGCCGGAAGCGATCCGGATGGTGACGCGGGAGCAGGCGAGGCAAGCGGGTGAACTGCTGGCGAGCGGGTTCGCTCAAGCAGCGATCGAGGATGTGTTCGCAGGTCTGGGCGAGGGAGCGGCGCGGGTGCCGCCGAAGCCGACGCCGCGCTGACCTAGTGTTGGTCAATGCAGACGATCAAGCGCATCGGTGTGCTCTCCGGCGGCGGGGATTGTCCGGGGATCAATGCTGTGATCCGGGCGGTGGTGCTGGACGCCGCGGCGAACGGGGTTGAGGTGGTGGGGCTGCTGGATGGGTTTGACGGGCTGATCCGGGATCGGGTGCGGATGTTGTCGGCGGGGGATGTGGCGGGGATCTTGGCGGTGGGGGGGTCGATCCTGGGGTGTTCGAACAAGGCGAGTCCGTCGCGGGTGCCGGTGGGGAAGGATGCGGCGGGGAAGACGGTGTACGAGGATGGGCGGGGGCGGTGTCTGGACACGATCCATCGGCATGGGATCGAGGCCTTGGTTGTGATCGGCGGGGATGGGACTATGTCGTGCGCGCAGAGCCTGGTGGAGGTGGAGCCGGACCTGCGCTGCGTGGGGATTCCCAAGACGATTGACAATGACATCCCGGGCACGGAGATGACCTTCGGGTTTCTCACCGCGGTGGAGACGGCGACGGAAGCGATCGACCGCGTGCAGACGACGGCGGCGAGCCACTCGCGGGTGATCGTGGTGGAAGTGATGGGTCGGAACGCGGGGTGGCTGGCGCTGTTCTCGGGGATTGCATCGGGGTCGCACGTGATCCTGCTGCCGGAGATCCCGTTTGACCCGGAGCAGGTGGGACGGGAGGTGGAGCGGACGTGCCGACGGGGCGGACATGCTGTTGTCTGCATCGCGGAGGGGGCGCGGCCGCGGGGCGGGGCGCCGGTGGCGACGATCGATCCGCGCCTTCCGGACCCGGTGCGGCTGGGGGGGATCGGGGCGGTGGTAGCGCGGCAGGTGGAAGAGCGGACGGGGATCGAGTCACGGCACGTGGTGCTGGGGCATGTGCAGCGGGGCGGGGCGCCGATCGCGGCGGACCGGATCATCGCGACCCAGTTCGGGCAGCACGCGATGGAACTGGTCCGGTCCGGGCGGTGGCGGCGGATGGTGGCGAGGCAGAACTTCCAGATCACGGATGTGCCGATGGAGGTGGCAGCGTCGGGGCAGCGGCTGGTGCCGGTGGACCATGCGCTGATCAGGGCGGCGCGGGGCGTGGGGGTGGGGTTTGGGGACACATAGGAGCTTCTCATCCCGTTTGGTGACGGTGTATCCTGTTCAACGATGCGGGGAGTCGTGATCGGAGGTCACGGGGCGCGTGCTTTAAGATCGCGATCCCGGCCGGCAATGCCGTGGAGGGTTTCCATGATGGCCATTCCCGGCAGACCAAACGGATTTCGTGATGTTGTTCCGGTCGATGGCACAAACGGGTTGCGAACGCCGCGGGGCATTGCACCGATGTCTTCCGCCGAGGCGCTCATGTCCGCAAACAGAACGGGGGATGGTACGTTTGTGTTGCAGCACCCCGACAGCACGCCAAGTTCACGAAAGTGGTACACGAGAGTTTGAACCATGATCCCCTTGTCCGACGGGAACACGATCGAAGAGAGTCGCTGAGGGGCCCACTGGTCAACTCCGCTCATTGTGCTGGGGTGGAAGAAACGCGGCGTGGCGTACAGCGTGAACGAAAGCCCATAATCCGAAAGCGACACCGGACGACCCGCATCTGAGTAGACGGTTGGAGCGGTGGGGTTTCCCGGGGCTCGGGCGATCCTGATGTCATCCAGCTCCGTGGTCACCGCCAAGGAAAAGAACCGGGCGTGCTCAAACCAGTTCCCGGTGCCGAAAGTGCCATAGGGGAGTTGGAAGGGCCCGGCGGCGGGCCACGCGGGCTTGTACAGAACCGGAACAGAGTCCCGGTTCTTGCTCGCATACGACTCCAGTCCGAGGCCGAAGGAACGGATGTTGGCCAGCGCCTGAACGGCCATCGCTCTCGAACGGCTCTTCCCAAGGGCAGGAACCACCAGCGACGCCAGAATGGCCACAACTCCGATGACGACCAGACACTCGATAATGGTGAACGCTCTTCTGTGCCCCATTCAGCCTCCCAGGCTTGACACGATACCCCCCCCCATGGTACAGTGTCAAGGCAGTCTCGCCACGCGGAAAGGAACACTCATGTCTTTAGCGGCCATTCGGCAATTTCTTTGGTTTGCTTGCCCCGCCGTTCTCGGGATCGTCGGGATGGGTACTAACTGCCTCAACGACTGTGCTGGCGAATACAGCTACCCGTGCGCGTTGTCCAAGATCTGTGCATATCATGTGTACACACATCCAAGTGGTTGCGAGGTGTGGAAACTGTGCCACCCCGGAAGCCTGTTTGTGGACGCGGGCCCAAATGATCCGCGGCCGCGGGCCTATAGTTTCACGGGCACCACGCCTTCGACGTGCAGGCTCGTCAACATGTGCAACGGCGAGACCATTCACACGTGCAGCTCGAGCGTCGCGGTGCACACCAATCTTGGTCCATGTTGACGCGGCTTCTCGCCATCGTGCTCACTCTGGCGACATCGATGCCGAGCCATGCGCAGGAGGCTCCGGCTCTTCGAGATCGGCTGATCGACCGGTATGCCATTGCTGGGAGCGGCACGGTGGACGTCGTCGTGTACGGGTTGAGGGAGGAAGACGACGTGCGCGATCGCGAGAGCGCGCTGGCGGCCGTCAAGCGAGTTGGGGGGGAGCCAGACTATGTGCGGGTGGTGTGGGAAGGTCTCGATTGGATTCTCATCGACAGGCGTCACCCCGACGCTCGCCGGATCGGACTTCGGGTGGACGGAGAGATCTGGCAGCGGAGCTATTCGGTCGATCTCGGGGCGGACCTGGTTGATCGGCATCAAAAGAGCGTCGGCCAGTTCTGCGGCCCGATCCGGTCGTTCTTCGTGCCGGCGGTTCTCGCCTTGATAGATCGAGATGCGGCGCGCGGAATGCGCTTCCAACATGAAGGTGACCTCCTGACAGTCTCGGGCCGGAGAACCTCCGGAGCGGAGAGCGCGCGGTACACGTTCTGGACGAAGGACATGTCGCTTGCGCGCATTGAACTTGGGGATCCGGGTGGTCCGCGGACGGAGTACGAGGTTCTCTCCCACCACACGGTTCCGGGCCTTGGGTACCGATGGCCGCACATCGTGGTCGGCGCGACAGATGGGTACGGGTTTCCTGCGAGGCGAACGGTCACCGTCGTTTCTCCACCATCGCTCGGGTTGACAGAAGCGGAGAAGTCCGATCTTCGATGGTGGAAGTTGACGCCCTATTCGCTCGACCCGGCGACCGGTACGGTGTATGAGGTCGGAGATGTGGTGGGCGGGACGTACGGCCCTGGCGCCTTTCAGCCGATTCGGGGAAACTCACAGATGGCGCGAGCGGCCAAGGACGTTCAGAGCGGCGCTTCGTCCAAGTTGATCCCTGAGTCGCGAAGTGTTACGGGCCGCTCGCTGCTCGTCGGCGGCGTGACTTGCCTCATCGTGGCGCTCGGGCTTGTTCTGCGGCGGCGAATGAGCGGATGACTGCCCGGAGAGCACTATCCTGGTTCGATGTGATGTTCACCGCGCTCATCGGTTGCGTTTGGATCGCGTCCGGGATCGACAAGACGATTTACTTCGGGGATTTCATGAACGTCGTGGCGGCTCACGGGGTGATTCGACTTGGCGCCGGGGCGATCGCTTTCATTCCGGGAGCCGAGGTGGTAGTGGGCCTGGGCGTGCTTGCGTTAACTCATGGAGGAGCCCGGCTGATGATACTGGTTGCGTCGGCCTCCCTGCTCTTGCTGTTCTCCGTGTACCTTTACATGATACCGAAAGGGACAATTTCGTCCGTAGGTTGCGGGTGTGCGATGTCCACACTCTCGGCCCTCGACCGTGTTGCCTGGTGGCCATGGGTGAGGAACGCAACTCTTGGGGTATGCCACCTCTGGCTTATTGTGGGGCTCGCGAGGGGCGGGGGAAGGACCTCGGACAGATTGACTTCGTCGGTCCTCTGACAGTGTCAAACAAGTCGTGGATGCTGCGCCCTTTTCCTGAGCGGCGGGCGCGGTATTCTGTTTTCATGAAGGCTCTCAACGTGCGGCCCCTGAAGGGGATGGTGGTCGGTGTCGGCGCAGCGCTCCTGGGCGCGTGGTCGATCGTCTCGGCGCAACCGGCGGCGCAGTCGCCCCTGTCTCCGCCGCCCAACGGGCCGCGGCATGCGGACCCGACGTGGCACGCGTTGACGAACGCGACGGTGCACGTGTCGCCGGAGAAGAAGATCGAGAAGGCGACGGTGGTGATCCGCGATGGGCGGATCGTCGCGGTGGGGGCGGATGCGCCGACGGCGGGGGCGCGGGTGTGGGACTGCGCGGGCCTGCACATTTATGCGGGGTTCATTGATGCGTACGTGGATGTGACCGTGCCCAAGCCGGACGCAAACGCGCCGGGGCTGCACTGGAACACGCACGTCATGCCGCAGCGGAGCGTGCTGGATGGGACGGGGGTGGATGAGCGGACGGGGGAGGCGCTGCGGCGGCTGGGGTTCACGGCGGCGGCGATCAGCCCGTCGGACGGCGTGTTCCGCGGGAGTTCGGCGGTGGTGTCGCTGGCCAAGCCCGTGAGCAGCGCGAGCGCGGACCGGCCGCCGGTGTACTCGCGGATCGCGTACCAGGCGGTTGGGTTCAGCGCGGGGCGGGGCGGGTTTGGCGGGGGTGGGGGCGGGGCGCCGGAAGCGCCGGATGTGCAGCGGTGGTCGCGGTACCCGAGCTCGCAGATGGGGGCAATCGCGCTGATCCGGCAGACGCTGATCGATTCGGACTGGCAGGCGTCGCAGCGGAACTCGGGGACGCTGATCACGGCCAATGCGCTCGATGCGCTTCCGGCGTACGCAGCGCCCGCGCCCGTGCAGCCCGTGGGGGCGGCGAGGCTGGAGGTGCACCCGATGCCGTTCGCGGCCACGTTGCTCTTTGACGCCACGGATGAGTTGGAGGTGCTGCGCGGGATCAAGATCGCGCGTGAGTTCGACCGGCCGGCGATCGTGCTGGGCTCGGGGCTTGAGTTCCGGCGCCTGGCGGCGATCGCGGAGGCGACCAAGGGGGAGCCGAACGCCTCGCCGCGGAAGCAGCCGGTGCCGGTGATCCTGCCGCTGGCGTTCCCGCGGGCGCCGCGGGTGGCGTCGGTGGGGGATGCGGAGAGCGTGGAACTGCGGGAGATGATGACGTGGGAGCAGGCGCCGACGAACCCGCGCCGTCTGGCCGCGGCGGGTGTGCAGGTGGCGCTGACGACGAGCAAGGCGAGGGATCGGGCCCAGTTCCGGGAGAACCTGATCAAGGCGATCAAGCACGGGCTGGCGCCGGAGAAGGCCTTGGCGATGGTGACGACGACGCCGGCGTCGATCCTGGGCGTGTCGGATCGGCTGGGCACAGTGGAGGTCGGGAAACTGGCGAACCTGGTGGTGGCGGATGGGGACCTGTTCGATCCGCGCGGCGGTCGGGCGGAATCGGACCGGCCGGAAGAGAGCAAGCCGGATGAGGCCAAGCCAGAAGAGGCGAAGCCGGAGGATGGTCGATCGGAGGATGGGGCCGCGGCGCGTCGGACGGCGCGTGGGGCCCGCGTGCGCGATGTGTGGATCGACGGGATGCGGCACGAGATCACGGCGGCGCCGGTGAAGACAGCGGTCGGGGCGTGGGTGGTCGTGTCGAAGGACGGCGTGGAGCAGGACCCGGCGTCGGAGGATGCGATCACGCTGTACGTGAGCGAGAACTCGGTGACGTACCGGCGGAAGGGGCGCGACACGCGCGCGACGAACGTGCGGGTGCAGGGGCCACGGATCGATTATGCGATCGAGGGGCGGGTGTTTGATCAGGAAGGAACGCGGGTGGATCGGGCCATGGTGGAGGGGGATGAGATGTACGGCGCCACGCCGATGCCCGATGGCTCGATTCACTGGTGGAAGGCGAAGCGGACGTCGGCGGATGCGACGCCGCCGCGGCTTGGAGGGCGGGGCGGACCGGCGCGGGGCGAAGGCGGCGACGGCGCCGGCCCACGAGGAGAGGCGCCGCGGGCGGAAGGAGCGCCACGGGCAGCGCCACGCCGAGAGCCGGATCAGGATGAGAAGGACGCCATCGCGGCGATTCCGGAGAAACTTGGCTATCCGTTCGGGCCGTACATGCGCGAGGAGATGCCCAAGCAGGGCAACTACCTGTTCACGAACGCGACGGTGTGGACGGTCGGACCGGCGGGAACGATCAAGGACGGGGCGGTGTACGTGAGCGGCGGGAAGATCGTGTTCGTCGGGACGCAGAAGGAGTGGGGGGCGTGGGTGTCGAACAAGCGCCTCGCGGACCTGGAAACGATCGACTGCCAGGGTCGGCACATCACGCCGGGGCTGATCGATTGCCACAGCCACACGGGGATCAGCCGCGGCGTGAACGAGGGCGGTCAGGCCGTGACGGCGGAGGTCCGGATCCAGGATGTGACGGACCCGGACGCGATTTCGTGGTACCGGCAGCTCGGCGGCGGGATCACGGCGGTGAACAACCTGCACGGGTCGGCCAACGCCATCGGCGGTCAGAACGCGGTGAACAAGAACCGGTGGGGGGCGCCGCGGCCGGATGATCTGCACTTTGCCGGGGCGATGCCGGGGATCAAGTTCGCGCTGGGCGAGAACCCGAAGTGGTCGAACGCGGGGGACCGGTCGAACAACCGGTACCCGCAGACGCGGATGGGCGTGGAGGCGCTGATCCGGGATCGGTTCACGGCGGCGGGGCAGTACACGGGCGAGTGGGCGGAGTACG
Organism: Phycisphaeraceae bacterium; assembly: GCA_019636625.1. GTDB lineage: Bacteria > Planctomycetota > Phycisphaerae > Phycisphaerales > UBA1924 > JAHBXE01. The sequence goes on from JAHBXE010000004.1 coordinate 168,840, forward strand.
CCGCGCACGCGGGGGATTCGGCGCTGGCCGGCCTGCCGGAGAGTTTCCGCAAGGCGGTGAAGAAGCACCCGGTTCGCGGTGGCCAGGGGTCGGCCTCGGCGCGCCCGCCGCGGCGGGATCTGGAGCTCGAGGCGCTGGCGGAGATCATCGCGGGTGAGCGGCTGGTGCACTGCCACAGCTACCGCCAGGACGAGATCCTGATGCTCTGCCGCGTGGCGGGGGACTTCGGGTTCAAGATCGGGACGTTCCAGCACATACTTGAGGGGTACAAGGTCGCGGATGAGCTGGCGAAGCACTCGCTGGGCGGGTCGTGCTTCAGCGACTGGTGGGCGTACAAGGTGGAGGTGCAGGACGCAATCCCGCAGGCGGGGCCGATCATGGCCGAGCAGGGCGTGGTGGTGTCGTTCAACTCCGATTCGGACGAGCTGGCGCGCCGCATGAACTGGGAGGCGGCCAAGGCGATCAAGTACGGCGTGAACGTGTCGCCGGAGGAGGCGCTGGCGTACGTGACGCTCAACCCCGCCAAGCAACTGATGATCGACAAGCAGGTGGGCAGCCTCGAGGTCGGGAAGGATGCGGACCTGGCCGTGTGGTCGGGGCCGCCGCTCTCGGCGTACACCAAGTGTGTGGCGACGTACGTGGACGGTCGCCGGCTCTTCTCGCTGGAGGATGACGCGAAGATGCGGGAGACGATCGCCAAGGAGCGGCAGCGGCTGACGCAGAAGCTGCTGGCGGAGACGGCGAGGGGCGGGGCACGGGATGATGCCGGTCCCGCGGCGCCGGGTGGACCGGGCGGTTTCGGCGGGCGGCGGCGTCCGACGATGATCAGCGAGTACTACCTGGACATGATGAACCGGGGATTTGATCCGGAGATGGCCCGGCCCGGCGAGTGCGGGTGCGGGTGGATGCACGAGTGAGCGGGGAGCCCTTTCGGCAGGACCGCGACGTGGTCAGCACAGCAGGCGCCGCAGGGCCGGGACCGGCGGCAGAAAGCGTGGAGTTCTTCATGAAACGTTCGAGCCGTTGGTTGTTCGCCTCGGTTGGTTGCGCGGTGTTTGGTGCGGCGGTCCCCGCTCTGGGGCAGGACCTTGGGATCAAGGCTCCGCCGCAGACGGAGCCGATCACGATCATCAACGCGACCCTGCACCCGATCACGGCCAACACGATCGAGACGGGGTTCGTGATCATCGTTCGGGGGAACATCATGGCCATCGGGTCCGGGCCGCCGGCGATGAAGGTGCCCGGGAGGGTCATCGATGCCAAGGGCAAGCACGTGTACCCGGGCCTGATCGCGGCGAACACGCAACTGGGCCTGGCGGAGATCGCCTCCGTCCGCGCGAGCAACGACTATCGGGAGACGGGGGAGGTCACGCCCGAGGCGTGGGCGGCGGTGTCGGTCAACCCGGATTCGACGCTGCTGCCGGTGACGCGGAGCAACGGCGTGCTGGTCGCCGGGGTGTTCCCGGAGGGGGGCCGGATCCCGGGTCGCGTGAGCGTGATGAAGCTGGACGGATGGACGTGGGAGGACATGACGATCAAGGCGGATGCGGGCCTGGCGATTTCGTGGCCGCCGGCGCGAGCGATCAACGCGCCGTGGATGGATCGGTCGGAAACGGAGCAGACGGAGGACATCCGGCGGGGGATGGCGTCCGTCGATGAGGTGTTCAAGAACGCGGAGGCGTACCGGCTGGCGCGCCGGGCGGATTCGATGTTGCCGATCGACCTCCGGCTGGAGGCGATGCAGGGGGTGCTGCCGCCGCTTGACGAGGGCGGGAGCGCCGATCCCCGGGCAGGGGCGCGGGAGCAGCTGCCCGTGTTCATCACGGCGCAGGATGTGGACCAGATCACCTCCGCCGTCGCGTGGTCGAAGGAGCGGGGGTTGAAGATGGTGCTCATCGGCGGGCGCGATGCGGCGCTGTGCGCCGACCTGCTCAAGCGCCATGACATCCCGGTGGTGGTGACGGGGACGCACACGACGCCCCGCCGGGCCGATGCGCCGTACGACGACGCGTTCACGCTGCCGGCGAGGCTGCACGCGGCGGGGGTGAAGTTCTGCATCGCCAGCGCGGACCGGACGGCGCACGAGCGGAACCTCCCGTACAACGCTTCGACCGCGGTGGCGTATGGGTTGCCCAAGGATGAAGCGCTGCGGTCGGTGACGCTGTCGGCGGCGGAGATCCTGGGCGTCTACAAGGGCGTCGGGGGGATCGGCAGCCTCGAGGCAACCAAGGCGGCGACGCTCATCATCACCGATGGCGACCCGCTGGAGATCACGACGAAGGTCGAGCGAGCGTTCATCGACGGGCGAGAGATCGACCTGTCCAATAAGCAGTCGGCGCTGGCGGAGAAGTACCGCGAGAAGTACCGCCAGCAGAAGGCGGCGGAGCAGCAGAAGCAGGAGCAGAAGCGGTAGCCGCGTCAGCGCCCGAGCGTGAACTCGTCCTCAAGCTCGCGCGTTCCCTCGCGGGCGCCTCCGGTGATGAAGAACGCACGCAGGCGGGCGATGGGAAGGTCCGGTGCGGCGGGAGGCTCGAGGAGCCAGCGTGGCGGGTTTTCGAGCGGGAGGCGGTAGGTCCGCGTGGCGGGGTCGTAGAGGCTGGCGTTCCTTGCCAGATCGGTGAGATCAACCCGCCAGACAAGCTCCTGCCGGCCCATCCCCGCCGAGCGAGGCCCCAAGGGCCGGTAGAGCTCGATGTCGAGCATGCCCGTCGACTTGACGTTGTCACCCCATGAGTCCTTGAACTCGATATGGCAGTAAAGCCAGAGGCGGCCGGATGCATCCTCATCCAGGCGTGTCAAGGGGTGGATGATCATCGATGCCGGAACGAACGGGTTGGTAATCGGGCCGGAGCCGGGGACATCGCGGAAGGCCGGCGGGGGTCGGTTGCCGCAGGATGGCGCCGCCGCGGCGGCCAAGAGCAGGCAGAACGCGAGGGCGAGTTGGTGTGGGAGCGGGTGGGACATGGTGCCGTTGCGCCGGACGGGAAATGCCGACGCGATAGTACCTCGAACGCGCCCGTCGTGGGCCTCTAGGCTACCGGCATGGCGTTCCACGGGCTGCTGGTCATCCGTGATGAAAGCGACATCATCGGCGAGACCCTGCGGCACGTGCTGACCTGGGCGGACGGGGTGTACGTACTCGACACGGGAAGCACGGACGGGACATGGGAGATCGTCAATGAGCTTGCCCGGCGGGACGGGCGGGTTGTGCCGTTCCTGAGGCAGCCCGTGTACTGGCACCTGGGCCTTCGTGCGCTGCTCTTTGACCGGTTCCGGGATCGATTCCGGCGGGGTGACTGGATCGTGCGGCTGGATGCGGACGAGATGTACCACACCGCGCCGCCGGAGTTCGTTCGATCCCGGGTATCGCGCGCGGAGGGCCGGGTGCGTTCGCTGATGTTCGAGTTTGTGCTCACGCGGAGCATGGTGGAGGCGGATCGGGCGTCGACAGGGGAGAAGGGGGGATCGGTCGTGGATCGCCGGCGCGTGTACTACATCGATCCTCACCCGGAGGTGCGGATGTTCCGGTACCGTCCTTCCATGCGGTGGACACCCGATCGGGATGGGCCGTTTGACGAGGGGCTGATGGCGTACGAGCGGATTCCAGTGCGGCACTACCGGTGCCGCGATGAGGCGCAGGTGAAGAAGCGGTGTGCGCTGCGGACTCGGATGCGGCGGGGGCAGCCTGGGGACCAACCCCGGCACACCTTCGCTCCGGTAACGCATTGGGCGGAGGATGACTGGGAGTACTGGGTGTGGCCGGACGATTCGCCGCGGCTCCGGAGATGGGACCCCGGGGCGGAACTTCCCGAGTTTCGAAGCCCACGACTGGCACGCGGGACATGGGCCCGGCTTCGCAGCCAGTTGAAGCATGGGGTCCGGGCGCCGATGCTGCTCGATCGGTTCCGGACGCGGTATCCAACCGACTACATGCCGGAGCCAATCCCGGAGGAGGTCCAGGCGCAGCTCGCGGCGGCTGTGGGGGGGTGAGGCCGCCCTGCTGATCGGGGGCCGGGGCGCGTATCCTGTGCTCCCATGTCAGTCCTCGTCAACGCCAAAACCCGCGTCATATGTCAAGGCATCACGGGCTCCTTCGGGGCGCAGCATACGAAGGGGTGCTACCACTACGGCACGCGGGTGGTCGGGGGTGTCACGCCCGGCAAGGGTGGAACCAAGGACGCCAACGGCTTGCCGGTCTTTGACACGGTCGAGCGGGCGGTTCGAGAGACGGGCGCGGATGCAACGATGATCTTCGTGCCGCCGCGCCTGGCGGCGGATGCGATCCTGGAGGCGGCGGCGGCGGGCATTCCCGTGATCTGCGCGATCACGGAGGGCGTGCCGGTGCAGGACATGATCAAGGTCCGCGCCGTGCTGGACGGGATGGAGAAGCGGCCGACGCTGATCGGGCCCAACTGCCCGGGGATCATCACGCCGGGGCCGAAGACGGGGGGCGGGACGTCCGGCTCGGACCCGTACACGAACGCGGGGTGCAAGATCGGGATCATGCCCGGGTACATCCACACACATGTGTCACAGGCGAAGCTGGGCAAGTCGGTGGGGATCGTGTCCCGTTCGGGCACGCTGACGTACGAGGCGGTGTGGCAGACGTCCCGCCTCGGGCTGGGGCAGTCCACCTGCATCGGCATCGGCGGCGATCCCGTCCGTGGGTTGTCGCACATCGATTGCATCGAGCTGTTCAACATGGACCCGGATACGCACGGGATCCTGATGATCGGGGAGATCGGGGGGACGGACGAGATCGACGCCGCGCACTACGTGCGTCAGCACGTGAAGAAGCCGGTGGCGGCGTTCATCGCGGGGCGGACCGCGCCGCCCGGCCGGCGCATGGGGCACGCGGGGGCGATCATCGGCGGGGCGGACGACACGGCGGACGCGAAGATCCGCGCGTTGCAGGCCGCGGGCGTCGAGGTGGCCCTGAGCCCGGCGGACATGGGTGTGGCCATGGTGAAGGCGATGAGGCTGGGCTGAGCGAGGCTTGGTCGGCTCGAGGTGGCGCCTTCATGGTGGCACGCCTCTCCGGGGCGTGAGCTGCGTTCACGGTGGCACGCCTCTCCGAGGCGTGTGATGCATTCTCACTTCGAGAGTCCGGCGCCGTTCCACGCCATCCGGGGTGGAGGGAAGGGGTACGCACGCCTCGGAGAGGCGTGCCACCGTGGAAGGCGCGTGGCTTGCCATTGGCCGCAAGCCCAACTATTGTGCCAACAGATACCATGAAGGGACTTCAGCACGAAATCGGGAAGCGGGCGCCGTTTGAGCATCCGGAGCAGGAGGCGTACCTCAACCTGCTGCGGACCAAGAGCGTGCTGGAGGGTGAACTGCACGCGCTCTTCAAGGCGCGGGGTCTGAGCGAGGCGACGTACAACGCTCTGCGGATCCTGCGGGGTGAGCTGCGGGCGGGTGCGGACGGCGTGCCGTGCCAGGTGATCGGTGAGCGACTCATCACGCGCGTGCCGGATGTGACGCGGCTGATAGACCGGCTCGAAGGTGCCGGGCTGGCCAAGCGGGCGCGAACGCCCAAGGACCGGCGCGTGGTGCTGGTATCGATCACGAAGAAGGGCCTGGCGGCGCTGGACGCGCTGGACAAGCCGCTCCTGGACCTGCACAAGCGGCAGTTCCGGCACATGGAGCGGTCCGAGCTTGAGGCGCTCAACCAGTTGCTGGTCAAGGCCCGGCGGCCCAAGGCCTTGGAGGAGTGACCTCCCCCTCCTCCCCCCTCTCCCCCCTCCCCCGGCCCGGATGTGAGAGCGTTTGGGGTCTTGGAGGGACCGATCGCCAGTCGGCCGAACACCCGGGGCACGGCGGGCGTATAATAGTTGTTGAAACAAGTATTCCAACGACCCACGAAAGGAGCCCCCATGATCACCGTCCGCAAGTCCGACGATCGCGGCCACCTGGACCACGGCTGGCTCAAGACCGCGCACACCTTCAGCTTCGGGCACTACTACGACCCGAAGTTCATGGGCTTCCGTTCCCTGCGCGTCATCAACGACGATACCGTGGCGCCCGGCCGGGGCTTTGGCACGCACCCGCACGACAACATGGAGATCATCACGGTTGTGCTCTCGGGTGCGCTGCGGCACAAGGACTCGATGGGCCACACGCAGGACCTGACCCCCGGCGAGGTGCAGCACATGTCCGCGGGAACGGGCATCATGCACAGCGAGTTCAACCCCTCACCGACAGAGGCCGTGCATCTCTACCAGATTTGGATCGAGCCCCGCAGCGAGAACGTCAAGCCCGTGTACCACCAGACCCGCCCCGCGCCGGCCAAGAACGGCCTGAGGCTGGTGGCCTCCGGCGACGGCGCCGACGGCTCCATCCCGATCAACGCGGATGCGAGGCTGTACAAGGGCCAGTTGGACGCCGGCCGGTCGATCGACGTTCCGCTGGGCCACGATCGGCACGCCTGGGTGCAGGTGTTGCACGGTGAGGTGACCGTCAACGGGCAGACGCTGGCGACGGGGGACGGCGCCGCGATCTCCGGGGAAACGACGGTCTCCATCGGCGCGGCGTCGGATGCGGAGTTGCTGGTGTTCGATCTGGCGTAGATCGGACGCCCGAGAGGCGAGGGTCGGCATCGCGCGTTACGATGCGGCGATGCCGACCTTCGCGACGGACCTGAAGCTTCCCAATCGCCGCCAGGGCAAGGTTCGTGACATTTACGACATGCCCGATGGGCGACTGTTGATCGTCGCGACCGACCGCATCTCGGCCTTCGACGTGGTCATGCCGACGCCGATCCCCGGCAAGGGCAGGCTGCTGACGGAGATTTCCACATTCTGGTTTCGGTTCATCGAGGCGCGCAAGTTGTCCCCCACGCACCTTCGCAGCACGAGCGCGGCGGACATTCCGCCCGGTGCGCTCGGGGCTGAATCGCGGGCCGACCTCGAAGGTCGGGTGACGATCGGCGCCCGCTGCCGCGTGGTGCCGGTGGAGTGCGTGGTGCGAGGTTACCTGGAGGGGTCGGGTTGGAAGGATTACCAGCAGACCGGTTCGGTGTGCGGTGTGCGGTTGCCTCCGGGGCTGCGGCAGTGCGACCGTCTGCCGGAGCCGATCTTCACGCCCGCCACCAAGGCCCCGCAGGGGCAGCACGATGAGAACATTTCCTTCGAAGAGGCGTGCGAGCGGGTCGGGCGGGGGTTGATGACGACCCTGCGTGACCGGTCCATCGCGATCTACGCCGCGGCGAGCGAGTACGCGCTGGCCCGGGGGATCATCATCGCCGACACCAAGTTTGAGTTCGGGCTTCCCGAGGGTTCATCCGACCCGATGCTGATCGACGAGGCCTTGACGCCCGACAGTTCCCGCTTCTGGCCCGCCGCGGACTACCAGCCCGGTCGGGCGCAGAAGAGTTTCGACAAGCAGTTTCTTCGGGAGTACCTGGAAGAGCTGGTCGCGGCCGGGAAGTGGAACAAGCAGGCCCCGGGGCCGGAGCTGCCGGACCGGATCGTGCAGGGCACGCTGGCGCGGTACACGGAGGCCCGCGATCGGTTGACGGGCCCGGCTTCCACGAGATGAGCGACGATCGAGCTCAGCCCTTCTTGGGCAGGGCGATGACGACGCGCCGTTTCATGTCCGACACCCACGTGCCGCCCGGCTCCTCGATCGTCACGGCGAAGGCCGCGGCGTTCTTCGTCTTGATCCGCGGGCTGATGGGGACGATGACCTCACCCGTTCCCGCCGCGTCGAAGATCGCGCCGCTGATGCGCTGGCCCATGCCCCGCTCGTCGATGATCCAGAGCTGGTAGACCTCCTTGGAGGGGTCTTTCGCGGGCAGGCCGGTGAAGGTCATGAACCCGCGCTGCTCGCTCTCGTTCCAGATCACCTCGCCGCGAACACCGGGAACTTCGGACTTCACGGACTCATCGGACCATTCACCCCACGGGCCCTTGATGGTGTCGGCGCGGGACAGGAGCGATTGGCGCTGCTCGGCGAGCGATGGCGAGGGCTTGAAGGAAGGCCACCACGCGCCGATGGCGATGGCGAGGCACGCGGCGGCGACCGCCCACCCGATGTACCCCGCGATGCTCCTCCGGCCGATGACGGCAACTGGTGCCGGGGCGTCGTCCAGCGTCGCAGCGATGCGGCTCTTGAGCAAAGCGGGCATCGGTTCGGCGCCGGCGGCGATCGCCAGGTCCACCGCCGCGGCGGCGAGGTCCATGCTGTCCGGATCGATATCGGGATACTGCGCCAGGAGCGTGTCGAGTTCGCGGGCTTCGGACTCGGACAATCCCTGCGTCGCTCGATCGGCCAGGAGTTCCCAGAGACGGTCGCGGCTCATGCGGCACCTCCCTGGAGCGTGGTTCCCTCGAGCAGCTCACGAACGCGGATGAGCCCGCGGCGGATATGGGTCTTGACCGTGCCAAGCGGCAAGCCCGTCGCCTGCGCGATCTGTTCGTGCGAGAGGCCGCGGTAGACGGAGAGCTTGACCGCTCGCTGCTGATCGGGCGAAAGCTGGTTGATGGCACGGGCGGCGATCGCGGCCTCATCTCGCAGGTCGTCCGCCGGGGTCTCGGCGGGAAGGGCCTCGGACAGGGCCGCGGACTGCGGCGCTCGGGCGCGGGATCGGGCACGGTCGATCAATCGGCGACGGGCGATCATGGCGACAAAGGTGCTCTCGGAGGCGACGGAGGGGTCGAACCGCGCGGCGCTCTTCCACAGCGCGATGAACGCATCCTGCGCGGCGTCTTCCGCTTCGGCCGGGCACAGGCGGCGCGCGAGTGACCACACCAGACCGCTGTACTGGTCCAGGCACTCCCGCATCGCGGCCTGATCGCCGGACGCCACACGCTGGAGCACGGTTGGGGGCACGATCGGCTGACACTCCCGTACGACCGCTCGACGCCGCGGTCGGCGGCAATGGTACTTGTCCTTCCGGCCCTTGGCCAATGCCGGCATCGGAATCACACATGACACGGACACAGGGCACACACTCACGTCCCACCCCTTGCGATCAAGGCGCCGACCGCCGTTTCCGGTCGGTCGGAGCTCCCCCCTGCCCGGCAGCACAACAGCCCGGGCGGCATGGATCACTTCGGCATGATCACGGAGTCGATCACGTGGATCACGCCGTTGGAGGCCTCGATGTCGGTGGCCGTGATGGTGGCCATCGCTTTGGCGTTGCCGATCATCACCTGGCCTTCCTTGTTCTTGATCGAGAAGGTCGAGCCCTGAACGGTCTTGGGGCTCTCGGTCAGCGTTACGGCCTTGTCGGCGTAGACGCGGCCGGGGAGCACGTGGTACGTCAGGATCGCCTTGAGCTGATCCTTGTTCTCCGGCTTGAGGAGGTTCTCGATCGTGCCCGGCGGGAGCTTCGCGAACGCCTCATCGGTCGGCGCGAAGACGGTGAACGGGCCCTTGCCCTTGAGCGTGTCGACGAGACCGGCCGCGGCGAGGGCCTTGGCGAGCGTCGTGAACGACCCGGCCTCGCCCGCGACGGTGATGATGTCCTTGTCGATCGGGAGGATGACCGTGTCGATCACGTGAATGACGCCGTTGCTGGCCTTGACGTCGGTCGCCGTGACGGTGGCCTTGCCGTCGAGCATGACCTTGCCGCCCTTGACGGCGATGTCCACCCGCTGGCCGTTGACGGTCGTGGCGTTGGTCAGGCCAACCACCTTCTCCGCCTTCACCGCGCCCGGGACAACGTGGTACGTGAGAATCGAGATCAGCTTGTCCTTGTTCTCCGGCTTCAGGAGCGTCTCCACGGTGCCGGCGGGAAGCTTCTTGAACGCCTCATCGGTCGGGGCAAAGACAGTGAAGGGCCCTTCACCCTTGAGCGTGTCGACCAGGCCGGCCGCCTTGAGCGCCGCGGCGAGGGTGTTGAACGTCCCCGCGTTCATCGCCGTGGTCACGATGTCGTCCGCCTGCTCCCACGAGGCGGCGACCACCTTGGCTGAGTCCTTCTGTGAGGTGCAGGTGCTCTCGCACTGGGCGTAGGCGGTGCCGGCGAGGGCGAACGTGGACAGAGCGACAGACAGAAGCGTGCGGTTCATCATGGGGTTCCTTTGGGGTTCGGTGTTCGGCCGTCGGCTTTCCCGCCGCGGCCGGCCCGCGTTGCCGCGGACGGGAAGGGTTTCGACGGGCCATGTCCCGTGGATTCACCGGCGGCAGAAATCGGTCCTGAAACAGGATGAAGAGGGCCGGATGTCCCGCGAGAAAGCGGTGAATCTGGAGAAGGAGGTGGATCGAAAGCGGTGGCGTCCGAGAAGGCCGCGGGGGAGCGTTGACCTCCGTCGGCGCTCCGATTCGGTCAGGCCTCGAACATTCGATCAAGGAGAGACGCCATGAAGGGAATGATTGCCGGACTTGTGTGCCTCGGGATGGTGGCGACCTCGGCGGACGCCGCGGTGGCGCGTTCATCCACCTCCACGATTGCCTCGTTCGTCGCGTCGAGCGGGAACGGGTTTGACAACAACCCCTTTGATTACGATGTGCTTCTGAAGGCGGCGGTCACGGCGGATCTCGTGGCGCCGCTGGCCGATCCGCAGGCGCGGCTGACGCTCTGGGCACCCAACGATGGGGCGTTCGTCCGCCTGGCCCGCGACCTGGGCTTTGCCGGGACGTCCGAGGCCAACGCGTGGGACTACCTGGTCGGCGTGCTGACGAACCTGGGCGGGGGCGACCCGATCCCCGTGCTGCGCCAGGTGTTGCTGTACCACGTCGCCCCAACCCGGATCAACGCCGTGCAGTTCCTGATTCTGGGCATCACCGGGCAGACGGTGGCCACGCTGCAAGGAGGGACATTCCGCCCGGCCGGCCTCCGGATCATCGACAACGAGCCGGATCTGGCTGATCCCACGCTGTTCGTGCCGCTCAACGTGGTGACGGGCAACGGGATCGTCCACACCATCAGCCGCGTCCTGATCCCCGTGAACCTGCCCTGATTGAAGTGGGGACAAGATCTCCTTTGGCGGCGGGCGGGACGTCCCCACACGTTCCCCCGCCGCTTTTTTTGCCGGCGTCCGTTTCGAGCCGGAATCAGTACACTGTGCCCGCCGGGGCCTCCTCCCGGGGAGCAGGAGCTGCGCATGCCGTCATTGATCGTGAGTTCCGGAAAGCAGGAAGGGTTGTTCTTGCCGCTGGGCAAGAAGACATCCGTCATCGGGCGCGATGAAGCGCTCCCGCTCCAGGTTGAGGATGAGAAGGTCTCGCGCCGCCACGTGCAGATCCGCTTTGAACCCGCCGACAGTCGCTACCGGGCGCAGGACATGAAGAGCACCAACGGCACGCTCTACAACGGGCGGCAGGTGACGACGGAAGTCGTGCTTTCCGAGGGGGACGAAATCCAAATCGGCGACACCCGCCTGCTCTTCACGATGGAAGACCCGAAGGACCGTCCCAACGCGCTCGAAGTTCTCAAGAAGGTCGGCGAACGTCGGCGCAGCACGCTTATGAAGCCTTGAATCGCTGGGCTCCCATGTACTCATCTCCGTCGAGGGTGCGCCAACAAGAGCCCCGCGCCCGCAAGCGGGACGAGCGTTCCCGGCCCCGGCACGCCAACCCAGACGAAGGCTTGGTCGTTGAAGCCGTAGCGGACGTAGCCGCCGACGGTGAAGACGCCGTTGCTCTCTTCGACGCAGGTCGCGATCGACTGGCCGTAGCCGGGGGGAAGGAACTGGGAGAGGTCCATCACGCTCTCGGCCGTTCCGAACCAGATGACGGCGCGAACCCCGGCGCTGCCCAGCCCGACCGAGTTCATCCACCCCACCTGCGCCGACCCGCAGGTCGCGTTCGCCACCGACAGGCCATCGGAGAACGGGTGCAAGGACCGGAACGACTCGGGGGTACCGAACCACATGCCGGCGCGCGGCGGGGAGCCCGGAGTGCTGGCCTGAACCGCGCCGACCTGCTGATCACCGAACATTCCGGCGATGCCCGAGATTGAGTGCCCGGCCGGGTGCAAGTCGACAAGGCTCTCGGGGGTACCGTTCCAGAGCACCGCGTGCGTGATCGATCCTTGCCCCGGCTGACCGGGGAACGCCACATACCCGCCTTGACGCATTTCTGTCATTGCCTCAACGCTTGAAGTCACCGCTCCGGCCGGGTGCAGCAACACCGCCGAGGATGCGGTCCCCGACCAGATCGTCGCCTTTCGCTCCTGACCCGGGTAGTCCGTCCACCCCCCCTGCCGCGTGCTGCTGGCGGCGAGGATCTCCGAAGTCTCCGCGCCGGGCGGGTTCAGATTCGTGTAGCTCTCGGGCGTGCCAGACCACATCGCGGCTTGGCCTCCCCACGCTCCGAACTGGCGGTCGTGCGTTAGCGCTGAAACCCGACCCGCCCACTCCGGATTGAATCCGAGCCCGATGGGAGGCTGCCCGGCCGACGGCCAGATCGCGGGTTGAATGGCACCGTCCGTGAACACGCCCCCGATTACACCATCGCGGACAGACAGAGCAAACGACGGTGTCTCGCTCAAGCGAATGGCCGTGAACTGAGCGGTCGCATCACTGGACGCCAACGCGCTCGCGACGCAAAGCCACGCCGCCACGCTCCTCAGGGAAGCCATACCTCTCCAGTATGCCACGCGGCAGAGGAAATGCAAGGCCGCATATCCGGGACTTTGCCTTTGTTGGACGCCCCGACTTCCCACGGAATCGCGTTTGCACCTGCTTCTTGGGTTCGGTACATTCATTGCGGGTCAGGAACCACGAAGGAGGCCACCATGCGCATCCGGATCGTCCCGTTCCTCTGCCTCACATTCGCCGCTCCCGCATCCGCCCAGGTCATCGAGGCCAAGGCCAGGCTGACCAACGCTGTCCCATTGACCAACGCCGCCGACCGCTACGTCGAGACCACCATCGCCGTCAGCCCTTTCAAGCCCAACCACCTGATTACCGCCTGCAACCACCATCCCATCGGAAACTCCGTCCGCGGCGTTTTCTATGGCGTCGCGACCGAGGGCCTGATGACGAATCCCCAATTCTCGGAAACGGGATTTCTACCGGTGCCCCCGCAATACCCGACCGTTAACAACTGGCTGGACCCCATGACCGCCTCCTCGGGCGTCAACGACGACCTCTGGGTCGGTTCCGTGGTCCGCGACGGCCTGTGCAACGCGAGCGACATCGCCGCGTTCCTCAACGCGTACACCTGCGGGTGCGGGACGCCGTAGTTGTCATGGGTGTGGAACGTGGCCGCGGCTACGGGTTGGTTCACTTCACGCCCTTCGCCCGCGCCTCATCCAGAAACTCCACGCCCCGGCGCAGGTGCGGGATGACGATCGAGCCGCCAACGATCAGCGCGACATCAAACGTCTCCCACAACTCCTCATCCGTTGCCCCTGCCTTCACGCACTGGTCAATGTGGTACGCGATGCAGTCGTCGCAGCGCAGGACCATCGACGCGACCAGGCCCAGGAGTTCCTTGGTCTTGGCCGGCAGCGCCCCATCCTCGTAGGTCTTGCCGTCGAGCGAGAAAAATCTCTTCGTGACGAGCGTTCCCCCGGCCCGCCCGCCGCGCTCCTTCTCATCCCCGAGGATGCGGCAGTTCATCTTGGATCGGTACGCCTGGAACTGGTCGTATCGGCTCATGGGGCAAGGGTAGGGATCAGAGCATCAGCGCGAGCCCCGTGTTCCACGCGTTGAACGCCGCGTGCATCACGATGGGCACCCACAGCCGCCCCGTCCGTTCGTAAGCGATCCCGAAGCACACGCCCAGCACGAACAGGGGCGCGAGGGCGTGCACGGACTCCCCGATGGAGCCGACGTGAACCGCCGCGAACAGCGCCGACGACGCCAGCACGGACGGCCACACCCGCCCCGTCACGCGGAGGAATCCCGACTGCACAAGGCCGCGAAAGACGATTTCCTCCGTGAGCGGCGCCAGCACGACGGCGAGGACGATCATCATCGCCGTTCGCAGCGAGCGCGGGTTGGCGACCATTTCTTCCAGGGCCTGGTGAGCGAGCATCGGCGGCTCGCGACCGGTGGCCATCTGGAATCCGATGGCCGCGGCGTACGAAACCGCCGTCACAATCGGGAGCACCAGCGCAAAGGCCAGGAGCCCTTTCACCACGTCTCGCTTTCGCGGTGCGAGAGACAGGCCGGCGCGGGGTGAACCACCGAGCAGATTGAGCACCCACACGCCGACCGCCGCGGCAATGGTGCTCCCGATCAACTGCGCCGCGATCGAGCGGGTACCACTTTCCGGCTCGCGGCCCAGCCCCATCAAGATCGCGCCGAGGGCGCCGCCGACCGCCAGCCCGAAGATCACCACCAGCGCCCCCGCCCACCAGATGAACCATGGCGAACCGGAGAGATCCCTTCCTCGGTGCCTCGCGGGCGAGCCGGGGCGGATGACATCGCCCACCCACAGCAGCGCCAGCACCACCGGGCAGAGCACGAGCATCGCGAGGCTCAGGAGGGAGAAGTCATCCCGGGACGGCTCGGCGGGTCCCGCGCCGGACATGATCGCCCCAAACGCCGCGGCAACAATGACCGCCATGCCCCAGCGGCCCCCTCCACCATCAGATCCATCGCCGGATTCGCCGCCCGATCCGCCGTCGCCACGTCTTCCGACGCTCGCCGAGATGATCGAGCACACGCGTGCCGAGGTGGAACGGGCCAAGGCCGCGACGTCCATGACCGAGATGGAGGCCCTGGTCGCGCAGGCCGAGCCTCCCCGGAACTTTTTCATCGCCGCGACGGGCCACCGGGACGCCGTCCACTTCTCGGTGATTCCCGAGATCGCGCGGCGGACGCCCCGCCTGGGCGACCTCCGGCCCGAGTTTGCCGCCGATGGCTTCACGCCCGAGACGATAGCCGCGGCCTTCGAGCGTCACGGGGCCGCGGCGATTTCGTGCTGCACGAATGAGCGGTACCACGGCGGGCACCTGTCCCACATCGAGCGGATCAAGTCGGCGGTGTCCCTCCCGGTGCTCCGCAAGGACATCATCATCGATCCGTGGCAACTGTGGGAGAGCCGGGCCGCCGGGGCCGATGCCGTCGTGTTGATCGCGGAGGCGCTCAACGAGGCGGAGATCGTGGACATGCTCATCCTGAGCCAGCAGTTGCAGATGACCTCGCTGTTGCAGGTCCGCGAACTGGATCAACTGCTCCGGGTCTCGCCGTACATCGGCTTCCCCCACGAGGGCTACTGCCTGCTCGGGATCTCCAACGTGGATCCGGCCACGGGCGAGGCGGACCTGTCGCACACGCTCCGCCTCGCGGACATGGTGGAACGGCGGTCGATCCTCGTCAGCGACGGCGGGGTGTCATCTCGGGAGGATCTGCTCCGACTGCGGTCGGTTGGTGTACGGATTGCCATCGAGCGGGAAGGGCTGCTCTCCCAGGAGGACCCGGGCCCCGCGCTGGCGAAACTGGTCCGTTCCCCGTTTTCCCGGCCCCGGGACTGAAGTTTCCCGAGCGCGGACCGATGGGAGGCGAAGGAGTGCTCGGGGGTCGTACGCCGCGACCCAACCCTACCATGAGGCTCCCCGGTTACCGGTCGTCAGGAATCCATCCATGCGAATCCCTTTCCTTGCGTTTGCCTGCGGTCTTGCTGTCGTCGCTCACCCCCTCCACGCCGAGCCGGAGCCCGCGGCCAAGGCGGCGCTGGAACAGATGGCAGAGGCCGTGGCCAAGGCCAAAGCCATCTCGTATCACATCGAGGCCAAGGGCGTGGGCGGTGTGTTCGAGATGCTCCCGGTCACCAAGGCCGAGGTCATCGCCGTCAGGGGCGACACGCCGGGCACCTGGAAAATGCGGGTGAGCGGGCGGGCCACCGCGGCGGGGATGGAGCCGACGGAAGTGACGTACGTGTGCGATGGGGCACGCCACACGTGGATCGACTACCCCAACAAGCGCGTGCTGGAGCGGGGCGGCACGGACCAGCTCCCCGTGGGGCAGGCCGTGATGACCGCCTCGGTGCGTGAACTCTTCGAGGCCCAGCCGTTCAGCAAGGAGCGGCAGATGCCAGCGATGAAAATGGAGCCGCAGGCCGACCTCGACGGTGTGAAGTGCGACGTGATCTTCCTTGATCCCGGACCCGAGCAGACCAAGACGCGGTACTACATCGCGACGACCGACCGGCTGCCCCGGCGGATCGAGATGATCATCCAGGGCGCGGGGATCGACGGCAAGCGGGTGAGCGACCTGACCCGGGTCAAGATCGACACCGAGCCGCCCCCGGGCGCCTTCGCCATCAGCACGCCCGACGGCTTCACCTTCAACAGCGTGTTCGTGCCGAACACGCCGACCGCGACGGCAACGGCGGTTCCCCAGCGCGAACGGCCCGTGGGCCCGAACGTGGGCGAGCTGGCGCCGGACTTCACGCACACCTCCGCGGGTGGCGACAAGACCCAGCTCTACTCCCTCCGCGGCAGCGTGGTCGTGGTTGACTTCTTCGGCACGTGGAACCTGTCGAGCAAGCGGACCACGGCGGAAGTCGAGAAGATCGCCAAGCAGTACAAGGACAAGCCGGTGAAGGTGTTCGGCCTCGCCGTGCGCGAGGCGTCCGACGCTTCCGTCACCAAGTTCTTCAAGGACAACAACCTCACGTACCCGGTGCTGCTCAAGGCGGACGAGTCGGCCAAGGCGTACCGGGTGAAGAAGTACCCGACGCTCTTCGTCATCGGGAAGGACGGCGAGGTGGTCTACACGATCTCGAGCTACGACGAGAAGTCGTACAAGGAGATCACCGACGCGATCGACCGGGCCCTTGAAGGACCCGCCAAGCCGGCCGCGGCGGAGGGCGCCGAAACGCCTCGTTCGAAGGCCGCGCCGCCGACCAAGGGCGGCTCCGATGCGGAGACCGACGGCGCGGACCGCTGACCTTCAACGGCCTGAGGTTCAGGCGGGCAAAGGGAACGTGCTGCACAGCGAGCGCACTTCCTCGCGCACGCGCTTGGTCTCACTCTCCAAGGTCTCGGGCGACTCCAGACCCGCCCCGAGGACGCGGTCGATCCAGGAAGCGATCTGCCGCATCTGGTCTTCCTTGAAGCCCCGGGTGGTCGTCGCGGGTGAGCCGAGGCGGACGCCGCTGGTGAGTTTGGGCGGGCGAGGGTCGTCGGGGATCCCATTCTTGTTGCAGATGATGCCGGCCATTTCGAGCCACTTCTCGGCGTCGGCCCCCGTGAGTTTCTCGCTCCGCTGGCGCAGGTCCACCAGCATCAAGTGGTTGTCCGTCCCGCCGCTGGTGATGCGGTAGCCCAGTTTCACCAGCGCCTCGGCGAGCGCCTTGGCGTTCTTCACCACCTGCTGGCAGTAGGTCTTGAACTCGGGCTTGAGCGCCTCGCCGAAAGCCACGGCCTTCGAACCAATCACGTGCATCAGCGGCCCGCCCTGCACGCCGGGGAAGACGTTGCGATCGATCTTCTTGGCGAGTTCCTCATCGTTGGTCATGATGAGCCCGCCGCGCGGGCCGCGCAGCGTCTTGTGCGTCGTCGTCGTGACCACGTGGGCGTGTGGGAACGGCGAGGGGTGCACGCCCGCGGCGACAAGGCCCGCGATGTGCGCGATGTCCGCGACGAGAATCGCCCCGACCTCGTCCGCCGCCTCGCGGAACTTCTTAAAGTCGATCACCCGCGGATACGCCGAGTACCCGCACATGACAACCTTGGGCTTGTGCTCGCGGCAGACGGCCTTCACCGCGTCGTAGTCGATCCGCTCGTGCTCCGGGTGGTCCTTGGCGTAGTGCAGCGGGTAGTGCACCGGCTTGTAGAACCGCCCGGAGAAGTTGATCTTCATCCCGTGCGAAAGGTGCCCGCCGTCCTTGAGCACCAGGGAGGCGAACGTGTCGCCCGCTTCCATAAGGCTCATCATCGCGGCCGTGTTGGCCTGTGCGCCCGAGTGGGGTTGGACATTGGCGAATCTGCATCCGAAGAGTTGGCACGCCCGCTGCCGCGCGAGGTCCTCGATCTGGTCGTGGAACACGCACCCGCCGTAATACCGCGCCCCCGGGTACCCCTCGGCGTACTTGTTGGTCAGGCACGTCCCCATGGCGTGCATAACGGCCGCGGAAACGTGGTTCTCGCTCGCGATGAGTTCAATCGTGGTCGCCTGGCGGTCCGCTTCCTTGGCGATGAGGTCCGCGATGGCGGGGTCGTGCTTCTTGAGCAGTTCAAGGGTCGCGGCGGTGATGGGGTCGTGGTGGTGGGGGTGGGGGTTGGCCATGGGCAAGGGTAGTCACGGCGCGGCCCGCCGCTAGTACAGAAACAGCCCCGGTCCGTAGAGCAGAAGGGCCGCGAGCGTGGAGACCAGCAAGGAGGCGAACGTGAGCAGCGCGACAACGGCGGCGCCGTGCGGGATGCGGAGGTAGAGGCTCGTTGCCGTTGTCCACCAGAGCAGCAGCCACGCCACCGTGGCGACCAGCGCGCTCCACCGATCGAACCCGTACGGGAGCATTCTGTCCGTCCACGATGGGCGCAGCCCCATGTAGGCGAGGAAGCCGCAGACCGTGCGGTCGAACACAATGAAGATCGCCGTGGCGCCGAGGAATACGGGCGCCCACACGAGCGAGTACGTCCAGATCCGGAGCAGGTGCACCCGCTGCACCTTCGCCCGCCGAAGCGTGGTGGGAACAAGGAGGAACGCAAAGGGAACCAGCAGGAGGGTCATCCCCGCGATCAACTGGAGAGGGGCGATGTCAAACTGGAACCACCACAACGCGGACAAGGTTCGTTCGTCGAGGTAGGTGCCAAACGGGAACGCCGCGATGGCGAACGCATCGCCGATGCTCATCGACCTGCCGTACCAGTTCCCTGTCCG
Organism: Phycisphaeraceae bacterium; assembly: GCA_019636625.1. Lineage (GTDB taxonomy): Bacteria > Planctomycetota > Phycisphaerae > Phycisphaerales > UBA1924 > JAHBXE01. The sequence continues at coordinate 187,568 of JAHBXE010000004.1, forward strand.
GAAGAGCGTGCCGACATCGCCGACAAGGCCGACGAGGCCCAGGGCAATCACCATCAACGATTGCGTGAGCAGGAAGCCGAGCGCTGCGAGCCAAGCCATCGCGAGGACGTTGGGCTGGTGCTCCATCTTGACCCAGCGCCAGAACACCCACGGCCTCGCCGCGGCCCTCCAGGTCCGCACGAAGCTCGCCAGTCTCCGTTGGTTTGTGTGCTCGAAGAAGCGGGGCTGTCGGGAGAAAGCGGGGTTGAGCAGGTCGCGCCATTCGAAGTCCAGCCCGCATTCCGTGCACACGCCGGCGATCGGGCAGTGGGGTGGGTCGAGACGATCCCATGCCGCGATGGCGCCCGATTGGTCATAGCCGCAGCGGGGGCACACGGCGCGGGGTGGGCTCACGAGGACTCCTCAATCAACGCACGACAGGGGCTCTCGCCACGAGAGCGGTCGGTCGCTCTTGTGCCACCGCACGCTCCCATCCGTGGCGGCGATGTGCCCGCCTTCCGCTCGGTGGTTGTCCACCGGCGCGTACCAGCCGGCACCCGCCGCGCCCGCCGCGGCGGAGTTCACGGTCGCCTGGCCGGGGTACCCCGGTCCATACCAGGCGAGGTCGTCAATATCCGGTCCGTTGGTCTCATCCGCCCACACCGCTTCCACTCTCAGCGACGTGAGCGTACGCCCTGTGAAGTACACATAACTGATGTTGTAACTCACGACGTCCTCTTCCCGGCCCGGGGCTTCGGGCCGCATCGCCCTTGCCGCCGCGTAGGATGTGTTGCCCCCGGGTCCATGCGGCATTCCGTAGTACCGATCTTCCTTGTCGCTCGGGCACCGCAGCACTCCCGTGTGTGAGAAGTAACTCCGCAGCACCGGGATGTCCGATCCGTTCGAATAGGCCCCGCCCGTGAAACCGACATTGGTGCCATCGCCCTGCTGCTGCAAGGAAAAGAACCCGGCAAGGCCCCCATACCGGTGCTGATTGGCCACGACAGGCAGGCCCGCAGGCACTGGCACCGTTGGAAGCACAGATCGATTGTCCCCCGCATACGCGGACAGTGCCAGCGCCGCCTGCTGGCCATGGGCCATGCACTTGGCCTGTCGCGCGCGATCTGCCGCGCCTGAAAGCGCTGGCAACAGCAGCGCCACCAGCACGCCGATGATCGCGATGACCACCAGCAACTCGATCAGCGAGAATGCCCGCCTCATCACGTTCATGCTACTTCATACCGCCCGACGGCGCTCGCGATTCAGCCTCTCTACGATTCCCTGCTCTCACGGGAAAAGGAGCCCTTTCATGCGAACGTTGCTCGGATACGCCGCCGCGGCCCTGGCGTTGATCGCCTCGCCCCTTCCAGCTCAGGATGACCCGCGTCAGGCCAAGGCGCGCCCCATCATCGACAAGGCCATCGCCTACCTCCGCGCGCAGCAGGACGCCACGACCGGCGGCTGGTCCGTCCCGAAGGAAGGCCCCGCCTTTCCCGCCATCTCGGCCCTCGTCCTCAATGGCATGTTGATGGACGACCGCATCGCCATCGATGACCCGACCGTGAAGCGCGGCGTGGCCTTTGTTCTCAAGTACCGCAAGCCTGATGGCGGCATTTACGACGTCATCCTGCCCAGTTACAACACATCGATCTGCCTCTCCATGCTCGCCCGCGTGAACACGCCCGAGGCCCGCGCCGCGATCAAGCCCGCGCAGGACTTCCTGAAGTCCCTCCAGTTCGGCGACGGCGCCATGGTCGATGGCCAGTTCGCCAAGGAGACTGGGCGTGTCTCCAAGGACCATCCGTTCTACGGCGGCATCGGGTACGGGCGAACCGGGCGCCCCGACAACTCCAATCTCCACTTCTTCATGCAGGCCATGCAGGATTCGGGCGTGCCGGAGGACGACGCCGCCGTGCAGCGGGCCCTGGTCTTCCTCCGCCGCACGCAGATGCTCGAGTCCGTCAACGACCTCGACTTCGCCAAGGGCAGCGCCCAGGGCGGGTTCATCTACGCCAATGCGTCAAGCACCGCGACCGCCGGCCAGGGCCAGAGCTATGGCGGCGAGATCGCCGAGTCCCTCTCCGGTCCCCCGGGATCCATCGCGCTTATCACGCTCCACCCCGGCGCCGATGGAAAGCCCCGCACACTCAAGCGTGAGGAGATGATCACGCGGGTCCGCAAGGGCCTGGCCGCATCGAGTGTTCCCGAGGTCAAGGCCGCGGCCGATGCGGCGATTGTGCTCCTTGGGCCCGGCGATGGTGCGAGTTCCGATCGTTTCGAGGTCCGCACGCCGATCCGTTCTCAGGATGCCCTGCTCGAACCGATGCGCTTTGTCCTGGGGGATGGAGAGGTGCTCGAAGGACGGGTGGAGGTCCGCACCGTCCCCGCGTGGCAAGGCGTAAGCCGGCTTCGCGCGTACGGCTCGATGACCTACGCCGGTTTCAAGTCGCTCATCTACGCCAAGCTCCCCAAGACCGACGCCCGCGTGGCCGGTGCGTACGACTGGATCCGCCGCAACTACACCCTCGCGGAGAACCCGGGCGTCGGCACGGATGGGCAGTATTACTACTACCTGACCTTCGCCCGCGCTCTCGATGCGTGGGGCGAGCCGATGATCGAGGTCATCAAGCCCGATGGTTCGAAGGAAACGCGCGACTGGGCCATGGACCTGATCGACCAGCTCGCTTCCATGCAGAACCCTGACGGCTCCTTTCGATCGGTGGACGACCGCTGGATGGAGAACAACCCCACGCTCATCACGGCCTACGCCCTGCTCGCGCTGCAACACGCCGCGAAGTAGGGTCCACGTGCCGACGCGGGCCCCTGCTGTCTGAGGTGCGACATGATCGCGACACTCCTGGTGATGCTTTCTTCCCAACCGGAACCCGCGAAACAGCCGGAAGTTGCTTCTTCCGCCATCCGCGTTCTCTGGCAGGCTCCCACCAAGGCCCCGTGCTTCGGCGGCGGCGCCGCGGCGGATGTGGACGGCGACGGCATCCTCGACATCGCCTTCGCCACCTACTTCGGCGATTCCAAGGTTCGCGTGCTCCGCGGCAAGGATGGGCGCGAAATCTGGTCCTACGAGGCCGGCAGCGGAGGGGGCAAGGGCGACGCTTGCCTCGACGCTTCCTGCCGGTTCTTTGATGTCGACGGCGACGGCACACTCGAACTGATCGTCCCCGTCTCCAACACCAGCCAGGTCATCGCCTTCGATGCCGCCACCGGCGCGAAGAAGTGGACGTACGAAGCCGGCTTCGGGGAATGCATCGACACACCCCCGTGGATCGGAGAGATCGACGGCACGCTCGCCATCGTCGTCGGCACGTTCAAGTCCCGATTCCACGTCCTGTGCGCCGTTGAGGGCTCGCTGATCCGGCACGTGCCAATCGCCCCCAAGGGCGCTGTGCAGTCCTGTCCCCAGGTGCTCGATCTCAACGGCGATGGCGTGATGGACTACATCGGCGCCACCTTCAACGGCGACAACCGGGTTGTCGCGATCGACGGCGCGGCCGAGCCAACCGCCTTCGACACGAACAAGAAGCCCATCAGCGTTCACCCTCTCTGGCACATCCAGACCGGCAGCCACATCTACCACGGCCCCGCCACGGGCGACCTCGACGGCGACGGCAAGCCCGACTTCACCATCGGCTCCTACGACGGCAAGGTGTACGCCTTCCGCGCCGATGGCACTGCCCTGTGGACCGCCGTTCCCGGCGAGCGGTACATCATGGGGCCCACGACGATCACCGATCTTGACGGAGACGGCAAGCCCGAGGTGATCGCCGCGGGAGACAAGGTGACGGTCTTCAACGTCGACGGCTCGATCCGGTGGTCCACGCGCTTCGACAAGCCGGGGAACCATTGGTCGGTCTCCCGCGGCGCCAGCGTCGCCGACCTCTCCGGCGACGGCAAGCCCGACCTGGCCCTGCTCAACGGCCGCGGCCTGTTCAAGGTTCTCTCCGGTGCCGACGGCGCGACCGTCTTCGAGTTCGACGCCTCGACCGTGTTCAAAGGTCCATTGCAGTCCACGAGCAACGCCCCGATCATCGCCGACTTCGACGGCGACGGGCAGTTGGATGTGTTCATCGTGGTCGGGCGCGGTTCAAGCCAGGATCCGCAGAACAACGCGGGCCTGGCCCTCTGCCTGACCGGATTCCCCGGCCGCGCAACCAAGCCGGACGGCTCCCCGGTCGGGTGGTTCTCCCACAGGCACGATGCGCAGAACACCGGCAACACGGCGACCCGGGTTGATCCTTCGACGCTGGGCTTGCGAGTGGCCCCTCGCTGAAGCGCTACCTCGACAGCCGCATCACGGGGCAGCCGCCCCGCGGCATCGCGTCCAACACGCCCTTGACCAGCTTGTCCATCGAGATTGGCTTGGTGAGGTAGGACGTGCATCCGACCGCGAGGCACCGTTCCTGCTCGCCGGCCATGGCGTGCGCCGTCAGCGCCACGATCGGTCCGCGATACCCCGCACGCCGCAGCGCCCCGGTCGCCTCGTACCCGTCCATGATCGGCATCTGCATGTCCATCAGGATCACGTCAAACGATCGGGACTGCGCCACTGCTTCCTCCGCCGCCGAAACGGCTGCCCGACCGTTGGAAGCGATCGAAACGTTCGCCCCGGATCGGCGAAGGATGTGCGACAGCAATCGCTGGTTGTCCGCGCCGTCCTCGGCCAGGAGCACCTTGAGCCCGGCCAGCGGCTTGGTCTCAAAGGCATCCGATGAAGGCGTTTCGGGGCGAGCCTGGCCGCTGGTCCGCACACGCTCGGCGTTGAAGGGGTCCGGCACGATGGTCGCCCCCGCCGCCAGCTTCGCGTTGATGCTCACGCGGAACGTCGATCCGTGGTTGAGCTTGGCCGATTCGAGGGTGACCTCACCCCCCAGCAAACCCGCGAGCCGGCGGCTGATCGCGAGCCCCAGCCCGCTCCCGCCGTACTCCCTGGTGGTGGACGAGTCCGCCTGGGTGAAGGGCTGGAACAGCTTCGCCGCCTGCTCCTGTGTCAAGCCGCGCCCCGTGTCGATGACGTCGAACTGCAGTACGGCGGCATCGGGCAGGTGCCGGCAGACAATCCGCACCCCGCCGCGGTTCGTGAACTTGATCGCATTGCCCACGATGTTGATCAGGATCTGCCGCAGCCGCGTCGGATCGGAGAGGACCCGATCCGGCAGCGCCGTCTCCGCCTCGATCCGCAGCGCAATCTTCTTCGCATCCGCCCGCACCTGCATCATGTGCGCCACATCCCGCACGAGTTCCGCGACCTCCGTCGGCCGCTCCTCCACCGTCATCTTCCCGGCTTCGATCTTCGACAGGTCCAGGATGTCGTTGATGAGGGCCAGCAGGTGCTCGCCGTTGTGGATGATGGACGCGAGCGTGGATCGACGCCATTCCGGCGACTGCTCCGATTCCTTCTCGCGGAGCAGCAGCTCCGCGAAGCCAAGGATCGCGGTCATCGGCGTCCGGATCTCGTGGCTCATGTGGGCGAGGAACGTGCTCTTGGCTTCCGCCGCCGCCTCCACGGTGGCCTGGTTCTCCTTCAGGACCGAGTTGTTGAACTCGACCGTCCGGGCATAGGTCACCAGATCGTGCTCGATCCGCTTGCGCTCGGAGATGTCCCGCACGATTCCCGTGAACATCCGACGCTCGCCGACCTTGACCTCGGAGATCGAGAGTTCCATCGGGAAGGTGGTCCCGTCCTGACGCTTGCCCACCACCTCGCGCCCCACGCCGATGATCTTCTTGATCCCCGTGAGCCCGTACCGCCGGAGGTAGCCGTCGTGCTCGCTGGCGAACGGTTCGGGCATCAGCATCTTCACGTTCTGCCCGACCATCTGCTTCGCCTCGTACCCGAACGTCCGCTCTGCCGCGCTGTTCACCGACTCGATGATGCCATCGGCGCTGATGGTGATGATCCCGTCCACGGCCGTTTCCACGATCGCCCGGCCGCGAGCTTCCGAGTCACGAAGGGCCGCCTCCGAGCGTTTGCGCTCGGTGATGTTCCGGTCCGTGATGACCACCGCCGCGTCCGACCCAGGACGTGCCTCGAGAATCGTCATCGTGCACAGCACATCCACCAGCCGTCCATCCCGTGTGACCCGCTGCGTCTCGTGCGGAACAAGGCGCTCCCCACGCCGGTGGCGCGCGATCGCGTCGAGGATCTCGCTCTGCCGGTCCGCCGGGAGCAGCTCGCGAACGTTCATCTTCAAAGCCTGCGCGGCGGAGTACCCGTACATCCGCTCCGCACCCGGGTTCCATTCCCGGATGTTCCCCTCCAGGTCCAGCACCTTGATCGCGTCGCTCGAATCATCCAGCAGCGCCGCCAGACGCCGCAGCTTTTCCTCCGCGGCGCGACGTTCGGAAATGTCACGCACGATGCCCGTGAACATCCGACGCTCGCCCAGCAGCATCTCGCTGACGGACAGCTCCATGGGAAACATGGAACCGTCCTTGCGCTGCCCCACAACTTCACGCCCGATGCCGATGATCTTGCGGATCCCGGACGACAGGTAGTGCTTCAGGTAGCCGTTGTGCTCTTCGCGATAAGGCGAGGGCATCAGCATGCTGATGTTCTGCCCGATAACCTCTCCCGCTGAATACCCGAACAGCCGTTCCGCCGCCGGGTTCATGGTCTCGACGATGCCCGCCGAGTCGATGGTGATGATCCCGTCGACCGCCGTATCGACGATCGCCCGTAGGCGTTCGGCGTTGTCACGCTGCCCCGTGCGGTCTTCGGCATTGGAAGCCGAACGCGGCACGTTCTGGCCCGCCGCCGCGGATTCACCCGGTTTGTCGCTCGCCTCTGGCATGTCCCATCGCCTGCAAGAACTCGCAGTCCCACCGGCCCGAACGGGCCGTCTTCTACTGTCGGCACCGCGACACGCCCTCCTTAGCGGCCCGCCCCCCCGGGCCACACATTTCCCCAAAGTGGAGGGTTCCCCATGGCACGCGGCCGCTGTTCCGAAGGTCCCGACGCCCCCGTATAACGGTGAACCGGCGGGGAAATGGCGGCGGGATGCGGGCGAGACATCACTCCTCAAGCCTCGCGTGCGTTCACGCGGTCGCCGCACATTCATGGAAGTCATCGAAGCGAAGAGGCCACCCGGGAACCGATGTCCTCCACCCGGACCTTCTCCTGCTCCTGCGACCCCAGGTTCTTCAGTGTCGCCTCGGACGCGTTCTCAATGATCGCCGCAAACCGAGCATGCACCGCGCTCGCCTCCTGGAGCAACTTCCCGATGTTCTTCGTGGCCTTGTACGAGTGGCGGGCGTGCAGCGGCGGCACGCGGTTCTCACCCGACCTCGGCTCGCCCGCCTCCCCGCGCCCCCCACGCCCCCCGTGCCCCCCGCGCCGCAGCCTGGCCACCAGCGGACGCACCGCCGCATCCGACTCGGGTTGACCATTGGAAATCACGAACACATCCGGTCGCAGGGACGCCGGCGGCTCCGAGAGCTTGTCCAGCAGCGCCTGACCCTGTGGCATCAACCCCCGATCCTCCAGCACCAGCGACAGCACGACATCGCCCATGCCGAACCCGACCGCAGGAGTGGGGGGGCCGCCGAACATCTCGATGAGCTTGTCGTACCGCCCGCCACCCGCAATCGCCCGTTCCTTCCCGCCGGCCTCGTGGACCTCGAAGACCATGCCGGTGTAGTAAGCAAGACCGCGTGCGATGGACAGGTCGAGTCTGCACCAGGGTGCCGCGCCGAGTGCATGGAGTTCGGATCGGAGCGCGCTCATGCCACGGAAGTCGTACGCGTCCGGTTGAACGGATCCGACAGGCTGCTCCACGACGGATGTGCGAAGGTCGAAGCCATCTTCGATCTTCCCGGCCTCACCGCGGTACGCGATGATGTCAAAACCGATATCCGCGCACGCCTTCTGGTGAACCACCGGATCCATCCGGTCGGCCTTGTCCAGCAGGACCAAGGCCTCGGGCAGCCGCTCCGGCACGACGCCCGCGCGAAGCAGGGCGGCGCTGGCCAACTCGCGGCTGCCGATTCGGATCTGAACATCCGCGGGCCCCAGCCCAAGGAGTGCAAACGCCGCGATGGCGCATGAAATGACTTCCGCATCCACCCGCGCCTGCGCTTCGGGCTCGCCTTCCCCTCCGATCACATCCACGTTCCACTGCCCGAACTCCCGCAACCTCCCGCGCTGCGGCTTCTCCGCCCGGAAGCAGTTCTGCTGCCAGAACCACTTTGTCGGCTTGGGGAGCCCGCCCGCCTTGGCCGCGTACATGCGGGCCAGCGTCGGTGTGAACTCCGGCCGAAGTGCGTAGTCCTTCTCCCCGCCCTCGCGCCGGAACGAGAACAACTCCGACACGATCCCCTCGCCGCTCTTGACCGTGTACAGCTCCAGGTGCTCGAACGTCGGCCCGTCGATTTCTTCAAATCCATGCCGGATCGCCGTGTCACGCCACATCTTCTCGATGAACCGCCGCTTCAGAAGGTCCGCGGGGTACATATCCCGCGTTCCCTTGGGGGCCTGAAACGAGTGCGACTTCGACGACGAAGGTTCGGCCATAGAGTCACAGGGTAGCGTGCCATGCGGACCTCTTGGATCATCTCCTTCGCCGCCCTCTGCGAGACAGCCGTCTTCATCTACACCCTCGCCACCGGCACCATCCGTCGCGCCCCATGGATGCAGACTCCGACCGTCGCCCCCTCCGGCAACATGCAGTTGAACGATGCATCGGAGACCATCGAGGAGCTCGAGGCCCTCATCGCCCGGGAACCCCAGGGACGCCGCGTGGCCGGCGGCTTCAGCCACTTCCGCCTCGCCCAGCGCTACACCGAGGCCGGTCGCCTCGAAGACGCCCGGGCCGCCTGGGAGGAGGCCGCCCGTCGCCGACTCGCCGCGGCACAGAGCAACCCGGACCGCGAGAGTTTCTGGTTCGAGGCCGGCTGGGCCCTCTGGAAGCTGGGTCGAATGGATGAGGCCACCCCCGCCCTGATGGAAGCCGAGCGCCTCGCCTCGCTTCCCCACCCCAACCAACGCCGGGAGGACCAGTGGTACCGCCTCGGCTGGTCCCGCAAGCTTCTCGGGTTCGATCAGGATGCTGCCTTCGCCTTCAGCCGAGCCATGGACTTCTTGCCCGCGAGCATCCCCGACTGGGACGCCGAGACCCACTACAAGCACGCTCGGTACCTTGCGCTGCTTGGCGATTCGGAGGGTGCTCTCGTCGCCTTGGAAAGGGCCGCCGCCGCCGGTTACGACAAGCCCGGTGTGGCCGCCAGTTCCGACGATCTGGCCTCCATCCGGAGCCATCCGCGCTTCCAGGGCGCCTTGGAGCGGATACGGAACGCGCCCCGCCGCTACGACCTCGGCCCCGGCTGATCCCGCCCCGTATCATCCCGCCCTATGCCCACGATCACCATCAACGGTGTCAAGTGCCAGTTCACGCCCGGCCAGATGATCCTTCAGATCGCCAACGCCAACGGCCTGGCGATCCCTCAATACTGCTACCACGACGGCCTCTCCATCGTCGCCTCCTGCCGCATTTGCCTCGGTGAGTGCTGGGCCCCCAACCCCAAGACCAACGCCCTTGAACCGTACATGGGCGGCAAGCTTCTCCCAACCTGCCAGACCGCCGCCGTCGATGGCATGGTCGTCTCCACCGAATCGCCCAAGGCCGTCCAGAACCAGAAGGCGGTGATGGAGTACCTGCTCATCAACCACCCGCTTGATTGCCCCGTCTGCGATCAGGCGGGCGAGTGCCTGCTCCAGGACTACTCCTACCAGTACGGCCGCGGCGTTTCCCGCTTTGAAGAGCAGAAGGTCAAGCAGCCCAAGAAGGACCTCGGCCCCCACATCTACCTCTACGCCGACCGCTGCATCATGTGCTCCCGGTGCGTCCGCTTCACGCGCGAAGTCACCGGCACCTCGGAACTCCTCATCCAGGGGCGGGGCAATAAGGAAGAAATCGACGTCTTCCCCGGACGGCCGCTGGACAACGAACTCTCCGGCAACGTCGCCGACCTCTGCCCCGTCGGCGCCCTGCTCGACAAGGACTTCCTCTTCGTCCAGCGCGTCTGGTTCCTCAAGGAAACGCCCTCCATCGACCCCATCACGGCCAGCGGCGACAACATCACCCTCCACCACAACGACGGCACCATCTACCGCGTCAAGCCGCGCACGAATATGAGCGTCAACCGCTGGTGGATCACGGACGAAGTTCGCTACGGGTGGAAGTTCGTCCACAGCAAGGACCGCCTCACCACGCCGCAGCGACGCCAGTTCGGCCTCCTGGTCGAGAGCGAGTGGAACCGCGCGTACCACGAAGCGGCCGATGGCCTCCTCAAGGCCACCGAGATCGGCGGCAACCTCGCCCTCCTCGTCTCCCCCATGCTCTCCTGCGAGGACGCCTACGCCCTGGCCACCATGGCCCGTGCCATCGACCCCGACGCTGTGCTCGCCGTCGGCCCCATCCCCGTCCGCGGCGAGGACAAGATCCTCCCCAAGGGCGCCAAGGCCGACGACCCCAAGGCCTTCCGCATCTACGCCGAGAAAGCCCCCAACGCCCGCGGCGTCCGGCGCGTTCTCGAGGCCGTCGCTTCCCGCGGCGAGTCCAACACCAAGGTCCTGTCGTACGACCAGTTCCTTGGGCTCCTGAAGAAGGACGGCGCGGTCTCCGCCCTCATCCTCACCGGCAACTACCCCGATCCCTCTCGGGCCGACGATGAACTGCTCGCTTCGATCAGCCGCGGCCACGCGGGCCACCAGCGGTTCACGGTGCTCATCGACACCCTGCAGAGTCGCCTCGTGGACGAGGCCGACATCATCCTTCCCGGCGCGACATTTGCGGAGAAATCAGGAACATTCCAGAACGCACGGGACATGCTCCAGGCCTTCGAGTCCGCTATTCCCTGCGTCGGCCAATCCCGACCCGAGGGACGAATCGCCGCGGAATTGGCCGTCGTCGCCGAAACCGGCGAGGCCGCGGCCATCACCTTCAACGCCGCCGACGTCCGCTCCCAGATGGCATCGGCGCATCCCGGCCTTGCCGCCTTCGCCACGGAAGTCAGGCTCCCGGCCCACGAGGTTCAGCAACAGCCCGACATGCAAGTGGTGGAACTGTAAGTTCGGTCAATCTCACGCCCCCGCGAAGCCCTCGATTCCGGATACGAACATCCCCTGTCCACCCGAGCGCCGGTGCCCGTTTGCGCCGATAATGGGTGGCCGTTTCTCCCAAGAACCTGAACACGAAGGAGTCCGCGCATGCTCCGATCCGGCAACCCGACGCTCAAGGCCTTCGAACGCCCGCAGACCTGGGCCGAACTCGACGCCGCCCAGGCCAAGTCGCGGACCATGACCATCGAGGGGACGGTCAACGCCGCGTTCATCCTGGTCGGCCTGTGCGCCGCCTCGGCCGTCGGAACGTGGATGTTCCTCACCAGCGGCAGCAACCTGAACATGGGCTACGGCGCGCTCATCGGCAGCATGCTCATCGGCCTCGTGCTCTCCCTGATCATCTCCTTCAGCCCCAGGTCGGCCCCGTTCCTGGGACCGGTCTACGCCCTGGTCGAGGGCGTGTTCGTCGGGGCCCTGTCCCTGGTCGTGGCCACGTTCGTCAGCAAGGGCGGCCCCGCCGCCGGTCCGGAGACGGGCATCATTTTCCAGGCCATGCTGCTCACCTTCGGCATCTTCGGGTCGCTGCTGATCGGCTTCAAGGCGGGCCTCATCCGGATCGGCACGACCATGAAGCGCGTCATGGTCGCCGCGCTGGGCGGCGTCCTGCTCTTCTTCATCGCCGGCATCGTCCTCCGCCTGGTGGGCGTGTCCGTCCCGTTCTTCTACGAGATGTTCGGCTGGGGCAAGTCCGGCTGGATCGGCATCGGCTTCAGCGTCTTCATGCTCATCCTCGGCTCGCTCTTCCTGGTGTGGGACTTCCAGACCATCGAGGAAGGCGCCCAGGCCGGCGCTCCCAAGTACATGGAGTGGTACGGTGCCTTCAGCCTCCTCGTCACCCTCGTCTGGATCTATGTCGAGGCCCTGCGACTGCTGGCGAAGCTCAAGGGAAGGGAGTAACGGCAACGTAGTGGATGTCTCACGGGTGCCAAGACAAGGAGGGTTGTCGGTTCGGTGGAACGGTTCCTAGCTGCATGTGGGACCCGACTTGGGTGGCCGTCCCGCCGATATGACGATTCCCGTCGCCACTACCGCCGCCGTCTCGATCCGCATCACGTGAACCCCGAATCGGCACACGCTCGCCCCCGCTCCCCGTGCCGCCGCGACCTCCTGCTCCGACCACCCACCCTCCGGGCCCACCAGCAGGCGCACGTTGTTGGCCGTTGGTTCGTACGCCCCGCCCTGTGCATCGGCCATTACGATGCTCATTCCCGCGTCCGCGGGCCGCAACGCTTGCACCAGCACTGCTTCCTCCCCGATCTCCATCCTCCACGCCCGACCACTCTGTTTGCTCGCCTCCAGCGCCACGCGTTCCAACTTCTCCCGCCGCCAGTTCTCGCGCACCCCTCGATCCGTGACCAGGGGACGCCAGACGGCCGCGCCGACTTGGGCCAATCCATCGATCAGGTCGGACAGTCTTGACCCCTTCGGAACCGCGGTGCAAACCTCCAGCCTCGGCGATACGGGTGGTACCCGCTCCACGCTCTGCACGCTCACCCCGACCACCCACTCTCCCCGGTCCTTCGCGATCTCCTGCACTGTCCCCCGTCCCACGCCGCCCCGACCATCCAGGAGTTCCACCCGCTCCCCAACCGCCAGCCGTCTCACCCGTGCGGCGTGATGGGCCTCCTCCCCCCGGACCGTCAACACCCCGGTCGACACAAGCTCGTCAAGATGGATCCGATGAACCGCCATGGCCCCAGATTATGGGGCCGCCCCTGTCTTCGCCCGGAGGGTCTGGGCCAAGTGCACGGTACCCCGGCCCGATTCCTGCCCGCCGCGGCCCGATAGCCCTTGAGTCTTTGCCCATCCCCGCCGATCATGCCTGACCGATGCCGGAAGCGGCGCACAAGCCCGACACCCTCGAAGCCCAGGCCGCCGCGCTGGTGAACAACGCCGCCGATGGGATCGACCTCGATGCGCTCGCGGCCGAAGCCCTTGATGACATCGCACCGGGCACTGCCAACCAGGCTCCACCCCCTGCCCCGCCGGCCGAGGCGGCCCTGCAGAACATGGATGAACTCGCCAAGGCCGTGGAGCAGTTGCTTTCCGATGCCGCGGCCAATGCGCCCGTTCCCGAGGCCGAGCCCGGAGCGACAGCCGCCGCGCCATCACCGGCCACCAAGGGGGAGCCAGTCACTTCCGACTCACCCGCCGCGCCAACCACGACGGCGGGCGCACCGGAACCGATCAAGAATCTGGACTCGCGCATCGCCGAGCAGGCCGACGACATGATCGCCGGCGAGTTCGCGGATGAGCAGAACGAGATCAAGGGCCAGATCGGCGCCCCCCCCCCCCCCCCCCCCCCCCCCCCCCCCCCCCCCCCCCCGCCGCCCCC
>JAHBXE010000040.1 GCA_019636625.1 Phycisphaeraceae bacterium
GTCAATGGGGGCCGAGGCGACGTGCCGCCCCAGGACGCGGCCGTCCTTGTCCGTCTCTTCAATCGTGATCGTGATCATCGCGTACTCCTTGCTCAGAAGGGGATCTCGTCGTCGGGAATGCCGTACGTGGTGCCCACCGGCGCGGGCACGTGCTCGGGGAGGCCTTCGTCGCCGTCGAGGCGCGGCGGCTTGTCGCCCAGACGGTGCGCCACTACCCGCTCGAACTGCTCGCCCGCCTTCTTCTCGACGGTGATCGAGAGCGCCGGCGCGAGCGCCCCCGCCCGCGCAAGCTCGACCGCCTCCTCGGTGCCGCCGGGCACCGGCTCGACGGATCGCGCCCGCCACCATGCCTCGGCCTTCGTCCGCGCGTACCCAGTGTGGTCGAAGCAGACCCACTCGCGGAAGTAGCGGTTGAAGCCGACCCGATACTCGACCCTCATCGTGAGCGGCGCGGCCGGGTCGTTCCGCTTCATGTGGACGTGGTACGTCGTCTCGCTAACGTGGTGCTCCTCGCGCGTGGTCTGGCCGCTGAGGATGCCCTCGGTGCTCGCCTGCGCCTCGTGCTTCTGCTTGTTGGGCTCGGGGAACTGGTGACCGCATTGCGGGCAGGTCTGGTAGCCCGCCGCGATGAGCGCGTGGCACTGCGGGCATTCCTTCGCCGGCGCCTCGCCCTCGCCACGATCGTCCGTGGTGACGCGGATCGCGTCAACAGGCCCGTGCCGGAGCACGTTGCCGCCAAAGTCGAGCACGAGGCAGTCGGCCTTGCCGGGGTGCAGCCGGAATCCCCGACCCACCATCTGGTAGTACAGCCCGGGCGACATCGTCGGGCGCACGAGCGCGACGCAATCGATGTGCGGCGCGTCGAAGCCCGTCGTCAGCACGTTGACGTTGCAGAGGTGCTTGAGCGAGCCGGAACGGAACCGGTCGAGGATGCCGCTCCGCACGCCCGCGGGCGTATCGCCGGAGACGAATCCGCACTCAACGCCGTGCCTGGACTTCAACACCTCCACGATGTGCTGCCCGTGGCGGATGCCAGACGAGAAGATCAGCGTGGCGGAGCGGTCCTTGGTGTGCTCGACGATCTCAGCGCACGCACCGTCGACCAGGGCGTCCTTGTCCATGAGGTCCTCGACCTCGCTGGCGACGAACTCGCCGGCGCGGATGCGCAGGTCGTCGGTGCTGACTTTCTGGAGCCCAGCCTTCGTTCGCAGAGGCGACAAGAAGCCCTGCACGATCAGTTCGCGGACGCCGACCTCGAAGCAGACGTGGTTGAGGATGTTGCCCGGCTCGCAGATCGGGCCAGACTTCATCCGGAACGGCGTCGCGGTCAGCCCGATCACTCGCGCAAGCGGGTTCACGACCTTCGCGTCGGCAATGAACTGCCGGTACATCCCATCGTCCTCGGCGGGGACCATGTGCGCCTCATCGACGATGATCAGGTCGACCGGGCCTAGGTCGCACGCCTTCTTCCAGATGCTCTGGATGCCGGCGACCGTGGCGCTGTAGCTGAGATCGCGCCGCTTCAGGCCGGCCGAGAACAGGCCCAACGGGACGTCCGGAGCGAGCGCGCGGATCTTCTCCGCCGTTTGCTCGAGCAGTTCTTTGACATGGGCCAGGATGACGACGCGGCCTTGCCACTGGTGGACGGCGTCATGGACAATCTGAGCGATGACTAGGCTCTTTCCCGCGCCCGTCGGAAGCACGACTGCGGGATTCGTGTCGAGCTCGCGGAGATGAGCCCATACCGCGTCCACGGCGGCCTTCTGGTATTCGCGGAGGGTGATCTTTATCATCGAATCCGTCGGCGCCGCTTTCGCAGCGCCGACGGTCATGCCAAGCCGAGCCCTGCCGGACCTAACCGCGCCGTGCCACGCCATTCCATCGCTGGCCCAACCTCGTCTCACCAGACCTGGCCTTCGCGCGCCGCACCGCGGCTCGTCGCGTCCGTCAGTTCATGAACCTTCACATGCACCCCGCCGCCGCGGGTGCACGGGCCGCGGCGGATGTCGATTCGATCGATCATGCTGTCATCGCGGTAGAGCCCGCCGTGCTGAAGCGAGTCCAGCAGGCACTTCAGGAGGTTATCGAGATCGCGACGCCGTCGATCCGGCGGGAACACCGACACGAGCACCGTGAGCGGCCCCGTCACCGACGGCGCGCCCATGGTCAGCAGCTTCGCCTTCACTGTCGCTCGGTACTCCCGCCCGGCTCGGCTGATCAGCGTCGCGCGGCCGACGCGCCGGTAGTAGTGGTTGGCGGAAGGTGGAAGAGGGAGAGAGAGTTCCATCGATCGTCCGAAACTGCTTTGCCGAAAGGCCATTCCATGCCCGGCCCCGCCGTGCCCATCCGCGCCACTTCACGCCGTGCCAGTTCTGGCTCCTGCGATATCAGTCCGTCAGCATCTCGTACCGGGTTACGCGGAAGCGCCCATACGTCGGGCGGAAGTCCGCCAGTCCCACCAGACGCCCGGCGTCGGTGAGCAGCCCGTGCAACATCTCGGGTGAGACGTACTCGGGCAGGTTGACCATGAACACGAACGTCGCCGACCAACCCGCCTTCAGCGCAGGACGCACGCGGGTGATGCCATTGCGCTGCACCTGTACACGGCACTTGTGCTCGTAGTCCCAGCGCACGGTGCCGAGGCCCGCGAGCGGCGTCAGGCTCACGACCGCCGCCTTCACCAGGTCCTGCGCGCTCTTGCGCGGCGAGCGCGGGTCCTGCCGGAACTTGGCCGCGGCGATCACGGCTTGACGGAGGTACTCGCCCGGCAGGCTGAGCTCTCCGTCGTCGTTGCGGTAGACGTACGACTCGATGTCGTCGGACTTCTTCGCAGCCGATCCCTTCGCCGATCGTGCCTTCGCCTCGACAGCCTCGCAGTTCCAGCGGTGGAACAAGAGGTCCGCTTCGCCCTTAATCTCGACCTCGACCCGGTACGGGATGGTTGTGTCGATGATCCGCTTGCCGCCGTTGCTGATGTTCGGTCCGATTGCTGTTGCCGTGCTCATTCGTGTGCTCCTTGGTTGAACGCCGCCGCACACGTGTCCGCGTAAGGCGGCCATTGACGTACCAGTGCTCGCCGATCCAGACCCGGCCCATCCCGACCACACCACGCCCGAACGCACCCTGCCAGAGATGTGGTCAGATCACCGCTTCCAGGGCGGCGTGCTCCCCGGGCCGACGCCCGCGGGCACGCGAGCGCCGGCCGCGCCGCCGCCCCCGTTCCCGCCCTTCTTGGCGTAA
>JAHBXE010000041.1 GCA_019636625.1 Phycisphaeraceae bacterium
GGCCTGAAGGCCCTGGCCGCTGGTCCCGTCGAGAACCTGTAGGCCGATGACAGCGTTGTTGAAGAAGGCGTTCTTGATGGCGGTGAACCCGGCGTCGCCGGTGTCCCAGACCATCTCGAACTCCACGCTCGCTTCCTTGAGCGTGGCGACCGTTGCCCGCCAGCCGTTGTTGGCCCGCGTGGTGACGTCCGCCTCGCCCGCTTCGAGGTTGAGTGTCACGTCGCGGGTGTTGCCCAGCGCCGTCCACGCACCCGCGCCGCCCTGACCGCCGACCTTGTACTTGAGGGCGGCTTCCATGCCGAGCTTGATTGCCATCACTGACTCCTTTCACTCGGCGCTGTGGCCGACCACAAAGACCATCTCGCCGCCCTTGCTCTTGACCAGAATGTCCGCCAGGTTCACCCGCTCGAAGTAGTACTGCGTGCCCGGGGCGACCTCGATGGGGTCGGTCTTGCCGTCCGAGAGCAGCAGGTCCTGCGTGTTCTTGTGCGACGCGGTGAGCGTGAAGGTGGCGATGGTCTTCTGGGTCGCCAGCGGCTTGAGCTCGTCTGTCATTGCCACGCCGAAGATGATCGTGTTGCGCATGGCTACCTCCGCTCCCGGTAGGTGACGCTCAGGACGCTCGTGAACACCCGGTGCTGCTCGAGCGCTTCGCTCGACACCACCGGCTCGTTGCTGATCCCGACCCACGCCGCATCGGGGAAGCCCTCCAGCCGCTTGAACCGCAGGTGATCCGCGATCGCCTCCACCAGCGCGAGGTGTTCGTCGATCGCCGCGTCCGCCCCATCGGCGGGGAGCTTCTTCTGCACGCCCACGTCGATGACGTACTCGATGGCCAGGCTGTCCCGCGTTACCGGGGCCATCTGCACCGTGCGCGGCACCACCGATACGCGGAGGTCCTTGAGATCCTCCAGCGTGAACGCGGGCTGGTACATCCGGACGGCCGTGACGGGCTGTCCGTAGGACCCGGCGCTCACGTGCGCCGCGACGGCGTCGGCGAGGGCGGCGATCGTGCTCACGGCCCGCCTCCGATCACCGGGGAGCCCGTGGTAGGAACGCTCTGGCGCGGCGAGTTGGACGTCAGTCCGGACAGCTTGCCTTCGAGGAACCAGATCTTGCGTTCCATCTCGGCGTACTGGGCCCGGATCGCGTGGGCCTCCCCGATGAACTCGTCGAGCCGCTTCTCCACCTGCTGGAGCTTGGTGGTGACCACGCCCCACTGGACGGTCATCGCGCCGGCCGCGAGCACGACCGTGACGACCACGCCGGCCCAACGGGCGCTGCCGTTCTGTCCGTTGGAGTTGTTGTGTGGGGGTGAGTCTGCCATCATGTCTCCGTGCCGATGTGCTTGGTGTGAATCCGAAGAACCCTGCGGTACGGGTCGCTGTAGCGCCAGGGCGGTTGTCCACCGGGGGCATTGACCTCGTACACGAACACTGCCGTCCCGACCGTCTCACGGACCTGATCGCCCGCCCGCGGGAGGATCGGGCCAGCGCCCAGATCCAGTTCCGCCGTCCGCACGAGGAAGTCCCGCGACTCCACGCGGTGAATGAGCCCCGCGTCGTCGGCCTGCTCGAACTCGGTCTTGCCGATGGTGGTCTGGACTTCCTTCTCGTCCGTGCCACGCCGGTAGACGACCGGGCGCGAGAGGTGCTGGTGCCGCTGGGCGTCGAGGAACGCCGCGCCGCGATCGAGCAAGTCGCCCACGGGTGGCTCCTTGGGGGGTTACTGCTGCAG
>JAHBXE010000005.1 GCA_019636625.1 Phycisphaeraceae bacterium
AGAGGTCACTGGTTCGAGTCCAGTATCGCCCATTCCCCTCGCGTGCCGCCGCTTCGCGTTCGTTGGTCAAGCGCGGCCCACTTCAATGCAAGAGTGCAACGCTGGTCGAGCGGTTGGGCGGTGTCCTCCGGGCTGTTCTCATGGACGTGATGCCGCACGTGATCGAGTTTGGAGCGGTTGAAGGAACGCAGCGGCGGCGGCTCCCGGTCGGCATGAACAGGGTCGGGTACCATCGGGGCACGCCGTGACGGCGACGAGGGCTGATTGTGTTTTCACAGACCGCTGAGTATGCGCTTCGGGCCGCGGTGTACCTCGCCATGCATCCGGAGGGCCTGGTCGGGTCGGAAACGCTCGCGAAGGAGACGCGGGTGCCGCATGGGTACCTGTCGAAGGTGTTGAACGACCTGGTCTCCGCGGGGATCGCGCACTCGAGGCGGGGGCCCAGCGGCGGGTTCTGCCTCGCGCGGCCGGCAACCCAGATCACCGTGCTCGAAGTGATCAACGCCGTCGACCCGATCCGCCGGATCGCCACGTGCCCCCTGGGGATCCCGTCGCACGGGACCCGTCTGTGCCGGCTTCACCGGCGGCTGGACGACGCCATCGCGACCGTGGAAACGGCGTTGTCCGCCTCGACGCTGGCGGACATGGTCGAGCGCCCCGGCCCGCGTTCCGAGTGCAGCTTCCCCCTCCAGCCGCGCATCCGTCGGACCAGCCGGAGCGGATGAACCGGCACGCCGCTTCTCGGCGTGTGTCCGGGCGGGTCGCGGCGGCGGAAGCCGCGTTCAAGCGGCCCAAAGGAGGGGCGTGCGGAAGTTTCCCTGATGCGCCGGGAAGGCCCTGATGGGCATTGACCCGGGGCGTGCGTGGCCGATATCTTGATATATAGCTCCAGATATCTGGAGTAACAGGAGTTTCGGCCATGACCTCCCGAGCCGCCCGAACCGCTGATGATCCCGGTCAGCGACCCAGCGAGCACACGCTGCGTGAATGCGCCAAGTCGATCCTGACGGGGCTGCTCATCAGCGTGCCGATGCTCGGGTGGGGCGGGTACGTGGTGTACTTGAACTGGCTCGCGCAGGAGCGGGAGCGGATCACCCAGGTCGAGATGCGGCTGGCGCACATGCGGCTGGTCACGGCCCCGCCCGAGCCGACGCTGCCGGTGTCGAACGCGGCGCACGGGAGGGACCTGTTCCTGTCGACGTGCGCGGCGTGCCACGGCGCGGAGGGCAAGGGTGTTGCGGGCCTCGGGCGGGACCTGTCCACCAGCTGGTTCGTGGCTTCACTGAAAGACAATGACCTGCAAGCGTTCCTCGTTCAAGGGCGACCCAACGGGCAGCCCGTGGCGATGCCGCCACGGGGTGGGAACCCGGACCTTCAGGACAGCGACCTGCGGGACATTGTGACTTTCCTGCGGGGCGTTCAGGACCCGCGTCGGCTTCCGGAGCTGCCGCCCCCGACGATCGTGACCAAGCCGCTGACGGAGGAGGAGAAGGCCAAGGCGCTGGCGGCGGCGGGTGGCGATGCGGAACTGGCGGAGTTCATCGCGTCGGGCCAGAAGCTCTACGCCTCGACGTGCATCGCGTGCCATGGTCCGGGCGGGGTGGGCGTTACGGGCAATGGGAAGCCGTTGACGGTGAGCGAGTTCGTTCGCAAGACGAACGACGACGACTTGCTGGCCTTCATCAAGAAGGGACGCGACCCGGGTGATCCGACGAACACGACGGGGGTGGGGATGCCCGCGAAGGGCGGGAATCCGGCGCTCTCGGACGACGACATTCTGGATGTGATCGCTTATCTGCGTTCGCTGCAGAGTTCGGCGGCGCAGTCCAGCGTGCAGAAGTGACAACCCCGCCGGGCCGGGCCGCGGCGTGCGCGGCGGTGCTGGCGGACTGACGAAGAAGTGGAAGTGAGCCATGAGGACGAATCGAACATCTCAGCGGATCCGGGGCATGTCCCTGGTGTTGGCGGCGGCGATGTGCATGGGCGTGGTGGCAGAATCGCACGGCCAGGACACGCGGCGGCGTCGGCGGACGGAGGAGGCCAAGCCGGTGGAGTTGACGCCGGCGCAGGTGGCGGAGCTGACGCGGCTGGCCAATGAGCGGAAACTCAACGCGGACGACCTGATGGCCGCGGCGAAGACGTTCATGCCGAGCGGTCGGCACGATGACTATGTGCTGTTCTCATCGGGCGGGCAGAGCGGGCAGGTGTTCGCGATCGGGGTGCCGAGCATGCGGCTGCTGCGGTCGATCTCGGTGTTCACGCCGGAGTCGTGGCAGGGGTATGGCTTTGCCGGGGACAACGACCACGTCATCGAGTCGTTGAAGATCAACGGAAAGGTGGTGGCGTGGGGCGATACGCACCACCCGGCGCTGTCCGAGACCAAGGGGGACTACGACGGCGAGTGGCTGTTCATCGGGGACAAGGCCAACGCCCGCGTCGCGGTGATTGATCTTCGGGATTGGGAAACGAAGCAGATCGTGAAGAACCCGCTGACGATCAGCGATCACGGGGCGGCGTTCGTGACGCCCAACACCGAGTACGTCATCGAAGGCGGGCAGTACGCGACGGTGCTGGGGTACGGGTACGCCCCGCCGGAGGAGTACAAGAAGTCGTACCGCGGCATGGTGACGCTGTGGAAGTTTGACCGGGCCAAGGGTCGGATCGATGTGGCCAACTCGTTTGCGCTGGAACTGCCGCCGTACTGGCAGGACCTGGCGGACGCGGGGAAGAACGCGAGCGACGGCTGGTTCTTCATCAACTCGTTCAACGTGGAGATGGCGACGGGCGGAGTCGAGAAGGGCAACCCGCCGTTTGAGGCGGGCGCCAGCAAGCGCGACACGGACTACCTGCACATCGTTGACTGGAAGAAGGCGGAGGCGGTGTTCAAGGCGGGCAAGGCCAAGGCGATCAACGGCTTCCCGGTGATCACGCTCGACACCAGCGCGGCGGAGGGGATCCTGTACTTCGCCCCGGAACCCAAGAGCCCGCACGGCGTTGACGTCAGCCCCAACGGGCAGTACATGGTGGTCGCCGGGAAGCTTGACCCGCACGTGACGGTCTACTCGATCGACAAGATCAAGGCGGCCATCGCGGGGAAGAAGTTCTCCGGGAAGGATGAGTACGGCATCTCCGTGCTGGACTTTGACGCCGTGGTGGAAGCGCAGGTCGAGCTCGGCCTTGGACCGCTGCACACGCAGTTCGACGACAAGGGCTACGCGTACACCTCGCTGTTCCTGGACTCGGCGGTGGCGCGGTGGACGCTGGGCGGGGAGTACGCCAAACTCAACCCCGAGCAGCCGTGGAAGCTGGTGCACAAGACGCCGGTGCAGTACAACATCGGGCACCTGTGCGCGGCTGAGGGGGACACGGTATCACCGGACGGCGGGTACCTGATCTCGATGTCGAAGTGGTCGGTTGATCGGTTCCTGACGACGGGTCCGCTGCTCCCGCAGAACTTCCAGCTGCTGGACATCAGCGCGACGGGGACGACGATGCCGGTGATCTACGACTCGCCGATCGGCGTGGGCGAGCCGCACTACTGCCAGATGATCAAGGCGGACAAGCTCAAGTCCTGGAAGGTGTATCCGGAGGTCGGCTGGAACCCGCACACGCAGCGGCTTGATCCCAACGCGCCCAAGAAGGGGCAGGAGGGCGTCAAGCGCGATGGCAGCAACGTGCTGGTGACGATGACGGCGATCCGCAGCCACTTCACGCCGGAGCACGTGGAGATCCAGGAGGGAGACCATGTGACGTGGCGGATCACGGCGATCGAAACGACGCAGGATGCGACGCACGGCTTCTGCATCGGCGGGTACAACGTCAACCTGTCGCTCGAACCCGGCGAGTACGCGGAGTTCAGCTTCGTGGCCGACCGGCCGGGGACCTACCCGTTCTATTGCACCGAGTTCTGCTCGGCGCTGCACCTGGAGATGATGGGCTATCTCCATGTGAAGCCCAGGGGCGCGGCCGAGGCGGCGCCCGCTGTTCCCTCGACTCCTGTTGCTGCTGGAAGCAACTAATCGCCGTCCGTGCCCCGCGAAAGCGGCGCACGGGCCTTGCCTGAAGGGAGCATTGCCATGGCTGGTGTCTTTGAACGCTTCATGGGGCCGCGGATTCCGGCGGACGAGTTGCGGCTTCACCCGGTTCGGTACGCGGCGCCGACGGTGCTGCTGTCGATCGCTCGCGTGCTGCTGCTGGTTTCGATCTTCTTCCCGTACTGGCACATGGAGCTGGTGGCGCCGCAGTATCCGAACGGGTTGTACCTGACGGCGTACGTGAATCACCTGTCGGGCGATGTGAAGGAGATCGATGGGCTGAATCACTACATCGGGATGCGGCCGCTGGACCAGGCGGCGCAGTTCGAGAAGGAGATGTCGATCTGGGCGGTGGTGGCGATGTTCCTGCTGGTGGAGGGGGCGATGTTCATCCACAGCCGCTGGGCGGTGCTGCTGGCGCTGCCGGCGGTGCTCTTTCCCGCCGGGTTCCTGGTTGACCTGCAGTATTGGATGCACACGTTCGGTCAGAACCTGGACCCGGAGGCGCCGCTCTCGTCGTCGGTGAAACCCTTCACGCCGACGGTACTGGGGGAGGGGGGCATCGGACAGTTCAAGACGATTGCGGACATGGGTGTTGGCCTGTACCTGGCGTTTGGCTGCTCGGTTGTGACCGTGGTCGCGTTCTACTTCCACCGCCGGGCGTACCGGCCCCTGTTCCGGCGGCTGATTGAAGACCGCCGCGGCACGAAAGAAACACACCCCGCTGCTTCGTGAGGGACCATGTTTGTCGTGTTGACCATGTTGCTCGCCCTGACTGGCCCTGCCTCGGTGCAGGAGGGAATGGCCCCGCCGAGCGCGCCGGCGCTGTCGGATGGGCCGGTGAACACGGGGCGGCTGGGCGCGATGATCCGGGAGGCGGCGCCCGGGGCGGTGGTCTTGGTTCCCGCGGGTGTGTATCGGGAGCATCTGCGGATCGACAAGCCGCTGACGCTTATCGCGGAGCCGGGGGCGGTGATCGACGGGGGGGGCTCGGGGGACATCGTTGAAATCGCCGCGCCGGATGTGACCTTCCGCGGCTTTGTGGTGTGCCATACGGGGATCGACCTGGACCGGGAGAACGCGGCGATCCGGGTGCTCGCCCCTCGGGCGACGATCGAGGGCAACACGCTGGAGGACATCCTCTTCGGCATTGATCTTCGGGAGGCGCCGGACAGCGTGGTGCGCGGGAACCGGGTCGGCGGCAAGGTGTTGGACATTGCGCGGCGGGGCGATGGGCTCCGCCTGTGGCGGGCGGACCGGACGCTGGTGGAGGGGAACACGGTTCACGACGGGCGGGATGCGGTGCTGTGGTACTCGACGGGCATCACGGTTCGGGGCAACCGGTCGGTGCGGTGCCGCTACGGGCTGCACCTGATGTACAGCGATGAGGTGACGATCGAGGACAACGTGCTGACGGAGAACTCCGTGGGGATCTACCTGATGTACTCGCGGGGCGTCATGGTGCGGCGGAACCAGCTTGTGCGGAACCGGGGGCCGAGCGGGTACGGCCTTGGCCTGAAGGAGACGGACCGGTTCACGGTCGAGCACAACCTGATCCACGGCAATCGGGTGGGGGTGTACCTGGACGGCTCGCCGTTCACGGATGCGCAACCGGGGGTCTTCACGCGGAACACGATCGCGCTGAACGACGTCGGGATCACGTTCCTGCCGGCGGTGCGGGGGAACCGTCTCAGCGCGAACAACTTCATCGACAACATTGAACAGGTGAGCATCGCGGGTCGGGGTGAACTGAAGGGGAACCAGTTCTGGGATGGCGACGTGGGCAACTTCTGGACGGACTATGTCGGCTACGACAAGGACCGGGACGGCGTGGGGGACTTTGTGCACGAGTCGCGGACGCTCTTTGAGAACCTGATGGATCGGGAGCCCAAGCTCCGGCTGCTGCTGTTCAGCCCGACGCAGCAGGCGATCGAGTTTGTCGGCCGGGCGATGCCGGCGATCCGTCCTGAGCCGAAGTTCGTCGATGAAGTTCCCCTGATGCGGCCGGTGGCGGTCGAGGTGGGCGCGGGCGGGGCGCCATCGGCGGTCGGATTGGGCGCGGCGTCGGCGGGGATCCTGGGTGTGGGCGTGTTCGTGCTGAGCGTTGGTTTGAGCGGTCGACTGGCCGCGGGCTTGCGCGGAAAGTCCGGGCGAGGAGGTGGCGCGTGATCACCATCGAGCGTGTGTCCAAGCGATTCGGGAAGACGGCGGCGGTTGATGATGTTTCGCTCGACATCCCGGCGGGAGATTCGGTGGCGCTGTGGGGCACGAACGGCGCGGGCAAGACCACGCTGATCCGGTGCGTGCTCGGCTTGCTGCGGTTCCGGGGGCGGGTGCGGGTCGGCGGGTTTGATGTGCGAACACGGGGCAAGCCGGCGCGCCGGTTGATCGGGTATGTCCCGCAGGAACTGGGGTTCTATGACGACCTCGGCGTCGCGGCGGCGGTTCGGTACTTTGCCCGGCTGCGGGCGGTTGACGGCGTTGAGGTTGAGAAAGTCCTGGCGAGTGTCGGTCTGGAGGGGCACGGCGGGAAGCGGATCCGGGAACTCTCGGGCGGCATGAAGCAGCGGCTCGCACTGGGGATCGCGCTGCTGGGGGACCCGCCGGTGCTGGTGCTGGACGAGGTCACGGCGAGCCTGGATGCGTGCGGGCGTGAGGCGTTCATTGCACTGCTTTCCGGGCTGGCCGGTTCCGGCAAGTCGCTGCTGTTTGCTTCGCACCGGGTCGATGAGGTGACGGCCCTGGCCCGGCGGGTGGTTCTGCTGGAGAAAGGGCGGGTGACGGGCGAAGTGAGCCCGCAAGACCTGGGAGTACGGCTTGGCGCGCAGACGGTCCTGCACATCACGCTCCACGACCGCGTGCGCGGCCGCGCGATTGATGTGCTGCGTGCCCGGGGCTTTCCGGCCAGACTCAACGGCGTTGGCGTGCTGGTTCCCGTGCCGGCGGTGCAGAAGGTTGCGCCGCTGCGCATCCTGGCGGAGGAGCGGATCGACATCGAGGACTTCGAGTTGCTCGGCGCCTCGACCCATGAGGAGCATCGGCCATGACCACGATCACCGCGGGTCTTTCGAGTGGGATGCGTTTGCGGGTTCCGACGTTGTCCGCCAATGTGCTCTCGGTGGCGCTGCGTGAGCTTCGCGAAGCCGTCCGGAGCCGGTGGTTCCTCTTGTACACGCTGGGGTTCGCGGCGCTGGGACTGGGGGTCTCGTACGCGTCCTCCGCGAGCGCCGGGGGCGCTGGGCTGTCCGGTTTCGGACGGACGACGGCGGGGTTGGTGAACCTGGTGCTGCTGGTGGTGCCGCTCATGGCGCTGACGGCGGGGGCCGGGACGATCGCCTCGGACCGGGAGCGGGGCATGCTGGTGTACCTGCTCTCGCAGCCGGTGTCGCGCCTGGAGGTGCTGCTGGGGAAGTACGTGGGGCTGGGGGCGGCGCTGCTGGCGTGCATTTGTCTTGGGCTTGGGTCCTGCGCGGGGATCCTGGCGTGGAAGGGGGATGCGACGCGGCCGCTGAGCATGGTGTGGCTGGCGGGCCTGAGTTTCGGCCTGGCCCTGGGGATGCTCAGCGTGGGGATGCTTGCGTCGGTGCTGGCACGCAAGGCGTCGGTCGCGGTCGGCACGGCGATCTTCCTGTGGCTGGCGCTGGTGTTCGTTTCCGACCTGGCGCTGATGGCGGGCACGATGGCCCTGAAGCTGCGGATCGAAGAACTGCTGGCGATGGCGCTGGTGAACCCGCTGCAGGTGTTCAAGATGTGGTCGCTGCACGCGATCGACTCATCGCTGGATGTCCTCGGGCCGGCGGGGCTGTACGCAGTCGATGAGTACGGGGGGCGGCTGCACCTGATCTTCGGCGCGTGCCTGATGGCGTGGGTGGTGGCGCCGCTGGCGCTGGCAGCGGCGGTGTTTTCGAGGAGGGCGCCGGTATGAAGCGCGTGTACGTGTTGGCCGTTCTGGCGATGGTGACCCTGGGCTGCTCGCGCCCGCCCATGAGCGGCCCGCCGGAAACGCGGCTCGGGCGTGACGAGTGCGGCGAGTGCGGGATGCTGGTCAGCGAGGACCGCTTCTCCAGCGCCACGCTGATCGAGCGAGAGCGCGAGCGGATGTACATCCACTTCGATGACATCGGCTGCATGCTGGACTACGAGCACGACAAGGGGCCATCGATCAAGGTGCTTGAACGGTTCGTGCGCGATCACGGGTCGCGTGCGTGGGTCTCGGCCTCGGAGGCCGTGTTCGTTTTCGCGGACCGGGACCGGTTGCGCACCCCGATGGGTTCGGGCATCGCGGCGGCGGCGACGCGGGAGCGCGCGGAGGGCATGCGCGCCGCGTTTGGCGGTGAACTGATGGACTGGGAGCGGTTGATGACGGCGCGGCGCGAGTGGATGGAGGCACGCTACGGCACGAGCACGGGGGCGCCGGGCCGGTAGCGCGTTCAATCGACGGGGGCCGTGCGCCGATCCGATCGGTCACTTCAACTCGAAGCCCCCCGCTGCCTTGGTGCCGGTCGCGTCCTCGATCTCCACCCAGATGCGGCTCTCGGATGGAAGCGGGTTGGGGATCTCCGCGTGCGTGTGCCATTGGGTCGGAGACTTGGGGTCCTCGATGTCGGCCTTGGCCTTGACGCTCCCCGCGGCGTCCTGGGTGCCGACCCAGAAGCGGACGGCGGCGGTCTTGGCGGCACCCGTGGGGGTGACGACGGCGTCGATCGCGATGTCCTTGCCCGGCACGATGGCGCCTTCATCACGCGTGAGCACGACCCGGAAGGAACCGATGGTTTGCTCGCCCAAGGGGATGGCGACACCGCCGTGGGAGTGGCCGCCCGCGTGTGTTTCTCCCGGGGCGTGCCGGTGGGCGGGTGTGCCCGTCGAGCCGGTCGTCGCCGGCGCGGGAGCCTTGGAATCGCAGCCCGCCACGTGCATCAGCACAAAAGTCGCGACGCTGCAAACGCATGCCTTGGTCAGGTCTTTCGTGATCATGAAGATCCTCCATCAGCGGCGGGACGGTTGTCCTGCCTCAGGGACTCGTCACTCGCGGCGGCCGGACCGCCCGGGCCGCGGGTGCGTTCGTACTTCACACCGTGCACCAGGGCGTAGCCCGCGGGCACGATGAACAGGTTCAACACGGTCGAGGTCAACAGGCCGCCGAGGACAACAGTGGCCAGGGGCGCGAGGAGTTCGCTCCCCGGCTTGCCCCTCGCCAGGGCGAGCGGCAGGAGGCCGAGCGCGGCGGTGAGGGCCGTCATCAAGATGGGGACGAGCCGCTCCATCGATCCCTGCACGATCGCGTCTTTGACTGTCCGGCCCTCGCGGCGTTGCAGGTGGTCGTAGTGGTTGACGAGCAGGATGCCGTTTCGGACGGCGATCCCGAAGAGGGTGATGAAGCCCACCATGCTCGCGATGGAGATGACGGGGGCGATGTACCGCGAGGACGACAGCCCGAAGAGCGCGAGGGAGTTGCCCCAGACCGAGGGGGATTCGGTGATGTAGATGGCCGCGATCCCGCCGATGAGGGCGAGGGGGAGGTTGAGCATGACAAGGGCGGCGACGCGGGCGGAGCGGGTCGAGACCTGGAGCAGCAGGAACATCATGACAAGAACGCCCGCGCCCATGATGAAGATGGTGCGGCTGGCGGATTGCTGGGCCTCGAACTGGCCGCCGTAGTGAACGGTGTACCCCGCGCGGTGCACGATCGGGTCGACTCGCTCGCGGACCTTGGCGACCATCTGGCCGAGGTTGTAGCCGTCGGCGACGTTGGTCGAGATCACGGCCTTGCGTTGGGCCTCTTCGCGTGCGATGAGGTTGCTGGTGCGCTCGGGGCCGATGTCGGCCACATCGCGCAGGCGGACGATCGCGCCGCCCACGCCGCGGAGCGGAAGGTTCATGACTTGCTCTTCGCGCTCGCGCTCATCGGCGGCGAGGCGAACGACGAGGGCCAGACGGCGAACGCCCTGGGTGACTTCGGCGACGGTCTCGCCGTTGAGCGCCTGGCCGACCTGCTCGGCGGCGGCGGCGGGAGTGAGACCGGCGGCGGCGAGGTCCTGGGGCCTGTAGCGGATGGGCAGGGAGGTGACCATGACCTCGCGGTTGGCGGCGACATCGCGGGTTCCGGGGATGGCGCGGAGTTCGGCCTCGATCGCGGCGGCGAGGCGGCGGAGTTCGGCGAGGTCGTCGCCGTAGACGCTGATCGCGAGGGCGGCGGGCGTGCCGGAAAGGATGTGCGAGAGGCGGTGCTCGATGGGCTGGCCGACCATTGTGGTGATGCCCGGGATCCCGCTGATGACGCGGTCGATCCCGGCGCGAATGGCGTTCTGGTCGTGGCCGGGCTTGATGGTGACCTCGATCTCGGAACTGCTCACGGGTTCGGCGTGTTCGTCGCGCTCCGCTCGCCCGGTGCGGCGGGTGACGCTGGAGACGCCGGGGATCTCGGCGAGTTGCGACTCGACGCCCTGGGCGAGGCGGTTGCTCTCGCGGAGGGAAGTGCCCGGGGGCGCCATGAGGAACACGGTGAACGTGCCTTCTTTGAACGAGGGCAGGAACAGCGTGCCGAATGTGGAGGCGAGGGCGAGGGACGCGGCGGTAAGGACGGCGGCGCTGCCGAGAACGACGCCGCGGCGTTGAAGGCTCCACTGAAGCGTGGGCTGGTAGATCCGGCGGAGGAAGCGAACGAGCGCGCTGCCGTGGCCGGTGTCCGGGGTGTGCGACACGGGCGCTTCGTTGTTCGCTTTCATTGCGAAGGGACGGCGGAAGAGGAGGGCGCACATGGCCGGTGTGACGGTGAGCGCGATGAGGAGAGAGGCGGCGATGGAGGTGATGTAGGCGATGCCGAGGGGCTGGAAGAAGCGACCTTCGAGCCCTTGGAGGAAGAGAAGAGGCACGAAGACCATGGCGATGATCACGGTGGCGAAGACGACGGAAGAGCGGACCTCGTTGCACGCGGCGGAGAGAACGTCGGCGAATCGGCGGTGGCCGGGTGTGGGGAGCGTTGCGTTCTCACGGAGGCGACGCAGGACGTTCTCGACGTCGATGATCGCGTCGTCAACAAGTTCGCCGATGGCGACGGCGAGACCGCCAAGGGTCATCACGTTGATCGACAGGCCCCACGCCCAGAGCAGGAGCAGCGCGATGGCCAGGGAGAGGGGCAGGGCGGTGAGCGTGACGATGGTGGCGCGGGCGTTGAGGAGGAACAGGATCAGGATGATCGCGACGATGATCGATGCCTCGATGAGGACGCGGACGACGTTGCGGACGCTGCGTTCGATGAAGCGGGAGGCGCGGAAGGGGTCGCGGTTGAGCACCATCCCGGAGGGCATGGCGCGCTCGACCTGGTCCAGCACGCGGTCGATCTCATCGGTGAGGCGGAGGGTGTTGGTTCCCGGACTTTTCTGGACGCTGATGATGACGGCGGGGGCGCCGCGATCGGCGCCGGTGCCACGGGTGGGGGCCGGGCCGACCTGCACATCGGCGACCTGGCCGATGGTGATGGGGGCGCCCTCGTGGTAGGCGACCAGGGTCTGGCGGATGTCATCGACGCCGCGGACGCGCGCCATCTGGCGGACGGGGAGCTCGCGGTGCTGAACATCGGGGAGGTAGCCGGCGCTGGTCGTGCTGTGTGCGCCTTTGGCGGCGTTGATGACGTCGGCCATGGTCAGGCCGTAGAGGGCGAGGTTCTCCTGCCGGACGTTGACCTGAAACTCCGGGAGTTCGCCGCCGATGGGGACGACCTGGGCCACGCCGGGCACGGCAAGGATTTTCTGGCGCAGCTCGAACTCAGCAAATGATCGAAGGTCGAGCGGGGAGACGGCGCCGGTGGGGCTGGAGAGGGCGAGGAGCATGATCTCGCCCGTGATGCTGGTGATGGGGGTGATCTCGGGATGGACGCCCGGGGGCATGCTGGATCGGACCGTGGTGAGCCGCTCGGAGACGAGCTGCCGGGCGCGGTAGAGGTCTACCCCCCAGCCGAACTCAACCCACACAATCGAGAGGCCCATGGCGGAAGCGGAGCGGACACGCCGGGTGCCCGGCAAGCCCTGCACGGCTGTTTCGAGCGGGAAGGTGACGTTGAGCTCGACCTCATCGGCGGCCAGGCCGCCGGCCTCGGTCATGATGACAACCGTGGGCGCGTTGAGCTCGGGGAAGACATCCACCGGCATGTCGCGCACCTTGAGCCCGGCGAGGACGAGCAGGATCCCCGCCGCGACGACCACGAGCGAGGAGCGGGCGATGGAGAAGTCGATGAGCCTGGAGAGCATGACTCAGTGGTCTCCTTCGTGGTAGGTGCCGTCGGGGTGGAAGTGGCCGCCTCGCGGGGAGGAGGCGCTGGAGGCGAGCATGAGCTGGTAGTTGCCGCCGAGGACGACCTCATCGCCTTCCTTGACGCCGCTGGCGATGACGACCCATCGACCGTCGGACACGCCCAGATCAGCTTCCAGGCGGATGACTTGGTCGGGGTTGGCGGGGTCGCGTCGGAAGATGACAGGGGTCAGGCCGTCGTGCACGATGGCGGAGAGGGGGATGGCGAGGTCGGTGGCCTGGCCGCGGGTGACCTCGGCATGGGCCCAGACGCCGGCCTTGGCCCAGGGGGGGACGGCGGAGGGTTGCACGATGAGATCGACCGTTCGGGCATCCGGGTCTGCGGAGAGCGCGATTCTCAGTTCGCCGGTCACGCCTTGAAGCGAGTTGGCGGCGCCCTGCGGCGGGACGATCGTGGCGGGCTGGCCTGCAGCGATCGAGGCAAGATCGGATTGCAGCGCGCGGGCGCGGAAGCGGAGTCGCTCGGGTTGGACAAGGGTGAGGATGTGGCCGCCATCGGGCACGAGCGCCCCCGGCGTGGAGGCGATGAACTCAACGACGCCGGGCGCGGCGGCGCACACGGTCAACACGCCGGATTGACCGTCCGCGTTCGATGTCGGCTCGCACGCGGCGGAACGGAGGAGGGCCTCCCGCCTGGCTCGGAGCGCCCGCAGCTCGGCTTCGGCTTGCTTCTGGGTGGCGAGGAGCTCGGCGTCCTTTTCCATGACGTCGGCCAGTTCGGCCTCGGTCGCGTTGAGCGTTGCCCTTGCCTCGGTCAGCGCTGCGGCGCTCCCGCCCCCGGCCTGCCGGAGCGCCTCGAGTTCTCGCAACCGCTCACGCCAGATCTGGACCTTGGCGGCGAGACCGGCCTCGTGGCGGCGGTGGGCTTCGCGCAAGGGGCTCATGGAATCGACGCGGGCCTGGATCGAGGCAATCTGTTCGTGCAGTTCACGCCACGGCGCGGCGTCGAGATGGAACAAGGGTGTGCCGGCGGTGACGAACTGGAACTGATCAACGAGGATGTCGACCCGCCCGGCCAACGGCGTTCGGTACTCGCGCCGGGCGGTGGGTTCGTACTCAAACCGACCCGGAAAGCGGAGCGTCTGGGCGACGTTGCGACGTTCGACCCGGGCAAAGGTCATGTTGAGGTTGCGGCGAACAGAAAGAGGAATGTCGATCCGGTTGGTGGGCGGGGGCGTCTCCGCGGCCGGACCGGGCGACGGCGGCGCGGACGGCCGGCATGAAGCCATGAGCACGAGAGAGGCGAGGATCGCGGCGCGAGCGGGTGAGGTCATGGTTCGTTCTCCGGGCCGAGGACTTCGAGCAGGCGTGTCGTGGCAAGGGCTTCATCCCGGGCCGCTTCGATCAGGTTGAGGCGTGCATCGAGGCGGCGGGTCAGGGCTTCCATCAGCATGAAGACCTGGATCTCGCCGAGTTCCGCGAGTCGGCGCACGTCGGCGAACTGGGCGTCGACCATGGGGGCAACTTCTTCTTCGAGAATGCGGCGGCGCTCGCGGGCGGCCGCGATGGCGGCGCGTGCCGCGGCGGCTTCGACCAGGGCGGACTCGATCGCGGCATCAACTTCCAGGCTCGCGAGGTCGCGGGCGGCCTGGGCCCGGGCGATCGCGGCACGGTTGGCGTTGAGGATGGGAATCGGGAGTGAGAAGCCGAGTCGGAACTCGTCGATGCCTTCTTCGCGCCCGAGTCCGGGTCCGATCTCGAGATCCGGGTACTGCCGCCGGGCCTCGACGGCCAGATCGCGCTCGGCGACCTCGTACCGGGCGCGGGCAACGGCGACCGCCGGATTTCGAGCCTGGATGATGGGGGCCGGATCGGCCGGTTCGGTGACCCGGGCGGGGCTGTCGGGCACAAACGTGATGGGCGCCACGGGAGAAAGGCCCATCAGTTGGCGGAGGGCGGCGGCGGCCTGTTCCCGTTGGGCACTGAGCGCGGCGAGGGCGGCCAGGCGGCTGGAACGTTCGATGCGAAAGAGACGGGCCTCGTTGCGGGACATCTCCCCGACTCGCTCCATGGCGGCCACCGTGTCAATCACGGCGTCGAGCTGGGAAGTGAAGTCCATCGTGGCCTGGTGCTGAAGTTCGGCGGTCGTCCAGGCCGACCAGGCGCGTCGGAGTTCCATCCGCGTGGTCCATTCCTGGCCGGCGATTCGGAGAAGTTCGGCCGCATGCTCGGCCTGCGCGGCGGCCCTTTCTGCGCGAAGGCGCCCGCTGAGCGGGAGCGTGAACGCGAGAGAGCCGCCGAGTTTCCACGGGTGGTCCACACTTTGGAGCAGGCGGGCGACGTCGACGTTCAGCGCGGGATCGGACCAGCGCCCGGCGTTGTCGGCAAGGGCGCGAGTGACACCGGCTCTGGCTCGGGCCAGCCGAAGCTCGACGTTGAACACAAGGGCGACGGCCTCGGCTTCGGCGAGGCTGACCCCATCGGTCAGGTCAAACGTGGCGTGTTCCGGATTCTCACGCAGGCGTGCGCCCAGCGCTGTGATGTCCTCCCCATCCACGGTTCTCGACAGGAACACGGCGGTATGGCCGGTCGTGTCCAATGGCCGGGGCTTGTAGTGGTAGCAGCCGACCAAGAGCAGCGGCACGATGGCCGCGGCGGGGAGCAAGCATGATCTCATGGCAAGTGGTCCGTGGCGCCGAGGTACGCGCCGTGCCTGATCAACGGGATACCAGCGCCGGAATGGCACTCCGGCGCACAACGGGGTACCCGTATGGGCTAGACGATCAGGCGCGTGGAACGAAGTGCAGCCAAGCGGCCACCCGGATCATGCACTGGATCCGGCGGGGAAAGGCTCGATGGGCGCGGGACCTGAACAGTCCAGCGCGATTCGAGCAAGGCGACCGCGGACGGCAAGGATGAATCAGCGGAGCGCTCGCCGCGTTGCGGATCGCTGGGGATCGGGATGTGGAGGCAGCAGCCGGTGTCGCAGGGCACGCTGGTGGGCAGGGCCATGGGGGCCCGGTCTTCCGTGCATGGGTCCGCGTGCTGGTGGTTGCAGGCCGTGCGCGGCTGGTTGTGGTCGCATGCCGCGGCTTCGTGGCCCCTATTCAACGGGAGGCACATCGTGCTGCCCGGTCGGATCGCGCCGAAAAGCGCCTGCACGCAGAGCAGGAGGGCAGCGACGAACTGGAACGTCGTTCCGGGCACGGGTGGGTCCTTCGCTCTGAAGTGTACAGCGCTCGGGATGTATCGGCCTATCCGGTGTGGCGGTCAAGAGGCTCGGCGGCGTGGGCTCGCGGAGAGTTACACCGGGGGCCAGGCTTCTTTGCCGGCCCCGGCGGCGGAATCCGGCGAGTCCACATCACTGATATCCAGAACCACCGGACGCAAATACCCGGCGGTGGCCAGGGCGATGCCATACGCCATGGCGTCGAGCTTTCCGCTGCCCACCGCGACGCGGCGGGAGCCGTTGGCATCGCTCAACCTGGCACAGGCGAGGGACGCACCGGCCCGGGAGACAAGTCCCGCCGGATCGTCGCCCCGGAGAAGGGACGCGGCCGGGTCTACACCGATGCCGACCACGATTGGCTCCCCCACTGCTTCTGTCGCGTTGAAGTCGGCGATGGTGACGCCGTGCCGGCTGCCCGCCGCGGCGAGGTGGTCTCGCCACGGACCCGGTTCTTTGGGGAGGCGGATGCAGACGGTGGCGGAGGGCCCGACGGCCCGGAGATCGGCGGTGAAGAGGATCGCCGCTTCTGCCGCATCGAAGGCTCGCTGCTGCGTGTCGGGGCGGGCGAAGTGCTCCGGCGGAATCCAGAGGTCCAGGCCGCTGAGGCGGAGTTCGAGCCTTCGGAGGAGGGAAAGGATGCCGCGGCGAGAGGAACCGTCCAGTTCGCGCGGCCGGAGGCCGGGCATGGAGGCGTCGAGGTGGATGGCGCGGAACCCACGGGCCGCCACCCACTCGATCGCGGCGCGGGGCGAATCCCAGGTTGTGCGTTCGACGCCGGCGAGGGAGAGGCTCAGTACCGCCCACGGTTGCATAGGGAGTTGTAGCCCCCGCGCCAGGTTCTTGCCAGCGGGTACGATGGGCGGCGTGGCTCCTCGCACACGGTCAAAGCGATCAAACACGAGCACCGGACTCGGAGCGGAACCGGGCAAAGCGGAGAGGGCGCGGGCGCTGCGGCTGCTGGCGGCGCTGGACCGCGCGTATCCCGATGCGCACTGCGAGTTGAACTACTCCTCGCCGCACGAGCTGCTGATCGCGACGATTCTGTCGGCCCAGACGACGGATGTGAACGTGAACAAGGCGACGCCGGCGCTGTTCGCCCGCTTTCCGACGCCGGCGGACTACGCGAGGGCGACGCCCGCGGAGATCGAGCCGTATGTCCGGTCGCTCGGGTTTTTCCGCAACAAGGCGAGGGCCGTGCACGAGTCGATGCAGGCGATCGTGGAGCGGCACGGGGGCGAGGTGCCGCGGACGATGGAGGAGTTGCTGCGGCTGCGGGGCGTGGCGCGAAAGACGGCGAACGTGGTTCTGGGGAATGCGTTCGGGGTGAATGAGGGCGTGGTTGTGGACACGCACGTGGAGCGGCTGTCAAGGCGGATGGGGCTTGCCGGGCCGAAGGATTCGGTGGCGGCGATCGAGCGCCGACTGATGGTGCTGTTCCCACGGGCGCGGTGGTGCGACCTGTCGCACCTGCTGATTTTCCACGGGCGGCGGGCGTGCAAGGCGCGGGGCGCGACGTGCGAGCACCCCATCTGCGCGGAGTTCGGCGTGGCGTGCGAGAATCGCTCGCCGGCGAAGGTGGAAGCACGCCGTGGGCAGAAGAGCGCCCGGGCGGCGAGCGGCGCGAAGAAGCCGGGCAAGACCCGGCGTGGCGCTACTTGATGGACTTCACTTCATCCGGCGGGTCGGTGCTGGGCATGACGGAGAGGTTGGTTTCGATGCGCGTCATGACGATGACGCTGACCTCGGCACCGCCGCGGCGGGTGACGGCGCGTGTGGGGTGCATGGCGGCGCCGAACTTCTTGTAGTTGGAGTACTCGGTGACGAGGTCGGATTCCGGGCCGGCGCCGCCGCTGATGCGCATGCCCACGAGGAAACCGGTGGTCGCGTCGAAGTAGAGCGTGCGGGGCTTGGTTTCGTGCGGAACAGCGCGAACGGCGAAGACGTCAACTTCGCCGAGGCGTTCGCGGCCGATGGTCGTGATCTCGCGGTACCGGGCGCGGTAGTTCGCTTCGCCCAGGAAGTCGGCCTGGAAGCGGATGTCGGCGAGGGCATCGCCGGTGATGCGCTTGGAACCGGTGTTGGAGTCGCGCGACCAGGCGCCCTCGGGCGTGCACCAGGTCTCCTGCGTGATGACACCGGGTACTTCAAGGAAGCTCGCCATGCGGTCGGGCGCAACGCGGAGCACCCGCATGGTGCCTTCCATCGATCGGCTGGGCATGGAATAGGTCGCACGGACCACACGGTTACGCTCCGACTTCAACGCTTCCATCCCGCCGATTGCCTGGATGTGCTTTTCGAAGAGCGAAGCGGCGTCCGGGAGGGTTTCGGACGGTTGCGCGGCGGGCGTCGCTTCCTTGGCCGGGGCATCCTGCGCTGGGGCTGCCGAGGCGACACCGAACATCACGACCGATGCCATCACCCACGCGCATTTCATGGAATGCTCCCGGAATCCCCGCCAACATGCCCGACAGGAGTTGAACCTGTAACCTCTGCCTTCGGAGGGCAGCGCTCTATCCAATTGAGCTACGGGCACACGATCCGCCTCGGGCCGTCCCTTGGCGGGGTGATGCTACGATGGCTGCCCCGTCCAAGCAACGCCTCCCCCATGTCAACACCTGCAACGAACGCGCCCGGCCCGGGCCCCGCCTCCCCTCTGCCCGCGCTGTTTGCGTTGAGTTTCCTGTGCAGCGTGGGCACAGGGATCGTGACCAGCGGTGTGTACTTTCTCACGACGGGCGCGTACAGGTTCAGCACGTACCAGAACTACGCCCTGGGTTTCTTTCAGGGGCTGACGTACGTGGCCGCGGCGATGGTGGCGGGGAAGGTCGTCCGGCTGGTTCGGCGGCGGCTGGGGGTTTCGAGCCGGATGATCCTGGCGGTGATCATTTCGATGCTGGGCCTGCTGTGCTTCATCCCGCTGGCGGCGTGGAGAGAAACGGAATCGCCCCCGGCGTGGCCCATCTGGGTGATGGTGCTGGTGTACAGCCCGCTCACGGGGTTCCTGTGGCCGTTGGTTGAGAACTACGTGAGCGGGGGACGGTCCGGGGGAAGCCTGCGCCGGGCGCTTGGGATGTGGAACCTGTTCTGGTCGTCGGCGCTGGTGGTGGGGTTCCTGTTGATGGGGCCGCTGGTGGGGAAGGCGGGAGCGCCGGGGCTGCTTTCGGCGCAGGAGTTGATCGCGGCGCTGGGCGGGCTCCACCTGGTGACGACCTTGCTGCTGAACAAAGTGCGTCGTGAGCCGGGCCGGCACATTCATGAGCACCACGAGCCGCACCCGCCGGTGTACCGCGAGCTGCTGGGTACGTTTCGGATTCTGCTGCCGACGAGCTACTTCGTGCTGACGGCGCTGCAGCCGTACATGCCTCGGGCGCTGGGGTCGCTAGATATTCCTGTGGAATGGCTGGCGCCGTTCGCGGGGGTGTGGCACTTGGCGCGTGTGCTGACGTTCCTGGCGCTGGACCGTTGGCACGGGTGGCACGGGCGATGGATGATGGCGGTGGCGTCGATCGCGCTGCTCATCGGCGGGTTTGCCGCGACCGTGCTCGGGCCGCGGATACCGGTTGGTTCTGCGGCGCTGGTCGTTGCGATCGGCGGACTGGTGGCCTTTGGCATGGGCATGGCGACGACGTACACCGCGGCGTTGTACTACGCGATGGAAGTCGGGCAGTCGGATATTGACGCCGGGGGCACCCACGAGTCGCTGATCGGGCTTGGGTACACGGTGGGGCCGGCGGCGGGGCTGGTG
Source organism: Phycisphaeraceae bacterium (assembly GCA_019636625.1). Taxonomy (GTDB): domain Bacteria; phylum Planctomycetota; class Phycisphaerae; order Phycisphaerales; family UBA1924; genus JAHBXE01. The sequence continues at coordinate 19,256 of JAHBXE010000005.1, forward strand.
GCGGCGTTTGCCGTTCGGCCCGATGCGCCGGAGGGGCGGTTCGAGTGCTCTGTTGTCGTTCTGGTGGGGGCGTTGTCCCTGATCGCGTTCCTTGCGGCCGCACTCCTGACCCACCACCATGCCACGAAGAGCTCCAGAGGGGTTTCCCGCTGACGGATCCGGAGTTGTACGGCATCCATGGGGGAGGGCCTGACGAACCGATTGTGCAGGCCCGATATCATGCAACTGCCCCGATCCGGGGGCAGGCGGCGCGATGCCGCGGCGGAGGGTGGCCGATTCCACCTGCATACCGGCGCACGAACCGCCGGGTGGCGGATGGGGTAGAAACAGCAGCGCTGAAGCGCCCGGGGACATTCCATGAGTTCACGGTTCTGGATGCGTAGGTTGGCTCCGGCCTTGGCCGGGGCGGTGCTCACCTTTGGCCTTCCGTCGACCGGCATGGCCGCGGGTGTCGCGTCGGTTCGAGCGCTTGCCGTCGATGACTGGTCGGCGAAGACCTGGTCGGCGGCGGCCAAGGGCGATCGGGAAGCGTTGATGGAAGCGCTTCAGCGGGCGCCCGAGTCCGTCGGGCCGGACAGTTCGCTGGGGCGGTCGATCGCGCACCTGCGCTCGAGCCTCGATTCGCGAGAAGCCAAGCGGGCTGAAGAGATCAAGCGGGTGCGGGGGGAGCTGGCGACGACGCTGGCGGGAGAGCGGAGCGACCTGTCGCTTTCCATGGCCCTGCGTTCGGCGGTCGAGTTGAGCATGCTCTCGATCGACAAGCCGGCGCTGCTGGAAGAGCCGCAGATCAAGTCGCTCATCGCGGAAGCGGATGCGGCGGCGCGTGCGGCGGAACAGCGCAGCGACTGGATGATGGCCAGCGAGTTGTACTACCGGCTGCACCTGCTGACGGAGGATCGGGGGACGTACAAGGACGATGTGACGAGGGAGAGCCTGCGCCTGGCGATGATCCGGTTGTACGCGCCGGAGCGGATGTGGCACCTCAAGAATGATCGTCGCAACGCGGAAATCGCGTGGCGTGCCAAGCAGCCCAAGCTCGAGGGCAAGGAAGCCAAGGCGGAGGACAACAAGCCGCTCCCGAAGTACAACCCCATGGGGGACAACTTCCGCGAGAAGCTGCGCGGCATCGAGGAGCCGATGATCCGCGAATCCCTGTCGCGTGGGTTCGAGCGGCACGTTGAGAAGACGCCGATGGACAAGATCCTGCGCGGCGGGCTCGACGCCGTGCGGACACTGGTGACGACAAGGGACCTCGATGAGGTGTTCCCGGGCATCGCCGACGATCAGGCGCGGACGGCGTTCCTCGGGTTCCTGGACAGCGAAGAAGCGCGGCTGGACAAGCTGACCAAGCCCGCCGATCGGTCGGACCTTGTCGGCGTGATCACGCGCCTGGTCGCTCAGAACGACAAGACCGTGAAGGTGGCCAGGGAAGCGCTGCTGCACGAGTTCGGCAACGGCGGCACGAACGCGATGGACGAGTTCAGCTCCGTGATCTGGCCGGACGAGGTGGCCCGTTTCGAGCGCAACACGCAGGGCCGGTTCGTCGGCGTGGGCGTGCAGATCGAGCTGGATCCGCTGCAGAACATCCGCGTGGTGACGCCGCTGGACGGCACGCCCGCGCAGCAGGCGGGCATCCGTTCGGGCGACCTGATCAAGAAGGTGAACGGGGAGAGCACGCTCGGGTTCTCGCTCGATCAGGCGGTGGATGTGATCACCGGGCGGGAGAACACGAGCGTTACGTTGACGATTGAACGCGAGGTTCGCCAGGCCGAGGGCGGGACCAAGCGGGAGGAGATCGACTTCAAGCTCCGGCGGGCTCGCATCGAAGTGGTGACCGTCAAGGGCTGGCGGAAGACGGGGACGCGGGAGGACGACTGGGACTGGTTCGTCGACAGCCAGAACAAGATCGGGTACGTGCGGCTCACGCAGTTCGCGGATCGGACGGACAAGGAGTTCGACCGGGCGATCGATGCGATGAAGAAGGCGGGTCTGAACGGCCTGATCCTGGACCTGCGGTACAACCCCGGCGGACTGCTGGACAAGGCCGTCGAGGTGGTCAGCCGGTTTGTGGACGGGGGAGTGAAGTCGTACGACGGGGTGGTCGTGACCACCCATGACAAGACCGACGCGCGGGTGCAGGTGGAGAACGTGGAGCGAGGGCGCGCGAGCCTGGCGGGCATCCCGGTGGTTGTGCTCGTGAACGAAGGCTCCGCCTCCGCCAGCGAGATCGTTTCCGGCGCACTGCAGGACTACGCACGCAGTGGCGACATCAAGGCCCTGATCGTCGGCCAGCGGAGCTACGGCAAGGGCAGTGTGCAGAACGTGTGGCCGATGAGCAGCGCCGGGGTCCGGGCCTTTGTGAAGATCACGACGCAGTACTACAAGCTGCCCGGCAACCGGATGATCCATCGCCGCAAGAACTCGACCACGTGGGGTGTTGACCCTGATCTGTCGGTGGAAATGCTGCCGACGCAAATCTCCGATGCCCTCACGATCCGTCTGGCGGCCGACGTGATCCGCCAGGACGAGAACGGCCAGCGCATCGTCGCGGAGAACGAGTCGTCCTCCGACCCGGACGACCTGCTGAACAAGGGCATCGACATGCAGCTCCAGCACGCGGTGGTGCTGCTCCAGACGCAGGTCCCCGCGGCCGTGGCGGGTTCGGACGCGAGAATCACGCCCCGGAGCAACTGAAACCGGCCGTGGCCGGCGAGCGAACCGATTCCTACCATCCCCGGCACTTCCGCCGGGGTTTTTCATGTCGTCAACCACCGTGAAGCCGTCCTCTCCGACAACCCGACCCGCCGCTTCGCCGAAGGCCGAACGAAGCCTTTCGGCCGCGCTCCCGGATGCCACCGTCATCAAGTGGCTACGGGACATGGTGCTCATCCGGGAGTTCGAGAACCGGACGGCACAGGCGTACCAGCAGGCCAAGATCGGCGGCTTCTGCCACCTCTACACCGGGCAGGAAGCCGCGGCCGTGGGCACGATCGGGGCGGTGGAGCACGACGACCCGGTCATCCTGGCCTACCGCGACCACGGGCACGCCCTGGCGCGCGGGATGGACCCCGGCGTGTGCATGGCCGAGATGTTCGGGAAGATCACGGGCTGCGCCAAGGGCAAGGGCGGCTCGATGCACATGTTCGACAAGCCGAACTGGCTCTTCGGGGGCCACGGGATTGTCGGAGCGCAGACGCCCCTGGGCGCGGGGTTGGCGTTCGCTTCCAAGTACGAGGTGGAGGTCCTCAAGCGGTCGGTCGACGGCGGCCCGCCGAAGAAGAAGGTCACGCTCTGCTACCTGGGCGATGGGGCGCTGAACCAAGGGGCGCTGCACGAGGCGATGAACCTTGCCGGCCTGTACGGCCTTCCGGTGATCTACATAGTTGAGAACAACGGCTACTCGATGGGGACGTCCATCGAGCGCGGCACCACGATGGCGCACGACCTGATCAAGAAGGCGGACGCGTACGGCATGGAAGGCCGCGTGATCGACGGCTTTGACGTGCTTTCGTTGTACGACCACTTCAAGCCGCTCGTGGACTTGTGCCGCGAGAAGCAGGTGCCGGCGTTTGTCGATCTCAAGACCTACCGCTACCTCGGGCACTCGATGTCCGACCCGCAGAAGTACCGGACGAAGGAAGAGGTCGAGCAGTACAAGGCGAAGGATTCGATCGATGCGCTGGCCGCGCACCTGATGAATGTCCGGAAGAAGAAGGACGGCTCGCCGTGCCTGACCGAAGCCGAGTTTCTTGAGATGCAGAAGGACGTGAAGGAAGTCGTTCGCCGCGCGATCGATTTCGCGGAGCAAAGCCCGGCGCCGGATCCCGAGGCGGAGCTCTACAGCGATGTGCTGGTCAACCCGCAGCCGGGCATGAGCCCGATCCGCGAGTACCACCAGGGCGCGAAGAACCCGTTGCTCTGATCAACCGGGAGGGGCGACCTCGCATTCCATGCCGCGCGGCGAAGGTCCGGCGCTGACGACCGCGCCCTGCGCCACTGCATTGCGCATTCCATGCCGTGTTCGCACGCCCCGGAGTGTGACGTCCTGCAAGTCCCGGGGCGATACGCCCATCGCCTCCGCGATGAGTTGGTCAATTTCTGCTTCCAGCCGCTCCAGCCTCCGACCCGTTTCACAATCGCGACTTGCCGAGAACGCTCTCTTGACCTCGACCGCTTCCCAGACGAGCGCTCTCACGGGCTCGTGCAACTGTTCCGCCGGGAGCGCCACCCGCGCTGCGTAGCCGGGGTTGAAGTTCAGCCCGCTCACCAACGCACGCAGCCAGAGCGTCCCCACGCGCGAGTTGAACACGGCCAGGACATCGGCTCGACGGTCCTCCACTCCCGGGCGCAGTGTCATCGAAACCACTCCCGCCGCGGCCACCGTCGGCTCAAACACCGCCCTGGCGGCCAACCGGCCTCCCGCCACGCGGGAGTATTCGAGACAACCCTCGCGACGTGCGGCGTGCGGCCAGGATCGCCCCAAGGAGGCACGAATCACTCGGGTGTTGGGGGAGTACCACCGGCTGGCGCCGTGCCGCGCCGAAACGGGGATCCAATCGGGATCGCTGGGGGCAACCAGCATCGCATCGCGGGTATCGCGCGCGGTGTCGCCGGCCCACACGCCGTCGAAGAAATCGAAGAAGTCCCCCACGCGAGCCAGATGGGTCGAGCCGGCCACGGGGAGCACGGCGGCCATCGGCGACAGCGACATGGATGGGTCGCGCAGGATGCGGGCCACCGGGACACTCCGCCTCGCGGCCGTGATCAATCCCGCCTCGCCCGATGCTCGCAGCATCTCAACCGGTCCGTCATCAAGTCCCCGCTGAACCACAGCGAGAGCGGCAAACAGCAACGGCGCGGTCTCGAAGACACGCTGGCCGAGCGTCGCGACAACGCGCGGCCGGCCTTCGGCGAGGATGCGTTGACGCAGCGCGAGCGCGGGAGAACTGCTCAGCCACGCCGCGGGCGTGACGACGGCGAGCACCCCCCCACTCTCCACCAATGAAAGACCGCGGCTGATGAATGCGGCGGCAAGATCGCCTGAAGCGGCGGGTTCCAACGAGGCGATGGCGGTCTTGAGTCTGGACGAGAGCTTCCGGAAGCCGACGAAGGGCGGGTTGGTCGCGACGACCGTGTACGCGCGGCCGAGGAGCGCATCGACTCGCGAACGCCCAGCGGCCCGTTTCAGCGAGCCCAGCCCGCGGGCCGAGACAATGTTCCGGGGCTTCACTCGTTGCCCGCACAGTTCGTAGGCTGCCCGTGACACGGCCCACTTGGCCACTCGCACCGCGCGCGGATCGACATCGATGCCACAGAGCCTTCCCGCGAGCACATCGCGGCACACACTCGCGGCCGTCGCGTCGGGACGATCGCTTTGAGAGATGGCCACGAGCATCCGAAGTGCTTCCACGAGAAAGTGCCCGCATCCGCAGGCGGGGTCGAGCACGGTCACTTCCGAGGCTGGCCGCATCCCGCCTTGCACATCGCCCTCGGCCACGTGCTCCCATGCCAGCTTGCGGACCACGCGAGGCTCGGCTCGCCAGACGCGACTCATCGCGTGCTGGAGCAGGAATCGCACCTGTTGACGCGATGAGTAGATGGTGGTTGCGGCGATGAGGTCGGCGCCGTCGATGGTGTCACCGGCCTTGCGACGGAGCTTGGCCGCGACCCCCGTCTTGTCCGCGTTGACCCAGTACTGGTGCATCCATCCGATCGCGGTGGGATCGCGGAGAGCCTGGTTGATTTCGCCCGCGTGTTCATCGCTCCACAGCACGTTTATGGCATCGGCGAGCGCGGAGGCCGGGGAGCTTCGGGGCCGGGGCCGACCCTCGGCCCGGGCCGTGCTGAGGCGAAAGAACCATCTCCATGCTTGCGGCTCGGGCATGGCACCAGCGAGCGACTTCCGCAGGGCTTCGCTGAGGCGACGGAGTGTGCGATGCGTTTGCATCGGGTCAGTCCGCGAGTTTCAGCGACACCACGGTGGCATCGTCGTCAAGATGAGAGCCGCCGCAATGGGCCTCAACCGCGGCGAAAGCGAGGCGAACATCCTCCTCCGGGGAGGCGGAGGCCGCGATCGCTTCGATCAGCCGTTGCTTCTGGAACTCGTCGCCTTCCGGGCCCCGCTGTTCGATGATGCCGTCGGAGTAGAGAACGAGTCGGTCGAGAGGGCCCAGCTCGAGGCGTTCGGACCGGTACTTGCGCTCAGCGTCGATACCGATAGGGATCTCGCCCTCGGACTCCACGCGGGATGCGCTGCCGGGTCGCTTGAGGAGGCAATGCCCGTGGCCCGCATCGACGAAGTCCACCATGAGCTTTCCGCCCTCGCGCCAGAAGATGCCGACCCAGAGCGAGGCGAAGCGGCCCGCGGCCGACCGCTCGGCGACGAAGGCGTTGACCTCCGTCACGGCGGCGCCCGCCTCGCCCCGGCCCACAAGCTGCGCATGAAGGTATGACTGGGCCAGCGCCATGAGCATCGCGGAGCCGACGCCATGGCCGGAAACGTCCCCCACGCACACCGCCAGCTTGCCCTCGGGCAACGGCACCATGTCGAACATGTCTCCGGCGACGAACAAGCCCGGACGCACTTGCGATGCATACTGGATTGGTCCGACCGTCCCTTCCGGCGATGGAAGCATGACGCGCTGGGCCTCGTGCGCCGCTTTCAGATCGCGCTCCAGCGTCGCGTGCCTCGCCTGGAGCTCCATCCGCTTCAGGCTCGACACGGCCAAGCCGTAGGCACGGGCAACGGCCTCGCAGTACCCCGCGGCCTCCGCGTGCACCGCCTGCTCCTGGCCCCGGGCGTCGAGGTAGAGATAGCTCTCGACCGAGCCACCGAGAAAAACCGGGGCGCACAGAGCCGAGTGGATCCTCAAGTCCGCGATGCTGTGCTGGGTGGGGCCTGTCCCCATGGCCCTGTCAACCGTCAGGACGCCCGTTTCCCCCGTCGCCGCGCGACGGACCAGCGAACGGCTGAACACGAACTCGCCGCTGTCCTTGCGGATGGAATCAACAAGCTCGACTTCTTCCCCACCGCCCATGCGTCGGAGAATCGCCCCACGGGCAAAGCCGCTGCCCTCGAGCGCGGACTCGATCGCCGCCCGGGCGAGCGACTTTTCATCCCCGGCGGAGGCGAGCTTGCCGAGACAATCCGTGAGCAACCTCAATCGGCGGTCCGCTCGCTGCGCCACGATGCCGACACGCTCCACGCGCTGCTGCGTGCTCTGCGTGTCGTCGATGGTCTGGGGCCCGACCGTCGCGCCGCCGACGGCCTTGGCGCGAAAAGTCCACGGGCCGATGCGCAGAAGGTCACCCAGCGCGATCGTCGCGGGATGGTCCTTCTCCACCTTGACGCCGTTCAGAAAGGTCCCGAGCCGACTGCCGTGGTCGACCACGAACCACGCGCCACCGCGATGGACCACCATCGCGTGCCGGCGCGAAACCGCCTCGTGCGTCAGGCACACATCGCTTGTGGCGGCGCGCCCGATCTGCACTGTCTTTCCGGGCGCGGCGGTGAACGACGCCGGGTGCGGTCCGGAAAGGCACTCAAACTCGATGGCGTGGCCCTCGTGCTTCATGGCTCCTCCCGCGACTATACCGCGCGCCCGGACGCGTCGGCGGCTGAAAGCACGGCGGCGGCGGTGGCCCGAACCAGCTCCGATTCGGCGGGATCAGAGGCCAGTGCGGACAAACGGGCCGCGAGTTCCGCGTTGTGGCTCCGTCGCAAGGCGTTCCCAGCGACAATCACGGCGTTTCGCTTGAGCATCTCCAGGCTCGCCCACGTCATGGGGGACCCTCCCATCGCCCGGCGCCGCTGGTTCTCATCCCATCCGAGCACGCTCAGGAGATCGAAGCCTTGGCGGCGAGGTGAGTAATCGTCGACGATGCCCGGCATCGCCCCGGTTCGGGGCGAGTTGTGCGGACAGACCTCCTGGCAAATGTCACACCCGTACAGCCAGTCGCCGATCGCGGAATGCAACGAGGCATCCACGATGCCCTGTCGCTCGATCGTGAGGTAGGCGATGCACCTCGATCCATCGACGGAGTAGGGCGTGATGGCGCGGGTCGGACAGGCGTCGATGCAGCGCGTGCACGTCCCGCAGTGGTCCGGAACGGGCTCCGCGGAAGGATCCAGCGCGAGCGTCGTGAGAACACCCCCAAGGAGCAGGTAACTCCCACGACGGGGATGGATGAGCAGCGTGTGCTTGCCGATCCAGCCCAGGCCCGCCGCGGCGGCGTGCTCGCGTTCCAGGACCGGCGCGGTATCGACAAAGGCGCGGAATCGATGCTCGGGGAATCGCTCCCTCATCCGATCGCACAGCGCATGCAACCGCTTCTTCATGACCTTGTGGTAGTCGCGGCCCCGGGCGTAGCGGGCGATGCGGCCCAGACCGGGGACCTCCGGGTCCTGCTGACCCCGGGGTGCGTACTGATCCGCCACCATGATGATGGAGGCGGCGCCGGCCATGAGCCGAGATGGATCCAGTCGCTTCTCAACGTTGTCCGCGAGGTAGTCCATCGAGCCGTGCCGACCGGCGAGCAGCCACCGGCGAAACGCTTCGCCATGCGCCGAGGCTGTTGCGGGCGCGATGCCGGCGCAGGCGAAACCGAGGTCCTCGCACATCGAGAGCGCCCACCGGGAAACGTCGGCCCGCGTGCTGTCCACGCTGAATCGTAGAGAACTACACGCCGGCGCCGAGGCCGCGTGCGGACGCCCGGTGGCCCGCCCACTCGAACACGCGGCGGATGGCCTCCGGGAGGACATGGTCGGGCTCGGCCAAGCCCGGAACCCACGCCCGGTCCCACTCGACCACGACCCAACCTCCGAATCCGGCCTCGGCCAGTGCGCCGACCGCGGCGCGGCAGGGAATCCCTCCCTGGCCGATCGGGCATGGCTGGAGGTCCTTGTCGCGGTCCTTGAGCTTGTACACCCAGAGGCGGTCGCCAAGGAGCTTCACGGCTTCATCCGGTTCATCGCCCGCGACCGCGCCAACAGCGATTGAATACGCCGCGCCGACCAAGTTGCTCGGGACCTCGGCCAGAACCTCGGCGATGTCCTCCGCCGTAGTGAAGGATCCGCCGTTCTCCAGGACGATCTTCACGCCGGTGTTCCGCGCGGCATCGGCGACAAGGTTGAGCCGCTCCGCCACACGCCGAACCGCGGACTTTCGCGACTCGCGGGACGGGAACTCAAAGCCGAAGACGCGAACCAGCGGGCACTCGATCCCGGCGGACAGCTCGATCGCGAGCTTGGCATCTCGCACCGATCGCTCCGTGTCGGAGATCACACGGCCGATGAGGGCCGGACGGATCGGCTCGGCAAAGCCGACCCCGGTCGCGAGCACAGCTGCCTCCAAACCGTACTGGCCGAGCGTGCGCCGGACTTTCTCGGATGAGGTCAACGCGGGGTCGCTCGCAAACCCATACGAACCGGGGCCGAACGTGCGGAGCTCCACACCGTCGTAGCCCCACTCGGCTCCGGAACGGCAAACCTGGTCGAGGGTCCAGTCCGGACAGGCCACCGTGCTGAAGGCAGTCTTGAACATGCCGGATGGTATCAGGTCGTTCGGCGGGTGTCGCCGCAAGACTCGCATCGATAGGTGCCATGAACACGGGCACCCCACGGAACGTGAACTCCGCCACGAGCAGACCGGCCGGTAAGCGGGTCCGAAAACGCCGGAGAGGGTTCCCAGACTGGCGAATCGCGCCAGTCGGCCAAGGCCGAGTCCGAGAGCCTCTGGGCGGCGGAAGGATGCGGCTGGACATGGCCGATGGAAACTGCGGCCGCATGCCGGCTGGCCCGTGGATTCGGGTCTCGGGGAGGCAGGGAGTTCGGTGCGATGCGAATGCGACGACGCTTCGTGGCGGCTGGGGCCGCGGCGATGACGTTCGCTCTCTCCGGGTGCGGCTGGACCAGCCGGGATCAGTTCCTGGTCAACCGGAGCGTGACGATTTCCGCCCAGCCGGGCAACGGCTCCGAGCGGTATTCGCAGGCGAAGGACTATCCCTCCCGGCCGATCTCCGCCTCGGTGGTGGCCGACCGTCACGCACGTTAGCGGTTTCCCGGTTCCACCCGCCGATTTGCCATTTGGCCGCGCCCGCCTTTCACTAGGGGCATGACATCGCACCGCGACCTTGATCCGGGCATGCACACCGACCTGGCGAACCGGATGACCTACGCCGGGTACCTCCAGTTGGATCGGCTGCTGTCCGCGCAGAACCCGCTCTCCAACCCGCCGCATCATGACGAACTGCTGTTCATCATCCAGCACCAGACTTCGGAGCTGTGGTTCAAGCTGGCCATCCATGAGTTGCGTGCGGGGATGGAGTTTCTGAAGCGCGACGACCTCGAGCCGTGCTTCAAGATCATTGCTCGCGTCAAGAACATCCAGGCGCAGTTGTACAACCAGTGGGCCGTGCTGTCCACGCTCACGCCGACGGAGTACGCACAGTTCCGTGGCGTGCTGGGACCCGCCAGCGGCTTCCAGTCCCTGCAGTATCGGATCGTGGAGTTCATGCTGGGGGCCAAGGACCGGAGAATGCTCCAGTTCTTCGCCCACAAGCCGGACGACTTGGCGGCGCTGGAAGGAGCCCTTGCTGCGCCCAGCATCTACGACGAGTTCCTTCGCTACCTTGTCCGGCGGGGGCTGCCGATACCGCGCGAAGCCGTCGAGCGTGACGTCACGGTCCCGCTTGAACCCAATCCCGGGGTGGTGGCGGCGATCAAGCAGGTGTACGAGAACGTGGAGAAGTGGTGGGATGCGTACGAGATGTGCGAGAAACTGGTGGACCTGGATGAACAGTTCGCGCTCTGGCGGTTCCGGCACATGAAGACCGTGGAAAGGATCATCGGGTACAAGACGGGAACGGGCGGATCATCGGGGGTGCCGTTCCTGCGGAAACTCGTGGAGTTGAACTTTTTCCCGGAGCTGTGGGCGGTGCGGACGGAGATCGGCAAGACGATCTGATCGAACGCGCGGCGTCCGAGAGCGGCCTTCGGTCCTTTGGCATGCCTACACCGCGAGGTCGTCGCGCCTGGCCGACCCTGCATCCTGATCTGGCCGGAGCAGCGCGAGCCCGACGGTCAGCGGGCCGCACCGTCCCGCGAACATGAGCCCGATCAACACAAGCTTGCCGGCGGTGGTCAGGTCGCCCGTGATTCCCATCGACAGCCCGACCGTGCCGATGGCGCTGGCCGCTTCGAACACAATGGGAAGGAACGGCTTGTCTTCCAGTGCGCACAAGGCGAGAACGCCGAAACACAGGCCGATCAGGTAAAGGCTTGTCGCCGCGAAGGCGTACAGCACGCGCACCATCGGGACCTCATGGCCCAGCCAGACAACGGCGGAGCGGCCCCGGAGCACGCTGAACAGGTTGCCGACGATGGCCGAAACACTCGTGGTCTTGATACCGCCGCCGGTGCCGGCGGGTGAAGCGCCGATGAGCATGGCCATGAGCAGGACGACCAGCGAGGCGCTGGACATTCCGCCGATCGGGATGGTGTTGAACCCCGCCGTGGTCGAGGCCGTCATGACCTGGAACATGCAGGCGAGAAGCCGATCCGAAGGGGATAGCGAGCGCACCGAGGGCTCGAACACGTACAGCGCCACGGTCCCGAGAACAAAGATCGCCGCGGTCATGTACAGAATGACCTTGGATGTGAACGTGAGCATCCGCTCGCGGAACTTGATCGTGTACCAGACATCCTGAACCACGATGAAGCCGATGGCGCCGAGGTACGAGAGCGCGGCGATCGTCACGTTGATCGACCAATCACCCGCGAAACGTTCCAGGCTGTCGTTGTGCAACCCGAATCCCGCCGTCGCAAACGCCGACACCGAATGGAACACCGCGGACCAGAGGGGGCTTTCGACACCCGCGGCACTGAATCGCCACCACAGGATGAGCGAGCCGATCGTCTCGCTGGCAACTGTGAACACCACCACGTGCCGCAGGAAGTTGCTCATGACGAAGTAGTGCGGCACGGAGAATCCCGCTTTCAGCGCCGTCACGCGTGCCTCGGTCAAGGGCTTGCCGCGAGCGAGGATCAGGATTGACGAGAGCGTCATGAAACCGACGCCGCCCACCTGAAACAGCGCGAGCACCACCAGCTCACCAAACCGGGTGTACGTGTCGGAGACGCTCACCGTCGTCAACCCGGTCGTGGAGATCGCGCTGACCGCGGTGAAGGCGTGGTCCACGAACCCCGCGTGCCGGGACTGCGAGAACGGCAACGCCAACACGCACGCCCCGATCATCGCGTACAGACCGAAGCCGAACACCAACTGCTGCGCGGGCCGCAGTCTGGACCACGCCCGAAAGCCGGCACGCGGCGGCGTGAGCACGGCCCACGACGCCATCCTCGCCAGCTCGATCACCACCCTCGACCACCACCTTGCCCGCGGCGAAGGGGAGTTGAGTTCTTCCGCAAGTTTCTGCGACTGGTTCGATTCGGGTTGCTCCGGCGCCATACCCGTCATCCCGGCGGTCGCGGCGCACGCCCCGCGCGTGCGTTCCGACTGCTCGACCTGCACGTCCGGGAGCCCTGGTACCGCTCGGGGCCGTGCCCTTTCACACGCCTACGGGGTTAGCTGTCGGGCTGGGCCTTGAAAGTGGCCTGGAAGTCGGGCTTCCTTCGCCCCGGCCGCGGGCACGCCGCGGCAGTGGTTCCCCCGTTCCCCGCCCTCGGGCGGAGACTCGGCTGCAACGCTCGAATCGTAGCCAGCGGTTCACGCCCGAATCGGCACCACGATGTTCCGGCCCTCCCGCCCCTTGGTTCGCACCACCCGCCCGCGATCCAGCAGAACAACGACCTCGACCTCGCGCTCCGGTGCGTGGAGCCGTCCGAAGGGCTTCTGCGGCTGAAGCGTGATGTGGTCCTCCTCCTGAAACGCGAAGAACGAAGTCTGGCGGAAGAAACCGTCCTCGTGCGCGTGACCATCGCCGGCGTCCTCGTACAGACTGCCGCGTGCCTGGCCGCGCCCGTCGGGAGTCACAATCAAGGTGAGCGGATCGAGCGGCCGTTCCCCGTCGTGCTGCAGAACCGGCCCGAGCGGGACGATCGACCCGCCGCGGAAGAACAGGTCGGGGAGGTCCGGATCACTTGACCCGTCGGGGCGGGGGCTCGGGTCGAAGGACCGCCAGAAACCGCCGGGCATCGGGGAGGTGCAAGGCTCCTTCTCGTTCACGCGGCATCGGACCAGAACGTCGGGGCCCAGGAGGAAGCAATCATCCACAGCGCGGAGCTTCGGATCGGCAGGATCGGCGAAAAACACCGGCCGGACGATCGGCACACCCCACCGCGAGGCTTCGTGGAACAGCGTGTAGAGGTAGGGCAGCAGGCGTGATCGCCGCTCGAGCGCCAGGCGGCATGTGTTCTCGCATTCTTCGCCGAAGGCCCATGGCTCGTGGGGCTTGGAGTCCTTGATTGTGTGGCCCCGCGCGAAGGGGAGCAGCGCGCCGATTCCCATCCATCGGGCAAACAGCACCGGGTCCGCCTCGCCCGCGAAGCCGCCGATATCCGGCCCCACGAAGGGCTGGCCCGACAGACCCAGGTTGAGCGCCATGGGGATGGACCACGCCAGGTGCTCCCAGGTACTCTTGTTGTCGCCGGTCCAGGTCGCGGCATAGCGCTGGCCACCGATGAAGTTCGACCGGGTCAGCACAAACGGACGGAGGTTCGGGCGGAGGCGGGCAATGCCCTCGCGCGTGGCGCGGACCATGAGCATGCCGTAGACGTTGTGGTAGCGTGCGTGCGTGCCGGGCCCGCCCAGACCTGGATCGGCGCGGTGAACATTGTTCTCCGGCATCTGCTTCTCATCGTTGTCAAACACCGCCGGCTCGTTCATGTCATTCCACACGCCGTCGATGCCCGTGTCGAGGAACTCGCGGTACAGCTCTCCCCACCAACGGCGCGTCGTCTCGCGCGTGAAGTCGGGAAAGGCACACTCCCCCGGCCAGACCTTGCCGTGGTACTCCTCGCCCCGATGGTCTTTCAGGAAGTGATCCCCTTCTCGTCCCTGCTGGTACGCGTTGTACGCCGGATCGACCTTGATCCCGGGGTCGATCATCCACACCGACTTGAAGCCCAGGCCGTGAAGCTCCCGGTTGAGCCCCCGCGGGTCGGAGAACTTGTGCGGGTCGAACGTAAAGCACCGGAAACCATCCATGTAGTCAATGTCCAGCCAGATCACATCGCACGGGACACGTCGAGCGCGAAACTCCCGTGCCACCTCGAGGGCGCGCGAAGCCGGCTCGTAGGACCAGCGGGACTGCTGATACCCCAGCGCCCAGCGCGGCGGCATGGGCATGGTCCCGGTCAGATCGCCGAGGGCCGCCACGACCTGCTGCGGCGTGTCACGTTCGATCACGTACACCGCGAACGGCGGCGCATCGCCGGGCACGGAGAACCGGATGTCCGTCGAGAGGTCGATCTCGCACCGGCACGTGGTGTCCGCCAGCACGCCGAAGCTCGATCCATCTTCCCTCACCGCCAGCACCCACGGGTGCGACTGGTACAGCGACTGGTTCGCCTCCGAGTACTCGAAGCTGTCCGTGTTCCAGCACACCGTCCGTGCACCGTTCCGCAGTAGCGAACCGGCCACCTCGCCCGTTCCATACAGGCTTGTCCCCTCGCCGGATGGCATTCGGACCACTCGGCGCTCCCCCATCGCATCCTTCGTTCTCCCAAACACGGGCCGAGCGCGAAAGGTGACGGGCAACGGCGAGAGCGGCAGCGTTCGGGCGATCACCGCCAGAGACGGCGCTGCGGGCAAACCCGCATCACTCGGGTCTCGGAACCGGGCGATCCCATCGGCGATGAGGAACGGGTGTTCATCCTCCTTCCATGGCATCTGGATCATGCGGGTCTAAAGGTAGCGTGAACCGTGCCGCGGCGTGTACGATCGCCAGTATGGACAGGAACCGCAGCGAACGTATCGGGTGGAAGCGTGAAGGCGCCTGGATCGTTGCGATGGCCGCGGCGTCTGCCGCGGTCTTCGGGTTCGCCAGGCAACCGTCGCAACCCGCCGGTCTCCCCAAGGGCCCGACCTGGGGCGGCGGCGCGTTCCAGCCGAAGGCCGCGAACACCATTTTCGCGACGGGCGACGGCTGCGCCCTCTGCCACAGCGCTTCACCCAACGCCGGCGCCCTGTGGTCGAGCACGGGCGAAGATGTCTCCCCCCACGGCCTGTGGCAGGCGACCATGATGGCCAACTCCGCGCGAGACCCGTACTGGATGGCCCAGGTCGCGAAGGAGACCTCCCTCTACCCGGACCGCGCGGCGGAGATCGAGGCCCTCTGCGTGCGCTGCCATGCCCCCACCGGGCACCACACGCACAAGATCGCGGGCGAACCTCCCCTCCGCGTCGCCGCGGCCGCGGCGCACGCGCTGTACAGCGACGGCGTCAACTGCACCGTATGCCACCAGATCCAGGCCGACGGGCTTGGCACCGAGGCCCGTTTCGACGGGAACGTGGAGATCAAGCCGGGAAGGAAGATCTTCGGGCCATACCCGGACCCCGGCGGGCAACCGATGATCATGCACTCGGCCTTCACCCCGACCCACGCGGAGCACATCCGATCGTCCGCCCTGTGCGCCGGATGCCACACGCTCCGCACGGAGCACGCGGGCCACAAGTTCCCCGAGCAGTCACCGTTCTTCGAGTGGCGCAACAGCGTGTTCAACGACGAATCGGGCCGCACAGGGACCTCCAAGTCCTGCCAGGAATGTCACATGCCCGAAGTCGGGCCGATGCGCGTGGCGAGGAACCCCGCCGGGTTCGACTTCAACATCGCCACCCGCTACCCCGTCAAGGCACACTCATTCGTGGGTGGCAACGCGCATATGCTGGATATCCTCCGGACCTACGCGGACGAACTCGGCGTCACCGCGCCCGCCGCGGCGCTGGAACGCATGGCCCGCGCGACACGGCAGCAACTCTCGCACAAGACCGCCACGCTCGCCGTCGAGGACGTACGGCGCGAAACCGCTCCCGATGGGTCCGCTCGCCTCGTGTTCGATCTGGTCGTCACCAACCTCACCGGGCACAAGTTCCCCACGGGCTATCCCTCCCGCCGCGCCTGGGTGCAGGTGCAGGTCCGCGAAGGTCGAACCCCGCTGTTCACCTCCGGCGAACCGGGTGCCGACGGTCGCATCAAGGGCATCGCGGATGAACTGGCCATCCCCCACCGCGACGTGGTCGACTCGCCCGACCAGGTCGTCGTGTACGAGATGATCGCGGCGGATGAGCGCGGCAAGCCTACGACCTCGCTCGCCTCCATGGCCACGCGGCTCAAGGACACCCGCCTCCTTCCCATGGGGTACCAGCCCAACGGCCCCCACACGGCCGACACAGCGCCCGTGGGCTTGAACGGCGATGACAACTTTGAGGGCGGGCAGGATCGGATCACGTACAGGGTTCCCATCCCGAAGAGTTCTGGCTCGGGCCGGCTGACCGTGGTCGCCTGGCTCTGGTACCAACCGATTCCGCCCGCCTGGGTGGATGCGCTCCGCCGCTTCAAGACGCCCGACACCGATCGATTTGTTCGGATGTACGACGAGATGAAGCTCAAACCGGAACAGGTTGCTGTAACCGTCGAGTTTGAGACCCGGTGACCGGCAGCGTCCCTGCGCGCGCGTGGTTCTGCGGAAACCTGTCCCGCCAATGCAAATCGCTCGGCCCAACTCCCAATATGCTCACAGGGCCTTCGCGAGCCCAGTTTGGTCACCCTATGGGAGTCTCTCATGATCCGTAGCGCTGCCTGCCTCGCACTTGCCGCCGGCCTGTCGCTCCCCGGCTGCACGAACCTCCTGCCCGTCAAGGAACAAGTGACCACCATCACCGTCCCCCACTCCTCCGGGGGCGGGCTGGATGTGACGACCCGCAACGGCGTCATCACCGTCCGCGCGGAGCCGAGGGCGGACGTTCAGATCATCGCCACGCTCCGCATGACCACCGATGACCGCCTCGCCGGTACCACCATCACCGCCAATCGAGATGCGGCCGGAACGCTGCTGGTCGCCGCCACCCCGCCGGGGGGCACCTGGCTTGGCAGCGAGGGTTGCGGCTTTGAGATCACGATGCCGGACATAAACGGCATCACGGCTCGAACCAGCAATGGCCGCATTGAAGTATCTGGTACCGGGGGAGCCGCCGACCTGCGCACCTCCAACGGGGCGATCGTCGTCAAGAAACACGCCGGCAAGCTCAGCGCCGACACCAGCAACGGACGCATCGAAGTCAGCGACGTTGCCGGGCCGGTCAAGGCGGATACTTCGAATGCAGCGGTGCGGATCTCGCTCTCGCCGCAGAACGCCGGCCCCGTGGACATCGACACCTCAAACGGCTCTGTTACACTGGAAATCGGCTCCGCCTTCGCCGGCACAATCACCGCCTCCACGAGCAACGGAAGCGTCACCGGTCCCAAACAGGGCCCGAGCTCCTTCGCCTTTGAGAAAACGGGACGGTCGAAGGCCACGCTGCGCGTCGGCAACGGCGGCGAATCCTCCACGATTCGCTCCAGCAACGGCGGCATCAAGATTCGCTTTGCAGAGTAATCGCGCGGGAGTGTCGATGCCGCTCCGTGAGCGGCACCGCCGAAAGCACCCACCACGACGCGATTGTCACGCAGGCCGAACTTACGAGCAGCCGGCCGCGAACTTGTTCAGGAAGCACTGGAAGTCGTTGGCCGTGAGCAGCGGTGAGCCTGAACTGCCGTCGCAGTTCGCCGAGGGCTCTCCCGCGGCGAACTTGTTCAGGAAGCACTGGAAGTCGTTGGCCGTGAGCAGCGGCGTGCCCGCGCTGCCATCGCAGTTCGCGTAGCACACCGCGTTCACCACCGGATTCACAACAACCACCCAATCGATCCCGGCCTCGGTGATGGAGTCATCCACCCACGTTGGCGGATTGCCCGACTGCCGGGGCGGATCGCTCACGACAAACCGGACGCGCACCTGGTTGGTCGGCGTGATGTAGTCGGCGACGCGGAAGGTCACCCGCTCCCAGCCGCCGGTCACGGGGCTGACAGAGTGCACGGGCGTCCACGTGTTCCCGTTGTCGCCGGAGACTTCCGTGTTGAGGCTGTCCTCCGTGCCGACGATGGAAAGAAGCCACCGCGAATAGCTGATCCTCGCCTCCGGCGCCTGCGACAGGTCGATCACCGGCGACGTGAGCACGGTCGTGCAGAAGTCGACGTCGGCGTTGAGCGAACTCCCCGTGAGGAAGCAACGGCCCGAGCCGTCCGCATCACCGATCACTGCGCCGGGACCGTTGTTGAACGCTGGGATCGCCCGGGTCCACGCGCCCGAGGCCGTCCCGTTGATCGGCGTCGTCGTCACGGTCCAGCCGAGGTTCGTCTCGAAGTTATCCGAGAACAGGACCTGCTCCGACGACTGCGTGTACGCCGTGAAGATCTGCCCGTTGGCGGCGTCGAGCGGCCACGTAAACGTGCGAGGTGACGCCTCGCTGGTCAAAGCTTCGAAGTAGTAGTTCACCCGGTCGAAGCCGTTGGTCGCGGGAATCTGGCCCGTGTAGACCCCATTGCCGGAGTGAGTCAGCGGGTAGGTTGAATACGCCGCGCCGTTCACGCGCAGACGCAGGTTCACCACGCCGGGCGTCGCTCCGTCGTACCCCGTCAGTTTCACGGAGACCGGCGTCGCCTGCCCGGGCTCGAGCACCGTTGGGTACGCGATCGTGTTGTCGAACTCGAGGATCGACATCTTCACGGCGAAGAGGCCACGCTCGATGTCGCTGATCAGAATTGTGCCGCTGTTGAAGAAGGGATAGTTGCCCCAGGCGCCGTTGTACCCCGTCCCGTCGTCTTCCGGACGCGTGTCGATCCACGCCACTTCGTAGGGCTTGAGCGGGTGCGTCAGGTCCCAGATCCGCAGGCCGCTGGTGTAGTTCGACTGGTACAGGTAGCGGCCCTTTACGTACTCGTTGTGATCGACGGCGGGCAGACCATTGGTGATCGTGGACACCAGCCGCGGGGCCGAGAGATCGGACACATCGAAGACACGCGTCAGGAACCGGGGAACCAGGCCGTTGGTCGGCCCGTCGAGTTCATCGTTCAGGTACAGGTACTTCCGGTCCTCGCTGATCCAGCCCTGGTGCCCGTACCGCTCGCCCGGGTACGACCCTTCGAACAGGGAAATCGGAGCGGACTTGTTGGTCCAGTCGAGGATCTGCATCCCCGTCTGCCCCTTGAACAGGAACACGATCTCCTTGCCCGCGTACGGCCCGCTGGTGTAGTTGATCGCCAGCGCCTCGTGCACGTACCCGCCCTGCTGCCCCGTGTCGGGGGACGCCACGCCCACAAAAGTCGGATACGTCGGGTCCGCGGCGACCGAGACCGGGATGGTCCGGCCGCCGGCCGCGTTCCCACCGCACGCGTACATGAACCCGGACGCCGGGTTGTCGATCAGCGTGTGCGTGCGTGTGTGGCCGCCCTGGCTGTAGTTCCGAACCAGCGTCACGGAGCCAGCGTCAATGTTCGCGAGGTTGATGACCTGGATGCCCACCCCCGCGCTGTCGCTCACCGCGTACGCGTAGTGACCGATGACCGCGATGTCCCGCCACAGAATGTCCACCCCGCCCGGGATCGTCGCGATGATCACCGGATTGGCCGGGTCAGTCACTTCGACGATCCCGTTCCCCCAGCTCAACCCCATCAGCGCATACTCGCGACCCGATGGCGATGTGTACCCCCAGCAATCGGCGCCGTTCCCGCCCGCCGTAAACCCGCTGAACGCATTGAGCGGAAGCCAGCTCTTCAGGTTCACGTTCTTCGAGGGAAAAGTCGCATCCCCCTCTTGCCCGATCGGTCCCAGGCGAGAGCCGGCCTTCCACGGATCCGCCGAATACACCCGCCCCTTCACCGCCGGCTGCTTGTCGAGCAGCTTCTTGTCATCATCGTCCGCCTTCACCGCCGCGGCCATCCCGGCGACCACCCACACCGCCGCCGACGTCATCACCACCCGGCCCGCCCCGCGCCGGCCATGAAGGCTCCGATTGCTCATCCGCTGATCTCCTGACTCGAATACGGGATCGCCTAGTCCGATTCAAACCGGACCTCATTCACAGCATACCATCGCCTCGAAGTTTCGCACGCCTTGAAACCGGACTTGTACGAAAGTCCGCCCGATATTCGGGGCGCCAGGGCCATTGGTTGCCGGTGTTGAGAACTCGCACTCAACCCAAGGTGAATCCCTAACATGCTGAGAATCTGCCGACCAAGTTGGATCGCGGCAATCTGGGCAATCCTGCTCGGCGCGGCGAGCGCCCGCGCTCAGCACGACATCCTGTTGGCCGAAGATCTCAAGATTCCCAGGGTCACCATCGCCTGGCCCGTGCGGGACGGAGGGGTCGCGACTTTCTCCGGGGAGCGACGCTACCAGTCCTCAGCGCAGAAGCGGGAACTGGCGCCAAACATCGATGTTTATGTCGGACTGGGCGGCACTCGCCTCGACCGCGGCAAGGCGGATCGCCGAGGCGCCGTTGTACAGGTCGGACTTTACAAGCAGGACCCGGGCAAACCTTTCTTTCGCGACATTAAGGAAGGGGCCGCCATCACCATTCGGCTTGACCGCGTGGTCATGAATCGCCCCGCCGCACCGGTACCACGCACATCCCTGGTCCACATGCGGTACATGCTCGAGGACCTTCAGACCTGCGGCCTCGGCGGCGAGGCGCGGAATCTGATCCTCACAGCGGACAAGCAGGATCCCGTCCTGCAAACCTACAACGAACTCAGCGCCCGTCCGGGAAGCTTGGACGGGTCATCGCCCGATGCTGGCCGGGTGGAGACTCGTGTGGAACAGGACGGCGCCATCTCCCTTTCATTGACGCTTCCATACGCCCTTCTCCGCCACACGCAGGATCCCTACCAACGAACCACGCCGGGAGGCTTTTTCGAGCCCAATCACTTTCACTTCGAGATTGAGCTGATGCCGGCGGGTCCGGCGGCACCGCCTCCCGAGCAGGCAAGCGCCTCCAACCCCGCGGTGGCTCAGGCACCGGACGCCGCAGCCGGCCAACCGACAAAGGTACCGTCGGACTCGCCCCGCTAGCGGGACTCTTGCCCTGTTGACAGCCTGCGTCCTAATGTTTGGGTAATGTCTGGTATGCCAGAGTTTCGCGATGCACTTCCAACCGGGCCTGTTCGCGGCCGCGGGGCTGGACTCAATCCCGGCAATCGTTTCGAGTCCGTTCGGTTGCACGTGCTGGGGGAGCATCTGGACTCGGTCGCTTCCGATTGTCCCAACGGGGTGCAAGTCTCCACCCGGGCCGGCAGGGATGCATCGCGCTCGATCGTCAACCGCGTCGACAGCCCGGACCTCAAGCTCGGCTGGACGCTGAACCCGTACCGTGGGTGCGAGCACGGGTGCATCTACTGCTACGCCCGACCCACGCACGAGTACCTCGGGATGTCGTGCGGTCTGGACTTCGAGACACGTCTGGTCGCCAAGCACGACGCACCCGAACTCCTGCGCCGGTGGATCGAGCGGCCGTCGTGGTGCGGCGAACCGATCATGCTTTCGGGCGTGACCGACCCGTACCAGCCCGTGGAATCCGAGCTCGAGATCACCCGACGATGCCTGATCGTGTGCCTCGAGACTCGCCAGCCCGTCACCATCATCACCAAGAGCCGCCTGATCCTGCGTGACCTGGATGTGCTGGAGGATCTCCACAGACACGAACTCGTGCACGTGGCATTGTCCATCACGACGCTCGACTCTTCGCTCGCCGCGCGGATGGAGCCCCGCGCCAGCAGCCCTTCCGCGCGCCTCGACGCCGTCGCCAAGGTCGCCGCAACGGGCGTCCCCGTCTCCGTCATGATGGCCCCCATCATCCCGGCCATCAACGACCACGAGATTCCATCTGTGCTCAAGGCGGCGTCCGAGACCGGCGCCCGACGCGCCGGATACGTGCTGCTGCGTCTGCCCTACCAGATCAAAGACTTGTTCCTCGACTGGCTGCGCCGGCACTTCCCCGACCGCGCGGCGAAGGTCGAGTCCTTCATCCGCGAATCTCGTGGTGGCGAACTCTACGACCCCCGGTTTTTTACCAGGCAACGCGGTGTTGGACCTCGCGCCCGCCAGATTCACGAAACTTTCACGCTCTTCGCCCGTCGATTCGGCGTGGATCAGGAGGTCCCCCCGCTTCGGCCGCGCATCCCGCCTCCGACCACGCCTCCGCCTTCTTCTCAGCTCTCGCTCTTTGGCACCTGAGCTACGCTTGAAGTCCGCGGCCTGCCTGTCGCGGGAGGGAGCCGAAGCATGCGATCGATTGTGACGGTGTGTCTTGTGCTGGGCCTGATGGCGTCCGCCCCGGCGCTGGCGTGGAATGCGCACGGCCACCGCACGATCACGCGGCTGGCGGTCGACGGTCTGCCCAAGGAAATGCCCGCATGGCTCAAGGACCCCGAGGTGGTCGCCCGCCTGGCTGAACAGGCGTGCGAACCCGATCGCTGGCGCGGGACCAAGCGCCTTGTCCTCGGGCACGAGCTGCATCCGGAGCATTACCTCGACGCGGAGGACCTCGAGCAGTTCGGCCTCACGCTGGACACGATCCCCCGCCTCCGACATGAGTACACCAAGGCCATGATTCTCGCCAAGGAAAGGCATCCCGAACGCGTCGCCCCGTACGACCCGCTCAAGGACCTCGACCGCGGCAAGGAATGGCCCGGCTACCTGCTCCACGCCATCGATCAGCGCTTCGCGCTGCTCCAGTCTTCGTTCAACACCCTGCGGATACTCGAAGCGCTCGACGAATCCGACCCTTCCGGCGCCCCGCAACGTGCGGCGGCCCTGAAGCAGGAGAGGGAGAACATCATTCACTTCATGGGCGTGCTCGCGCACTTCATGGGCGACACCGCCCAACCGCTGCACACGACCAAGCACTTCAACGGCTGGGCCGGCGAGAACCCGAACGGTTACACGACGGACAGGAACTTCCACTCGTACATCGACGGCCGGATCGTGGACATTCACCGCATCGACTTTGATTCCATGCGGCCCACGCTCTCGTACCAGCGCCGCATCAACCCCGCCGACCCGTGGGACGATGTGCTGGCGTACTTCCGCCGTTCGCACGAGAAAGTCGAGCCGCTGTACCAGATGCAGAAGGATGGATCGCTGACCAAGGCGTCCGGAAAGGAGCTCATCTCCGAGCGGTTCCGCGATGCCGGCGAGACGCTCTGCGCCCTCTACGTGGCCGCATGGGAGGCGAGCAAGCCAACGGACGCGGAAGTGTCCGCCTTCGTGCGGTTCAACGACTTGCGCCCGCCCCGAAACCGCCGGGATTCCCGCGAAGAAGGCCGGTAAACGCGGCGCGGGCCACGCGTCTAGAGTGTCTTCATGCCCGAGCCCCTGATCGACCTTCGCTCCGATACGGTCACACGCCCGACGCCCGCCATGCGGAAGGCCATGGCTGAGGCGGAAGTCGGTGATGATGTGCTGGGCGATGACCCCACGGTCATCCGCCTGCAGGAGCGGATCGCTGAAATCATGGGCAAGCCGGCGGCGTGCTTCGTGCCCTCGGGCACCATGGCGAATCAGACGGCCATCCGCGCCCATACCGAGCCCGGCGATGAGGTCATCTGCCACGTCGACAGCCACATCATCAACTACGAAACCGGCGCCCCCGCCGCGCTGTCCGGGGTCATGATCCGCACCATGACGGGCGACCGCGGCCTCTTCGATGCCGACCAGATCGACGCGATGGTCCGCCCCGACTCCGCCCACTTCCCGCACTCCAAGCTGGTCATCGTTGAGAACACGCAGAACCGGGGCGGCGGCGCCGTGTGGCCGCTGGACCAGATCTTGCGCGTGGCCGGACGCAGCCGCCAGCACAACCTGAAACTGCACCTCGACGGCGCCCGCCTCTGGAACGCGTGCGCCAAGACCGGCCACAAGCCCGCGGATTACGCCCGCCACTTCGACACGATCTCGTGCTGCTTTTCGAAAGGACTGGGCACGCCCGCGGGCTCGGCCGTCTCGGGCGATGCCGCCATCATCGCGCGCGTGCATCGCTTCCGTAAGATGTTCGGCGGCGCGATGCGGCAGGCGGGGATCCTCGCCGCGGCGGCCCTGTACGCCCTGGACCACCACCGGGATCGGCTGGTAGAGGACCACGCCAACGCCGCACGCTTGGCCGATGGCATCGCCGACCTTCCGGGGGTGACCATCCCAATGCCGGTCGAGACGAACATGGTGTTCATCGACCTCGACCGGAGGCACGGGACCGCCGCCGAGGTGTGCGCGAGACTCCGCGGGTTGGGCGTGCTGGCCCTCCCCACGGCGCCGCAGCGCATCCGTTTCGTCGTTCACCTCGACGTGTCACGCGCGATGATCGAACGGGCGATCGAGGCGATCGGTCGGGCCCTGGGCGCGCCGGTCACGGTGTAATACCGCGCCGCATCGGACGGAGCCTTGCCTGCTCACGGCTTTGTCTTCGCCTCTATCTCCGCGATCCATCCGCCGATCATCGCCGCATCGACCGGATCCCGCTTGCCGGTGCGAAGTTCGTTCAACGCCGGCAGCGCGCGCCGATCGCCGATGCTCAGCAGCGCCCGACCCGCCGCCTCCCACGCCCGACGCTCCCGATCCTCTAAAAGTTTGATGAGCGCCGGCACGGCGACATCCGGGTTGTGGTGCGCCAGTGTGGCCGCGGCGTTGATCGCCACGGGTCGGGTCCGATTCAGGTTGCCCGCCTGGGCGCACGTGAGCGCCACCGACAGCCCCTCCGGCACGTTCAGCGCCGCCAGGGCCTCCAGCGCCGCCTGCCGCACCCGATCGTGCTGCGATTCGGACCCCGCGGCCGCGATCAGGATCGCCAGCCGATCGCGCCATCCCGCCTCGCCGATCGCCCGCACCGCCGCCGCCCGGACACGCTCGCTTTCATCCTTCGTCGCCGCGGCGATGATGACATCGCGCACGCGCGCGTGGTCCGGCGTGAACGCGCCCGCCAGCACCTTGACCCCTTCCGATATGAGCGCCTCGCGAACGTCGTGGCTCTTGATCGCCTTTCGGCTCAGGGTGGCCAGCGCGGCGGCATTGCCCTTCGCCGCCAAACTTCCGATGCATGTCCGCCGGAGGACCACAGGCTCCCGTTCATCCGCCGCGACCCGCAGAAGGATCGAGGCGCCAATGGCGGACCCATCGGCCGCGAGTTCCCGCGCTGCACGGACCCTCGCGGGCAGCGTCGGGCCCCGTTCGAGCTGGGCCAGCCATCGACGCACCGGCTGTTCGAACCGGACGTCCGCCAGCACCGAAAGTTCAGGGTCGATCACGATCATCGCGGGCTCAGCCGGCAGTTTGAATACCGCCTGGTTCTCTCTCGCGTCAAGGCGAACCACCCCAAGCGGCCTGGAGCCGGACTCGGCGTCAACCCAGATCGGCAGATCGAAGACGAACGCCGGGTTGTGCCCGTTGACGGTCTGCTTCTGCTCCGCCGCGAAGGCGAGTTCCGAGGTCTCCGGGTTCCACGTCGCCGTCAGGTGGACCTCCGGCACGCCGGGCCGGTAGCACCATTGTTCGAAGAACTGCTCCAGCGTCTCACCGGACACATCCTCGAGCGTACGGCGGAGGTCGTTGGTTTCCACCTCGCGGAACTTGAACTTCTGCACGTACGCCGCCAGGCCGCGGAAGAAGACCTCATCGCCGAGTTTCACACGGAGCATGTGCAGGATCGAGGCGCCCTTCGGGTATGGGTTGGCCGCCTTGCGGAACGTCTCCCACGGGTCGCGGTAGTCCTTGCTGACCATCGCGGGCTGGTACGGCGCATCGGCCTTGTCGCGGCCGATCACGCTGTCAAAGTTCCCCAGGACACCGGCCATGTATCCATCCCGGCCGTCGCGCTCCTCCCACCACAGGTTCGTGAAGTACGTCGCGAACCCTTCATTGA
This sequence comes from Phycisphaeraceae bacterium, assembly GCA_019636625.1. Lineage (GTDB taxonomy): Bacteria > Planctomycetota > Phycisphaerae > Phycisphaerales > UBA1924 > JAHBXE01. The sequence continues at coordinate 45,157 of JAHBXE010000005.1, forward strand.
GCCAGATGTGCTCCCAACTCCTGCAGGTGATCAGGTCGCCGAACCACTGGTGCGCCAACTCGTGCGAGATGAGCCCATCCAGGTCCCCGTCCTTGATCGTCTCCGCCGAGAAGATCGCGGTGTCGTACATCGTCGTCGCGGAGGTGTTCTCCATCCCGCCGGCGCTGAAGTTCCACACGACCAACTGCGCGTACTGGTCCCACGGGTACGCCTGACCCGTGCGACGCTCGAAAACGTCCACAATCCGCGGGGTGTTCCCGTACGTCACCTTGATGTCTCCGCCCCGACCGGGCGGCACGTACACCGGCATGGGGATCCGGTCGCGCCCCGCGCGGGCGACGTTCTGGATATCGAACTTGCCCACGATCAGCGAGACCAGGTACGGCACGTGCGGCTTGTCCTGGAGCCAGTGGAACGTCGTCCTTCCCATCTCGGCAAACCGCGACGGCGCGACCAGGCGACCATTCGAACTGACCAGGTAGCCCGACGGAACGGTCACGACCAGTTCCGTCGTCAGCCGATCGTTGGGCGAATCGTGGCACGGGAACCAGTAACTGTTGTCCTCCGCCTGCCCCTGCGTGTGCAGTTGCGCCGGCCGGCCCGGCCACGCGGGCGACTCCGGCGTCCACGTCAGGCCCCGGGGTGGATCGTCCACCGTGTACGTTGTCTCGACTTCCGCCGCTTCGCCCGGCGGCAGCACCGGCTCGAAGTTGACCGCCAACGTCCGGCCATCATGCGAAAACGTGACGCTCCTCCCCGGCGACTCAACCTTCACGATTTCCAGCAGTTTCGCATCAAGGACCAGCGTGGACATGGCCCTTCCCACCGGCACGAATCGGAGGTTCTGCACGGCCTTCAACCGCGGCGTGTTCATGTCCGGAATGTCGATCCGGAGCGTCATGTGCTGGAAGTCCACGTACGGGCTCGGGGGATAGGTCCGAAGGTCCCGTCCTGTCGCGGGGTCAAAACTCCCGATCTCGCGGGGCGCCGGCTGCCACCGGTGTGCCCCGCCGCAGCACTCATCACCCGGACGCGCCGCCGCGACCGAACCCGCCGCGAGCACCAGCCACACCACCCGGCTCATCGCGCACCTCCTGAAACCAGCGCGGTCGTTCGCACCTGCAACGCTTCCAGCGAGGCCAGCGCCGCATCCCTCAGTTCGAGTTCCTCCCCGCGTGCAAGAACAAGCAGCGTCTCCGCCGCGGCCGGATCATCAAACTCACGAAGATGTTCCGCCGCCTGGATCTGCGCCAGCAGCGAAGAATGCCGGGCCTGTTCGATCCACATCGCCAGGGGCTTGCGGATCGATGTCGGCGCCACCACGGACATCTCCGGATCGACGGTCACATCCGCCGGCTTGGCCGCCAGCCGAACCTTCAACTCCGCCTGCATCGAATCCATCCGCACCGTCCGTCGCTCCAGCCCATCCCCCACCTTGATCTCCACCGGCAGGTCCAGCACGTACGCCGGATTGTCCGCGTTGATCCGCTGCGTCTGCTTGAAGGTCACGGTCAACTCCCCCGCACCGTCCGGCTTCTCTTCCTCCGCCGGGCTCCACTCCATCTCCACCGCCAGGCGCGGCAGCCCCGGCCGGTAGCACCACTGCGTGAAAAACCGCTCCAGACTCTGTCCCGAGAACTCCTCCAGGCAGTACCGGAAGTCGTCCGTCTCCACGCTCCCCAGCGCGTGCCGCTTCACGTAAGCCCGCACCGCGGGCCAGAACACGTCATCCCCCAGTTGCATCCGCAGCATGTGCAGCACGCACGCGCCCTTGGAGTAGATGTCGTTGGCCTTGATGAAGTTGGCGAATGGGCTCGCGTAGTAGCGGGACACCATCGCCGGCGCCGCGGGCGCGCTGGTGCGGTTCATGCCGCCTTGCGTCCGGATGAACTGGGCCATCTTCCGTTGGTAGTCGCGCCTCGCCCGCCCCGGCGCCGCCGCGCCCTCGGCCCACATCGCTTCGCCGTAACTCGCCCACCCTTCGTTCAACCAGGCGTGCTCCCAGGTCTTGCAGGTCAGGTAATCGCCGAACCATTGGTGAATCAACTCGTGCGCGATGATGTCGTCCTGGCTTCCGGGCCTCGCCCGCGCCGAGGACTCCGACATCGTCGTGGCCGAGGTGTTCTCCATGCCGCCCTGGTACCCGCGGCACAGCGCCTGGCTGTACTTGTCCCACGGGTAGGGGAGGTCGAGCAGCGTCGAGAAGTACGACATCATGGCGGGTGTCGCGCTGTACACCTTCGCCGCGTTCTCCTCCGTGCCCACCGGCGCGTAGAGGTAGTTGACCACCGCGTTCTCCTCCGGCGTCCCGCCCGGGAGGCCCACGATCGAGAATCGCCCCACCACAAGGGTCACCAGGTAGTTGGCGTGGGGCTTGTCCTGCAGCCAGTGCCACGTCATTCTCGGCTTGCCGCTGGCGGCCGGGCTCCCCAGGCGCGTGCCGACGAGTCGCCCGTTCGAACTCACCACGAACGGGTCCTCGACCGTCACGATCAACTCGGTCGTCAATCGCTCGTTCGGAAAGTCGTGGCACGGAAACCACTTCCGGTTGAACTCGGGCTGGCCCTGGCTGTGGATCTGCGCGAACTTGCTGGTCTCGTCCGAGGCCGAAAGCTTGCCGCGCGTCCACGTAAGCCCCCCGCCGATGATGCCCCCCGCCGGCCTGGGATTCTCGAGCGTGTACGACGTGACGAACTCCGCCGTCTCGCCCAGCCGCAGCGCCGGCTCCACCGCGATGCGGAGCACACCGTCGGCGTGTTCAAACCTCGCCGCGCGACGCGACCTCCCATCCGTCCGCATCACGGACTGGATCTTCATTCCATCGGCGTTGAGCACCAGTTCCGATCTCGCACGCCCGATCGGGGTGACCGTCAGCGTCTGTTCCGCGCTGAGCGCCCTCGCCTCCATGTCCGGGATATCGATCACCAGCCGCATATGCAGGTGGTCGAAGTGCCGCGGCGGCGGGTAGTTCGCCGCATCCGCCCCCGAACCGGTGACACGAACGTCCTGCGCCCATGCCGAGTGGGCCACGATCACGACCGCCAGAAGAACGAAGTTTCGCATGTTCGCCTCGCAATAGCGACGGCGAGTGTATCAGACCACCGGTGGCAGAGCGGCTCTTCCTTCTATCCCCGGTTCCACATCACCGACCCGTACACCCCCGAATCCCCCAACTGCTCGGCGATCCTGATCAACTGGTTGTACTTCGCGTTCCGGTCGCTGCGGCACGGCGCGCCCGTCTTGATCTGCCCGCAGTTGGTTGCGACCGCGATGTCCGCGATCGTGGAATCCTCCGTCTCCCCGGACCGGTGGCTCATTACGGCGCCATACCCGTTCCGCCTCGCCAGGTCCACGGCATCGAACGTCTCGCTGAGCGTCCCGATCTGGTTCACCTTGACCAGGATCGCGTTCGCGCACCCGTTGTCCAGCCCCTTTTGCAGGAACTTCGGGTTCGTCACAAACAGGTCATCCCCCACCAACTGGATCTTCTCCCCCAGCCGTTCCGTCAGCGCCTTCCACCCGTCCCAGTCGTTCTCCGCCAACCCATCCTCAAGCGAGCGGATCGGGTACTTCGCGCACCAGCTCGCCCACAGGTCGATCATGTCCTTCGAACTCAGCACCTCCTTGGTGCTCTTGAACATCATGTACCCGCGCTTCCCCGCCTTCTCCGCCTCGTTCCAGCACTCGCTCATCGCCGGGTCCAGCGCGACGAACACTTGCTCGCCCCACCTGTAGCCCGCCTTCGTCACGGCCTGCTCGATGATCTGCAGGGCCTCTTCGTTCGACTTCAGGTTCGGCGCAAATCCGCCCTCATCCCCCACCGAGGTCGAGAGCCCCTTGTCGTGCAGCACCTTCTTGAGCGCGTGGTAGATCTCCACGCCCGCCCGCAACCCTTCCTCGAACGTGTCAAACCCCCACGGCTGGACCATGAACTCCTGGAAGTCCACCGTGTTGTCGGCGTGCTTTCCCCCGTTGAGGATGTTGAACATCGGCACCGGCAGCGTCTTGGCCGCCGACCCGCCCAGGTACCGGTACAGCGGCAGGCCCGAAGCCTCCGCCGCGGCCTTCGCCACCGCCATCGACACACCCAGGATCGCATTGGCCCCAAGCTCCCCCTTGTTCTCCGTTCCATCCAACTCAATCATCGCCGCGTCGATCTCCTCCTGATCGCGGCAGTCCATCCCCTCCACCACCGGCGCGATCCGGTCGATCACGTTCGCGACCGCCTTCTGGACCCCCTTGCCCAAGTACACACCCTTGTCCCCATCCCGCAGTTCCACCGCCTCGTTCTCGCCGGTGGAGGCCCCGGAGGGAACGATCGCCCGCCCGCCCACCCCGCTCGACAACTCCACTTCGACCTCCACCGTCGGGTTGCCGCGCGAATCCAGAACCTGCCGGGCGTGAACGGTCTCGATGTCGTACATGGCGTCTCTCGCTGAAAACAGGGGTGAAGCGTCGCCGGAAAAGCCCCGCGGCGGGGAAAGCCGATGATACCCTTGCGCCCCGAACCGTGGTATTCTTGAACAGCACCGCCATGCCCACGACACCCCAAGGCTTCACCAAGCGTCTCGAGCGGCTTCGGGCCGACCTGGCCGAGCAGGGCCACCGCGTCCGCGCCATTGTTGAGGCCGCGTTCGAGGCCACCCTGGCCCGGGATCCGGTCCGGGCCGCGGTCGTGAGCGCCCAAGATGACGTGATCGATCGGGTGGATGTGGAGGTCGAGAAGGCAGCGGTCGCCTTGCTCACCGATGCCACGCACGAGAACGCCAAACTCGACGCCTCCCAACTTCGCGAAGTCCTCACAATCGTCAAGATCAACAACGAACTCGAACGCATCGCCGATGCCGCGGTTGACGTCGCCAACCAGGCCCAGGCGCTCAAGAACACCACCGGCGACATCCCCCCGACCTTCACCGTCCTGACCAACAGCGTCCAGGGAATCCTGCGCGACGCCGTGCACGCCTTCAACCGCTCAGACCCCGCCCTCGCCAAGGTCGTGCTCCAGAGCGAGGACGCCGTCGAGGCGTTCCTCGAATCTGTCCTCAAGGATGCCGAGCGACGGATCGCCGCCGGAACCATGTCCGTCGACTTCGCCTTCAGCCTCCACCAGATCGCCAACGAGTGCTGCGTCATGGCGGACCACGCCACGAACATGTGCGAGCAGATCATCTACGCCGTCACCGGCGCCATCGTCCGCCACCAGCAGGGCGGGTGGGTCGAAGTGCCCCGCTCGGCGTGAACCGTCGCCATCAGGATCCGTGCGTCTGGACCCGTGCCATCGAAGTCCGCTTGGAGACTTCGATGCTCCCTTCCCGCCGCCACCGTCTCTCACACCCGCCCCACCACGGCGCGGCACACATCACCCAGCGCCGTACACGCCCGCCTCACATCCCCCACCGTCGTAAACGGCCCGACGCTCAATCGGAACACCCCGCCACCGGCGGTCGTCCCCATCCCCTCGTGCACGCGCGGCGCACACGACAACCCCGCCCGCCCCAGCACGCCGTGCTCCTGTTCCAGGATCGCCGCCAGTTCCTGGGGCGCCAGCGCCTCGTGAACCATCGAGAACACGCCCGTTCTCCCGTCCACCGTCGCCGGCCCTACCAGCCGAAGTCCCATCCGCCCCGGCCCACCGCCATCATCAACCGCACCGAGCTCTCTCAATCCCCCCAACATCGCCGCACGCAACTCCCGTTCGTGCGCCTCCACATCATCCATCCCCCGCTCCAGCAGGTACCGCACACCCTCCGACAGCCCCACGATCCCCACCGCGTTCTGCGACCCCGATTCGTACTTGTCCGGCAATGACTCCGGCTGCCGATCCTGCTCCGACTTCGACCCCGTTCCGCCCTCCCGCAGCGTCGATACCACCCGCTCGACACCGGGTCGGATGTAGAGCGCGCCCGTCCCCAGCGGGCCCAGCAGCCCCTTGTGCCCGGGCAACGCCACCAGGTCCACCCCCAACTCGCGTACATCCACCTTTATGTGCCCGGCCGACTGCGCCGCATCCAGCAGCACCAGCACCCCCGGGTTCACCCGCCTGCACGCCGCGACGATCTCCTCCACCGGCTGCACCGCCCCCGTCACGTTGCTCACATGATTGATCGACACCAGCACCGTGTCCGCCCGCACCGCCGCGGCCACGTCCGCCGGGCTCACCCCCCATCCCCTCACCGCCACGCACGTCCACGACACCCGCGGGTCCTCCGCCGCCAGCGAGTTGAGCGGCCGCAGCACGGAGTTGTGATCCAGCGCCGTCGCGACGACATGAACCGAGCTTCCCTCGCCGCCGCTGGCCTGCAGCGCCCGCCGCACCACGCCCTTGATCGCCAGGTTCAGCGCATCGGTCGTGTTGAGCGTAAACACCACGTGGTCCGGATCTTCGCCGTGAAGCAGCCTGTTGATCCGATCGCGGCACTGCCGGATCAGCCGCCCCCCCTCCCGAGCCTCGAAGTACGCCCCGCGACCGGCCGTGCCCCCGACTTCCGTCCCATACCGCAGCATCGCCTCGTGCACCGCGCGAGGCTTCGGGAACGATGTCGCCGCGTTGTCCAGGTACAAGCGTGTCGCCGCCATGCGCGATGGTAGCCGCCGGCCTTGCCGCCGCCGATCACCCCTTCCGAGGCTTGTAGAACGGCAGCTTCACCACTTTCCCCGCCAGTTCGCCGCGGCCGGTGTCCACCGTGAGCTCCGTCCCCACCTCGGTCAGCGAGGTGTCCACGAATCCCATCGCGATGCCGTGCCCGAGCGTCGGGCTCAGGCACGCGCTGGTCACTTCCCCCACCGCCGCTCCGCCACGCTTGATCACATTCCCCTGACGCGCCGTGCGCTTGCCTTCAATCGCGAGACCCACCAGCTTCCGCTTCGGCCCGCCCTCGGCAACGGTTCGCTTGAGCGCCTCCATCCCGATGAACCGCTCGCCGTACTCCCCCTGGTCCTTGTCCAGGGCGATGGCGAAGTCCACGCCGCACGACAGCGCGTTGATCTCTTCGCCCAGTTCGTGCCCGTACAGCGGCATCCCCGCCTCCATGCGCAGCGTGTCCCTCGCGCCGAGCCCTGCCGGCTTGAGCAGCGACTTGTCTCCGGCTTCCTTCTCCACGTACCCAAGCGCCATCGACACCGCCATCGAAGGCAGGATCACCTCGACCCCGTCTTCCCCGGTGTATCCCGTCCGGCTCACGATCGCCTTCATGATCACCAGGTTCTTCACCAGAAACCGGTACCGCTTCAGGGCCGCGACTTCCGCGCTCAGCTTGGCCACCAGGTCCGGGATCACCTTCGGCCCCTGCAGCGCCACCATGGCCGTGCTCATCGTCTGATCGTCGAACTTCACCGTCAGGTCCCCCGCCGCCCGGACCTCCTCAAAGTGGCCCAGCAGCTTCTCCCGATTCGAGGCATTGACCACGATCAAGAACTCGTCGTCGTCCATGCGGTACACGATGACATCGTCCCGCACCCCGCCCCGCTCGTTGCACACCAGCGAGTACCGGCACTGCCCCGCCTCCATGTCGCTGATCTTCCGCGTGCACAACCGCTCGAGGAACTTCCGCGCATGCTTCCCCGTCACCTTGACCCGCCCCATGTGGCTTACATCAAAGATCCCGCCCGAGGTCCGCACCTGGTGGTGCTCCTCGTGGATCCCCGTGTACATCATGGGCATCTGCCACCCGGCAAAGTCCACCATCTTGCCGCCGGCTTGAACGTGGTACGTATAGAGCGGAGTCTTCAGCAAAGTGCATCTCCATGGCTTGCCCCCTCGCCCTCTCTCTTCCCGATCGACCCGGAGGGTAGCCCGTCAAGGCGACCACGCGGCGTTATCGATCAGCCGCGTACGACCCACGCGCGCCGCGATCAACGCACGCGCCGGCCCATTCCCAACGTTCGCCAGCGTCTGGGCATCTCGAACCACGGCGTACTCCACATCAACCCCTGAGAGCACGCCCGCCATCGCCGTTTCGGCCTCGGTCGCCGTCCGTGCCCGCCGCGCCGCATGAAGAGCACGCGGTATCGCCAGCGCTGCCTCCCGCTCCACGGCGCTCAAAAACCGATTCCGGCTGCTCATCGCCAGCCCGTCCGGGTCGCGAATCGTCTCATGCCCAATGATCTCAATCGGCAGGCCCTGCTCCCGGGTCATCGCCGCCACCACTCGCAACTGCTGCCAGTCCTTCTCACCAAAGACCGCCGCCGCCGGTCTCACCAGCCGGAACAACCGCAGCACAACCTGGCACACACCCGCGAAGTGACCCGGGCGAAACCGATCTTCCAGCCCCGGCTCCACCGCCACCCGCGGCAGCACCGGAACCGGCGCCGATCGCTCATCCGGGTACATCACTTCAACGCTCGGCGCAAACACCGCCTCCGCCCCGGCCTCGCGGCACAGTGCCACATCTGCTTCCAGGGTCTTGGGGTACCGCTCAAAGTCGGACCGTTCATTGAACTGCGTCGGGTTCACGAAAATGCTGACGATGCACGCCCGGCCGCGATGGCGTGCCAGCTCGGCACCCTTCCGGATCAGCGCCGCATGCCCCTCGTGCAGGGCGCCCATCGTGGGCACGAACACGCACCCCGGCACCGCCGGGTCCCGATCAAGTTCCGCCTGATCACGAAGAACGCGCACCCGGAAGGCTGGCGACCACAGCCCGCCAAGTCAAGCTCACCGCCGCCCCTGCTTCGTCAGCCACTCCCCGACTTCCGTCCGCTCCGGCGGCTTCTGCAGTTCGAGCTCCACCCGGTACAGCCCGTCCCCGTCGTATTCGCACGACACCACCCGCCCGAACAGGGGCACCGGTTTGTCATCAATCAGGTGGACCGCCACCAGAATCCGCCGTCCCGCGTGGCACATCCGCCTCGACCGGAACACCAGGCTCGACCGGCTCAGCTCCCGACCCTTCCCGGACCAGGTCGGCCCCGGACGGTCCCGGTCGTCCAGCTCGCACAGGTCCAACTCCGCATCGAACTTGAGCGCCGTGGCCCGCTTGGGCGGCGGCATCCGAGGCGGGGGATCCTCATCCAGAAACGACGAGGCTGCCCGTGGCGGGGGTGGCGGCGCGGCCCCGAATCGACTGTTGTCCGAGAACAACGAACCCATGCGGCCTCCTGCTCCCTTGCCCATCGTCCGGATGCTCCCCCACCTTGCGGATCCCTGTCGGAAACGGGCAAATAACCAGCCCGGACCCCGGCGTGCGGAGTACAATGGCGTTCCTGTTAAACAGGAGTTCTTGCTTCCAGCCAAGACTTCAGGACGAGAACGTGACCCAGACCGCCCATTCTGCTCATGCCGCTCTGACCGAACCGAAACCGGGCGTCATCGCGTCGGTGATTGAGTGCACCAAGCCCCGTATCACCCGGCTTGTCGCCATCACCTCAGGTGTCGGCTTCGGCACTGCCGCCATCGTTCGCCCGTGGCAACCGCTGGATCTTGTGCTCTCCGCCCTTGGTTGCATTGTCGGCACCGTGCTTTCCGCGGCCGGCGCCAATGCCCTCAACCAGTGGATGGAACGTGATCGCGACGCCTTGATGGTCCGCACATGCTCGCGCCCCTTGCCTCAGGAGCGGCTGGAGCCTCACACCGTTCTCGCGGCGGGATTGCTGCTCGGGCTTTCGGGGGTTGGGCTGCTCTGGGCGCTGTGCGGCGTGGTGCCGGCGGTCATCTCCCTGGCCACGATTCTCATTTACGTGCTTGTGTACACGCCACTCAAGACCGTGACATCGTTCGCCACGCTCATCGGCGCGATCCCCGGCGCACTTCCCCCGCTGATCGGCTACACCGCGGGCGCGTCCGATCCGCTCGCTTCGCTCTCCACGGCGGGGGCCTGGGCGCTCTTTGCCATCATGTTCATCTGGCAGATCCCCCACTTCCTCGCGATCGCGTGGATGTACAAGGACGATTACGCCGCCGGCGGTTACCGCGTCTTGCCCGTGGTCGAGCCCACGGGTCGCAAGACGGCCCGGTCCATTCTGCTGTGGAGCCTTGCGCTGGTCCCCGTCAGCCTCTGGCCGATCGTGCTGATGCGCCCCATCCCCGCGGGTGTGTACGGTGTGCTCGCCGGCGCCATGGGGATCGGGTTCCTCCTGCTGGCGGTGAAGCTCGCCGGGAGCCTCGCCCGCGCCGATGCCCGCCGCACGTTTATCGCCTCGATCATTCACCTGCCCCTGCTGCTCGTGTTGATGGTCGTGTGCTGCGCTGTCTCCGCTCTGGCCTGATCCATGATGCGCCGCTTCCTGCTGATCCTGATGGTTCTCGCGGCGGTCGGGATGGCTCTCTCCATCGTCGGGCTCATCCGGACGATGAATCGCCTTGGTGCCGGGGCAAACACCGCTCCCCCGGTGCAGCCCGACGTGGCGAGCCTGGGACTCTTCATCCCCGAGTTCACGCTCACGAACCAGGACGGCGCGACAGTCGACCATACGGTCTTTGACGGGCGCATCACCATCCTCGACTTCTTCTTCACCCATTGCCCCTTCATCTGCCCCACGCTCACCCTCGCGATGCAGGATCTTGCCCGCGATCTCGCGGGGACGCCCGTCCGTTTCGTGAGCATCAGCGTCGATCCGCAGAACGACACGCCCGCCCGGCTGAAGCAGTACGCCGCGGACAAGGAGATCGACCTTTCCCGGTGGACCTTCCTGACCGGCGACCTCGCCACCGTACAGGCCGTCGCCAACACCTCGCTCGGATTCCTGGTCGGGCCGGACAAAGACCCGGCCAACACGATCACGCTCCCCGATGGGAGCACGATGCAGAACATCATCCACCCCAGCCGGCTCATTCTCGTGGGACCGGACCGCAAGGTCCTCGGTTTCTACGAGGCCAGCAGCCTCGAAGAAACCAACAAGCTTCTCCTCCGCGCCCGGGCCGCGGCGAAGTCCCTCCCCCGCAGGTAATACCACCTACTTCGACTTCCTCCCCTTCATCATCCCTTCCACCTCGCTCGCCCGTTTCGGAATCATCGCCGTCAGGTTCCTCGATCCGGTCTTCGTGACCAGGATGTCGTCCTCGATTCGGATCCCGATCTTCTTCTCCGGCAGATAGATCCCGGGCTCGATCGTCACCACCATCCCCGGCTTGAGCGGGCCGTCCGGCGTCGCGTCGTGCACCTCGATCCCGAGTTGATGACCGATGCCGTGGATGAACGCATCCCCGTACCCCGCTTTCTCGATCACCCTCCTCGCCGCGGCCTCGACCTCGTGCATCCACACCCCCGGCCTGACCGCCCGGATGCTGGCCTCCATCGCCGCGAGCACCACGGCGTACACCTCCCGCTGCTCGCGGGTGAACTTTCCATTCACCGGGAACGTCCGAGTGACATCCGCCGTGTACCCATCAACCCTCGCCGCGGCGTCAATCAGCAGCAAGTCCCCATCCTTCATCCGCCCGTTGTTCGCGTTGTAATGCAGCACCGTCGAGTTCAGCCCCGAACCAACGATCGAGTTGTACCCCGTCCCCGTGCCGCCACCGGCGCGGAACCCCTCTTCCAGAATCCGCTGCGCCTCCTTCTCCGCCAGTCCGGGCTTGATCGCCCGCGCCAACGCCCGGTAGCCCTCCGCCGTCGCCGCGGCGGCTCGCTCCATCACGTCAATCTCGACCTTCGACTTCACCGCCCGCATCGACGGGATCAGATTGGTCTCGTCCCGCATTGACACGCCGATGCACCGCTCCGCCACCTTCCGGAACGCCGCGAGGTCGCCGGACACCGGCGCTTCGTACACCGAGAACGGATGCAGGCATGCAAAGCTCTTCCGCTTCCGGCCCGCCTGCGTGAGCATCCGCGGCAGGTAGGTCGTCCGCATGATGGACTCGAACCCCGTCGTGCGCTTCAGCTCTTCCGTGATCGCATCCCGGTACCCATCCCACGCCTCGATCTCCGGGTTCCGGGGCTTCAGGAACAGCACGCACCGACGCTTCGGGTCCTCGCTTTGCGGATCAAACAGCACCGCCGCGCCCGGCTCGTCGCGGATTCCCGTCAAGTAATAGAAGTGCCAGTCCGGTTGCCAGGTGCCGTGGAGCGAGGCCGGCGCATCGCCCGCGAGGACGAGGCCGACTGAGCTGCCCAGCCGCGTGAGCACGGTGTTCCGTCGTGCGACAAACTCTGAAACGCTGATGCCATCGCCGATGTTCATGGTGCGGAGTGTACCGGTCCGAAGGTGCGCCGTTGCGTGAATCCAGCGGAGCACCGGCACCGTACCATGCGGCATGGGAGACAACCCTGTCGCGATCATCACGGGCGCCGGCTCGGGCATCGGGCGCGCCGCCGCGAGGCTGCTGGCCCAGAAGGGCTACGACCTGGCCCTTGTTGGTCGGCGCGCTGAGCCGCTGCGGGAGACCGCCTCTCTCGCCGGGCGGGGGCTTGTCGTGGAGGCGGACATCTCCGACGCCGCGGCGTGCCAACGCGTGATTTCCACGACGGAGGAAGCCTTCGGGCGCATCGATGCCCTTGTCAACAACGCCGGCGCTGCGCCGCTGGCCCCGATCGAGAAGTCCTCACCCTCGCTCATACGCGAAGCGTTCGAGGCCAACGCGCTCGGTCCGGCATTCCTCATCCACTTCGCCTGGCCGGTGTTCGCCCGGCAGAAGCGCGGCTGCATCGTCAACGTTTCCACGATGGGAACCATCGATCCCTTCCAGGGCTTCTTCGCCTACGCGGCGGCGAAGGCTTCGGTAAACCTCATGGCCAGGTCCTGCGCCAAGGAGGGCAAAGCCAAGGGGATTCGAGCCTTCGCCATCGCCCCGGGCGCCGTGGAGACGGCCATGCTCCGTTCGAACTTTCCGGAGCGAATGCTCCCCTCGAGCAAGACGCTCTCGCCGGAGTCAGTCGCGCAGGTGATCCTGGAATGCATCGAGGGCCGACGCGATGCGGAGAACGGCGGTGTCGTTGTGCTGCCCTCGCCCTGATCGGGCATGTGCAGAGAGTCGCCCGCCTGCTTCAGGCCGCGGAATGCACCGCGGTCGCGAGTTGCTGTGTCCACGCCCGGCCCCGCGGGGTGATGGCGAACTGCTCCTCATGACCGTCGAACTTGACGGTAATGAGCTGGCGCCGGGCCAGGTCGATCAGCGCATCACGCCACACATCGCCGTACCCGAGCCAGAGATGATCGCAGAACTTGCGATCATCACCAAACGTGAGGTGGCACATCGCTTCGATCAGGTGCTTGCGTGCATCCGGCTGAGACATGGCGACCCCCAACGGTCCGGCAGAACGATCCTACTCCCCCGCCATTGCCGAGTTCTACGGAAACACGGATGCACCGTTTCGCGAATCCCGTCGGAAAGCGGCGCGGAAAGTGCGCATTCAACCGCCGCCCGGCGAGGCGGGGGGTGGCGTCCACGTGCTCTTGAGGTGCACTTCGGCCAGTTGATCCGGCGTGACAAACCCGGGAGCCCCGGTCATCAGGTCCGCCCCGATCTGCGTCTTGGGGAACGCCATCACATCGCGGATGTTCTCGGTCCCCGCGAAGTTCATCACCAGCCGGTCCAGGCCGAAGGCGATGCCCCCGTGCGGCGGCGCGCCGTACGAGAGCGCTTCGAGCAGGAAGCTGAACTTCTCCTTCGCCTGTTCGGGCGTCATGCCCAGCAGTTGGAACACCTTCCCCTGCACCGCCGGGTCGTGGATGCGGATCGAACCGCCCGCGATCTCCTGCCCGTTGAGGACAATATCGTACCCCGCGGAAACGATCGACTCGATCGTCACCTCGTCGTCCACATCCGCCTTGACGAACGCCTCCGCCTGATCGTCGCGCGGCGCTGTGAACGGGTGGTGCATGGCCACCCACCGGTTCGTTTCCTTGTCGCGCTCGAACATCGGAAAGTCGATCACGATCAGGAAGTTCCACGGCCCGCCCTCCGCTCCCGGCTTGGGCACGACCCCGATGTCGCGGGCGACCTTCTGCCGCAGTTCGCCCAGCGCCTTCGTGCACACCGCGTACGCGTCCGCGACGAACAGCACGGTATCGCCCGGCTGCAATCCCAGCGCCGCCGTCAGTTCCGTTTTGACCGGCTCGACGAACTTGGCGATGCCCGTTTCGAACATGCCTTGGGCGTTGAGTTTCACCACGGCGCAGCCGCCCGCGCCGAACGAGCGCACAAACTCGTTGTACCCGTCGGTCAGTTTCCGCGTCAGCTTCTCCGCCCCCCCGCCGCCGGGCACGCGGATCGCCTTCACCACGCCCCGCTTCGAGTTGAACTTCGGGCGGTCCGCGCCCTTCGCCAACGCCTCCTTGAAGAAGCCAAGCTCCATCTTCGCCGCGACGTCCGAGATGTCCCTGATCTCCAGCCCGTAGCGCGTGTCCGGGCGGTCGATGCCGAACCGCTCCATCGCCTCGCGGTAGGTCATCTTCTGGATCGGGGGCACATCCACGCCCGCGACGTCCTTCCACAGGCGTCGCACGTAGCCCTCCATCATGTCCATCACGTGTTCGCGCCGAACGAACGACATCTCCAGGTCCACCTGCGTGAACTCCGCCTGGCGGTCCGCGCGCGGGTCCTCATCCCGGAAGCACCGGCAGATCTGCATGTAGCGGTCGCACCCCGCCACCATCAGGATCTGCTTGAAGAGCTGCGGGCTCTGCGGAAGGGCGTACCAGTGCCCGGGCACGTTCCGGCTCGGCACGATGAACTCACGCGCTCCCTCCGGCGTGCTCTTGTACAGGATCGGCGTCTCGATCTCCAGGAAGCCGTTCTCGTCGAAGTACCGGCGCGTGGTCTGGTACACCTTGTGCCGCAGCGCCAGGATCTGCTGCATCCGCGGGCGGCGCAGGTCCATGTACCGGAACTTCAGCCGAAGCTCCTCGTTGGGGAGCTTGGCCGTGTCGTCCGGAAGGAACGGCGGGTTCTGCGTCTTGCCCAGCACCTCCAGTTCCGTCACCACCACTTCGACCTTGCCCGTCGCGAGCTTCGGGTTCGGGTCGCTGGCGCGCAGCCGCACGACCCCAGTCACGGCGATCACATCCTCGTTCCGCAGCTTGTCCGCCGCATCCAGCAGCGCCTGGCTGCCGCCCTTCTGCTCCCGATCGAACACGAGTTGCGTCATCCCGAACCGGTCGCGCAGGTCGATGAAGATCAGGTTCCCGTGGTCGCGGTAGCGGTTCACCCATCCGTTGAGGGACACCGTCTGCCCCGCGTGGGTTTCGCGGCATTCACCGCAGGTGTGCGTGCGTCGGATCATGGCCGGTCCTTGGGCAAGTGGTCGGGAACTCCAAAAGGCCGCAAGTATAGGAATGCGGCCACGCCCTCCCCGCGCTGTAACCATCGGTCCCGCCGCGGCGAATAATCCACCGAGGTGAAGATGCCCGCCCCGCACCGATGGATCGCCGCTCTCCTTGCCGTTTCGCTGCTCGCCGGCTGCGCCGGGAGTTCCGGACGTGCCATCCGCCACGAGGGCCGCGCCGCCGGGGCCGCCCACCAGTTCCCGCTCAAAGGCGTCTACCGTGCCACCATCATCCCCCCGTTCGACTTCATCGGCCCCATCGCCGGGCGCATCAGCGCGGAGACCACCGACACCGGCTTCATCGCGAGCACGCGCCCCGGCATCGCGTGGGACATGATCGGCGGGGTCCAGGGCTTCCTCGGCTCCATCTTCGTCCCCTTCATCTTCCCCGGCGGCACGATCGGCACCTGGACCAGCACCATCCCCGACGGTGAAACACCCGGCGAGGGTTGGTTCGGCGTCGGTGGGATGAAGAACGTCGGCGTCAAGACCCGGATCATCTCCGCCGACCAGCCCGTCGAACTCCTCGTCCGCGAGGGTCGCCGTGTCGGCCTGCTCCTCATCGAGCCCGACAACCCCGATGCGCCGCCCACCACCGACTACCCCGCCCTCGCCGACGCCATCGCCGCCACGGTCTCCACCCATCTCTATGACCCGTCCCTCGTCGCCACCTCTGCCATCCGCGCCTACACGCGCCAGGTCAAGTCCAACGCCAAGCTCGCCCGCGACGATGTCGAGTTCATCTTCGGCACCGTCGCCGCGGGCCGGAACCACATCAAGTTCACCATGCCCCTTACGTTCCCCAAGGGCAACGCCGAGAGTCGCCGGGCAATGAAGGACTGGGATATCACCGAGGTCCGCCCCCTCCGCGCCACGTTCGACGAGAAGTCCCGCATCGCCTGGCTCCGCGTCGATGCCTTTCTCTCCGCCCATGATGTCGACGCCGCGTTCGAGAAGATCCTCGCCTGGAATCCCGCGGCGATCATGATCGACCTCCGCAGCGCGCCGGGCGTCACCCTCGCCGCCCTTCGCACCATCAGTTGGGTCGCCCGAGAGCCAATCGAAGCCGGCACCTGGTTCACCGCCGCTCGTCGCGTGGAGGTCCTCTCGAACCCGTCCTCAGCCCCGACCTTCCCCCTCTCCTCTGCCGCGAGCGTCGAGGAGATCGAGTCCGCGCTCGCCACCGGCGGCGCTGCCAGGATCACCGTCACCCCCGACCCGCGCGCCTTTGCCGGTCCCGTCGCCGTTCTGACCAGCAAGCGCACGAGCGCATCCGCCGAATCCCTCGCGTGCGCCCTGCAATCTTCCGGCCGCGCCCGCCTCTTCGGCCAGAGTTCCGCCGGAAAGCCCCTCCTCTCCCGCCCGTTCGACATCGGCCAGGGCTGGACGTTCTGGCTCGCCGCGGCCGATTACCGCACACCCGCCGGCGAACCCATCCCTGCCTCCGGCCTCAAGCCCGACTTCGAATCGTCCAACCGCGACACCGCCGCCAAGGCAGCGGAGAAGCACCTGGCGGAGGCCGCGGGTGTCACGCTCGAACCCGCGAAGCCGTCGCAACCCCGCTCGGGAAGCAGCATCCTCTCCCCCTTCTTCCGCGCTCTCAACCAGGGCCAGAACTGATTCCGCCCGCCCCCCGCTCCCCGCTCCCCGCGACAACGCCGACACCCAGCCCCTGCACGACATCGCCTTTACGCCCGCCTCACCACGGAATCGTGGTCCCGTCAAAGTTTAGGAAGCTCCCCGAGTCCGCCGTCCCCACCCGCTCCAGGGCGAGCAGCATGGACGACACCGATTCCTCGACCTTCAGCGGCGCGTTCTTCCCGCCCATGTCCGTCTGCACCCACCCCGGATGCATCGCGATAAATGTCACATCCTTGTGTTCCTTCGCCATGCACGAGGTGAACATGTTCAGCGCCGCCTTGCTCGCCCGGTATCCATAACTCCCCCCTTCGTTGCGCGCGATCGACCCAAGCTGGCTTGTCACGTTTACCACCAGCTTCCGCTCCCCCTTCCGCACATTCCCCAGCAGCGCCTTCGTCACCAACACCGGCCCGATCGAGTTGATCGCCAGCACCCGCGTTAGCTCCTCCTTCGTGCACACCTCCAGCTTCGGCGACTTGGAACTCACCCCCGCGTTGTTGAACAGCACATCCACCGCTTCATCCCCGACCTCTCTCGCCATACCCTCCACCGACGCCTCATCCGCCACATCCAAGGCGATCACTTTCGCCACTTTCTGCAGTTCCGCCGCCTCCTCCGGCCGACGCGCCGTCCCGATCACCTTCCGCCCTCGCGCCGCCATCTGCCGCGCCAGCTCCAGCCCGATCCCGCGATTGGCCCCCGTAATCAACACCACGCCCATATCACTTCCCTCCCGGCTTGAAGCCCGTTGCCAGTCCGCGGCATTCCCCGAGATCCCGGGGCTTGTCGTACATCTTCCACGCCTGCAGCCCCTGCGTGTACCCAGCTGCCTGCAGCAAGGCCTTCATGCACGCCAGCGAGGGCCCCCACCAGTTCGACGGGTTCATCGCCAGTTGATTCGTTGGGAAAAACTCCGCCACCACCTGCTCTCCGGCATACCCGCGCCCCATCCCCCGGTACGCGCTGAAGTCGTCGCACACGTGCGACTCCACGAGTATCTGCGCCCCGGGCGCACTCACCGCCGACAATCTGTCCAGCCCCAGCAGCGGGTGCCGCAGGTGGTACAGCGTCCCGAAGAACAGCACCAGGTCAAACTTCCCCCCGAGCTTCACCTCATCGATCGTGTACAAGTCAATCTCGATCCGCTTGCACCGATCCTCGCCGTACCCCAGCGCCTCGCGGCAAAGGTCAAACGTCCGCCACGCCTTCCGATCTTCCGGCCGCAAGTTCCCCATGTAATCCGAGAAGTCATCGATCGCGACCACTTCCCTCGCCCCACGCTTCAGGGCCTCAAACGTCCAGTACCCATCCCACGCCCCCACATCCAGCACCCGCTTCCCCGCCAGGTCCGCCGGCAGGCGGTACGCCTCCGGCTTGTGCGGATTCTGCCCCGGCGTCACTACCCCACCCGGCAACTCAATCCGGTGATACCAGAACCCAAGCCCTCCAACCCGTTGACGAAGCGTCTCTGTGTCCATGCCAAGTCCTATGCAGCAGGAAGTCCAATCGTCTGACTATACCGACGCCACGCCGTAGTGCGATATCGAGCGCACCACCCTCCCCGAAGCATCAAACACAAACACTTCCGCGGCGAGTTCCCCGCTCATTCTCCGGTACACCAGGATCACGCTCTCCAGCCCCACCGTGACAAACATCGGATCAAACCGCAGCGTCGGGTTCCGCGCGATCGCGCGTGCAAAGTACTCCCCCACAGCCTTCTTCCCCACCACCGCCCTCGCCCCAACCCCCGCCGCATCCACGGCGTACCGCGCAATGAACGGCGATGAGTGCTCAATTCCTTCCGCATACAGCTCCATCACCCCCGCCACATCATGCCGGTTCCACGCCCCGTACCACGCCTCCGCAAACGCCCGGGCCTTCTCTTCAGTCATCATCCCTGACAATACGAGCAGTGCACGCAACACGCGGCCTTCCAACCGCGCCAACCTCGCCGCAATCCAAACTCCAATCCCCCCTTCGCCCCTTTTCACTCTGCCTATTTGCCATTTGGCGCTTTGCCATCTGGCCCTTTGCCATTCAGCCCTTTGCCCTCAGCCCTACGCCCTAAACTCTCACCCCCCAGGAGTCCCCCACATGCCCTTCCGCGACCTCCCCTTCATGGGCGTCATCCGCGTCAACAACGAAGCCATGAAAGTCGGCTGGAAGATGGGCGACCCCAACTGGACCAATCTCGGCCAGGGCCAGCCCGAGATCGGCGTCATCCCCAACTGCCCGCCGCGCTTCTCCAACCTCCAGATCGACGTCAACGACCACGGCTACGGCCCTGTCGAAGGCATTCCCGAATACCGCCAGGCCGTCGCCGACCACTACAACCGCCTGTACCGCAAGGGCAAGAAGTCTCAGTACACCATCGAAAACGTCTGCATCGCCCCCGGCGGCCGCGCCGCCCTCACACGCATCGGCGCTGCGCTGGATCGAACCCGCCTCGGCTACTTCACCCCCGACTACACCGCCTACGAAGACCTCCTCACCACCTTCCCCCGCATCGAGCCCCACCACATCGAGCTCAAAGCCGAGCACGGCTTCCGCATCTCCCCCGCCGCGCTCGAAGATCGTGTCGTCTCCGACAAGCTGAACGTTCTTCTGATCTCCAACCCCTGCAACCCCACCGGCCACGTCATCCAGGGCGAAGAGCTCGCCGCCTGGGCCGCCATGGCCCGCAAGCACAACACCACCCTCCTCATGGATGAGTTCTACTCCCACTACATCTACCCCCCCTCCTCCCCTCAGCACTCAGCACCCAGCACTCAGCACTTTCCCGGCCCTGTCTCAACCGCCGCCCACATCGACGACGTCAACACCGACCCCATCCTCATCATCGACGGCCTCACCAAGTGCTTCCGCTACCCCGGCTGGCGCTCCGGCTGGATCCTCGGCCCCAAGGACATCATCCAGAAACTCACCGCCGCCGGCTCCTTCCTCGACGGCGGCCCGAGCCGCCCCATCCAACGCGCGGCGATCGAAGTCCTCAAACCCGAACGCGCCGACCAGGAAACCAACGCCGTCCGCGCCGAGTTCGCCATCAAGCAACGCCTCACCATCGACGCCCTCACCAAACTCGGCATCGAGTTCCCCTGCACCCCCCGCTCCACCTTCTACGTCTTCGGCTCCATCGCCAAACTCCCCGCGCCGCTCAACAACGGCATCGCCTTCATGCACGCGGCGTTCAAGCACCGCGTCCTCACCGTCCCCGGCGAGTTCTTCGACGTGAACCCGGAGCGCCGCCGCACCGGCAAGTCCCCCCTCTCTTCCTTCGTTCGCTTCTCCTTCGGTCCGCCTCGCGCCAACCTCGAAGCGGGCCTCAAGCGACTCACCGCCATGCTGAAGTGATCCGAGGCGTCCCCGGCCTGGTGTCTGTGACCCGCGGTGAGTCGCCCTCATTCGTCATCGGCTTGGAATCAAACCCCGCTTGGTGCGGCACTCTCAGGTGACACGGATGTTTATGGCAAATGCCGCTATTCGCCGCGTCTAAACATCGCTGCCAAAGCCCAAGGGGGATTCGCGTCGTCTTTGACGATTCCCGTGCTTGCCGGTCTGAACATTGCTTCAATCATGAGTTTCTTGCCTTCAGCGTCCAGCCCTGCTCCTTCTCGAAGGAGCGACAGGTAGGTCTGAACCATGATTGCACGTTGGCCAGAGTCGATGCCGAGGTGAAGGTTCGAGAAGAACATACGAGCAATTGACCGCAGGAGCCAGAGCGCCAACGTCACGATCACAATCGACTCGGCAATCTTTCCGATTGGCAACCTATCTGCGGAGACAGGCTCGGGCAGCAGCCTTCCCAGCGCGGCATACAGGCCAAAGCCACCTCCGGCGAGGGCGCAGACAAACGCGATCCCGAAAAACGCCGCGAACTTCATATGCCTCGCTCGACGATCGTCCCAGTACTTGACTGGGGCCGCCAAAGCCAACTTTTCATCATAGGTCTTCTCAATTGCTGTCAGACGCTCCTCGGTTGTCTTCCGGGCTTCATTGAGAGTCACCCCGACCTCGACAATCCTCTCCTTCATTGTGCGCTCGGCTGCAAGCATCGACTTCTGCTGCTTTGCTGTCAAGCCCTCGACGGCTTTGGCGTGTTCCGCCCGTATCGCGTCAATGTCAGCGGTGAGTTTGCGTTGAAACTCAGCAATGTCTTTCCGAGATCTCGCAGCTTCTGTGAGTTCGGTATTGACCTCGGATTTGGCCCCACTCCACCACTTTGAGATGTCATTTCGCAGCGCCTCAAACCCTTCGCTCATCGGCTTGGCCGTTGACGGGTCGCCGCGCTCGAACGACCAGGCCATGAGAATGCCCTGCAGCGAGAGTCGCGTGTTGGCCGGCTTGACGGGCACATTGATGAAGTATGCGACTGCCGCAGCCACTGCTTCGTGAGGGCCCAATGACAGTGCAAAGTGGCCTTTGACCGAATCTCTTGTGATCACGTGCCGGTATCCCGTCGTGAGCCTTGCAGAGACAACTCGCCAGATGCTGGCCAACGTGGGACTTCCATTCAAGTGGTCAATGCACTCATTTAGGACCGGCAGATACGCTTGCGCCGCGGCAGGTTGGTGCTGTGAGAGGAACTCCCACGTCGCCTTCTCGTCACGCAGCCATTGAAGCGCTTCCTCTTTGGTAGTCCAAGTGACGGACCCATTGGCGCCGAGGTCAAGTTGATATGCCTGACTGGGTTGACTCATTTCGGTCCTTGTCCTTCTCTTGAACTTGCTTCAATCAACAACTCCCTACCCGCAGGGACGGGCCAAGCTCTGGTTCACACTCCATTCGGAACCCCCTGCACCCTGCTCATGCACGGCTGGCAAGCTGTCGAAGCACCCGCCCGGACCATTTCAGCACTTCTGGCCCCGCACGGGCCTGTTCCCTCCCACGACTTCTCTCACCCGTTCAACTACTTTTTCGGCCGTCGCCGCCTTCCCACCTCGTTCCACCCGCACCAACCCCACCCCCGCCCCCTCCAGCGCCCGCTCCACAAATCCATCCCGCTCCTTCCGATCCGCCCGATCATGGCTCGATCCATCGAGCTCCACCGCAAACAGCGGCCGCAGACTCCCCGCCTCGCACACCACGTAATCCACGCTCTTCCGATCAATCTTGTTCCGCCACACCTGCGATTCCCCCCGCGGCAGCCCCTTCTCCACCTCAATCAGCCGCGACACCGGCACCTGCACCATCACGCGGATCGGCCGCCCCAGCGCCTCCGCACACGCCTTCTCCAGCACGCCGTAGAAGCTCGCTTCCGACCCAGAATCCAGTATCCACTCCCGCTTCCGGTACGGGAGCGGACCATTCAGATCCACTGCCCTCGGCCCGGCGTTGCGTTCGCTCCAGACGTCTTCTCCCTTGGCACCCCTCCGCCGCTTTCCGGATTTCCTCGTCACCTCCGACAGAATGGCCAGCGCCACCGCGCCCAACCCCAGAAGTACGACAAGCCCCAACCAACTTGAAGGCATCGATACCTCCCAACTCCGTGCAACATACCACATGCCTGTTGCCGCCGCTACCCCCCCAACACCCCCCAACCAGATCCCACAACTATGTTGAGTCGGCCCCGTCACACCTGGACCTTTCCACTCCGTACCCCACCCCCTCCCCAACACCCACCCTCCCGCCAAGCCCCACGTGCCGTCAGCATCCGACACCGTGGCCCCCGGCCTCCATCCCGCCTTGCGCACCTTGGCCGTCATCTCGCAACCTGAACGCCGCTTCAAACCCCAATCCCCGCGGCCCCGATTCAGCGCATATCCACGACCCTGGCCGGTCCCGCCCCTCGATTTCCCGCTGCAATTCAAGCCCATTTCCCGACGTCCCCCTCATCCTCGATTGTCCCGCCCGACCGGCCGCCGCGCGCCGACCATCGGCCGCCATCCCGCCCCGCCAAGATGCGCAAACCCCCCTCCCCCCTCTTTGCGCACCTTGAACCCCACGTACCCTCCCCCCATGCCCACCACCGCCGCCCGCTTCCAACCCTTCGGCCTCACCATCTTCGCCGAGATGACCGCCCTCGCCAACAAGCACGGCGCCGTCAACCTCGCCCAGGGCTTCCCGGACTTCGACGGACCCGAGCCCATCAAGGCCGCGGCGACCGCCGCCATGGCCCGCGGCCAGAACCAGTACGCCCGCATGCAGGGCGTGCCCGAGCTCAATGCCGCGATCGTCGCTCGATGGAAGGCCCAGACCGGCCGCGACATCGACGGCGAGTCCCAGGTCACCGTCACCAGCGGCTGCACCGAGGCCCTCGCCGCGACCTTCCTCGGCCTCATCAACCCCGGCGATGAAGTGATCCTCTTCGAGCCCTACTACGACTGCTACCTCGCGGGCATCGCCATGGCCGGCGGCATCCACAAGGTCGTCACCCTCCGGACGCCGACATCTCCCCACGCCCCCTTCACCTTTGATCCCGACGACCTCCGCCGCGCCATCACGAACAAGACCCGCGCCATCGTGATCAACACGCCCAACAACCCCACGGGCAAGGTCTTCTCTCGCGAAGAACTCACCCAGATCGCCGACGTCTGCATCAAGCACAACCTCATCGCCATCACCGATGAGGTGTACGAACGCCTCACCTTCGACCCCGGTCTCCCCCACATTTCCATCGCC
Source organism: Phycisphaeraceae bacterium (assembly GCA_019636625.1). Lineage (GTDB taxonomy): Bacteria > Planctomycetota > Phycisphaerae > Phycisphaerales > UBA1924 > JAHBXE01. The sequence continues at coordinate 68,619 of JAHBXE010000005.1, forward strand.
ACGCTCCCCGGAATGGCCGACCGCACCATCACCCTCTCCAGCCTCGGCAAGACCTTCAGCCTCACCGGCTGGAAGATCGGCTGGGCCATCGCCTCACGCGAACTCACCCAGTGCGTCCGCGCCGCCCACCAGTTCCTCACCTTCTGCTCCAGCACACCCCTCCAGCACGGCGCCGCCGCGGCACTCACACATGGCGAACCCCACATCGCCGAGTTGGTGCGCGACCTGACCGCCGCCCGCGACTACCTTGGGCGCGCCCTGGAAGGGCTCGGCTTTCGGGTATTCTGGCCCGCTGGAACGTACTTCATCATGGCCGACCACACGGAGCCGTCACGCCGTCTGGGCATCTCCCCCGCCGACGACGTCGCCTTCTGCCGCAGGCTCACTGCGGACATCGGCGTCGCGGCCATCCCCACCTCCGGCTTCTACGACAACAAGCACTGGGGCCGCCCCCTCGCCCGCTTCGCCTTCTGCAAGAAGATGGACACGCTCCAACGCGCCGTCGAACGCCTGAGCAAGTTGCGCCAATAGAATTTAGTTTGCGTCACTGCGTCACTGCGTCACTGCGTCACTGCGTCACTGCGTCACTGCGTCACTGCGTCACATCGACACCCGCACCCGCCAGCACCTGATCATCCGGTGCAGCATGCACCCGACCACCGCCACCAGCACCAGCGCCGCGGCAAGCACTCGCTGATCCCCCGTCCACGCCCCGTTCTTCCACCCGGCGATGACCATCAGCACCGCGTTGTACGCCCACAGACCCGACCAGCCGACCATCGCCAGCAGCCCGAGTTTGCGCATGCCGGAGTTGAACATCATGCTCATCGCCAGCACGAGCATCACGCCCGCGGCCGTGCCAACGGCGATGTACGCCCCGGTCATCCCGGCAAACGACAGACCCACGGGCCGCGAGACGTCGGCCGGATCAAGCAGAAGGATCGGCGAGGCGAACATGCTCTCGCCCGTGTACAGCCCCATGGCCAGGTAGACCAGCACACCCGCGGTCGCGAATCCGAAGACCCACGCGATCGTCGTGGTCACTGCTACGCCCACCGTACGGGACAGCTTTCGTCCGATGTTGCCCAAGCCAATCGATGGAGTCGCCGCGCGGCCCATGTTCGCTCCCTCCCGCGGCCTTTCGCCGCACCCGGGAAGAGAGAATTGAACGATCGAAGCGGCCACCCCAAGTGGATTGAGCCGGGCAACTTCATCGAACTCGGACCCGCACGACCGGCGCAGGTTCACCTTGGCCGGCTCCTCGGGCTACACTTCGCAACTTTCAGGAAATACTGAAAATGACGACCTTGGCCGTGCCAGAACGACTCCCCCGCACCGACCCCCGCTTGGACGCTATCCGGGCGAAGGTGGCCGCGGGCGAGCGGCTGTCGCTGGAGGATGGCGAGCTGCTGTACACCACGCCGGATATCTGGACGGTGTGCGAGCTGGCGGACAGCGTGCGCCGGCGTCTGCACGGCGACATCGCGTACTACAACATCAACCGGCACCTGAACTACTCGAACGTGTGCGCCCTGTCGTGCAAGTTCTGCGAGTTCTACCGCAAGAAGGATGAGGAGGGGGCGTACACGCGCGACATGGCGTACGTGCGCGAAGAGGTGGCCAAGGCCGTCGAGGGCGGGGCGACCGAGATCCACTCCGTCGGCGGGTTGCACCCGTACCTGCCGTTCAGTTACTACATCGACCTGGTGCGGACGATCAAGGAGACGGCGCGGGAGCTGGGCTCGGACCTGCACGTGAAGGCGTTCACCGCCGTCGAGGTCGTGCACCTGGCGAAGATCGCGAAGGTGTACAAGAACGACGACCGCAAGGCCGGCATTCGCTGGGTGCTCCATGAACTCAAGCAAGTCGGGCTCGGCTCCCTGCCCGGGGGCGGGGCAGAGGTCTTCGACGACCGTGTCCACGATGAAGCCTTCAAGGGCAAGATCCGCTCGGATGTGTGGCTTGATGTGCATCGTGTCGCGCACGAGCTGGGGCTGAACACCAACGCGACGATTCTGTACGGCCACATCGAGGAACGACGCGAGCGCCTCGTGCACATGGACATGTTGCGCCGGGTGCAGGATGAGGCGTTGGCGGGAGCGAGACAGCCAGACGGCGACACCGCGAAACAGGGGAGGAGCGCCGCTTTTCAGGCGTTGATCCCGCTGCCGTTCTTCCCGGATGGGTCGGAGCTGGAGCATTTGCCCGGGCCGGCGGGTCTGGAGAACCTTCGGACGCTGGCGGTGGCGCGGTTGATGGTGGACAACATCCCGCACATGAAAGCGTTCTGGATCATGCAGACGCTGGCGATGGCGCAACTCATGCTCCAATGCGGGGCCAACGATGTTGATGGAACCGTGGTGTGGTACGACATCACCAAGGTCGGGGGGGCAAGCACGCATCAGGAAGTCACCGTGCCGCGGCTTCAGCGGGCAATCCGCGAGGCTGGGTTCGAACCTGTGGAGCGGGACACGCTGTACCGCCGGGTGAAGCGAGACGGCCAATCGTGGTCAGTCATCGACTCGTAACGCTTCGATGTGCGCATTGACGAGGCGATCGCGCTCCCCATTCCACACAGCGCCGACGAACGTACCTGCGAGTCCGATCCACAGCCACAAGCCGGTCCGAATGAGGCCGATGAAGTACGCCAACGTCGCCTGCGGCGCCGCCGACGTCCAATAGGTTGACGTCCCTCCGCCCCCGATGGGGGCAAAGGGCGAGGGCGCACTCTGCCGGCGAAACGCCGCGTACTCGCGAACCGCCATCAGGAGCACGATCGGCACGACCGCCGCGATCGCGAGTCGCATGGCCCACGCGTTCAACCGTTCGAGTCCGGGCAGCTGCATGTGCCGAGCAGCACGCCCGATCACGACGGTCGCGGCGATCCACGCCGCCCACGTTGCGAACGGGACACACCAGACGCTCTAGAACGTCCATGTCTCTGGCTGCCTCCATGTCCCAGTGGACGAGAACACACCGGGTCCTCTCGGCGACGCCGAGTCCATCAGCATCAGCAACCACAGGACGGCCCCGATCCAAAGGAACGTGAAACGCTCTCTCTCGCCGCGGGCCACCAGTTGCCCGAGAACGACCAGGCCACCGACCACGAGGGTCATGGGGACGAGCCGAAACCAGCGAGCGGCCCCTTCGCCCCACCCGCCGGCCGCGTCCGGCGTCCGCGGAATGAGCGTCATGAACACCCCGATCGCGGCGGCGAGAACGATCCCCAGAGCCCCGTACCCCAGCATGTTCAACGCCCAGCCGCCGAGCATGACATGCCTCGACAGAATCGCACGTCGATCAAACGGGGTGCCGCATTCGGGGCATTCGCCGGTCGATCGCTTCGACTTGTGGAGGTCGTAACCGCACGTCAGACAGGCAACATTCATGGGGCGACAGTCTAACGAAGTTGGGGGGACTCGGCCTTTCGCAGCAAGCCGGCCGCCTCCCATCCCGCTTCCGTCCAGGGCCCGGCCTCCATGACTTTGAGCAAGGCGCGCCGACCGGCCTCGTCCGGGGTTCGCTCACCGTAGCGCTTCCGGTAGGCCTCCATCGCTTTCGCGGCCTCCATCGACTCGCGTTCGCGGCTCTTTCGGTAGGGCTCATCCACCCATCCCAGCGCCTCGGTGAACAACTCGGACCGCGGCAGTTCATGCCCCATGTCCGGGTCGTCGTAGATCTTGACCGCCAGACCATCCCGCTGGAGCAGGGCCACGCCCTGGCGCACGGGAACCTGGTTGAAGTCCTTTCGACCGGTCATGGCCGCGATGCGACGGGTCTTGAGAAGTGTGAACGTTGCGGTCTTGGGTCGGCTGTAGTCGGCGCGGTAGAAGAACCCCGTGCCAGAGGGAATCTGTTCGTAGCAGGAGAGACCCGCGATCGGCACCGCTCCGGCGAAGACGTCGGGAAAGCAACCAAGGAGAATGGAAGACACCTTGGCGCCGCCGGAAAGGCCGACGAGGTACACGCGTCGCGGATCGATGTGGTACCGGTGCATCGCGGTGGCAAGGGCATCGAACACCAGTTGGAAGCGATCCACCGACGACCGCAAGTTGCCGGACTGCCCCGCGCCGATGCAGATGAGGTTGAGCGAGTCCGCGCCCGGCCACAGCGTTTCCGGCGGAGCACCCTCCGATCCGGGGCTCACCCAGATCAGGAGGCCCGCCGGCGTTCGCGGGGAATAGCCCCTCGGCAGGCGAACATGAAACTTCTCATCCTCCAGCACGCGATCGGCTGGTTCGAGCGAAGTCCTGCCGCCCGCGAGAAACCGCTCGCCGAGCGTCGGCTTGTCCATGATGAACCGTCCGGCGATGTAGGGCTGAGGAAGTTCAAACACCTGCTCCGTGCTCATGGCCTCGAGATCAAAGCCGCCCCTGTACACGGGCCACGAAAAGTACATCGTCGCGAACGCATCGCGGTTGAGAACGATCCGTCTTGGTTGAATCGGACCTCTCTCAACCGCGATGAACTCGCCTCGCCGGTCGCGGAATATGTCCACGCGACGAACGGGCTGCGGCTCTTGACCAAAGACATGAAGAACACAGAGGCGCTCGGCGTCGCCGGCATCACCGATCATCGGGTTGCGAGGGATCGATGCACGGAGCGACTCAATCTCCCTGGCCGAGCGAAGGTCCGCGAGCACGCCCGAGAGCGAAAGCAGCATGGCCGGGGCGCCGGCCGGAACGTCCGGTCGATCGTCACCGGGTGTCACGACGATCCGCTGCGCCCGTTCACCATCGAGGTCAAAGATGGTGCTCGCCGCCTGCCCAAAGCATGGGATGCTCGCGGCAACGAGCCAGCTCCAGACCACGACCATCAGGACCCACCCGTTGTTTCGCATCGCAATATTCATACGTACGCTGCACGCGAACGGGTCCGCGGCCAATGGGCGGTCGGGCATAGCCGTCTACACCGTTCGTGCCGCACCGATGGTGCCGTGTTCCTTGTCCCGCGCTGCGAGCTGGGCGAGGTAACGTGTGGCAACGGGGGCCCAGTGCATCCATCCGCCGATGATGGCGCCGTACACGATGTGCAGCCCGACGAACACCGCGACGGCCGCGCTGCCGTAGTTGGCCGCCATGAAGCCGGGGTCCGCCAGTCGCGGATCGGGAGAAGACCCGGGGTGCAGCAGGGGCATCATCCACCACAGCATCCCACCGCCGACGACGGCATGAACCGTGCCAACGAGCGCACCAAGCCAGGCCCGCGCCGTGTGATGAGGCCAATACTCGAACACCCAGGCGTACGCGAGGGCAAAGACGCCGCCGAAAATCAGCATCACGGTCAGCCCTTGCACCCACGCGCCCCCTCCGGGCTCGTTGGTGAAGATCGAGGCCGTCCCGATGATCATGGCCAGATCGAGGTCCGTCCACCCTGCACTGCGAGTGGACCACATCAGAATGGCCATGACCCCGGCTGCAACGATCCCGATGCCGAACGCCGCGGCGTAGTACGGCTTGGGGTCGATGCCTGGCGGACGATCAACTTGGGGACGCATGGGAGCCTCCTTCCGCTCGACGAAAGGGATCCGCACGAGGCCATTGTAAGAGGGATTCACCCGAGCACAACGTCTATTGCGCAGGGTTTTTATCTATCTTTTGTCACAAACCCATGACGGCGAGCATCTCGGCGAGCACTGCCCGGCTCAGGGTTTGGTCGCCCAAGGGTTGCGCCACGATCTCAACTCGTGTGTGGGACGGGGTTTGGCGAACGCGAATGACGATGCACTCGCCCCAGCCAGCGTCAGGCGCCTGTCCCTCCACCCGAGCGAAGTCTTCCGTTGAGGGCGATCGGGAAATCGAGTAGCCGCGATGACGCAGTGTGGCCTCCGCGGCGGCCGCCACGGAAGGAACTCGGATCGTGCTGGGGAGATCGCACGTCAGGGTGCGCCCGCGGTACGAAGCAACCTGGCGGCCGTCGGCGCCCGCCGCCGCTGGTCGGCTTTGGCAACCACCGGCCATGGCAGCGACCAGGATGAGCAAACACACGGCCTTCATGGTCGAAACATCGACCTTGGCCGGGTTTTAGCAGCACAGAACGCCCGCGGCACGGTTGACTGCCCTGTGGGTAAGGGCTTTACTAAGGGCCCTTCCGGCCTGGGGGCCGGATTTGCAACTTTTGAGGCAGGAGCGGCACCGAATGGCGATCCGGATCAAGGCGCGCAGCGGCGAATCGACCGAACAGATGATGCGTCGGTTCAAGAAGTTGTGCGAAAAAGAAGGGCTGACGAAGGACATCAAGCGGAAGGAGTTCTACGAGAAGCCCTCGGAGCGCCGCCGGCGGGCCGCCCGCAAGTCGATCAACCGTCGGATCAAGACGGAACTGATGGGCGAGGGTGTGCTCGAGAAGAAGCCGCGTTCGAACCGCCCGCCCATGTCCTGATCTCGCATTCTCGTGGGTTCCCGGCGGGGTCCGACTCTGGCGCCCCGCCTCGCCTCGGCGGGCGACCGGGACCCGATCCAATGAGAGTTCATGGATTGCTACCGCCGACGGCCGTTGCTGGCCGATTTCTGAAGGTCCTGAATCACACTTTCTCGGAGATTCCCCTTGCACGGCACACGAACTCATGGGCCCGCGATCCTGCCCCTTGTATCCCGGGTGGTCGCCGGCGTCTTGCCGCTCCTGGCGGCTGCGATGGTGCTCCTGGCGGCGCCCGGCGCCATGGCCGTGGAAGGCGGCCACAAGCCCGGCGGTGAGGTCAACATTGTTCTGCCGGACCTGACCAACACCACGGTCAAGGCGGACTTCCTGGGCGGGATCTCGGGGCACAACCTGCTGCTGATCGGGCTGGTGGTCAGCGCGCTTGGCCTGGGCTTTGGCCTGTGGATCTTCACGAAGCTCAAGGGCATGGAAGTGCACAAGTCCATGCTTGAGATTTCGGAACTGATTTACCAGACGTGCAAGGCCTACCTGCTCCGTCAGGGCAAGTTCCTGATGATTCTCTGGGCCTTTGTCGCGATCGCGATGACGGCGTACTTCCTGCTTCTGGTCGAGGTCACGCCCTTTGAAATGGGCATGATCCTGCTCTTCTCGCTCATCGGCATCGCCGGAAGCTACGGCGTCGCTTGGTTCGGCATCCGTGTCAACACCTTCGCGAACAGCCGCGCGGCGTTCGCCGTGCTCCGCGGGAAGCCGTGGCCGGCGCACGACGTCCCGCTCAAGGCCGGCATGAGCATCGGCATGGCGCTCATCAGCGTTGAACTGCTGATCATGCTCGTGATCCTGCTGTTCCTGCCGTCCGAGCTGGCGGGCAAGTGCTTCATCGGCTTCGCCATCGGCGAGTCGCTGGGCGCGGCGGCGCTGCGTATCGCCGGCGGTATCTTCACGAAGATCGCGGACATCGGGTCGGACCTGATGAAGATCGTCTTCAAGATCAAGGAAGATGACGCCCGCAACCCCGGCGTGATCGCGGACTGCGTGGGCGACAACGCCGGCGACAGCGTCGGCCCCTCGGCGGACGGATTTGAGACCTACGGCGTGACGGGCGTCGCGCTCATCACCTTCATCATGCTGGCCATCCTGCCGCAGTTCTACCTGCCGGCGGGCGTGACCAAGGGCGCTGCTTCGGCGGAGCAACTGGCGACGGCGGCCACCGCGGCCGGCGCCGTGCAGGTGAAGCTGCTGGTGTGGATCTTCATGATGCGCATCATCATGGTGGTCGCCTCGGCCGCGGCGTACTTCATGAACAACGCCTACGCGAAGGCCAAGTTCGGCAACGCGTCGAAGTTCAACTTCGAGACCCCGCTCACGACGCTGGTGTTCATCACGTCGGGCCTGTCGATCATCCTGACGTTCATCGCGAGCTACCTGCTCATTCCCGAGATCAACGGCGACAAGTCCCTGTGGTGGAAGCTGTCGGCGATCATCACGTGCGGCACGCTGGCCGGCGCGATCATTCCGGAAATGGTGAAGATCTTCACGAGCACGCACAGCAAGCACGTGAAGGAAGTCGTGACCAGCTCCGAGCAGGGCGGGGCGTCGCTGAACATTCTCTCCGGCTTTGTCGCGGGCAACTTCTCGGCGTACTGGCTGGGCATCGCCATCATGGCGCTCATGGGCGTCTCGTACTACATGACGACCATCCCGGACGACAACGGACGGACGCTGGGCGCGCTCATGGCGGCCCCCGCGGTGTTCGCGTTCGGCCTGGTGGCCTTCGGCTTCCTCGGCATGGGCCCGGTGACGATCGCCGTGGACAGCTACGGCCCGGTGACGGACAACGCCCAGTCGGTGTACGAACTCTCCACGATCGAGACCCTGCCCAACATCAGCGGCGAGATCAAGCAGCAGTTCGGGTTCGACGCGAACTTCGAGAAGGCCAAGGAGTTCCTCGAAGAGAACGACGGCGCGGGCAACACCTTCAAGGCCACGGCCAAGCCGGTGCTCATCGGCACGGCCGTCGTGGGCGCGACGACGATGATCTTCGCGCTCATCGTCGGCCTGACGCACGGCTTGTCCGAGCACCTGGACAAGCTTGGCCTCATGCACCCGCCGTTCCTGCTCGGCCTCATCGCCGGCGGCGCTGTGATCTACTGGTTCACGGGCGCCTCGACGCAGGCCGTGTCCACCGGCGCCTACCGCGCCGTGGAGTTCATCAAGAAGAACATCAAGCTGGAAGGCGCGACCAAGGCGAGCGTCGAGGACTCCAAGAAGGTCGTCGATATCTGCACGCGGTACGCCCAGGCCGGCATGTTCAACATCTTCCTCGGCGTGTTCTTCGCCACGCTCGCCTTCGCGTTCTACGACCCCTTCTTCTTCATCGGCTTCCTCGTTTCGACGGCGCTCTTCGGCCTCTTTCAGGCGATCTTCATGGCCAACGCCGGCGGCGCCTGGGACAACGCCAAGAAGATCGTCGAGACCGATCCCGCCTTCAAGGGCACCGGGCGCGGCAAGGGCTCCGACCTGCACGCCGCGACGGTTGTCGGCGACACGGTCGGCGATCCGTTCAAGGACACCTCGTCGGTCGCCATGAACCCCGTCATCAAGTTCTGCACGCTCTTCGGTCTGCTCGCCGTCGAACTGGCCATCAGCGTTCAGGCGACCAAGGGCGGCACGATCACCCACGTGCTCGCGGCGGTCTTCTTCGCAATCTCCGCGTTCTTTATCTGGCGGAGCTTCTACGGCATGCGGATCGGAAACTCGGCCGCCAAGTCGCATTGATCAGTTCGGCCACAGTTCCACGCTTCGAAGTTCAATGAAAAGGGCCCTCCAACGTGGAGGGCCCTTTGTTCATTTCGAGCAATCGGAACTCGTCGCTTCAAGCCCGGCGACGGCGGGCGGCAGCCAAGCCTCCAATCGCAAGCAACGCGATCGAGCCCGGAGCGGGGACGAGGGTGAAGAACTGATCGCCCGCGGCGTAGCTGGCGTTCAGGTTGATGCCGCCGACAGAGCCGTTGAAGCCGCCGGCGCCATCGCCGCCGAGGTTGCCGGAACCGACCGGGAGCGAACCGAGGAACTGGTTGGAGAGATAGTCGTGGTTGGAGCCGTTGATGAAGGCCATGACCCGGAGGCCGTTGATCGTGCCGATGCCCAGAGAGGCCAGCGGGATCTGAACTTCAAGGCCCGTCAGCGCCGTCAAGGCGTTGAGACCCTGCGCGGTGCCCGCGGTCCCATCCACGCCGGCGACGTTGGAGTTGTCGAGCGCCACCGCGGCGTTCAGGACGTTCGAGCCGCCGCTGAGGAGCCCCCCGCTCTGCCCGTCGTTGCCGCCCAGGTAACCCCCGGTGTTGGTCAGCAAGTTGCCGCCATCGACGTACATGCCAAACGGACCGCCGCCGCACGTGACGGACAGCCAGTGTGTCGCACGGAAGGTCGCCGTCGCGCCGTTCACACCGTTCTGGTCGAGGGTCATGCCGTTGTACTTGTCAGGCATCGACGCGACGGAGGGATTGGGGAGGACGTTGTACCCGCCGAGGTCGCCGTTATCGAAGAACAGGACCAGCTTGTTGAAGTTGTTCTCCAGGTTGCCGGTCAGCAGCAGGTTCAGCAGCCCGCCGGACTCGTACGCGAAGGCCGCGTTCAACTCCGAGCCGTTGGCGTTCTGAACCTGGCCGTTGGTGCTGTTGCCGAAACCGGTGCCGATGCCTTGGAACGTCACGGGCGCGCCGTACGCCGGCTTGTACACGCCGTTGACCTGGCCCGCGGCAAGGCCAGCGGTCGCCAGAACGGCCGCGGCAGCAAAAACAGAACGAGTGGACATGGCTCTCAAACTCCTATAAGGGTTGCCCGGTGGCCCCGCACGGAGGTCGCACCGGACGTCAAGTCTCAGAAACCAATGTACCGGTACCAAGGCCGGACGCAACAACAAACGCGTGGAAAACAAGGCGTTTTTGCATGGGGTGACTTCCCCATTCTGACATGTTGCTTCCGGATCAACGCAACGGCATTCTCTCGAGAACGGGCAGGATCGTCGCGTGGTCCTTCGGGGTTACTTCGTACAGAACGGCGTCCCCGACATATCGCGAGAAGACGTGCAGCGACTTGTCCCGGACAGCTCCAGGGACCCGTGTCTGGCGGTCGCGTCGCTCAAGCACCACGATCACCGGATCGCCATCAACCCTGACCAGCAGGATGCCCGAAATCGGGCTGATGACATTGGCCTTGTTCCAGCCAACGTACTGCACGTTCTCCGAACGCGACGCCACCCGGATCGGCTGCCGGAGGTAGGCGCGGCACCAGTTGGTGAACTCCTCATCCGTTGTGCAGACGACTTCCGGCACAAAGCCGGCGGCGACGGTGTCCCGGTACAACGGTCCCAGCACATCCGGTCGATTGGACACAGTCCACATCCGCCAGCCGCCGACGAGCAGCATCACGGCCGCCGCGGCGGCCAACCAGAGCTTCCAGTGCCTTCGTTGGTGCGGCTTCGGCGCGAGGTCGAGGGATTCAGCGGGTTCCGCAAAGACGCGGCACAGCACGGCATCGATGCTCTGTTGGAGCTCCAGACGATCCCGGAGGGCGGGATCTCGTTCCGCCAGGCGTTCGAGCTTGGCCCGATCGGCGCTGTCGTAGGCCTCGTCGAAGGTCCGTCGGCCCGGCTGTGGAGGCAGGTCAGGCATGCGGGCCTCCTTGGGACGGGTTGGACAGCCGCTTGCGCATGGCATGGCGGGCACGGTGGACGTGACTCATCGCGGTGCCCTCGGGAATGGCCAGGACAGCGGCGATCTCGCGGTAGCTCATTTGACGGACCGTTCGGAGCAGCAGGCACGCCCGGGGCACTTCTTCGAGTTCGTTGAGCGCGGCGACCACGTCGCGATCGAACGGCGCCGCGTCGAACTCCGATGCGCTCACCGTTGAACGGACCGAGATCGGCGTCGGGGTGGAGCTGTCCATCGTCACGGGGTCCGCTGATGTGGTGTGGCGGCGGTGGGACTTGCGAGCGGCGTTCCGCGCCACGTTGCGGACGATGCCGCCCATCCACGCCGCGAAGTTGGTCTCGGGCTGGAACTCGCCGATCTTCTGAAGGCCGATCACCGCGGATTCCTGAACCACATCCTCGGCTCCCTCGCGACGACCCAGCACCGAGGCGGCTATGAGCCACAGCGTGCGCGAGACCGCGACGAGTCTGGACGAAAACTCGGCCGGTGTAAGCGCACCGCCACCCGCGGTGGAACCATCCACCCGAGAACCCCCCGTCGAGGCCGCCTCGGCCTTGGGTTGCATTCGCTCCTGAATGTCGCCGGGAGCGGGCTTCATTGCAGACCAGGGTCCTCGGACGTTCCTATCGACGCTTCCGATCGAACCGGAGGAGAAGCAGGGCGTTGCCCACGACGCTCGCTGAACTGATCGACATGGCCGCGGCCGCCAGCATCGGATGGAGCAGTCCGGCCACCGCCAGAGGGATGAGGGCAACGTTGTAGATGAACGCCCAGAGCAGGCCGAGCCGGATCCGCCGGCGCATGGCCAGGCTCAGTCGGATGGCCCGCGGTATGGCGGACGGGTCGCCGCCGACCAGCACCACATCGCCGGCTTCCTTGGCAATGTCCGCGCCTCCTCCCATCGCGATGCCGACGTCGGCTTGCGCCAACGCCGCGGCGTCGTTGATCCCATCGCCAACCATCGCGACGGACCGCTTCTCCCCCGCATCTCCCCGGGATTGAAGGTCGCGGATGCAGTCAAGCTTGCCCTGGGGTGAGACACCGGCGATCACGTTCTGAATCCCCACCAGTTGACCGATGCGCTGTGCCGCGGCCGGGTGGTCCCCGGTGAGCAGGATCGTTTCCAGTCCAAGTTGCTGCAACTCGACCACAGCATCTCGTGCCCCGGGCTTGAGCTCATCGCTGAAGGCGAGCACGCCGAGAAGCCGGGGATTCGCGCCGCCTTCGTAGACCCCCGAGAGCGTCATGCCCTCAGCGCGGAGCTCGTCGGCGGCGGGGAACGGATCCGAGTCGGCAAGCTTCGAAACCGAGATAATGCGACCGTCCACAATGGCCTGCACCCCGCCGCCGGCGTGGTTGACAAAGCCGCTCGCAACGGGGACTTGAATCGCTCGAAGCGCGGCTTCCCGCGTGACCGCCTTTGCAAGCGGGTGCTCGCTCAGTTGTTCGACGGCGGCGGCCAGGCGGATGACGGCCGCCTCATCGACTCCGGCTTGGATAGAGACAATGCGCGCGATCGTCGGGCGACCGATGGTCATCGTGCCCGTCTTGTCAAGCACAACCGTGTTCAGCCGGCCGATCCGCTCGAGCACTTCCGAGGACCGGATCAGCACGCCGCGGCGGGCACCGACGGCGCACCCCACCATGACAGCCGCCGGTGTAGCCAGCCCGAGGGCGCAGGGGCAGGCGACGATCAGGACGGCGATGGCGGCGTGAAGGCCGTTTTCCCAGAAGCCTGCCAGACCCCAGCCGAGCAACGTGGCGAGCGCCACACCGCAAACGATGGGGACAAACACGCCGGCGATGCGATCCGCCAAACGCTGCGCGCCGGTCTTGGTGGCGAGCGCGGACTCGACCAGAGAGGCCATCTGTCCGACGATGGTTGCCGCGCCGGTGCGCGTGATGCGCACGTGAATGGCGCCCGTGAGGTTGATGCTGCCGCCCACCACTTCGTGTCCCGGGGCGCGTGCGACCGGCATGGCCTCGCCCGTCAGGAGCGACTCGTCGATGGTCGTCTCGCCCGACTCAACGAGGCCGTCCGCGGGAAGTCGTCCACCCGGTCGAACGAGAACAACATCGCCCGGGTGCAGGTCCGCGGCGGAGACTTCCGCCTCTTGGCCGTTCCTGATCAACGTGGCCGTCGGTGCGGAGAGGTCCAGGAGGCTGGTGACCGCGCTGGTCGCGGCGGACCGTGCCCTCGACTCCAGCCACTTGCCGACGGCGATGAGGGCAAGGATCGTCGCCGCGGTATCGAAGAAGAAGTGCTCGTGCCCGGCCCAAAGGGTCCACAGGCTGTAGGCCCAGGCGGTGGTCGTCCCCAGCGCGATGAGGGAGTCCATGTCGGCGCGCGCGTGGCGCGCGGCACGAAGAGACCCGCGAATGAACACCAGCCCGAGGGTGGCCTGAAGGATGGTGGTGAGCACGGCCTGAGCGAGGCCGCTCTCCCGGCCGGGAACAAACATCCCGAGCACCGCAACGGGGAATGCCAAAGCCACCCCGAATGCAGCCCGCGCCCTCCACTTTCGCATTTCGGACCGAGACCGTTCGACTGGTGATTGGGTAAGGGTTGCGGCTGCGGCCGATCGTGTTCTCGCCTCGTAACCCGCGTCGGAGACGGCCTTTGCAAGCTGATCGGGCGTTGTGGAGACTGGATCGAACGTGATCGTGGCCTGTTCGGTAGCGAGGTTGACGGCGACGTCACGGACTCCGGGGGCGGCTTTGAGCGCCGCCTCGACATTGGCGACGCACGAAGCGCAATGCATGCCCAGCACATCGAGGGTGGCCCGGGCGGGGGCGGAACCTGATTCCTGAGGAGGCACGGTGGATGGATGTTAGGGCGGGAATCCCGTTTACCAGCGGGTGGGGTCGACCTATAGTGGGGTCGTTCGGGACTGATCGCGTCCGAACGCCGCACCCGCGGAGCGCGGGGCGGACCCAGTGATTCTGTTCCGGGTGAACGCTTCCACGGAGGGAGCCGCCACCCCATGAAGCGCCCATGTGCGGGCTCGCCTGTGTCGTCCGGGTGTACCGGATGAGCGGGGCGATCCGTGTCCGCCGGTGTCGCTGCGAGGACCTTTGCCATGGCCAACACACTCGTCCAGGACCTGATCGAAGCGGGCATCCACTTCGGTCAGCGTGCCAGCTCGTGGAACCCGAAGATGCAGCGCTTCATCTACGGAAAGCGCAACGGGATCCACATCATCGACATCAAGGAAACCGTCAAGGGTCTCCTGCTCGCCAAGAAGTACATCACCAAGTGCGTGGCCGAGGGGCGCGACGTGTGCTTCGTGGGCACCAAGCGCCAGGCCAAGACCGTGGTCGAGACCCGGGTGGCCGATGTCGGCATGCACTTTGTCACCGAACGCTGGCTGGGCGGCACGCTCACGAACTTCCGCACCATCCGCTCGCGTCTCAAGCGCCTGGAAGAGCTCGAGGGCATCGAGACGCAGGACAACTTCGCCAGCTACTCCAAGAAGATGGAGAGCCAGCTCCGGCGCGAGAAGGACAAGATCAAGCGGAACCTCGAGGGCATCCGCAAGATGGAGAAGCTGCCCGGCGCGATCATCTGCATCGATGTTCGCCGCGAGATCACGGCCCTCAAGGAGGCCCGCAAGCTGGGCATCCCGACCATCTGCCTCATCGACACCGACGGCGACCCGGACCTTGTCGACATTCCGATCCCCGGCAACGACGACAGCATGCGGTCCATCGACGTGATCATCCGCGAGCTCTGCCTTGCCGTCGCCGAGGGCAAGCAGCAGCGCCAGGGATCGCCCGAAGGGCGCGAGGGCGATGCCCGCCCCGCCTCGACCGACGGGCCGCGCCGCAGCCGCCGGGCGCAGTTCCGCGCCGACGACGCGGGAGCCCCCGAATCGCCGGGATCTGAAACGACGGGCGATTCGCCCGCCAAGGCGGTCGCCGGTCAGACCGAGTGATCGAGCCACGCGAGTTCCGGCGGTCCGCTCCCGTTCCGCCGTTCATGCCAGCACACCGAAACGGCCCGAGATTCGCGGCCGAACGATGAAGGATCGAACATGTCCGAGATCAACCCGAAGGATGTCATGAGGCTCCGCAACGAGACGGGCCTCCCGATGATGGATTGCAAGGCCGCGCTCGCCGAGGCCAAGGGCGACTTCGAGACCGCCAAGGACATCCTGCGCAAGAAGATGAAGGGCAAGATGGACAAGCGGACGGACCGGGCCGCCGGCGAGGGCCGGATCGCGATCGCGACCAACGAGAAGTCGGGCGTAGCGGCGATGGTCGAGGTCCGGGCCGAGAGCGACTTCACAGCCAAGAACGAGAACTTCGTCAAGGCCGCCCAGAAGATCGCCGACCTGGCCATTGAGTCCGTTCAGGCGGGCGACGTGCAGCCCACGCCGGCGATGATGGCCGTGATCGACGAGATCCGGGCGCAGACGGGCGAGAACTGCTCCATCGCCCGTGCGCACAAGATCGTGGGCGAGACGGGGACCACCGCCTTCGGGACGTACATCCACCACGACGGGAAGACCGGCGTGCTGATCCAGGCGACGGGGTCCATCAACGCGGCGACGCTCAAGAACATCGGCATGCACATCACGGCCTCCCCGATGCGGCCCCTGGGCGTGACGGCCAAGGACATCCCGGCGAACCTGGTCGAGAAGGAGCGGAAGTTCCGCATCGAGCAGGCGATGGAGAGCGGCAAGCCCAAGGAAATCGCCGAGAAGATGGTCGAGGGCGGGATGCGGAAGTTCTACGAAGAGGTCGCCCTGCTCGAACAGCCGTTCGTCATGGATGAGAGCAAGAAGGTCAAGGACATCGTGGGCCCGAACGCACAGATCGTCGGCTTCTACCGCTGGCAGGTCGGCGAGTCGGCCTGACGATCCTCGGGCGAGACATGGACACCGACACCCTCCGTGCCGAGGTCGCCAAGCTCGGGTGGTGGCACCGCATTGATCTCGGGAACGGAGTTGTCACGCCCGGCGCGGACGACTCGCCACGGAAGCTCGCTCGTCTCGGCCTTCCCGCCGACCTGTCCGGCAAGTCCGTGCTCGACATCGGGGCTTGGGATGGGTTTTTCTCGTTCGAAGCCGAACGCCGCGGCGCGACACGTGTGCTCGCCGTGGACGCCTCATGGACGGGGCCCGACGGCGGGCCGACCAAGTACGGATTCAATCTGGCCCACCGGGCGCTGAACTCACGCGTCGAGTCACGCCACCTGAGTGTGTACGACCTCGACCCCGCTGAAGTCGGCCGATTCGACGTCGTGCTCTTCTTGGGCGTCCTGTACCACGTGTGCGATCCGCTTGGAGCGCTGGAGCGAGTCCGATCCGTCACATCGGGCGTGGCCATCATCGAGACCGAAACAGACATGTTGTGGAAGCGCCGGCCGGCGATTGGCTTCTATCCCGGCTCGGAACTCAATGGTGATCCGAGCAACTGGTTCGCGCCCAACATCCCGGCCCTGCTCGGCATGGTGAAGGTCGCGGGATTCACCCTCGGCACAATCCACTCCCGCAGCTCCATCGTGCATCAGGCGGGTCGGGCCTGGCGGCATTGGCGGAAACACGGAACTCCGCTGCTCCACACAATGCAGCGGGGCCGCGCCGTGGTCCACGCAACTTGACGGGCCGGGACCCGTGCGGCGATGATGCCGGTCATGGACACACCCGCGGGCAAGGAGCTGTACACGATCCGTCGCCAGGTCTTCCGCTTCTTCGGCGCGGGCTTTGACATCAGCGGTCCCAACGGCACTCCGATCGGGTACTGCGAGCAGAAGGCCTTCCGACTGCGCGAGGACATCCGCATCTGCACGGATCGGACCATGCGGGAAGAACTGCTCCGGATGAAGGCCCGTCAGATCATCGACTTTGGCGCGACCTATGACATCTTCCTGCCCACCGGGGAACAGATCGGCAGCCTCCGCCGCAAGGGCATCGCCAGCTCCTTCATTCGGGACTCCTGGCTCATCTTCGACGGGGCGGGAAGACAGGTTGCCACGCTGAAAGAGGACTCCACGTTCGCCGCTCTGGTCCGGCGGTTCATCGAGCTCGCGGCAGTCATGTTCCCCCAGAAGTTCCACTTGCGCCGGACGGATGAATCCGGCCGGGAGAACGAATCGGCCCCGGCCATCGCTACGTTCCGGACCCACTTCAACCCTTTCATCTACCGGTTGAGCATCGCCATCCACCAACCAGATCCCGAACTTGACGACCTCGTGCTCCTCGCGACAGGCTGTTTGATAGCCGCGATTGAGGGACGTCAAAGGGGCGGCTGACGTCACTTGGTCGCTTCGATTTTCGCAACTCTCTGTCCTGCATCTACTTAGGCGAGAACCTGGGGCTCGCCTCCATGCCCGAGAAAAAACTTGCCCAAAAGCTGGCAAACTGGTTTTTCTGTGGCATGTTCACAGTGTCTTGTCTCTCTCTCCTCCTATGACCTGGCTGCGGAAGTAAACAGCCGAAGCCGGGTTCCGAGGATCCGAAAGGGTCCCAAACAAACGGGTTGGAAACGAACAATCGGCCCGCGTGAACTCCCCAAGGAGAACCGCGGGCTGGGTTGTTTTTCGCGTTGCCCATCACTTTGCATCGCTCGTTGGTTACGCCCGCAGCGCCATTCGTGAATCGCCGCTAGCCTGTGCGCTTCTCAGCCACGGAGCGGCGCGTTGCACAACGGTCAGGGGCCCATCCTTCTCGCGTTTGCCGCACTCGACTGGATTGTCGTCGCCGGGTACTTCGCCCTGCTGGCGATCAGCGGGTGGTGGTTCTCTCGCCAAAGCCCATCGGGCGCGGAGGAGTACTTCCTCGCGGGCCGGCGCATGCCCGTGTGGGTCGTGGCGATTTCCGTGGTGGCGACGGCAACCTCCGCCGCGACCTTCATCGGCGCGCCGGAGGAGGCGTATTCCGGCAACCTGACCTACCTCTCGACCAACATCGGGTCGCTGCTCGCCGTCGGCATTGTCGCGGCGTTCTTCATACCCGCGTTCTACCGCCACCGCGTCACCACGGTGTACGACCTGCTCGAGGTCCGCTACGGGCGCAAGGCCAAGGTCGCGGCGAGTTGGGCGTTCCTGGCCGGGCGGGTCATGGCCAGCGGCGCTCGCCTGTTCATCGGCGCCCTTCCGCTCTCGCTCATTCTCTTCGACCATACCCACACTTGGGCGGTGATGGCATCGATCGCCGTTCTCGTGGTCGTCGGCATCCTGTACACGCTTGTCGGCGGCCTTCGCGCGATCATCTGGACCGATGCCATCCAGACACTGGTGTTTGTCTCCGCCGTCACCGCCGCGGCGATCATCCTGATCAACCGGATCCCGGCCTCGCCGATGGAGATCTACGACGCCCTCGCCTCGACCCCCGTGGCCGAAGGGACCAAGCTCACGGTGCTCAACACCGGTCTAAGCCCATCCAAGCCGTGGCTGGGCTTCGACATTTCTCAGACCTACACGCTGCTCACCGCCATCGGCGGGTTCTCCATTCTCATGGTGGCGGCGTACGGCACCGACCACGACTTGGCCCAGCGCATGCTCGCGTGCAAGTCGGCCGCGCGGGGCAGCGCCTCGGCCGTCACGGCCATTCTCGTCAATCTGCCCATCGTCGCGCTGTTCATGGTCATCGGCCTGCTCTTGTACATCTACTACCAGCGGCCCGATCTCATGGGCGCTGCCTCGCCCCGTTATGTACCAGAGAAGGGACGCGAGGTCTTTCTGACGTTCATCCTGAAGGACATGCCGGCGGGGCTGACAGGCCTGATGCTCGCGGGGCTCTTTGCCACCGGCCTGGGCAGTTTCAACTCCGCGCTCAACGCCATGGCCGCCGCGTTCATCAACGATGCGTACAAGCCGCGCGTGCCCGGGAAGCCAGAACGCCATTACCTCGTGGCGGGGCGACTAGCGGTCGTTGCGTGGGGCGTGGTCCTCGGGCTTTTCGCTTGCCTGTGCGTGCATTGGCAGCAAAGCAGCGAACAGACGCTGATTCGATTCGCGTTGCAGGTCATGACGTTCGCGTACGCGGGGCTGGTGGCGGTCTTTGTGTGCGCCATCTTTACAAGGCGCGGAAACCAAGCCACGGCCATCGCCGCGCTCGCGACCGGATTCCTCGCCGTGCTCGCGATGCAGCCGTGGGTATGGAAGCACTGGGCATCGGCCTTCGGTTGGGAGAGCATCAGGATCGCCTTCCCGTGGCAACTGCTCCTGGCGACGGGCGCGGCGTTCCTTGTGTGCATCGCGGGCTATCAGAAGGGGGCGAGCCGTGCTTGAACCAGCCATGCCCTTGCTGCTGCCCCGGCCGAAGCGAGTGGTATTGATGGACGGTCCCGACTCGTCCGTGGATCATGCCGCGCTGCGACACACCCACGTACCGGCGAGCACGCTGCCGGGCGAACACGTCGAGTCCTACCGGCTGCTGATCGCGCGGGGATCGATCGAGATCGAGTCGGCCTCGGATGCGGGGCGAAGGCGTGCCGATGCCACCCTGGCGCAGTTGCGGCGGTGCTACCCCGCGGGCATCCCCCCCCTGCGAATCGAAGATTGGCCCAGTTTCAGCACGCGCGGCGTGATGATCGATGTTTCGCGCGACCGCGTGCCAACGATGCCCGAACTGTTCTCGCTCTGCGAAACGCTCGCCGCGATCAAGATCAACCACCTGCAGCTCTACACCGAACATACCTTCGCCTACCGCGGCCACGAGGAAGCGTGGACGGGGTGGTCCCCGCTTACACCCGAAGAAACCCGGCGGCTCGATCGACACTGCCAGTCGCTGGGCATCGAACTCTCCGCGAACCAGAACTGCTTCGGCCACCTCGCCAAGTGGCTCTCACTTCCCAGGTACCAGCATCTGGCCGAGACCACGGGAGACTGGGTCTTTCAGAACGAAACCGAGTCGTTCCCGCGGAGCGGGCCGTTCAGCCTGTGCCCAACCGATGCGCGTTCGATCGAATTCATCAAGGACGTGCTGGGGCAACTCCTGCCGTGTTTCAGGTCGCCACTGGTCAATATCGGCTGCGATGAGACATTCGACGTCGGCTGGGGCCGGTCCAAGGCGGCGGTGGAACAGCGTGGCCGCGCGGCGGTGTACTTTGACTTCGTGCGGCAGATCGCGGATGTGGTGAAGTCCCACGACAAGCGCCCGATGTTCTGGGCGGATATCGCGCTGACGCACCCGGAGTCCATCCCGCTGATACCCAAAGACATGATCGGCCTGGCGTGGGGCTACGAGCCCGACGCGAACTTCGGCCAGTGGTGCTCGCGCTTGCGCGAAGGGGGGCACGATGTGTGGGTCTGCCCGGGCACGAGTTCCTGGCGGTCCATCACCGGCCGAACCACGGAGAGGCGGGCCAACCTTCGTCGGGCCGCGCGGGAGGGAGTCGCCAACGGCGCCACCGGCTTTCTCGTGACCGACTGGGGCGACAGCGGCCACCACCAACAGTGGCCGATCTCCCTCGCGGCGCTCGCGGAGGCGGCGGACGCGGCGTGGAACGCGGATCACCTTGATGACTACGACCCCCGCGCCGACTCGCTGCACGTGTTCGGCGACGATTCCCTCGCCGTCGCCTCCTGGATCGACGAACTCGGGGATGTGGACTTGCCGATGCGCCGCGTCGGCGGACGGGTCAGCGCTGGGCAGCCCCCCACTCATCTCCGCAACTCATCCGTGCTGTTCTGCGATCTGCACATGCCCGACCGCCCACCGCCACACGATGACGAGAAACTGCGGCGAGGCCTCGGTTCGTTGCCGATTGACCTGTGGGAGCAGGCCTCGGACCGGCTGCGCCGCGTGACCAACTCGCACGGCCCGGAACTCGAACACACGCTCGACGTCGCCCGCTTCGCGGCGACCCGCGGCCTGTGGCGTCGCACGGGAAAGTACTCCCCCAAGGACAGGACCGAACTCGCGGACCGGCTTCGCACGATTCTCGCACGGCACCGCGAACTCTGGCGGCTCCGCTCCCGCGAGGGCGGACTCGAAGACAGTTGCCGCTACTACCAGCGCATCATCCAGGATCTTGAGGGGAATGCGCCATGACCCGTCGCATCGTCGGTTGCATGACGGGAACGAGCATCGACGGCATCGACGCCGCGCTCGTCGAGATTGACGGCACGGGTCTCGCGATGAAACCCACCTTTCTGCGCGGCGTTAGCCGCGATCTGGGCCCCGTACGCGAACCGTTGCGCCGCCTGGCCGAGCAGCAACCCATGACCGCGGGCGATATCGCGGGGGCGATGCACGCGTTCGCGCACGCACACATCGACGCCATCCGCGACCTGCTCAAGGGCGAGGCCTGCGACCTGATTTGCGTCCACGGACAGACGGTCTTCCACCGGCCACCGGCCTCGTGGCAACTCATGCAACCGGCGCCGATCGCACGCGAGTTCGGTGTCCCGGTCGTGTTCGACCTTCGGGCGATGGACCTCGCCGCTGGAGGGCAGGGAGCGCCGATCACGCCGATCGCCGACTGGGTCCTGTTCCGCTCGTCGGTCAGCACCGCCATCGTCAACCTGGGCGGCTTCTGCAACATCACGTTCCTCCCCGCCGGCTGCTCCCCTTCTGAGGTGCGCGGGATGGACGTCTGCCCCTGCAACAATCTTCTCGACGCCATCGCTCGAAGGTTGATGGGCGTGCCCTTCGATGCCGAGGGCGCGAGAGCGGCCTCCGGCACGGTGCACGATGAAGCGCTGGAGGATCTCGAGGGCATTCTGGCGTCGATGCGCGGCCGCTCGCTTGGCACCGGCGATGAGACCGGCGAGTGGATTTCACGCTGGCGGGCGCACGTTTCACCGGAGACCCTCGCCGCGACAGCGTGTGAAGCCATCGCCGCCCGCATCGGCAGCGCCACGCAGGAATCCAGCGAGGTCTACCTCGCGGGCGGCGGCGCCCGCCACCGGACGCTCGCCAGCGCCATCGCTTCGGCTGCGACGGCCACCGTCAAGCCCGCGGCATCACGAAACGTTCCCGGGGAGTACCGCGAGGCCGTGTGCTTCGCCATCCTCGGCGCCCTGTGCCAGGACCGCATCCCCATCACGCTCCCCCAGATCACCAATGCTCCCTCGCCAGCGCCACTGTCCGGCGCCTGGATCTTGCCGTAGCGTTCACGCGCAGCACTCGAGACCATGCCCCAGCCCCCTGACCGATCCCACATCGCCACCGAACAGCGCAACCCGCGCTCGATGAACCTCCATGCGCTTTCCATCGCCGAGTGTGTCAGGCTCATCCATGAAGAAGATCGTGCTGTGCTTGCCGCGATGGAAGCGGCCCGGCCCGCTCTGACTTCCTTCATCGAGGCGGTCGAACCCCGCTTCCTCACCGGCGGCCGCTTGATCTACATCGGCGCCGGCACCTCCGGCCGTCTCGGCGTGCTCGACGCGTCCGAAGCCCCGCCCACCTTCCAGCTTGAGGAGGGCCGCATCGTCGGCCTTATCGCCGGCGGGGATTCTTCTCTCCGAAAGTCCAGCGAAGGGAAGGAAGACGACCCCAACGGCGCCGCCGCTGATCTTGCCGCGCTTCAACTCACGCCCAACGACACTGTCCTCGGCATCGCCGCCGGCGGCACCACCCCCTACGTCCTCGGCGCACTCGAACTCGCCAAGCGTTCTTTCACCACCCCGCGAAGCCCCGCGCCCAACATCCTGCCTTCCTCCGTCCCCTTGAGCGCTCTCCTCGTCTGCTCGCCCATCGAGAAGCCCCCCGCCGCTGATCACCTCATCGTGCTCAACACCGGCCCCGAGGTTCTCACCGGCTCTACGCGGATGAAAGCCGGCACGGCGACCAAGCTCGCTCTCAACACCATCTCCACCACCCTCATGGTCCGGTCCGGTCGCGTCTACGAGAACCTGATGGTGGACGTTCGCGCGACCAATGCCAAGCTCCGCGATCGGGCCGCGCGGATCATCTCCACCCTGACATCGCTCCCCCGCGACCAGTCCTTCGATCTCCTCGACCGCGCGGACGGTTCGGTGAAGACCGCCATTGTCATGCACCGCCGCGGCGTCTCGCGTGAACAGGCGGAGACCCTGCTGCACCACGCAGCGGGCCGGCTCCACGCCGCGCTGAGTCAATCCACGGAGTCCCCATGAAACCAGCTGCGATGTTGCTTGCCTTGACCTTGTTCCTCCTCGGTGGCTGCGCGGGGCGCACCAATCAAGTGCCCGGGAACGTCCACCACGCTGTATTCATCTCCCTGAATGACCCGGCAGAGGCGGCCTCCCTGATCGCCGACAGCCGAGACTTGGGGAACATTCCCGGCGTCACGGCCTGGGCCGTCGGCAAGCCCGTGGACATCGGCCGGGCGAACATCGACGCCTCGTACGATGTAGGTCTGTACGTGGCCTTCCGGTCCGTAGAGGACTACCGCGTGTACCTTTCCCATCCCATTCACGACCAGCTTGTCACGAAGTGGCGACCCCGCTGGAAGTCCGTGCTGATCAGGGACTTTGGAGGATCATGACCCCACCGGAATGCGAATGTTCCGATTGACACCTCCTCTTTGCCCTTGCAGCGAAGCGTGGGTGTCTGTTAGAATAGGGTGATCCCTGATCGGTCAGATCACGTCTTTGGCTTGCTTCTAATTTTCTGTCGTTGTGAACTCGCCTTGAAACGCGGACGCGACAAACCCGGATCGACCCCGGCGACCCGCCGCGGCTTTACGCTGCTCGAGTTGCTGGTGTCCATCGCGATCATCGGCGTGTTGCTCTCGGTGCTGCTCCCCGCACTCTCGCGGAGCATCGGCGCCGCACGCGGCTTCCGCTGTCAGGCCTCGCTCCGCTCCATCGCGTTCGACTTCTCGGTTTTCTCCGACGATCAACTGCACGGCGATCGGGGCAACGATGGACCGGAACTCGGCCCGCGCCGTTTCCGGCTTGAAACGTTTCAGGAAAGCCAGTACGGCATCGATGAGTTCTGGCGCTGGGACAGCCCCACATCTCACACCCTGCCCGACGCGGCCAAGAACGACCCCATGCGGTGCAGCGAGATGAAAGGCCCCATCACACTCACGAACAACCTGCCGTGCACCACGGCCATCGAGCCCGCCCGCAACGTCTCCTTCGGCTTCAACATGCGGCTCCACAGGGCTGAGGTACTTCTCCCCAACGGGCAATGGCGCCTGAACCCCGTCATCCTCACTCGCAGCGCACTCGACCGCGCCGGCGGCCGCGTCCCCCTGGTGTGGGATATCGACGGCCGTCTCGCGGAGCAGCGGAGCGCCACGCCGATCTTCTCGGCCCCCGCGGCGGGCAGCCTGGGACCCTACTACTCCGGTGACGACTTCTGGTTCCCGGCCCGCCGGCACAACGGCGCCGTGAACGCCGCTCTCCTGGATGGTTCGGTTGGCACGTTCAACCGCTCCATCGATGAAACCACCTGGAACTGGTCGTTCCAGCCCTGATCGCATGAGCCTTCAGCGTAAGTTCGCCGCGCTGCTGATCGTCCTCGCGCTGGCGGTCAGCCTGAACCTTCTGGCCGCGGTGTGGACGTTCCTGTTCATCGAGCGGGAGCTCGTTCGTCCCCTGACGGACATCAAGGCCGTTCTCCCCCGGCTCGCCGCGCTCAAGCAGGGCATCACCGAGCAGGCCGGCCAGATCTCCGATCAGTCCGCCGCGTTCCCGCTCCGCCCCGCGGAAGACCAATCACCGCCGGCGGAACGATTCAACCGCTTCGAAGTCGCAACGCTCCGCGTCGACGCCGTACTCCTCGAACTCGAAAGCCTGGATCAGTACCGGGGCCTCCTCGGCATCAGCACGACTCGAAGCCTCCGGTCCCGCATTGAGAGCGCCAAGGCGGAGTCCCTCGCGTGGCTCGAAACGCATGAGGACCCCCACCGAATCAACGCGATCGGCCTGTTCCACGAGGTCCACGACCTGATCGAGCGAATGGAGGCCAAGGTCACCGCCAGCGCGGCCTCCGCCGCCGTCGACGACTATGCCCCGAGCGTCCGGACTTGGCTTCTCGTCGTCATGTTCGCCTCCCTCATCATCGTCGCCCTCACCGCGGTCCTCGGCGTGATCCTCGTCCGCCGTTGGGTGACCCGTCCCATCGGTGTGCTCCGCGACGCCGCCCTCCGCCTCTCCCGTGGCGAGTTCTCGCACCGCGTCCCCGTTGGCCCCCCGGATGAACTCGGGCTGCTCAGCGCCGAGATCAACCAGATGGCCGCGATGATCTCGTCATTGCAGGAAGAACGCATCGAGCGGGAACGCCTCGCCGCCGCTGGCGAGGTCGTCCGCCGACTCGCCCACAACATCCGCAACCCACTGGCCGGCATTCGCAGCCTCGCGGAACTGACCCGATCATCGCTGCCTGCGGAAGACCCGGGCATCGAAAGCCAGACCCGCATCATCCAAACCGTGGACCGCTTCGAACGCTGGCTTGCTGAACTCCTCCAGGCAACGACCCCGCCCAATCTCGCCCTGCAGCCCCGGGATGTCCCAATCGCCCAGTGGCTCGATGGCGTGGTGGCTCCCCTCCGTGCCGTCGCCGCGGCCAAGGGAGTCGCCCTCGAACTCAACACCAGCGGTGGACCGGCATCCGCCACTTTCGATCCCCGGCACCTGGAACAGGCTCTGGTTGGCATCGTGAACAATGCCATTCAGGCCTCCCCGGCGGGCAAGGCTGTCACCATCGCCGCGACTCGTAACCACCAGACGTGGCAGTTGTCCGTAACCGACCAGGGTCCCGGAGTGCCGTCGGAGTTATCAGACCGGGTCTTCCGCCCCTACTTCACAACCAAGCCCGATGGAACCGGCATAGGCCTTGCAGTCGCAAAACAAGTGGTGGACCAGCACGCGGGCCGAATCCGGGTCGAATCCGCGGCTGATCCATCCTCAGGAGGTTCTGGCGCTCGATTTGTTGTGGAGCTACCGCTGGCCGGGCCGCCCAAAGTGGCCAATACTGGCCAGTAGGGCGGGCTCAAGGAGCTAGGTGTGGCCAGGATTCTGATAGTCGAGGATGAGGAGAATCTGCGGTTCTCCATCCGTCAGACGCTACTGCGTGCAGGGCACGACGTCGCCGACGCCTCCTCCGCTTCCCAGGCCTGGGAGATCACACGGGCCCACGACTTCGATGCGCTGATCACCGACATCAACCTCGGATCGGAAAATGGCATCGAGCTGGTCGGTCGGCTTCGCGATGATTCCTTCGACGGGGCCATTGTCGTCATGACCGGCTTCGGCACGGTTGAGAGCGCCGTCGCGGCGATGAAACGCGGCGCTGACGACTATCTGCAAAAACCGATCAGCCTTGAAGAACTCTCGATATTGATGGACCGTCTGCTCGACCACAAGCGGACCAAGCGTCAGCTCAATCTCCTGCAACGGATGGAGCACACACGCGAGGAGGCCACCGGCATCATCGGTGAAAGCGCGGCGTGGAAGCAGACCCTTCGGCTGGCCGAACGGATCTCCGCCGCGCCGATCCCGGAGCGAGTCAGCGTCAGTGGAATGGCGGGGGGTGGCGGCAGGACGGGAGGGGGGAGCGCTTCGGGTGGCGCTCTCCCCACCATCCTGCTCCTCGGGGAGACGGGCACGGGCAAGGGCCTGCTCGCCCGGTACATCCATCAGGCGGTGCTGCGGAACCAGAAACTCCGGCCGGAGGATGCGCCGTTTGTTCACGTCAACTGTTCCGCCCTGCCGCCGAGTCTGGTCGAGTCTGAACTCTTCGGCCACGAGAAGGGAGCCTTCACCGACGCCAAGTCGCATCGCATCGGCCTTTTCGAAATGGCCGAGGGCGGCACGATTTTCCTGGATGAAGTCGGCGACATGCCGCTCGACTTGCAGGCCAAGATCCTGACGGTCGTCGAGGAAGGAACTTTCCGTCGCATCGGCGGATCACGGGACAAGTCCATACGGGCCCGAGTCATCGCGGCGACCAACCAGCCGCTGGAAGAACGGGTGGAACAGGGCAAGTTCCGTCGTGACTTGCTCTTCCGGCTCAACGCGCTCACGATCCGGATCCCCGCGCTGCGTGATCGCGAAGGCGATGCCGTGCTGATGGCGTCAGCGATGCTGGAGCGGTTTGCCACCGAGTACGGGCGATCAGGGTCTCGCGGGGCACCTGCGATGAGCCTCTCGGAAGCCGCGAAGCAGGCCATCCGCCGGCACGACTGGCCGGGGAACGTGCGAGAACTCATCAACATGTGCCAGCGGGTGGCGATGCTGTGCGATGCCTCAGTGGTTGAACCGGTGGACCTTGGTTTGGCGTCGTCCTCGGGGCTGGTCCCCCAGCCCGCACGCGTCGAAGGCCTCAACGGGAATGGACACGCCCACGAACTTCAGTTCAACTTCGATTCCGGCATCCATCGGGCGGAAGATGTCGAAAGGGAACTCATCGTGCAGGCTCTTCGGCGAACCCGGGGGAATGTCTCCCGGGCCGCCAAGCTGATCGGGATGCAGCGAAGCAGTTTCCGGTACCGGGTTGATCGATACGGTCTCCAGTCCCTCGTTCAGGAGATCGCCAAGCGATGACATCATGCGGCTTCATCCGGGTGCTGGTGGCAACGATCGCCGTCGTCGCGGCGATCCTCCGCCCGGAAACCGCTTCTGCAGCGGACTCCTCCAGGACATGGACCGATCTGGCGGGTGATGTCCTCGTGCGACGGACTGATCCGCAGATGGTCGCGGAGCTTGCGGAGGGGTGCAATCTGCCGAACCTCACCCGGCTCATGGTCGGAACCTGGAGTACACCAACCCCCACCACCGACCCGTACACCGGCACGTATGTGGATGCGGCGGTCGGCCATCTGCTTCGCTTTGACCTGGAACTCCGCGGCGTAGTCAACCCCCCCGGTTCCCTGTCTCCATCTTCGTACACGCCGTTCCAGTTCGGGCCGAGCCCGCTGTACGGCTTTATCGAGTTCGATGTGGATGGCGATGTTGACACGGGCGGAGAACTGGGTTCCGCCGCCCGGAATCGGTACCTCGCCAACGTTGGACGTTTCGGGCGACTGCCCCGCCCTCCGCTGACCGGCCGGGCCGCCAAGTTCGGCTGGCAGGTTGATTCGATCTTCGGCACGACGCCTCAGATCGAACGAAGCGGCTCCGACTTCTCCCTCGCGTTCTGCGGTTGCTACCCCACGACCATCGTCAGCGAATCGGGCAACGGCAACGGCGTGTTCGAGGCGGGCGAGACGTGGATCGTGCGCGGCGGGTTCTTCCAGCGGGCAGGCGGCTATCAGGGCGCGTGCTCATCCATCGGCGGCGCTGCCGGGCTGCAGGTTGGTCAATACGTTCCATGGGTCAACCTTCGCTGGTCTCACAGCATTGCAACGGATCGGACCACCATCACCCTCATCTTCCCCGCGACAATGCAGGGCGCAGCGCAGCTTGCCGGTCAGGCCGTGCAGCCGATGAACTTCAGCGCTTCGGACCACACCAGCCTGGCCGAGGCCCTCAACGATCTCATCACCGGGTGCGTTTCCGTGGCGCCGGGCACACCGGTCCACACGCTCAGCAACCGCTGGGCTGGGCGAGATCCGAACGATCCTCGCTACCGCGACCCCACCCGTTGGTCAACGCACGCCCTCGTGGGCACGGCCGCGGTCACGCCGGTCGACGGCGCATCGCTGATCTGGACCGATACCGGGTTCGACGATGTTCATCGCGACCTCAACGGCGATGGCATCGCCGACCCGAGCGATAAGTCCGTTGTGCTTCAAACGATCGAGGCTCTGGATGGTTCGGTGTGGGACGCTGGCGGCAACGGGCGCGAAGATGGGGTTGTGATTCTGTCAAGTCCTGGCGTCAACTTCGCCGCGGCGGATGTGGACGGCAACGGCAGCATCGATTCTCTGGATGTCCGGTCCCTGTGCATCGGCGACTTCAACCGCGACGGGCAGGTAAACATCCTCGACTACATCACGTTCTTCAACGCGTTCATCACGGGGGACTCCGCGGCGGACTTGAATCTGAACGGAGTCTTGGACGCCGGTGACTTTTCGATCTTTACCAACTCCGTGCTTCAGGGCTGTTAGCATTTTGATCGGACCTGCAACAGATCAAGTGCTCCGCTTTTGCACTTTGCTCTTGACGAGTCCCCAGGTTTCCGGTAAACCCATAAAGGCTGGGTGAAGGCACCCATGGAAGCCGAGGAGACAACCCAATCTGGGTTGTTCTCCCCGAGGACGATCGGACTTGTAGCGGAGTCCTTTCTCTTGAAGCGGATGTGTAATGACAACGTGCAGCGCATGTCGCGCTGTGTCGCCGCGACTTGGGTCGCCGGCGGATCGTGAGGGGTGCAGCTCCGAAGGCCTTTGTTTGGTCCTTCGGGTTTTGTGATTTGGTTTCACCAAGTGGAGGTTTGCTCATGATTCGGTTGACCAAGAAGAACGTGGCGATGATGGCGATCGCAGGAATGGCAACGAGCGTGCATGCTCAGGTCATTCTGTTCGACGCGGGTCCGCACAACTCGGTGAACTGGGATGCGGCCAATAGCGGCAACTACGCGGCCACGCAGCTCGGCTTCTCCAGCGGTAACCTGCTCGGCGCGAGTACAGAGCGCTGGTCGGCCACGCCATTTACGCTGAACTCCGCCTCGACCATCACAGAGATCCGCGTCAACGGGTTCGTCCCCGCGGGCTCTGAAGTCCAGAACCTCGGATGGATCATCTGGAACCGGTCTGGCATCAGCGCCCCAACGACCCAGGCCGCCTCGGGGCAGGTTCCGTATCCCGCGCCGGTCGATGACCCACGCCTTCCCGCCGGGTACACGTACCAGCACAGGCTCACGGGCCTGAACGTCGCGCTCCCCGCTGGCGATTATTACCTGACGGTGTACGGCAAGGACCCCGTTGTTGCGGGCACCGCGGCCAACTTCGCGTGGTTCGGCAACGCGCAGAAGTGGAATGACCTCTGCCCCGTCAACACGCCGATCGTGATGAACAACGGCACCGCGAACTACTACTGGCGGCAGGTTGCACTCAACGCTGGCAACCCGAACTTCACCGTGTACACGCTCCCTGCGACCCAGTACACGACGAACCCGAACCCGGCGTACGGGCCGAATCCGCAGGATGCACAGTACCTCTTCAACCTTGCTTTCACCATCATCGGCAACGGCACCCCGCCCTCCGGCGCGTGCTGCTTCAGCAACGGATCGTGCTCGATCCTTTCGGCTGAAGCCTGCTGCACCGGTGGCGGCATCTACCAGGGCGACGGCTCCGCCTGCGGAAGCTGCCCACAGCCGGGCGCCTGCTGCCTCGCTGATGGCTCCTGCGTTTCCACACTTTCGAGCCTCTGCGCCTCTCAGGGCGGCGTCTTCCAGGGCGCGGCTTCGACGTGCGGCGCGGCCAACTGCGTTCCCTTCGGCTTCAATGAGGCCGGGAACGATGTCGGCGACCTCCCCGCCACGGCGGCTGTGATCAACGGCAACGGCCAGCCCCTGACCATCATCCGCGGCACGCTCGACCTTGACGATGTCGACATGTTCAAGTTCCGCATCTGCAATCGCGCTGCGTTCCAGGCGACAACGGTCGGCACCGGGACCTCGATCGACACGATGCTCTTCCTGTTTGATTCCACGGGCCGCGGCGTCGTAATGAGCGACGACACCTCCGCCGCCATCCCGCAGTTCTCGACCATCACGGGCCAGTTCGTGCCCTCCAACGGTGACTACTACATCGCGCTGTCAGCATTCGACAACACACTGCTCGTCGGCCGCATGCCGGTGGACGGCTCCGGTCAACAGCTCTTCACCGCCACGAACCCGGGCAACGGCCAGGTCTACCCCGAGTGGCAACCCACCGGCCCCGGCGCAGCGAACCCAGTCGCGGCGTGGGTTGGACCGACGGGCACGATCGGCCAGCCCTACAGCATCCTCCTCCAGGGCGCCTGCTTCCTTGGTGGCTCCACGTGCTACGCCAACTGCGACGGCAGCACGGGCACCCCGCTCCTGACCGCCAACGACTTCCAGTGCTTCCTCAACAAGTACGCCGCCAACGACACCTACGCCAACTGTGACGGCAGCACCGGCAACCCGCTCCTCACCGCCAACGACTTCCAGTGCTTCCTCAATAAGTACGCCGCCGGCTGCACCTGAGCCCTTTCCCTTCCCGCCTCTTCGGGCCCCGGCTCAACGCCGGGGCCCTTTTCATGCGCATCCAGTTAGATCAGGCCTGATCTGGCGCGTCACGAGTTGCTCCCGTGTCCTCACAACACCTCGACCGAGCGAGCCCAACTGGCGAGTCGGGAAGCGAACCCCGTTTCAATCATGAGGATCTCAACGGCACGGGGAGCCAATGGGAGGCTCGGAACTCGACCGCACCGTGGCGGAACCTCGGAGGTGTTCGCCTGTTGTTTGCGCAAAGGACTTGGTGCCAGAGCATTGTTTTCAGATTGCGTGTTGACGTAACACGACCGGCGTGGTAAACCAACTCAGGTGTTGATGCGTGCGGGCATCGCTGTCCGTGTCGGCCGCATGGCATCCACATCCCCGGCCCTCCCGAGAGGCGACGCTCTCGGTCCTCTCCGGCTGGCTTGGGCAGATAGCTTGGCGTGACTTCCCTCGATGCCAGGGCGAGGAACGCCGAATCGCTCGCGTCTTTCGTCCACCCATTCTGGGTTGACGTCGTTTCGTGTTCGAACACTTAGTGGAGGTTCACAATATGGCACGTATTTCAAAGGGCAGCGTCCACGCGGTCGGCGCACTGTTGGCAGCTTGCGGGCTCGCGCAGGCCCAGAGTTTCAACTTCGAAGCCCCGACGTACACCGGCTCGCCGAGCGGTACCGACATCGTGGGGCAAGACGGCTGGTACACCCCCGCCGTCGCAAACTCGACGAACGGTTTCGTCTTTACTTACACCGGAAACCCGTACGGTGTGACCCAGAACCCAATCGGCGGCAATCAGTTCGCCGGCGGCGAGTGCATCGCGGGCTCGTTCGTTCGCATGCAGCGCGGCGTGAACTTCACGGGCGGTACTGGTGTCTGGGAAGGCATCATCGACGTGAACGGGCGTTTCTCGACGCTTAACGGCGGAGTCCTGCCCGCGGCGGACAACTTGGGCAGTTTCTCGTTCCAGCCGACCACGGCCCGGTACTACCAGACCCTCATGAACTGGGGATCGGGGGCTGTGGTGCTGAACACGTATCCGGGCGGACCGGCAGTCCCCAACCACTCCGCCACCGGGGACTTCTTCCACATCGCCATCGGGCACGCCACGACCGCCAACCCGAACGCGCTCTCGTTCTCCATTCCCAGCGCGGATTGGATGTCGCGCCCGGTGAATACGTGGTACCGCACCAAGCTCAAGTGGGACTTTGCTTCATCCGCCGTGTTGGCGGTCAGCATCCAGGACCTGACGGCCGGAACCGCGCCGATCGAGACCGATGTTTCCGCACGCGGCTGGTATCTCTTGGGAGGCCTGAACTCCGCGCTTCCCCTTCCGACGGACTTCCGTCTGTTCACCGGCAGCGCCGCGGTCGGCAACTTCGTCGCATGGGACAACATCAGCCTCGGACCGGCGACAGTCGGTTCCGGCGCCTGCTGCATGCCCTCGGGCGGATGCCAGTTCCTTGTCCAGACAGCGTGCGTGGCGCAGGGCGGCCAGTACGCGGGCGACAACGTTCAGTGCGCCAGCGCCAACTGCCCGGCCGCCGGACGCTGCTGCCTCTTCGACGGCACGTGCGTGCTGCTGACGCAGACCGGCTGCACGAATCAGAACGGCGTGTTCACGGCGGGCGGCAACTGCTCCACGGCGTGTGCCGCCTTCGGCTTCTCGGAAGCCGGCAACGATTCGGGCGAGCTCCCCTCCACGGCGGCGCTCGTGAACGGCAACGGACAGCCGCTCACCTTCATCACGGGCACGCTCGACCTCGATGATGTGGACATGTTCAAGATCAAGATCTGCGATCGTCCCAAC
This sequence comes from Phycisphaeraceae bacterium, assembly GCA_019636625.1. Taxonomy (GTDB): domain Bacteria; phylum Planctomycetota; class Phycisphaerae; order Phycisphaerales; family UBA1924; genus JAHBXE01. The sequence goes on from JAHBXE010000005.1 coordinate 101,531, forward strand.
TTCGTCGCGACGACCAACCAATCCGGCACCTCGACCGCGATCGACTCCATCCTGTTCGTCTTTGATCTCAACGGCCGCGGACTGGTGATGAGCGACGACACCTCCGCCACCGTTGCCCAGTGGAGCACCATCACTTCCCTCTACATCCCCTCCAACGGGGATTACTACCTGGCCATTTCGTCGTTCAACAACACGGCTCAGCTCGGCCGCATGCCCATCGATGGGTCCGGCCAGCAGCTCTTCACGGCCACGAACCCGGGCAACGGCCAGGTCTACCCCGAGTGGCAGCCCACCGGCCCCGGCGCCGCCAACCCGGTCGCCGGCTGGAGCGGCCCCACCGAGACGGGCGGCCAGACCTACAACATCCTGCTCACCGGCGCCTGCTTCCTCGGCGGCTCTTCCTGCTACGCCAACTGCGACGGCAGCACGGGCACCCCGCTGCTCACCGCCAACGACTTCCAGTGCTTCCTCAACAAGTACGCCGCCAACGACACCTACGCCAACTGCGACGGCAGCACCGGCAACCCGCTGCTCACGGCCAACGACTTCCAGTGCTTCCTCAACAAGTACGCCGCCGGCTGCACCTGAGCCCTTTCCCTTCCCGCCTCTTCGGGCCCCGGCTCACCGCCGGGGCCCTTTGCATTTCCCGCTTGCCTAGGCTGTCGGCATCCGGAACCTTCACAACTGCTCGGTTCCGGTTCGGAGGACTCATGCTTCCCAAGCTCGTCGCGATGCTCCTCGTCCTGATCGCCGCTCGCGCATCCGCCCAGGACATCCCGGTCGAGAAGTACACGCTCGACAACGGCATGACCGTCATCCTTCGCCGGGATGCTTCTCTGCCCGTGTCCTGCGTGAACATCTGGTACCGCGTCGGCGCGAAGGATGAGCCCCCGGGCCGCAGCGGCTTCGCCCACCTCTTCGAACACCTGATGTTCATGGGCACCACGCGCGTACCGGGAAACGACTTCGACGTCATCATGGAATCCGGTGGCGGCTCGAACAACGCCTCTACCTCCCTCGACCGCACGAACTACTTCTCTTCGGGTCCATCCTCCCTCCTCCCAACCCTGCTCTGGCTCGACGCCGATCGCCTGGAGGACCTCGGCCGCGCCACCGACCAGGCCAAGCTGGACAAGCAGCGCGACGTGGTTCGAAACGAGCTCCGTCAGATGGTCGAGAATGCGCCGTACCAGAAGTCCGGCGAGTACATCTTCCGCCTCATGTACCCACCGGGTCATCCCTACCACAACGCCGTCTACGGCACGCACGAGGACCTCGAGTCCGCCACGGTGCACAACGTCCGCGACTTCTTCGCCACGTACTACGTGCCCAACAACGCTTCCCTGGTCGTCGCGGGGGACTTTGATCCCGCCGCCATCAAGCCACTGATCCAGCGATTGTTCGGCACTCTGCCCCGCGGCGGCGAGGTCAAGCCCCGCCAGGTTCCCCCCGCGAAGCTCGACCGAGTCGTTCGCGAGACGATGCTCGATCAGGTTCAACTCCCCATGGTCCGCATGGTCTGGCACAGCCCCGCGTGGTACGCGGAAGGTGACGCGGAGATGGACCTTCTCTCCGCCGTGCTGGCGCAGGGCAAGAACAGCCGCCTCTACCAGCGTCTTGTCATGCAGGACAAACTCGCCGTCGAGGTTTCGGCTTACCAGGCCTCCGCAGGCCTCGGCTCCCTCTTCCAGATCGATGTACTGGCGGCCCCTGATGCGGACCTCTCCCGCGTCGAAGCCATCGTCGATGAAGAACTCTCCCGCCTTGGCAAGGAAGGCATATCTCAGGGGGAACTTGACGCGAAGAAGGCAACGTACGAACTCGGCAAGCTCGCCTCGCTTCAGCAGATCGAAGCCGTCGCGGACAAGCTCAACGAATACGAGTACATCTGGGGCGAGCCGAACTCATTCAAACGCGACCTCGACCGCTACCGCAACGCCACTCCTGCCAAGGTCCAGTGGTGGGCAATGCAGACGCTCGACCCCGCCCGCCGCGCCATCATCCGCGTGCTGCCGCAGGAGCCTCAGCGGCCAGAGTCCCCGCGCGATGCTCGCCCAGCGCCCGCCGCGACGGGTACCTTCTCCCCCGCCGCGCCGACGCGATTCACACTGGCCAACGGCATCCCCGTCATGCTCTGGAACAGGCCGGAACTCCCGCTGGTGTCCATGCTTGTGCAGTTCGCCCCGGCAGGTCCGCTCACCCAGCCTGCCACGGCGGGCCTGCCTGAACTGACCGCGCAGATGCTCTCCGAAGGAACCGGGTCGCTTGATTCCGTCGCCTTTGCCGCGGCCATGCAGGCACTGGGGGCGGACTTTCACGCCGGCGCCGGCCACGAGTCCGCCGCCGTCACCCTGACGGTTCTGAAGCGGAACTTCGACCGTGCCGCGGCCCTGGCGCTCGATGCCCTGCGCCGTCCATCCCTCGCCCCGGCCGACTGGGAACGGGTGAAGCGCCTGCACCTCGAATCCCTTCGCCAGCAGGATGAAGAGCCGACCATCGTCGCCGCCCGTGTCGGCGCGAAGGTGCTCTTCGGAAGTGACAATCCCTACGGCTGGCCGGTGGAAGGCACGCCCGAGACCATTGGGCCTTTGACGCTCGAACAGGTCAAGCGCCAGCACACCGAGGTCTTCCGTCCGTCGAACGCGATGATCTTCATTGCGGGCGACATCTCTTCGCAGGAGGCCAAGTCCGCGCTGGACAGGCTTGTTTCCGATTGGCCGCAGGACGGGCCCGCCACCGGTCTCGTGCCCGACCTCTCTCCCAAGCCGGGAACGGGGCTGCGTGTCGTCATCGTGGACAGGCCCGAAGCGGTCCAGACCGTCATCCGTTTCATCGCCCCGGGACCGCGATTCAAGACTAACAACCGCACCAAGTACCAGGTGCTCAACACCATCCTCGGCGGCAGCTTCACCAGCCGCCTCAACCAGAACCTCCGCGAGAACAACGGCTTCACCTACGGCGCCGGGTCCGGGTTCACCATGACACCCCTCGCCGGCTGGTTCACGGCGCGATCCAGCGTCCAGGCGGAAGTCACGGGCCCGGCCCTCCGCGAGTTCATGCGGGAGTTCGCCCGCCTCCGGGGCGAAATCGGGGATATTTCCGACGACGAGGTGACCAAGGCCCGTGAGACAATCCGCACCGAAACCGTCCAGTCTTTCGCATCGCTCTCCGGCGTTGTGGGCGTCGCCGCCAACCTCGCGCTGAACAACGCGCCGTTCGACACGGTCGCCGCCGATCTGGCCTCGCTGAACGCGATCTCCGCCGCCGATCTCAACGCCTTCAGCCGTGCAGCGCTGCCGATCGACCAAGGCGTCCTCGTGCTCGTTGGCGACAAGAAGCTCATCACCAGCCAGATCGCCGAACTCGGTCTTCCCGCGCCCGTCGAGGTCGATGTTCGGGGTCGCCCCAAGTGAGCCGCCCGCCGCGTGGCGCGGCCCACCGGAAATTGAAACCGGCTACAATGCTCCGAGTTCGGATACGGGTCGGCCACGATCGTCCATGGCGCGTGTCCGGATCAGCCAGCTCTTGGAGTCCATTCCATGACCCAACGATCGGGCTGTGAAGAGCCGGCGGTCCTGCCGCCGCCCAGCCCACCTCCCGCCAGGTTCCTCGGTGTCAGCATCGCGGGCGTCGGCTCCTACCTCCCCACCTCGACCATCACCAACGCCGACCTTGGCCAGCGGGTGGACACCTCCGACGAGTGGATCGTCACCCGCACCGGCATCCGCGAACGCCGCATCGCCGCGCCCGATCAGGCCACCAGCGACCTTGCCGTGCATGCCGCACGCGAAGCGCTTGCACAGGCCAGGCTCAGCCCCGCCGACCTTGACCTCGTCATCCTCGCCACCGCCACGCCGGACACCCCGGTTCCGCCGGGCTCCGCCTGGCTGCACCGGCATCTCGGCGCCGTCAACGCCGCGGCCATGGACATCTCCGCCGCGTGCTCGGGCTTTCTGTTCGCCATGCACACGGGCGCAGGGCTGGTCCGTGCCGAGATGCACCGGAACGTGCTGGTCGTCGGGGCCGAAACGCTCACCCGAATCACCGATTACACCGACCGTGCCACCTGCATCCTCTTCGGCGACGGCGCCGGCGCCGCCGTGATCGGTCAGAAGGGCTACCTCGAACTCCTCTACTCGCACATCGGCACCGACTCCTCCGGACGCGACCTGATCACCGTCCCTGCGGGTGGCAGCCGCGAGCCGGCCTCCGCCGCCACGGTCGAGGGCAAGCGCCACTTCCTGCAGTTGCAGGGGCGAGAGGTGTTCCGGCGCGCCGTGGAGACCATGACCCGCGCCGGGCAGGCCGCGCTCGACTCGCTGGGCATGAAAGTCTCGGACCTCGCGTGGCTCGTGCCGCACCAGGCGAACCTGCGGATCACCCAGGCCGTCGCCTCGCAGTTCGACCTGCCGCCGGAGCGCGTCGTCGGCGATATGTCAGGAACCGGCAACACGTCCGCCGCCTCTTTGCCGATCGCGCTCAACCGGCTGCAGGGCTCCGGCCGCCTCAAGCCGGGCGATCGCATCATGCTTGTTGCCTTCGGCGCCGGGCTGACGTGGGCCTGCCAGGTGTACGAGAACACCGGCGTGCCCCGGTAGCGATCAGCGGTACACCTTCCCCTTGTACCGGATCCAGCCATCGTCCCGCACCATTTCGGGATCATGGTGCGTGAAGTACACCAGCCCGCCCAGCGCGTTCCAGTCGTACCGCCCGCGGAACTCGACCACATCGTCCACAACCAGCGGAATCCTCGGCGCGATCGCCGTGTCGTGGGCCATCAGCAGCACATGCCCGTTCTCGAGCGTCACCACGAACTTCTGAAGCGTTCCATCGCTCCCATCCCCCACGCCCTCTCCACTCCCGTCGGCGTGATCTTCAACCAGCTTGGTCACGGTCCCCCAGTGCTGGACCGTGATGCCCGCCTTCTGGTTCTTGGCGGCGTCCATGATCAGCGCCAGGCCCGTCAGCGGCGCCTCCGCCCTGATGGGTGACGGCGAGATCCGACTGAAGCACGCCCGCCCGCCCAGAATGATTGCCACCCCGGCGAGCACGCCGACGACCTTGTACACCGTGTCTTTGGTTGCCGATTCCGCCATGCACGCACCACGACCCGGGCGAGTTTCCGGACCTTCAGGCGCGGAACTCGACCTCCCCCCATCGGTCAGGCAGGTGCATGTCTATAAAACCCATCGGCGACCAGACCCAGTTATGCTCGCGGCGGTTCGGAATCTTCCGGTACCCGCTCGGCGTTGAGGGGTCGATCTCCACATCCCACTCGACGCGGGAGAAGTTCACTTTCCAGGTGTCTCCCGGCCGCGGCGGTCCCGGACGGCTCGTGTGCGCATCAAACGCCGCCCACGGCATCGCGATCTCGACGTCCCACCCGTGATCAACATCCCGCGGATCATTCAGCGTGCCGCGGACCCGGACCGCCGTCTCCAAACCCGAGACATCCCACGAGTTATCCGCTTGACCACCCGCCCGATACGGCTTGCGTAGCAACAGGTCCCACACCGTGTTCAGCGCGTTGATCTCCAGTTCGTAGTAGTTCAGCGAATCCCGCGTCGGGTTCAGGAACACTTCAAAGTCGTTGTCGTGAAAGATGACCGAGTCCCGCTCGGTGAGCGTCGCCCAGACGTGCGGCTCTTCCATCTCCGCCGCGATGTAGAACGCGCGATCATCCCACAGCATCTTCGCCCGAGTTCGGAAACGCGGGCGAGGTTTCAACTCCCCCTCAATGTCCACGAAGTCATCCGTCCACGGCACGCCCTGCCAGACGGGCTTGTGGATATCACCGTCGATTCTGACAGGACCCCCGGCACGCGGACATGCATAGCGCAGGAACGGAGGAGCGGGCGGGAGCGGTTCCATTCGTGCCGATGGTACACGCCGTTGCCCCGGTTCGGAACGCGACCATGACGAGCGGAACGGCACGGAGGCGAACACCGTCGGAGTCCCGGCCGAGAAAAGCAACCGCCCGAGCGATGCACGGACTAAACGAATCCACCTGCCCTCGAACTACTCCGCCCCCCTCCGATCGCGGGTCGGATCACCCTCCCGTTCACTCGCGATACGCTTACGCGGTGCTCAGACAGGATCTGTGTCAGTTCCCTTGGTCCGTCTCCCCCTCCGGCGATCTCTCCGAGGTCCCCGCCGCGGCCAATCGTTCCATCCCCGCCCAGGTCCCCGGCTGCATCCACCTCAACCTGATCCGCGCGGGCATTATCAAGCATCCTCGCCAAGGCCTCGCCGAACTCGACCAGTTCTGGGTGGGCAAGACCGACTGGCGGTACGAGTGCCGGTTCGAGGCTGATCCGTCCCTCTTCGATCACGGATGCATCGACCTGGTCTGCGAAGGCCTCGACACCATCGCCACCATCGAACTCAACGGGAACGTGATCGGCGCCGCCGCGAACATGTTCCACCCCCACCGCTTCCGCTTGTCCGACCTGAAGCGCGGCCAGAACCACCTCGCCATTGCCTTCCGATCACCCTTGCGGCATATCCGCGAAGAAGAGGCCCGCCTGGGCACTCGCCCCGTCAACGGCGACTGGGATCCTTACATCTTCATTCGCAAGGCCGCCGTGAACTTCGGGTGGGACTTCGCGCCGAAAGTGCCCACCAGCGGCATCTGGAAGCCAGTCCGGTTGGAAGCCTGGAGCGGCGTGCGGCTTGCCGGCGTCCGGCCGCTGCTAAAACGAGCGACCGGCTCCACGTGGCATGTTGACATCCGCGCGGACCTCGAATGGTGTGGCGATGCGGCGGCGCAAGGCACCGACCTCGTCGCCGTCTTCGACCCGGGCGGCGATGCGGAATGCCGCGGACGCGCGTCGGTCAAACCGGGCCAAAACCGCGCCCACATCCTCATTCGTGTCGACAACCCTCGCTTGTGGTGGCCCCGCGGCCACGGTGACGCCCACCTTTACCCGCTCGACGTGTGTGTCAGCGGTTCCGGTCAACCTCAAGAGCCGTCCTCGACTGGCGGATTCCATGCTCAAATCGGGTTCCGCGAAGTCCGCCTGAACACGGACGCCGACGAGCACGGCTCCAAGTTCCAGCTCGAGGTGAATGGCCAGCCCATCTTCTGCCGGGGCGCGAACTGGGTTCCCGATGCCCTGTTCCCAACCGAAGTCACACCCGAGCGGTACCGCCAGCGCGTGCAGCAGGCGGCGGATGCGAACATGAACATGCTCCGCGTCTGGGGCGGCGGCTACTACGAAGATGAGGAGTTCTACCGCGCGTGCGATGAACGGGGCATCCTCGTCTGGCAGGACTTCATGTTCGCCTGCGCCATGTACCCCGAGGAATCACCCTTCCCCTACCTCATCGAGTCCGAAGCACGCCACCAGGTCACGCGCCTCTCCTCGCACCCCAGCGTCGCCCTCTGGTGCGGCGGGAACGAGTGCATCTGGGCGTACGAATCGTGGGGCAACGCGCCGGGCGAGTTACCGTGGAAGACTCGGGTGGGAGACAAGACCTGGGGCCGGTTGTACTACCTTGATCTCCTGCCGCGGCTGGTGGCGGAGTTGGACCCCACGCGCCCGTACTGGGCGAACTCTCCATGGTCGGGGTCTGAGTCGATACCCACCAACGGAACCACCCACGGCGACCGTCACACGTGGGATGCGCAGCTGGAAGGGTACCGAACGATCACCCCTCGCTTCTGCAGCGAACTGGGCCAGCAGTCGCCGTCATGCTGGGAGACGCTGGAGCACGCCATCGGCGCATCCCAGATGACCATGGGCTCTGCCGCCCTCACCCATCGTCAGCGAGCGACGGGCGGAACCGCGAAGATGATTGATGAACTCCTGGCCGCGCAGGGACCCCCGCCGACGAATCTCCGCGACTGGTTCGCCCGGTCGCACCATCTTCAGCAACGGGCCCTCGAACACGGGATCGAGTGGCTCCTGGCCCAGCGGCCTCGCTGCATGGGCATCCTGCTGTGGCAGCTCAACGAGATGTGGCCCGGCCTGAGTTGGTCCGTCATCGACGCCGACGGCCGCGCGAAGCCCGCATGGCACACGGTCCGCCAGTTGTTCGCTTCCTGAACACTGCCAGCCCCCAACCGCCCACTCCTACGCCCTTCACCGCCAGCGTTATCTCTGTTCGTCCATCCGTCACTGCGTCTCTTCTCTCTACTCCTTTAACCCCTGCGTCGCCACCCCCTCGATCAACGCCCTCTGCGTGAACAGGAACAGCACCAGCACCGGCGCCATCGTGATGAAGCTCGCGGCCATTACGTGGTTCCATGGCGTCCCCCCGTGCTGCCGCTCGTACAGGGCCAGGCCCATCATCAGCGTGTACTGCTTCTGCTGGTTGATGAAGACCAGCGGCGCGAGGAAGTCGTTCCAGGAGGCGATGAACTGCAGCAGCGCTGCCACCGCCAGCGCGGGCTTGGCCAGCGGCAGGATGATCCGCCAGAACGATCCCCAGTGCGAGCATCCGTCCAACTGCGCCGCTTCGTCCAGTTCCCTCGGTATCCCGAGGAAGAACTGACGCAGCAGGAACACCGTGAACGCCCCACCGAACCACGCGGGCACCCACAGCGGCGCGAAAGTCCCGATCCATCCCATGTGCTTGTACAACAGGTACTGCGGCGCCATGATCACCGTAAAAGGGATCATCATCGTCGCCAGCACCACCAGGAACAGCGAGTCCCGCCCGCGCCACTTGATCCGCGAGAATCCATACGCCGCGATCGCGCTCGACAACACCATCCCCGCCACGCTCAGCACGGACACCAGCGCCGTGTTGCGGATGTACAACCGGAAGTCCGTCACCGGATTATCGAATGCCGCGCTGTAGTTCGCCGCGGCCTGGCTCCCCAGTTTCTCCGCGTACGCCCCGCTCAGTTTGCCCGGCGCCACTCCCGACTCATCCGCGAACCGCGGCAACACGCCCACATCCCGCGACAGCGTCTCCGCCGCGGGCTTGAGCGAGGTCGCGAACATCCAGAACAGGGGCGCAAGAAACATCAGGCCGACCACCAGCATCAGCGCGGTGAGCATCCATCGCCCCGCCCCGCCGCCCCATCGCCTTGTTCCGCTGCCGTTGCTCATGCTGCCCTGTAATACGTCAACTTCCTCGACAACCCCAGCGCCACCAGTGTCAACGCCACCGCGATCAGAATCTGCACCCACGCCAGGGCGCTTGCGTACCCCATCCGCCCATATTCAAACGCATTCCGGTACACATACAGCGAGAACACCATCGTCGCGTTGTCCGGCCCGCCGCGCGTCATCAGCAGCGGCGCCGCGAAGATCTGCAGCGACCAGATCGTGGACATCACCGTGTTGAACAGCACCGCCGGGGACATCGACGGCAGCGTCACGCTCACGAACCGCCGCCACGCCCCAAGCCCATCGATCGCCGCTGCCTCGTACAGGCTCCGCGGCACATCCCGCAGCGCCGCCGTGTAGATCACCACCGACGTCCCGTAGAACCACAGCCCCATCAGCACCATCGCCCACAGCGCTGCCCGGGGGTCGCCCAGCCAATCCACCGGTCCCACACCCACCGACTTCAACCCGGCATTGATCAGCCCGTTGTCCGTGGTGAACATGTACCGCCACCCGATCGCCGCCGCCACAATCGGTACCAACGTCGGCAGGAACACCGCCGCACGGACAAACCCCGTCCCCGGAAGCCGCCTCTCCAGCAACACCGCAATACCCAGCGACATCGCACCGCCGACCGCGACCGAGGCGAACGTGTACACCAGCGTGTTCCGCAGCGAAACCCAGAACAGCGAATCCCCCAACATTTCCCGGTAGTTCGCCAGCCCCACCGGCACCGACTTCTCCAGCAGCGAGTAGTCCGTGAAGCTGTAAAACAAACTCATTGCCACCGGCGCCGCGAGGAACCACACGAAACCCACCAGCCAAGGCGACACCCACGCCAGCCCGACCAGCCATGTCGGCCAACGTCGCCTCATGCACCCTCCTGTGTGGCAGCACCGCTCCACCGCTGCGCCTCAACCTCTTGGGTGGTAGCAGCGCCCCGCCGCTGCGGCCCCTCACCGGGATCGCCCAGTCTCGCCTCGCGCCTCCTCCGCAGCCGCTCCGCCGAAAGATCGATCACTTCCTGCACCCGCGCCTCCACCCGCCTCAACTCCGCCCCCACATCCGCCCCGCCCCACACCGCTTCAAACGCCGCGATCATCATGTCGTTGTACTGTTTCCACGCCCGAGTCCGCGGCTGAATTCTCGCCCGCGAACTCTGCATCAGGTCGTTGTGCAGCGCGATGTACGGGTGCGGGTGCTCCGACTCGAACCTCTCCGAGACCGACCTCAGCCCCGACGGCTTGCACTGCTCCATCGCCAGCCGCTCGTGCACATCCCGCCGCTGCGTGAACAGCAGAAACTCCGCCGCCGCCTCCGCGTTCGGGCTCCCCTTTGGCACCATCAGCACATCCGCCTCGATCAGCGTGATCGGGCTTGCCTCGTCGTACACCGCCTCATCCACCGGCATCGCCGCCGCGGCGTACTCCAGCCCCGGCGCATACACGCGGGCAAAGTTCGCCGTCCACGGCCCCTGCATGATCATCGGCACCCGCGCGTTGAAGAATGGATCATCCGCCGACCCGATGCTCCGGTTGAACGACGAGGCGAAGGCCCGGCCCGGCACCCGCCCCAGCCGCTCCGCCGTGCGCGACACCCACTCGAACGCCTTTATCCCCTCCGCCGAAGCCACGGTTGCCCGACCCGGCGTGCCACGCGCGCCGGGCTCGTACAGATCTCCGCCGAACACGAACGGCCAGAAGTACACCCACCAGTCCGGGATCGCCTGGTGAAATCCGCACACCCGCAGCCGTCCATCCGACTCCCGTCGCGTCAACCGCTCGGCGCATGCATCCAACTCCGCGATGGTCCGCGGCGGCCGATCAATCCCCGCCTCTCGGAACATGGCCCGGTTGTAGTACAGCGCCAACGAATGGCACGTCGAGACCCCCGCCCATTGCTTCCCTTCGTGCGTGAGCAACTGCCACACCGCCGGCGTGTAATACGACTCGTTCAGGTGCCCCGCCCCCGCCAACGTGTCCACCGCCAGCAGCGCCCCCGCTTCCGCGTACTGCGGGATGCTGTAACTCCACAGGCCCACGATGTCCGGCGGGTCCCCACCACCAATCGCCACCATCGCCTTCGCACCGATATCCGCCACCGTCAGTTTCGTCACCCAGATCCGATCCTGCGACTGATTGAACCAGTCGACCATCCGCTGCGCGGCCGCGCCCTCCTGGTCCGTCCACTTCTCCCAGTACACGACTTCCTTCCGACCAGCGGGCGCCTGCTGAAACCTCGACCGCCGCGGCCAGAACGCCCACGCCGCACCACCCGCCGCCATCACCGTCAGCGCCGCCCGCCGGGTCAGAGATTGAGCCTCGCCGCTCATCGCCTTTCACTCTGCTCTTTCGCCCGAAGGACGCACGCCCGGTGCCAGCGGCGCCTCGCAACAAGCCGCCGGTCTTCGACCAAGGAAAGCGTCATCGCCCGGAGAGCGAACGATGTCGTCCTCGGCATCCTGTCAAGCCCAAGTAACTCCACGCGCGCCGAGTATACTCGACCCCGCATGCCGCCCCTGCCCGCGAAAACCCGCGGCCAACTCGCCGCCGAATCCCTCAAGCCGTTCTCACACGAGATCCTCCCTGCTCTTGTCGTTCCGCAGGCTGCACCCCTCTCCGCCGAGGTCTTTCAGACTCCCCATCGTCTCCCGCTTTCCGAGGCCAAGCGAGCCAACTACCACACCGTCCATCTCGGTTGGCACTGGGGCCCCGCTTGGTCCACCGCTTGGTTTCGAGTCCGCGGCACCGTTCCCGCTTCCATGGCCGGCCAGCGCGTCTGCCTCCGCTTCAGCACCGGTACCGAAGCGCTCATCTGGCGCCATGACACACCGTACCACGGCCTCGACATCAACCGCGACACCGCCGTCCTCTTCCCTCTCGCCAAGGGCGGCGAGCCGATCGAGTTATTCGTCGAGGCCGCGTGCAACCACGTGCTGGGCATCACGGACCAACTCTTCTGGGAACCGCCCGAACACATGGCCCGCTGGCGAGAGCCGACGCCCGGCCGCTTCGAGAAGTGCGAACTCGTCACTGTCAATCAGGAAGCGTGGCGCTTGATGCGCACCTTCGAGTTCGCCCGCCTCCTGCTCGAACAGACGCCCGACGATTCGCCGCGATGCAACCAACTCATCGAAGCGCTCGAGACAGTGTCCCGCCAGGTCCCCGCCAACCTGCCGGACGCCACCGCCTTCATCGAATCCGCACTCTCCGCGTCTCTCCCGCCTCGCCCCCCCGCCTGCTGGACGGTCGGCCACGCCCACCTCGACACCGCCTGGCTCTGGCCCATCGCCGAGACCAAACGCAAGGCCCTCCGCACCTTCGCCAACTCTCTGCGCCTGATGGAGCGCTTCCCCGAGTACCACTTCCTCTGCACCCAGCCGCAGCAGTACCAGTGGGTCAAGGAGCAGTCGCCGCAGCTCTTCGAGCAGATCCGCGCCCGCGTGAAAGTGGGCCGCTGGGAACCCCTCGGCGCGTTCTGGGTCGAGCCCGACGGCAACCTCCCGAGCGGCGAGTCCTTCATCCGACAGATCCTCCTCGCCAACAAGTTCTGGCGCGAGAACTTCCCCGACCTCCCACCGCAGCGCCTCGCCTACCTCCCCGACACCTTCGGCTTCGCCGCGAGCCTCCCCCAGATCTTCCGCCTCGCCGGCCTCGACACCTTCATCACCAACAAGCTCTGGTGGAACGAAACCAACGAGTTCCCCCACACCCACTTCCGCTGGCGCGGCATCGACGGCACCGAAATCCTCTCACACCTCACCCCCGGCCAGGAATACAACGCCACCAACACACCCTTCGAGCTCCTTCGAGGCCAGCGGATCGCGCAACGCAAAGATCCACACGCAATGCCCTGGCTCCAACCCTTCGGCTTCGGCGACGGCGGTGGCGGGCCGACGGACTGGACGATCCTCTACTCGCAACTCGCCGCGAAGTGCCCCGATCTTCCCGCGACGACACCCCGCGGCGCCGCCGACTTCTGCCGCGAGTTCCACCGCCGCGCTGCCGAACTCGAATCCCGTGGCACGCCATTGCCCGTCTACGAGGGCGAGTTGTACCTCGAACGCCATCGCGGCACATACACCACCCAGGCGCGCGTCAAGCAGGACAACGCCCTCGCGGAAAGTTTGCTCCGCTGCGTCGAATGGTTGGTCTTTGCCGGCCCGACACCGAACGACGACATGACGCACAGAGCGGTCGCCCAAGAACTCAATCAAGCCTGGAAGACTGTTCTCCTCAACCAGTTTCACGACATCCTTCCGGGTTCCTCCATCGGGGAGGTTTACGAAGACGCCTGGCACGATCTGCAGATGGTGCACGGTTGCGCTCTATCCCTCGCAAGCCGTGCCAGGCGACTGTGGACCTCCCACGCACACACGGTTGGACTGTCGCTTCCGCTCGCCGTCTTCAACCCGTGCTCGCACGCGTGCGATGCTTGGGTCAGCTTCGATCATCCGGACGGCGGCGAACGGCACGTGCTCGCTCGCGATGTTCCCGCACTCGGGGTTCGTGTGATAGACGGCGACGTGGCGCCGCCGTCCGTCCGCTGCGACAACTTCACGCTCGACAACGGCATCATCCGTGCCACCGTTGATGACTCTGGCTGTCTGTCGCACCTGTCTCGCATAGGCGCTGCTTCTGTGGCCTCGGAGCCGCTGAACCATCTCGTGCTCTATCGAGACAACCCGCCACACTGGGATGCCTGGGACATCGTCGAAGACTATCTGAACCACGCCACCCCCGTTGACACGCCGACCAAGCGAGAAACAGTTACCTACAAGGGTCAGCCTGCCGTTCAGGTGTCGAGGCCCCTCGGCGACGCCAGTGAAATCCGGCAAGTCTTCTCGCTGCTCCCACACTCGCCACGACTCAACATCCACACGCACATTGTCTGGCGCGAGAAGCACCTCTTGCTTCGGGCTCTCTTTCCTACGACGATTCGTGCGGACCACGCCACCTACGAGATCCCCTTCGGCCACATCCAGCGACCCACCACCCGCGACAACCCCATCGACAGAGCCAAGTTTGAAGTCCCGGCACACCGCTGGATGGACCTTTCCAACCCGGCGGAAGGCCGCGGCCTCGCCATCCTGAACGACGGCAAGTACGGCCACTCCTGCCATGGTTCAACCATGGGGCTCTCTCTCCTGCGAAGCCCAACGTGGCCAGACCCCGACGCCGACTCGGGTATGCACCCCGAGCACGAGTTCACCTACAGCCTCATGCCCCATCACGGCGACTGGCGCGCCGCTGGCGTTGACAAGGAAGCGGAGCGCATGATGCACCCCGTATGGGCCGTGCCGCTTCCACTCGACCAGCCAGGCCGGCACGGTGACACCTGGGCCCCCTTCCGCCTCACCGGTTCCGCCGCCCTCCGCATCGCAACAATCAAGCCCCCCGAAACCGGCGAAGCGAACAAGCTCATCCTCCGCCTTCACGAAAACCACGGCCGCCCCGACGAATGCCGCATCGACTGGGCCCTTCCCGTCACCGCCGTCGCGCCCGTCGATCTCCTCGAACGTCCGATCGCGCTTCCCCTTGCCCACAACGCTGCGGCAGGCTCAACCACCTTCGCGATCAAACCCTTCCAGATCATCACTCTGGCCGTGACCCTTTCACGCTGATATCCAACGAATACCCGGTGCCCACTGACGTCTCCAGCGGCGCAAGGCCAGCTTCTCTCGCTTCACCCGGTCTTACTCACGGATCCCGCACGAACACCGCCCACGGCACCTCCTCCTTCCGAATCCCCGGCCCCTCCCACATCACCTGCAGCTCATCTCCCCCCGACTTCTCGAACATCGCCACCGTGAAGAAGTGTGTCCCCGCCGCCAGCGCGATCACGCCACTCTTCTCGCTCGCGCTGTGCAGCCCATCGTTGTCCACCACCAGCTGTTCCCCGATCCACAACCGGCTCCCATCGTCCGAGTTCGTGAAGAACCGGTACACACCATCCTTCGGGATGTTGATGTACCCGCGGAAACGGAACGCGTACTTGTCGTCCACATCGCGCGGCTGCCTCGCGAACGACGTGGCCACGCTCGTCCGCTTCGGCTCCATCGTCTCAAAGTCCGGCAGCCTGTCCCAGTCGCCCTCGTAGTAGTCCGCCTTCAGGCCCGGCTCCGCCGCGAAGATGTTTACGCCCGGCCGGCACGCCACCTTCGTGAACGCCCGGCTCGCCGTCGGGCTGACGGCCTTCCCCCCGCGAAACGCTTTCACCTTCATCGTGGCCGAGTCACCGATCTTCACTACCTTCCCAACGAGCGGAGACCGAGCCGTCGGCTCCGATCCATCGAGCGTGTACCGGTACTCCACGTTCTCCCGCCCGGCCTTCACCTTCACATCCACAGTTTCCACAAAGATGTCGGCGAACGCCTCCAGTTCCGGCGCGTGCGCCACATCCGGCTTGCCCACCACGTCCAGCACCACGACTGACACGTGCTCATCCGGCGCCGCCGGCGGCAGGGCAATGACAAGATTCTCTCCCCCGCTCCCCTCGCGGGACACGTTCAGACTCGGCCCGTCCGGCCACGACAGCAGGCTCGCCCCCAACACCTCGTTGTACAGCCCCTCCACCACCAGCCTGCCGTTCCGCGGCCACTCCCACACGTGCAGATACAGCCGCGTCATCGGCGGCCCGTCCGTCTTGTCCACCACCTTCCGCGTGCTCCGGCCCCACTTGGGCAACCCCAGCGGCCCCGCCCGCGTCCCGTAGATCGCCTCCCCATGCCTCTCCATCCACGCCCCGATCTCCCGCAACCTCGCCAGGCTCGCCGCCGGTATCTCCCCCTCCGCCGTCGGCCCCACGTTCAGGAGAAAGTTCCCACCCTTGCTCGCAATGTCCGACAGTTTCCGGATCAGGTCCGTCGCGCTCTTCCAGTTCTGATCGGCGCGGCAGTACCCCCAGTGGTCGTTCATCGTCATGCAGGTTTCCCAGTCCACATCGGGAAGCCCCATCGGCGGGATCTCCTGCTCCGGCGTCCCAAAATCCCCCATGTACCCCTCCCGCGTGATCCCGAACTCGCCGCCCCCCTTGTCCACACGGTTGTTTACGATGATCCGCGGCTGCAAACCCCGCACGTACGCGTACATGTCCTTCCCGCGCGCATGGTCCCACGTTCCCTCCCATTGCCCATCGAACCACAGCACCCCGATCTCCCCGTACTTCGTCAGCAGTTCCGCCAGTTGCGCCTTCATGTACCGAACGTACCGGTCAAAGTCCGCTCCCTCCTTCGGACGGTCCCTCTCCCAATCCCGCCGCGGCAGATAGTCCGGGTGCTTCCAGTCCATGATGGAGTAGTACCAGCCGAGGCGGATCCCCTCCCGCCGGCACGCCTCAGCAAGCTCCTTCATGATGTCCCGCTTGAAGGGCGTCGACATCACGTCAAACTCCGTGTGCGCCGAGTCGAACAGGCAGAACCCATCGTGGTGCTTGGTCGTGATCACGATGTACTTCATCCCCGCCTGCTTCGCCGCCTGCACGATCCGCCCCGCATCAAACTTCGTCGGGTTGAACTGATCCACGAAGCGGTCGTACTCCGCCTCCGGGATCTGCGCCGAACTCCGGATCCACTCCCCGTAGTCCTTTCGGCCCCCCCACTCTCCCGCGGGGATCGCGTACAGACCCCAGTGGATGAACATCCCGAACCTCGCCTCGCGCCACCACTCCAGCCTCGCATCTCCGGGGCGGGTCTCCCCGTCCGAGACTTTGTCCGCAGCGCAGCCCCAGGCCAGCATCGCCATCAGGCACACCATCACCCACGCAAGGCATCGAACACTCATGACCGCACTCCTTCCAACGCGGCCACTCTACCTCGGCCCCCTCCCTTTCGCCGGCCAATGACAAAGGGGCAGCCCCCCCGAGCTCCCCCTCACGTCTGCCATTGGCTGTTCACACGCCGGCTTTAGATCGGACGCGAAAGCCCATCCCCGGGATCCAGTTCGCCGATCCGCCGGAACTTCCGCCGCCCCGAGAGCAACCCCGGCTTCCGATCCGCCGGAGGCGTGTCTTCCACCTGGGCCTGGGGCAGGATCGGTCCCGCCGTCGGCACATCCCCGATCGCCGTGTTCAGCGCGGCCACCGCCCGCGGCGCGCTGGCCGCGACGCCCCGGGCGCGGATCCCCGCCATCTCCCGCTCCAGCCGTTCATCCAGCTCGCTCACCGATTGGATGATGATCCCCTGCGCCACGCCGGCGCGGAATCGAGCCAGAACCATGATCGAGCCCGCCAGGGACGCCAGCGGCGCCAGCAGGTACACGGCATACAGCTTCACTTGCGACCCCGCTCCCGCCGTCACCGCATCGCTCGTCGCCACCATCGCCAGGTAGTCCCCGAAGACACCCGGGAAAGGAATCGAAGGCATGATGTCGCGCCAGGGCACCCCGCCCAAGGCCAGCAGCAGCGCCCACGACGCCGCCGAGACCGCGTGCTGGACACCCGGCACCGCCGATGCACCCGCGATGAACACGCCCAGCGCGCACATCACCGCCAGCACCAGCGTCGCGATGACTCCCACGCTCACCGCCAGATCGCTCGCCGTGTTCAGCGTCGGCTCCCATTGGCTGAGCTGCCGGGTCGCCGGCGCGGCCGCCGCCACCGGCGCCGCCCCATCCCCCGACTTCACCACCGAGTACGTCAACGCCGACACCGTGTGCCGCGGCTTCTCCCACCTCACTTCCGTGAAGTGAACAAAGCCGAACACCAGCATCTGCACCACCGCGCACAGGCACACCACCATCGCCGCGAGTGTCACCCCGTGGCGAAGCTGTGCGAGCGCGGCCGAAACGTGAGGCTTTGGCGGATTGAGCATGGCGAGTCCCTCGGTCCGGATATCGACCCGTCCTCGCCGTCGCTCAACGCACGCCCCCCACCCCGCACCCACGCTCCATCCCCCACCCGCGCCAACCCGCACAGCCCGAATAGCTTCCTCGGCCTCTGGCCCCATACCCCCTTCCGACCTACAGTTTTCAACATTTACTGAAAGTCCCGAATGAGCATCTACTCCCCACCCCCCGAACACCCACGCCTCGACGCCCTCGACGGCGGCCTGCTCAATGCCGTTGCCTCGGGCCAGGCACGCCTGACGCCCGAGCAGGCCCTGGAACTCTTCCGCCGGATGCCCCTCGTCTCTCTTGGCCGCTGGGCCGATGCTCGCGCCCGCTCGCTCCACGGCGACACCTACCGCACGTACATCATCGACCGCAACATCAACTACACGAACGTCTGCAACGCCAAGTGCACCTTCTGTGCGTTTCGCCGCGACGGCCACGAGCCGGACGCCTACACACTCAGCTACGAGGCCCTGCTTGACAAGATCGACGCGCTCGTCGCCATCGGCGGCACGCAGATTCTCATGCAGGGCGGCATGAATCCCGCCCTTCCCCTCGAGTGGTACGAAAAGCTCCTCCGGGCCATCAAGGACCGCCATCCGCACGTGCACGTGCACGGCTTCTCACCCCCCGAGTTCATCGAGTTCGTCCACTTCTTCGATCCCCCGGGTTCCACCCTCGAGGACAAGCTCCGCTGGGTCATGGTCCGCCTGCGCGACGCCGGTCTCGACTCCCTCCCCGGCGGCGGCGGTGAAATCTTCGCCCCCGCCGTCCGACGCAAGATCGGCCTCGGCAAGTGCGACGCCGAAGCATGGCTCACCACCATGTACGTCGCCCATTCCCTGGGCATGTTCACCAGCGCCACGATGATGTTCGGCCACATCGAAGGCCACGCCGACCGCATCCATCACATGTGGCTCGTTCGCCAGTGGCAGGATCGCGCCCTTCGCGAGAGCGACGCCGCCGCGCCACGACACAGCAACGCAATCAAGCCGGAGGGCTCCTCTTCGGAAGCTCTTCCGCTGCGTCACTCCGTCACTCCGTCACTCCGTCACGCTCAGGGCCGGGGCCACTACAAAGCCTTCATCGCCTGGCCATTCCAGCGTGAGAACACACCCCTGGGTCGAGTCCCGGACTGGGGCGCTAATCCCGCCGAGCTCGAACAGGAGTTCCCCGGCGACGCCATCGCCCGCGCCCTCTCCCCTCAGCTGTTCACCTCTTCGCCCGCTCGCCCGTCCCCCGACCTCCCCGCCGGCACCCGCGCCGCCGACTACCTCGACTACGACGCCATGGACCCTTCGCGCTACCCCACCGCCCACCTCTTCGGCAAGCGCGTCCGCATGTCCGGCTCCACCGACTACCTCCGCACCCAGGCCCTCTCCCGCCTCTTCCTCGACAACATCTACTCCATCGGCGCCAGCTGGGTCACCATGGGCCCCCACATCGGCCAGGTCGCCCTCGCGTTCGGTGCCACAGATATGGGCAGTGTCATGATGGAGGAGAACGTCGTGTCCTCCGCCGGCACCACCTACTGCCTCGACGAGGCCCTGCTCTGCCGCCTCATCCGCGGCGCCGGCTTCATCCCCGCGCAGCGCGACAACGTCTACGACATCCTCAAGATCCACGACGGCCCGGACGCCCCGGACCTTTCCGTCACCGACTGGTCCACCCACCGCGTCCGCCGCCTTCACATCCAGGCCCCCAAGACCCCCAAGGCCAGGCTCACCGTCAGCGCCAAGCCCTGATCCGCCGCTCCCCCCTTGCCCGTTCCCAAAAAGGAAAATGGCCGGAAGGCTCTTGCGAGCCTCCCGGCCAACACGAGGAGGAGAGAGGAGGTTCAGTCGCGGCCGGCGGGCCTCGTTCCCATCACCGCCGCGTCAAGCTTCCGTTCAGTCACGGCCAAGACGGATTCACTTTAACGACACCTTTCCCAACTTTCCAGCGGGGTTTCCCCCTCACTTTTTCGCCGCTCGCACAGCATCAAGGTTCGTAATGCGTTCGGATGCCCCTACGCCTCCGCAAGCCCTTCCCGAATCGCATACCGCGCCAACTCCACGCGATCATGAATGTTCAACTTCGACATCAGCGAGGTCGAGTGATTGTCCACCGTCTTGACCGACAAGTGCATGATCGCCGCGATGTCCTTCTTCGACAGTCCACGCGCGATGTACCGCAGAACTTCCATCTCCCGCGATGTCAACGTCGAGGCTCGGGTCGCACCCTCCGCCGCCAGGTGAACACCCGTCGAGTCCACCACCAGCCGCTCCTGGACCTGCGGCGAGAAGTACACACCCCCGCCCGCCACCGTCCGCACCGCCGACAGCACCACTTCAGGCGGCTCCCCCTTGGTCACATACCCCGATGCCTCCGCCGACAGAGCCTCCTGAATGTACCGATCGTGGAAAAACCCGCTCAGCACGATCACACGCGTCCTGGGGCACCGCGACTTGATCGTCCGTACCGCGTCAAACGCCAGCAGCCCCGGCATATCGATGTCCATCAGGACGATGTCCGGCCTCTCCCGGATCGCCGCTGTCACCGCCTCATCCGCGTTCGAAACCTCGGCCAGCACCTTCACATCACCCGCCTGCCGAAGCCACGCCGCCAGCGGTTGACGGACCATCGCCTGGTCATCCGCCATCACCACAGTGATGACCCTATTCGCGCCGGCCGACGCTTCAGTGCCCATGCTTCTCCCCTTTCACCGGCTCTCCGGCAGGGTGAAATCCCTAGGTCGTGCGCATGGTTTTAGGCCCTTCGGCAAGTCCGGACAATCCCCCACACCCCCCACGCTCAGTAAGGCCGCATCGCGTTGTTCCACGCCCGCAACGCCTCCTCATCAAGCCGCAGCACCGCCTCCCGGCTCACCCGCTCCGGCCGCGGCTTCAACGCCTCCAGCCTCTCCACCACCGCCTCCCGTGCCGAACCGCGAGTCCTCGCGATCAAGTGCCACAGGGTCAGCGCATCGCGCTCCCTCGCCTCCTCGAGTACAACCCGCAAGTCCGCATTCCCGCCGCCCCCGCCGCCAAAGTCAAAGCGTTCCAGCGCCGCAATGAACGCGCTCGACGCATCGTCAAAGTACGGCGTACCCGGCCCCACACCCTCCCGGATCCGGCACACACCCCCGAACATCGGCACTTCCGACACCGCTCCGCCCCGTCCCTCCAGCAGCACGTGCCCGAGCATCACCTTCAGCACACCCGACCCATCCTTCTCCACCTCCAGCGTGTACTCACACCCCATGTCCACCGCGCTCGCGAGCGGCGTATCAACCACAAACACGCGCGGCGGCGCCGTGATGAACGCGTGAATACTCCCGTACGGCATCTCCAGCCGATGCTCACGCTCACCCGTTCGCATCACCCGGATCTTCGTGTTCGGCTTCACCGTCACCTTCCCCAGCGACGCGACTTCGATCGCCGCCTCCGACTTCTCGTCCGTTTGCAGCCACCGGCCCACGGGCATCCGCCCATCCATCGCCCGGCTCCCGATCACCGGACTCCCGCTGACCGCCTCGACTCGCAGCCACGGCACACCCGCCGGCCTCGCCAGCCAGGCCGCGCCCACCGCCATCAAAACCGCCGCCGCCGCCGCGAGCCCTCGCCCTCGAACGCCCCCGACCGTCCCAACCCCACCCACCCGCTTCATCCCCCGCGTGAACCCATCCTCCGGCCCCGCACCAATCACCAGCTCCGGCGCCGTTCCCCGATGCCGCTGCCCCGACAGCACCCGCTCCAGGCACGCCACCTCCGGATCCACAGGGCCAGATCCATCCCACACGTACCCGCTCATGACATCCATTCGCTCGCTCACCCGCCACCCCCTGACTCCGGTGTCAGACCGCGACCCTCGGCTTCAAGCCTCTCCTTCAGCATGAGCATTCCCCGATGCAGGTTCACCCGAAGCGATCCATGCGTCATTCCCATCCGCCCCGCCAGCTCCGGCCCAGTCAATCCTTCCACCAGCCTCAGCACCAGCGTCTCGCGATACGCTTCCGGTAGCGACCGTATCACGCCAAGCACACGCTCCGCCTCCTCCGCTGTCTCCATCCCGCCATCACCGTTCCGGTCTCCCTTCGCGAAGTCTCCCTCTCCCAACCTCGCCACCCGAGGCCGGCGCGCCGCCGTCGCTGCGGCGTTCCTCGCCATCGCCGCCAGCCACCCGCCCACCGACGCCCCATCCCGCACATCACCCAGCCGCCGCATCGCTTGAACGAACACATCCTGCGTCAAGTCATCCGCGTCCTCCCGCCTTACACGGCTCAGCAGCACCCCATGCACCACGGGCGCAAACCGCTGATACAGCGCAGCCCACGCCGCACGATCCCCGAGCTTCGCCCGTTCCACCAACTCCTCATCCGAAACCCCGATCACACCCGCAACGCCGGCACCTACCGCGCCCACCTCTTCGGTCCGGCGCGGTAAGTGCCCTGAGCGCTGTTCCATGACGACTCGCATGGCCGAACTTCCGCCGATGGCGGGCATCCCCGCCGCGCGATCCTCTCACGCCTCACTCACGCAGGATCGTTCACAGCGTACCGCTTCTTCAGCTCCTTCAGCGGCAACGCCCCCAGCGCATGGTTCGTCTCCATGCTCTTGGCCAGGTCCGACCCCGCCTCGACCAGTTCCAACGCACGCTTCATGTGCTTGTTTGAAGCGTCTCGATCCCCATCCATCAGGACCAGCGCTGCCCCGAAGTGCATCGCCGCATCGTGGGGCGTCATTCCCAGCGCCTTCTTGATCTGCGCAGTACCCGCCGGCCCCTTCTCCGACATCGGCAACCCCTTCACATGGCACCCGTTCTGGCTCAGCGTCGCCGCGGCGAATCCGCAGTCAAACCACGCCGCCGCGCTCGCCTTCCCCGCTTCTTCCAGCTCCTTCGCCGCCTCGTGCAACTTCGTCACCAGCACATGCGCCCGCCCCGAGTCCTTCTCGATGTACAACGCCGCTCGCCGGATCGTCTCCATCCGCACCAGCGTCGACTTCTCCGCCTTCAAGAGCGCTACCGTATCCTCGATCACTTTCGAGGCGTCGTACGACTCGCTCTTCTTGAACGCATCCTTCCCCCAGGGCAGCGACTTCGCGCTCCCGATCTCATACGGAAAGCACAGCAGCGGCGGACCCGCCATCGCCGGCGACGCCAGCATCATCATCGAAGCCATCAACGCAAGAGCATGACGTTTCATTCTCGGACTCCAGAGCCGCGGCCCAATTGCCGCGGACAGAGTCCATGACGCTCCACACGCATGTTGTGTTAGCGAGCCATGCCCCGACGATGACGCCCTACCGCCCGCACCCCGCCGCGAACGCGTTCATGAACGCCTGAAAGTCGTTCGCCGTCAGGAACCCGCTGCCATCGGCGTCCGCGGCCATGCTCCCCGCCGCGAACGCGTTCAGGAAGGCCTGGAAGTCGTTCGCCGTCAGCGACCCACTGCCATCCTGATCCGCGATGCAGCGCCGCCCCGCCGTCAACCTCGCCCACCCGCGCGTTCCCCCATCCTCCTGCGACTTCACGGTCACCAGCATCTCCGTCTGCAACGGCAACCACCCCGGCGGCGCGGTCACGCGAACCTCAAACGCCGCGCTTTCCCCAGGCGCCACCACACCCGTCTGCGATGGAACCGCCATGGCCGGCCACGCCGCGCCCTCCACCAGCACCGCATACGAACGCGCCGCGGGCCCCAAGTTCGTCACCACGAAGCCACGGGTCATCTCCATGTTCTGGAACGCCCAAGCGTTCGCCACGCCCGGCGTCACCCCGATCCCCGACGCCGCCGTCGTCACCACCCGGTTGTCCGCATCACGCCCCGGCCCCCACACCACGTCCCACGCCGCTTGATCCCCAATCAAGTACAACCGAAAGAACGACGCGAGAAGCCGCCGCGTAAGGAACAACTGATCGGCCCGCGACATCGGCCCGCTGTCGCACCCAAACGTGGACACATCTTCAAACCCACAGTGCCAGCCGCCCTGGATCACAGGCAGCAGCTTCGGCGCCCGCCCCGCGTTGTACATCAGTTGCCCATTGGTCCCCACCGGCACGATCGTGTCCGCGCTCCCGGAGATGAGCGACACCGGCACCGCGATGCTCCCCATCTGCGCCGTGGCCGATGGGTTCGTCTCCGCCGCGGCGAGATTGGCCAACGCCTTCACCCGCGCATCCGCCGCCGTCGCCAGGATGCTCGCCCCACCCCCCATCGAGTGCCCCGACATCCCGAACCGATCCGTCGCGATCCCCTGGTACAGGAGAGTCCCTGATGTCGCGTTCTGCTGCTCCAGGTACGTCAGGCAGTGCCGCATGTCGAGCGCGAAGTTCGAGTGACTCGGGAACAGGCTCCCTTCCGAATCGCTCGCGATGACCACGATCCCCCACGTCGCCAGGTGCAGCAGCGTGGATTGATACCGATCCACCGTCTGCAGGAACCCATGCCCGAACGACACCGCCGGGTACGGCCCACCGGACGGATCGAATCCCGCGTTCTGCCCCGCCGCTGTCGCCGGGTAATACAACCTTGCCGTGAACGTGGAGTTGTTCGGCCGCACCACCGTCACGCTCCGCCAGCCCGCCGTGTACGGCCCGGGGTCCCCGTACTCGGGCACCTGCCCGAAGCCCGCGGCGACCCCCCACCCGAGCACAACCGCCACCACCTTGACCCATCCAGCCATGCCCGGACCCTCGATCCCCCCACCCTACCGGTTTCGCCCCAAAGGTCCAGCATGATTCACCCTCCCACCCCCTCCCCCCCTACCCGACCCACCGAAATCACCCAAAACGTGACCCCACCCCCCACCCCGTCTACACTTCCCGCCCTTAACCGGAGGTTCTCAGTGGTTCGAATCCGCATGAAGCGCACCGGGCGCACCAACGCCCCCTTCTACCGCATCCAGGTCATCGACAAGCGCGCCCGCCGCGACGGCGCCCCCATCGAACAACTCGGGTGGTACAACCCCCTCGAGAAGGACGCCGCCAAGCAGATCAACCTCAACGAGGAGCGCTGCAAGTACTGGATCGGCGTCGGCGCCCAGCCTTCCGACACGGTCAAGGACATGCTCGCCAAGCGCAACCTCATCAACAAGGAAGCCTACGAGAAGATCCGCGCTCGCCAGCGCAAGGTCGTCGAAGACCAGAAGGCCGCCGCGGCTGCAGCCGCCGCCGCCCCGGCAGAAGCCAAGAAGGCCGAGTAACTCGCCCCAACTGAACCCCTCCTCCGCGAGGGGTTTTTCATGCGCGGTTACCATTCCCTTGCCAGTTTGGAAATCTGGCAATCTGCTCCTTTGGAACTTTGCCCTTGCCCCTCCGCTTCGACATCCTCACCACCTTCCCCGAAATATTCGCGGCCCAATCCCCCGCCGCGCTCGGCCTCTCCATCCCCGCGCGTGCGCGTGAAAGCGGCCTCGTCGAATGGCACGCCCACAACATCCGGGACTACGCCACCGACAAGCATCAGAAGACCGACGACCGCCCCTTCGGCGGCGGGCCCGGCATGGTCATGACCTGCCAGCCTCTCTGGGACGCCGTTCACGCGGTCGAGGCCATGGACCCCCGCCCCGCTTCCCGCATCCTCCTCACGCCACAGGGCCGCCCTCTCACCCAGGCCATCGTCGAAGACCTTGCCGCCAAACCCCGCCTCCTCCTCATCGCCGGCCATTACGAGGGCATCGATGAACGCGTCATCGAGAAACTCGCCCCCCTCGAACTCAGCCTCGGCGACTACATCCTCTCCGGCGGCGAACTCGCGGCCATGGTCCTCATGGACGCCATCATCCGCCTCCTTCCCGGGGCCCTCGGCCATGAAAGTTCCGCCAACAGCGACAGCTTTTCGGCGGTCACACCCCCACAGCCCCGTCCCACCTCCAAGTCCAACCCAAACCCCCAGCCCAACCCTCCCGTGCGCCTCCTCGACTGCCCCCACTACACCCGCCCCCGCGAATGGATGGGAATGACCGTCCCCGATGTCCTCATCAGCGGCAATCACCAGGAGGTGGCCAAGTGGCGTCTTGAGCAGATGCTCAAGCGCACCCGCGATCGACGCCCCGACCTGCTCAAGGACATGTCCACCCCCCCACCGTCCCAATGACTCCAAATGTCGTGTGTGGCCATGTGGAACTGTGCCCTGTGGCCCTTTGCTTGCGCACCTTGCCCACCCCACGTCTCTCCCGCGACCGCAAAAACCCCCGCCACAACCCCGCCAATCCGGTTTTTCACCCCCCCCAAGATGCTCAAACTCCCCTCCCCCCACCTTGCGCACCTTGAGCCCGGTTAGAAAACCCCCGCCCCCTCTCCTATCCTCCCCTCCCAACTTTTCCCTGGATACCCAGCCATGTCCCAGAAGCCCGACTCCCAGACCGCCATCCTCGAGTCCCTCAACACCCTCAAGACCGACATCCCCCGCATGGATGTTGGGGACACCATCAACGTCCACGTCCGCATCGTCGAGGGCGACAAGGAACGCATCCAGGTCTTCAACGGCGTTCTCATCTCCCGCAAGGGCCGCGGCGTCAACGAGATGATCACCGTCCGCCGCATCGTCGAGGAAGTCGGCATCGAGCGCAAGTTCCCGATCCACTCCCCGATGATCGCCCAGTTCGAAGTCCTCCGCCGCGCGGATTCGCGTCGTGCCAAGCTCTACTACCTGCGCGACCGCGCCGGCAAGTCCCGTCGCCTCCGCGACCGTCGCCGTGGCCTCAAGCACGTCGCCGGCCTCCCCCTCGCCGGCCAGGGCTGATCGAACGTTCGAGTCCCGATCGTCTTCGGCCATCAGGATCGCCGCCTGTTCTTGGCCTGCTGCGCCGAACATGAGTCGCCGCCTGCCACCTGCGACGAACGCTTTGTCCATGCTTTTTCAAGTCCGCTCGTTCCCGCCCGGAGGGCGCAACGATCGTTGCCGGGGGCGCCGCGCAGCAAGCCCCCGGTTCATGCCACTCCGCATGTTCCGCCCGGAGGGCGGACGAAGGAAGTAAGCTGCCCCGATGCCCAGTTGGACACAAAACTACTACCACGCCGTGTTTTCCACCAAGCATCGTGAACCGCTGATCACACCCGAACTCGAAACCCGCCTGTTTCCCTTCATCGGTGGCATCGTGCGCGATCTGCGGTGTTCACTCCTTGCGGTCAACGGATCGTTGGAGCACGTGCATGTTCTGATTCGATACCGTCCGGATCTGTCCCACTCCGATCTCCTGATGAACATCAAGAGCAGGTCTTCCAAGTGGATCCACAACGAGATCGGGATTGGTGACTTCGCATGGCAGGAGAACTACGGTGGCTTCACCGTGAGCAAGTCCGTCGTTTCCTCCGTGCAGGCGTACATCGAGCGGCAGAAGGAACACCATCGAAGGCAGTCGTTCAAGGACGAGTTTCTCGAACTGCTGAGGCGACATGAGATCGAGTTCGATCATCATGCGGTCTTTCAGTGACGATCGTCCGCCCTCCGGGCGGACACGCCGGGAAACGCAAGCCAGGGGCTCGCTGCGCAGCGCCCCTGGCAACGATCGCTCGCCCTGCGGGCGAAAGCCATGGTGGCAGCGGCTGAAAGGTGGCGAGACTCCTACTCCTCATTCTCCCGCAGCTTCGCCACCACCGAAAAGTCCTCCAACGTCGTGGTGTCCTGCGTGATCTTCTCCACGCCCGCGGCGACATCACGCAGCAATCGGCGCATGATCTTCCCGCTCCGCGTCTTGGGCAGCCCATCCGCGAACCGGATCTGATCCGGCTTGGCCAGGGCCCCCACCTCCTTGGCGACATGGGACGTCAGTTCCTTCCTCAGAAGTTCATCCGGATGCCGGTTGTTGGCCTTGAGCCAGTGCGTCTTCAAACTCACGAACGCGCAGATCGCGTTCCCCTTGATCTCGTGGGGCACACCGACCACCGCCGCCTCCGCCACCGCCGGGTGGCTCACGAGCGCACTCTCGACCTCCATCGTTCCGAGCAAGTGCCCGGAAACCTTGATGACGTCATCCACCCGCCCCATGACCCAGAAGTACCCATCCTCATCCCGACGCGCCCCATCGGCGGAGAAGTACCACGGTTCCCCCGTCTTGGGGTCCTTCAAACGCGACCAGTAGTTGCTGACGAACCTTTCGCGGTTGCCGTACACGCCCCGCAGCATCCCCGGCCACGGCTTGCGGATGGCGAACAGCCCGCCCTGGTTGGGCCCGAGTTCCTGCCCCGCCTCGTTCACCACCACGGCGTCAACGCCGAGCATGGGCAGGGTGCACGATCCCGGCTTGGTCGCGATCGCCCCCGGCAGGGGGGTCACGATGTGCCCGCCCGTCTCCGTTTGCCAGTAGGTGTCCACGATCGGGCACCGCTTCCGCCCGATGTGCTCGTGGTACCAAATCCACGCCTCCGGGTTGATCGGCTCCCCGACGGTTCCCAGCACCTTGAGCGAGGACAGGTCGTGCGCGGCCGGCAGGTGATCGCCCCACTTCATGAACGTCCGGATCGCGGTCGGCGCGGTGTAGAACTGCGTGACCCGGTGCCGCGCGATGATGCTCCAGAACCGGTCGCCGCCCCCACCGGGCAAGGCGGGGAAGTTCGGCGCGCCCTCGTACATCAGCGTCGGCACGCGGTTCATCAGGATGCCGTAAAGCACGTACGAGTGGCCCGTGACCCAGCCGATATCCGCGGAGCACCAGAACACCTGCCCCGCGTCGGGCATCAGGTTGAACGACAGCCTCGCCGTCATTTGCACAAACGTGAGGTACCCCCCCGTCGTGTGCAGGATCCCCTTGGGCTTGCCCGTCGAGCCGCTCGTGTAGAGCAGGAACAGCATGTCCTCGCTGTCCATCTCGGCGCACGGGCAGGCGTCCGACGCCCGGTCCACCGTGTCGTGCCACCAGTGCATCACCGTCTCTCCCCGCTTGTCACCGGTCTTCATCGCCCCCGCCGCGACCTCGTGCCCAACCCGCCTGAGCACCAGGGCGTGTTCGACGACGTGCCCGTGGTTCCGCAGCAGCCCGAGCGCCTCCTCCACGTTCCTAAGCAGCGGCACCACCTCGCCCCGTCGGTACCCGCCGTCGGCTGTCACGATGACCCGACTCCCCGCGTCGATCATCCGCTCGCTGATCGCCGTCGGCGCAAAGCCCCCGAAGATCACGCTGTGCGCCGCCCCGATCCTCGCGCACGCCAAGATCGCGACCGCCAGTTCCGGCACCATCGGCATGTAGATCGTGACCACATCCCCCTTCTTGACGCCCAGCGCCTTGAGCGCGTTGGCCGCTTTCGACGTCTGCACCAGCAGGTCGCGGTACGTCAGCCGCCGGATCTCCGGTTCGCTCGCGTAGCGCGACGTGGATGATGGGTGGTTCGTTCGGGGCGAGACCGGCTCCCCCTCCCAGATGATCGCCTCGCACTCCCCGAACCCCGCCTGCACGTGCCGATCGACGCAGTTGTAGCACGCGTTGAGTTTCCCCCCCACGAACCACTTCGCATCCGGCGCCGACCACTCCAGCACCCGGTCAAACGGCCGGAACCATGCCAACCGTTTCGCCTCCTCGCGCCAGAACCCCTCCGGGTCCGCGATCGACCGCGCGTGCAGCGCCCGGTACTCCTCCTCCGACCCGATGTGCCACCGCGCAAACCCAAGGCTCGCGGCAGGAACGGGCGGGAACTTGCGTGTCTCATTCAGGACCGATTCGATGTTCTGGGACATGCCCGGAGTGTACCAACCCGCTCCCACGCGGTGCCCTCCTCCGCTCTTCCCGCAACCGACTCCGCATGCATGACTCGCTCGCAGGACATGTATCATCCGCCATGCCTCTTCCTTCCAATCCTCGTCTTGATCTCGCCTTGGCCGCCGCGAACCAGGCGGGGGAACTCCTCCTGTCGTACTTTCGTCGGCGGTCGTTCTCGACGGAGCAGAAGGTGGACGGCTCTCCGGTTACGACCGCCGATCGCGAGGCGGAGCAACTCATCCGGCGTCTCGTGCACGACGCCTTCCCCACGGATGGCGTGCTGGGTGAAGAGTTCGGCGAGACTCCCGCGCCCTCCGGTTACCGATGGATCATCGATCCGATCGACGGCACCACGTCGTTCATCCACGGCGTCCCCCTGTGGGGCACGCTCATCGGCATCGAGCATGAAGGGCGGATGGTCGCCGGCGTGATCCACATGCCCGCGCTGGCGGAGTCGATCTACGCCGCGGCCGGCGGGGGCGCGTGGCACAGCTTCCAAGGCGCCGCGCCGAGGCTGGCCCACGTCAGCTCAACATCTGACCTTCAACAGGCGATGCTCTGCATCACCTCGCTCGACTACTTCACCCGCAACAACCGCGAGGCCGCGTTCTTCAAGCTCGCCCGGGCGACACGGTCGATGCGCGGGTGGAGCGACTGTTACTCGCACCTGCTGCTGGCCACGGGCCGTTGCGATGCGGTGGTCGAGCCGGGAGTGCACCCATGGGACATGGCCGCCTCGCTGGCAATCATCCCCGAAGCGGGCGGGGCGTGCACGGATTGGGAAGGGAAGCCCTCGGCGTATTCTGGCAACGGGATTCTGAGCAACGGGGCGATTCACGACGGGCTGCTCTCCACCGTCCGATCCGCCTGATGGACCAATGCCCCGCGAAGGACTCGAACCTTCAACCCTCTGATTAAGAGTCAGATGCTCTACCAATTGAGCTAGCGAGGCGGAAAGCCGGCAAGTGTACGCCGCGACACGGATTCGTCCACCATTTCCGCTTCCGGGACACCCTGACACCCCCCTTCCAGACCGGTGAGCGGGGCGTTGACACGCTTCCGGCCCGCACCTAACCTTCGCCTCGGTTTCGGCAGGGCAGGCGCCCGCCGCTCGACCGTTCATTCCGAGTAAGGATTCGCCATGCTCCCTCCACAACGCCAAAGCTACGGTCGCACCCGCCGCCGCCGGTCGCACCTCGCCATGAAGCCGATCAAGGCCACGCTGGACCCACTCTCGGGCATGCCCAAGATGCACCACCGCGTCTGCAAGGATTCCGGCTTTGTCCGTCCGGGCCTGCGCATCACCGTGCCCAAGCTCGGCATCGGTGTCTCGCGCGACTGACGCTTCAATCGGATTCTGGCTGGCGTCCTGACTGGACCGAGTTGCTCGATCCGGCGTCCTGTTGTTGCGCCGACCTCACGATGGTTCGTCCGGACGCCTGCGGCGACAACTTGTAGAATCCCGGCCATCTACGGCTTCGAATGGATGCACGCGTGAACCGACCCGTTCCCCCACCAGTCCGCCCCATTGGAGTCCGCATCGCCGGGACGGGCTCTTGCCTGCCGGCCAAGGTGCTGACCAACGCGGACCTTGAGAAGGTGATGGACACATCCAATGACTGGATCGTCCAGCGGACCGGTATCCGTACCCGGCACATCACCGATCGTCAGGCCGGGGAGAGCGTCAAGGATCTGGCCGTGGCGGCGCTGAGAGCCGCCCTTTCGGACGCGGGCCTGACGGCCAAGGACCTCGATCTCATCCTGATGGCGACGATGACACCGGAGATGGAGTGTCCCGCCAGCGCGTGCATCGTCTCGCAGATGGTCGGCGCCGGACACGCGGGAGCCATGGACCTCAACGCGGCGTGCTCCGGGTTTGTGTTCGGCATGAATATCGCCCACGACCTGATCCGCGGCGGGACGTACCGGACGATCGGTCTGATCGGGGCCGACACGCTCTCGCGGCTCATGGACTATTCCAACGCCGGGCGGAGCACGGCGATCATCTTCGGCGACGGCGCAGGGGCGGCGATCCTCCGCGCGACCGACGACACGAGCAAGGGCATCCTGGCGCAGTCCATGCACGCGGACGGCGAAGGATGGAAGGACATTTACGTTCCGCACACCGATCACGACTTCCCCGCGGGCACCCCGCCGGACCGGAGCAAGTGCGGGTATGTGCAGATGAACGGCTCGTCCGTGTTCAAGTTCGCGGTCGGCACGTTCCCCGACCTGATCCAGGAAACCCTTGACAAGGCGGGGCTGAAAGCGTCCGACGTGGACATGTTCGTGTGCCATCAGTCGAACCAGCGGATCCTTCACGCGGCACGCGACCGGTTCGGGCTCCCCGAAGACAAGCTGTACATCAACATCGACCGCGTGGGGAACACGGTCGGCGCCTCGGTCCCGCTGTGCCTCGACGAGCTGCGCAAGAGCGGACGGATCCGGGATGGGCATCTGGTGATGTTCGTCGCCTTTGGCGGCGGCCTGACCTGGGGCTCCAGCCTGTGGCGCGTGTGACGGCTCGGCCGCCCTTTTCGGTCGTCTGGTAATCGCGACCGCCTCAGTTCCCGGCATCTCGCTTCGACTGCAAGTCCCCAGGCCGTGTCCAGCCACTCGGCAGGTCGTGTGGTTCGTTCACATTCCGCCAGACTTCGGCCCCCCACTGCCGCGGTGCATCGACCACCAACACGCCCGCCTCTTCGGCCAGCGCGTGAATCGCCCGTTGCCCCGATTCAATCCTTCGCTCGATCATGGCTGCCGCGACGGGCCGGAACGCGCACGGGAACGGCTCGATGCCATCCGGTCGCCGGAGCATGACTCCGGCCGCCCCGGGCTGCTCATTCAGTCGCTTCGCAACCCACTCCACGTGTTTACGCCGCAATCCGGGCATGTCCACGGGAACGGCGACCACGGATTCGCCGCCCGCGCCGAGCAGCGCCGTCAACACCCCGCGAAGAGGTCCCTGCTCCGGCACCGCATCCCTGGCCAGCACATCAAAGCCCCGGCGACCCTCGGGCATTGCTTCCCCGAACGCGACGACCAGCATCGTGCGCCCCGGCCATGCCAGTCGCTCCAGCAGAACTTCCAGCACCGGCCTCCCGTCGATCAGAAGTCGATCCTTGGGTCCGCCCATCCGCCGGCCTTGACCACCGGCGAGCACGGCGAGCGTAATCACGGCGATTCTCCGATGATGCGCTCGGGGTGGGAGTACACGTTGAACCGCGGCGGGCGGAGGAAACCGACCAGCGCCTGATTCATTTCCTGCGCGAACCGAACGGCCAGGGAGGAAGGCGCCGAAACCGCCGCGACGAGGCCGATGCCGGCCATCGCTGCCTTCTGCATGATCTCAAAGCTCGCCCGGCCGGACACCATCAGCAGAAAGTCCGGCAGCGACACCTGCCCGTCGAGAAACATCCGCCCGACGGCCTTGTCCACGGCGTTGTGCCGACCGACGTCCTCCCGCAGAACAACCACCCGGCCCTCCTGATCGCAGATCGCCGCGGCGTGGAGCCCGCCGGTTTCCGCAAACCCGTCCTGCCCCTGCGCCAGCGAGAACGGCAGCCGTTCCAGCACGTCTCGCCTCACGGACAGGCCCCGCACCGGGGCCGCCGCCTTCGCACGGACCGCCTCGATGCTCGCCTTTCCGCAGACGCCACAAGATGACGTGGTGTAGACATGCCTCGCCGCGGCGGCGAAGTCCACGGGCAACAGCGGGCCGGGCCGGACGTTGACCGCGTTCCCGAACTCGTTTCGCTCGCAGGGCTGCACATCAACCAGGTCTTCTCGTGTTCGGAGCAGGCCCTCACCGACCAGAAACCCGACGGCGAGCTCTTCATCGTGCCCTGGGGTTCGCATGGTCACGGCAAAGGGTCGATTGCGGATGCGAATCTCCAGCGGCTCCTCCACCGCCAGAACATCCGTTCTGCTTTCCACCAGGCGCCCGTCGTGCGAGCGGATGGTCGTCGACACCAGTGATGCTGTCATCGGTTGCTCTCCGCCCGCCCGGTGTTGACCCGCGACGCCATCCCCGAGAACTTGTGAAAGTCCTCCGGAGTGTCGATATCGAGCGCAGCATCTTCAAACGACACCTCCGCCAGCCTCACGCCGGGACTGGTCAACACGGCTCGTGCGCCGGCCTCTGGCGGCAGATTTCTCAGTCGGTCAATTAGGCAGGGCCCGAACGCCGCGGGGACACCGAGAGAGCCGCCATACCGGCACGCGGCGGCGTCAAACTCTGTGAGGAGACGTGCGAGTGAGCGAAGCAGCGCGCCATCAACCAGGGGCTGGTCGGCCAGCATGATCAGGACGCCGCGGGAATCAGGCGGCGCCCGGCGCACCCCGGCGGCGATGCTCGACCCCATCCCATCGCTCCAGCGCGGGTTCGGCACAATCACGATCGGGAGCGAGGCGACCTCGGCGGCGACCAGTTCCGCGCTCGCACCAACCACAAGGACAACCGGACCCAGCCCGGCTCCGAGGGCCGTCCGTGCCGCGCGGCGGACAAGCGCTTCGCCGCGAAACCGGAGGAGTTGCTTGGGCTGGCCCATCCGAGCGGAAGCGCCGGCACCGAGAACAACCGTCGTGATACTCACGGCTGCTCATCCAAGGGACACGCGGCCCGTACAACGGCAGCGGCGACGGGCGCCCGCACTGGCGGATGAATGGCCCCGTTTCGTTCGCGGAGGCGGCCGCCGTCGCGGTCGGCGAAGAACGCCTGCACCTCGGCGACAATGGCCAGGGCAACTTCTTCCGCAGTTTCAGCGCCGATGTCAAGACCGATGGGCGCGTGGATGCGAGACATGTCCATGCGAGAGGCCATCGCCGCGGCGTCGAACTCCCGCGAAGAGGCAACATCGCTGAGCATGGCGTCGGTGCGGTGGCGGGGTCCGAGGATGCCGATGTAGGCGGCGCGGGAGCGGAGCAGAAGACCGACGGCCTCGACGTCTCGCGCGTAGTGGTGGTTCATCACGATGGCGGCGGTGCGTCGGCCAGCGGCGGCGAGGGAGAGACGGCCCAACTCGAGAACGTCGGTCCCGGGGAATCGAGCTTGGACAGCGGCATCGGCGTGCTGGGCGACGATGGAGACCTTCCAGCCAAGGCTGGCCGCGAGCCGGGCGACGGGCGTGGCATCGTGGCCGCTGCCGAAGAGGAAGAGGTGTATGGGAGCGGGGATGACCTCAAGCAGGATGTCGGCTCGCACGCCGTTGCTTTCAATGGTGGCGAGCCTCGTGCGCTGCTCGGCGAGGGCAACGGCAGCTTCCGCCGCCAGTTCGCCGGTTTCGGGGAGAGCCTCGCCCTCGACCAAGAGCAAGGGGCGATCGGCAAGTCGTAACCCAGAGGCAGCTTCAGCGGCAACAACCGTGGCCACGAGAACGGCCTTGCCCGCTTCGCGGCCGCGATAGGCAACTTCAAGATACGGGGGAGTCAGTCTCGGGCCGACACGTTCGAACAGAACAGTGACACGTCCACCGCAGCCAAGGGTGGAGGGCGTGCCGGCGCCGTCGTCGAGGCCGGTCTCGTAGGTAACGACAGCGGGGCCATCGGCGGTGAGGAACAGGGCCCGGCGACAGGCTTCATCCTCCAGGCACCCGCCGCTGATCGAGCCGATGCGGCCTCCCGGAAGCTCAGAGGAAATGAGCATCCTCGCTCCGGGGCGGCGATAGGTTGAACCTTCGACCGCCACGATGGTGGCGAGCACAGCGGGACCCCGCAGACCGGGGAGGGCGGAAAGGATGTCGCCCAGTTCCTTCACATAGAGAGTTTATGCGTGGGCCAAGGGGGCGGATTCGCCCGGTGCACATGGCGTTCCGCCTGCGCCACCCGGATGAACTCCACGAAGGGGGCGACTGCGCCCGGCGTGCTGTTCGCGGGACTCGATCAGTCGCCCTGATCCAGGACCGCCATGAAGGCTTCCTGCGGGATGCTGACGCTCCCGATCGACTTCATCCGCTTCTTGCCTTCCTTCTGCTTCTCGAGCAGCTTCCGCTTGCGGGAAACGTCGCCGCCGTAGCACTTGGCCAGCACGTTCTTGCGGTAGGCCTTGATGGTCTCTCGGGCGATCACGCGCGAGCCAATCGCCGCCTGAAGCGGGATCTCGAACTGGTGCTTGGGGATCTGCTCCTTCAGCCGTGCGATAAGGGCGCGGCCTCTCTGCTCCGCCTTCTCACGATGGACAATGACCGAGAGCGCCTCGACCGGGTCGCCGTTGACCAGGATGTCCATCTTGACCAGATCGTCCGACTTGTAGCCGATGACCTCGTAGTCCATCGTGCCGTAGCCGGCGGTCATGCCCTTGAGCTTGTCGTAGAAGTCGTAGATGATCTCCGCGAGCGGGAGCTCAAACGAAAGCATGTCGCGGGCTTCCGAGACAAAGGTCTGCTGCTTGTACACGCCCCGCCGGTCGAGGCAGAGCTTCATGATGGCGCCGATGTCCTTCTTGGGCAGCATGATGTCGACGCGGCAGATGGGCTCGCGGATTTCCAGGATGTTGGACGGGTTGGGAAGGTCGGCGGGATTGTGGACCTCGAGCACCGCGTTGCCGTTCTCGATGCGGACAAGTTCGATCGACTTCTGGCCGCCGCCTTCTTTGTGAAGATCCGGCTTGTCGCCGCGCACGAGGACCTCGTAGGAAACGGTCGGCGCCGTCTGGACAACTTCAACATGACCCTCGCGTTCGAGGCGCTCCTGGATGATGTCCATATGGAGCAAGCCAAGAAACCCGCAGCGGAATCCGAAGCCAAGGGCGTCGGAGTGAACGGGAAGGAAGGTGAAGGACGAGTCGTTGAGCGAGAGCTTCTGGATGGCGTCGCGGAGCTCATCGAACTGGGTGGCCTGCTCCCCTTCCTCGCCCGTGGCGGGGTAGAAGTCGCAGAACACCATCTGCCGCGGCGGCTGGTAGCCGGGCAGGGGCGTGGCGGCGGGATCGGAATCGAGCGTGATGGTGTCGCCGATGCGGACGTCCGCGAGGGTGCGGATCGCGGCGACCAGCGCCCCGGTTTCACCAGGACCGAGTGGGATCGGCTTTCCGTTCGCATCGAGCACACGCTGGGGCTTGGGCGTGTACTTCATGATGTCGGAGATGGTGAAGGTCCGGCCCGTGCCCATCATCTTGATCTTGTCCCCCACCTTGATCGCCCCGTCGAAGATTCGGAAGTACACGATGACGCCGCGGTGGTCGTCGTACTGGGCATCAAAGATAAGGGCGCGGGTCTGGGGCACTTCCGGGGCACGGGGCGGCGGGAACTTGTCGCAGATGGCGGCCAGAAGCTCGGGGATGCCCTGCCCGGTCTTGGCGGACACGTAAATGCAGGACGTGGCATCAATCCCAAGGATCTGCTCGAGCTCCATCGCGACCTCCTCCGGACGCGCGGAGGGGAGATCGATCTTGTTGATGACGGGAACAATCGTGAGGTTCTCGTTGATGGCGAGGTAGGCGTTGACAACGGTCTGGGCCTGAACGCCCTGCGTCGCATCGACGACGAGGATGGCGCCCTCGCAAGCCTTCAGGGCCCGGCTCACTTCGTAGTTGAAGTCCACGTGCCCAGGGGTATCGATGAAGTTGAGCATGTACAGCGGGAGTGACGCCGACGCGGCGTGACGCTGCAACGCGGCGGGAGAGCCGGTCTTCTTGTGGGCCTCCATCCACTTCTCAATCTCCGCGTCGGATGCACCCGGCGGTGGTTCGGTGTCGGACTCGAGTTCGTCCGCCTTCGCCCCGGGCTGGTGGTGATGGAAGACGGTGACGGCCGACGCCTTGATGGTGATGCCGCGCTCCCGCTCGATGTCCATGGAATCGAGAATCTGGGCCTTGGCCTCGCGTTCGGAGACGGCGTTGGTGGCCTGGAGCAGGCGGTCGGCGAGGGTGGACTTGCCGTGGTCGACGTGGGCCACGATCGAGAAGTTGCGGATGTTTTCGCGCGGGACGGGCATTGGAGGGGATGGTAGGGGCGTGGTCGGGCGGATTCATGCGCCCGGGGCATGGCGAACTCAACGAAACCTTCACGAAACGTTGACCCGGTTCTGAATCTGCGGGATCCGCCCGTCGGTAAGGTCTGGCCCCTGCGGGAGGAAACCCGCCGGACTTTTCGCCTCTTGGAGGCACGGGAGAAGACAATGACAAGGTTGATGGTCGCTGTGATTGCATCGATGGCCGGAGCGGCGTCGGCGCAGTCGATTCTGTACTCGGGCGGCACGTACAGCCAGAACTTCGACGGCCTGGCTTCGTCCGGCTTTGAAGCACTGACGGGCGCCGGTCCCCACCACCTGGAGGGCGTGCTCGGCTCGACCGGTATGAACGGCTGGTACGCGTTCCGGTCCGGCGGTTCGGGCACCACGACGGAGTTCCGGGCTCAGGACGGCAGCCTCTCAGGCAGCGCCGGCCGCGGCGTGGTGTCCTTCGGCACGACCGGCTCCGGCGAGCGGGCCCTGGGCGGCCTGGCCACGAGCGCGCAGATCGGCCGCTTCGGCGCCGTGCTCGTGAACAACACGAGCGAGACGCTGACCGACGTCACGATCTCCTACACCGGCGAGCAGTGGCGGCGCGGCAACGTCCCCGCCCCGGGCAACACGCTCTACTTCGCGTACGCCCTGTCCAACTCGATCGCGGACGCCACGACGACGTTCGCGCCGCTGAACTTTGTGGCGCCGAACAACCAGTCATCGCCCACGGAAGTGGCGCTCAACGGGAACGACCCGCTGAACCAGACCTTCATCTCGGCGACGCTCCTTGGGCTCAACTGGGCTCCCGGCGCATCGCTGGCCATCGCGTGGCAGTGCGAGGACATCTCCGG
The DNA here is from genome assembly GCA_019636625.1 of Phycisphaeraceae bacterium. Classification (GTDB taxonomy): domain Bacteria; phylum Planctomycetota; class Phycisphaerae; order Phycisphaerales; family UBA1924; genus JAHBXE01. The sequence continues at coordinate 139,885 of JAHBXE010000005.1, forward strand.
ACAGGACGATGGCCTCGCGATCGACAGCGTGTCGATCTCGGCTGTCCCCGCTCCGGGCAGCGCGGCTCTGCTGGCCATGGGCGGCCTGCTGGCGGCCCGTCGTCGTCGCTGAGTGAACACGCAGGCTGTTGCAGGGCCGCTCCGTCTCCGGCGGGGCGGCCCTGTTCAATTGGGACGCACATCGAGCGCGGGGCGTGCCGGCGTACGACCCAAGGCGGCACGCCCAGCGAAGAAGAGCATGGCGGCGAGAGCACCGGCCGGGATCCAGACCGGACTGGTCAGCCAATGGGACCAGTCAAAGCCGATGGGGAGGTGAAGCGCGAGGTACATCGTCACGTGCGTGACCACGACGCCGAGCATGCCGCCGGGTCGAATGGCGAACACAGGGATGAGGGCGACAAGGGTGCCGACGAGGGCGTCGACGGGGTTGCTAAGCAGGCCCTGGCCGCTGATGGCGATGAGGATGACAACCAGCACGGCGTACCCCACCCAGCGACGCCTTGTCGCGAGTTGGCCGAGTACAACGGGGAGCATGGTGCCTACCCCGGCGAGTATGGAGTTGGCGATGCTCGAGAACACGCTCCCGGCAACCGAACGTGTGCCGCCGAGATAGGACTGGGTGCGACCAAAGGCGCTGATGGTGGTGGCATCGCCGGAGACCTGTCGCATCAGCAGCATCACAACGACGGTGAAGAACACGCTGGCGGCACCAAAGACCATGCCCACGAGCACCTGCCGGCCAACAAGCGGGTCACTGACTTGGCCGCGGGTGAGCCGGGTCCAACTGACGAGCGCGTGGGGGTATGCGCGACGGGCGTAGGGTTCGAGGGCGATGTAGAACAACCAGAACTGCACCGCCGAGTACACCGCGGGGCCGATGCCCTCACCGTTGAAGAACAGCGAACGCGCCGATGGCCACGCGTGACCGAAGCACAGCAGGGCCATGCCGGTCACGCAGAACATCGCGACGGCCACTCGGAACGCGGTGGTCCGGTCGCCACGGTTTGTGCGAAGGTTCCGCCACGCCAGGTACGCGCTGGCCAGAAGCGTGAGAATGAGAATGGCGGGCATGCCGTACGTAACGACTTCCAGCATGCGAGCGCCGGCCCATTGCTTCCACGCGGGGACGGGACTTGGCGCCGCGGACTGAAGCAAGGGATACTGGTAAGTCACGGAGAACGTGTTGATGCGGCCCTCGATGGAACCCACGTGGACCCGCACCGGCAGTTCCGGGTTCTCGGCCACCGTCCCGGTCCACGCTCGCACACTCTCGGTCGGCGCGAACGACCGGACGGTGGGCTGCACCGACGTGAAGCGAGCGGTATCGAGCCCGGCGAACTCAAAGAGCCGCACAATCGCCGAGTCCTGAGTCTCCGGAGGATCTGTCCGACGGACGCGGGGCGGAATGGCCACGAGTGTCTCGAGTCGGCCCGCTGTATCGAGACGGAGCACGATCTCGCCAGCGGTCGATGGGAACGGAGACACGTACTGCACCCGGCCATCGATCGAAGGTGAGCGGAGCGGTTCGGGGCTGCGCCGGTACCAGAACTCGTAGGCGCCGGGCCGATTCGCCAGCGCCGCGACTTTGTCCGCCGTGTCCGTTTGTCGGTTGACGGAAACGATGTACGGAGACCGCAGGCCGAGGCCCGAAGCAGAGTCGACGACGGGATCGGCGTAGCCGAGCGCACGGATGATCTCCGACGCTCGATCGGCAAGAACCTCCGGGGACTTCTCGGGCTTCACGCGTGAAATCAACGTGTTCGGCGCCGTGAGCAGCACGACGCCAGCGAGCATCGCCACGATGATGCCCAGACGCAGCCAGACCCCTCGTAGCGGAAGACCGCCCGATGCACCCGCCGCCGCGATAAGCTCCGGAGACGGCGTTTCACCAGCGGCGAGCGCGGCGGCAAGAGGGTCTCCACCCGGGAGCGCCGCGGCAACGGCCATGGCCGAAACAGGGCGATCCTTCGGATCGTGTTCGAGGCATTGGAAGATGACCCGTTCGACGGCGGGGTCGAGGTCGCCCACAAGAGTCGAGGGACGCGTGACCTGGCTGGAGTCCGCCTGCTGCCTTCGAAGCTCGTCGAGCGCGGTGGCGCTGAACGCCCGGCGACCGGTGAAGAGTTCGTACAGCAGAACACCAAGGGAATAAATGTCGGAGCGCCGGGTGATCTCGCCGCCGGAAAGTTGTTCAGGCGACATGTACCCCGGGGTGCCGGCCATGTTCGAAGGATTGGCCGACGAGAGGTCTGTCGAAAGACCGGCGATGCCAAAGTCCATGATGCGGGCTTGGCCGCGCCCGTCGAGCATCACGTTGGCCGGCTTGAGGTCTCGATGGATGATCCCCTGCTCGTGCGCCGCGGCGAGTCCGAAGCAAAGCTGACGGGCGATCTGGATGGCCTTGTCCGAAGGCAGGCGACCGATGCGGCGGAGGAGACTGGCGAGGTCTTCGCCGTCAACGTACTCCATGGAGAGGAACACGCGCCCATCGGCCTGCCCAAAGTCATAAACGCGGCAGACGTTGGGATGGCTGACTTGGCGGGCGAGTCGGACTTCGGCCCGGAAGTGGTCGAGCCGGACGGGGTCCAGCGCCAGCGATGGAGGAAGAAACTTGAGCGCGACGGACACTCCGAGCGAGAGATCGTCGGCGCGGTACACCTCACCCATGCCGCCTTTGCCAAGCGTGTTGACGATCCGATAGCGATCGGCCAGGGTGATCCCCGGCTCAAGGTGGCTCGGCGTCGCCGGCGCGGCGAGCGTCGGCTGGACAACTCTCGTGGGTTGGGAGTCGGAAGGAATGGGCACACCAACAGAGTAGCGTAAACAAACGTCGGCTATGTCTCACATTCAGGACACCCGCCGCGAGGTGCCGCACTCGGGGCAGACACCGGACGTCCCGCTCAGGTCATACCCGCACGTATCGCATCTTCCCCGGCGGGCGTCCCGACGGCTCCGGAGCCACCTTCGCCACATGAACCCAGCCGGAACGCCCGAGAGCAGCACGAATGGATAGAGCGGGATGGAGAGTCCCCAGTGAAAGACCAGCGTGTTGGAGTACACGGGTGTGCCTCCGGGGTCGCGTTGAAACGACGGCAACAACCGCCATCCGCTCTCGCCGACATCGGCGATGAAGCTCACCTCCGCCGTACTTCGCAACGGGTGGTTCATCGGCAGGTGGGTCGTCGAATACCGAACCAGCCACACGCTGCCAACACTGAAGTCGACAAAGTACACAGTCTTGCCCGCCCGGATCGGCGCCTGCGCCCAGAAGAACGCCGAAACAAACCAGACCAGGCCCAGCACAACCGCGAGGCACGTGAGAACAACCCGTTTGAGCGTGCCGCGCGACAGCATGTTCGGATTGTACCGCAAGACCCGCTTCAGGCCGGGCTGCACCCAAACAACCGGCCCCCGTCTACCGAGGCGAATCCGCGTGCGACTGCGCGTTGGTTTGCGCTCCAGCGCGACGCACGACGATGACCGGCGGAGACTTCTTCGGTTTGTCGCTCGAGCCCCCTTCGCCCGACGTGGCGGCGTGGCCCTTGCCGGAAGGCTTCCCCTCCGCAGCGAACTTGGCGAGCACCCACTTCACGGGCCCGGGGACTGTCTTCATCGTCGTTGCAAAGTAGAACCCGCCGCCCAGCACGGAGATGACGATCACGCACACGCTCACAAGCGTGCGCCCGGACCCGGTCCGCGGCGGACGCTCCGCGTTCCTCATCAGCGCACGCACCGCCTCCGGCGAGGCGCCCTCCGCGAGCACCAGCTCGAGCGCCTGGGCGAACGCGGAGAGCATGTTCTTGGCCGCGCCGGCCGACCGTTCCACCACTTCGGCCTTCGCCGTCAGGTTCACCCGGTTTCGTTCGACCTCAATTTCGATCGAGAGCGGAGTGTTGCGCAGGGAACCGGCCTTGGAACCAGCCCCTCCAGCACGGCGCCATTCCTGCGATCTGGGCGGGTTGGCTTTGCCGAGTTCAAACCCCGCGGGTCGAAGTACCTCGTTGGAAAGTCCAAACGCCTCGACAGGCTGCAGCTTGGTGGAGAATGAACGCTTGATGACCACGCGGGTTCTCCCCGGCCGCGGCCGCCATCCCCATCCCTCCACGGGGACGGCCACCGCATTGCCGGGTTGGCCCGGCGCCTCGGCGGGGCGTATCGACAGGGGACATCGCGGGGTTGAATCTGTGTTTCAGCGGCGCGTGAAACAGTCGACGCTCGCCACCCACGGGCATTGCCGCTGTCACAACCAGATTCGGTGCGGTTTATCGTCCCTGCCCATAACGTCACCGCGATTATCGGGGCAGCACGCCTTCGCGAGCGCTACTTCTTCACCGCCACCAGATCGAACACGGGCGGCAAGAGCATGAACGCGTCCGGATCGCGGCTCGCCGCCTGCCATGCCGCGTCGAAGGCCTCGCGCTCGGCGGGAGTGATCGTCTCCATCTCGACCATCCGCGGCAGATAGCTCTTCCAGAACGTATCCGGCCAGGCCCAGATCGTTGAGTTCGGGCGTGCCACCCTCTGGTTGAGCCGAATGTCCTGAAGCTCCATGCCGTGCTTGCGGAACATCGCGGGCAAGCGCGAGACAATGTCCGGATCCCCGCCTCGCGCCCGCCACGACCGCCCGATGGCCAGAATCACCCGTGTGAACGCCTCGTGCTTGGGCGCGATGGACATGGATTCGTAGTTGAAGTAGTCCTGCACGGCGAAACGGCCGCCCGGCTTGAGCAGGGAGGCCACGCCGCGAACCACCGCCTCGGGGTCCGGCACGAAACAAAGAACCCATCGGGCGTAAGCAAGGTCAACCTTGCCCGCGACCTGCGGAAGCAACGAACTCAGTTGCTGGGCATCGCCGAGCACCCGCTCGACGTTGTTCAGCCGACGCGCCACGACTCGGTCCTGGAGATGCTTCAGGAAGAGCGGCGACTCATCCACGGCCAGAACGTGCCCGGTTGAACCCACGATCTCCGCCAACTCAACCGTCGCGTGCCCGGGGCCGCAACCAACATCCAGCACCGTCTCGCCGGGCCGCAACGCCGACCGCTCCCACAGCTGATGGGCGGAGGCCGACCAGAGTCGGTTCTGGAGGCCCAGACGGTTGGACTCCTGTTCGTGCGTGCCCAAGACGTACTCCGGGGCATCGCCGTCGCGCGGCGGTCGGGATCGGGCTGGCGTTCGGGTGGTCATGGGCAGGAAGGATAGGAGTTCCGCTTCCGAGACAGAGGCGGGAACTCGCCTCAGTTCGGGTGTGGAACCGACGCGGGAAGTGCCGATCTCTTGTCCGGCGGCCCCGTCGAGACAACCCTCTGTCTCCCGCCGCGCCATGAGTTCCCTGCACGACAACCCACCAATCGCCCCGGGCCACGCCCGGCCGCTTGGTCTTCTGAGGACGCTGGCGGGTCCACTGGCCTCGTTTCATCCCGAGACCTTTCCTGCAGTCTCGCGTACCAACTACCGGCGGGAACTGATCTACACCTTCCTGTTCTCGACGGCGCTGGCGGTCGTCGAAGGGGGAATCCTCGGGGTGCTCGTCACCAACGCGTTCGCGGGCGCCGTGCCGGACGGCTGGCTGGCGGCGGTGGTCGCTCTGCTGGGCGCTGCGCCGGAAGGGGCGAACATAACCAGCTTCCTCTGGATCTCCCTCGCGCACGGGCGGGACAAGGTCCGCTTCATCAATCGGCTGCAACTGATCACCATCGTCCTGGCCGGCGTGATCGCGATCGTGCCGCAGAATGCGCTCGGGCTTGCGCTCCTGGTCGCCGCCGTGATCTCCGCCCGCGTGTGCATCACGGGCGTCATCACCCTCCGGGCGGCGCTGTGGCGGGCCAACTACTCCCGATTCCACCGCGCCAGGGCCACGGGCAAGTTCTCGACCATCTCCGTACTCGTTATCGCGGTGACGGGCTTCCTCTTCGCGCGATCCATGGACGCCTGGGAGGAGTCGTTCCGGCTGTTCATCCCCTTGGTCTGCGTTCTGGGGCTGCTGGGCACCGTCGCGTACGGCCACATCCGCATGCGGGGCGGCAAGGCGTCCATCAAGGCCGAACGAACCGACCCGTCGGGCTCCATCGCCGCCTTCCGGCCCGGGGCAACGTGGAAGCTCCTCCGCGAGGACCGCAACTATGCCCGCTTCATGGGGAGCATGTTCCTCCTCGGGTTCGGAAACCTCATGCTCCCCGTCCCGCTCGTGCTCGGCCTCAAGGACCGCTTCGCCCAAGGCTACCAGGGCTCCATCGTCGTCATCAGCTCCATCCCCCTGCTCGTCATGCCGTGGTTCATCCCGCTCTGGGCGCGGCTGCTGGCCAAGGTCCATGTTGTCCGGTTCCGCTCCATCCACAGTTGGTTCTTCGTCGCCGCGCAGGCCATCGTCATGCTCGCCTTCCTCACCCAGTCCTATTGGATGCTGTACATCAGCGCCTTCAGCCTCGGCGTCGCCTACGGCGGTGGATCTCTCGCCTGGAACCTCGGTCACCTGGACTTCGCCCCTGGACCAAAGGCGTCCGCGTACATGGGCGTCCACGTGACCCTCAACGGGATCCGCGGCGTCACCGCCCCCTTCTTCGCCGCGGGAATGTACAGGACCGCGGAGCAGTGGTCACCCGGGCTGGGGTGGACCGTCTTCGCCGCGAGCGTCGTCCTGTGTATTCTCGGGGCCCTCGGCTTCGTTCATCTGAGCCGCTCGATGGGAGATTCGATCCGCCGGCCCAAGGACTGAAACAACCAGCCGCCCCACGCGTTTCTCTTTCCGGAGGACCACGGTGAAGCACCTGCACTGGATCGTTCTGGCCCTGACCGCTCTGCTGTCCCCTTCGCTGGCGCAGGAGGCGTACAAGGACACGCTTGGCGACTACAAGGTCTCCCAGCGAGACGAGACGTGGCGGGATGAAGCCCGGAAACGGGACGTTCCGGTCAGAATCTACACGCCGACGATCAAGGAGGAGTCACCCGAACCTGCGGGCCGCGGCAAGCCGGGCAAGTTCCCGGTGATCGTGTACTCGCACGGCCTTGGCGGTTCCCGCGAAGTCGGGGCCTACCTCGCCAAGCACCTGGCGAGCCACGGTTACCTGGTCATCTCCCCAACGCACGCCGGGAGCGACACGGAGGCGCTGCGCGAGCGGGCCCGGGAGCGGGTACGCGAGAACATCCGCGAACGCAGGCCGGCGTTGCGAAGGAACCGCGAGCCGGCGCCAAACCACGATCCGGAAGGCCGCCAGGAACTGATGGAGTACCTGAAAGACAGCACCTCGGATCCGGACAACCTCCGCGACCGGCCGCGCGACATCACATTCGTGTTGGACCATGTGGCGAAGGATGAGAAGCTCTCGCCCGTGGCGGACCTCACGCACGTGGGCGTGATGGGCCACTCGTTCGGCGCGTACACAGCGTTCGCGGTTGCCGGCATGACCATCGACCTGCCGGACGAGAACGGAGGCCCGAACCAGTCGTTCCGCGATGAACGCGTCAAGGCCGTCGTCGCCATGTCCCCGCAAGGCGTCGGGGTCATGGGGATCACCGCGAAGTCATGGGACAAGGTCGCGATTCCCGTGCTCTCGCTCACCGGGACGAAGGACTACGGCCAGAACGCCCGGGCCGCGGCGTGGCGACGCGAGGCGTTCGACTCCACCAAGGGCGTCCCGGCGATGCTGGTTGTCATCCGCGACGCCACCCACGGAACCTTCTCCGACTTCGCCGGCGGACGGCTCACCGGGGAGTCCTCGGGCAAGGACCACGCCAAGCACATCCGGTACATCAAGATGGTCACCACGGCCTACTTTGATGCGAACGTGCTCGGGCATCAAGGGGCCTCGAACTGGCTGAAGTCCGACAACCTCTCCACGTTCGACGACGGCGCCTGCGCCGTGGAGCGCAAGGACCCCGCCGCCGATCCCGGCCGCAACTGAAAGCGGGGCGAGCACCCAGCTCGCCCCGTCCCATCGCTCTTCCGACCCGGGCTCCGCGCCGCGAGATCAACCGATCTTGACCTTCCGCGGCATCGCCTTCTGGCTCTTGGGGATCCGCAGGGTCAGAACGCCATCCTTCAGCTCAGCGGCGGTGTTGCCATCCTCCACCACGCTCGGAAGGGCGACGCGCCGGCTCACCGTGCCGAACCGACGCTCACGGCGGTAGTACGTCTCGCCTTTCTCCTCCTTCTCCTCCGACCGCTCCGCCTTGATCGAGAGCACACCGTCGTGGATCTCCACATCGATATCCTCCTTGCGGAAGCCGGGGAGCGAGGCCCGGACGATCACGTTCTTCTCATCTTCCGACACGTCAAGAGCAAGGTTGCCCTCTTCGATGGCCGGCGCGATCCCGGCGGCGAAGAACGGGTCCTGGAAGAACGAGTTCATCAACCGGGACACACTCGGAAACTCGGGCGACTCGCGGCGAATCAGGTTCATCATGGCAGTTCTCCTTCGTTTGAATATGGGGGACGATGTCTGTTGTCCGGGTCGTATGCCCCGGTTCCACCCTGCTATTGGCAAACAGGATGCCACTGTCCTGAATAGGTTCCCGCACGGCTGATGAGGGTCCCCCGTGTCACCTCGACACCGCTTGAGGCAGCCCTCGCCACTTTGGCAGTCGACGCCACCCCACCCGAACAAACGTAAAGTGACGGCAATGGCTCAGGACCTGCTGGCACCGCCGAAGTTCAAGCCAAAGTCGCTGGCGCTTGCCCTGGCTTTGGTCTGTGCATTCCCGGTCGGATTGTGCGTCCTTGAGGTTCGACGGGGGTCTTGGTCTTGGACAGAGTTGGCGTGGCGACTGGGGTCGCTGTTTGTGCTGTGCATCGCCGTGATGATGGGAAACGCCTCGCTCGTCCGGTACGCCAAGCGCGTTACGCCTCAGCGAATGCCCTACATCCACGCGGCCATCGCCGTTCTGATGGGCGTGGTCATCGTCTTCACACTGACCGTCTCGCTCCGTGGCACGATGCTCGGCAACGCCGGCCCGGGCTACCTCTTCATGCTGCCCATGATGGTGGGAATGGTGCTGGCGCAGGGTGGCTGGGGCCGACGCGTCGGTGAGTCCCTGCACTGCCCCACGTGCGAGTACGAGTTCACGTTCGCGGAAAGGGACGCCCCCATCCGGTGCCCGGAGTGCGGCACGCCATGGCTGGGAATGCTCCGCAAGGGACGGCGGGTCAAGTCCATCAAGATGATGGTTTCCGGTATCTCGATTGCCCTCCTCGGCGCCTTTCTGTTCCAGCCGATTTTCTGGCTCGGCCCCCTCGCCAGGATTCTCCCCACGCCCATTCTGTACACCGCGCTCTACATGGACCCGGGATCGAGCCTGGACGCATGGGATGAGTTGACCACACGGTCCATCAGCGCCACATCAACGCGGTCTCTCGCCCGCCGCGTCGCCGCGCACCGCCTGCAACACCAATGGGGGAGCGCCGCGGACAAGTGGTTCGAGGCCAACGTCGCGGCGGGCAAGATCCCCGCGGAGATCAAGGAACACCTCTACGGCCAATCGTTCGCAACACGACTCGACGCCCCGAAGGAAGTTCAAGCGGGCACACCCTTTCCTGTGCGTCTTCAAACCTCGCGCGCCGCGACCGGCCTTTCCTCTCAGCTTGCGGTCATGTTCGCCGGGTACTCTCTGGATGGAGCCGAACCCGTCGGGCGCGCCGACGAACCGGCCTGGGCGCACGAACTCCGCCCCTCGCTCTTCGGGGATGCCCGTATCAACTTTCAGCATGAGTTCAGGATCGACACGCCGGGCCGGCACACGATCCGTGCCACCTATTGGGTGATCTTCCAGCCCTCATTCTGGACGATCACGTGGGGACCGGATGGAACGCCCATCCGCCCCGCCGCCGCAACCTGGTTCGAACGCTCCGACCTCGAACGCGAAATCATCGTCAAGTGAGCTCACGGCGACTTGGGCGAAGGCCCCACGTACACCACGTAGTCCCCGCGGCCGCGGTCCTCCTCGCGAAGGCCGTCGCTGTCCTGATCGACGACGCTGACGATCAGCACCCGCGCGCCGGGATGCAGTTTCAGCAGGGCCTGCGGCGTCCCGCCGAAAAAGTCGCTGTGGAACCGCCCGATCACGTGCACCACCGGCCGGTTCCCCGCCTCGATCGCCCGGGCGATGCTCTCCCCCATCGTCCAATCCCACAGGTACTGCGAACGGAACGACCGGTCCAGCATCGCGCTGATCTGCGCCTCGCTCATCGCCGGTGCCTTGGCCCCGCTCCCCGGCGCGGCGTGCCCACCGCTCACCATCGGCCGCATGACCGCATCGAAGTCCGAGCGGTACCGGCCCTCCGGGGGCGCCTCGGGAATCTTGAACAGCCGCTGCTGCTCCGCCGTCAGTTGCCTGAGCGCCTCGTACTCCTTGCCCCGAAGGAACCGAATCACCTCCCACGGCGCGTTGGCGGCGATCACCGGCCGGCCAAGCTCTTTCGCGCGAGTCACCATCGCCTTGTGCGACGGCGGATAGTTCCCCGCTTTCCGCTCGGTTCGCTTCTCGAACGTCGCCTCATCGGTCAGGCCCTTGAGGTAGTCATCCAGCCGCGACTGGTCATCACGCTCAAAGAACTCCATCGACAGCGCCGCCGTCGGGCTCGCCGCCGAGATGTCCTCCCACAGGGCCGCCGCCCACGGCAGCCCCACCGGGTGCCCGTGGTTCTCGCCGATGATCACGGCATCCACGGCCGCGGCGTGGTTGATGATGTCTCCCCACGCGACGCGCTTCCCCGTCTCGCCGTCAAACACTGCCAATCCCCGGGCTTCAACGCTCGGCATTTCGACCGGCGGATTCACCTTCGGCGCTGCGCACCCGGTGGCGAGCAGGCACACTCCCAGCATTGCAATTCGCAGCATTGTCATGCGTGGAGCGTAGAGCCGACGCCCCGGCAACGCCACGTCGAACTCCCGAAACTGCGACCGTTCACGGCGACAATGAAAAGGGCCCCGGACGGGGCCCTTGAAACTTGCTGGCATGTAAACCCTGCTCACTTCGTCATATCCGGCTCGCGCGGCGTCACCACGTTCGTCATCGGCGCGGTCTTCGCGGGGGCGCTCGCCGTTGCCGTCGAACGCATCAGGTAAATCTCCACGCGACGGTTCGCCGCCGACTCGCCCTTGGGACCAGCGGCCGCGATCGGACGCTCCTCACCCCAGCCCGCGGCGAACATCTTGTTCCGGTCGATCCCCTGGCTGATGAGCTCCTGCCGGACCGCGATGGCCCGGTGGCAGGACAGGTGCATGTTCGTCGGGTGGTTCTTCGCCGTGTTGGCGCTGATCGGCTGGGCGTCGGTGTGACCCTGGATCATCACCTCATACCCGGACGCCGGCCCGGTCTTCAGAATCCGAGCCAACGCCGCCAGGCTCTGCTTGGCCGCTTCCTTCACCCGGTCCTGCCCCGAATCGAACGTCAGGTCAGAAGCAAAGCGAAGACGCCCCAGGTCCGAGTCGTACGTGATCAGGTCCGGGTGCGCCCGGGCCAGGTCGCGGAGCGCCTGATCCGTGATCGGATCAATGTCGCCGAACTTCATCGTCTCCAGCCGCGCCAGCAGCGAGCGGTACTCCTCGCTCGTCATGCCCAGCTTGTCGCGCAGTTCCTTGTTCATCGCGTTGGCCGCCGCCAGCGCCTGCTCCTGCGACATCCGCTGACGCTGCATGAGGTCGTTCTCGGTCTTGAGCTGCGCGTTGTCCGCCTGCAGCTCGTTGATCCGGTTCTTCAGGCTGCGGTTCTCCTCACGCGCTTGATCCAGCATCTGCTGGTTCGCGCACCCGCCGGCCAGCGAGAGCATCGCCGCCAACCCGATCACGCCGACCTTCGCCAGTCCCTTGACTCCGTTCTTCATACGATTGACTCCCTGAGTTTCGAACACCTCGCGGATCCTCCGCGGCTCGGCCGCGGCCACCTTTGATGGCCCGCAGAATAGCAGCTTGCCCCTCCGCTTGTGCAACCGCGCCCCCCGCACGAGGGGCCCGAAGGATAGACATCGGAAACCAGAGTCCAAGCCCGTGAACCAAGGTCCTGTCGGTTCCATCCTCAGAATCAACGCTCTCGCCGCCTGCGATGGGACAGGCTTTGTCTGCGCTCCCGCCTCCATCCTCGCGCAACGCCTCGCCCCGCCATCCTTGCGCCTCCTCGCCGTTGGGCACCCACGCGAGATCGACGCCCATCCCGCGGCGGCAACGGCTCTCCCGGTCGACCTCCCCACTTCGATCGTCACCCCCGCCTTCGTCAACGCCCACACCCACCTGGACCTCACGCACATCGGCCCCACGCCCCACGACCCCGATTCCGGCTTCGTTTCCTGGGTCAACCTCGTTCGCACCGCACGCCACTCCGAGCCTGATCACATCGCGGCATCCGTTCGCCGGGGTATCGAGCTCTCCCGCGCCGGAGGCGTTGCCGCGGTCGGAGACATTGCCGGAGCGCCAGCCGGAATCCCCAACCTGACACCGTACAGGACCCTGGCCAAGGCCGACTTCGAAGGGTGCAGTTTCCTCGAGTTCTTCGGGATCGGCACGACAATCGACAAGTGCCGACAGATCGTCAACCAGCTCCTGTCAGAAACTGTCGGTTGCACCTGCCGCACGCGTATCGGCCTGCAACCCCACGCCCCGAACACCGTGGACATCCGTCTCTACCGGTGGGCCGCGGACCTGGCGCAGTCGAGACGCCTGCCCATCTCGACCCACTTGTCCGAAACACCGGAGGAGGCGCAGTTCGTGGCGTCCGGATCCGGGCCGCAGCGAACATTTCTCGAGCGACTTGGAATCTGGCACGACTCCATCCTGGAACACATCGGCCACGGACAGAGCCCGGTAGCACATCTGGCGCCGGTCTTATCCGCCGCGCCCTTCCTCGTCGCCCACGTCAACAACGCGGACGATGCCGCGATCGAGACCTTGGCCCGGTCGGGGACCAGCGTGGCGTATTGCCCCCGGGCGTCGGCGTACTTCGGCGCCGAACGCCGCTTCGGCCCCCACCGCTACCGCGAGATGCTCAGCGCCGGGATCAACGTCGCCCTAGGGACCGACTCGATCATCAACCTCGACACCGCTGACCGTATTTCTCCGTTCGACGACGCCCGGTTGCTCAGCCGGCGCGACGGGACAGACCCACTGGTCCTGCTCCGCATGCTCACCCTCAACGGGGCGCGAGCAATCGGAGTTGACACCGCTCGTTTCACGCTTGAATTGGGGGAGACTTCCGGGTTGGTGGCCGTCGATGCGGGTGGGACAATCCCCGGAGCAAACCCTCATCCGTTCTCGCTCGCCCTGCAATCCGGATCAAAGCCGGTCCTACTGTGAGACGGCACGGAATATTGTCCAGCAAGAACAGACGCCCGGGAGGTCGTATTGAGCGCAAAGTGGGTCCGAAGCAAGCAATGGGATGATCAAAATCTCCCCAGTTGGGCTTGGCCCATCAAGTTCCTGCTGCGCACCTTCAGCTCGATCCCGCTGGCCGTCGTCCTGCTCACGCTCATCGTCATCTACTCGACCCTCGCCAGCGTCCCGGTCGGCCTCATGGCCTTGGGCGTGACCTACTTCGTCTACTTTCTGACCATCCTGCTGGCGATCGGCGTCGTCGCGGTCATCCCAATGCTGGTCGTCCGGCGACTGTGGAAGCCAACCCCCACCAACCGAACGGCGAGGTTCGTCACTTCACTGGTCATCGCCGTGTTGCTCTCTGGGCTCGCGGTCGAGCTCTGGGTCCTGCTGGCCTGGCCCCGACTGCACTACGACCCCGTCACCGGCTCGGGTCTTCGATTCTTCGGTTCGTTTGTTGATGCGTACCGCTCCACGACCCTCCGTCGCCTCCCCGGCTTTGAGATGTCCGAGCCCGAGTTCTACTCGTGGTGGCCGCTGCGGGTGATCCTCGCCCTCTTCATCCTGAACATGATCGTCGCGACAGTGCGGCGCATCGAGTTCACCTTCCCCAACCTCGGCGTGCTGACCGTCCACACGGGGATCGTCACCATCGCGCTGGGCTCGCTCTATTACCGCGGCCTCAAGGTCGAGGGCGACACACTGCTGCTCTCCGGCCAACCCGGCCCCGACGGCAGCGCGAACGTCGGCCCCATCCAGGACCGTTTCTACGACAACATGACCACCGCGCTCTGGCTGAACCAGAACTCGGGGCTCTGGGACCAGCGGCCGATCCAGCCGCCCCGGTACAACGATTACGGCCTGAACGCGGCGGGCCCCGCGCCCGGCGCACCGGCCAAGGACCGCCCGCTGAATCTGCCCGTCGTGGGCTCCGCGCGTCCTGATCGCCCCGTGATCGATGCGGACCTGAAGTTCCGCGTGGTCGGGTACGCCTCGTACGCCACACCGGTCCGAACCTGGGTGCCGGTTGAACCCCCACCACCCGGGAGCGCTGCCAAGGCCAATCCCCTGCGCGCGATCAAGGTCCGCGCCACCTTCCCGGATCGACCCGAGGCACGCGAGGCCTTCCGCTTCGACCTCTTCCCCGACTCCCCCGCGCAGCGCATCGGCGAGGCCCAAGGCGCCATCGGGATCGAATGGACCCGCGGCATGTCCGACTCCCGCTGGCGAGCCATCACGGCCACCCTGCCCCGCGGCACGTTGCACGCGATTCTCGTCGAAATTCCGGGCGCCGCCGCTGGCGAGCACGGTGCGGAGACGAAGCACGCGATCTTCCCCATCACCACGGGCGGCACGGTGAACTTCGAGGGCTACGAAATCACCGCCAAGCAGATCCTCCCCGAGCCGCCCTTCCCGATCATCACCGCGGGCTACCAGGGCGCGCGCAGCAGCGTCGCGATCCTCTCCATCACGCCGCCACGCGATCCTGCCTCGGGCCAGGACCCCAAGCCCTTCGAGCGCTGGGTGTACCACCGCTTCCCCGAAATCTCGCAGGACATGCTCGAAGAACTCAACGAACGGGGAATGCCCAAGCGTCGCGACGCCGACCCGGCCATCCGGATTACCTACATCGACGCTTCCTTTCTCCAGGTCTTCTTCGATGAGCGCGAGGACGGCACCGCCCGAGCCGCGATCCGCCTCGACTCCGGCGAGGCCCGCCTTGTCGAGAATCTGAAAGTGGGCAGCGTCCTCGAGGAAGTGATCCCCCGGCAAGACCCCGCGACCCAGCCCCGCATCGACCTGGTTGTCGATCAGTGGGCGGCGCACGCCGAGTCGCTCGAGTTCCCGCGGGTCGTTCCGGAAATCGACCGCGACAAGTCCGACGTCGGGACACACGCGAAGGCCATGCTCGCGGTCGAGATTTCATCCACCGCCGCGCCGTGGAAGAAGACCGTCTGGCTGCCGTTCACGCGGTACCACCATGTCGAGACGGACAAACACCGCGAGGTGACGCTCCCCGATGGCCGGCAGATCCGCATGTGCTTCGGGCGCCTCGCCCACCGCTTCCCGGACTTCTACCTGCAACTGACGAACTTTGAGATGATCGCGTACGACCACCGCGGCTCGCCGCGCGATTACCAGTCCGTCGTCCGCGTGATCCCCGCGCACGAGTCGGCGGAGACAATGAGCTTCAAGCCCTACGAGCACGTCACGAAGCTCAACGCGCCGCTGCAGGCGCCCTTTATCTGGTCCGAAGACCGCTCGTACCTCGCCAACGTCTGGGGCACCCTCGTCAGCCGCCTCAACCGCAACCAGTTCAAGCTCTCGCAGGCCGGATGGGATGCGGAGGGCTGGCGCCGCACGCAGGAAATGGCCGACCGGGGTGAACTGCCCCGCCCCTTCGCCTCCTTCACGATCCTCGGCGTGGGCAACAACCCGGGCATCCACATCGTCGCCCTGGGCAGCGTGCTCATGTCCATCGGAATCCCCTGGGCCTTCTACATCAAGCCCCTCATCCTCAAGCGCCGCAAGCAGCGAATCCAGAAGCAACTGGCCGAGGGCACGTACCAACGCCCCGGCAGCACCTCTCCCCGCGAGCCCGCCGTCCCCGTTCCCCAGGGAGCCGCCCCGTGATGAACCCCATCGCCGGTTGCCTTGCCGTCCTTCTCCTCCTGCTTGCGGCCCCGTGCGTGGGGCAGACAGCCCCCGCGGGGAATGAACACCCGCAAGCGCCCGCGCTCTCGCAGGCCGCGGGCCAGATCGTGAATCCCTTTGGCGATCCCCCCACCAACATCACGCCGACCGACCGCAAGCGGGCGTTTTCCAGGGAAGTCAACCTCGAACCCCTCCGCACGCTCGCCGTCTTCCACGCCGGTCGCGCCAAGATCGTCGACACGCTCGCACGCGAGACCGTGCAGCGCATCACAGGCCGCTCCCGCTTCGCCGACTACCTGACCGTCAACAACAAGCCCACCGAGTTCAAGTACGACCCGCTCTTCACGTTCTTCGACCTGCTCATCGACCCGGCCTACTACCTCGACAAGCCGCTCATCCACGTCGAGTTCCTCCCCCTGCGCGAAAAGTACCTCGAGCTCGCCTTCCCCAAGAATGAGGAGGCGCAGGAGCGCTGGAAGAAGCTCACCCGCATCACGCCCGTCATGGCCGTGCGCCACACGCAGGCGATCGAGGACATGCTCGCCAAGGGCAGCGGCGACCCGACCCAGTACCGCACCGCCATCAACAAGGTGCTGAACGCCGTCAGCCTCTACGACCAGGGCGAGGCCAACCTCCTCCTCATCGCCCCCGAGAAGCCCGACCTCCCCTATTCCCACCTCGGCTCCCTCCCCGCCGACCACCCTGCACGCCTCGCCGCGATGCAGATGGCCAAGGCCTGGCGAGCAGGAGACGCGACCGGCGTCAACGCCGCGACGGCCACGCTCGCCGAGGAACTCCCCAAGATCAACGCCGCGATGTACCCGACGACGCGACGGGATCTGGAAACCGCGTACAACCGCCTCAACGCCTTCGAGTGGGGCTGGCGGTTCTACGCCGTCGCTCTCATCGCGCTCATCCTCGCGTTCGGTACCGGGCGACGCTGGCTCATCGCCTCGGGAATCGTCGCCCTGGCCGCCGCGGTGATCATGCACGCGACCGGCTTCACGCTCCGCTGCATCATCGCCGAACGCTTCGCTATTCAGAACCAGTTCGAGTCCATGACCGGCCTGTCCCTGTTCGCCACCGTCGTCGGCTCGTTGATCATGCTCGCCCGCCGGCAGTGGCTCTTTGGCGCCGCCTCGGCCGGCGTCGGGTTCCTCATCCTCGTCGCCGCGACGCAACTGCCGATCATCCCCGGCCGCTTCATCGAACGCGAGGCCGCCATCCTCAACACGAGCGTCCTGCTCAAGTACCACGTCACCACCGTGCTCTGCTCCTACGGCCTCATCGCCCTCGGCTTCATCGTCAGTCTCTTCTACCTTGGCACGCACTACGCCACGCGCCGACGCCCCGCTTCGCTTGCCACGCCCATCGGCTCACCCTCCCTCACCGCCGCGGCCCTAAACCTCTCCGACACCCCGCCCGGCCCAGCGCGCACCCTGCACGATCTCGACAAGGCCCAGCTCATCGTCCTCCAACTCGCCTTCTGGACCCTCGGCGTGGGCATCCTCCTCGGCGCCTGGTGGGCCGACCACTCCTGGGGCCGCTGGTGGAACTTCGACCCCAAGGAAACCTGGGCCCTCGCGACGTGGATCGTCTACCTCATCGTCATCCACGTCCGCCTCACCACCGGCCACAACCGCGGCCTCGTCACCGCCTGGCTCAGCGTCGTCGGCTTCTTCGTGATGCTCTGGACGTACTTTGGCGTGAACCTGATCCTGCCGGGGCTGCACGCGTACGCGTGAGTCAACACCCAGACCCGCCTGTCAACCCATTGATCCTCACACCGGCGGCCGCAGCGGCATCACCGGCCCATCGGCCTCCGACAGGCCTTCGCCCTTCCGGTACTTGAACGTGCCGAGATCCACCGTCGGCCGCGGCCGCTTGGTTGTCTCATCGATCCGTGCCACGTCGACGTCCCACTGGACCGACGTCCTGTAGAGCGCCTTCCCCGCGCCATCGACCACGGTGCAGTACACATCCGGGCGGTGCTCCGCCAGCCTCGCGAAAAACGCGCCGATCAGACCGGAACGGAACGACGCGGGATGGATGATGATCTCCGCTACGCCATTGGAACTGAGCACCGATTCGCCTAGGTAGTCGTCCTTCAGGGCATCGTGATCGAAGAACCGGACGTGGAACGATGGATCGTTCAACGGTTGCCCCGTGTCCGCGTGCACGAACCGAGCGACGAGCTTGATCAGCGATGGTGTGGTCATGTATCGGCTCCCGGTGCGATCGCACCATTCAGCAGTTCCCCGCGCGGGCAGGCGCCCGGCGGATCTTTAGCCAACCGCCCACCCCGGTTCTTCACTTGCACGCCGTAAGCGCGCGGAATTCACATCCCCACCCCACCATCCGAATCGCCGCTATCGTGAGGATGTGCCCACCAATCCCCGCTTGCCGCGTCGGTTCTTCCGCGCCGATGCCGAGTCCCTCGCCAGAAAGCTCCTCGGCCAGCGTCTCGTCCGCATTCTCCCCGACCGTACCCGCCTCGCCGGCCTCATCGTCGAGACCGAGGCCTACCTCGGCGAGCCCGACGCCGCCTCCCACGCCTACCGCCGCCGCCGGACGCCCCGCAACGAAGCCATGTACGCCCCGCCGGGCACGAGCTACGTCTACTTCACCTACGGCATGCACTTCTGCTTCAACATCGTGTGCGGAAAGACCAACGAGCCGCTGGCGGTGTTGATCCGGGCCTTGGAGCCAACCGAGGGACAGCAGGCGATGCGACGGAACCGGCTTTCAGCCCCCCGCCCGATGCCCAAACCCATCGCGGACACCGCCCTTTGCTCCGGACCCGCCCGCCTCTGCCAGGCCCTCGCCATCGACCGATCGCTCAACGGGATCGACCTCACCACCGACGGCCGCCTGTTTCTTGAGCCAGCCTCCGGCCCTGTGGCCGATGATCTGGTGCAGAGAACCCCCCGGATCGGCGTGGCCTATGCCGGCGACTGGGCCGCTCGACCCCTCCGTTTCGTCATCCGTGGAAACCCTCACATCTCCCGAAAGACTGTTCCAAAGCTCGCCAAGTTTCGCTAAGATGCCCGTCCCAGAGTTGGTGGAGTGTCGTTGTGTCTGAGCAAGCCGTCAACTGGAAGCGTGTCCGACAGATCGCCGGACCTTATCCCGATGCCGCGTTCAAGTTCGTGCAGGATGGCCTCCGCCACACGGCCAAGGTCATCCACGGCGAAGCCGCGGTCATCGAGACGCCCCACGGCCCCGTCGGCCCGGAGCGACACGTCAATGGCGCCCAGCTCTGCCTCGGCCTGCGGGACTTCGCCGTCCTGCGCTACGGCATGCTCGCCCGCACGGTTCTGGAGCGCTGGGGCATCCGCCAGACCGACGACTTCGGCCGAATCGTCTTCGCCATGATCGAGGCGGGCCTGATGCGCAAGAGCGAGGAAGACTCCCTCGCCGACTTCCACGCCGTCTACGACTTCGATGAAGCGTTCAGCCAGGCCGCCTGCTAGCCTGTGCCAATGGCAAAACGGACCCCGTCCCCACCACCCGGCGACTGGCACCAGCTCCGGCTGTGGCAGATCCAACCCATCCGCGACCTGCTCCTGATCGCCCTCGTGCTCGGCGTCCTGTACCTCGGCTACCACCTGCGCATCGTCACCGTCCCGATCCTCCTGGCCCTGGCCCTCGCCTATCTCTTCGAACCCCTCGTCCAGTTCATCCTCAAACGCACCCGCTTCTTCAGCCGCCAGGGCATCGCCGCGGCGATCATTGTGGTCGCGGGCCTGGTCGTCATCGTGCCGACCGTGGTCGGAATCGGCTTCGCGGTCGTGCAGGGCGCCTCGCTCGCCGGGAGCATCGCGACCCACTCGACCAACCTGGTGACCTCCATCCAGGGCGATGAGAATCAACGCCGCGACGCCTACAACAAACTGCCGCAGCAATGGCGAGCCGCCAGCCGGGAACTGCTGGATCTCAAGCGAGAGGTGGACGACTACCGGGCGAGGTCCGCCTCCCCCGCCGCCCCGACCACCGAGCCGGGTGCGGACGGACAGCCCCGACCCCCCGCGGCCGAACCCGATCACATCCCCGAGTGGAAAGTCAGCCTGTACACCGGCGTCGACTGGGCGATCAACTGGATCCGCGCCAACGCCACGGAAATCGGCAAGACCGTCGGCCAGCACGCCATCGGCACCGGCGCCACCGCCTTCACCGTCGCGGGAAAGACCCTGACCTCCGCCGGCGTCCTGCTCTTCACCGCAGGGCTCACCGCGTTCTTTTTCTTCTTCTTCTGCACCGGCTGGGGCAAGGTCCTCGCCTTCTGGGAGAGCCTGATCCCCGAGCGCAAGAAGAGCCGCGTCATCGAACTGCTCAAGAAGATGGACCGCGTGATCGCCGGGTTCATCCGCGGGCGGCTGATCATCTGCGGCATCCTCGGCCTTTTTGTCACGGTGATGTACTTCGTCATCGGCGTGCCGGTCCCGCTCATCCTCGGGCCCATCGTCGGCTTGTTCTTTCTCGTCCCGTTCCTGCACGTGGTCGCCATGCCCCTGGCCATGATCGCCATGCTCCTCGACCCCAGCGGCCCCGAATGGCAGACCCGATGGTGGTGGGTCATCGGCGCCCCCATCGGCGTCAACCTTCTCTGCCAGGTTCTCGACGACTACATCCTCACGCCGCTCATCCAGGGCAAGAACACGGAAATGAGCATCCCGTCCATCCTCTTTGCCTCCATCGCGGGCGGCGCCCTCGCCGGGTTTTACGGCCTGTTGCTGGCCATCCCCGCCGCGGCGTGCATCCGCATCCTGCTCAAGGAGGTCTTCATGCCCCGCTTTGCCGCGTGGGCCCAGGGGAAAGAGAAGGACTTTCTCCCGATTTCCCGGGATGATTCCGCGCCGTAGCGTCGCGTCGCGACAGCCGCTGCTGCGCGACAAGGATCATCCCCGCGCCCACGATCGCCAACCCCCCGGCCAGCCACTGCAGGATCGTCAGCCGCTCACCGAAGAGGAAGAACGACGCCGCGGACACCAGCACGGGCTGGAGTTGCACCACCCCCGCGGAAACCGCCAGGCCCAGGCGTCCGATGCTGTAGTAGTACAGCGTGTGCCCAAGACCGATCCCGACAATCGACGACACCATCAGGAGCACAATCTGCCCCATCGGCAGGCTCAACGCCGTCAGACCGCTGTCCTTCCCGAAGAACAGCATCGGCACGACCACGCCCAACGCCGTGTACTGCGAAATCACGGCAAAGGCCAGGAACGAGTTCACGCCGTGCATGAAGTGCCGCACGCCGAGCGAGTACCCGGCGTACAGAAACCCCGACCCCAGCGCCAGCGCCACCCCGAAGCCGGTTCCCCCGCCCAGCCCCCCCGGCTTGAGCGCGATCGTCCCCGCCGCGCCGAAGAACACCAGCAGCACCCCGGCCAGGAACCACGGCGTCCGGATGATCCGGCGCTCCGCCGCGAAGAGCAGCGCCGCCCCCACCGTGACAAACACGATGTGAACCCGCAGCGAGAACGTCATCAGCCCCGGCTCGACGTAGTACGGCGCGAGCGCAAAGCACACCTGCGCCACCGTGTTGAAGAAGCTCGGCCAGAGCGCCGCTTTCCACAGGCCCGGCGGCATCGTCTTCCGCTTCCACGCGAGCAGAATCACCGGCAGCCACAGCAGCGCCGAGAAGCCGTACCGCCACCCGTTGGCCGTCCACGCGTCGATCGAGTCCGCAAAGTGCTTCAGGAACAGCGGGATGGACGACCAGCCCACGAGCGTCAGGATGATCGTGGAAGCTCCCAGGAGATTGTCGTGCGGGCCGGCGGTGCGGGACATAGCACGGTCAAGGTCGCCTGCAAGCGCGATCGACCGAGCGGAGAGTGTAGCGCCGAGCCGGGCGCGTGCCGGACCGCTCGCCAAGCGCGGTCAACTCCGGCAAACCATCAACGAACTCTGGATCGTGATCCCGTCAGGCCCGCGCGAGGTACCCACGACCGGACCGCGTCGCCACCATGTACGACTGAAGGTTGAAGCCGGGGCAGGCCGTCGGGTTGATTTCCTGATGGGTGAACACCCGAGTGACGGGCACGCGGTACGCACGCATCCGATCGGCGAGGAAGGCGTCCAGCGCGTTGATCGCCTCGGACGTGGGACGCTGCTCGTCGAAGTTGCCCAGCACGAGGATGCCGAGGTTGTTCTCGTTGTTCTGCTTGACGTGCGCGCCCTGGTAGCGAACGGGCCGACCTTCCCACACCCGCCCCTGCGGATCGACGATGTAGTGGTACCCGATGTCCGCCCAGTTCCGTCCGTTGTCGTCGCTCCGCCCCGTGTGAACCGACCGGATCAGCTCCAGCCGGTGCGCGACATCCGCCTTGGTCCGCAGCGACACGGGCGGCATCCCGTCGTGGTGAACCGTGATCCGCCGCACCCCGTTCATCGGGTTGATCAGCGACAGGTTCGGCCCCGCCGACGCCCACTCCCGGCGCGGGATCACCCCACCGAGCGTGAATCCGCTGTCACTGGGCACGCGCGTCGGCCGTTCACCGCCGCTGAGCTCGCGGCGAGGAGGCCCCTCGATCTGATCGGCCGACATGGGCTTCCAACCCCCGGCCCGTTGACGCTGGCACGCCGCGAGCAACAGGCCGGCGGTGACGACAAGGCCCCCACGGATGGCCTGGCGGCGATTCACAAAGTCTGGCATGTCATTATCCATCGGCAGGCCAAGTGTAATCCATCCACACGACACGTGCCAAAGCCCGACGCGCGGGCTTTGCGCGTTGGAAACGGCGTACCCTCATGCCCTTCGCCCGTCGGATAACCTTCGCGAAGTCGCCATCTCGTGAACGAGGGAAACCATGCAGGACACGCCCAGCACCGAAGCCCCCGCCCAGCCGCAGACCACACCGAAAAAGACCGCTTCCATGCTCGATCAGGTCGAGAAGTTCGGCGTCACGACAGAAGAACGCGCCCACGAAATCAAAGAGACAGTCGCCAAGTACCTGCCCTCCTCCATCACCGTCATCATCGTCCTCATCGTCGCCTGGATCCTCTCATCCTGGGCCAGGCGGGCGATGCGCCGGGGCCTCGAAAGGGCCAAGTTCGACCCCACGCTCGGCAAGTTCTTCTCCAACATCATCCGCTGGCTCATCCTGACCATCGGCTTCCTCTTCTGCTTCTCCATCTTCGGGATCAACACGACCAGCTTCGCCGCGGTCCTCGGCGCGGCGGGACTGGCCATCGGCCTCGCGCTCCAGGGCAGTCTCGGCCACCTCGCCTCCGGCGTCATGCTCCTGGTCTTCCGTCCCTTCAAGGTCGGTGACCTCGTCAACGTCTCCGGCCAACTCGGCATTGTCAACGAGATCGACCTGTTCTCCACCAGCATCGACTCCCCCGACGGCCGCCGGATCATCCTGCCCAACGGCCAGGTCTTCGGCAACGTGATCGAGAACATCACGCACCACCCCCGCCGCCGCATCGACATCCCCGTCGGCGTTGCCTACGGCGCCGACATCGACCAGACCCGCGCCGTGCTGGAACTCGCTGTCAAGTCCATCCCCGGCGTCCTCCAAGATCCCGCCCCCGTCGTCTGGCTCGACAGCCTCGGCGCCTCCAGCGTGAACTGGACCCTCCGCGTTTGGGCGCCAAGGGAGAAGTTCGGCGAAATCCGGCAGGCCACCGTCCGCGCCGCCAAGGTCGCCCTCGACAACGCCGGCATCACCATCCCCTTCCCCCAGATGGACCTCTACATCAAGCAGTTCGAAGGATCCCTGCCGCGGCAGCACTGACCCCCGCTCCCCACCGGTCCCGCCTTCGACGAACACGCTTCGGGCATGCCCGAAGGCGCCCACTGTCGCGTCCGCCGCCCGGACCGCGCGGCCGCTACAGCCGCCCGACCCACTTCGCCCAGATCGACAGCACCAGCAGCATGTACAGCCGCTGCGAATGGTCGCGCACGATCCGGCCCGATGGCCCCGTCCCCATGTGCTCGTCGAGCATCTGCCGGACGAACTTCATGTTGAGGTCGATGCCCAGCGACGGCGGCCCCCACGGCTCGGCCGAGTTGAGATGGTCCATCAGCAGTTGCTTCATCCCGCCGTAGTCGGTGCGGAACCACTCGCCGATGGGGATGGCGAAGCCCTGCTTTGGCCTGTCCACGATCTCGGCGGGCAGATACTTGCGCGCGACGGCACGAAGGAGGCCCTTGCGCTGGCCGCCGGGCATCAACGAGCCGACTGTTGCTTGCATCGCCTTTCGCGCGAGGCAAGCCGCGAGCAAGGGGGAACGAAGTTCCAAGGCGACGGCCATTGACGCCGTATCGACCTTTCGCATCAGGTCGTCTGGCAGATAGAACATCAGGTCAAATCGCAAGGCCGTCATCTCGTCGGACATTGTCATGCCAAAGTGATGGAGATCGGATTGGGCGTCGATCGCATGGTGAGATGCGGATCGCAGGCCAAGCATCCAGTCAAAGGGCGCGGGAAAGACCGCGGTAAGCTCTTTGTATCCGGAAGCGGCCGACGCATTGAGTAGACGACTCATCTTTGTTCGCAGAGAACGTGAGGATGCATTCGGCCACATGGCGCTCGCCGCCCTTCGTCTCAACGACCTCGGCAGCCGAGCCAACCACCCAAGCGGTCGAATCGCTTGGTGGCGTTCGTAGCCCAAGAACATCTCGTCGCCGCCATCTCCGCCGAGCACCACCTTCACATGACGCCTCGCCTCCCGACTCACCCAGAACGAGGGCAGCAGTGAACTATCTCCGAATGGAACACCGGCCTGCTCGACCAACCATGGCAGTTCGTCCGCCGGTCGAGCTTCGCAGTCCACAATGTGATGTCGGATGCCGATGTGGCGAGCAATGGCGGACGCGCAGTCTGACTCATCCATCCGCAGTTCGGGCATCCGAACGGTAAAGGCGTCGAGTTCACGCCCCTCGCGGAAGGCCAGACTCGCGACCAGTGAAGAGTCCAGCCCGCCGCTGAGAAACACGCCCATCGGCACGTCGGAGTCGAGTCGAGAACGGACGGCGCTCCGGAGCGTCGATTCGACATCATCAGCGGTCCATTCAACGTTCCTTCCTTGCAACGCCACTCCCCACCATCCAGCCGTCGTGGATTCTGGTTCAACGCGGGGATCCCGCCGATGAAGTTCGTCTTGAACAAGCAACCGGCACGATCCTGTGTACAGTGGCGATATGTTGGGCGAGGCCCCCTCTTGGCTGAACCCGTACTTGATCCAGCCCCGAAGTACGGCAAGATGCTCGGAGGCTGGCAGCACATGGAGTCCAGCCGCCCCGCGCAGTTTCAACAGGCCCGAGGTCGTACTTGAGAACGCCAGAGCCGGGCTCTGAAGCTCCTGGCCTTCATAGAGGACATTCAGCGGCTTCTCGCCGAATCCATCGCGGAAAACGGCCAACTCGGTGCGCGCCGAATCCCAAACAGCGAATGAATACATGCCATCGAGGCGATCGATGAGCCGCGGTCCCCACTGCCTCCACCCATGCACCAGCACTTCCGTATCGCTGTGATCCGTCTCAAACCTGTGCCCTGCCGCCTGCAGTTCCTTCCGCAACTCCCGGTGGTTGTAGATGCAGCCATTGAACACCACGGCGATACGAGAGCTTCCGTCCGGCTCCTGGGTGGCCTGCCGCTCCGCGGCGGGCGAACAGCCCCAAGTCGCCCCCAGCCACACCCCACCCCGCAGGCTCGTCGCCCCGGACCCGCCGCGGAGCGGCAGGCCACCCAGGACCATCGGCTGCGCCCCGCCTGCGTGATCGATGATCGACAGCCGCCGGTGCACCAGCGCCACATCCACCACCGTCCCATCCGCACGAACTGACCGATCCCGAAACCGCCCCTGTCCATCCGGCCCCCGGTGCTTGATCGACTCATCCAGGATGTCCAGCCACGTCTCCGGGATCGCCACCTCCGGCGCCGGCACCGGCGTCCCCGCCGGGTGAACTCTCAGGATGCCCGCGATGCCGCACATGCAGGGTAGTAAAGCGTCGCCGACCGCCAGCGCCAAGTTGCCGGGTCGGTTCTCCGCGGATCGAATCCACTATTGACGCCTGGCGGGCACGAATCCGCCGGCCGCACCGTGTCGAACGCGATCGGGTAACGTGTAGCAATGTCTGAGTCGCGCATGCCCCCGACGCAAACCGATATCTGGATACCTGACCGACGCGCCAAGCTCTACCTCTGGCTCAGCGGCGTCTTCATTACCTGTCTCATCCTCGCCAACGTTCTCGGTGTCAAGCTCTTTCGCTTCGACCTGAACCTACCGCTCCTGGGTCACATCAAGGTCGAGCACACCACGGGCATGCTCACCTTCCCGGTGACGTTCCTCCTCACCGACCTCCTCAACGAGTATTACGGCAAGAAGGGCGCCCGACGCGTCACGTTCATCGCATTCGCCATGGGCGCCCTCGCCTTCATTTTCATCTGGATCTCACGTCAGTTTCCCATTCTCGAAGGCATCCCCGGCACCGCCGATGAGAAGTCCTACGAGCTCATCTTCGGCGCGGCCGCACTCATGTACATTGCCTCCCTCATCGCGTTCCTCCTCGGGTCGCTTCTGGACATCTTCCTCTTCGCCGTCTTCAAGCGGGCGACCGGTGGCCGCATGGTCTGGCTGCGCGCCACGGGCAGCACGGTTATCTCCCAGCTCTTTGACAGCTTCATCGTGACCTTCTTGTTCTTCTGGGCGATCCCGCTCGTTCTGAATCAGGACAAGGCCACCTTGGGCTTCGTCTTCGCGACCGCCCTCACCGGCTACATCCTCAAATTCTTCATCGCGGTCGGACTGACGCCCTTCATCTACCTCGGGCGATGGCTGATCCGCACGCAGTTGGGCATTCAGCCGCTGCCGGTGGCAAAGAGCTGACCTGACTCATGCTTGGCGTCGCCCCTACGGTGTTCGGCCGCCCGCGGGAATGATGAACATCACCAAAATCATCGACACGACAAACGCGACGACCGCAAACCCGATCGAGAGCAACAGCGCGGGCAGCATCCGAATCTTCCCGAGTGCGCACAACCCAAGCCACAGCACCGCGATATAGCACCCCAAGCCCGCGGCCAACTTGGTGAAATCATCCGCTCCGCTCAGCACATGCGTCGAGAGCCTCGAGGCCATTCTCGCCACAAACACGACGCCCAGCAGAGTCCAGAAGCTCAACTCCTCGTGCGAGAACCGGCGCGCGATCGCCCAGAATCCGCCCGCAAGCGCCGCCAACGTCACAAGCGTTATCAAGATCGGCATCGCATTCTCCGCCTGACCTTCACTCGCCGCAGCATACCATGCGCTGATACCGTGTGGCCATGCCATTCACACCCTCTCCCTCCGACAACTTCACCTTCGGCCTCTGGACCGTCGGCAACACCGGCCGCGACCCCTTTGGCGAGCCCACGCGTCCACGCCTTTCCCCTGCCGAGATCGTCGAACTCCTCGGCGAAGTCGGCGGCGTCCGCGGCGTCAACTTCCACGACAACGACCTCATCCCCATCGACGCCTCCCCTGCGGAATCTCGGCAGATCAAAGCCGACTTCGCCCGCGCCCTGAAACGACACAAGCTCAAGGTCGCGATGGCCACGACCAACCTCTTCACCGACCCAGCCTTCAAGGACGGCGCCTTCACCAGCAACGACGCCGAAGTCCGCGCCTACGCCATCCAGAAGACCATGCGCGGCATGGACCTCGGGGCCGAGTTCGGCGCCAAGATCTACGTCTTCTGGGGCGGGCGCGAGGGCACGGAAACCGATGCCGCAAAGGACCCCATCGAATCCGAGGCCCGTTTCCGCCGCGCCATCGACTTCCTCTGCGACTACTCCCGCTCGAAAAACTACGGCTACCGCTTCGCCCTCGAGGCCAAGCCCAACGAACCCCGCGGCCACATGTTCTTCCCCACCACCGGTTCCTACCTCGCCTTCATCGCCACGCTCAAACACCCCGGCATGGTCGGCGTCAACCCCGAAGTCGCCCACGAGCACATGGCCGGCCTCAACTTCTCGCACGCCGTCGCCCAAGCCCTCGCCGCGAACAAGCTCTTCCACATCGACCTCAACGATCAGCAGTTCGGCCGCTACGACCAGGACTTCCGCTTCGGCGCGGCGGACATCAAGTCCGCCTTCTTCCTCGTCAAGCTCCTCGAGGACAACGCCTACAAGGGCTTCAGGCACTTCGACGCCCACGCCTACCGCACATCGGACCGCAAGGACGTCATCGAGTTCGCGAGAGGCTGCATGCGGACCTATCTCATCTTGAAGGACAAGGCCCGCCGTTGGAACGCCGACCCCGAGGTCCGCCGCCTCCAGCGCACTATCCGCCGCGACAACGCCCGCCTCGACGAACTGTGGTCCCGCTATTCCGCGACCAGCGCCGCCGCGCTGTCCCGGCGTGAGTTCGATCGACAGGCCATGGCCGCCCGCCCTCTCCCCTACGAACGGCTCGACCAGCGCACGATGGAAATCCTGCTCGGCGTCTAAACTTCTCCATGACCATCACCGCCACATCCCGCGCCGTTGCGTTCGCCCGTTTCACCCACGCACTCGCCTCCAAGACCTTCGCCGACTTCCCGGCGGACAAAGCCCTCTTCCAACCCTCTCCGACCGACAACCACATGCTCTGGCACATGGGCCACCTCGCCGTCAACTACGACTGGTTCGCTTCCGCGATCGACGGCAAGCCCAGCGTTGTCTCGAAGGCCGATTACGAACGCTTCGGCATGGGCTCCAAGCCAGTCTCCGACCCCGCCGCGTACCCCTCGCTCCCCGAGGTTCGCCGCCTCTACGACACCGCCTGGCAGCGCTTCATCGCCGCGGCCGAGTCCCTGAGCGAATCCGACGCCACCGAGCCCGCCTGCGTCGAAAGCCACGGCTTCCTCACCGACCGCCTCGATGCCGTGAACAAGGCCGCCTGGCACGACGGCTGGCACGCGGGGCAGGTCTCCGGCCTGCGCAAGGCCCTCGGCCTCAAGGGTGTGATCTGAGTCAACGCGTGATGGAGTCCCCGCGCGCCAGCGCCGACGCCGCCTCCTGGATCGTCGGCGGCGCCAGCGGGTCGGCTCTTCCCGCCGCCTTCTCCGCCACCGCCTCCAGAGCCACCCCCGCCGGCGCCCCCTGCGCCGCCAGCACCGCCGCCGCCGCGTGTTCACGCCAGGCCCGCCGCTCCGCCCGCAGCATCCACACCGTGTGCATCGTCCTCGTGATCGTCAGCCCCACCATAAACCCCCACGCCGTCGCCCACTCCCGCCCCACGCCAGAATGCATCAGGAGCATCTGCAGCCCCAGCGCCACCACGTACAACACCGGCGCCATCACCATCCGCTCAAACTGCACCAGCGTCGCATCCCGAACGAACGACAGGTGCTGGTACGCCTTCGAACTCACCCACCCCCACCGCCGCGGCAGGTGGTTCGCCAACCAGTGCAGCACGAAGTAAATCACCACGTCAAACACGATGTCGCAGACAAACGTGACCGCAACGATCCCGAACTTGTTGTGAATCCCCAGCTCCCGCGTCAGGCTCACGATCCAGATCGTCGGGACCAGCGCGAGAAACCCCGCCAGCAGCACGTTGCAGTTCACGTTGACGATACGACGGCCGTACAGCCGCCCGAGCCACTTCATGGGCCGATCGTAGGGTTCAACTCCCGCGCGCGTGCTTCCGAAGCCGGCGCGCCGTCCGCACCATCCACATCGTGTGAATCGTTCGGATGCACGCCGTCGCCGTGCAGAACCCCATCACCGTCGCCCACACCGGGGCAACCCCCATCTTCATCATCGCGATCTGCGTCACCGTCCAGATCGTGTACAGCAACGGCGAGAGCACCATCCGCTCCACCTGCACCAGCGTCGCATCCTTGAAGTACCCCGGCGCCGCCCCCTCCCCCACCACCTCCGCCAGCTTCTCCCCCGGGATCTTCTGGGGCCAGTGGTTCGCCATCCAGTGCAGCACATAGAAGAACGTCACATCGCTCACGATGTCCGTCACGATCGTCACCGCCGAGATGATGAACTTCTCCGAGTGCGTCAGCACCTCCCGGTTCCCCAGGAAGTACCGGTGAACGATCTCCACCACCACCGCCACCGGCACGAGCGCAAAGAGACCCGCCAGCACGATGTTCACGTTCACGTTGACGATCCGGCGCTTGTACAGCCGGGCCAGGAGCGACATGGGGCCAACGATAGCAACCCCCGTCCGCGCGTTCCCCGCCCATCTTCCCCATCTTCCGCCTGCGCTCTGGGGCCGCGCGGTATGCTTGTCCCCCCGCCATGCCCGACCCCCGCGACACCCCCGCCATGCGTCAGTTCGCCCGCTTCAAAGCGCGGCACCCGGACTGCATTCTCCTCTTTCGCATCGGCGACTTCTACGAAACCTTCGACGACGACGCCGTCACCATCCACAAGGCCCTCGGCCTCACCCTCACGCGCCGGACCGAGGGCGTCCCCATGGCCGGCGTGCCCCACCACCAACTCGAAAACTACCTCCGCCGCCTCATCCAGCAGGGCTACCGCGTCGCTGTGTGCGACCAGGTCCAGGACCCGAAGGAGGCCGCCAAGGCCGGCAAGCCCATCGTCGAGCGCGCCGTCACGCGCGTCCTCACCCCCGGCACGCTCGTCGAGGACACGCTCCTCGACGATTCCGCCATCAGCCGCCTTGCCGCCGTGTCGCCCGCTTCGCTCGGCGACACCTCCACCGTCGGCATCGCGCTTGTCGAGGCGTCCACCGGCGCCTTCACGGTGCTCGACGGCGACATCAATCGCCTCGCCGATCTGCTCGCCCCGCGCAGCGTTCAGGAACTGCTCTACCCGGAGAACACGACCGGTGGCCCGCCGCCACCCGCTGTCAAGGCCGCCGCCGAGTCCCTCGGCCTCTCCCTCACCCCGCGCCCCTCGTGGCACTTCCGCCCCAAGGAAGCCCTCGAAGAAGTCACCCGGCACTTCGGCGTCGCCACCGTCGCCGGCTTCGGACTCAAAGATGACGACCTCGCCGTCTCCGCCGCGGGCGCCATCCTCCGCTACCTGAAGGAAACACAGGCCCCCGCACAGGATTCCGTCGCCGCCCCCGCCGCCGCGCGGCGCGCCGCCACGCTCGCCCACCTCCTCCCCCCGCGCCGCGAAGACCCCTCGGGCTTCTGCATCCTCGACGCCGTCAGCCTCCGCTCCCTCGAGGTTGAACGCACCCTCCGCTCCACCGGCTCCGCCGACGGCTCCCTCGTCGGCCTCTTCATCGGTTCCTGCCTCACGCCCATGGGCAAACGCCAGGTACGCGAGTGGCTCTGCCGCCCGCTCGCCGACCTCGGCGCCATCAACGCCCGCCACGCCCGCGTCGCCCTGCTCGTCGACGACCGCACGCTCTCCGACGCCCTCGCCGCGGCACTCGACGGCGTGCAGGACGTCGCCCGCATCGCCGGACGCCTCGCCCTCGGCCGAGCTACGCCACGCGACCTCGTCGCCCTCGGCGCTTCACTCGCCCGCGTCAACACCATCGCCGCCACCCTCGACAACGCGCCCCCGTTCGCCGACACCCTCGCCTCCCTCCGCGCCGTCGCCACGACCATCGAGCCCATCGCCGCCCGGATTCTCGCCGAGTGCATGGACAACCCGCCGCCCCATCTCCGCGAGGGCGGCGTCTTCCGCGATGGTGTGGACGCCGAACTCGACGAAGCACGCCTCCTCCAGCGCGATGCTTCATCCTGGCTCGCCGCCTACCAGCAACGCCTCATCGACGAGCACCAGCTCCCCGGCATCAAGGTCGGCTTCAACCGCGTCTTCGGCTACTACATCGAGCTGACCTCCGCCCAGGCCAGGTCCGCCCCCGCCACCTTCTCCCGCAAGCAAACTCTCCGCAACGCCGAACGCTACATCACGCCCGAACTCAAGGAGTTCGAGGACAAGGTCACCACCGCCGAGTCCCGCGCCCTCGAACGCGAACGCGTGCTCTTCGAAGCCCTGTCCTCCTTCGCCTCCGCGGCCATCCCCGCCATCTCCTCCTTCGCCCAGACCGTCGGCGAGCTCGACGTCCTGCTCTGCTTCGCCCGACGCGCTGTCCGCAAGGGCTGGGTCCGCCCGCGCATGGATGAGTCCCCGATCCTCTCCATCACCCAGGGCCGCCACCCCGTCCTCGAAGAACTCCTCGGCGAGCGCTTCGTCCCCAACGACATCGAACTCGCCACCGTTCACGCACCCACCGATCCGCGCCCATCCGCGAGCGGCACAAGCTCCGGCATCGCCCACGACACCCAATCCGATGTTCCCGCTCCCGCCGCATCACCCCATCACTCCGCCTCGGTGACACCCCGCGCCTCCCTCGCCCTCATCACCGGCCCCAACATGGCCGGCAAGAGCACCTTCATCCGCCAGACCGCCCTCATCGTCCTCCTTGCCCACGCCGGCTCGTTCATCCCCGCCCAGTCCGCCCACATCGGCATCACCGACCGCATCTTCACCCGCGTCGGCGCCGACGACGCCCTCCACGCCGGCCAGTCCACCTTCATGGTCGAAATGACCGAAACCGCCACCATCCTCAACAACGCCTCCCCCCGAAGCCTCATCATCCTCGACGAAATCGGCCGCGGCACCTCAACCCTCGACGGCCTCTCCCTCGCCTGGGCCATCGCCGAGCACCTCGCCTCCACCGGCGCCCGCACCCTCTTCGCCACCCATTACCACGAACTGACCGACCTCGAAGAACGCCTCGCCGGACGCGTGCGCAACCTGCACGTTTCCGTGCGCGAATGGGGCGACCAGATCGTCTTCCTCCACCGAATCCTCCCCGGTCGCACCAGCCAGTCCTACGGCGTCCACGTCGCCAAGCTCGCCGGCATTCCCGCTTCCGTTGTCACCCGCGCCAACGAAGTCCTCTCCTCCCTCGCCGTCCACCACGGCCCCGCGGCGTCTTCCCCGTCTCTTTCCCCGCCGCCCTCCTCGCCTCCCCCACCCCGCGACGGACAGCTCTCCCTGTTCACCGAGTACGTCCCCCACCCCGCCATCGACACCCTCCGCGAGATCAAGCTCGAATCGCTCTCCCCCATGCAGGCCTTCGATGAACTCCGCCGCCTGAAGGCTCAGGCCGAGCAGTCCTGACCCGGACACCAGTTGAAGTGGGTATCCGAAACTTCCGGCAGCCACTCTCAGGAACAGAGAACCGATCGTCTGCAGACGGCGCGTGAAGCGAACCTCGGCGACCCTCGCCCCACGGGTCACGAAAGACAAAAACAAAAAGAGGGACGGGCCGCAAGGCCCGTCCCCACTTGTTGCTCCGATTCACACGGCCCTTACGAGCACCCGCCCGCGTACTTGTTCAGGAAGCACTGGAAGTCGTTCGCCGTCAGCAGCGGATTCCCCGTGCTCCCGTCGCAGTTGGCGTACGTGTCCCCGCTCGCGTACTTGTTCAGGAAGCACTGGAAGTCGTTTGCCGTCAACAGCGGAGAGCCCGTGCTGCCGTCGCAGTTGGGGTAGCACGGCACCGGCCCGCCGCCCGTGGGCACAAAGTCAATCCCGCGGTAGTGCGTGTTCGCCGGCGCCGTCGCGAGCACCGTAAACGGCGACAACGCACCGTTGTCCACCACACGCACCACCGAGTTCGGGTTCGCCACCGATCCGCCCGTCGTCGCCCACAGCGTCGTCACGCCCTTGGTCGTCCGACCCACCAGCCCGCGGCACCCTTCCGTGCCCAGGTCCGTGCTCAGCGTGTAATCCAGCAGCCACATCCCGAGGAACGAGTCGTACGTCCACTTCTGGATCCCGCCCCCGTTCGCCACCGTCCGGTCATCCGCGCAGTACAGCGTGTTCGCATCCGCAAAGTAGAAGTCGTACACCGACGACACCGCCGTGCCGCCCCCCGTCGGGAAACCCGGCAGCAGCGTGATCAACTCGCCCGACGTGTTCGGCACGCCAGTCCCCACCGTCGAAACGCCCAGGAACGATCCCGACGAGCTGCTGATGTACAACTGCCCGCCGAAAATCCCCAGCATCCGCGTGTTCGTCGGCGGCCCGCTGCTCACCTGGATGCTCGTCGTCGAGCCCAGCGTCGTGTACCGGATCCCCGCCGAAGAGAACGTCCCGCTCGTACCCACCGTCCACAGGTCCGTCCCGTTGGTCGTGATCGCCGCGCGAATGTCATCCGCGTTGTACGCATCCTCGAGCGCCGTCGACGAATCGATGACACCCTGGCTGTTCATCCGCGCCACGATCCGCGGATTCGTCGCGGCCGGGGTCGCCGAGGGGCTCGTCCCCCCCACCGGCGCCTCGATCCCCGTGAACGTCAGGTACTGCCCGTCCACCGACCGGATCAGATGCCCGATCGACGTCGATGTCCCCCGCACCACCATCCCCCGGTTCGCGCCCGACGTCGTCGTCGGCACCGCGATCGACTGCACCACAGCGCCCGAAGGGTTCATCTCCACGACAAACAACGGCGCCCCGCCAACCGTCAACGCCGCCGCCCCGTCCCCGATCTGCATCACCGCCAAGTTCCCGGATGAGAACGGAGCCTGCCCCGCCGCCACACTCAGAAACCCCGCCGTCACCGCCACACCGACCAGCGCCTGCCGCTTCTTCATCTGCCTTTCCTCCCGGCCCGGGGGCCGTTTCAAGTGCCATGCTTCCCTCAAGCCCCACGGATTTCCGCCCATTGGGGAGAGGGCCCGGAGTGTAGGTCAACCCCACCTCCATCGCGCGGGAATTGCGCCTTCCCCCAGCATCAGATCGCGTTTTGTTTGGGTCTCGTCGCCGCCCCAACTTCGAACTTTATTGCGTCTCGATTCGCAATAAGATTCTCATGCTCATGAACGCCCTTCCCTTCCAGCTCATCAAAAGCAAAAACCCCGGACCTCGCGGCCCGGGGTTCCCTTCAAGTGGAGCGGAGGAGAGTCGAACTCCCGACCTCTTCATTGCGAACGAAGCGCTCTACCAACTGAGCTACCGCCCCATCACACGCCCAAAGGATATCCGCACCCAAACCCCCGGGCGAATCACCCGATCCCTCATCGCCCTCCTGCTCTTCCTGATCGCCCTCCCCAATCTCTCCGCCTGCTCCCGCTCGGAATCCCGCTCCCCCGGTCCGCTCCGCGTCGTTGTCACCGTCCCGCCGCTGGTCGGGCTCATCCAACCCCTCCTCCCAGACGGCTCTTCCATCACCGCCCTCATGGCCCCCGGCAAGTCCGAGCACGGCTACGAGTTCACCCCCAAGGACCTCGCCACCCTCGGCGCCGCCGATGTCGTCGTCTACATCGGCCTCGGCCTCGAACCCGCCGTCGAAACCTTCCTCAAGACCCACCCCAGCCCCTCCCGCCAGGTCATCTGCTTCGCCACCGTCGCCGACATCACCGACCCCCACGCCGGACACCACCACGGCCCCGGCGAAGAGTGCGACCACCACGTCGATCCCCACCTCTGGCTCGACCCGGACCTCTGCCTCAAACTCGTGGATGCCGCCTCCGCCGCCGTCCGTGCCGCCGCACCCCTCGTCGGCGTCGCCGACTTCAACCCCGATTCCCGCGCCGCCGACCTGAAGGCCAGGCTCCGGACCCTCGACGCCGAACTCAAGACCTC
The DNA here is from genome assembly GCA_019636625.1 of Phycisphaeraceae bacterium. Classification (GTDB taxonomy): domain Bacteria; phylum Planctomycetota; class Phycisphaerae; order Phycisphaerales; family UBA1924; genus JAHBXE01. Next base: position 175,346 of record JAHBXE010000005.1, read on the forward strand.
CCTCGCCCCCGCCGCCGGCCGCGCCATCGTCACCCACCACAACGCCTGGCAACGCCTCGCCGACCGCTACGGCCTCAAGGTCGCCGCCGTGATCCGCGGCGTCGAGGGCGAACCCACCCCCGCCGCCATCGCCGCCGCCGTCGACGCCATCCGCAAGCAGAACGCCCGCGCCGTCTTCATCGAGCCCCAGTTCGACCCCCAGGCCGCCCGTCGCATCGCCGACGCCGCCGGCGTCAAGGTCGGCGTTCTGGACCCGCTCGGCTCCGGAGACTACTTTGAAATGATGCGCACCAACGCCAACGCACTGGTCTCTCTCCTTGCCGACTGACCCTCCATCCCCCGCCCCCCCCGCTCCCCCTTCTCCCCTCGCCGTCGAGTTTCGCGGCGTCTCCTTCTCCTACGCCCGCGCCGATTCCCCCGCCCTCCACGACATCTCCCTCGACATCCCCGCCGGTCAGCGCCTCGGCGTCCTCGGCCCAAACGGCGGCGGCAAGTCCACGCTCCTCAAGCTCACCCTCGGCCTGCTCCGCGGCCATTCCGGCTCCATTCGCATCTTCGGCGCCACGCCCGAGGACGCCCGCCGCCACCGCTGGATCGGCTACGTCCCGCAGCGAAACGAGGCCGTCCTCGAGTTCCCCATCAGCGTCCGCCAGGCCGTCGCCATGAGCGCCGCCCTTCCTCTCTCTCCCCTCAAGTCCGGCCTCCACCACACCCGCGCCGCCGTCGATGAAGCCCTCGCCCTCGTCGGCATGTCCGACCTCGCCGAACGCCACATCGGCTCCCTCTCCGGCGGCCAGTTGCAGCGCGCCATGATCGCCCGCGCCATCGCCTGCCGCCCCCGCCTGCTCCTCCTCGACGAGCCCACCGTCGGCATCGACCCCGCCGGCCAGCAGAAGTTCGGCGAGCTCCTCCGCCGGCTCCACGACTCCCTCGGCCTCACCATCATCGTCGTCAGCCACGACATCCGCACCATCGCCGCCTCCTCCGACCGCGTCGCCTGCCTCTCCCGCACGCTCCACAGCCACGTTGCCCCCGAGGGCCTCACCCCCGCCGTCCTCGCCGAGGTCTTCCGGCACGACGTCGCCGCCATCTTCGGCTCCGACATCCACATCCACGCCCACAGCGCCGACGCCTGCCCCCTCGACACCCCCGTCTCCCTCACTTCCTCCATCCGGCCGCCACAGAAGTGAACACCATCCGCTACCTCTCCGATCCCGCCTTCGCCGGCCTCTACTGGCCCGGCATCATCGCCGGCCTCGCCATGGCCCTCATGTGCGCCCTCCTCAGCGTCCTGGTCGTCCTCAAACGCCTCGCCTTCATCGGCCAGGGAATCAGCCACGCCGGCTTCGGCGGCATCGGCGTCGCCGCCATCCTCGGCCTCACCGCCTCCGCCACCGCCGCCGCTCCCCTCCACGGCATCCCCCAGTTCCTCATCATCCTCGCCTTCTGCATCGCCGCCTCCCTCCTCATCGGCTTCATCTCCCGACCCACCGGCCGCGGCCAGCCTTCCACCCACGCCGACACCGCCATCGGCATCGTCCTTGTCGCCACCATGGCCCTCGGCGCCATTCTCGTCGCCGCCTCTCGCCGGGGACTCGCGTGGGAGTCCTTCCTCTTCGGCTCTCTCCTCCAGGTCGGCCCCTGGGACGCCGCCATCGCCTGGCTTCTCGCCACCTTCACCATCGCCACGGTGCTCCTCGCCCGCCGCGGCCTGCTGTTCTGGGCGTTTGATGAACCCGCCGCCGAGGCGTTCGGCGTGCGCGTCGGCCTCTGCCGCTTCACGCTCCTCTTCCTCCTCGCCCTGGCCACGGTCGCCGCGATGAAACTCGCCGGCGTGGTTCTCGCCACCGCCCTCCTCGTCCTCCCCGGCGCCATCGCCCTCCGCCTCAGCCACCGCCTCTCCACCGTCCTCGCCCTCAGCCTCGCCTCCGCCGTCCTCGGCCTCATCGCCGGGATCGTCCTCTGTTTCGAGACCGACTGGGTCCCCGGCCCCTGCATCGTCGGCGTACTCTCGCTCATGTTCGCCGCCGCCTTCACGCTCGGCGGCAGAAAGGCCCAACGATGAAGGCCGAAACCATCCTCGCCGAACTCAACCGTGCCCGCAAAGACCTGGGCGAAGACAAGAGCGACATCGAGTGGCTCGCCCTCCACCACGCCTTCTGCTTCCTCTCCTACAAGATGTCCGACTTCCAGAAGTACCTCGACGAAGAAGCCCGCAAGGGCGCTTTCGACGAGTACGAACCCTGACCGCCCCGACGGCTGCCATTCCGCTTTCCCGACCGGCAGGGTCTCCCCCGACTCGCCCCCCCCCCGCCTGATAACCGCCTTCCCCCAGCCGACACCCCCTCTTTCGCAACCAAACTGTTGCAACCGCGTACAGTCTGGACGATACTGCTGTATCGCGGCAGTCGACCGGCCAGCCCCGGAGAACCCGAAAGGCACGCCGGCCACACTCCCGCGACGACCGATTCCGTGCGTCGCGACCACTGGATCGGGCGATGAGCCGCGGGCGACGGTCCGCGGGGTGAAGAGTTCGGCGGCGGCCCTGTACAAGGCCGCGGCGGCCGAAGGGTCTCTTTCAGAAGGAGGTGATCCAGTGACGCAATGTGACTGTACGAAAGGGCGGCGCAACTAAGCGCAAGCTCGACGGAGCTGCGTAGCGCAGCCCACGAACAGGAGATTGAACTCCTACGGCCGCCGGTCACCAGACCGGCGGCTGCTTTTTTGTGTTCATCCCCTCCTCCCTCACCCCTGCGCCGTCACTTCGTCACTGTCCCCGTCATACCCTCTCCACCATGCTCCGCCGCTTCCCCCTCTTCCGCCTCGGCCTCACGGTCGTCGCCGGCTCACTCTTCGCTTCGCTGATCTACTTCTACCTCGCCCTCGGCGAGAACCTCTCGACCGTCTCCGGTTCGGAAGTCTCGACTGAGCCCCGCGACCTCCTCACCCACTTCCGCAGGGACTTCCTCTTCGCCGGAACGACCCCCGCCATCCTCTTCTACATCGGCCTCGGAATCCTCCTTCTCGGCATTGTCCGGAACTTCGCCCGCAGGCCCGACGCGTAACACGAGCCGACCCGCTCGGCTACCCTTGCCCCATGCCCCTCACCCGCGACCAAATCACCCAGCGCGCCGCCAAGGAACTCCACGACGGCTTCATCGTCAACCTCGGCATCGGCATGCCCACCCTCGTCGCCAACTACATCCCGCCCGGCATGGATGTGTGGCTCCAATCCGAGAACGGCCTCCTCGGCATCGGCCCCTTCCCCTCCGAAGCCGACGTCGACCCCGACCTCATCAACGCCGGCAAGCAGACCATCACCGCCCGAAAGGGTGCCTCCTACTTCTCCTCCGCCGACTCCTTCGCCATGATCCGCGGCGGGCATATCGACATGTGCATCCTCGGCGCCATGCAGGTCTCCCAGACCGGCGACATCGCCAACTGGATGATCCCCGGCAAGATGGTCAAGGGCATGGGCGGCGCCATGGACCTCGTCGCCGGCGTCCGCAAGATCGTCGTCACCATGGAGCACAACGCCAAGGACGGCACCGCCAAGCTCGTCAAGCAGTGCTCCCTCCCCCTCACCGGCCAGAACTGCGTCCACATGCTCATCACCGACCTCTGCGTGATGGAGTTCGACCAGGGCAAGCAGAGGTTTGTCCTGACCGAAGTCGCACCCGGTGTCACCGTTGACGAGGTCAAGCAAAAGACCGAGGCCGAGATCCTCGTGTCCCCAAACCTCCGCACGGTCTCGACGTGAATGAGCCGGGGCGTCCTCGCCCCGGTTGCGGCGTCCAACGCACGGGCCAACCCCCAATTCCGCACGCACGAGTGACAACGTGTTGTCACTCAACCCGCCACAATTCCCGCCGACCCCCTTGCCCCGCGCGCTGATTCTGCTACAACCAACTTCATGTCCACCACGCACCTCCCCGACCTCTCCACCGAAGACCAAATCCGCCTCGCCCGCTTCTTCGCCTCCAACGAGGATCCCGCCTCCCTGATACTCCCTCCCGTGAACTGGCGGCAGGACGGCGGAAAGCAATCAGACAAGGAACGCCCCATCCTCACATCCGAGGCCGAACCCGCCAACCGCCCCGCCGCTCCACCAACCTCCCTTCTCGCCGCCTACGCCTTCCTCACCCGCCCCGACATCGCCGCGTGGATCGCCTTTCACCGCGAGCAGGTCGCCCGCCGCCTCCGAAACGCCATCCTCTCCGCCCTCGAATCATCCCTCGCCAGGGCCACCGACCCCATCGAAATCCGCCGCGCCTCGGCCACGATCCTGCGGGCACTGACCGTCTCCGCTCCGCCCCCGAGGGGCGCTCCAAACATTGTCGCGCAAAGGGCCCCGCGTTCCGCGCCAGAGCGATCTCCCACGGTGATGCAGCGTGAGCCAGAACCCCAACGGGTCGGTGCCAACCTCGCTTCCAGCTCTTCGTCGCCATCCCCCTCAACGCCCCGACCGGTCGTCCCGACCCAACCCGCACCCAGCGCGGCATCGACTGACGCATCTCTTCCGCTGTCAGCAGCGGCGACAACCACACACTCGCGTCAAACGACGAACCGGGCCGCGAAGCTCCTCACGTGCTGCGGCCAACTCGTTTCGATCAATCAGCCTCCCACCCTCACTCTTCCTCTTCCCCACCCTCCTCCACCGCCTTCGGCTCCCCGAAGATCGCCGACCCCACCCGCACCACGTTCGACCCCTCGCTGATCGCCACCTCAAAGTCCCCCGACATCCCCATCGACAGGATGTTGAACTTCCCGTCCCCCACCCCCGTCTTCTTCACCTCCTCAAACAACTCGCGGCATCGGGCGAACGTCTCCCGCGCATCCTCGGGATTCTCGCTCAGCGGAGCCATCGTCATCAACCCGCGCACCCGCACCGACACCATCGTGTCGATCTGCTCCGCCAGGTGCACCGCCGCCGGCAGCGGACACCCGAACTTGCTCGCCTCGCCGGAACAGTTCACCTGCACCAGCACCTCCACCGGGTGCTCCCGCTTCATCGCGATCGCCTGGATCTCCTCCGCCAGCCGCAGCGAATCCACTGAGTGGATCAACCGGCAAAACTCGATCGCTTTCTTCGCCTTGTTCCGCTGCAAGTGCCCGATCATGTGCCACCGCACCGCATCCTCCACCGCCGGAAGAAGCGAATCCCCATCGTGCGCCTGCCGCGACCGCGGCAGCACCCGCCGCCGCGCCATGAACTCTTCCACCATCCCCACCCGGTGCAGCAGATTCTGGACCTTGTTCTCCCCAAAATCCCGGTGCCCCATCTGGATCAGCGACCGCACCTGGTCCGCCTCGGCGAACTTCGTCACCGCCACCAGCATGATTTCCGATGCATCCCGCCCGGCTCGCTTGGCCGCCTCCGCGATGCGGCGCTTCACGGACTGGTATCGCGATTCCAGGGTCTCCGCCTCGGAACCGGACATGACAGACTCCTTCGTGGCCATTGAACCCTCCTTGGCTCGACGACAGTCTAGGATAACGAAGTCTCCCCCGAAAGCCAACCAGAGAGGAAACCCCCCATGCTCACCCCCCGTGACCAGGTCATCGCTGTCGGCCAAGTCGCCCCCAACTTCACCCTCAAGGACCAGAACCGCAACGACTGGACCCTCGCCGACCATGTCAAGAAGGGCGACGTCGTCCTCTGCTTCTTCCCCCTCGCCTTCACCGGCGTATGCGGCACCGAAATGAAGTGCGTCAACGATGAGATCGACCAGTGGCAGAAGAAGGGCGCCCAGGTCGTCGGCATCTCCTGCGACTCCTTCGCCACCCTCAAGGCCTGGGCCGACCAGCTCGGCCTCAAGCAAACCCTCCTCGCCGACATGCACCGCGAAGTTTGCCGCGCCTACGGCCTCTATTGGAAGGACCTCAACGTCTCCAGCCGCGGCACCGTCGTCATCGGCAAGTCCCCCGACGGCGCCGGCAAGGTCAAGTGGGTCCAATCCCGCGAACCCGGCAAAGCCATGAACTGGGAAGAAGTCCTGACCTGGCTGGCGGCGTAGCCCCGGGAAGCACATATGTCCGCGGAACGTCGGCACGAGTTTGACACGGCGATGGCGCCGGGGCAGGCGGTGGAGGCGGCGGCGCGGCTGCTGCGGGATGTGGGGTACGTGGTTTCGGAACAGTCGGAAGAGCACCTCGTCGCCCGGAAGGGCCAGGACAAGGTGATCGCCATGGGGGCACCGGGGCACCTCGGGGCCCGGGCGGCGGACCTGCCGCAGACGGTGCTGGTCGAGGCGGCGGAAGGGCTGGTGTCGGTCACGGCGCGTGTGACCGTGACAGATCCTCAGGACCCGATGGTGGACCTTGCGGTGGCAGCGCCGCTGGCGTGCCTGCAGTTGGTGATCCGAGAGGGTGCTTCGCACGGGGATGCGTTGACGGCGTATCGGATCATGGCCGAGGTGACGGGCATCGATGAAACAGCCAACCGCCGGTTCCGGAGGAGGATAACCGTGGTTGCCGCTGTCGCGGCGGCGTGCGTGGTGGCTGCCGCGGGGTTGATCTTTGCCCTCCGACCAACCGGACCGGGACGTGGTTCGCCGCCGCCGGCGTCACCCACTCCCGTGGCTCCCGCTTTACCGAGCGGACCGGCGCCATCCACGCCTTGATGCGGTTACAGCGTGCACCCACCGGCGAACTTGTTCAGGAAGCATTGGAAGTCGTTGATGTTCAGCACGGGGGGAACCGTCGAGCCGTCGCAGTTGGCCCAGGGGTCGCCGGCGGTGTAGCGGTTGAGGAAGCACTGGAAGTCGTTGGCGGTGAGCACCGGATTGCCGGTGGAGCCGTCGCAGTTGGCGTAGCACGTGGAGGACGATTCGACGCCGGGCCAGAAACCGCCGGAAATCGCGAAAGCACCCTGGGACAGTTCGCCCGCGTCGGGCTGGCCGACGGAACCTTCGAGCCGGAAGACTCCCGCCGCGAGAACGCGGCCGCCGCCGTCGATGGAGTTCCACTCCAGGCTTGGTCCGGTGTCGGTCGGAGCGCTCAGAGGGGGCAACTGACCATTGGGAATGGGGGTGGCGGTGTAGTGGCTCTGGCCCAGCGCAATGCCGGAGGACGCTGTCATGGACGCCGCGGCGACGATTGTGCGAATCTTCATATGTTCCACCCGCAACGGCGGGGTTCCCCGGGGTGCCCAGGCCCGGGGCCGCCGTTGGAGCAAATGTGCCCGCGCCCGCGGGCGTGGCAAGGCACGGTCCGTCGGAGACCAAGGGAGGGTGCGAACGGGTGCACCCTGTGCCGCGCGTAGCGGCGGCGCGGGTCTGGTAACTGCGGCCGGCATGTTCAAGGGGAGAGAGGCGCGGGTGGGCGCGTTCTGCGCGGCGTGATCGGGAAAGTCCGGAGCGTGTGGGGAGAGGTACACTGCGGCCTATGGCCCAGACACGACGCGGACCGTTCGTTCTGATCATTCGCGATGGATGGGGGCTCAATCCCAATCCGTCGCACGCGGCGTTTGATGCGCCGCTGATCGCGCGGCAGCGCGGCTTGACGCCGGTGGCGGAGAAGCTGGACCGGGAGTGGCCTCGAACGCTGATCAAGACGAGCGGTGAGGATGTGGGGTTGCCCGAGGGGACGATGGGGAACTCGGAAGTCGGGCATCAGAACATCGGGGCGGGGCGGGTGGTGGATCAGGAGTCGGTGGCGATCACGAAGGCGTGCCGCGCGGGATTGGAGAAGAACGGGGAGATCGCGGCGGCGGTGAAGCGGGCGAAGGAATCGGGTCGGAATGTTCACCTGCTCGGGATCGCCTCCGATGCGGGGGTGCACGGGCAGCTTGAGCACTTGTACGCGTGCCTGAAGGCGTGCAAGGCGCTGGGGCTGGCGGGCGACCGCGTGCATGTGCACCTGTTCACGGATGGACGGGACACGGGGCCGTTCACGGGGCTGGAGTTCATCCGGCAGGTGGAGGCGCAGATCAAGGCCATCGGCGTGGGTCGGGTCGCGTCGGTCATCGGGCGGTACTTCGCAATGGATCGAGATTACCGGTGGGAGCGCGTGGGGCAGGCGTATGCGGCGCTGACGGGGCGGGTTTCGGCAAGCCCCGGGTTCACGCCGCGGACGGCGGCCACGGCGGAGGAAGCGGTACGGCACTGCTACGAGCACCCGCTGGGGGAGACGCAGAAGGGCGACGAGTTTGTGCTGCCGACGATCGTGGGGTCGTCACCCGAGGCGCAGTGCGCCTCTCGCATCGCGGACGGGGATTCGGTGATCTTCTACAACTACCGCGGCGACCGGCCGCGGGAAATCTCGGCGGCGTTCGTGTTCCCGGATGAGCAGTGGGCGAAGGTAAAGGCGTCGCCGGACTCAGGGCGGCGGGGCTTTGATCGCGGCGCGCGGCTCGGTCTGCATTACGTGATCATGACGGAATACTGGGAGGAACTGCTCCCCCACTGCCGCGTGGCGTTTCCGAAGCCGCCGAAGATGAAGAACATCGCGGGCGAGTACTTTTCCGCGCTGGGGCTGCGGCAGTTCCGGTGCGCGGAGACGGAGAAGTACCCGCATGTGACGTTCTTCTTCAACGATTACCGTGATGAGCCGTTCCCGGGCGAGCGGCGCGAGAACCCGCAGAGTCCGAAGGTGGCGACGTACGACCTCAAGCCGGAGATGTCGGCGGAGCTGGTGTGCCGGGCGGTGCTGAACCGGCTGGGCGCGGCGGACGGGGAGGATGTGCTGATCGTGAACTTCGCGAACCCGGACATGGTTGGGCATACGGGAAACCTGGAGGCCGCGGTGCGGGCGTGCGCGACGGTGGACCGGTGCGTGGGGCAGATCGTGGAGGCGGCGCTCGGGCGGGGAGGCTCGCTGATCGTGACGGCGGACCACGGGAACTGCGAGCAGATGGTGGATCCGGAGACGGGTTCGCCGCACACGGCGCACACGGTGTACGACGTGCCGCTGTACGTGGTCGGGGAGGCGTTCCGGGGAAGGACGCTGCGGGGCGATTACGACGCGGGGGGATGGTTCAAGCCGGAGGTTCGGGCGCGGCGGGGGCGCTTGGCTGACATCGTTCCGACGGCGATCGAGATGATGGGGCTGAAACAACCGGCGGAGATGACGGGGGAGTCACTCCTGCGCTGAGTCGGGATCGTCGGGCTCGGACAGGGTTTGCAGGCGAGCTTCAACGCGGGCGATCAGGGCGGCCAGTTCGGTGATGCGCTCGCCGAGGGCCCGGACCTCGAGGGAGAGTTGTTCGAGGGTATGGTCGGTGAACAGTTGGGCCTCTTCGAGTTTCCGGAGGCGGTCGGCGTCCATGGTGACGGATGGTATTGACTCCGCTACGCTGAGGCCCATGGTTCGACTCTTCATTGCGGGTGTGGCGGTGTTCGCGGGGCCGGCGGCGGCGGATGAACTCTTTGACGAACGAGCGGCTCGGACGATCGAGTCGCGGCCGGAGACGGCGGAGCTTGGCTCGTTGCGGCTGGACGGCCCGGCGTTCGGCACCAAGGGCACGGAATGGTGGACGTTCGGGGGCGGCATCGCGGACGATCTGAGCGAGTCGACGGATTACAACCTTCGGGTGGCGTGGAGCCACTTCGTCGCGACGGACGTCGAGTTTTCACTCGAGGCCAATGGCTGGTACTTTGACCAGAAGGGGACCAACACATTCGGGATCAACCCGGCGTTCGTCTTCCGGTGGCACTTCTACAACGAGGGGGATTGGACCATCTACGGAGATGTCGGGATCGGGTTCCTGCTGACCACGGACGACACGCCGGACAAGGGGACGAGCTTCAACTTCACGCCGCGGATCGGGGCGGGCGTCACGTACCGGGTGTCGGAGGATGTGCGATTGCAGTTCGGGCTGCGGTGGCACCACATTTCGAACGCGCGGCTGGAGGGGGACTCGGAGAATCCGGCGCGGGATGGGGTGTTGCTGTACGCGGGAGTGATGATCCCGTTTTGATCAGCCCGAGGCCATCGGATGCCTGGAGCCGGCAACACGCCTGAACGGGCCGGGCGCATGAGCGCCGCTTCCGGCTAAGCGGGCATCCACGGCGTGCGGATCAGGGCACGGAGAGTCGCGGGCTTGATGCCTGTAACACGTACCTGTGTATTTCGTTAACGATCAACCGGCCTTGGCGAGACGGGGTTCGCCGCCGGCGGTGACGATGGTGTTGCGGCCGGCGCGCTTGGCGGCGTAGAGGGCACGGTCGGCGTGCTCGAGCCAGGCGTTGGGGGAAATCTCGCCGGCGCGGGCGTGCCCGGCGATGCCGATGGAGATGGTGACGGTGCGCTCCGGATGCTGCGACCAGATGGTGGCGGCGATGGAGGAGCGGATGCGCTCGCACAGGTTGTGCGCGTCGGGCGGGCCGGTGTCGGGCATGATGAGAGCGAACTCTTCCCCGCCGTAGCGGCAGGCGACGTCTTCCGTTCGGCACTCTCGCTGGATGAGGCGGGCCACTCCCTGGAGCACGGCGTCGCCGGCGGGGTGGCCGTAGGTGTCGTTGATGCTCTTGAAGTGGTCGACGTCGAGCATGGCGATCGAGAGCGGGCGCTGGTGGCGGGAGGCCTTGGAGACTTCCTCAGTCCAGCGGCGGTCGAAGTAGGCCCGGTTCCAGAGGCCGGTGAGGTCGTCGATCTGGGCCCGCTGGGCGAGCATCTGGACCAGGCGGTGCAGGCGCAGAGCGGAGCGGACGCGGACGCGGAGCTCGGTGAGGTTGAAGGGCTTGGTGATGTAGTCGACGGCGCCGAGGTCGAAGGCGGTGACCTTGTCCTGGGCGCTGACCATGGCGGAGAGGACGATGACGGGGATGTCCATCGTCGCGACGTCGTTCTTGAGCGTGCGGAGAACCTGGAAGCCGTCCATGCCGGGCATGTCGAGATCGAGCAGGCACATCGCGGGCTTGATGGCGCGGGCGAGCTCGATGCCCTCTTCGCCGTTGGTGACGGCGCGGAGCTCGAGCTGCTCGTGCCGGAGGCGGGCCCGGAGCAGGCGGTGCACATCGGGCGAATCGTCGATCACGAGGACGATCGGCTGCTGGTCGTCGAAGTGTGCCGCGTTCAGGGCCATGGAGATCGTGCGCTCCCCGTGTTTACGCCGCGGATGCGCGGCGGCAGAGATCGATCAGGGTGTTGACTTCGGCGCTGACCTTCGCGAGGGCGAGGGGCGCGGCGGCCTTGCCCAGCGTGCGGAGACGGTCCTCGATTTCGCCGGCGGCGGAGCCGAGGGTCGGGAAGCCGTAACCGGCGCTGGCGCCGCGGAGTTGGTGGGTCAGGCGCGTGAGCGTGGCGGCGTCGCCGTCGCGGAAGGCGGCGTTGATGGACTCGATGCGCTGGGGCAGTTCGCTGAGAAAGAGCTCGATGAGCTCCTTCATTTCAGGATCGCCCGCAAACTCGCTGTGGATAGGCCCGCTGCCGGGCCGGCTCGACTGGTCCGCCATGACCACCTCCGGAGAGGGAGATCGGCTGAGCGGAGAGGGGAGTTGACCCCGGGGCGCAAAGGATGCGCGCGAATGACCCCACGGGGATTTGAACCCCGGTTTCCAGGATGAGAACCTGGCGTCCTAGGCCGGACTAGACGATGGGGCCGTTCGAACGGCGGCGAAGGTTATCGCCCGCGGGGAGAGGGTCAAGGATCGGGCGCGCGAGTTCGCGCGGGCGGTACCGTTCATACACCGAACAACTGCGAATCGCCGAGGCTGATGGTCTATTCTTGGGCCTTACCCAGGAGACCCCATGCTCGGACGCATCTTCAAGGCCTATGACATTCGCGGCACGTACCCGGACCTGCTCAACGAGCAGATGGCGTGGCAGATCGGGTACGGGGCGAGCAAGTTCCTGCGCGATGAGGCGGAGGCGGCGGGGGAATCGACGCCGATGATGCGGAACATCGTGGTGGGACGGGACATGAGGAAGAGTTCCCCCTCGCTGTGCGCGCAGTTGATCAAGGGAATCACGGACCAGGGCGGGGATGTGGTGGATGTGGGGATGGTGGACACATCCTTCATCTACTTTGCGGTGAACCACCTGGACTGCGCCGGGGGGGTCATGGTGACGGCGAGCCACAACCCGCCGCAGTACAACGGGTTCAAGATTTCGAAGCGGAAGGCCAAGCCGGTGGGTGAGGCGACGGGGCTGGCGGAGATCCGCAAGCGGGCGGCGATGGTGGACCGGGCGACGCTGCAGCCGGCGCACGGGCGGGTGGAGCAGCGGGACCTGTGGGAGGACTACAAGGCGCACGTGCGGTCGTTCCTGGACCTGTCGGGGCACAAACTGAAGGTCGTCGTGGACGCGAGCAACGGGATGGCGGGGACGATGGTGCCGCGGATCTTCGGGAAGAAGGGCGCGGGCGTGCCCGGCCTGACGATCGTGGAGCTGAACTTCGAGAACTCGAAGGGCGAGTTCGTGCACGAGCCGAACCCGCTGGTGGCGGCGAACCTGGCGCAGCTGCAGGCGGCGGTGGTGAAGGAGAAGGCCGACCTGGGGGTGTGCTTTGACGGGGATGCGGACCGGTGCGTGGTGGTGGATGAGAAGGGGCAGATCGTCGGGTGCGACCACCTGACGGCGCTGCTGGCGAAGCACTTCCTGGCGAAGAACAAGGGGAGCGCGATCGCGTACGACCTGCGGTCGACCAAGGCGGTGGAGGAGGACATCAAGGCGGCGGGGGGCGTGCCGGTGCGGGGGCGCGTGGGGCACGTGTTCATGAAGGCGGCGCTGGCGGAGAAGAACTGCATCTTCGGCGGGGAGCTGTCCGGGCACTTCTACTTCCGGGACAACTTCAACGCGGATTCCGGGGCGATCGCGATGTGCGTGGTGCTGTCGGTGCTGGCCAGGAGCGGCAAGCCGATGAGCGAGCTGATCAAGCCGATCGCGCGGTACCGGCAGTCCGGCGAGGTGAACTTCACCATCGAGGACAAGGATGGGGCGCTGAACCTGCTGAAGCGGACGTACGGCCCGGAGTCGGCGGCACGGGGCACGGTGGATGAGCTCGACGGCGTGACAATCGACTGCTTCAAGGTGCACGGGTGGTGGTGCAACGTGCGGAAGAGCAACACGGAGCCGTTGCTCCGGCTCAACCTGGAGGCGAAGGATCAGAAGACACTGGACAAGATGCTGACGACGATTTCTCCGATGCTGGGGCATCGGGTGGATCATTGAGTGACGCAGTGACGCAGTGACGCAGTGACGCAGTGACGCAGTGACGCAGTGACGCAGTGACGCGGGGACGCGGTGCCGCGC
>JAHBXE010000006.1 GCA_019636625.1 Phycisphaeraceae bacterium
CACGTACGATGCGTACGGGGAGGCGTCATTTCACGCCGCGGCGCGGTTTTCTTCGTTCTTGGGCTTTGGTACGACCAGGGCGCGGAAGAGGGCGGCGAGGGCGGGGTCGGTGTGGGGGGTGTGCTTGATGAAGACTTCCGTGTTCTCCTTGAGTTCGGTGCCGACGATCCGCGCGGCGGCGCCCTTGCCGTCCTTGAAGATGCGGATGGGGCCTTTGACGGCGCGGTCGAACCTGGCCTCGAAGCCGGGGAAGCGGAGCAGAACGCCGGGGTGGATGGTGAGCGCGACGGTGACCTCCAGCTTCGCTTTCGCCAGGCTGGCGGCCACCGTATCGCGCAGCTGACGGATGAGCGAGAGCGTCCGCTCTTCGAGCTCCCCCGCCTCGTAGAGCAGCTCGGTCGCGGTCTCCTTCTGCTTGGCGGTCAGGGCCCGCTGCTGGGCGAGCAAGGGTTCGACCTGCGAGCGGACCCGCTTGATGCGGTTCTGGTTGGCCTCGATGGCCGCGGCATGCTGGGCGCTCAGACGCCGGAGCGTCTCATCGATCCCGACCTCGACGATGGTCTCGGACTCCCCGGGGCTGCCCAGGGTCCCGCATCGCAGGCCGCCATTGACGGTCGCGTGCCCGCCGTAGAGGTGCCCGGTCTCGCAGAGGAGCGCCCCGGCGATGATCAGGCGTGAGTTGGCGATCTCGACGCTCGCCGTGACGTCTCCGCCCGCCTCGACGTGGGCCGCGAGGATGCTGCGCGCGGCGAGAGAGCCTCCCGCGGTGTACCTGCCCTTGCCCCGGCCGACAATCCCGCCCTCGGCGATGAGCTCGCCCCCGGCGGCCACGGTCGCGCTCTCGATGGTGCCCCCGATGTGCAGCGAACCCCCGGCCCGGACACTGACGCCGGCGCAGACGCTGCCCCCGATGCGGACATCGCCGGCGGACTCGAGCGTTGCCGCGAGGTCGCCCTTGACGGTGTGGACCGCGGGCGTTTGGGCCGGCGCCGTGGCGGGAACGGGATTGGCGGGCTGACCGCCGTCCATGTCAAGCCGCCTTCGCCTTGGCGAGGGTGGCGTTGATCTTCTCGGTCAGCGCCTCGGGCGTGAAGGGCTTGACGACGTAGTTGTTGACGCCGGCGCGGATCGCGTCGAGCACGCGGGCCTTCTCGGCCTCGGTGGTCGCCATGACCAGCAGGGTCTTGGCGTCCTTCTCGCGGATCTTCTTGACCAGCGTGATCCCGTCCATGTTGGGCATGTTCCAGTCCACCATGATCAGGTCGAAGCCCCCGGGCGTCGCCGCGATCACGGACAGGGCCTCGATGCCGTCGCCGGCCTCGGCGAACTCGGCTCCCGGGAAGTTGGAGAGGACCTTCTTCTGGATGTTGCGCATCGTCTTGGAGTCGTCCACCAGCAGGAACTTCATGAGCAATCCCCCTTCTCGGGCCTGGCGAGGCCCCCTTGTGTCCTGTTCAGGCCGCCTTGTGCCGCTTGATGCAGATCTCGACCGCGAAGTCGCCGCGCGGGCTCGTGCACGGGATGACGACACATGGGATGTCGCTCATGCCCGCGATGGCGTACCCCTTGCCGATGACCACGCTGGGCGTGGAGATGCTCGCAACGCCGCCGAGGTGCTGCTTGGCGCCGCCCGCGATCATGTTGGCCAGCTCGCCGATGGCGTCCGCGAAGTCCGGGTCGGAGACCTTGAAGCGCGTCCCCGAGAAGCTCTCGACGAGGTTGACGGCCGCGGCCTCGGCGAAGCTCACGACCACCGAGCCGGCGACCTGCCCCGAGAGGCCGATGATCCCGCACACGTCGTAGGTGGACGCGGTCTGGGTCTTGAGGTACGGCTTCTGGACCGTCGCGGGGACGCCGACCATCTTCTGGAACACCTGCGTCACCGCGTTCATGAACGGGATGATCAGGTCCGGCGTGATCGCGTTGCTTGTGGCTGTGCTCGACATACTCACCCTTCTGGCCCGTGCTTCAGGCCGCACGCTTGTCTTCCCCGAGCCGCTCGAGGATCGTGATCGTCACCCGGTGGCCGTCGCACGAGAACTCCTCGCGGTTGACCACCCGGCTCCCCGGCACCCGCGCCGAGTAGTCCCCGCCCTCGACCACCGAGGGCAGCGACAGGTAACACTTCTCCGGCAGGAGCGACTTGAGGTTGCCCCCCATGATGTTCACCAGCTCCGCCACGGCGTCCTGCATGTCCTGCATCGACACCGAGTCGGGCCACGAGGAGAACATCGCCGCGGCGGCCTTGCGGGCCACCTCCGTCGAGCAGTCCAGCAGCACCGCCCCGTTCCAGGCGCCGGTGATCTGGATGCTCCCCACGGTGGACCGGCCCCGGGCCGAGGACTGGCCCGAAGTGTCCACGGTCAGCGGCACCGCCAGGGTGACCTCCCACACCGTCTCGGCCAGGGTCCGGATGTCGTCTGGATTGAAGTTCATGGTGGTCCCCTTCAGGCCGCCTTGGCCATTGCCTGCCGGATGCGGTAGCACCCGCTCTTCTCGATCTGCGTCCGCTCGAAGCCGTCGTCCAGGCCCATGGTCGTCTCGGCCGAGCCCAGGAACAGGTACCCATCGGGGCGGAGCAGGCCCCGCACCCGCCGCAGGATGTCCTTCTTGGTCTCGGCGTCGAAGTAGATCAGCACGTTCCGCATGAACACGATGTCAAAGGGCGGCAGCCCCGGCCACGACTGCGTCAGGTTCATCTCCCGGAAGTCGATCATCGACCGCAGCTTCGGGCTGATCTCCCACTCCAGGCCCTGCTTGGTGAAGTACTTGACCATCAGGGCCGCCGGCAGGCCGCGGTTGACCTCGATCTGGTTGTACCGCCCGGCCCGCGACCTGGCGATCATCTCTGAGGAAAGGTCCGTCGCGATGAACGTGAGCTTCCACGAGTCGATGTCCGGGATCGACTCGCGCAGGGTCATGGCGATCGTGTAGGGCTCCTGGCCCGTCGAGCTGGCCCCGCACCAGATCGACAGCGACTTGCTCGCCGCCCGGCTGACCGTCAGCGCCGGGATCACGACCCGCTTGAGCGCCTCGAAGGGGTGCAGGTCGCGGAAGAAGCTCGTCTCGTTGGTCGTCATCGCCTCGACCACCAGCTTGTGCAGCGGGTCCCCGGGGCTTCCCTGCACCCGCGCGATGAGCGCCGAGGCGGAGTCCATCTTCTGCTGCCGCGCCAGCGCCGAGAGCCGCGCCTCGACCAGGTACTCCTTGCCCGGCTCGAGCACGATCCCGGACTTCTTCCGGACCATCTCGCGCACAAAGTCGAACTCGCCCGTCGTGATCGCCATCGCCCCTCCTCCTCAGCCCGCCTTGCGCTGCAACCGGCCTTCCCAGGCCCGGCGCGTCAGTTCCTGCCCGATCTCCGCCAGCGGGAGCACCCGCCCCGCCAGCCCCGCCTTGGCGACAAAGCCCGGCATCCCCCACACCACGCTCGACGCCTCATCCTGCACGATGACGTCGCCCCCGGCCTCGCGGATGTGCTCGCACCCGCGCAGCCCATCGCTCCCCATCCCGGTCAGCACCACCGCGAGGGCCGACGCCCCGTACCCACGCGCCACCGACCGGAACAGCTGGTCCACCGCCGGACGGCACGAGTTCTCCGGCGGGTCCATGTTGCTCGCCGCCTTCACCACGCCCCCGGCGCGCTCGACTGTCATGTGCGATCCGCCCGCCGCGATCACCACTTCACCAGGCCGCAGCACCATCCCGGGCTCGCTCTCCCGCACCTTGAGCGCGCACTGCCCCGCCAGACGCTCGGCCAGCAACCGCGTGAACACCGGGGGCATGTGCTGCACGATCGCAATGGGCACCGGGAAGTCCGCCGCCAGCGTCGGCAGCAGCGCCGAGAGCGCGTTGGGCCCCCCGGTCGAGACCCCGATGGCGACAACCTCGATCCGGCCCGCCTTGGCTGATGCGATCGAGGGCGGTGTCACCACCGCGGCCCGCGCCAATGGGGCGATGGCCGCGGCGGGCGGAGCGGGGAACCGGACCGGGCACGAAGCGCCGAGCCGGAGGTCCGTCCGGTCCGACACGGCCGGGGCGAGTCGCCCGCACAGCGACTTGATCTTCGGGATCAACTCCTCGTTGATCCGCGCGATCGCGGTGCCGACGCTCCCGACGTTGGCCGGCTTGGTCACGTAGTCGTTGGCCCCCGCCGCCAGGGCGTCGAACGTCACCGCGGCGCCCCGCTCGGTGAGGGTGCTGAACATGATCACCGGGAGCTTGGGGTGCGTCTGTCGGATCGCCTTGAGCGTCGCCAGCCCGTCCATCTCCGGCATCTCGAAGTCCAGCGTCACGACATCGGGATTGACCTGCGCCAGCTTCGCCAGCGCGATCCGACCGTTGGCCGCCGTCACGACCTCCAGGTCCGGGTCCGCCGACAGCGAGTCCGTGAGGATCTTCCTCACGACCACCGCATCGTCCACAATCAGTACGCGTAGCTTGGGCACGGATCGTTCCCTCTCCCCTTCAGACGCACAGTCACGCCGCCAGCAACTCGAGTTTGTCCCTGAGCGCATCCTTCGTGAACGGCTTCATCACGTACTCGTTGGCCCCGGCCTCGAGCGCCTTGGTCACCTGCGAGGTCTCGATCTCCGTCGTCACCATCATGATCTTCATCGAGTCGTTGGCCGGGTCCGAACGCACCGCCTTCACGAAGTCGTACCCGTTCATCACCGGCATGTTCCAGTCCACCAGCGCCAGCTCGAACGGGCCGTGCTGCTTCACCGCGTCCAGGCCTTCCTGGCCGTTGGTCGCTTCGACCGACTCGTGCCCCAGTTCCGACAGCACGTTGCGGAGGATCATCCGCATGGCCCGCGAATCATCGATCACAATCGCACGCATGGTCCCCTCCCGATGTTGATCTCTCCCGCTCCGAATCCGAGAAACCGCCGCGCCGGGCTCTTCACCCGGCGCGGCGTGCGTCACTCACACCTTGAACTGCTGCACCACCTGCTGCAGCCCGCTTGACATCCGCGACAGCTCACCCGCCGCCTTGGAGGTGTCGTTGGCCCCCTCGGTCGTGCTCTTGGCGGCCGTCGCCACCCCGGTGATGTTCTGCGCGATCTCCGAGGCGCCCTTGGCCGCTTCGGTGATGTTGCGTGTCATCTCGTTGGTCGTCGCCGTCTGCTCCTCGACGGCCGACGCGATCGTGTTCGAGATGTCGTTGATCTGCGTGATGATCGTCCCGATCTGGCCGATCGCCTCCACCGAATCGGCCGTGTCGCTCCGGATCGCCTCGATCTTCTGGCTGATGTCCTCGGTCGCCTTGGCCGTCTCCTTGGCCAGCTCCTTGACCTCGTTGGCCACCACCGCGAAGCCCTTGCCCGCCTCGCCCGCCCGAGCCGCCTCGATCGTGGCGTTCAGGGCCAGCAGGTTGGTCTGCTGCGCGATCGACGTGATCACCTTGATCACCTTCCCGATCTCCACGCTGCTCTCCCCGAGCTTGGCGATCGTGCTGTTGGTCTTGTCGGCAACCTTCACCGCGCTGGTCGCCACACGCGCCGCCTCCGCCGCGTTCTTCGCGATCTCCTTGATCGAGCTGGTCATCTCCTCGGCCGCGGTCGCGACGCTCTGCACGTTCTTGCTGACCTCTTCCGACGCCGCGGACACCACGTTCGCCTGCGCGCTCGTTTCCTCGGCGTTGGCGCTCATCTGCGTGCTGACGGAGGTCAGCTCTTCCGCGCTGCTCGCGAGCGACTGCGACAGGGCGCGGACCTCGGCCTCCATGCGCTTGGCCGCCGTGATGTCCGTCGCGTACTTCACGACCTTGTAGGGCCGGCCGCTGGCGTCAAAGATGGGGTTGTACGAGGCCTGGATCCAGATCTCGCGACCGCCCTTGCCGAACCGCTTGTACTGGCCGGACTGGAACTTGCCCGATCCGAGGTCCGCCCAGAACTGGCGGTACTCGCTGGTCGAGGCGAAGGCCGGATCGCAGAACAGGCTGTGGTGCTTGCCCTTGATCTCTTCCAAGCGGTACCCGACCGCCCCGAGGAAGTTCTCGTTGGCTTCGACGATCGTGCCGTCCAGATTGAACGAGATCACCGCGTACGACTTGTTGATCGCCGCGAGTTGACCTTCAAAGTCGGCGGCGCGGGTCTTCGCCTCCGTAATGTCCGTCGCGTACTTGACGACCTTGAACGGCTTGCCGTCGGTCCCCGCGACCGGGTTGTACGTGGCCTGGATCCAGATCTCCCGACCGCCCTTGGCCAGACGCTTGTACTGGCCCGCCTGGAACTTGCCGGCGTTCAGGTCCGCCCAGAACTGGCGGTAGTCGTGGCTCGCCGTGTACGCCGGGTCGCAGAACATGCTGTGGTGCTTGTTCTTGATCTCATCGAGGCGGTATCCCAGCGCGCCAAGGAAGTTGTCGTTGGCGTTGAGGATCGTGCCGTCCATGTTGAACTCGATTACCGCCTGCGACCGGCTGATCGCATCGCTCATCGCGGCGTACCCCGCGTTCTGCTGCGCCAGTTTCAACTTCTCGGTGATGACCTCCCATGTGACCATCGCACCGACGTACTCCCCGGATGCGTCCTTCACGGGCATCACCAGCAGATCCAGCGTCTCATCCCCCAACTGGATGTTCGCCTGGTGCGGCAGGTTCTTCTCATCCGCCAGCAGCTTCCGCTGGTGCTCCGGGCGCTTGTGGAAGATGTCGATCGACTGCCCGAGGATCTGGTCCACTTTCACGGGGAGAAGGTGCTCGATGGTCCGCAGCGTCTTCATCGACGCCGGGTTGATGTAGCGCAGAATCAGGTCGCGGTCCGCGTACATGACGTTGACCGGAACGTTGTGCAGCATGGTCGCCGCGAGTGCCGGATCAAACCCCTGCACGGCCTCCGCGCTCGGCGCGGCGGATGCCGGCCGGCGAGAAGGGGCGTGCCCGTTGCGAATCATCGTGGTTCCCATGGTGCCTTTCCTTTGCAATCCAACGCGCCGCCTACATGACAAGCGCCGTGACATAGGTCAACCCGCGCAGGGCCACAAACGAAACGCCCAGCACGCGGTGCGTGGACCGCGACGCGCGGTCCCCCCTGAGTGCCCTTCTTCCAAGAACGATCATCACCACATACAGGATCATCACCGCCAGCGCAATGGCGGCGTGGATGTACACCAGCGGGCTCACACCCTTGGCGACCTTCTCCACCGCGCTCCGCGTGAACTCGATGTACAGCAGAAGGGTCAGGTCCACCGCGAACGCGCCGGACATGATCCCGATGTGCACACGCCTCCGCCGGCGCATCATCACGCCCACCAGGATCAGCACGAGCACCAGACTGGACAGCACGTGGAGCACGGTTCATTCCTCACGCCGCGGCGGCGAGGCCGACGGCCTTCTCGGTATCCATGATCAGGAGCAGGCGGTCCTTGAGCTTGTACACACCCAGGAGGAGATCGCGTGTCACGCCGGTGAGGGTCTCCGGGGTCCGCTCGAACGACTCCGGCTCCACGGTCACCACATCTCCGATCTCGTCCACCAGCAGGCTCATGGCGCCCTCGCCGGTCCTGACCACCACGTTCATCGGCAGCGCCCCTTCCGCCCGGTCCTCGAGCCCCAGCCGCCGACGAAGGTCGACGGCCGTCACGATCTGCCCGCGCAGGTTGATCAGGCCACGGATGACCGCGTGCGCCAGCGGCACCCGCGTCATGTCCTGGTACCGGATCACCTCCTGCACCTTGAGCACATCGACCCCGAAGTACATCCCGTCCACCAGGAACGTGCAGAACTGCCGGTCGTCGTTCATCGCGCACCCCCTGCCCCGACCCCCGCCTCATCCTCGCGAAGCACCGAGCCGATCACGCCGTCCACATCCAGCAGCTCCGTCACCTTCTTCTCGATCACCGCCGAGCCCAGGATCCCCGGACGGATCCCCGTCCGCTGCACGACCAGCCGCTCTTCCACGATGTCCGAGATCCGGTCCACCACCAGACCGATGCTCCGCTCGTTCCGCGTGTGCACGATCACCTGCACCGTGTCCGACTCCGCCGCCCCGGACGCCGTTGCCACGCCCATCCCGTGCTCGCTGAGCACCTTGGACAGCGACACCAGGGGCATGATCTGACCCCGGTACTGCATCACCGGCTGGTCCCCCGACATCTCGATCGCCGAGCGCGGGAACTCCTCCAGGCGGGCCACCAGCGTCAGCGGGATCGCCATCCGCCTCGTGTCCGACACCCGGAACAGCAGCAGCGTCTGCTTGGCCGCCCCGGCCTCGTCCGATCGCGACGCCGATTCCGGCACGCCCCGGTCCCGGTTCTCCGACACCACGTTCGCCTTCTGCGCCAGGCCCATCACATCCAGGATCAGCGCCACCCGACCATCCCCCATGATCGTCGCCCCCGCGAACGTCGAGAGGCCCTTGAACAGCTTCCCCAGCGGCTTGACCACGATCTCTTCCGTGTCGTTGATCTCGTCCACCACCAGCCCGAACTGCCGCTCATCCGCCTGCAGCACCACGATGTTCACCGCCCCATCGGCGGCGCCGGGACCGCTCGACCCCGTCCCCAGCTCCCGGTTCAGGTACACCAGCGGCAGCAGGTTCCCACGCAGCCGGTACACCGGCGCCCCGTGGATCGTCTCGATCCCCTTCTTCGCCTGCTCCTCCTCCAGCCGCACAAGCTCCAGCAGGCTCACCTGCGGGATCGCGTACCGGTCCCCCCCACTGGTGATGATCAGCGCCGGGATGATCGCCAGCGTCAGCGGGATCCGGATCCGCAGCGTCGTTCCCGCTCCCTCGCGGCTCTGCACATCCACCGATCCGCCGATCTTCTCGATGTTCGTCTTCACCACATCCATCCCGACGCCGCGCCCCGAGACGTTGGTCACCTTTTCCGCCGTCGAGAACCCCGGCAGGAAGATCAGGTTGCACGCCTCCCGGTCCCCCATCCGTGCCGCGTGCTCCGCCGTGATCAGCCCCTTCTCGAGCGCCTTCTTCTTCACCCGCTCGATGTTCACCCCGCCGCCGTCATCGATGATCTCGATGTTGACCTGCCCGCCCTCGTGGAACGCCCGCAGCGACAGCAACCCTTCCTCGGGCTTGCCCGCGGCCTTGCGCTTCTCCGGTGATTCAATCCCATGGTCCACCGAGTTGCGGATGATGTGCGTGAGCGGGTCCTTGATCGCCTCGATGATCGTCTTGTCCAGCTCCGTGTCCTTCCCCTCCATCTCGACACGGACCTTCTTCCCGCACATCTGAGACAGGTCCCGCACGATCCGCGGGAACTTGCTCCACACGTTCCCGATCGGCTGCATCCGCGTCTTCATGACGCCTTCCTGCAGCTCCGTCGTGATCAGGTTCAGCCGCTGCGTCGAGCCCGCCAGCGTCGCGTTCTCCGTCGCCGCCGAGAACTGCAGGATCTGGTTCCGCGCCAGCACCAGCTCCCCCACCAGGTTCATCAGCTTGTCCAGCAGCCCCACATCCACGCGGATCCCACCCCCGCCCGCGCCCCCGGCCGCCGCGGCTCCGCTCGAAGCAGCCGCCGCGCCCGACGCCACGGGCTCGCCCGGCCGGCCCGGCTCCGGACGGGCATGGTCCGACCCGGCATGGTCTGAGCCAGTCTGGTCCGACCCGGCCGGATCAACCGGTTCCGACGCCTCATCCGGGTGCTCGGCTTGCTCCCCCACCGCCGGCGGTTTCGGGCCCGACGCCCCGCCGCCCGACCCCCGACCGTCCTTGAGCCGCGTCAGGGTCGCGATGATGTCCGTGTAGTCCCCGTTGCCCTCGCCCGTCCCGCCCTCGATATTCCCGAGGATCTCCCGAACCCCGTCCACCATCTTCAGCAGCGCTGTGACGATCTCGCTGTTCACTTCCAGCTCCGCATCCCGGAGCTTGCTCAGCAGGTTCTCCCCCACGTGCGTCACCGACTCGAGCTTCGAGAAGCCCAGGAACCCGCACGTCCCCTTGATTGTGTGGATCGTCCGGAAAATGCTCGCGATCCGCTCCCGCGCCCCGGGGTCCTGCTCGAGCGCCACAAAGTCCTGGTCCAGCCGGTCCAGGTTCTCGTTGCTCTCCACCAAAAACTCGCGCACAAGATCATCGAGCTCAGCCATGGAGCGCCTCACTGGCGGAAAGAACAACCGCCGCAAACACCACGGACACGTATGTCAGAACGACAAACGAAGAAACCGAACTGCTGAAACCAACCCACCCTGGCGGCCGTCAGAACTGACGGCTTTGAATGCCGTCACGATGTTCGGGTGATTCCCCCTCGACCTTGAGTGAAGTCTCCGACCTCGCCGCAAAACCGGGCAGGTCGGTCCGTTATCTCGCACAGCCGCCCCGCGTGATTCTCGGAGCGGGGTCGCTTGCCGGGGACCAGCTCAAGCCCCCCGCCGCCTGAAGGCCCGCTCACCTGCGATGTTCACCCTCTGGTAATCGCTTCCCCCGGTACGGCCTCACGGCCTGAACGCAGCAACTCCCGCCGTCAACCGCCATCCGTTCTTCTCAGCATCCCCACCACCTCACCCCGCCGCGGCATCGCTGGCATCGCCCCCGCCGTTCTCGTCGCCAACGCTCCCGCCGCCGCTCCCCAGCACACCGCATCCAGAATCCCCATCGCATCCAGCGCTTGCGCGGCCTGGTGCTCCGCCCAGCGCACGGCGAATGCCGCCACAAACGCATCCCCGGCCCCGGTCGAATCCACCGCCTCAACCGCAAACGCCTCCACCTCGCTCGCCACGCCGCGGTCCACGCTGTACCGCACTCCACGCTCGCCCAGCGTCGCGATCACCACCCGGGGCCCATACCCCGCCAGCCTCGCCAATCCTTGGTTCAGATCCTGGACAGGCCCTGCAATCGCCGCCGCCTCCGACTCGTTCACGATCAGCACATCCGTCATCGCCAGCAGCTCCGCCGGTACACCCCCAACGCCCCCGTTTCCCGCTTCCGGCACCGGTGCCGCATTCAGCACCACCGCCGTCCCCGCTTCCCGTGCCAACCGCGCCGCTTCCACCACCGCCCCAAGCGGTACCTCAAGCTGCATGAGCAGAACATCCGCCGCGCCGATCACGCCCCGGCAGGCCCGCACCCGCTCCGGCGTCAGTCGCAGGTTTGCCGCGGCCGAAGCCAAGATGGAGTTCTCCCCGCCCGGTGCCACCGATACCACCGCCGTTCCCGTTGGCTCCGCGTTGTCCACGGCAACGCCGATGACATCCACACCCTCGCCCGCGATCGCCGCCATCATGGCGCGGCCATCCGCATCATCCCCAACCGTCCCAATCAGGCTCGCCGCGGCGCCCAGCCTCGCCGCCGCCACGGCTTGGTTCGCCCCCTTTCCCCCGGGATGCCGCCGCGGCGACCCCGCCAGCACCGTTTCACCCGGCCTCGCAAATCGCGGCACGGGCACCACCATGTCCATGATGATGGAGCCGAGCACGCACAACCGGGCCTGATCAGGGTTCGATGCCATGGCGCAGGCTTCAGGGTACCGCCGAAGGGCGGTTCACGCCGTGTGGAACGTGCGGTATCCAGGAGCGGCGGGTGTCACGGTTGACTCCGCCCGCGGGCTCCCCTTCACTGGTGGGTGTGAGCGTCACGGACCCGTCCCACATCGGTCGATGCCTCCTCTTCACGGCCTTCGAGCCAAGCGGCGATGACCACGCCTCCGCCGTGATCGCGGAGCTCAAGCACCGCCACCCTGACCTTCCCATCTACGCCTGGGGCGGGCCGAAGATGGAGCGTGCTGGCGCGACCATCGTCGAGCCCACGGGCCATGATGCCGTCATGGGAATGCCCGGCTGGCGCAAGATCCGCGAACATACCTTCATCAACGAGCGCATCGACGGCTGGATGCGCGAGTACCGCCCCATCGCCCATATCCCAGTCGACTCACCCGCCGCCAACTTCCCCATCTGCAAGGCCGCCAAGGCCCGCGGCATCAAGGTCATCCACCTCGTCGCCCCGCAGATCTGGGCCTGGGGCCGCTGGCGCATACGCAAGCTCCGCCGACTTACGGACATGGTTCTCTGCCTCCTCCCGTTCGAAGAGGGGTTTTTCCTGAATCGCGGCGTCGCCGCCCGCTTCATCGGCCACCCGCTCTTCGACGCCCCCCTCAATACCGCCGAGCTCGACGCCCGCGCCGCTCGCCTCGGCCCCGGCTCCCCCCGCCTGGCCATGATGCCCGGCTCTCGCCCCAAGGAACTCGAGGGCTCCTGGCCCCTCCTGCTGGACGCCTTCCGCGCCCTGAAGCAGGCGTTCCCCGCGGCCCGCGCGGTCGTGGCCGCCACCACACCCACTGTCCAGCGCGATCTCGAATCCCGTGCTGTCCAACTCGGCGGCCTTCCCGAAGGCATGTCCATCATCGCGGGTGACGCCGATGCCGTCATCCGCTGGTGCGACCTTGCCCTCGTCAAGAGCGGAACCATCACCCTTCAGATCGCGCGCCAGACCAAGCCCATGGTCACGTTCTACAAGTCCACCTCCAGCCGTGTTGTCTACCGATCCGTCCGACTCGTCGCCGTCTCCACCAAGTACTTCACCCTCCCCAACATCCTCGCCCACCGAGAGATTGTCCCCGAGCTTGTCCCCCACTTCGGCGGTGCGGAAGAAATCGTCGCCGCCGCCCTCAATTTGCTCCAATCGCCCGAGAAGATGGAGGAGCAGCGCGAGGAGCTCGCCCGCATCGTCGAAATGTTCCGCGGACGTGACGCCTCCAAGGGTGCCGCCGATGCCATCGAGGAAGTCGCGGGTCTGGTCCCCGTCTGACCCTTCGGTCTTACCAACGAGCCGCCCCGCGGCACGGTGCCGCGGGGCGTTCACCCATCCTCATATGTCCGTGTGTGGACGCCGTATCAGGAAGAAAGATCCGCCTTGCCCAGGATCACGGGCGCCGACCCCGGCGACGCCGGCTGGGCGACGATCGCCACGGAACCCTTCGCGTTCATCGCCAGCGTGACGTCGCGGCTGAACAACCGTCCGTCCGAGTCCAAAGGTGCCAGCACCTGCACGATCTGGTTGTGCTCATCGATGATCGCCAGCCGGAACGGCTGACTCTCGGGGCTTGCCATCGACTGGCCGAAGAACTTCGCCGTCTTCCATTCCGGATTGATGAACAGCGATGCTTCTCCGCTGAAGCCCTCCGCCACCGGGCGGAACACCACGCGCTTTGTATCGCGCGAGAAGAGCACATCCTTCACGTACGTGGCCCCGACCTCTTCCCGCAGCCGCGTCAGCAACGCATCCTGCTGCAGGCTCGAGCGGACAACCTGGTACTGCCGCTTCCATTCGAACGTCGCCACGGCCAGCACCACCGCCGCTGCCGCCAGGCCCAGCGCCGCCGCCCGCCACACGGGCGAAACGCCGCGGCTCTTGTACATGGTCGGGGTGATCGTGCCGGCCACTTGCTTCTGGCCGGCCGCGATTTCGTCGCGGATGACCGCGAGCACCGCCGCACGCAAGCCCGCCGGGGGCGTGACGTCCGGCAGCAGCGCCTCAATCCGCGACAGGCGCGTCTGCTCACGGCGCACCTGCGCCTGAATCGCGGGGGAGGCCACGCGGAACGCGGCCTCGAACGCCGACTGCTCTCGCTCGTCGAGCAGCCCCATCGCGTCCAGAATCGCCAACTCGATCAGTTCCTGCAGACTCATGTGGAAGGTTCCTCGCTCGCACGCTCTCGCAACCGGACCAGCGCCCGGCTCAACGCCGACTTCACGGTGCCGATCGGCGTGTTCAACTCCTCTCCGATCTGCCGCAGGGTCTGACCACCGAGGTAAGCCCTGGTCACCACCATCCTCTGAAGTTCCGGCAGGTCACCCACACGCTTGAGCACTGCCGCAAACCGTTCGTCCACTTCAACCCGTTCCTCCGACCGTTCCGTCCCCGCCGCTTCCGGTGGCGCCGCTTCCATGCCCGCCGTCTTCACCCGCGCCTGGCTCCGCCGAAGTTTGTCCACCAGGTGACGCCTCGAAATCAGCATCACCCACGTCACCAGCGCCGCTCGCTTGGGGTCGTATCGGCGCGCCGTCCTCCACAACCGGACAAAGATCTCCTGCACCGCGTCTTCCGCATCCGACCGGGTGGGCATCGCCTGATACGCCATCCGGTACACCAGCGATCCGAAGCGGTCGTACAACTCCGCGACCGCCTTCTCGTCGTCTCCGGCCACCCGGCGCATCAGCGCCAGATCGACATCATCCTTGTCAGGGGAACGCCTCATGACACACCGGAGTCTATACGCCCGGCCGGCGAACGCGACCGGCCCCTGCTATCCGCAAGTCACCCCCCCGGGGTTCCCTCCAGACGCCCCTGTGCCTCTATCCATGCCGGCTAAACCTCCCCAATCCCCTTCCCCCACCCCGGCGTTCACCCTGTTATGGGAACCCCGGCATTCGGTCTTGTATTTAGAAGCATTCTCTTGTAGTATTAAGCCACAGTGTGTCGGTACTCGTGGAGACCGCTCGTGCACCAGTGGACGGTTCAGGTCCAGGCGTCGTCTCCAAGCCCGCGCCGGGCTTGTCCTTCATCCCTACGCGCCGGCTTCACACTCCTCGACATTCTCGTCACTATTTCCGTGGTTGGCGTTCTCATCGCTATCATGCTCCCCTCGCTTACCTCGGTCCGCGAGACCGCGCACCAGGTCGTGTGCCGCTCCAACGTGCGCCAGCTCGGTTTCGCCTTTGAGATGTACACCGAGAACCACCGCGGCAGCATCCCAAAGACCTTCACGCTGCCGTCCGTTCAGGACTTCACCAACGAGTTCACCTACGACACGTTGACCATCCGATTCGCCTCGCAACAGCCAACAACGCCCGGCACATGGGACGGCCTCGGCCGATTCTTTGCCGGCGAATACCTCCCCGCGCCGAAGGTCTTCTATTGCCCCTCGCACCGGGGCGCCAACCCCTATGTCGCCTATCAGGACAGTTGGCGGAACGATCACGAGGCCATCGTCGCCAACTTTCAGTACCGCGGCCGCGGCCCGACCGGCCTGACACTCGGCAACGGCCAGCCCCAGATGTCTGATCGCATCGACCGAATCAAGCCATCTTCGGCGATTGTCGCCGACGGCCTGCGGACCCAGTCCGACTTCAACCACCAGGTCGGTGCCAACGTCCTTCGAGCCGACTTGTCTGTCTTCTGGTTCTCCGATGCCAGTCGGTCCGTCGTGGACTCCCTCCCGAAGGACAACGAGCTGCCCTCGGCCGCTGTGCTCCAGAGCATCTGGACTTCCCTCGACAAGCCCATCACCCGTTGACGGGCCGCTTGGGCCGATCCTCGCTAGAACCGGACAGTCGCTGAAATCGACAGGAACGCCGAGGGGTCCACGTCCACTTCAACGATGCGCCGGCCCGCCGCGTTCTCCAGCTCGTAGTTCCCGAACAGTTTCATACCCACCCCCACGTCGAACGTGATCTGCTGCGTCGCCCGGTACGTCGCCCCGAACTGGACCGCCATGCTCTGGTCACGCGCCACGCCACCGGGAGCCGGCCCCTTGTCATCAAGCCGGAAGTCGCGGCTGTCAAACCAGCTCGACAGGCTCAACGTCCACTGCGGGTCCGGCGTGTAGTACAGCGCCAGCCCCGGCCTTCCCCCGTTGGTCAGGCGCCACTGGTCGTCGATCTGCCAGTCCACGATCGGCACGATCAACACCCACGGATCGTCCTCGATCCGCGTGTACAACCCCAGCACACCGCCGATCTTCAGCTTCGCATTCACCTGGTACGTCGCCCCGCCGTACGCGCTCCCGTAGATGCTGTCGCCCAGATCCGCGCCCTCTTCATGCGACAGGCCGATCGACCCACCCACCAACCACGCCACCCGCATGTCGTGCTGCTGCATGAACCGTGCCTTCACGGTCTCCCGGTGCATGTCCTGCCATGGGCTGTTCACACCCGCGACGAACCCCGTCGCGTTCGAAAACTCGTACCTCGAATACTCGTAGTCAAACCCCAGCTCGAGCTGCGCCATCGTCGCGATCGGGATCCCCACGCCAAGCTCGGCCCCGACCCGCGACACGGTCACACTGCCGGCCGAGTTGTCCAGGTCCGCCTTGAAACCCAACTCCGTGGGAACTCGAACGCTCCACGTCACCGGCCTTCCCCCGCCGCCCCCCGCCCGCGCCGCTTCCCCCGCCTCCCCTGATCCCGCCTCCTGCCCCAGCGCCCTTCCCGCCATCAACACAGCCATCAGGACCACTGCGCGCTTCATGCTTCACTCCCTCTGAAGTTGGTGAGGACTTACTTATAGCACATTCCCCCGCCGCACGCCGTCAATACCGCGGCACCGACCCGTCAATATCCACCGACCACAGGTCGATCCCCCCGGCCATCGACCTCGCTTCGATGCCCCGGCCCTTCAAGTACAGGACCGCTCGCAGCGACCGCCCCCCCATGTGGCAATGCACCACCACCTCCCGACCCTCCGCCAAGTCTTGCAGGTCTTCCACCTGCCGCGGCAGGTCATTGAGCGGGATCAGCACCGCGCCCTCGATCCTCGCTGTTCTCGCCTCGTCGGCCGTTCGGCAATCGACCAGACACACCCGCCCTTCCGTCAGCAGAGCCCGCACCTCCCGCGGCGTGACCTCCAACTCCGGCTTGAACGGATACCCGACGGGCAACCCCCGATCATCCAAACCGCTCACGGGGTGATGCTCCTGGGACGCGGCGGGGCGAAGGGATCCCCATCGTCCGGGAGCGGCTGACGCTCCCCCGGGGCGATCCGGGGGTGCCAGTACCGCGCGTACGCCTCATCCGGACTTGCATCCACCCGCCACGGCGCCCGCCAGATCATCCGGGGCAGGAGAAACAGCACATCGCTCCACGCGCGAACCACGTTGTACGCCGCCTCCCGCTGCTGCTCCCCCTCGCTCCCACCGGTCAGCTCGAGTGCCGAGGTCGCCGTCGGGTACAGATTCCGCTGCCGCCTGGTTCTGCCGGACTCGATCACCCGCCTCGCGTAGGTTGGCTTGTGCGCCGTGCCGTCCACGGGCACGAGCACCTCCGTCGTCTTCCAGTTCTCCCGCTCGATGCTCACCACCGATGGGGCCACCAGCGATGCCGGCAGCCGCTCCGCGCCTCGCGGCGCTGCGTCGAACACTTCCAAACGAACCGAACTCCCCGCCGTGATCCGATCGTTCTGGGGGCTCATGCACCCGCCCGCCAAGCTCGCCGCCGCGCACACCGCTGTCCAACCGGTCCACTTCATAGGCCAGAGCCTAGCCCGATCGCCGGCATGGTTCTTCCGCTCGCTCCCCACCTCGAATGCAACCTGTTGGACCCGCGTTCCCGAATGCTCAGGGCCTTCCCAGGTACTCCTCCGCCGCCGTTTCCACCGCCTGCCGCGCGGTTTCCTCGTCGAAACCCCGGCGCGCCAGGTACGCGAAGGCCCGCCGCTTGATCGCCTCGGGCGAGAGCTTTGCCGGGCTGGTCCGAACCCGAATCCGGGCCAGTTCCAGCGCCTCCATGTCCTCCTCCCGGCCCTGCATCTGCTCGTGCAACACCGACGCCACCAAGCCCGGTTCCACTCCCCGCTCGATCAGCGCCGCCTCGATCATCACACGCGACACAGGCCCGCCCGTCGCCTGCGACCGGACATACGCCTCCGCCACCCGCCGATCATCCACAATCCCGAGCTCCTCCAGCTCCGCCACCGCCGCATCCACCACGTCTGTTCCCAGCCGCTTCGACGCCAGCAGTTCCACCACCTCGGTCCGCGTCAGGTCACGCGATGCCACCGCCTTGATCGCCGTTTCCTTCGCCGCCGACACACGCTCTTCGAACGTGCTCATCGCTGCCCCCTTCAACCTTCACTCCAGTTCATCCAGCAAACCCGAAAGCTCCGCCGCGGCGTGCGAATCCCCCAGCACCTGCGCCTTGGCCATCCCCACCTTCACTGTTGCGATCGCTCCCGCCACGTTCCCCTGCGACTGCTGCGCTCGCGCCTTGTGGAAGTAGGCGTAGCAGTAGGCGGGATCGACCGACAGGCACCGGTCGTAGAACTCGATGGCCCGGACCAGGTCCCCCCGCTTGGCGTGCTCCTGCGCCAGGCCGTAGAGGACAAACGCATCATCCGGATCCGCCGCCAGCAGACGTTCGAGTTGTTCCAGCGAGGGCATGCCATCAGCCTAACCCGCCCGCCCGAGTTCGACAAGATGGAACCCGCTCGCGCCCGGGCTTTCCGCTCTCACCCCCACCGCGTCACATGCCAACTCTTCTTGCCCCGGCGCAGCGCGATCACCTTTCCGTGCAGCAGGTCCCCTTCCTTCAGCCGCTCTTCGGCGGAGGCCTTCCGCGAGTTCACCATCACCGACCCCGACGCCAGGAACTCCCGCGCCTCGCGCTTGCTCTTGCACAGTGTCGTCTCTGGCAGCAGGTCCACCAGCGCCACGCCTTCCCCCGACAGCAACTTCCGATCGTGGGAACTCGACGGCGCCGAGGCGAACACCTCGTTCAGTTCCGGCTCACTCAGCCCCGAGATCTCACCGGAGAAGAGCGCCTTGGCCGCGGCCTCCGCCCGGTGCATCTCCGCCTCGCCATGCAGCAGCGCCGTCGCGGCGCGGGCCAGTTCCCGCTGCGCGTGCCGCGCCCCGGGGTCCCTGGCGTGCTCCGCCTCGATCGCCTCGATGGCTTCCTTGGAGTGAAGCGTGAAGATCCGCAGGAACCGCCCCACATCGGCGTCCGTCGCGTTCAACCAGAACTGGTAATACGCGTACGGACTGGTCCGGTGCGGCGAGAGCCAGATCGCGCCCGACTCGGTCTTGCCGAACTTCCCGCCGTCGGCTTTGGTCACGAGCGGCGCGGTCAAGCCGAACGCCTTGTTTGGATAGGACACCCTTCCTGGACCTACCGCTTGGTACCCCCTCAACTCTTCGTCGCGCCGAATCAAGTCCACCCCACCCACAATATTCCCCCACTGATCACTTCCCCCCATCTGCAGCGTCACCCGCCCATCAAGCCCGTACTTCGCGTAATCCCGGAACAGCACGAGGTAGTCGTAACTCTGCAGGATCATGTAGCTGAACTCGGTGTAGCTGATCCCCTGGTCCCGGTTGTGCAGCCGCTCCCGCACCGAGTCCTTCTGGATCATCATGTTCACCGAGAAGTGCTTCCCGATGTCGCGCAGCGCCTCCAGATACCCGAGCTTCCCGAGCCAATCCAGGTTGTTCAGGATCGTGGGTGGCCTGCCGCTCCGCGGCGGGCGCATTCCCGATCTCTCTTCACCCGCTTCCCGCTCTGCCGAGTGGGCGTCATGCCCGCCGCGGAGCGGCAGGCCACCCACAGCCTCGGCATTCCCGAACACCCTCTCAAAGATTCCCCGCTGCGCCTCGACGTTCGCCCGCACCATCGCCTCGGTCTGAAGCTGCCGCTCCGCGCTCTTCCCCGATGGGTCCCCGATCAGCCCCGTCCCCCCGCCCATCACCACCACCGGCTCATGCCCGGCGCGGCGGAAGTGCACCAGCATCATGATCGTCACCAGGTTCCCGATCGTCAGCGAGTCCGCCGTCGGGTCGTACCCCACGTACGCCCGGCGCACGCCCGTCCCCAGGTGATGGCGCAGCAACTCCTCATCCGTGCACTGGTGAAACAACCCGCGCCACTTGAGTTCATCGATGAAGTCGATCATCGCGCCAAGGGTAGCAAAGAAAAACCCCCGCACAGGCGGGGGCTTTGATTCACTCAACAGCTTCCGTCCCGATCATGGTCCGGGTTCAAAGTTCCACTGCGAGGCCGGCGTGTTGCCGACCTGCCGGGCGTAGTTCGCCCAGCGGGTCATGTCGCGAAGGCCCGCGATGTCCTTGACTTCCACGTGCCCGTCAGCCATGCCGACGACCGCCTTCTTCTGGTGCCGGAATTCGAGGTTGCCCCAAGCAAAGCTCGGCTGCCGCGGGTCCCACGAATCGCTCGCGTTCCAAGCTGGTGGCGGCGAGCCACCGATGCCACGAATGGGGAAGCCAACCCTGGGCGGCGAGATGTGCGCCGCACCCGGAACAGTCTCTTGCCCAACCGACATGGGCACGTAGTTGCCGGTGTACCCGCACGTCGAGCGACCCGTGGTGATGACGTCCCGCTCGCGGCCCGTTCCGAAGATGATCAACTTCTGGCCCCAGCGGATCTGGTCCATCCGCTGAACGTAGAACCGGCCGCCCTGCGACCGCGGGTGCCCACCGTCGCTGTTGGCGTTCGCGTTCGGGAAAGCGCCCCAGCCATAATGCCCGCCCACGTACGCGCTGTTGTAGCCGAATGAGGGATGCTTGGTAATCGCGTACTGGAACTTGGTCACATCGTCGTAAATGTTCGTCAAACCGCTGCTTGTTGGTGTCGAGGAGCGCGAACGGAACATGCTCAACGTCGCCTTGTCGCCTTGCAGCGAGTCAACCGGGAAGTCCGTCAGTGACGCGAAGCGCCACGACCAACTCTTGATCACATCGCCTTCAAGCCGCTTGGTGTTATCCGCCGGGTCCGCCGGCATCATGTTCACCCGCCCGTTGTGCGGGTGCGCCCACGTCCACGCGATGTAGCCGGGGATGATCGTGTCCTTGTAGATGTTCGTGTAGACATTCCAGCCCAGCAACATCTGGTTGCACAGCGCCATTTCCTTCTTCGCACGAGCCGTTGCACGGGCACTGGCCAGCGCCGGCAGCAGGATGCCGATCAAGAGCGCGATGACCGCAATCACCACGAGAAGTTCGATCAGCGTGAAGGCACGCGCACGACCGCAGGCACGGGTCGCCATATCCAAACTCCTGTCTACCGCTGTGAAAAAGAATGCCCGAACAAAGACGTGATCAGAGCTTAACAGATCCCCTCGCATCGGGCAACGCCCAATTTCATCTTGAATACCCCTAATTTGACCTAACACAACCCGATTGTGTCGCTCTGGGTCAATCGTTCAAACTTTCACCCGGGTCCACCCCCCCTGCCAGAACCGCCAAGCAAACATCCCGGCTCTCAGGACGATCTCCGCGCACAGACCCACCCACAGCCCGGTCAGGCTCGCCCCTCCCACCCACTCCTTGAACGGATTCTCCAGCCGCCCCCCACCCGGAAGCGGCACATCCACCCCAGATAGCGCGTAGGCCAGCGGCAGACGGAACGCGTACGTCGTGATCCACGTGATCCACATCACCACCTTCACATCCCCCGCGCCGCGCATCGCCTGCCGGAACACGATCGCCACCGCGAACGGCACCTGCACCAGGCCCGTGATCTCCAGCAAGCGCGGCGTCACCGCCAGGTGCACCCCCTGCGCCGAGAGCATCCCGACGATCGGCTTCGCAAACAGAATAAAGCACACCCCCATCACGCCCATGATCCCGGCGGAGAGCCCCGTGCAGATCAGCACCGCCCGTCTCGCCAGGCGCGGGCTCCCCGCGCCCAGGTATTGCCCCGCCAGCGCCGCCGCGGCGATCCCGATCGCAAACCCGGGCTGAAAGCTGAACGCCTCGATCCGCACCGCGAGGATGTGCGCCCCCACCAGATCGGCGCCGATCCATCCCGCCATCAGGATGATCGGGAAGTTCCCGATCCACATCCCCAGCGTCTCCAGAAAGTTGGGGAACCCGACGCGCACGATCCGCCGCATCGTGTGCCAATGCGGCTTGAGCCGGCTCCGCCGGAGCCTCAGCCCCGTCTTCCCGCGCACCAGTGTCAACAGGATGAGCACGGCCCCCGCCGCGTGCCCGAGGATCGTCCCCAATCCGATCCCCAGCACCCCCAGGTCAAACGGGAACGGGTTCTCGACCACCACCTTCCGCACCAGGCCGCCATCAGCCCCCTTGACCATCACGGCGTAGTCCGCGCCGGAGAGCATCCACGACAATCCGAGGTTGATGATGTTCACGAGGATCATCGCCCGCATCGGGCGGAACGAATCCCCCGCGCCGCGCATGCAGGCGATCCCCGCGTACAGCACACCCATCAGCGGCACATCGATCGAGCACACCCGCAGGTACTGCCGGAACAGGATCTCTCCCTCCGGCGACATGCCCATCACCGACGCGATCGGCCCCGCCAGCGCCAGCAGCAGCGCCCCCACCGCGACGCCCGTGGTCACCGCCAGGATCATCGTCTGCCCCACCGCCGCGTGCGCCACCGCCCACCGCCCCGCGCCGACCGACCGGCTGATCAGCGCCGTCGCCCCCACATCCAGCGCGATCATGAACAGCCCGCAGAACCACAGGATGTACGCCGCGTTCCCGATCGCATCCGTCGCCGCGGGGCTGATGGCCGCGGCGACCATCGTGTCCGTCAATCCCACCAGCGAGTTGAGCACGGAGTCCACCAGCACCGGCCAGCCGACGGTCCATATCGCGGCGTACATCGAGAGGCCGGCCAACTTGCCCGACTTGAGCCGACCATCGGCCGTCAGCCCGTGCTCGCCTCGCTGCTTAAGCGGCTTGGGCGGCATCGGCTCGGATGTCGGATCGAGTGATTCAGGTTCAAGAGGCTGGTTGGACACGGGGCGGATGGTAGGAAGAGGCAGGAATCACCACGGGGAACAGAGACGCAGAGACGCAGAGACGCAGAGACGGAGTGACGGAGTGACGGAGTGACGAAGAAAGGACAAGCTCACACGGGATTCGACGTACGCGAGACGCACCTCCGGCACTTCGCCCACCTCCGTCCCCGTGTCGCTGTTTCGCTGTGTCACTGTCTCGCTGTCTCGCTGTGTCGCTGTCTCGCTCCCTCGCCCACTCAATCCCGATTCAACCGCCCCACAAACGCTCCCCCAAAGTTCCGCATCGTCGTTTCGGGTAACCCCACGGGCTCCTTGCGGAACAGCGACCGCACGGCCGACCTGGCGATTCGATAACCCGCCATCAACCCCATGCCCAAACCGGCCCGAGGCTTGAGCGTATTGGGACGAAGCAGCAGCGCTGTCACATCATCGCCGAACTCCATCCCCGTGCGCGCTCGAATCGCCGATAGCAACGAGGCAATGAACGACTCCGGTGCGTTCACATCGATCGACCGCACGATTTCCAGCAATCCGGCTTCGCCCAGCAAGCGCCGGTCCGATGCCGCGGCCTCCACCAGCGCATCCGTGTAGATCAGCACCAGGTCCCCCGCGCCGAGCTTGACGGACATCTGGTCGTACGTCGTCGGCTCCGCGATGCCGAGTGGAATATTGGAGAGCCCGGCGTCGGGCGCGGCCTTGGTGTCCAGCACGTGCCACGACTGCGTCCTGGCGCGGTACCACAGCGGGCGAGGGTGGCCAGCATTCGAGATATGAAGCTCATCCGTCGGGGACCAGTACGTGGCGACGACGGCGGTGGCGAAGCGACTCATCTCCGAGAGCCGCGTGAACTCGGTGTTCAGACCGCGGATGAGCTTCGACTGGTCGAGGTAGTTGATGTAGCGGCGCATGAGGGACCGGAGGGCCCGGGCGGTATCGGCCACCTCATCCCCATGCCCGCTGACGTCGGCAACGAGGAGGCGGACGATGCGCCCCGTGGCGCAGCTGGAGACGTAATGAATGTCCCCGCCCGCGGCCTGCTCCTTGTACGGCTTGGCATAGACCCAGGCATCGAGCCCAGGCATGACGACGCCGTTGTCGATGGCGGCGTTGCCGCCCCAGACTTCCATGCATTGCATGGTGGGCGGGTTGCTGGCGACGGTGCTCACAGATCCCCCTTTGGATGCCGCAACGCTCAGGCCAGCAACGCGTCGAGCAGTTCGGCGGTCCCCTGCGCCCGCGTCGCGATCGTCTCCACGATCGGCCTCTTGCCGGCGATGTCACGCAGGTCTCGGACCAGTTCGTTCTCGCCCGGATGGTCGGCCTTGTTGCAGACGAAGACGTCGGCGATTTCCAGGATGCCAGCCTTGTCCATCTGCACGGCATCGCCCATGCCGGGGGTCAGAACCACCGCCGTGCGGTCCACATGCTTGCGGATCTTGGTCTCGTTCTGGCCGGCGCCGACGGTCTCGACGAAGACGGTCTGGTACGGCAAGCCTGTCCCGCCGCCCGCGTGGGCCCCGCCGATGAGCTGCACGATCTCGTCCAGCGACGAATAGTCCTCGCCGCTGATGGCCAGGCTGCGGTAGAACACCGCTTCATCGAGGTTGTTGAAATCGACGCGCAGGCGATCGCCGAGGAGCGCACCGCTGGTGATCGGAGACATCGGGTCGAACGCGACGACCGCGCACCGACCGAGCGAAGGGTCCGCCTTGGCCCGCCGCGTGTACTCGCCCACGAGCTGCGCCACGAGCGTGGACTTCCCCGCGCCGGGGGAGCCGGTGATGCCGATCACGCGCCTGGGGCGCTGCTTCTTCGCGTCAGCGCGAAGCGCCCTGCCCGCGTGCACGAGCGAGATGTCCCGGGCGAGCTGAGCCGTTACACCGCCGGAGGGGACGCGCTCGGTCCGAGCGACCGTCGACTCGCGTACCGCGTTGACAATGTCGATCAGGCCGACGCCCGTGGTGAAGCAGCGCGTGATGCCGCCCTCGAGAAGCTTGGGGATGTCTTCCTGCGGAAGGATGCCGCCCATGTACACACGCATGTCCGGACGCCCGAGATCGCGGATCGCCTTGACCAGCTTCGGCCCCAGAACCAGGTGCGAGTTGCTCATCATGCTCGCCGCGATGCAATCGCAATCCTCATCGCGGGCGGAAACCGCGAGGGACCTGGGCGTCTGCCAGAGTCCGGAATAGATGACGTGCACGCCGGAATCACGCAGGGCCCTGGCGATGACCTTCACGCCGCGATCGTGCCCGTCGAGGCCCATCTTGCCGAGCAGGACGCGCGGCCGGTGCGGGAGGTCGGCGCAGCGGTCCTTCTTCTCGAACTCGGAGGTCGGGGCGTTGAGTGCGGTGGCCATGGTGATAGGAAGGATACCCCGCGCCAGGCCGCAGGTTCTCCGCTTCGCAACACCATCACCGGGTGCCTTGAATCACGCGGAACTCATGCCCGTTCGATGATCGACTCGAGGTACGAACCCACGATCGCCGCCGGCCCGTTCCCGCGGTTGCGGTCGTACTTCCGTGCCAGCTCGGTCCACTCCCCGGTCAGCTCTTTCTGCTGCGAGTCGGAGAGCGCGGCGTACGTCTTCACCGTCGGGCCGAAGTACGTCCGAAAGGTGGTAATCATCTCGTCGATGGATCGGAACCGGAACACGGCTTCGCGAACCTCGCTGCGTATCGAACCGATGGCCTGACCGAAGATTTCGCGGACGTGCCGCTCCACGCCCCACTGAATGGGCGGCGTCACGCCCGGTGGAGGCGGAAGGTACCTCGCGAAGAGCTTGAACATCTCGCCCGTGTAACCCTCGGGACACCAGCTCGCCAGGGCAATGCGCCCGCCGCGCCGGCACACGCGTGCCAGTTCTCCCGCCGCGGCGACGTGGTTCGGGGCAAACATGGACCCGAACACGGTGGTGACGGCATCGAACGAACCATCGGCGAAGGGAAGCGACTCGGCATCCGCTTCGACCGTGGTGATGTCAACCTGCTCGGCGCGAGCCCTCAAGCGAGCACGTTCGAGGAGCGCCGGCACATAGTCCGCTCCCGTGACGATGCACCCGCGTCGTGCCGCGGCGAGGGCGGCGTTGCCGCTGCCCGTGGCGACATCCAGGACGGTCCACCCGGCCTGAAGGTCCGCGTTTTCGCACAGGCATTCCGAGACGAACACAACTCTCGAAGCGATGATCGAGAAATCGCCCGTGGCCCAGGTGGCCTGCTGCTTCTGCTTGATGGCGGCAAAGTCCGGCATGGCTGCTCCCTTTCGCAAAGACCAACGTCTGCTGCTTGGTCCTCTCCCTCAGGCGCGGTTTGGAGCGAGTGAGTGCCAAAGTTCTTTGCTGAAATCGGGTCGGCGCCCTGAAAAAGACAAACCGGGGCAAAAGGCCCCGGTACGGTGGTCGAGATGATTTGGGGAAGTCCCTGGGCGTGGAAGCGATCAGTTCGCCGACAGGTAGGCCGGGCGAGGAGTCTTGGGATCGCTGGGAACAACATGAACCTTCCGGCCGCGGTACAGCACCGTGCCCTCCGTCACGGAGAACAAGGTGTCATCCTTGCCGCGCCGGACCATGAAGCCGGGCTGGAACGGCGTTCCGACCTGGCGCACGATGATGGAGCCGGCCTTGGCGGTTTCGCCGCCGTAGAGCTTGATTCCGCGGTACTGCGGGTTGGAGTCGCGGCCGTTCTTGGTGGAGCCTTGGCCCTTCTTGTGTGCCATAGCAAAAGTCCTGCTGGAATGGGGCGAGAAAGACCGGCAAAGCCGGGCGAGGAGGGTAGGCGAGGAAAGGCCGGAGGGCCAGTCGAGGCGTTACCGCATGATCCAGCGGGATTCCACGGGAAGGAACGCCTCGCCGGTGCCCGGCTTGAGCTGGCCGGGCAGGCTGTAGCGCATCATCCACGTCTTCCGCAGGAGCTTCTTCTCCGACTTGCCAGAGGCGCTGGGAACCTCCACGACCGCGGTCTCGCCGCTGAAGCCCGCGGCGAAGATGGAAATCTGGGCATTGAACTGCTGGGGCATCGGCCAGACAACAACGCCGGTCTTGGCGTTCTCCGGGCCGCGAAGGAGATTGCCGACGATGGAAATCTGGTCCTCGATCATGGGATCGGCCAGCCGGGTGATGATCTCCCTGGTCACCTCGACGGGCACATCCCGCCCGGAGCGAACAAGGTCGCCCTCGTCTGTCGCGAGCTCGAAGGCCGGGGCAAAAAGCTGGTCCTGCGGCGAGTTATTCGTCACCCGGTAGGTCATGAAGAAGTACGACCGGCCGCCGACCACAGCCATCATCAGCGGGGAAGTGGATATCTCCAGCTGCCAGCGCTTCGGAATCGGGGAAGGCTCGGGGGCCGCGTGGGCCGCGGGGACCAAGGCCAGTCCTCCGGCAACCAGCGCGCCCACCATGGCGATCGCGACGACAACCTTGCAGGCCGCGGCCCGCAGCATACGTGAAACCATTCGGAGCCTCCCGGAAGGGAACCAGTCTAGTCTACAGGCTGGGGAGCCAGCGTCAATCCGGCCGTCCATGGCTCATAATTCCTGCGATCCTCCGTCGATTGTCTGAAAGCAGACACCGTGCCCGACCCATCCGCTGAGATCCCGTCCGCCGCCCCGCCCGGGTTTGTTCCCATCCGCGTGCCGGAATCTCTCGCCGTTCTTGGCGCCGCCAGGCTCTTGGGCGCTGGGACACGCTCCGGGGCGGCCAAACGGATGATGAGTGCCGCCGCGGTGCACGGGATCGACCTTTCGATGATGTGGGGAACCGTGGACCGGGCACCGGATGGTCGGCCGCGGCGGGTGCGGGAGGTCTGTCTGGCGGTCCCGGGTTCGGGCAAGACGGTCGTGCTCTTGGTGGGCGAACCGGGCGAAGGAGATGGGGGAGAGGGGGGGCAGGGAGGGGAAAGGCGGGACCGTGGGCACCGCGAGAGGGTCCAGTGTGTTCAAGCGGCCTGCCGACACCTGGAGGGCGCGGGTGAGTGGGTGCTGGCCCAAACGCTTCCGGAACCTTCGCAGCGGTGGGCGGTTTCGACGTTTGAAGAGGCGGGGTTCCGACGGGTTGGCGAGTTGGCCACGATGCGTCGGGGAGTTGAGCCGGTGACGCCGCCGCGGGAGTCGGACTGGCCCGAGGGAGTCGTTGTTCGAACGGTGCGGGGTTGGAACGGCCGACCGATGCCGGATGAGTCGGCCCTTCTCGTCCAGGCCTTGGACCGCAGCTACATCGACACGCTGGACTGTCCGGAGCTGTGCGGGCTGCGCGCCACGCCGGACGTCCTCGAGTCGCACCGGAGCACGGGAGAGTGGGATGCCCGGCTGTGGTGGCTTGTGTTCTGGCGCGGCGAGCCTCACGGGTGCATGCTGTTCAACCGGTTGCCGGAGCAAGGCTCGGCGGAGTTGGTGTACCTCGGGCTTTCGCCGGAGCTGCGCGGGCGAGGACTCGGGAAGATGTTGCTGCCGCTGGGGTTGAGCGCCGCCGTGCGGACGGCATCCACGCACATCGCGTGCGCGGTCGATGTCCGCAACGATCCCGCGCGGAAGCTCTACGGGCGCTTCGGGTTCCGCGAGTCCGGTCGGCGTTTGGCCATGGTGCGGCCGCTGCAGCCGCCGGCCCAAGGAGTTGTCCACAACGCGGGATCGACGCCTCCACCGCCGCAATCCCCTTGAAACCGGGGGAGTTGCGCAAGGGCGGTGAGTTTTCCACGAGTTGTTCCGAAGCGCCGGCGACAGATGTGCACAATGTTTTTTTAGGTTGCGCAAATGCCGGGGAACGCAGCAGGTTTCATGGTGGCGGCGCGATGTGGATACCGCGCGGAACTTGCGGGTGATTGGAGTGCCGAATACTCTTGGCCCCTCCCGATCACGGAAGCGATCGGGCGAACTCGGTTTCTTTTCCGCCGCAAAGCGGCGCTCGCAGACAACGTGAGGCGGCCCCGATGGTGGGGCTTCATGCAGGGTGTCGGTGCGCGCGGGCCGGGTAGGAGGCGAACGGATTCTTCGGTTGGTCTTCCGGGCGACATGCTCGCCCGGGCATTGCCGTATGGGAGCGCCAATGCAGGGACACGGACGCGAGGACCGGGCAACTTCAGAATCAAACGGACACCCGGGAGGAGAGGCGGGCCGCAAGATTCTCGAGCGGGTATCACGGCAGGTCGGACCGGACGCGTACCGCCGTTACTTCGAGCATCAGACGTTGGTGCGCTGCGCGGGCTCGCGAGTCGAGATCACCGTGCCGACGGGCTTTGTCGCGGACCTGATCGCGAAACGGTACGGGGAATCGCTCAAGTCGGCGGCGAGAGAAGAACTCGGCCAACCGGGCGTCGAGGTCGCCTTCCGGATCGACCGTGGACCGTTCGTGGACTCGCAGCGGATTCCCGGGCGCGATGAGCGCGGGGCCAGGCCCGCCCCATCCCTTCCACCGGGCACATTGGCTCGCCGCCTGACACCCCCCACGCCCGTATCACCGGCCACGGACCGCTACCGGCTGGAAGACTTTGAAGTGGGTGAGTCCAATCAGTTGGCGCACGCCGCGGCGATGACGCTGCTGTCGGCGGAGTGTCCGAAGTCGGCGCGGATGCTGTTCATCCACGGGCCGTGCGGCGTGGGCAAGACGCACCTGCTCAACGCGGTCGCGGGCGCGGCGCGGCACCGGGGCGAAACGGTGGTGAACCTCACGGCGGAAACGTTCACGAACGAGTACATCTCCGCGGTGCAGGCGGACAAGCTGTCCTCGTTCCGGGAGCGGTACCGCGGCGTCTCGATGCTGTGCATCGACGATGTGCAGTTCCTGCAGAACAAGAAGGCCACGCAGATCGAGCTGCTTCACACGTTTGATGCGATCGATCTGTCCGGGGCGAAGGTGATGCTCGCCTCCGACGAGCACCCGCGCCGGGTGGAGAAACTCAGCCAGGCGCTCGTGTCGCGGTTCTTGGCGGGGATGGTCGTGCGGATCGACCCGCCGGAGCCGGCCCTGCGCGCCAGGATCGTGTCCCGCCTGGCGGCCAAGCGGGGGCTGAGGATCGACCAGGCCGGGGCATCGCTGATCGCCGCCCGGTGCGGC
The DNA here is from genome assembly GCA_019636625.1 of Phycisphaeraceae bacterium. GTDB lineage: Bacteria > Planctomycetota > Phycisphaerae > Phycisphaerales > UBA1924 > JAHBXE01. The sequence goes on from JAHBXE010000006.1 coordinate 29,437, forward strand.
GGCGCGGCACCGACGGCGCGGGATGTCGAGGGTGTGCTCACGCGGATCGAGGCGCTGCGCGGCCTGCCGAACCGGGGCGGGGGCGATGGGGCCGTGGGGCTTGTGCTCATCCGCAAGGCGCTGGGCCTTGGCGAGCAGGAACCGCCGGTGGACGCCAAGCCGGTCCGCCCCGTGCGGATGACGCTGATCATCGAGGAAGTGTGCCGCACGCTGCGGGTAGAGCCCTCGGAACTGTTCGGCAAGGGCCGGCACAAGCGCGTGGTGCTGGCGCGGTCGATGTGCGCCCTGCTGGGGCGGTGGCTGACGACGATGAGTTACCCGGAGATGGCCCGGGCGATGGGCCGGCCCAACCACTCGACGATCGTTACGGCGGTGCAACGCCTCCAAGCACAGATCGCGGCGGGCGAAATGACCGGCCCGTACCTGGGTACAGACCTGGACGGAGCCGGGGGCGGCGGGCTGGCCGCGGAACTGGCGGGGTTGTCCCTCCAAGCGCTGTCGCAACAGTTGCGGGATGATGTGCTCCGGGCGACGCCGGGGGTGTAGGGCGAGGACCAGGCCGGGTTGGTGGCACGGGTCTCGGGCGGCGCAGGAAATGGGCGGAGGGAAGCCCCCACGCCACCTCTTCCCCCTCGCAGAAGGTCCGAAATCAGCCCGTTTCACTCAACCTCGTGGATTCCGGCACGTTTTTGCAGTTTTCTTGTTGCCGGGCGGAAACCCCCAAGTAGACTGGGTGGTATACCCCTGTTGGAGCCGCGTTCGTTCTCCGGCGGCTCCGAACGCTTGGGGGTCGGGAGAAAGCGGGCGGTGTATGAAGCGAAGACTTGTTGTCATGGCCGTGGCCGCATGGATGTGTGCGGGGGTGGGCGTATTTCAGAGGGTGATGGGGCAACCGCAGCCACTTGCAAACCCCCGATGTGAAGCGCTTTCCCACTGCGCCGGTTGAGGGCTATGACGATGACGCCGCGGCCGTCGGGCTTTGGGAAGAACACGGAGATGGTGTCACGCCGAACTCCAACCGCTTGCTCCCCAAGAGGGTTTTTGTGGCGGGTACAGTGCGAAGCACGCGGGGCAACTACATTGCCGTGAGCCGGTACGACGGCAAGACGGGCGTCGCGACCATGGTGTATCGGGTCTTCCGCGAGCTCAACACGCCACTGCCACCTCAGAATGCGGTCGATCTACGGCATTGGGCCAAAGGAGCGCTCTGGAATCGTGACCAAGGGCTCTTTGATGATCGGGCGGTGGCAGCGCGGACGATTCGAGCCGTGGATGATTTCATGCCGACGGGAACATCGTTCTTGATCTACGTTGCAGCCAAGACGAAGAGCGCCACGGGATTCGGGTACGCCACTCTCAAGTACGATGGCGCGGCTCAAGGCAACCCGGACTTCTACAAGCCCTTGTCTTGGCTGCCGAACTCACTTCCGATCTACTTCGGCCCGGGACCCGGTAACCATGAACCGGCTGGACTCGCGGTCGAGTACAGCCCAGGTGTCCCCAATGTCACAGCCGCGCGACGTATTTGGACGACGGGAACTTCGCTTGGAGGTTTGAGCGGAACCGACTGGGCGACACAGTTCATTAACGAAACCATGCCTGAATGAAGTGCGCTGGACCCTCGGAAAAGCCGAGGGTCGGCGATTATGATGCACGTACACCTGAGCCAACTCGTGCGGCGAACATTCGCGGTTGTGTTCGGACTGGCGACGACGACCGTTGCCCAGCCTTGTGACCGCTTCTTTCTTGCGCCAGATCCATTCGCTCGTTTTGAGATCGGCAATCCGGAAGTCGTGTTCGACGATGGCTCTGGACCGGCTGTATACGCAGGCGCGTACCTGTTCGATGGCCCGTTCAATCAGCGCGCCCGCTTGGTTCGTTGGAAGGGGCATGGGTGGGAGTTTCTCACGTCCGGCTTGCCCGACCTCCAGGCCACAGGCAGCCTCATGGTGCTGCCGATCGACGGCACGATGCGAGTATGCGCTTTGGTAAGGTACCCGAGTCCTCTCTCGCTCACGGACTTCGTCTACTGGGATGGGCAAAGGTGGTCACCCACGCCCGCCGGGCTCATGACTCTGGATCCCGTAAACGTGCCCATTTGTTACTTCGACGATGGAAGCGGCCCCGTGATCTACGGATCGGGGGACGGCGGGTTCAAGAAGTGGGATGGATCGCAATGGCAAATCATCGGCCTTGCGCTGGGCTTAAACAACTACATCATGGAGGTCTTCGACCTGGGCGATGGGCCGTCGCTGTACGTCATCGGCATGTTCGACGGGATCGAGGGCGTGCCCAACACCCGCGGCATCGCGCGTTGGGATGGCCAGCGGTGGCACTCGTTGGGAACGGGGATTACCGGAACGCAACTGACCGCGGCCGTCTTCGACAGCGGCCAGGGCAAGGAGCTTTGGGTTGTCGGCGGCCTCAGTTCGGCCGGCGGCGTCCCGGCGCAGGTAGCTAAATGGAATGGCCACCAATGGACCGTTGTGCCGTTCCCGAGTAACGCTGTGATCACGCAAGCGGTTGAGTTTGATGACGGCCATGGACCTGCCTTGTTCTGCATGGGACCGATCCCCAGCATCAACGGGCAACCAGCACGCGGGTTCATCAAGTTCGACGGTCAACAGTGGCATGTTCTTCCAGGCTTTGCACCTCCAGCCGCCACGGCCCGCATGTTGCCATTCAACCAAGACCCCCGAGGCCCGTCTCTCTTTGTTTATGGGGGCGGGTCAGTACCCAGGGGACCGGGGCAGTTCGTCGGCTGCCTCGGTGGTCGCGCCTGCTACGCCGATTGCGACAACACCGCAGGCTCGCACCGCCTGACCGCCAACGACTTCCAGTGCTTCCTGAATCGATTTGTCGCACGCCTCGGACCGACCCTCACCGGGCGAGACCCCTACGCCGACTGCAACCAGGACCGCCTCTTCAACGCGGCCGACTTCCAGTGTTTCCTCGCCAAGTTCGTCGCCGGGTGCCCGTAGTGCACGCGGCCGATGTCTTCCGCAGACCCATGACTCCCGCCGTCCAGCCATCTCGAAGACTCCTGCACCCCTCCTCGCTCTGTGCGGCGGCGGCTCTGGCCTTCACCTGTGAGGCGGCGGCCCAATCGTGCGCCCCGTTCTGGGTCAAACCCGATCCGTTTGACGTGAGAGGATTCAGCCTCACTTATGCAGTCTCAGGACCCTCGCGAACGGTAGTTGATTCTGGACCCGATGCGGGCCTGTATGTGCATGGCACAGACCACACGCGCCCCTGGCACGAACGAGGGTTCGTCGCCCGATGGAGAGGGCACGGATGGGAGGCACTCACCAAGGGGATCCGCCACGTCGAGAGTTTCGCCTACATTGTCGTATTGGACAATGGCGGAGGTCCCAAGCCATATGCCGCAGGACGGTACTTCAATCCACTGACCGGATTCACGTACAAGGGCTGGCAATGGGACCATGATCACTGGTCCGAGACCCCGGCCGGCCTCATCGTGCAGTTGGGGCCAGGAAAGGCAAGGCCCTACCTCTCCTTCGATGACGGGACCGGCATGGCGATCTACGGCTCGGGTGCCGGAGGGATCGCCAAGTGGGATGGAACGGCCTGGCAGGTCCTGGGCGGTCCGCTGGCCAATGTGACCCGGGCCGCCATCGTGCCCGCTGACCTTGGAAGCGGGACCCGGCTGGTTCTCGTGGGGAACTTCACCGCCATCGGCTCGGTTCCCCTTCCGCAGGGGGCCGTCGTCTGGGACGGCCAGCGCTGGTCCCCGCTCGGGCAGACCTTCCTCGTCGGCGACATCCGCGGGCTGGACGTCTTCGACAGCGGCTCGGGTCCGCACCTCTTCGTGGGCGGGCTCTTCACACTCGACGGCGTCAACGTCCACCTGATCCGGTACGATGGGCACGCCTGGTCCGCCGTGCCCAACGCTCCGGCGGGCATCCGCAACATCAAGGCTTTCAACGATGGATCCGGCATCCCCGGCCTGTTCATCACCGGCGACTTCGCCAGCGCTGGCGGTGTGCCCGCCGCGCGGATCGTCAAGTTCGATGGGACCCACTGGTACCCCCTCGGCGCCGGCTCGGGGTACTACAGCGAGGGGATGCAGGTCTACCGCGATGTCCGCGGCCCCTCGCTGTTCGTGTCCATGGGCGGCGGCAACAGTTCGCCCGTCGGAGGCGGGATCGTCGGCGCGGGCATCGCCCAGTGGGTCGGCTGCCCCAACTGCTACGCCAACTGCGACAACAGCACCGCCCAGCCCCTGCTCACCGCCAACGACTTCATCTGCTTCCTCAACCGCTACATCGTCCGCGACCCCTACGCCAACTGCACCGTCGACGAGGTCATCAACATCGCCGACTTCCAGTGTTTCCTCGCCAAGTTCGCTTACGGATGCCCGTAGGCTGTTCTACGCTGGGCCCTTCGGGCTCACCGTTCAGAAAGACACCCGCGTCGGATCATGCTCGGTCGCCCCGGGCGACGTGAACGCGGATATCGATTCGATCTCGCTGCTTCTCACTTCCGAACTTGCCGCGGCCGGACGCGCATGTTGGCCCTCCCCCGGGTCTGAGTATGGAATGGGGAGCGGCCCCGCGCCACCCGAATCGCCTTGGTGTGCGCGACCAAATGGCCTTGACTTCACGCAGCGCAAATGTCAAACTGGATCTTCGTATCTGTTATTGACGAGCCATTGGAGGACTGCACGAACCGCACGTTCTTCGGGCGGTATGCCCCAGATGAATCGAGCCCACGCCCGATGGGCGGGTGCTGGCAAATAGCGGTCATGGCAGAGTGGCCGCGGTTCGTTGAGCCAACCTCGAAGGGACCGATCATGACACGACTTGGACTGATCTCGGTGCTTTCCGGTCTCGCCGCCGCGCCGGTTTCGAAGGCCTTGGCCCAGTGGACAGTGATCAACCTGCACCCCGCCGGTGCGACCGCATCGGCTGTGAACGGGGTGGGTGCTGGCACTCAGACGGGCTTTGCCAACATCGGCGGGGTCCGGCACGCGAGCCTGTGGAACGGCACGGCGGCTTCGTGGGTTGACCTCAACCCCGCGGGCGCGGCACTATCCGAAGGCTTGGGGGCCAGCGACACACACCAGGCGGGCTACGCACGCATTGGGAGCGACGATCATGCGAGCCTCTGGACGGGCACGTCCGGGTCGTACATCGATCTGCATCCGGCGGTTGCCTTGGCGTCGTACGCGTATGGCGTGAGCGGCTCGCAGCAAGCGGGCGTGGCCTCCATCGGCGGCGGGTCCGCCCGCGCCAGCCTGTGGACCGGCTCCGCGGCGTCATGGATCAACCTCCATCCCACCGGCGCGACGTGGTCGGAGGCTCGCGGCGTGGGCGATGGGCAACAGGTCGGGCACGCCACGGTGAGCGGATCGGACCATGCCGGCCTGTGGAGTGGGAGCGCGGCCTCGTGGGTGGACCTGCACCCCGCCGGTGCATCATCGTCGAAGGCGATGGGCGTCGGTGGCGGGCAGCAGGTCGGCTGGGCCATCGTCGGCGGGCAACGTCACGCCGCGCTGTGGGCGGGTTCGGCCGCCTCATTTGTGGACCTGAACCCGTCCGGGTCAACCTTTTCATCCGCTCTGGGCGTGGGCGGCGGAACACAGGTGGGGTACGCTCGATTCGGAGGAACCGATCGCGCCGGATTGTGGACCGGTTCGGCCGCATCGTGGATCGACCTGCACGCGCAACTGCCGATCGGCTACTCGTCCTCGATCGCGTGGTGTATCCGCCGCACGGGCTCCACCATGTACATCGGAGGCCAAGGCCACAACACCCTCACCGGACGCGATGAAGCGGTGTTGTGGATACACCCGATCGCCACGACCTGCTACCCCAACTGCGACTCCTCCACCGGCAGCCCCTTGCTCACCGCGAACGACTTCCAGTGTTTCTTGAACAAGTATGCTTCCAACGACACCTACGCCAACTGCGATGGATCAACCGGCTCCCCCACCCTGACCGCCAACGACTTCCAGTGCTTCCTCAACAAGTTCGCTTCGGGATGCCCGTAACGGGCAAGGTTCGTGGCCAAACCTGCCGATGTTGACCCCAGCGGCCTGCTAGGGTTATCGGAGTGGCCGTGCCAAAGGGTTTCCCCATGTCACAGGCCGCGCCGCTTCCGGGACCGACCATGCCGCACCATGAGATCCCGCTCTCGAGACCGGACATCTCCGAGGTGGAGATTGACATGGTGGTCGAGACGATGCGTTCCGGGCGGTTGGCGCTGGGGCCGATGGCGGAGCGGTTCGAGAAACTGGTCGCGGCGAGGGCGGGGTGCCGGTTCGGGGTCTCGGTCTCATCCGGGACCAGCGGGCTGCACCTGGTCATGCGGGCGCTGGGGATCGGGCCGGGGGATGAGGTCATCACCACGCCGTTCTCGTTCATCGCGTCGAGCAACTGCATTCTCTATGTCGGGGCCAAGCCGGTCTTCGTGGACATCTGCCCCAAGACCCTGAACATGGACCCGGGCCTGTTGGAGAAGGCGATCACGCGCCGGACCAAGGCGATCCTCGCGGTCGAGACGTTCGGCAACCCGGCGCACATGGATGCGTACGCCTCCATCGCGGCTCGCCACGAGATCCCGCTCATCGAGGATTCGTGCGAGGCGCTGGCGACGAGCCTGGGCGGGCGGCCGTGCGGGAGTTTCGGGCGCGTCGGGGTCTTCGGGTTCTACCCGAACAAGCAGATCACGACGGGCGAGGGCGGGATGATCGTGACCGACGACGAGCGGCTGGCCGACCTGTGCCGGTCGATGCGGAACCAGGGGCGCGCGATCGGGCCCGACCAGGCCGTGATCGACGGCCGGCACAACCCGAGAAATGTGGGCGCGTGGCTTCGGCACGAACGTCTGGGGTACAACTACCGCATGCCGGAGATCAACGCCGCGCTGGGCGTGGCGCAGATGCGGCGGCTGGACGAGATCGTGCTCAAGCGCCAGCAGGTGGCGGACGCGTACATGAAGCGCCTGATGGCGAACCCGAACCTGGTGCTGCCGACGATCTGCCCGGACACGTTGATGAGTTGGTTCGTGTTCGTGGTGCGGCTGGCGACCGGCTACACCGCCGCGGAGCGGGACAGCATCATCGCCGGCATGCGGAACCACGATGTGGGCGCGGCGGACTACTTCCCCTGCATCCACCTCCAGCCGTTCTACCGCGAGGAGTTCGGGTACGAGCCGGGGATGTTCCCGATCGCGGAAAGCGTGAGCCAGCGAACCATCGCCCTGCCCTTCTACAACAGCCTCAGCCAGCGGGAGGTGGACATCGTCTGCGCTACGCTGGAGGTGATGATCGGGCGGGAGAATCTGCGGCGGGGGTGAGGCCGCTTCCGGGCACGCTACCCTGACCGGGACGGCCCAATGCGACGCGAGACTCCCAACCCGGACGCCGGCTTTCACGCCCGCTTTGATCGCGAGCGGGCCAAGGTGCTGCGGCGGCGCATCGTCGTGTACTGCGTGCTGGCCGTCGCGGCCTTCGCGCTGAGCATCCGTGGCAACTTCAACGACTGGGCCGCCGCGCGTGGGCAGGGAAAGCCCGTGACACCCCTCATGGTGCTGAACTTCTCGTGGGACGGCGCGATCTTCGCTCTGTACGCCGCCTCCATCGCGTTTCTCTTCGCGACCCGACCAGATCGGCGTCGCCTGGTCGGCCTCGTCACGGTCTTGACGGTTATCGCTGTGGGCGCCTCGGCTCCGCTCGAGGGTCTGACCAACCTCCTGGAGCGGCCGGACGCCTCGATGGAACGGGCCGCGCGGATCGGCGCGGGGTGGATGTCGGTGCTCTCCGGCTCGTTCCTGGCCGTGCTCGCGCTGGTGCTGGTCCCGATGCGATGGGTCGAGGCACTCCGCATTGCGGTGCCGTGCTGGGCGATCACGACCCTGGCCATTCTGGCCGTAGCGCAATCGCCCGTGCTGATGGGCGTCGGACAAGCCTTGGCCGCGGGCGCGGCGGTCGCTGCGGGCGTGGCCTGGAGCACGTGGCGCCACCGTGAGTTCGATGAACGCTTCCGGTCGCGCGAAGTCGCGGCCCAACTGGGCGACCTCTCGGCGGAACTCGCGTACGCCCGCCGGATTCATGAAGCCCTGTTCCCTCCCCCATTGACCGAAGGACCGGTGCGCATCACGTACTGGTACGAACCGATGCGGGCCATCGGTGGCGACTTCCTCTTCGTCTGGCCGCTGGCATTCCCGCCCAGCCATACGGCCGGGCCCGTCCACGCGGTGATCCTCGATGTTTCGGGTCACGGCGTGTCCGCCGCGCTCACGGTGAACCGGCTGCACGATGAACTGAGGCGATTTTTCGCGGCACACCCCGAAGGCGGAGCGGGAGCGTTGATCGAGCATCTCAACGGATTCGTTTCCGAGCAACTGGCCGTGCATGGCGTGTTCGCGACGGCGCTGGCCATGGCGCTGGATCCGGAGTCCGGTCGACTCGAGTGGGCCAGTGCGGGGCATCCCCCGGCTTTCATTCGGAAGGGGGGCCCGGGGGGAACCATGGAGCGACTCGGCGCCACTGCCCCGATGCTGGGCGTGCTGGAACCCGGACTGTTCGCGGCCGCCGCAGGCCAAGCGACCCTGGGAAGCGAGGATGTGGTGTTCGCCTTCACCGACGGCGCCTTTGAGGGGTTGGATCCAACCGGGCGCAGCTCGGGGCTGGAGCAGCTTCTGAGGGTGCTGGAGGGGGCGACCGACGCCCGGGAAGCGGCGGCCAGGGTGGCCTCCGCCCGGGGGGGGGCCGCGACCGACGATGTGCTGATCGTCGAGCTGCGGCGGAGGGGGCGGTAAGCGGGATTGGCTCTCGGGGCGATGCGGCCTAAACTCCCCGCCCCCCACGCACCCCGCCTTAGAGGTGACTTATGCCGTACGAGTGCTATTACACCGGAAAGAAGACCTCCTTCGGGAAGAAGCGCGCCTGGAGCGGCCAGGCGATCACCAAGGGCGGCTTCGGCCTCAAGCCCACGGGGATCAGCCCCCGCACGTTCAAGCCGAATCTGCAGGAAGTCGTCGCCGTGGTCGATGGCGGACGGAAGCGGATCAAGGTTTCCACTCGGGCCATCCGGGCCGGTTTGGTTACCAAGGCCCTCAAGCGGAAGTACGGCTACACCCGCAAGGCCAAGGGCGCGGCTCACTGAGAGTCCACTCTCCTGATCGAACCCAATCAACCATGCTTCGGCCCGGGCGCAAGACGCCCGGGCCGTTGTGTTTTTTGGACCCTCGAGCCGAAGTTCCGCTAAACTCCTCTGGCGAGGAACCCCGGCCCATGAAGTGCGAGCTGTGCGATTCGGAAGCGACGGTTCACGAGCTGCGCATGGTCGGCGGCAAACGGGCCGAGCGTCACTTGTGCGAGAACTGCGCCCGACGGGAGGGCCTTGCCCCGCAGGTCGGCGTGTCCGTGCCGGAGTTGATCGAGAAGATCGTGGACCAGGCCGTGCAAGGCGCCAAACCCAAGGGCGAGCCGGCACGGGCAGGCACGTGCCCCGCGTGCGGCACAACCTACGCCGAGTTTCGCCAGTCGGGTCTGATGGGGTGCACGGAGTGCTACCGCGCGTTTGAACAGGCTCTCGGGCCGCTGCTGGAAAGGGCCCACGAGGGTGCTTCGCATCATGTCGGCAAAGTGCCCAAGCGGGCCTTGGCAGGGGGCCAGGGTTCGGGCTCGCCGGATGTGCTGGGAGGACCGGAGCAGCGTGCCGGAAAGATCGCCTCGCTCCGGAAGCAACTGGAGGAAGCGGTCCGCGCCGAGCAGTACGAAAGGGCCGCGACGTTGCGGGATGAACTGCGTCGGGTGACCGAGCTTGAAGGCACGCATCCCGGCGGCAAGGCAGGGCCGGAGCGAGCTTCGTAAGAGCGGCCTCTCTATGAGCGAGCAGCCCCGACACCCCGGCCGACCCGACCCCGCGATGACCACAGAATGGCTGCGCGGGGCGGGACACGAATCGGATGTGGTGATGTCGTCTCGCGTGCGGCTGGCGCGGAATCTCGCGGGGGCGGCGTTTGTCAATCGGGCGTCACGCCCGGAGCGGATGAAGGTGCTGGAGTCGTGCCGGTCCCAGCTTGAACGCGCGCCGATCGGCCCGACGGTTTCCTGGCACGACCTCCACAGGACACCATCCAACGAGAGAACTCTGCTGGTGGAGCGTCACCTGATCAGCCAGCAGCACGCGAGGGGGAAGCAGGCCAACCAGACCGGCGGGCCCGATGAGCCCCGGGGTGTCGCGATCACGTTTCCGGATGAACGCATCTCCGTCATGGTCAACGAGGAAGACCATCTGCGCATTCAGTCCATCAGCTCGGGTCTCGATCTGGCGAGAACACTGGCCGCGGCGGAGGCGGTCGACGATGCGCTGGAATCCGGGTTGAACTTCGCGTTCTCGCCCCGTTTCGGGTACCTGACGGCGTGCCCGACCAACGTGGGGACGGGCCTTCGATTGTCGGTCATGCTGCACCTGCCGGGGCTCCGCCTGATCGGGAACATCGACAAGGTGAAACTCGCGGCCAAGGACATGTCCCTGGCGGTGCGCGGGTTCTACGGCGAAGGGTCGGAGGCCATCGGCGACTTCTACCAGATCTCCAACCAGACCACGCTGGGGAAGCCCGAAAGAGTGCTCCTGCACGAGCTGGAGAGCGAGATCCTTCCCCGCGTGATCGAGTACGAACGCGCGGCGAGGCAAATGCTGCTCACCAAGCGCCGCTACCACTTCGAGGATGCTGTACACCGGGCAATGGGCGTGCTGTGCCACGCCAGGCTGATGACCACCGAAGAGTCGATGCAGCACCTGAGCCTGGTTCGTGTCGGCGTGGTGACGGGCATGATCGGCCACCTCAAGCACGAGGAAGTGAACCACCTGATGCTGCTCACGCAGCCGGGGCACCTGCAGCTTCTGGCCGGGCGCGAGCTCAACCAGGACGAGCGCCGGCTCGCCCGTGCGGAGCTGCTCCGGACCAGGCTCACGCCACGGAAGTAGGGAGTCGCATGACCGATCCCGCCGACAAGTTCGTGTGGCCGCCGGGCCAGGCGACTCTGCCGGCACCCCGCGGCTCGATCGCGTCGACACGCCAAGCGATCCGCCCGCGCCGCCCAGCAGGATGGCTTCGATCGGCGCTGCTGGACATCGAGCGAACGTGGCTGGGGTTGGAGACGCCTCCTTTGGCCGATCGCCTGCGCGAATCGGGGTGGAGGCCGGATGATGTGGCCGCGTACTGCCGCCGGTGCGGCGAAACGGTCGGACCCAATGAAGCGGATGACACAGGGTGCTCCTTGTGCCGTGGGCGGGAACTCCCGTGGTCGCGGTTCATTCGCCTTGGCGAGTTTCGGGACCTGCTGCGTGAGATGGTCTTGGAGGTGAAGTTCACCCGGTGGCGGCGGCTCGGAAGCGATCTGGGACGGCTGCTGGGTTCGCGCCTGATGGAGGTGATGGACGCGGAAGGAGCCTCGGTGCACCGGTCGGTGCTGGTCCCGATCCCGATGTCGGCACGGCGGCGGATCGCCCGGGGCATCGACCACGCGGCGGTATTGGCACGGGGCATGAGCACGGAAACCGGCATCCCCGTGGTCAGGGCGCTTCGGAGAAAGCACGGCCCCTCCCAGACCAGGATTCCGGGCAGCCAACGGAGGGTCAATGTGGAGGGCCGGGTCCTGTGGAAAGAGGGGGTCGACATCTCGGGATTTCATGTGATTCTGGTGGACGATGTGGCGACGACCCGGGCGACGCTGGGGGCGGCGTGTCGGGCGGTGGTGTCCGCGCGTAAAGCATTGGGGGACAGTGGGAAGGGAGTGATTTGGGGGGCGGTGGCAGGGGTGACGCCGGGGAAGAGATTGGGGGGCGGGGACGTGAAGAGGCGATAAAATCGGATTGGGTCAGTTGCCTTGACCATCGGAGGGAGGGTGCTACACTTCTCTCTGCCACTTGGGAAACCGGTGGATGACTGGAGTTCGGACGCGGGCAGGTCCCGTGAACCGGACGGCATCATTGACAAGTGAACAGTTGGGATTCTGCGAGAATGTGCGGTCTTGCCGCCGTCGGTACGACGGGCTTCCGGTTGGAAGCGGGCAATGACCGATCCAGGTCCATACCGGACCACAACTCGTCCTTGATTCACAGCTTGGACGGTTGGCATTCTCGTACCCGGCGTTGTTGCCCACACGCGACAGCGCCGGTGAATGTCAGCGAAAATCGCGGGATTTGCCGTCCCGCGGATCTGAGCATCGGCCCAGAAGGCCGGTGCGATGATTGACCGGCCTTGGATGCCTCGTCGCAAGACGGGCCGTCCGAGGTTTCAGACAGGCAAACACTTCTTTGAAGACCAACCCACAGCCGGGACCCCCGTCCGGGTCGTGGGGTAATCAACAAAATTCAATTGAAGAGTTTGATCCTGGCTCAGATTGAACGCTGGCGGCGTGGCTAAAGCATGCAAGTCGAGCGAACCCGCAAGGGTGAGCGGCGGACGGGTTAGTAATACGATCGAACGTGCCCCGAGGCGGGGGATAGGCATGGGAAACTGTGCGTAATACCCCATAATCTCTCCGGAGCAAAGGTTTACCACCTTGGGATCGGCGATCGTCCTATCAGCTAGTTGGCGGGGTAACGGCCCACCAAGGCGATGACGGGTAGCAGGTGTGAGAGCACGACCTGCAACATCGGGACTGAGACACTGCCCGGACTCCTACGGGAGGCTGCAGCGACGAATCTTCCGCAATGGGCGCAAGCCTGACGGAGCGACGCCGCGTGTGGGATGAAGCGTCTTCGACGTGTAAACCACTGTCAGGGAACAGAACCAATGATCGTTCCCAAAGGAAGAGACGGCTAACCCTGTGCCAGCAGCCGCGGTAAGACAGGGGTCTCGAGCGTTAATCGGAATTACTGGGCTTAAAGGGTGCGTAGGCGGCCCGCAAGTGCTTTGTGAAATCCCCCGGCTCAACCGGGGAACAGCTCGGCATACTGGCGGGCTTGAGGAAGGTAGGGGTCGCCGGAACTGTAGGTGGAGCGGTGAAATGCGTAGATATCTACAGGAACGCCGATGGTGAAGACGAGCGACTGGGCCAGACCTGACGCTGAGGCACGAAAGCGTGGGGAGCAAACAGGATTAGATACCCTGGTAGTCCACGCCGTAAACGATGCGCACTAGACTGGTGCGGTTTTGACGCCGTATCAGTCGTAGGAAAACTGTTAAGTGCGCCGCCTGGGGAGTACGGTCGCAAGGCTAAAACTCAAATGAATTGACGGGGGCTCACACAAGCGGTGGAGCATGTTGCTTAATTCGAGGCAACGCGAAGAACCTTACCTGGGTTTGACATGGCCGGATTAACCCTATGAAAGTAGGGCCACAGCCGCAAGGTTGGAACGGTCACAGGTGCTGCATGGCTGTCGTCAGCTCGTGCTGTGAAGTGTCAGGTTAAGTCCTTTAACGAGCGCAACCCCTATCGTTAGTTGCTCGGCGCAAGCCAGTACTCTAGCGAGACTGCCGGTGTCAAACCGGAGGAAGGTGGGGATGACGTCAAGTCCTCATGGCCCTTACACCCAGGGTTGCAAACGTGCTACAATGGCGCAGACAAAGCGAAGCGAGGCCGCGAGGCGGAGCAAATCGCAAAAACTGCGCCCCAGTTCGGATTGCAGGCTGCAACCCGCCTGCATGAAGTCGGAATCGCTAGTAATCGGAGATCAGCTACGCTCCGGTGAATAAGTTCCTGAGCCTTGTACACACCGCCCGTCAAGTCATGGGAGCCGGTAGTGCCCGAAGTCGCCACAGTACTGTGGTGCCTACGGCAAGATCGGTGACTGGGACTAAGTCGTAACAAGGTAGCCGTAGGAGAACCTGCGGCTGGATCACCTCCTTTCTAAGGGATTTCCTTAGACCCGCCTCCCGGAGCGATCCGGATCGGGTTTAGTCAGTGCATTCTCGTCCTGCGTCCGCGAGGGCAAGGGACTCTGGCCGGCAACGGCCTCTCGTCTGAATCCCAACTGTTTTCTCGATACACCGCAACGCCCGGTCCCACTGGACCGGGCGTTGTGTTTTTTCACCCCCGAGCGGCCTATCGGCCTGACGGGGCCGCCCCCGTTGGCAGGTTCACATCCACGCCGCGCACACGTATCTCCCCTCCCCAGATCCGAAAGATGTCGGTCGTTGCCGCCGCGGCCTTCACGCTCGGCCGCAACACGACATCCACCGTCTTCAAGTCAAAGTCCTTGGGCAGATCAGCCCCGAAGCCGAAGCCCGAGCCCCCGACGCCCGCAAAGGACACCTGGCCCATCCGCCACTCCCTGGTCCCCTCCGGATCCGCCCAGAATACCTCGAACGCAAGTGGAACAGGCGAGCCGGTCAGATGAACCGTGCCGCTCCCATGGAGATGCGTTCTGAAGTCGTACACCACGCACCGCTGAATCTTCAGGCTCCTCTCGATCGGCTCGCGAAGGGAGTCATCCTCGACAACCTCGACCAGCGGCGTGCCCTCGGGAAGAACCGTCACATCCAGCGTGAACGTCTCTTCCCACGCGGCCAGCGGCTTCTCACTCTCGCCGTCGCTTACTTCGACGGCCCACCTCGCCGAGACCTGGTGCTCGCCGGGCGGCCCGGGCAGCGTGATCAAGTGCCCCGATCGCGACCAGCTGTTCACCGAAAGGCCCATGGAGCTCATCCCGCCTCCACCCCGCATGAGCAAATGGTCCCCCACCCTCGCTTCCAGCTGGCGGAGCGACACACGGAACGTTGATGGATCCCCCAGTCGGTTGGGAGAAAGCTGGAGGTAGAGGTTCGTCGGCTCGCCCACGGCGACCTTGGGACGGATCATCGCCTGCAGCGACGGCGCGTGCCGGGCGTAGCTCTCGATCTGTTCCGGTGTCAACAGCCCCGCGTTTCTCGCCGCGTTCAGAAAGTTCCCCCATGCCACCGTCCATCGTGCGGTCGGGGTCTTCTGTCGCGCGATGGCCAGCACCACGAGGGACTTGGCCCGCTCGGCGCTGAGCTTGCCCGAGCCGAAGCGGGACTGCAGCTCGGCCAAGGCCGCGTCAGAGGTTTGCGCGCTGGGGCTGCCCAGTTCGCGCAGGAGCAGGCCCGCGGGCTTGATGGTGTTCCAGTTGAACCCCCGCATGCCGGCGACCAGCACGGTCCCCGTCGCTCCCATTGAGAGCAACAGGAGGACCGCCCCAACGACGAGCCGCCTCCGCCGCGGCTCGCGAAGCCCCTCGCGAACAGCGCGTCGTCCAGCCAGATCCGCGCCGCACTCGGGACACCGACCGGTCACACCCGTGAGATCAAACCGACACGCGCGGCAATGCGGGGCGAGACTGATGAGCCGGCCACGGAGACCTGTGGCAACCAGGATGACCCCCACAAGGGACACAACTGCAACGAGAACGAGGATCCCATTGCTCGTGGCCATGCCCCATTATGGCAGCAACGCTCGCCGGATGCGATCAGCGGCAGCCCGCGGCGTAGTGGTTCAGGTAACACAAGAAGTCATTGGCGGTCAAGGACTGCACCGGCTCGGACCCATCGCAGTTGGCGTAGGGGTCCTGGGCGGCGAACTTGCTCATGAAGCACTGGAAGTCATTGGCCGACAGCGCGGGGACACCCGTGGAGCCGTCGCAGTTGGCGTACGGGTCCTGGGCCGCGAACTTGTTGAGAAAGCACTGGTAGTCGTTAGATGTGAGGGTCGGGATCGGGGGGCTGAGATCGCAGTTGGCGTACTCGCTCCCCGCGGCGAACGCGTTGATGAAGCAGGCCATGTCGTTGGGCGTCAGAATGGGGGACGATGTCGAACCGTCGCAGTTGGCGTAACACGGTGCGGGCGGCGCGAGGTTGTTGATGTGCACGCGGACGGGGGGGGTGCCGACCCAGTCGCATGCAAGGATGTCGAGCATTCCATTGCCGGTAAGGTCGCCGAACCGTGCGTTGTGTCCACCGGACGTTGCGACGAGGACCTTCTCGAACGCCGGCGGGGACCCGCCGAGATTGACGTACACCGCCAGGTCCGAAAGCTCCAGCCCCATGAGAATGTCGATGCGGCCGTCGAGGTTGAAGTCCGCGGCCTCGGGGTGGTGAGCGCCCATGGATGGGTCGATCACGCGCTTGGTCCAGGCGGAACTCGTGGCGACGGCGGGTTGCTCGAACCAGACAAAGGGACCACGCTGATGCGCATCGCAGGTGATCAGGTCCAGACGCCCATCGCCGTTGAGGTCGGCGAGGAGGCACTCATCGCCCGTCGTGGCGCCGCTGATGACAAAGCGGGTCCAGGTGCCGTTGATGACATCCCCGGGGTTTCGCAGCCACGCGCGAGGCGTGGCTATATCGAGAAGGCCATCTCGATCGATATCGCCCAGGAAAACGCCGTCCCCCGCCATCGAGCTGAGGTCCTTCATCAACCACGAGCCGTTGGCGGCCCGCTTCCAGACCTTGGTAATGACATGACCACTGGTCACGATCTCGACCTGTTCATCCCCGTCCAGGTCGGCGACCTCGATATCGTGCACGTAGTTGCCCTGCGTGCCGATGATGCGGTACGTCCAGTTCGACGCCTCGCGCGGATCGGCCTCGCCGCCGGGCGGCATCGTGCGAACGGGGTTGACGAACCACAGGATGTTCCCGGTCCCGTTCCCGTCGGCGATGACGATGTCCAGGTCGCCGTCACCGTCCACGTCGGCGAGCTTCATGTCCGTCGTGAACTCCTGATACACCACGTTGGGGCGGATCGTCCGCTTGGCAAACGAAGCCCCCGACTCGTACCAGACGAGCGAGTACCCCCCCACCACCGCGTCCGCCTTCCCGTCGAGGTCAATGTCCCCAACCGCTTTGCAGTCGCCCGAGTTGTGCTGGTCGATCGTGAGCGATGTGAACGTCAGTGGCTGCGCGGCGGCGGTGCCGGCACACGCCGCAAGCAGCCACGGAGAGCGGGCGATCCATCGGTTCATGGCACGATCCTCGTGCCCCCTTGGAACAGACGTCCTGACCGAACCGGGGGGCGGGTTTCAACCACTCTTCGTGAGCTTGTGGAATACCGAGTATTCCCACGTTCCGGCGCGAAGGATGCGTTTTCCCGCACAATTTATGCAATCTTCCCCAGTTTCACGCGCGGCCCGATAAGTGTCACTCGGCCGGGACGCACCGCCCCGCCGCCCATGAACGCAGCGCCTCGATGCGCTCCCTCATCATGACCGAAAGGGGAGGCGAGGCCAGCAGGCACCGCTCAATCATCGCCGTGTTGATCTCGCTCTTGCCGGCAAAGGCCGTGTGCAGCGCCGCCGCCACGGCTTGCTCGATCTCCGCCCCGCTGTACCCGGCGGAAACGGCCGCCAGCCTGGCCAGATCGAAACGGGCCGCGTCACGCCGGCGCTTGCGGATGTGAATCTCGACGATCGATCGACGCGCGGCCTCGCCGGGAAGATCGACAAAGAAAATCTCGTCAAACCGGCCCTTCCGCAGCAGCTCCGGCGGGAGGGCCTCGATGTCGTTGGCCGTGGCCGCGAGGAACACCGGGTGCCTGTGCTCCTGCATCCACGACAGCAGGGTCCCGAACATCCGCTGCGACAGGCCGCCGTCGATGCTCCGGCTCGCGGCGGACGCGAAGCCCTTTTCGATCTCGTCCATCCACAGCACAACCGGCGACATCACTTCCGCCTGGCGGAGCGCATCGCGCAGCCGTCGCTCGCTCTCGCCGATGTAGCGGTCGTAGAGCACGCTGGGGTCCAGGCGCATGAGCGGCCGCTTCCAGGCCGTGGCGATGGCCTTGGCGCACAGGCTCTTCCCGGCGCCCTGCACGCCCAGCAGGAGCACGCCGCGGGGCGCTTCAATCCCGAACTCCACCGCCTCGTTGCTGAGGGCGTTCTGCCGCTGGGCGAGCCATGTCTTGAGCCGGTCCAGCCCGCCGATCTCGTCCATGCTTGTGGGCGCCTGCACGAACTCCAGCAACCCGTCCGTTTGAACGAAGTCCCGCTTGCGGGCGAGGATCCGGGGCAGGTCCTTGGCATTGAACCGCTGGTCGTCGTTGGCGACTTCGGCGATGATCTGCTGGATCTGTCGGCGCGACAATCCCCGCAGGTTCCGGACAACGTCGCTCAACTCCCGCGCCGACATCGACGCTTCGATGGGGCGCAGGCGATGGATCCGCCGGATCGTGCTCTTGATCAGCCGTTCCACCTCCTCGTCATCCGGAGGCGTCACCTCGAAGTGATGCCCCGCGTTCCGGATCACCTGCGGCAGGTCGGGCTTGTGATCGATGAGCACCAACCGCAGGCCCAGGTCGTGGCGCAGCGCCGCGAACTCCACCGCCTCGCGCAGCGCGCGCAGCGTTCGCTCATCGCCAAGATGCCCTGCCACATCCAGAAGAACGAGGATCGAGTTGTCGGCGTACTGGGTAAATCGAACCAGCGCGGCGGCGGGGTGGTCCGTTCCCGATTCGGGTGCGGCGCCGTCCACCAGGCCGTCCCTCGTGCCCGTGATGACATCCCACTGCCGGAGCGGGCAGCCCAGGCGGACCGCCGCGACTCGAAGCAGTTCCAGCGCGTGGTGCTCCTCATCCGTCTGGATGTACACCAACACCCCAGGGTTTTCGAGCAAGGCTTGGACTCGTTCGAGGTCCGTCATGGGCAGGTACACAGTACCATGGCCGGCGTCCGGCCGACGTACTCTGGAGAGGTTCAAGGAAGCGGGTGCGGGTGCCCGATGGACCGCTCGGAAACACTCGGAGGCAACCGATGAGGACGGCAATCGCGGCGTGGATCGTTCTCGGCCTCGTGCCGGCGCTCGTCGGTGCCCAGCCAGCGGGGGGGCAGAGCGTGCCCCTGCCCAAGATGGACATTCAGTCCCTGTCGCTGCCTCAATCCCAGCCAGCAGAGCCGTTTGAAGTCTCAATCCATCTGGAGGGTGCACCCAGGACAATCCGGCTTGAGCCCTTTTCCATCCGAGGCCCCCACTTCCGCCTCTTGGTTCAGCGCGAGGACGGCTCGCTTCATCCACAGCCCGCCGGACCGGAGGTGACGTACCGCGGCCGCGTGGTCGGGGACGAGTCCTCCATCGTGGCGGCAACCCTGACGGATCGCGGCCTGACCGGGATCGTCCGGCGAGGCCGGGACCAGCCGACCTGGTCGGTCCAGCCCCTCGCGGATGTTGTCCCAGGGGCCGATCGCCGGATGCACGTTGTCCTGAGTGAACGCGACGTGGTCGGCGGCCCGTGGCGCTGCGGCGTGCCTGATGGTCCGAAGGCGCCGTCGGGGCGCCCCGTCACCGGCGGACCAGACGCGTTCCTCGTGTGCCAGCTCTCGGTGGATGCGGACTACGAGTACTACCTGGCCAACGGCTCGAGCGTGCCGAATACGACGGCCGACATCAGCGCCGTCGTCAACGGGATGGGCGCGATCTACCAGGCCGATGCGAACGTGACCTTCGAACTTGGCACGGTCGTGGTTCGGCAGTCCGCCTCCCAGCCGTACACCTCGACCAGCGCCAACACCCTCCTGACCCAGTTCGTCAACGAATGGGTTGCCAACCAGTCCGGCACGGTCCGCGACCTGGCCCACCTGTTCACGGGCAAGGACCTCGACGGCTCCACCATCGGCCTCGCCTACGTCGGCGTCGTATGCAACTCATCCTTCGGCTACGGCCTCTCGCAATCCCGTTTCACGACCAACTTCGCCAACCGCGTCGGCGTCACGGCGCACGAGGTGGGCCACAACTTCGCCGAGAACCACTGCGACAGTACGTGCAGCCCCTGCCGAATCATGTGCGCGACCATCGGCGGGTGCAGCGGCGTCTCCTCCCTCGGCTGCTCGGCTTCAACCCTCGCCACGTACGCCGCGGGCCGGCCCTGCCTTTCTCCGCT
Source organism: Phycisphaeraceae bacterium (assembly GCA_019636625.1). GTDB lineage: Bacteria > Planctomycetota > Phycisphaerae > Phycisphaerales > UBA1924 > JAHBXE01. The sequence continues at coordinate 49,244 of JAHBXE010000006.1, forward strand.
CAACAACGGCCTGACGCTCCCGTTCAGCGAGACGTTCCCCTCGCTCACGCTCGACTACAACCGCTGGCCCACGCCCGCGAACAACGGGGGGGCCGTCTCCGCCGCGGCCGTCAACGAGCGCAGCGCCCCGTACTCGCTCAACCTCTCCAACGCCGCCTCGATCACCTGCGCCGGCATCGACCTGACCGGCGTCGGCGGGCGGCGGGTCTTCGTGAACTTCTGGACGCAGCACCAGAACGTGGAAGCGGGCGAAACGCTCCTCGTGTCCTACCGCCGTCCGGTGCAGGGCGACTTCGTCACGCTGACGACCATTACCTCCAACGGCTCAAACCAGACGCAGTTCTGGCCCACCGAGGTCGTCCTCCCTGTCGATGGCCACGGCGCCAACGCCGCCATCCGCTTCACGGCGCAGGGGAATCAATCCGACGATGCGTGGTACATCGACGACGTCAAGGTCAGCCTGTATTGCCGCGCCGATCTCAACCAGGATTGGGCGCTGAACATCTTTGACTTCCAGGCATTCCAGGCCAGCCTCGCCACGCTCAGCACGTCAATCTGCGACTGGAACGGTGATGGGTTCATCACGGTGCTGGATTACAGTGCGTTCTTCAACGCCGTCAACGCCGGTTGCACCGGCTACTGAAACGAGCCCGCCATGTGGCCATTCTCCCGAACAGCCAAGGGTGAGATGCCGCTCAAGTCGCAGGACGTCATCTGGCTCAACTCGGAAGCCAGGATCGCGGGCATCGTGAAGGAACTCGACCGCCAGTTGGCTGCGGGCGTGCACGTGCTGGCCGCGGCATTCACCGGCCGAAGCATCGACGCCTTGGCCGCGGCCCTTGCCGGTGGATCGCGCGAGGTTGACGCCCTGACCGATCCGATCACTCCCGCGCGCCTGATCGAACGGTTCAACGCGTACGACCGTCCCACGTGCATCCTGACCTCCGCCGATTCTCTCGTGCTCCCCTCCGGCACCCCTGTCGTCCCGGTCGCCCTCAACCGCGAACTCTGCCTGCTCGTCGCGGAGCGCTTCCCGCTTCGGGAGAAGGACGATTCGTTGCTCGCCTTCGCCGCCGGGCTTTCCTCGCGGACTTCCGTGCAGTTCAACGTGTCGCTGGATGACCCGCTGATGCGGTTGTTCGCGGGCGATCGACAGGCCGAGATGCTGCGCCAACTGGGGGCCGGGCCCGATGAACCCCTGACCCACCCCTTCCTCGCTCGCGCGATCGAGAAGGCCCAGGCCCACATCGCCGCCAAGTGCCCGGATCCGACGCGGGTCGAGTCCTGGATCGAAACGCAGCATCGCCCGTCCTGATGCGGCACGCACGCCCTCGACTCCTACGCTCTTACCGATGAGCACGTCCACCGCCCTGCCCCGGCCCGGCGTCCTGAAGCTCGCCGGCCTGATCGCCAGGGATATCAAACTCGCGCACTCGATCTTCGCGCTGCCCTTTGCCATCCTCGGCGCTTTCCTGGCGCGTCCGGAGGGATCTTCCTGGGCACGTTTCGCCGGGCAGCTCGGCCTCATCGTGGTGTGCATGGTCTGTGCCCGCACATGGGCCATGCTCTTCAACCGCCTCGCCGACCGGAGGATTGACGCCGCCAACCCGCGAACCGCGCGTCGCGTGTTCGCCGCCGGCGTGCTGTCGCACCGCCAGGGCTGGTCCGCGGCCGCGCTCGCCGCCGGTGCGTTCATCGGGTCTACCGCCCTCTTCCGGGTGCTCTTCCAGAACCCGTGGCCCGTGGCCCTCTCCATCCCCGTTCTGGCGTGGATCGCCTTCTACTCCCTGACCAAGCGATTCACGTTTTTGTGCCATGTCTTCCTCGGGGGTGCGCTCGCCGCCTCTCCGATCGCCGCGGCCATCGCCGTCCACCCCGCCTCCGTCCTGGCCTGGCCCGCCGCGGTCCCGGCCGTGTTCTGGATCGCCGGGATGGTCCTGGTCTGGGTCGCGGGCTTTGACGTCATCTACGCCCTGCAGGATCTCGACTTCGACCGGCGCATCGGCCTGTCGAGCATCCCCGCCCGCTTTGGTGCATCGGGAGCGCTCTGGATCAGCCGTGCCCTTCATGCCGTGGCGATCGGGTGCCTGGTCGCCGCGGGGCTTGCCGATGCCCGGCTGGGCTGGCTGTACTGGCTGGGTGTGGCCGCCGTCATCGGTCTGCTCACCGCCGAGCACGCCGTGCTTATCCGCCGCGGCCGGGCAGGGCTGGATATGGCGTTTTTCACGCTCAACGGGATCGTCAGTTGCGTCCTGGGCGTCGCGGGCTCGATCGACACGGTCATCGGCCCGGGCTGACCCCCATTGTTTTCAATCATTTCTGAAATTCCGGTTGATTCCGGAACCCGGGCCGGCGATACTCAGGTATGGCCAGCGAGTCCCGCAAGAACGCCCCCACCACCCCCGCCGTGCTCCGGCAGGCCCAGGACCGCTACATCGCGGCCTGGGGGCAGATGGGCGCCGCCTGGGGCATCAGCCGCACCATGGCGGAGGTCCATGCGCTTCTCTACATCACCGGCCAGCCCATGAACACGGACGAGATCATGGACCGCCTGCAGATCTCGCGGGGCAACGCCTCCATGTCCGTCCGCGCCCTGCTGGACTGGGGGATTGTGAGCCGCACGCACAAACGCGGGGACCGCAAGGAGTACTACACGGCCGAGAAGGACGTGTGGAGCCTCTTCCGCGCGATCGTCCGGGAGCGCATGAAGCGCGAAGTGGACCCCCTCATCGCCTCGCTCTTCGAGATCCGCGACCTCACCAGCCTGGAGAGCGCTTCCCGCGGAGCCGCCCCCTCGCCGGAGGACAAGCAGGCGCTCCTCGAACACAACAAGCGGCTCGATGCCATGCTGAGCTTCTTCCAGACGCTCGATCGCCTCGGCCAGCGCTTCGCCAGCCCGCAGGGGCGCGGACTCGAGGTGGCGGCAACACTTCTGGGGAAAGTGAGCTGACATGGCACGCCTGACGTCTCAACATCGGCCCATGGAAGTCTTGGCCCCCGCCCCGGCCACCACGCTCATACTCGGGTGGACCATCTCCCGCGCCGCCGCCAGCGCCTGCGGGCTTGTCCGGGACGAGGCCGGCACTCCTGTTCGGCTCGAGGTCTTGGTCTCTGCGCCGCGCGCCGGCTCGACAAACATCGAGGCCCGCCTGGTGGACGGCGATCGGCGGATCCCGCTCGAATCCTCGCCCCGATGCGGAACCTGGATCGAGGACTCCATCCGAGGCGTCTGGCACCTGGACATCGACACGCTGCTCAAGCTGACCGTGCGGAGCTCCGGTGCAGGGTTCGAGGCCCTCTACGCCCGGACTTCCCTGCTCGCCAACGCCGGTCTGGCCGGCGGCCGCTACGAGTTCGACGGCGCCTCCATCGCCGGCGACGGCGGCCCCTCCGCCTGAACTCGCCCGGCAGACCGCCCCGACGCACCCCCAAATGACAGGCACGGGTCCATCGACCCGTGCCCGATTCTGCTCGTGTTGTGTGCTGCTCAGCCCCGGCGGCCCATGACAAGGCCCAGCAGGCCCGGCAGGATCACCACGCCCGCCGCGATCCCCAGCCACATCATGAAGTTGTCCCCGATCATCTTGATCAGGCCAAAGTCCGCCGCGCCCGTCATGCCGAAGATCACGACCGACATGGTGAGGGCGAGCAGCGCCACCATGCCGAGCGCAAAGCCGCCGGCCAAGCCGGACCACTTGCCGTCCACCTGCTCCGCCAGGACCATCAGGCCGCCGCCACTCGCCGCCGCGGCGACCGCAACGTCGCTCTCCGCCGCGGACGGCTCGAACAGTTCGCCGGCGGCGCTGTCGCCCTCGCTCACGGTCTCGCTCGCGGTCGATCCTTCCTGTGCACTGACTTCCTCAAGCAGGTCCCGCCCGAGCGAGGTATCGTCGGCTTCGCGCGTCAGATCGAGCAAGCCGGAGCCGGAACCGACGGTTTCGAGCGAGAGCTCGGTCGGGGCCGACTCGGTGACCTGCGTCACGGCGGAGGGATCGGCCTCATCGGTCTGGTCCGCATCGAAGATGCTGATGCCCGTCTGTTCCTTCGGGCTCTCGAGGTTCATCCCCGAGCCCGAGTCCGAGGCGAGACTGATGGCGCCAAGTTCCGCGCTTTCCGCCAGCGGAATCACGCCCGACTCGTCCGAGCCCGAATCACCCTGCGCAAGCAGGTTCACCTGGTCCACCTTGAACATCAGGCGATCCCGGTCGCGGAACTCCTGAAGCTGCCCGCTGGACACCAGCTCCTTCACCTGCGTTTCGCTCATCTTGAGCTTCAGCGCGGCCTCTTCGAGCGTGTAGAAAATCTTGGCCATGACAAACTCCGGAACGGTCCTGCGGACCGATGCTTTGGTGCGAGCCGAGCAAGGTACCTTGAAGTCCCACCACGGGCAAGGCCCCCAACCATACGCCTCCCAACCCGCGATGGTTGCCCTCGAACGGCAGCGCCGGGGAAACCTCGACAGCCCGGGCACGTAATCCCGATCAAGGAGGGTGCCCATGGCCCGATGGTCCGGCAAATCCCTGGCCTTTCCTGCGCTCCTGGCCGCCCTCGCGGCCGGGGTGTACTTCGCCCTCGCGGCGTTCATGGGGAAGCTGGAACAGCGGGCGGTAACCAATCCGGCTGTTCGTGAGCACCTGATCGGCCGGCACGCCCGTCCTCTGGCTGACGTCGCTCGGACGATCGCCTCATTGAACCTGGTCACGGCCGAGGTTCAGACCCGGGTTGTGACGAGCATCACCCACGAGAACTGGCGGGGCCCCGCCTCGGCCACGGTCGAAGCCCCCGTTCGCCTGCTCTACGGCGTTGACGTGTCACAGGTCCGGTCCGAGAGCATCGCCTTCAGCCCTGCTTCGCGGGCGTACTTCGTCCGGATCCCCCCTCCACAGAGGATCGCGACGGAGGTGCTGGGCGGAGATGAAACGATCGATGTGCAGGTTGGCTGGGCGCGCCTGCGTTCCCGCGCGGGCGAGTATTACCTGGGCCTGGCCCGAAAGTCTCTGCATGACCGGGCGCAGGAGCTGGTCCTTGGGGCCGAGGACGCCGCGAACGTCCGGCAGATGACCATCGCGCAGGTGCAGTCGGCGGTTCAGAAACTTGTTGGAGATGCGGCGTCCGTGACCGTCGTCATCGACGATCGCCTCGACTCCCCACGCTCCATCACAACCGCCACGGGGGGCGCACCATGAGACTCTGGCGATTGAAGTGGAACATCCTGCGGCTTCTTGCCGCAGCGACCCTCCTGTGGGTGATCGCTGTGGACACCGATGCACGCCTGGCCCGCCTCGCGTACGCCAGCCTGCCGGACTTCGACTTTGTCTCGGAAGTGTCGTTCCTCCGACAATCCGGACGCCTCGGCGAGGCGGTCATGATCGCCGAGGAGGGCCTGCGGACGCTTCCCGAAACCTCCGCCGAGCGTTCATCCCTGGAACGCGAACTCGCCAAGACCAGGGCCGAGCAGGAGAGTGTGCTTCGCCGCGTGCGGGAAGTCGGCTTTGGCGCGATCTCGGGGAAGGGCGACTCGATCGAGTCCCTGATCGGGGCGATCGGCGCGGACTTCTTCATCGTCGGCGACCTTCGCGACATCGTGATCCAATCGGGCCGGTACGTGCTCGACGGCGAAACCGATGAGGTCGTCCTCATCCTCTCCGGCGTCGGCCTTGCCACGACTGTCGTGCCGGAAGTCGACTGGGTTCCCGCCGTGCTCAAGTCCGCCAAGAAGGCCGGGGCGTTGACCAAGGGACTCTCGAAGGAAATCACCCAACTCGCCAAGCGCGGCGGGGGCGAGGCCTTGACCGCCTTGTTCAAAGATGTCCGAACGATCGCCCGCAAAGCCTCCCCGGGCGGCGCCACGCGGATCCTCCGTCACGCGGACAACGCCGACGAACTTGCAACTCTCGCCCGTTTTGTGGACAAGACCCCGGCCGGCGCGTTCGCCCTTCATGTCACAGGCAAGGAAGGCGCCGCGATGGTCAAGTCGGGCGCGAGGGCTCAGTCGCGTGCCGCGAAGGCCGCTGCCTCGGCCGGGGAAGAGGCGGTCGTCCTCGCCGCAAAGAAGGGCCAACCCGGCCTCGCCTGGCTCCGCACCGGTGGCGCCAAGGCCCTGACCCGCCCCCACTTCCTCGTCGGCATCGGCAAGGCGATCTGGAAGGGCAACGCGGAGGCCGCGGCGGCACGCCTGGCCGCGATTCTCGATCCTCGGGCACGGTGGCTTGTCCCCGCGCTGGGCACGTGGGTGTTCCTGGAACTGGCGCTCCTGGCCCGCGCCCTGTGGCCCGCGCGCCCCGCGCGTGCGCTCGCTCCCGCTTAGACTCGACGCATGGGACGCCAGTCCACACCCGTCACAGCGCGTGCCGCGGCACTGGAGATCGTGCGGACGCTCCGCGGCGCGGGGCACATCGCGTACTTCGCCGGCGGTTGCGTTCGCGATGAGTTGCTCGGGTTGTCGCCGACCGATTACGACGTGGCGACCGATGCCACGCCGGAGCGAATCCGCTCGCTGTTCAAGCGCACCAACGAAGTGGGCGAGGCGTTCGGCGTGGTCCTGGTGACGCTCGCCGTTCCCGAGGGCGGTCCGCAGGTCGAAACCGTCGAAGTCGCGACATTCCGCACCGACGGCCCCTACACGGACAAGCGGCGGCCCGACTCCGTCACCTTCGGAAGCGCCGAGCAGGACGCCAGACGCCGCGACTTCACCGTCAACGCCCTCTTCCTCGACCCCCTCCAGCCGAGCGAACCCGGCTCACAGGTTGCAGGCCGCGTCATCGATCTTGTCAACGGCCGACCGGACCTGGGCTCGCGGATCATCCGTGCCGTCGGTGATCCTGACGCCCGACTGTCCGAGGACCACCTCCGCGCCCTGCGGGCGGTGCGGCTGGCCGCCCGCCTGGCATTCACGATCGAACCCGCCACCGCCGCGGCGATTACCCGCCACACCTCCGACCTTCGAGGCGTCAGCCGAGAGCGCATCGGTGAGGAGATGCGCCGCATGTTCGCCCATCCCTCGAGGGCGGCCGCGGCAACCCTGCTGGAACAACTTCGGCTGGATGCGCCGGTTCTGGAAGAGCCTCCCATGCGCCGCTCGGGCTCGGCGCTCAGCAACCTTCCGACGTCCAGCCCGAGTTATCCGACCTGCTTGGCGGCCTGGGCCTTGGACCGTGGGCTCGCGCTCCAGGACTCCGCCATCGACGCCCTGGTTCGCCGGTACCGGTCCGCTCTGTGCCTCAGCAATGATGAGCGGGACGAGCTGGCGGCGACGCTCAGGGCGCTGGAGATCCTCGAGACCCAGTGGACATCCCTCCGCATATCCGGCCAGAAGCGCCTGGCGGGCCGGCACCCCGGTTTTCCCGGTGGATTGGCCCTTTTCACGGCCCGGAACCCTACCGCGGCGGCTGCTGTAACGACTTGCATCGAAGCGTTGAAGGCAACCCCGTCCGGCCTTTGTCCGGAACCGCTCCTGACCGGTGATGACTTGGTCGCAGCGGGCTGGAAACCGGGCCCGGCGTTCAAGCAACTGCTGGAGGATGTGTACGACGCCCAGTTGGAGGATCGGGTGCGAACCCCTGCCGAGGCCATGGAACTTGCCGGGCGGTTTCGCGTCTAAATCGGATCAGGTCGGTCTGTGAGTCTCACGCTCACGGTGTAAAATGGTGGGTCAGGGTTCCATGGGCGACCGCTCTGGGCCGCCAGCGGATACGTCGGCACGGTCGGTTGGCACATCTCACTTCGAGGATCACGCGATGACCACGAAACTCTCGAATCGTCTTCGCCGCGCTCTTGGCGGTTTTGTCGGCTTGGTGGCGCTGGCGGGCATGGGGCCCGCGTTGCCCATCGCCGCCGGCGTGCTCACAACCCCGACGCCCGTGGTCGCGCAGGAAGGGTCCGGTCAAGACGCCCTCGTGTTCAAGAACGGCCGGCGCATCGAGGGCAAGATCCTCGATGAAACACCGACCACGATCACCATCCAGTTCATGACCGCGGGCATCTCGGGCACCTCGACGTTCCAGAAGTCGGAGATCATTTCCATCACACGCGGCACCGGCGCGGCCGCCGCGCCCGAGACGCCCGCCGCGGTCAAGGATCCGGTCAAGCCCGCGCCGCGGACGGCCGCCCCCAGCTCAAATGACCCATCGAAGAAGAAGGTGTACATCATCGAGCTCTCCGGCGAGTTTGGGAAGGACATCTCACAGACCCCGATCCGCAACGCCGTCCGCGACGCGAAGAAGTTCGAGCCGGATTACCTGATTTTCGTCATGGACAACGACTGGTCCCGCTCCGGTGGCCTTGAGGAAATCAAGGACGACGAGGGCGCGTTCGACCAGCTCTTCCGCGCGGAGGACATCGCCCCGATCCTCAACGATGAAATCCCCCGCGAGTGGGAGCGCCAGCCCACGGTGGTCTTCTGGGTCAAGAAGGCCATGGGCGGCGCCGCGTTCCTGCCTTTCAACTGCCGCAACATCTACTTCCACAGCGAGGGCAAGATGGGCGGGATCGGCGGCCTCACCCGAATCTTCGGCAACATGGGCGACCTGGTGGTCCGCGAGAAGCAGTTCTCCCTCCGGCTCGGGCATGCCGAAGGCATGGCCATCCAGGGCGGGTACGACCCCCGTCTCATCCTGGCCATGGCCCGCGATGAATACGTCCTTTCATACCGGCTCGAAGGCGGCAAGCCCGTCTACCTCGAGCGCATGCCTCAGAGCCCTGACGAGTTCCTGCTGACCGACGATGGCGACGAGCAGGGCGGGCGCCGGGACGACATCGTGGCGCTGGCCCGCGGCGAGGGCAACGACTGCCTGACACTCACCTCCAAGGTCGCCTTCGAGCTCGGTGTCTCCAAGGGCACCGTTGATTCGATGGACGACCTGATCTTCAAGCTCGGCATCGCCCGCAACCACGAGATCATCCCCGGCAACTCCAAGCGGATCATGAAGGGCTGGTCCGACGGCCTGGTGGATGCCCGCCGCAAGCTCGCCAAGCTCTGGCGCGACTTCAACGAGGTTCAGGTCGCCGCCCCGGGCGGCTACCAGCAGCGGACGCAGGCCCGTGGCCGTCAGCGCGCCATCTGCGACGAGATGCAGACGCTCCTGAAGCGGTACGAAGAAGCGCTCGACGCCCGCGAGGTCCCCTGCCCGGACTGGGCCACCCTCAACATCATCAAGGAACGCCTCAAGACCGAGCAGATGGCCGATCGCCCCGACCGTCGCTGACCATCACCCCGTTTCCCCACGATTCCACCGTCACCGGAGACCCGATCCATGTCACGAATCACTTCAACCCTTCGGTCGCTGATGGTCGCCGCGGCGATCGCCACCTCGATCGTGTTCGGGGCCCTGACCGCCCGCGCCGACACCCTGACGCTCAAGGATGGCCGCACGCTCGAGGGCGAAGTGGCCCGCGAGCTCAACGGCTACATCTGGTTCAAGTACAAGGTCGGCGGGCTCGAGACCACCCAGATGTTCTCGCCCGCGGAGATCACCAAGCTCGAGCGGACGACCGGGACGCCGGCCAAGACCGACACGCCCGCCGCCAAGCCCTCCGATCAGACCAGGCCATCCGACCCGGCCAAGCCCTCCACCCGTCCGGCCCCCGGCACCTCGGCCAAGCTCAGCAGCGCTCCCCGCGCCGCCGTCATCACGCTCGGCGAGGGCGGCGACAAGGACATGGTGGGGCTCTACATGACCGCCGACGCCATCGAGCGGGCCATCCCGCTCCTGGAGAAGGAGAAGGTCGAGATCGTCGTCTTCCGCATCAACTCCGGTGGCGGCGCGCTGCTCGAAATCCAGAAACTCTCCGACGTCATCGAACTCAAGTACAAGCCCAAGTTCCGCGTCGTGGCGTGGATCGAGTCGGCCATCTCCGCCGCCGCCATGACCGCCCACTGCATCGAGGAAATCTACTTCATGCCCAAGGGCAACTACGGCGCCTGCACGGGCTGGAGCGGCCAGCTCGTCGCCGTCAAGGGCCGCCAACTCGAAGAAGTCCTCTACATGATGGAGCGCATCTCCGCCCGCGGCAAGCACGACCCCAAGATCATGCGGTCCATGCAGATCATGGATCCGCTGTCCTGCAACATCGACGAGAACGGTGATGTCCAGTGGTTCCAGAACGACAGCGGCACGTTCCTCGTCAACCCCAAGGACCGGATCCTCACCTTCAACTCCGAAACCGCTTCCAAGTACAAGTTCTCCCGCGGCACCGCCTCCACCATCGAGGAACTCGGCAAGCTCATGGGCTACACCGAGCTCGTCTGGGTCGGCAAGGAAGTCCCCGGCGTTCCCTACCCCATCTGCGAAGCCGAGGAGCTGCAGCGTCAGTTCCGCGCCAAGACCTACATGGACACCCTCCGCCTCCGCGAGTACTGGGACACCTACCAGACCAACGTCGGCGTCGCCCGCAGCGTGCCCTTCGAGGAGCGGGGCAAGTTCGTCGCCCGTGCCCGCGGCGCCCTCGACAACATCAAGCGCATGGTCAAGAACAACCCCAACCTGGCCCTCTTCCAGTTCAACATGCTCGAAGAGCAGTTCAAGGAGTGGGTTGAGGAACGCGAGGAAGAACTCCGCCGCCTGACCCGTCGCTGAACCCGGCGGTCACCCCCGATCGACCAAGCCGCCCCGCCCTCCGCGGGGCGGTTTTTGTTTCCGTGCCCTCTATCATCGCCCGGCGGTCCTTTCCCCTCCCGGAGGTTCCCGTGCCGACGATTCCCACCGACTTTGTTCCTGCCCGCTTCGACGCCACCGACTGGTCCCGCATCGAGCCCCTGCTCAAGGCGCTGCTCGATCGTCCGGTCTCGTCCGCACGCGATCTCGAGAAGTGGCTCCTTGACCGGTCCGAGCTGATGGCCGCGTGTGCCGAGTCCGAGAGCGACCTCTACATCGACATGACCTGCAACACCGAGAACAAGGCCGCCCAGGAGGCCTACAGCCGCTACATCGAGACCATCCCGCCGCTGCTCAAGCCGATGTACTTCGCCCTGGACCAGCGCCAGCGCGAGCTCGAGAGGCAGTTCCCCCTCCCGGCCGATCGCTACCGCGTCCTGTCACGCGACACCGCCGCGGAGGTGGAGATCTTCCGCGACGTCAACGTGCCGATCCAGACCGACCTCGAGAAGCTCAGCCAGCAGTACCAGCAGATCATCGGCGCGATGATGGTGACCTACAAGGGTCAGGAACGGACGCTGCCGATGATGGCCGGGTTCCAGGAGTCCACCGACCGCGCCGTCCGTGAGGAGACCTGGCGCCTCGTCGTCAACCGCCGTCTCAAGGACGCCGACGCCATCGATGACCTCTACAACCGCCAGATCGCCCTCCGCCACCAGATGTCGCGCAACGCCGGGTTCGACACTTTCGTCGGGTACGCCTTCAAGAGCAAGAAAAGGTTCGACTACACCCCCGCCGACTGCGTCAAGTTCCACGACGCCTGCGCCGCGGCGGTGGTGCCCTTCATGCGCCGTCAGGATGAGAAACGCCGGCGCCAACTGGGCCTCGACGCCCTGCGCCCCTGGGACCTAGCCGTGGACCCCAAGGGGCGCGGCCCGCTCAAGCCGTTTACCAACGGCGCCGACCTGGTCCGCAAGTCCCTCGACACGTTCCGCCGCATGGACTCCGGGCTGGAGCGCATGCTCGCCACGCTGGGCGACGGTTCGAACACCAACGGCGCCGCCAACGGCGCCTGCCTCGATCTCGACAGCCGAAAGGGCAAGGCCCCCGGCGGGTACCAGGCCATGCGCGACCGCCGGCGCGAGCCGTTCATCTTCATGAACGCCGCCGGGCTGCACCGCGACGTGGAGACCATGGTCCACGAGGCGGGGCACGCCTTCCACTCCATGCTCTGCATCGATGAGCCCCTCGTGCAGTACCGCAGCCCGCCGCTCGAGTTCGCCGAGGTCGCGAGCATGTCGATGGAGATGCTCACGATGCCGCACTGGGGCGGCGCTTCCGGCTTCTACCCGGACGAGACCGACCTCGCCCGCGCCCGCCGACAGCAGATCGAGGGCAGCGTCGGCCTGCTCCCCTGGATCGCCACCATCGACGCCTTCCAGCACTGGGTCTACACCAACCCGACCCACTCCCGATCGCAGCGCGAGCAGCACTGGCTGCATCTCGACGACCGCTTCGGCCACGCGGTCTCCTGGCAGGGCCTCGAAACCGCCCGGGCCCGCGTGTGGCACCGCCAGTCGCACCTCTTCCTCCACCCGTTCTACTACATCGAGTACGGCATCGCCCAGCTCGGCGCCCTGCAACTCTGGCTCCGCTCGCTGGAAGAAGGCGAGAAGGTCGCCATCGAGGCGTACAAGAGGGCCATGTCCCTCGGCGGATCCAAGCCCCTGCCCGAGCTCTTCGCCGCCGCGGGCCTGAAGTTCGACTTCGGCGAGTCCATGGTCAAGCGCCTCGTTGATCGTGTGGAGCGCGAGCTCGAGAAGCTGCCCGAGTAGCCACGAGCCCGTTCCACGCGAACACCCCAGAACGGGCGAGGGGCCCCGCGGCACAATCAGGTCGGCCGCAGCGCCCCTTCACACCCGTGTTGGGAAAGCGGAGCCCTACGGGCACCCGGCGGCGTAGGCGTTCATGAACGCCATGAAGTCATTGGATGTCAGAAAGGTGCTGCCGTCCATCTCGGCGTGCGGGCTTCCCGAGGCCCACAAGTTCATGTACGCCTGGAAGTCATTGGGCGTCAGCCCGCCCGACCGATCGACGTCCGCCTTGCACGCCCTAACAACCGCCATGCCCCGAGCCTGCGCGGCGACCGTCGTCGAGTGAAACAGAGCCCCAGTCTGCGGGTTGAGCCACCTGAGCAGCCCGTCCGAACCCGCCGCGACCAGGAACGCCCCATCCATGGCGATCTGCGTCGAGCCCATTCCCGCGGGGAGGTTCCACTGCGTGATGTACTGCCCGGTGGCCTTGTTGATCCGGTAGACGCGGTTGTCGAGTGACGACGCCAGCAGCTCGTTCCCGTTGATCGCGACGGAATGCACCTGTCCGCCGCAGGCGCCGATGATCTGGAACGTGCCCGTCAAGGCGTTCCCCCGACGGATGAGCGTGTCGTGCCCGCCCATGAACACGGTGTCCCCATCCACCGTCATCGCATGGACCACGCCCCCGATGGCCCTCGTGGACAGCACGGCCCCGTCGCTCGTCCGCAGGCGGCGCAACTGGCCGTCCGAACCCGCCGCGAGCAGGTCGCCGTTGTGAACCGCCAGCGCGTTGGTCAAGAACGCCTGAGGAAAGACCTGGAAGGTCATGTCCTTGGTCCCGACGCTCCAGATGGTGCCAAAGGCATCGGCCAGGTACAGCCGCTCGCCCATCGCCACCATGCTCCGCACTTCTGTGCACAGCGCCGGAAAGATCGTGGCCGTGCCGCCGGGGCCGTTCCGGTCGATCCGCCCGATGTCATTGCCGATCCACACATCGCCCGCCATGGCCGAGGCCCCAGCGAGCGCAACCACACCGCACATTGCTTTCCACCTGCGCATATCCAGCTCCTTGGGTTATGAGCCGCCAGCCCCGCGGGCCGCGGTTCACCCGTCCAGATGTCGCGGCCCGAGCCACCCATTGCACAACGCCCCTGCCCGCTTCGTGAATCCGAGCGATTACCATCCCCCATGTCCAGCCAGACTCCTCCCACCCCCCCCACCACCCCCACCACCCCTCCCGCCGCCCCCCGCATACCGCACATGTCCCCCGAAGAGTTCCGCGCCTGGGGCAAGCAGGCCGTGGACTTCATCGCCGACTACATGCAGCGCCTCGACTCCCTGCCCGTTCTCTCCGGTGTAAAGCCCGGCGATATCGCCGCGGCCCTTCCCGAACACCCGCCCGCCGACCCGGGCGTCTCCTCGCACGACTTCTTCGCCGACCTCGAACGCATCATCCTCCCGGGATTGACGCACTGGCAGTCGCCCAACTTCTTCGCCTACTTCCCGTGCAACAGCTCCGCTCCGGGCATCATCGGTGAACTCCTCTCCGCCGGCCTGAACGTCAACGGCATGCTCTGGGCCACCAGCCCCGCGGCCACCGAACTCGAAACCCGCATGTTGGACTGGATGGCGGAGATGCTCGACCTGCCCGCACACTTCCGTTCAACCTCGGCGACCGGTGGCGGCTGCATCCAGGGGACCGCCAGCGAGAGCACGCTTGTCGCGCTGCTCGCCGCGCGGCACCGCGCCCGCCTCGCCTCCCCCACCGCTCACCTCACGCTGTACACCTCCACGCAGGCCCACTCCTCCATCATCAAGGCCGCCATGATCGCCGGGCTCGCCACCAACCCCGACGATCGAACCCACATCCGCCTCATCGGCACCGACGCCAACCACGCCATGCGACCGGACCTGCTCCGCACGGCGATCACCGAGGACCTCCACGCCGGCCGCTTCCCCTTCTACACCTGCGCCACCGTCGGCACCACTTCCAGCACCGCCATCGACCCCATCCCCGAAATCGCCGACATCCTCCACGCCGCCGCCCCCGGCTGCTGGCTCCACATCGACGCCGCCTTTGCTGGGGCCGCGTGCATCTGCCCCGAGCACCGCTGGATGCTCCGCGGCGTCGAGCACGCCGATTCCGTCATGTTCAACCCACACAAGTGGCTCCTCACCAACTTCGACTGCAACTGCTTCTGGACCCGCGACCGCAGCGCCGTCACCGCCGCCCTCTCCATCACGCCCGAGTACCTCCGCAACCAGGCGACCCAGACCGGCCAGGTCATCGACTACCGCGACTGGCAGATCCCTCTCGGCCGCCGATTCCGCGCGTTGAAACTCTGGCTCGTCATCCGGCACTACGGCGTCGAGGGACTCCGCGCGTACATCCGCGAGCACATCCGTCTCGCGGCCCTGTTCGAGCAATGGGTCCGCGAGGATGAACGCTTTGAACTCGCCGCGCCGCGAACGTGCAGCCTCGTGTGCTTCCGACTGCGGGGCCAAGGGCCTGGCGCCGATGAAGCGAACCGGAAACTGCTGGAACGAATCAACGCCTCCGGCCGCGCGTACCTCTCGCACACCACCCTCCGAGGCCCTGATGGGAACGATCGATTTGTGCTCCGTATGGCGATCGGGGCCTCAGCGACCCAGGAGCGGCACACACGGGCGGCATGGGAACTGATCAGATCTCTCGCTCTTCATTGAGCGCTTCAGGGCACCACTCGCACTTCGACGAAGAATGCACTGAAACGCTGGAACTGGCTCAAACTTGATGTAGACTGTGTTGGAGATGTGTCTCACGGTGCGATGCCCAACCACGCCCACACTTCAACTGCTTGGGTACATGTGTTCGGTGGCCTGCTCTGGCCAGTTGGCCACAGCCCAGTGGACCGCCGTCCGCCTTCACACCCCCCAGATGTACGAGTCCGCGGTCTACTCCGTCACTCCCGGAGCCCAAGGCGGTTTCGTCCACATGAGCGGGATTCTCGACCCCGCGATCTGGTCCGGTTCGGCGTCCAGCCTGCTACGCGTGCAGACCCCCGCCCTTCCCTTTGGCGGGACTGGGTTTGGTGTGTCGGGATCGCAACTAGTCGGGCAGAACTCGTTCCCGTTGCACGCCTTTGTTTATGACCGCGCCTCCGGGAGCGTCACGGACTTGCATCCCCCCGGAGCGTTTGGCTCCAAGGCCATCGCCGTCGAGAATGGACAACAGGTCGGTTATGCCGACGACGGCGCTAATCCAGTAGCGGCGTTGTGGTCAGGATCAGCACCCTCCTTTGTGAACTTGAACCCCGCGGGCGCGAGCTGGTCCATCGCCCATGCCACCAACGGCGTCTTGCAAGGGGGCGATGCCGCCTTCGGGTCGAGCATCGTCGCCGGCATCTGGTCCGGTTCCGCCGCCTCCTTCGTGAACCTCAACCCTCCCTTGGCCAGCGGCTCCCAGCTCCGCGGCATGGGCGGCGACCAGCAGGTCGGCACCGCCAAGTACTCCGGCAGCGAACGCGCCGCCCTCTGGCGCGGCTCCGCCGCCAGCTACATCGATCTCAATCCCCCCAACGCCGGCGCTTCCCTCGCCTACGGCACCGACGGGCTCGCTCAGGTCGGCTACGCCCACTTCCCCACCGGTCCCTCCGCCACCATCTGGTTCGGCTCCGCCGCCTCCGCTCATCCCCTCCACCAGTACCTCCCTCCCGGCTACGACGCTTCCATCGCCTACGACGTCGTTCACGAGGGCGACCGCATCATCGTCGGCGGCATCGCCTACCCCGACGGCAGCGAACGGTCCGAAGCCTTCCTCTGGGTCTATGTGCCCACACCCTCCTCCCTCCTGGTCCTCGCCATCGCCGGCGCGGCCACTGTCCCACGCCGGAGACGGTGAGGTCGCAGTCCACGGGATCCGTTCCTCACCGGCGAGTGACCGTGCCGACTGGGCACATCGGATCCGCCCCTGCTAACCTGTAATCCGTGCTCCGCGTTCTCGCCATCGCTCTCATGCTCACCGGCACAGGCTGTGCCGTTGCACCCCGCGCCTCAAGCGAAGTCCGCGTTCCCACTGGCGGGTACGCCGCCGCCTTCGACGCCGCGCGTGAAACCCTTCTCGCCCGCCGATTCGAACTCGAACGCGTCGACGCCCGCGCCGGCGTCATCACCACACGGCCCAAGTCCTCCTCCGGTCTGGCCACGCCGTGGGACACCGAGCAATCGACCCTCACGCAGGAAGTCGAGGACCTCTTCAACCGCCAGCAAAGGCACATCCGCATCACCTTCGAGCCCGCCGCTCCCGGTGAAACCCCCGACGACCTCCGCACCGTCAGCGGCGCCTTGACCGCCCGCGTCGAAGTCGTCATCGAACGCCTCCACCGACCCGGCTGGCAGATCGAGCCCGCCGCGGTTCGCTTCAGTTCCTACACCCGCGATCCCGCCCTCGCCTCGCGCGGCCTGTGGCCCGCGTACGCCGTGCCCTTTGCGCAGGACCCCGCCCTCGCCGCGGCCATCGAGGCCGACATCGCGGCCCGCCTCAGCCGGTAACCCGTCACGGACCGGCCTTCGCGCCCCTATGCTCCGCCCGCCGTGACCCCCGAAAGCCGCCCAATCTCGCAGGATTCCCGCATACTGATCGTCGGCGCCGGCCCCACCGGCCTCGGCGCGGGCTATCGCCTGAAGGAACTCGGGCACCGCAACTTCACACTCGTCGACCGCCACCCCTACATCGGCGGGCTCGCCGCCAGCTTCACCGACCCGCTGGGCTTCACGTGGGACATCGGCGGGCACGTGATGTTCAGCCACTACGAGTACTACGACCGCCTCTTCGAATCGCTCATGGGCGATGAGTTCTCAATGATCGAGCGGGAAACCTGGGTCCGCGCCGACAAGCGATGGGTCCCGTACCCATTCCAGAACAACATCCGCTACCTCTCCAAGGAGGCCTCGCTCGAGTGCATCGCGGGACTCGTCAAGGCCCAGTCCGCCGCCGGCGGCCCCGCCGCGGCCATCGCCCAAGCCGCGAACTTCGAGCAGTTCATGAACGCCGCCTTCGGCGAAGGCATCGTGCGCCTCTTCATGCGTCCGTACAACTTCAAGGTCTGGGCCCACCCGGCGGAAATGATGGGCAAGGACTGGATCGGCCAGCGTGTTGCCGTGGTCGATGTCCAGCGGGCGCTCCGAAACCTCGTCCTCGGCCTCGACGACTTCGGCTGGGGCCCCAACAACCGTTTCAAGTTCCCCCTCCGCGGCGGGACGGGCGAGTTTTACCGTCGAATCGGCGCCACCCTCGGCGAACACGTGCACCTGAATCGAGGGGTTTCCAAGATCGATGTGGACCGAAGCATCGTCCACTTCGCGGATGGTTCAACGACCCCGTTTGACGCCCTGCTTTCGGCCATGCCCGTCGATGTCCTGTGCCGCGATGTGCTGGTCGGCAACGTCCCGGATTCGGTCCGCGACGCGGCCGCGAAGTTGCGGCATTCCGGCGGCTACATGGTGGGCATCGGCATCAAGCGCCCCGGTGGCACCCCCTCCACCCGGAGCTGGATGTACTTCGCCGATGACGACTGCCCCTTCTACCGCGTGACCTACCTCAGCAACTACTCCCCGTTCATGACCCCCGACCGGGAGAACTACTACTCCTTCCTCTGCGAGGTCAGCTACAGCGACTTCAAACCCGCGATTCCCAAGGGGGAAGTCATCGAAGCGGTCATCCAAGGCCTGGAAAACGCGGGCCTGCTCCAGCCCGGCGAGCGAGAGAACATCGTTTCAACCTGGCTGTACGACGCCGCGTACGCGTACCCCACCCCCACCGTCGACCGTGACCAGCACCTCTCGGTGCTCATTCCGTGGCTCGAGAGCCGGGGGGTCTACAGCCGCGGGCGCTTTGGAATGTGGAAGTACGAGGTCGCCAACACGGACCACTCGATCATGCAGGGAGTCGAATGGGCCAACCGGATGCTCCTTGGAGAACCAGAGAAGACGATCGGGATCCGGTACGCCGCGACGGACGAGGGGAGAACGATCGTTCAACACGACCGCGCATCGGTGGCCGGCTCTGGCCAGCCGCAGGTCGAGGTGAAGGCCAGTAACCGACAGGGCCAGCGGACGGAAGCGCCGATTTGACGGTCATGTCAAACTTGGTAATCTGGGGACCGATAAGCTTTGGCCGAGGGTCTTCATGGATGGAGTCTGGACTTTGTCCGGTTCCGGCCGTTTCCAAGATGGAGCGGGGCTTTTTCGTGGGCGTGGTCGTGGGTGTTCTCCAGAAAATGCGCAAAGTTTTCCGAAGATGATGATGCGCAGTTTCTGGACCATTCCAGAATCTGAGGCACACTTGGGTCACGGCGGAGAAAGAGAGCCCGCCGCATGAATAGTGGGGTCCAAGACGGGCCGTCCGTTCTCTGTTCGGTGTCGGACCGTGGAACCGTCGGTGGTATGAGTGCGCTGATCAGACAACCCGAGACTCCGTTCACCGCGGCCAACTGGCAGCCGGATGTCGTCCAGCTGCTCGACGAACACCACCTGGTGGCCGTCTCGGACGCGGCCCGACGGCGGATGCACTTCGCGGTCTCCCTTGGCCAGTTCCTTCAGGGACTGCGGGATGCCGAAGTGTGCACGCTCTACGGGCGGTACATCACCGACTTGGACTCCTTCTGCTACCAGATCGAACGGGCCATACCTGGCCCGATGGTCGAACGCCGGATTGACGGCCCCCGGGGGGTGACCTCCTTGCTGCGGTCCCGGGAAGTCTTCCGAGGCCGGCCCGCGTCGAAGTTCCGTTTCTACATCTGGCACGATGCGGACGTCCTGCTGATGAAGGATGAGCCGCTCTTTGGATCTCTGGTCGATGCGTTGGCCGGGGTGGCGGCGGAGGCGGAGTACGTCAGCGATGACCTGCTGATGATCCATCGCGCCGTGTTCGTCGGCGGGCCGATACTGGCGACCTACGCCACCAAGTCCTCCGGCCAGTTCCAGTCGTGGGCGGTGGACACCCTGGGCGCTGAACCGTTCTGGCAGGTCGTGACGCAGATCGAGAAGCCGCCGTTCAAGACCTACCAGATCGACGTTCTCGGCCGCTGAGCGGGCATCCGGCGCTCCATCTCACACATCCCTATCCTGCGCTCCATGCGGATCATCGCGGGTGAGTTCCGGTCTCGAAAGTTGCTGACGCCCAAGGACGATTCCGTGACGCGCCCGATCCCGGATCGCGTGAAGGAGTCGCTCTTTGGTCTTCTTCGCGGGCATTGCGAGGGGGCATCGGTGTTCGATGCGTTCGCGGGCACGGGCGCGATCGGGCTCGAGGCGGTGAGCCGCGGCGCTTCGCGATGCGTGATGGTCGAGATGGACAAGGGCTCGGCGGAGCTGCTGAGGAGGAACGTCGAGGCGCTCGGCGCTGCGGACCGGTGCGAAGTGGTGGTCGGGGATGCGCTGGGGGCCGGGGCGCTGGCGAGGTGCCCGCGCCCGCTGACGCTCGGGTTCTTTGACCCGCCGTACCCGCTGGTGCGGGATGCGATCGGGTGGAAGCGGGTCCGGGCGCAGGTGGAGCGGGTGATCGACCTGCTCTCGGATGACGGCTTCGTGGTGGTGCGCACCCCCTGGCCGTTCCTGGTCGAAACGCCGAGCCCGGATCAACCGGCGCCGGGCCGGAAGCCGGTGCGGAAGAAGAAGGGCGGCGAGAAGCACTGGCGGTACCGCCAGCACGAAGATGAGGTTGAGCGGGGGGGCGAGACGGACGGTTTCGAAGAAGGAGAGGACCTCGCCATCGAAACGGGGGAGGACCAGGCCAGTCCGAAAGCTCCCGTGGTTCGATCGGAGGGCGACCTGATCTTCCCGAACGCGACGGGTCCCGAGACGCACGTGTACCACTCGATGGCCGTGCACCTGTACATGCGGCGTCGCGCGGAACAACGCAACTCGTCTTCTGTTTGAGCACATCGGGAAGCGCATGCACCGGAGGAACCCATGAGTCGAATGCAGAACCGGCTTCTCGGCACGACGGCGGTCCTCCTCGCGTTGTCGATGGCATCGGCTCAACCGACCGCTAGACCGGCCGCGGGCGCGCCGCCAGCTGCGACGGCGCTGCTCATGGCAACGCTGCCGGAGCCCGGGGCCGTGGCGGAAGAGACGGTGCATGAGGCTACGGGTGTCCGCTCGTACTGGCTGACCAACAACGTGCGGGTCCATTACCGGTTCATGGATGAGCGGCCCCACCAGGCCATCGTGTCGATCATTGCCGCCGGAGGGGAAATTGAGGAAACGCAGGCCAACCGCGGCGTCACGCAGGCCGCGGCGATCGGCCTGGTCAGCCCGGCCACGGCGTCGCTCGACTCCGCGACGATCCGCGAACGAGCGCGCGGGAAGCGGGTCTCGGTTGGCGGACGTCCGGCACCGGATGCGCTGATGATCACGATCGCGGGCGAGGCCGGCGACCTCGAGTTCGGGCTTCAGCAGGCGCACCTGATGGTGACGGAACCGATCGTCGAAGAAGCCTCGCTCCGGCTGTGGCGTGAGGGTGTGCGGGAGTTCGCCTCGCTGCGCAAGGAGCACGCGGACCCCGCGATGAGCGGGTTGATCGCCACAGCGCTCTACCCGCCGGAGGAAGTCCGCTTTGCCCCGGTCACCCCGGAGCAGGCCGCGGCGATTTCGGCGGAGCAGGCAACGGCGTGGCTGCGGCGGATCCTGGCCACAGGTCCGATGGAGGTCTCCATCGTCGGAGACGTTCCGCTCGAGCGGGCCCGGGAGCTGGCGCTGCGGTACCTCGGTTCGCTCCCGAAGCGTCCTCGGATCAGCGACACGACATTCGCGGAACTTCGGACGATCCGGCGTCCTGAAGGCCCGCGAAACGTCATCTTTGAGCTCGAAGGTTCATCGCCCGTGGCGATCGTGCGCACAGGTTTTTTCGGGGCCGACACCCGAGAGCTCCGGGATGTGCGGTTGCTGGGAATGGCGTCACGCATCCTCACCGCGAGGGCCCGCGCCGTGATCGCGGAGAAGCGGCGGCTCATCGAATCGCCGGCCTTTGTTTCGAGCCCGGCGGCTGAATTCCCGGGATACGGCCACTTCTTCCTCGCCGCGTCGGTCGAAGCGAGTCGGGCGGCGGAGCTGGCGAACGCTGTGCAGTCGCTGTTCGATGACTTTGTGGCGTCGGGGCCGACGGCGGATGAGGTGGCGACGGTTTACGCGGGAATCACGGAAGCGCTCGAACGCCAAACGCACGATCCGGCGTTCTGGTCCACGCGGCTGACCACGCTGACGTATCGCGGCACCTCGCTGGACGAACTGCTCAGGTCGCGCGAGGCGTACGCCGGATTTACGAACAAGGATGTGCAGGCGGCGTTTGCCCGGTACTGCACGCCGGCTCGCCGCTATGAGTTGATGGTCGTGCCGAAGAAGTGAATCACTTCCGGCGGGCGCCTCGGCGCGCGGGCTTGGTGGGGGGGACCGCCTTGGCTCGCCGTGGCTTTGTGGTCTTGCGAGCGGTCGAGCTCGTGACGGGCTCCGACTCACCGATCAGCGGCTCGGTGGGGTCGAACGTTTCGCGCAAACCGCACCAGCGGGCGTCCACGGGCGCGGGGGAGGATTCCGCCCGACGGACGGCATCGGCGAGGCTGCCCGCGGCGGGCGTCGGCGGCTCGCCGGCGGATGGGTCGTACCCGAGGATGGCCGTCGCCCGGTCGCACAGCGAAGCCATCGCGCCAAGACCCGCCCCCGTGAGCGTGGCGATGCGTCCGGTGATCTGGTTGAGCCGGTCTTCGAGCTCCTGAATCGACCGTGCGGTTCGCTCGACCAGCGCCGTCAGTTGGGCGGCCGACTGCGACTCCAGGTCTTCGAGCCGACTTCCAGCGGCCTCGATGGCGCGCAGCGCGGTCTCCGCGGTTTCGCGGGCGCGGACTTCGACGGCCGCGCGGGCGTTTTCCAGCGCATCGTGCCCGTTCTTTGTCGCCGCGGCGATGCGGGCCTCGATCTGGGCGAGCGTCTCCGCGGCGCTCTGCTCGGTGGCGGATTGGGCTGTTTCCGCTCTGAGGGCGCATTCCGCTGCCTTGTTCAGTGCCGCGCGGACCTCGGCGGTGCGGGCGTCGAGCGTCGTGATCGCGGCGCCGGCGCCGGTCAAGCGGGACTCGATTACGGGCGCGGATTCGGCGAGATTCCGGTGGACGGCTTCCGCGTGTGCCGCGGCGGCCTGGAGGGAACGGCTGGCCTCGGAGGCGCGTTCGATCAACTGCTTGACGATGGAGGAGAACTCGTCGAACGCCGCCTTGTCGAGGACGCGGGGCGACAGGAACACCTGGTCGATGACATCCCGGACGGGCTTGGGTTCGAACGTCTGGCTCTTCATGGGAGGCTCCGGAGAGAGAGAGGTCTCCCCCACGGATCGGCCGAGTTCCGATAGCGCTTGAGGCTTCTCGGGCGTTGGTGACGCAATTGGCGAAGTCGGGTCTACACTCCCGGGTAATGGGTGGGAACACCACACGCCCGGCTGCGAAGCACGATCGCGCGGAGACCGCCGAGCGCGGGGCGCAACATGTGCGCTTGCAGCGCGTGCTGGCGGCGGCGGGGATTGGCGCCCGGAGGGCGTGCGAAGAACTGATCGAGCGCGGGCACGTGCAGGTGAACGGAAAGACGGTCAATCGTCTGCCCGCGTTTGTCGATCCCGAGAACGACCGGATCACGGTGGACGGCCGGCCGGTGGCGCGAGCGACGAAGGTCATCTGGCTCATGCTCAACAAGCCGGCACGCGTGCTGGCCACCACGGACGATGACGCGGGACGGACGACGATCATGGACCTGGTTGATCATCCTGCGCGGCCGCGGCTCTTCCCGGTGGGGCGGCTGGACTTTGAAACCACCGGCCTGGTCCTGCTGACGAACGATGGCGAGATGGCGAACAGGTTGACGCATCCACGGTACGGCGTGGCGCGGACCTACCGGGCGGACATCAAGGGCATGCTGGATGCGGAGGGGCTTGCCTCGCTCCAGCGTGAACTGATCAAGCAGCAGCGGAAGGACGACAAGCGGATGCAGCGGCAATCGGGGCGGGTCCGCCCCACCCCCGCGGGCTCGTCGCGGCTGGAGTTGTCGCTGGCCGGGCGGGAGAACGGTCGGACGGTCATTCACATCACGCTGCGTGAGGGACGAACGGGGAACATCGCCTCCATGCTGGCGGGCGCCGGGGCGAACGCCCGGAAGCTCGAGCGCATCGCGATCGGCCCGGTGCTCCTCACGGGGGTCGCCTCCGGCCGCTGGCGTGAGCTGGAACGGCACGAGGTCCGGGCGCTCCGCGCGGCGGCGGCGGGCAAGCGGTTTGACCCGCCCGAAGCGAGACCCGCGAAGGCGCAGGCAGCACGCCAGGCCGTGACACTTCCGAGCACGCCGGCCAAGACGCCGGCCCGACGCGAACCCGAGGCGCCGGTCGCCCCGTTGCGTCGAAAGCCGAGGACCCTCTCGTGAGCAACACCCCCGAGACCACGGAACCGAAGCGGGTCGGGTGGCGGCGGCTGCTGCACCCGGCCCGGACGATGGTCGTGAACGCGGCGGAGAACGCGCAACGTTCGCGTCTGCCGCAGATGGCCGCGGCGCTGTCGTACCGCACGATATTCGGGTTGATCCCGGTGATCGCGGTGGCGCTGGTGGCGCTCAAGGCGTTCACGACGAAAGAGGACATCGCCAACGCCGTGAACGAGGCGTTGAAGTACTCGGGGCTCGCGTCGATCGCGGTGGATGATCAGGCGATTGTCGGTCCGCCGCTGCCCGGCACGGAGGCGGCGGAGGCCCCGGTGGCCGCCAAGAAGGAGCGGCTGGACGGCTGGATCAGCGACCTGGTCAACCGGGTGATGTCGCTGGATGTGCGGGCGATCACGATCATCGGATTGGTGGCGCTGCTGTACGCGGCGCTCTCCATGCTGGTCGAAGTGGAGCGTGCGTTCAACCAGACGTTCCGCGTTCCCACCGGACGATCGTGGGTCCGACGGATCACGCACTACTGGACGCTGCTGACACTCATGCCCGTGGGTCTGTTCGCGACCTTCGCTGTGGGGCAGCGGGTCACCGCGTGGCTCGCGAACCCGGAGAACCTTGGCGGGCTGGGCAAGGGCCAGGTGGTCGTCGTCGGCGCGGCGGGGTACATCTCGACCGTGGGGATCAGCCTGCTGCTGTTCCTGCTGGCGTACACGGTGGTGCCCAACACGCGCGTGCGGCTGATGCCCGCGTTCGTCGGGGCGCTCCTGGCCGCCATCCTGTGGGAGGCGGGCAAGTGGGGCTTCACGCAGTACGTGCGGTACTCGGCGGGGTA
The DNA here is from genome assembly GCA_019636625.1 of Phycisphaeraceae bacterium. Classification (GTDB taxonomy): domain Bacteria; phylum Planctomycetota; class Phycisphaerae; order Phycisphaerales; family UBA1924; genus JAHBXE01. The sequence goes on from JAHBXE010000006.1 coordinate 73,927, forward strand.
CTCACGGCTGTACGGGTCGATCGCGCTCATCCCGCTGTTCCTGCTCTGGGTGTATGTCACGTGGTGCATCGTGCTCTTCGGGCTCAACGTGGCGTACTACCTGCAGCACGGGCGCCACGGCACGGCCCGACCGATCGAGACTGTTCCGCCGACGTTCGTTGATCCGGCGTCGATCCTGACGCTGATGGCGGCGATGGCGCGCCGGTTCAACGACGGCCAGCCCGTGGACCCGCCGTTCCTGGCGGCGAAGCTCGCCCTGCACGAACCGATCGTGCGCCAGATGCTGGAACGCCTGGCGGGGGCGGGGTTGGTGCTCCGGGTCGAGCACAAGGACAAGCCGGGGTACTTCGCCCTGGCCCGACCGCCGGAACGCATCGAGGCGGAGCAGGTGCTCAAGATCGGGGAGGAGCTGGCTGGCCAGTTGAGGCCGGGTGTGGAGGAGATGGGCAAGTTCGGGGACGCCCTGAGGGAGTCGCGCCTGGCGCTGGTGCAGAACCGCTCGCTGGCGTCGATCGTGGGCATGACCGAGCCGGCGGATGTCCGGAATAACTGAGACGGTGCTACACTGCGGCCGATGCGACGGATTGGTCTGGTGCTGAGCATCGTGGCGGTTCCCCTGCTGGGGGGTTGTTACGAGCGCGTCGTGAGCGCGAGGGGGATGGGCGCCCAGGGCGTCACGGTGACGCATCCGAACAGCCCGGACGATTCGAAGGCAACCTCGACACAGCGGAAGACGGTGAAGCTCAAGGAAGCGCCGTCCCGGTGGTAGGAGTGGAGCATGGGTCTTGAAGCCGCGTTGACAACCGACACGATTCTGACGACGCAGCTCCGGCGCGTGGTGAACTGGGCGCGGCGGTCGTCGATCTGGCCGATGCCCTTCGCGACCGCCTGCTGCGGGATTGAGTTGATGGCGACGGCGTGCTCGCGGTACGACGTCGCGCGGTTCGGGTCCGAGGCGATGCGGTTCAGCCCGCGCCAGGCCGACCTGTGCATCGTGGCGGGGCGGGTATCGGTCAAGATGATGCCCGTTCTGCAGCGGATCTACCAGCAGATGGCCGAGCCGCGGTGGGTCATTTCCATGGGCGCCTGCGCTTCGACCGGCGGCGTGTTTGATACGTACGCCGTCGTGCAGGGCGTCGACCAGTTCATCCCGGTGGATGTGTACATCCCGGGCTGCCCGCCGCGCCCGGAGATGCTGATCGAGGGGATCATGGCGATCCAGCGGATCATCGACAACGAGGGCATCCCGCCCAAGGGTCCGGATGGGAAGCGGGTTCCCCTGGGGATCGCGCTGCAGCCATCGGCGGTGAAGGCCAAGCCGGTGGGGATCACCGTGGGATCGTGATTGCGTGATCGCGGACGGGGCTAATCGCTGAAGGGGTTGTTGAATCCCGAGCCGACCACGAACGCCACCACAAGCCCGGCGATCGCCCATCGGATGTATCCAACCCAGGCGGAGCTCGTTCGCCGACGGAAGACTCCTCGGCTCGTGGTGGTCTGGTTGAGCGAATCGGTGAACGCCATGTCCGCGGCGTGTTCCTTGAACTCTTCGATCGCGGCTCGCAGTTCGGACTCGGCCTGCTGACGCTTGGGGGCCTTTGCGGCTTCGGACATCTTCTCAAATCGCGATACGGCCTCGTCCCAGATCGGCGTCGGGAACTCCTCCTGGTAGAACGCTTCGGACGGAACCGAGTCTTCCGGCCATTGGTAGTTCTTACCCTGCTTCGAAAAGTCCTGATGAACATCGCGCGCGACCATCGCGATGATCTGCTCGTCTTCAACCCGCACATTGCGAGTCATCTGGTCCACCAGTTCTTCAACGTGCTGGCTCACGGCGAAGTAGCGTCCGCCGAAAATGCACAAGACCGCGATGACCGCCGCGATCACGCCGTGGCTCGTGCTGGCGGACCACCGCACCGTGAGCCACCCGCATCCCCCGGCAAGGAATCCGACCAGCACCGCGATCGGGAAGATCTCATACCCCGACGAGTTCATGACGTAGGCGTAGATGCCCCCACCGATGATCCCTCCGATCAACGCACCGCCTGCCGCGAACAACCATCCGATAGGGCCATCCGCCAGGGCGATGTAGGCCGCGGCGATGCCTTGGCCCACGGCGCTTTTCTCCCCCTTCTCCTTGGGTGCAAGCTCGACTTGCACCTTCGTCGCCTTCCCGGTTTCCTTGTTGAACCCGCACCGGATGCAGATCTTGGAGTTCACCTGCATGCCGCCGCCGCAGTTCGGACACAACTCCACGCCCGGCGTGTCGGCGAGCAGCTTGCCCAGCACATCCGCTTCGGCGGGCGCCGCGGCGGCCTTGGCGGCGGGCTTTGCGGCGCTCGGCTTGGCGGCGGGTTGCTGCTTGAGCCTGGCCAGACACTCCTGGCAGAGGTAGCGCCCCTTGGCGTCCTTGGTCCGGGGGAGTTTCGAAACATCCTTGGAACACGAAGCACACACTTTCACCGCCGAACCGGGCGCATCAGCCATGGGAGAACTCTCCGACCCAGTTCCCCGGGAATGGGGGAAGGGGCGGAACCAGCATACCAGAAACGTGGTGCAACCCCAAGGGGTCAGTACACGGGGAGGGGGCCGGTGACCCGTTCCTCATCTTCGCGCATTGGCTGCTGGCGGCGGGGACGTTCGGCGTGCGTGCGGCGGGCCGGCCGGGGCTCAACCTCGTGTGAAAGTGGGCCCGGACGGCCTGTTTCGGGCGCTGGCTGGACCCGGAGAGACTGGACAAACCGCTCCGCCTCCATCCAGTTCAGGACATCGTTGCCGCCGAAGTTCCGCCACAGTTCCTCCGCCACCGCTCGCGTCAGGACGCCGGTCAGGTCAAGCTCGCGGTTCGGGAAGGACGAGGGGGTGATCTTCAAGGGCATGGCGATTCCTTGGATGCCGCGGCGGCGCACCCGTGTCACTCGGCCCATCACTCCGGTGGCCGCCGGTGTGTCGGCGGGAGGCGCTCTGCGGGTTACCTTTTTCGCTCATCTACCAGGGACTGCTTGAGCGCCTCGATGTCGGAATCGGACATCTTGCGTGCCGCGGCCTTGACGATCGTCACAAAGTGCGCGATCTCGTCGTCGGTGGCGGGGAAGCCGATGTTGCCGGACGGACCGTCGCTGGACGCGGTGGCGTCCCCGGTGGATGCATCGACGAGCGCGAACCACGGGATACCGGACCGGGCGGAGCTCTTGTTGAACCTCGCGAAGACGTCCTTCCCGCCGGTCATGCGGTCGATGTCGATCTTGACACTGACGAAGTCCTTCCCAAAGCGGGAGGAGACTTCGGGACGATCGAGCCACGCCTCCAGCCGCTTGCACCAGCCGCACCACGGCGCGCCGAAGTGCAGGAACAGCCGGCGGTCGGAGGCCTTGGCCATGTCCCTCGCCCGCTTGAGCACTTCTTCAGCGCTGAGGGGCGTGCAGACGTGCTGCTTCAGAAAGGCCAGGAGCTTTTCGGGATCGTGGCTGTGCTTGGCGCCCGGCTTGAGCTCGAAAGGCCCCGTGGCCTGGTTGGCGATGACCGACCCGGCGGAGTCGATGACCGTGAGGTACGGCAGGCCGCCCTCGAGGACGTCGGCCCGGTACACCGCCGCGACGTCCAGGTTCTTGCCCTTGTCGCCGGTATCGACCCAGACGACGAAGTACTCGTACGACAGTTCCTTCCGGACGGCGGCATCCTGCTGGGTTGTTGCGTAGAACCCCTGGCACCAGGTGCTGGCGTTCTGCCCCCAGACGATGAGGACCCGGCGGTTGTCCTTGGCGGCGGCAGTCATGGCCGCGGCGATCTGCTTGCGGGCATCCGTCGCTTCGTCAAAGACGGGTGGGTACTTGGCCTTGACGGGGTTTGGCGTGCCCGGCTGGACGATCGGCTCTGGTCGTGCCACGCCCTGGCGGGCACAGACAGGGACGGCGCCGAGCACCAGAAGGGCGGCGGAGCTCACGAGGGCGAGTCGGTTCATGTTTGGTCTCCGGGCGGGGGCGATGCGGCAGGGAGGGGCCTTCAGAAGTGTAACGGAGATGGGATGCTGGAGTTCCCTGAACCCGCGATTCCGGGCGAGGGGGCCCCTACACTTGCGACCCTATGGCCAAGACCCGCGAGATCAAGAAGCGCATCAAGGCGGTCGGCAACATCCGCCGCATCACCAAGACGATGCAGATGATCGCCACCAGCAAGTTTGCCAAGGCGCAGCAGAGGGCCCTGGCGACCAAGCCGTACACGGAGGGCGTTTTTGCCCTGGTGACGGAACTGGCCGCCACTGCGGGCAACATCTCGCACCCCCTGATCAATGGACCCGAAGGCTCACGCAAGTTCACACCGAAGGATCTGACGCTGATCATCACCTCGGACCGCGGCCTGTGCGGTCCGTACAACGGCTCCGTGCTCCGCACGGCGATGCAGTACCTGCGCGGCAACCCCGGCGCCGCCTCGGGGGAGATCGAGCTGATCGGCAAGAAGGGCGCCAGCTTCCTGAAGTTCAACAACGTGCCTACATCGCAGACGCACTCGATCGGCGACAAACCGACGTACGAAGACGTTGAACGCATCGCCGCGACCTACATCGCACGGTTCATCGCGGGCGAGATCGCCTCGGTCCGGGTGGTGTACATGCGGTACATTTCAGCGGGCAAGCAGGTGCCCGAGGTGTTGCAGTTGCTGCCGCTCAAGCCGCCGGCGAAGGCGGAGGCGGCGGAGCAGTCGGGCGGTGTGACCGCGCAGTACGAGTTCAGCCCGGAGGCCGGGAAGCTGCTGGATGACCTGCTTCCGGCGACGGTCAAGGCCACGCTGTACCAGGCGGTCAACGATGCCGTCGTGAGCGAGCAGGTGGCCCGAATGGTGGCGATGAAGTCCGCCACGGACAACGCCGGCAAGATGCGCAAGAGCCTGACCCGCGACTACAACCGGGCACGCCAGGCGCAGATCACGACCGAACTCACCGAGATCGTGTCGGGCGCGGCGGCGCTGGCCTGAGCCGCCTCATCTGATTCGCCCCCTTCCTCCCCGCTCCCCCCTCTCCCCCCGCATTCCTCGCGGCGCGGTCCGTGCGCTGTAGGTTCGGGTTGATCTGTGCGCGCACGAAAAAACCGGGGCGTCAGACGCCCCGGTTCGTGGCTTGATCCCTGGATTACTTGTCGGCGACGTTCAGGCTGCGACCGACGCGGCGCTTGCGGTTCATCAGCTTGCGGCCGTTCTTGGTCTTCATGCGGGCGCGGAAGCCGATGGCCCGCTTGCGCTTGATGCGGCTGGTACGGTGTGGGTAGTGCATACAGATCGTCTCCCTGGGGGCCGGAAGGGGTTCTTGGGCGGGAAACATAGGCGCGGGGCAGGCCGGACGCCAGTGGAGAGGCCCGAAGGTCGAAAAAGGGGAGAAAACAGGGTTATCGGGGGCTAGGCGAAGAGCCGAAGGAGTGGTAGATTGGAGGTCGCGGCCGGGCAGCGGAGCCCGGCGGAGAGAGGCGCGATTGCTCGCGGGCCGTCTGTCAGGAGGCCGACCCGTCGAGCGTTCGCGTCGAGGCTGGTTCTGGCGGGGCCTTTCTGGGCCGCGCCGTTGGCGGGTCTGTCCCGCGTGGGTGTTGGCATGACGGCGAACGAAGTGGACGGCCTGATTCGGAAAGCACAGAAGATCCTTGGGCACTCGTTCAGGGACCCTGCGCTGATTCAGCGGGCGGTCACGCACGCGTCGATCGCGGAGACGCGCCTCGAGTCGAACGAGCGGATGGAGTTCCTGGGGGACTCGGTGCTCGGGATGATCGTGGCGGAGCGGATCTATCACCAGCACCCGCACCTGCTCGAAGGGGAGATGACCAAGATCAAGTCCACCACGGTGTCGCGTCAGACGTGCGCGATGCTGGCGAGGCAACTGGGGCTGGACGAACTGCTCGTCCTGGGCAAGGGCATGCAGCGCGCGGAGGCGATGCCCCAGTCGCTCGCCGCCGCGGTGCTGGAGTCCATGATCGCGGCGCTGTACCTGGACGGGGGGTATGCGGCGGCGGAGAAGTTCGTCGGACCGCTGGTGGACCCGCTGATCGCTCGGGCGGCGGCGAGCGGGCACCAGGAGAACTTCAAGTCCGTGCTCCAGCAGCACGCGCAGCAGAACGACATGGAAACGCCGGTGTACCGCGTGCTGGACGAGAAGGGGCCCGACCACGCCAAGTGCTTCAAGGTCTGCGTGGAGATCGGATCGCGCAAGTTTGAGTCAAGCTGGGGGCAGTCGAAGAAGCAGGCGGAACAGGCCGCGGCGCTCAACGCGCTGACGGAGCTTGGGCTGGTGCAGAAGACCGAGGACGGCTACCTGCGGGTGACGGCGCCCGCGAAGTAGGGCTCAGCGGGGCTTGAGGTCCACGACGAGGGGCATGTGATCGCTGGCGGCCGAGTCGTTCCGGTCCAGCCCCATGGCGGCCAGCGCCTTCTGGTTGAGCCGGCGGGTGTCGAGGATGAAGCTGTTGACGACGGTGGCCGTCGAATCGCTGAACAGGATGTAGTCCAGGCGGCCCGGCGGGAAGCGCTCGGCGGTGTTGAACCAGGTGAAGACAGCGGGGTCTCCGAGCACCTCGGCCTCGACGGGGGAGAGGGAGGAGCCGTCAAAGTCGAGCTTGGTGCACAGGATCTCCAGCGGCGTGGCTGAACCAACAAGGTTGAAGTCCCCGCCGATGACGCGAACCGGGGTCGAGGTGGCGCCCAAGGCGGAATCCATGGCGGCGCGGATGGCCGTCGCCTCGGCGATGCGGCGCTTGTCCTCGCTCGACCCGGCCGTGCCGCAGCACTTGAGATGCGTGGAGCCGACGGCAAAGTCGCCTTGGGGCGTCGAGACGATGCCCGACACGAACCGGACCGGGTTGGTCACGCCTTCGGCCCGGACGGGCTCCGTCAACAGCGGGCGGATCGGGTGGGGCGAGACGATCAACACATCACCGCCCTTGCCCGATGCGGCGTACCACTTGGTCTCGCCGGACACAACGGCCGTGAACCAGGCGCGGGCCGTGGCCTCGTCGGCGTCCCACTCCTGAAAGAGGATGACGTCGGGCTTGATCACCTGGATCATCCGGGCGAAGGGGCCGGGGTTCTTGGCCGGCTCGTTCTTCAGCACGTTGTATGACATCACGCGAATCGTGCCCGATGGCTTGGCGGGGACGGTCAAACCTGCCTCGGGTCGCCCCTTGCCGGCGGCGGGCAGCCGGAGCGCTTCGGGATCGGACCACCCCACCACTTTCGCGTTCTCCACCAGCACGAACATGCCCCGGGCCTGACCCGCGCCCGAGAGCAGTCGGGAGAGCACGGGAGCCGCCGATGGATCGGGGTATCGCGAGATTCGGATCTCGTAGCTGGACGTCGCGACCGTCGGTGCCGCGGCAAGTTCAAGTTGTGCCTGGTTGAGCACGACCTTGGCACCGGAGGCGTCGAACGTGTACGCCGCGACACCGGATGTGGTCTTTCCGGAGGCATCCTGGGGCGAAAACTCCACGACGAGATCGACGCCGATCGCGGTGGCGACACGGGGCGAGGGCATCTGCTTGCCCGTCGCGGGGTTGTCGTCCACATCGAGCCAGAGCGCCAAGGTGGAGTCCGAGGCTTGGAGGGGCTTTTCCGGGCCGTCGACAGACACGCGGAAGTACACCCAGTTCGCATCCGCGATGGTCGAGGCGTCCGCCGGCCATTCGCCGAAGCGCCCGTCGAGCTTGACAGCGCCGGCCACCGCGTTGGCGGCCCGGGCGGCGCGGCGTTCGGCGCGGGCCTCGCGGGCGGCCCGGCAACCAGAGGCGGTCACCGCCGCGGCAGCGAGGGACACGATGAGCCAACGGGAGCAAACGCGGCGAAAGGTGGTGTTCATGGCCCGTACTATCGCCGGTGAGAGCGGCCGGGGCAAATCGAGACCTTGAGTTGGAGCGCGTTCGGTCCCGGGTTGTGGGATCGATCGAAGGGAAGGGGGCTCCCAAGGCGGGTGCACTGGCAAGCGCCGTGCTTGACGCGTTGAGATCGGGTGAAGATCCGCTGGTTCTTGGCCGGGTGTACGAGGCGGCGCTCGGGGAGGTGGGCCAGAAAGGCGCCGCGACGGCGCGGAAACAGCGCGGAACGTACCTCACGCCCCGCTGGCTGGTGGACCGCGTGCTGGACCTGACGATTGAACCCCTGATCCAGGACGCGGGAGAAGACAGGGTCCTGAACCTGCGCGTGCTGGATCCGGCGTGCGGATCGGGGGAGTTTCTGGTCGCGGCGGCGGAGCGGCTGGCCAAGCGACTGAGTGCCCTCCGCGGAGGCGGCACGCGGCGCTACCGTGCCGCGCTGCGGCGGGTGTGCGCTTCGTGCGTGCATGGCGTGGATCGGGATGCTGTCGCGGTGGCGCTGTGCCGGGGAGCGCTCGAACGGTTGGCGGACGCTGGACCGGGGATCGGATCGGGCGTGGTGGCAGGCGATGGGCTGCTGGATGACCTGCCCGAGGTGGATGTGGTGGTTGGCAATCCTCCGTACCTCAACCGGCTGGAGCGTTCGACGTGGCGTGATCGGGCGGAAGCGGCGCTGCTTCGGGAGCGGTTCGGCGAAGCGGCGATGGCGTACACCGATGTCGCGTGGCTGTTCCTGCTTCGGGCTGTTCAGACCGTCAGGCCGCGTGGCCGGGTGGGCCTGGTGCTGCCGCAGTCGGTGCTTGGAGCACGGGACGCCGCGGGCGTTCGCTCCGCCGTGGCCTCGCGGGCGAGCATGACGGACCTGTGGCTGGCGGATTCGCTCGTGTTCGGGGCGAGCGTGCACGTGTGCGTGCCCGTGCTTGAAGTCGGCGGACGATCAGGGATTGTGCGGCGTTGGTTGGGCCGGAGTTCATCCAGGTTGCCCGATGCCGCGTGGGTCTCCGGTGATGGTTCCTGGGCCTCTCTTGGCGCCGTGGGGGTGCCGGATGTGGCGATCGAGGGGGCTGGGCCCCTGTCGGACGTCGCGGACATCACGGCCGACTTCCGCGACCGGTATTACGGCCTGATCGGCCGCATCGTACATCGCCGCGGCGATTCCGCGGGCTCCCTGGCGCCGCTGGTGACCACGGGGATGCTGGAGGTCGGGAGGTGCGCCTGGGGAGAGCGGCCGTGCCGGTTCGCCGGACGAACGTGGGAGGCGCCCTGTGTCAACCTCCAGCGGCTGTCGCCCGACATGGCGGCGTGGGCCGCGCAGCGTCGACGACCGAAGATTCTCCTGGCTACACAGACCCGTGTTCTGGAGGCCGCGGTGGACGAGCGTGGCGAGTGGCTGCCGGTCACGCCGATTATCAGTATCCTGCCCCGCCCGGGGGTGGACGTGTGGACGCTCGGGGCGGTCCTGTGCTCGCCGGTGCTGTCGGCGATTGCCGCTCGTGTGAGCGCGGGGACGGGGCTTTCTCGCGAGGTCATCAAGCTCTCCGCGCGTCAGGTCCGGGCTCTGCCCATGCCGCGCGGCGGGTGCGATGAAGCCGGGGATCTTCTGCGAGCGGCGGCAGCCAACGGTCCCGATCGGGATGCGCTGCTGGATCGCGGAGCGAGGCTGGTCTGCCGGGCCTACGGGCTGTCGGATGCCGCGACGGACGAACTGGTGCGGTGGTGGTGGGACCGTCAGCGTCGCCGCGGCTCGACTTCAGCGGAGCACGTTACGAGCAACCCGCGGCGAAGCGGTTGAGGAAACACTGAAAGTCGTTGGCGGTCAGGAGCGGGGACCCGGTGCTGGCATCGCAGTTGGCCTGGGGGTCGCCGGAAGCGTACTTGTTCAGAAAGCACTGGAAGTCGTTGGCGGTCAGCAGCGGATTGCCTGAACTGCCGTCGCAGTTGGCGTAGCACGAAGCGCCGCCGCCCCCGCCGGTGCCTCGGATGATGAACGCGAGTTCCTGTCGAACCAGGCTCCCGCCATCCACCACGTTGATCCAGTTGGAAGCAGAGCCCTGCTTGTAGCGGGCGTTGGCGTCGGGAGCGCCGGCAAGCCCCGGGATGGTGACGAACATCGCGAAGGGCCCGGAAGGGAGCGTGCCCGTGGCCTGCCAATCAAGCCAGTAGGTGCCCGCGGGCAAGGGCAGCGGAGGGCTGATCGCGACCTCGAGCGCGAAGATCGGTCGATCGGTGTTGAGTGGGCTGGTGTCGAACGCGCGGTAACAGCCCGTCCACGTTGCCGACACCAGGCGGTTGGTCGTCGTATCGCCGAAAATCACCTGCGCGCCGGGGTCACCGGGACGGCCGGACCACACGCGTAGGTTGATGCTGGTAATCGTTGAAGTGCCGGTGGGTGCGTTGGTCTGGAACTGGAACAGGATTGCCGACGAAAGCACGGCGGGGCTGGCCAGCGTGAAGTCATCGGCAACGCGATCGTTGGCGGGACTGGTTTGATTGGAAACGCCGTAGCGTGTGTTGCCCATCGAGGTGTCGACGGCGGAAAGGGCCGCGCCCCCTCCGCCGCCCGATGGGTGCGTGATGAACGGCCCGTTGTTGTAGATGTCGGTCTGCGCGTTGGCCGATCCGCACACGACGACCAAGAGAAGTGACACGCGCACGACCGAATGCCGCGCGTTTGCCCCACCACTGGTTTGCCACGTATTCATGGCCGCCGAGGATACCAACGAGGTAGCACGGGCTCAAACGGACCGCGCGGCCGGTGGCTGCGCACGCCGGATAGAGCACCCGCATCGCCGGCGCGGCGACGCAGAACCCCAAGCAGGAACAGAAGTTAGGAACAGCCCGCCGCGAACTTATTGAGGAAGCACTGGAAGTCGTTGGCGGTCAGCAGCGGCGTCCCGGTGCTCTCATCGCAGTTGGCCCGCGTGTCCCCGGCGGCGAACCGGTTGAGGAAGCACTGGAAGTCGTTGGCGGTCAAGAGGGGTGTGCCGGTGCTTTCATCGCAGTTGGGGTAGCACGCGGAGACCAGTGTCCCAAACAGGACGAAGGGGAAGTCCTGCGCGATCGGGGGGCTGGTTTCCGGGGCCGGGCCCCAGTCCAGCACGGCATCCCACGTTCCGAAGGCGCTCTGGAACTGGATGCCGTTGGCGCCCGGCTTGCCCCGGAAGCCCGTGATCGTCACGGGCGGCATCCACGGGCCCTGCAGGTCGAGATTGCCCGCGGCCTGCCAGTCCAGCCAGTAGGTCCCGGGACTCAGAATCGTGTTGATGTTGGCCGTAACCGCGAAGAGCATCCGGCTGGTCGAGCACGCCGCGGGCGTCCGGTATGAGTTCAAGAACGTGCCCGAGGCGAGACGGTTTGTGACCGTATCGCCCCAGATGACCGATGCGCCCGCCGTTCCCGGCTGACCGTCCCAGATTCGAAGGTTGACCGCCGTGATCGGGCTGCTGGTCTGGGCCCAGAGTGTCTGGTACAGCACGAGTTGAACGGACGAGATGTTCCAGCTCTGCGGCCCGGGGATCACAAAGTCGTCCGCGGCACGGTTGCTCGTGCCCGGGATGACCTGGCAGCCGATCCCGATCAGGCCATTGGCAAAGCCCCCGACGGTTTGCAGTTGGCTCGCGGTCGCGCCCGACGGGATGCACGTCGGTGTGGGCGTGGTGACAAGGCCGCCGTTGTCGTGCAGCACCTGCGCCGCGGCCGGAAACGACCAGCTCAGGCCGGCGCAGGCCGCGACGATGGTTGGATACCGAACACCCCGCATGGATCGCTCCAAGACCTCCGCCATTGTGCGCATTTGCCGAGGTTTTACCAGCCCAATTGAGATTCCCGCCATCAATCGCGCGATAACCCTAACTCGGAACGAACTGGCTCCGAAGAACCGTTCTCCCGGAGCAGAATCGAGAGCTTCGCTTCGCGAACCCGCAGCCCCGCCGGAGCGTTGGCAAACCGGGTTCGTTGATCTGCTTCGAGGCGAACAAAGAACCCTTTCGACCTCAACTGAACCGGACGCGCCGGTGCGGCGGCGAGGGCTGCGAGTCCGGCCTCCAGCGCGCCGGCGGCCCAAGCCTCCGGCAGTGCGGTGCCACGCATCACCCCATCGGGCACGGGGACCGACTCCGTTCGAAGCTCGACTCTGCCGGATGGAACCACGATCTGGTCCCCGGTTTGAAGCAGGGACACACGGACATTCGCCAAGGCCTTGTTCTCACGGGCGAACTCGGCCATATCCACCAGCACGGCTGACCCGCAAACCCATGCGTTCCCGGACGCCAGGTCGGCGACGATCGCCGAGTTCTCCTCTACACCGTACCCGCGGGGAACGCCCGTCTGTTCGAGTGCAACGATCAAGCGGCCGATACGCCCACGCCGCAGGAAGTGCTGGTCCGTGAGGCCGTACGGGAAGAAGCCCATTCCGCGGGCGAGGCCCAGGCCGGAGTCTTCATCTTCGACACGGAAGTTCCCGAGCAGCGCGTCCTCGCTCGTGCCGCCGGTGATCATGGGATCGGACATCATTGCCGCGCCCGCGCTGGTGCCGCCGATCGTGCCGCCGCGAGCCAGGAGCCGCTTCATGGCGCCGTAGGCGGGCGAGTCGCCCGAGGCGGGGCGGAGCACTCGGAGGATCCGGCTCTGCACACCGCCCGTGAACCACAGGGCGGAGCATTGGTCGATCTGCGCGACGATCGCCGGGTCAAAGGCGTTCGCGGGCTTGTCGGAGGGAAGGTCGAGTTGGATGATCCGGCGGCCCGCGGCGTACCGCTCGAGGGTTCTCGCACTGGAGGCGGCGCTCTCGACTGCTGAGGCACTGGCGGTGGGCACGATGCCGATGACGGCATCCGGTTTGAGGCCTCGCATGAACTCGCCGTAAATCAGCTCGTTGTCGGCCTTGACGGCGCCGCCGGCGATGACCAGTCGCCCCTTTGATGCCGGTGAACCGCACGCGGAGAGGAACAGGCACAGCGCCAGGGCGACCCACTTCATCGCTCACTCCTCCCAGATCGATACCTTGAAGAGTCCCGAAGAATCGGCCGCGCCGCGGAACATGCCGGAAGAGTTGTACGGCATCGCGATCTCACCCGTGCGGGAGACGGCGATGAGGCCGCCGTCGTCGGGTTGCAGGCGCTCGAAGATGACGGTGCGTGCCGCCTGCTCGACGGGCATCCCGGCGTACCGCATGAGCGCCGAGACCTGGAACGCCACGACATGCCGGATGAACTCCTCGCCCGTGCCCGTGCAACTTACGGCGCAGGTCCGATTGTCCGCGTAGGTCCCTGCGCCGATGATGGGCGAGTCCCCGGCGCGCCCGTAGCGTTTGCCGGTCATGCCGCCCGTGGATGTCGCCGCGGCGAGGTTGCCGTGGGAATCCAGCGCGACACAGCCGACCGTGCCTCGGGACTTCTCCTGCTCCGCCCTTCGCTTTCTCTCTTCGAGCACCCGATCGAGGGCGCGACGGCGGCGCTCGGTATCGAAGTACGTGGGATCGACGCGCTCCACGCCGACGGCTGTCGCGAACTGCTCGGCCCCATCGCTGACCAGCAGGACGTGGCTCGTCTTCTCCATGACCAGACGGGCGAGGGTGATCGGGTTTTTCACGGTGCGCACGCCGGCGACAGCGCCGCACGCCAGGTTCCGCCCATCCATGATCGAGGCATCCAGTTCGTGCCTGCCGTCCTCCGTGAACACCGCCCCCTTGCCCGCGTTGAAGTTCGGATCGTCCTCCAGGATCCTCACCACGGACTCGGCCACATCCAAGGCGGAGTCTCCTGCGGCCAGCCGGTCCCGGCCATGCCGCAACGCCCGCTCCAGGCTCTGTCGGTACGACTCCTTCTCCGCCTCCGGGGCCCCGCGGTCGATCACGCCCGCCCCGCCGTGGATGGCGATGGCAAATCGCGGCGGGCGGGGTGCCTTGTTGGACGCAGCACACGCCGCCAGCAACGCGGGAATGACCAGCAGCAGCATCAGTTTCAGCATGGCGAACTCCGCGGCCAAGCCCAGGGGGTTGCCTATCGGACATACCAAGTGAACCGGCCAGGCCCCGGGCGAGTGGCACGAACTGAGGAAAGGCATCATACTGTTAGCATCTCTTCGCATGGAGCGCCTCACTCTCCATCTCGTGCTCGCGTTGCTCCTGGCCATTCAGCCGGTGGCGGGTGCGGCCCGCTTCTGCTCGCGGACGTCCGCCGCGATGAAGAGCGACTCGTGCTGCTGCGCGACCCTGGCCTGTGATCGGGCGTCGGCGGGTTGCGGGTGCTTCGGTGAAGCGCCGCAGACCCCCGCCCCCCAGCCGCAGCGAGCCGAGCCGACGCACCACGAGGTCGCCGTTGTTCCGGCGGGGTTTCGGCTGGTGGATGAGGGGGAGTGCAGGACCACGCCGCGCCGCGTGGTGATGGAGGCGCCGTTCTCCCCACCTTCGCGTGCTGTTCTGTGCATCTGGCTGACATAGCGGATTTCTTCCGCGGTGTCATTGCGCGCCGAGCGAATCGGCCCGTCCACAGAACCTGTTGTCGTCGCTCAAGCACGTGCCCCTGCACCCAGGAGGCCCATTCATGCTGACTCTTCGCCGCGTCGACCGTGACGCGCTAAACGTGTGCCATCGTCCCGTGGCGGTGCTCCTCGCTGCCATCCTCTTGGTGCCGGGATGTGTGCTGACGCCCAAGGGAACGAAGGAAGAACGGGCCCGCGCCGACAAGGCGGGCGAACGGTACGAAACGAAGTTTGCAGAACGGAAACTCCCGGAGATCCCGGACGAGCCGTCGTGGAAGGACATCCTCGCCCGCGCGTTCCAGGCCGACGGCGAACTGGAGGCGGCCTACTTCCGTTGGAAGGCGGCCCTCGAACGGATCGATGCGGAGGGAACCTGGCCGAACTCCGACGTCAACATCGGCTTCGAGACCATGTTCTCCGGGGGCTCGATGAAAGCATGGGACCGCACCACGTTCTCCATCGGCTTTGACGCGATGGAGAACCTCTCGTTCCCGACCAAGACAGCGCAGGCGGCCAAGGTCGCCCTGGCCGAGGCCCGCGCGGCGGGAGAGAACTTCCGGGCGGTGAAGTTCGAGGTTCAGCGGCGGGTCCTCTTTGCCTGGGCGGATTACGTCCAGCACGCGCGGGAGATCGAAACCAAGCGCGACGAGATTCTGCTCCGACGCATGATGGTCGAAGCGGGCGGGATCAGCGCTTCGGCCGGCGGGGGACAGCAGATGCTGGTCCAGGCTGATGTCATGCTCCGCATGGCGGAGATCGAACTGGACGATCTTCTCGCCGAGCACGCGGCGATGCGGGCCATGCTCAACGCCTGGATGCAGCGCGATGCACGGAGCAATCTTGGTGTTCCCCGCACGGTCGAACCGCCGCGACGGATCCCGGCCGACGACGCCGAAATGATCCTTCTCGCGGCGGAAGAGTTCCCGGAAGTGGCGAAGTTCGCGATGGAGGTGGAGGGCAGGCGGGAGATACTCGAACTCGCCCGGATGCGGTGGATCCCGGATATCTCCCCCACCGCTTCGTTCACAGGCTCGGTCGCGCAGGCCCTGGGCGCGATGATCACGCTGCCGACGACCGTCACCGAGATCCGCGCCAGGATTCGTGAAGCCGAGGCGGAACTGCATGCCGCCGAGGCCTTGCTGCGGCAGCGGAAGGCCGAACGCATCGGCGAGTACATCGGCCTCCTGATCGCCCTGCGACGGGCAAGCGACCGTGCCGCCACGCTCCGCGAGATCATCGAGCCCGCTGTGCAGCGCCTGGTGGAGTCCCGCCAGAGGGCGTACGAGGTCGGATCTGTGGAACTCAAGGACATCCTCGAGGCCAAGACGTTGCTCCTGAACATCCGTGTCCTCATCGCCAGGGCCGAGGCGATCGTGGAAAAGTCCGTCGTGGATATCGAATGCTGCCTCGGCATTGACATCGAGACCTTGCTTGAGAAGGAACACCCCAATGGCTAAGCCCTCCCTTGCATTCGCCGCGCTGGTGATCGGGGTCGCGCTCGGAACCACCGCGGCCACGTACTGGCACGCCCCGATCGCGAAACTCGTGGGTCTGAAGTCCGGTTCGGCAAGCGGCGGTGCCCAGGAGGCCGGCGGCACCTGGACCTGCGGCATGCACCCGCAGGTGATCCAGAACACGCCCGGTGACTGCCCGATCTGCCGGATGAAGCTCACCCCGGTCCGTGCCGAGAGCGGCGCAGCTTCCGATACGAAGGCCATCACGATTGATCCCACGGTTGTCCAGAACATGGGTGTGCGGACGAGCGTCGTGCTGGATGGGCCGTTGGTCAGAACCATCCGCGCCGTCGGCGTGCTGGAAGAAGCCCAGACCAGCATCCGCGACATCAACCTCCGGGTCTCCGGCTGGATTCAGAAACTCTACATCACCTCGGAGGGGGCGCTGGTCGAAGCCGGGGCGCCGCTCTTTGACCTGTTCAGCCCCGAACTTCGCACGGCCGTCGATGAACTCATCGCCGCTCGGCGGGCACGGGATGAGTCGCGCGAAGGCCGGTCCGGGCTCTTCGACGCCGCGGCGAGGCGTCTGCAACTCCTCGGGCTTGATTCGTCGCAGATCGAGGCGTTGTCCAAGCTCGACCGGGCCCCGGACACCATCACCTTCACCAGCCCGATCGCCGGCTCGGTCATTGAAAAGCCGATCGTCGAGGGATCGGCGGTTTCCGCGGGCGACCGGGCCCTGCGCATCGTGGACCACGGCCTCCTGTGGCTCGATGCCCGGGTGTTCGAGCAGGATCTGCCCTTTGTCCGGGAGCGCGCCAAGGCCAGCGCCTTCTTCGAAGCCCGCCCCCGCAACACGTACGAAGGGGTCATCACCTTCATCCACCCGCACGTGGACCCGGTTACCCGCGCGGGCCTTGCTCGGATGGAGATCCGCAACCCGGGGCTCGCGCTCAAGCCGGGGATGTACGCGACGGTGCGGATCGAATCCCAACTCGCGGAGCGCGCCGTGCTCGTTCCCCGGGAGGCCGTGATCGATACCGGGGAGTCGCAGGTCGCGATGGTTGCCCTTGGCGGCGGACGCTTCGAGCCTCGCCGCGTCAAACTCGGGCTCGGCGCCGATGAGGGACTGGTGCAAGTCGTGTCGGGCCTGGCCGCGGGGGAGATTGTCGTCACCAGCGGCCAGTTCCTGCTCGACTCCGAGAGCCGCGCCCGCGAGGCCATCCAGAAGTTCACGGGCGGCAGCGGCGAGCGACCTCCGCCGGGCCCACGCCTCCAGATCACGCCGGCCCAGCAGCAGAAACTGGACCTCGTCGTCGCCGCGTACCTCGCGATCGTCGAGGCTCTCGGCGCGGAACAGACGGATCCCACGCCGATCAACTGCGACAACCTTGTCCAAGCGGCCAAGGAACTGCTCGCGGTCTCGCGCGGCACGAACCTCGACCGGATCGCCTCGAACGTCGCGCGAACAAGCGAGGCGATGCGCATCCGGAACATCGACCGGCAGCGTGAGGCGTTCAAGCACGTGAGCCAGGCCGTGATCGCGCTGGTGGACGCCTCGCCGCCGAGCCCGGACGTGGCCAAGGTGCTCTACCTGATGCACTGCCCCATGACCCCGGCCCCGGGCGACTGGCTCCAGGACAACGACGACATGGCCAACCCCTACTACGCCGACGACATGAAGGCCTGCGGCGAAACGGTGCGGACCATCCCTCCGCAGGGTGAGAAGCCATGATCGCCCGCATCATCGAACTCTCGATCCGCAACCGCCTGATGGTGCTGCTGCTCACGGCGGCCCTGGTCGGCACGGGCATCTGGAGCACCCTCCGCCTGCGCGTCGACGCCATCCCCGACCTCTCCGATGTGCAGGTGATCGTCACCACCGAGTTTCCGGGGCAGAACCCGGAAGTGGTGGACCAGCAGATCACCTACCCGCTCTCCAGCGCCCTGCTGTCCGTGCCCGGGGCGAAGGTCGTGCGCGGGATTTCCATGTTCGAGCAGTCGTTCGTGTACGTCCTCTTCGAGGACGGCACGGACATCTACTGGGCCCGCGCCCGCGTGCTCGAGTACCTGAACTTCGCCCGCAACCGCCTCCCCGAGGGCGTCGAGCCCGCCTTGGGCCCGGATGCCAGCGGCGTGGGCTGGGTGTACCAGTACGCCCTCTACCCCGGCTTCTACAGCCCCGACCACCCGCGCGGCCTGTGGCGCGATGAGGCGAGCGGCGCCTGGTACTCCGAGCCCGAGGATGCGCCGCCCGCCCGGCGGGCTGCGCTCCGGCTTGTCCGCGGGTTCGAGGAGCCCGGCGTTGATCCCATCACGGGACGGGGCATGGTCGCGGCAGACCTCGACCTCGCCCAACTGCGCTCCCTGCAGGACTGGTACCTCCGTTTCCCCCTCACCTCGGTTGAGGGTGTGTCCGAGGTCGCGTCGTTCGGCGGCTTTGTCCGGCAGTACCAGGTTGTGCTCAGCCCCGAGAAGGTCCGCGCTTACCGCCTGGCCGTTCCGGACGTCGTGGACGCGATCCGGAAGTCGAACAACGACGTCGGCGGCTCCGTGATCGAGCAGAGCGAGAGCGAGTACATGGTCCGGTCGCGCGGCTACCTCCGTGGCCTCGACGACCTCGGCGCCGTTGTTGTCGGCTCGGACGATCGGGGCACACCCATCCTCCTCCGGGATGTGGCGACCTTGCAGGTGGGCGGGGAGGCCAGGCGCGGCGTGGGAGAACTGGACGGCAAGGGCGAGGCGGTGGGCGGCATCGTCGTGGCGCGCTTCGGCGCCAACGCGTTCCAGGTGATCCGCGATGTCAAGACCCGCCTGGCCTCGCTCGAGGGTGGCCTCCCGCCGGGCGTGTTCATCAAGACCACATACGACCGCTCCGACCTGATCGGCCGCTCGATCGACACGCTCCGTTCGACGCTGATCGAAGAGATCGTCGTTGTCGGACTCGTCTGCATCCTCTTCCTCCTCCACCTCCGGAGCGAACTGGTCGCGGTCTTTGTGGTGCCCTCCAGCGTCATCGTCGCGCTGATGGGCATGCACATTCTCGGCATCAACGCCAACATCATGTCCCTGGGCGGCATCGCCATCTCCATCGGCGTCGTGGTGGACTCCGCCATCGTGATGGTGGAGAACGGGCACAAACACCTGGACCGGGAAGAGGCCCGACTCGCCGCGGGTCAACCCGGCATCGGGCGCGCCCAGGCCCTCCTTGACGCCGCGAAGGAGGTCGGGCCGCAACTCTTCTTCTCCCTCCTGGTCATCACCGTCTCGTTCATTCCCGTCTTCGTGCTCGAGGGCGAGGCCGGCCGGCTCTTCAAGCCCCTGGCCATCACCAAGACCTTCGCCATGGCCGCCGCGGCCGGGCTGTCCATCACCATCATCCCCGTCCTGATGTACTACTTCATCACCGGGCGCGTTCTCCCGGCCCGTTGGGCGGGAATGAAGAACACGCTCATCACGCTGGCCGCGACGCTCCTGCCCGGCGCGGCGCTGGTCCTGCTGGCCTCGGGCCTGGAGTTGCTGACGCCGTACCGCTGGTGGATCGGCGCCGCGTGGGCGGTCCTGGCGCTCATGCTCCTGCTCCCGCAGCGGATCATCCACGAGCAGCACAGCCCGGCCAGCCGCGTGCTCCGCTGGATGTACGAGCCCGCGTTCCGCCTGACGATGCGCCACCCGCGCACGACGATCCTCGTGATGCTCCTGGCGATGGGCTCGACGTACTACCCCATCTCGCGGCTGGGGGGCGAGTTCATGCCCCCGCTGGATGAGGGCGACCTGCTCTACATGCCGACCACTGAGCCCTCGATCGGCGTGTCCAAGGCGAAGGAGATCCTGCAGCAGACCGACCGCATCATGATGCAGTTCCCCGAGGTGCTCGTCGTACACGGCAAGATCGGGCGCGCCGAGACCGCCACCGACCCGGCGCCACTCTCCATGATCGAGACCGTGGCGAGGCTGAACCCCGACCGCTCGCAATGGCGCAAGCGGAAGGTGGACCGCTTCTTCAGTTCCTGGCCCTCTGTTCTCCGCACGCCCCTCGCGTGGCTCTGGCCGCTCGAACGCCCCATCACGACCGATGAACTGACCTACGGCTGGCAGGATCCCGACGGCACCATGCACCACGGCCTTGACTCGGCCGTGTCGTTCCCAGGTGTCACCAACTCGTGGACCTACCCGGTGATCGGGCGCATCCTGATGCTCGACACGGGCATCAAGACCCCCGTTGGCATCAAGATCACCGGCCCGGACCCTCTGCTCCTGAGCGACCTGGCCGACCAGGCCGCCGGCATCGTCGGCGCTGTGCCCGGTGCTTCATCCGCGATTCCCGAGCGACTCCTCGGCGGGCGGTACCTCGACATCGACATCGACCGGCACGCCGCGGCGAGGTACGGCCTTTCCGTCGGCGATGTTCAGGAGGTCATCCAGACCGCCATCGGCGGGATGAACATCGCGTACACGGTTGAGGGTGCGGAGCGGTACCCGATCAATGTTCGCTACGAACGCTCGCTGCGGGAGAACGTTGAGGCCCTGCGCGACGTCCCGGTGACCTCCATGCTCCCGGCGGCAGCCCGGGGAGCCATGGGCGCGGCGGAGCGCATCCAGGTCCCGCTGGGGCAACTGGCCACGTTCCGGATCAACCAAGGGCCGGCCATGATCCGCTCCGAGAACGCGGGCCGCACCTCCTGGGTCTACGTCACCGTCGCCGGGCGCGACCTGGCCGGCTTCGTGAGCGAGGCGCGGGCCGCCGTCGCGGCGAATATGAACCTGCCCCCGGGGTACACCGTCACGTTTGCGGGGCAGTACGAGTTCTGGGAGCGGGCGGTGCCGCGCCTGGCAATGGCGACGGTGCTGACCCTCATCATCATCGTGTTCCTGCTGTACCTCAGCTCTCGATCGTGGCTGCGCGTCGGGATTGTCATGCTCGCGGTGCCGATGAGCCTGATCGGCGCGTTCTGGTTCCTGCACTTCATGGACTACAACATGTCGCTCGCCGTGGTGATCGGCATGATCGCGCTGGCCGGGCTTGACGCGGAGACGGGCATGGTGATGCTGCTGTACCTGGACAACAGCTACGAGCGCTTCCGGCGCGAAGGCCGTATGAAGTCCGCCGCCGATCTCTACGCGGCGGTTCACGACGGGGCCGTCATGCGGATCCGGCCCAAGGCGATGACCGTCGCCGCGACGCTGGTCGGCCTGCTGCCCCTGCTGTGGGCCACGGGCACGGGCGCGGACACGATGCGGCGCATCGCAGCGCCGATGATCGGCGGCCTGGTGGTCAGCTTCCTCATGGAACTGCTGATGTACCCGGTGCTGTTCTACCTGGCGCGCCGACACACTGTTGGATCAAACAAAGAACCCGGGACGGAGTGAGCGTCCCGGGTCGGTTAGGTCTGTCAGGATTGGCCGGCTCTCACGGGCAGCCGTTGGCAAAGTGCGTCAGGAAGCACTGGAAGTCGTTGGCCGTCAGCACCGGCGACACCGTCGATCCATCGCAGTTCGCGTATGGATCGCCCGCCGCGAACTTGCCCAGGAAGCACTGGAAGTCGTTGGCCGTCAGCTTCGGGATACCCGTGGAACCGTCGCAGTTCGCGTAGCACTGCGTCCGGCACTCGACGCCGGAGAGGGCGAAGTCATCGACCGCCGCCTCCACGATCGAGTCGGTGTAATCCGCCGCGATGAACCGGACCTGGACCTGGTTCGTCGGCGTCACAAAGTCCGCCACGCGGAACGAGTGGAACCGCCAACCCGGCTCCGTGTTGGCGCCGGAAGGACCGACCGTTTCGGCCGTGTGCCACGAGAGGCCGGCGTTGTTCGAGATCTGGACCAGGAACACGTTGGTGTTGGGGTTCAGCGGGCCTACGCCGTTGGAGTACCAGCGCCAGTACGAGATGGTGGCCTCGTTGAGGTTCGAAGCGTCCATCACGGGGCTGATCAGGGTGGTCTTGCCGCCGTCCACATCGTAATCGCTGACCTGCTGACCGGCGCGGAAGTCCGTCACCCAGCACATGTTCCCGTTCGTCGTGTGGTCCGCCGCGGGTTGCGCTTCCGTGCCCTGCGGGATGTTCCGAGTCCAACGGCCGGTTACCGCGTTGTCGGACGGGTCCTGCCCCGACCAGCCGCGGTCCTGTTCGAAGTCGTCCTGGAACCGGTACACCACGTCGGCCACCGTCGCGGAGTACACCGTCGTCGGCGCATTGGATGGCAGCAGCACCACCGAGCCCTGGTCCCCCGCCGCCGAGAAGAAGAACTGCGGCGAATCGGTGCACACGGGCAGGGGCAGCGTGGCGGTGTAGAGCCCATCGCCCATCGACGTCATCGTGATGTTCGTGAACGGCGACGAGGGGCTCGACCGGTGGACCAGCGTGACGCTGCCAGCGATCACGCCCTCACACCCCGGGACGACCCGGATCGAGACGGTGGTCGGCGTCGTCGGAGAAATCATGGTCGGCATGGCGCCGGCGGTCGACATCGTCGGCCGCTGGCTGAGCACGCCCGAGGCCACCAGCGCGAAGGGCACATCGTTGACCCCCGGCGTTGCGAGGTACGCATCCTGCACCACGGAGGTCGCCACGACGTCGACCGTCCAGTTGCCCGACTCCGGGTTCTGGATGAACACGTTCTCCACCGTGTCGCGTGTGTCAAAGACGCCGCCCGACGTCGAGTAGTTGTTCGCGACCAGGCCGCTGTTGCCCCGGTACACCGTCCCGCCCGGCGATGTCACCCGCAGCGACAGGTCATTGATGCGTGCCTGCGCCGCGGACGGGTTGCCCTGCGGATCGATGTAGCAAAGGGTGAACGAGGCGACCGGCTCGTTGGGCGCAATGCACACCTGGTACGACCGTGTCTGACCGTTGGTCACCAGGTCTGTCTCGTTCACAATCAACATCTTGTTCCGCAGCGAGTACAGGTTGCCGACGTCGGACAGGCCCCATCCCTGCTTGGCACGGGTCAGCCCGCCCTGCGTCAGCGGGTAGCGGTACGCCGTGTTGATCATCATCGCCTTGGCGGTCATCGCCCGCGGACGGCTGACGAAGACCGACGATGCGCCGCCGAAGCCCGCGAACGCGCCCTCGTGCCACATCTGCGTCAGGATCCCGAAGTTGCCCGCCGTGATCGGCGTGGCGCCCGAGGTCCCGCCGAAGGTTGTCGTGCCCGAGTTGCTGGCGTTGCTTGTGGTCGGGATGTCGCCGTAGCAGCTTGTCAGGTCCGGCTTCACCCGCTGGTCCGCCGCGGGCCCGAAGCTCGCACTGGACCAGAAGTCGTCGGCCTTGTTCAGCGTTCCCCGCCACTCGACCCCGCCCACCGACACGATGTTCTTCGCCCACGCCTGCGGGCGCGAGTTCATGTTGCCCGTGTTGCTCTGGCTCTGGCAGCTCAGGTAGTCCACCTTGAACAGGTAGTCATCCACCTCGGCGGAGATCGTGGTGTACGCCGTCACTTGCGTGTTTCCGACCGAGCTGGACTGGAACGAGGACCAGTACGGACCCGCGGGGTTCGTCGCCTCGGTGTTGAGCGTCAGCCGCGTTGCCTGCCCGCCGAACTGGCTCGCAACGGCGTAATGCAGGAAGATGCCCTGCTCGGCGCTGGTCACCATCCCGTTGTAGTTGGGGTTCGATGGCCAATCCGCGAAAATGATCCCGTAGCACGAGGAACCGTGCGGGCTGCCGCTGTCTCCCGCGCTGTTCCTGTGCAGCAGCACCGGCGGGCTCTGGAACGCGGTGTGCGACACCCGAACCTCGGTGTCGATCACCTCGCCCCGCACGCCTTGGCCGGAAAAACCACCCACGGGGTTGCCGCTGCTGTCGGTCGCCCCGTGGAGTTGCCGGATGATGTTCATGTCGGTCCCGCCCGGGCCGCCCCAGGGGTCGATGTAGTTCACCTCGTTCATCGCCGCCACCGCCAGCAACTGCTCGCGCGTCAGCGTCGCCTCCATCCGGAACTGGTCCGGCGTCGTCACCTCCACGATGCCGCCAAGCCGGCGAACCAGGTCCGACACCGCCTGCTGATCGCGCATCCCACGCTCGAAACACTCGATCGAGAACCGCTGCGATCCCGCATCCCCCGGCGAGGCCAGCCACGCCCGGACCTCCGGCGACAACCGGTACGCCGGGTGGTACGCCCCGACCCACCGCACGCTGGGCAGAGATCGTACCTTCGCCGCCGCGACCGGGTCCATAGCCACCACATGCGTGTGGTCGGTCAGGAACCGCTGAATCCTTGCGCCCTCCCGATCGAGCTGCGCCTGCATCTCCTCCATCGGGGGCGCCACAAACTGCACGAGGTACATCCGGTTGCCCGGCCCCGCCTCCAGCCCCGGCGCGATCGCCGGCTCACCCTGAAGCGGATCAAACTCGGAATACACCAGGCGAACCAGATGCGTGGTCGGCCCGCTCACCGCCAGCGTCCGCCCACCATCGAGGCTCAGCCCGTAGAAACTCTGCACCGCGCCGGCACGGTCGCTCTCGTTCCACGTCACGATCACGCGGGGTGAACCCTCAAACCCGATCGCTCTCGGGTTTGAGACCAAGCCGCTCGTGTTGTACACCAGCCTGCCGCCGAGCGTGATCGCACTCAACTCTTTGCTCGTCGTCACACCGACACTGGGCGCCCGCTGCGCCAAAGCGGCCGTTGTGCCGCACGCCATGACAAGAGCCGCGATCATCGACCGGACGTGTACGTGATTGGTTCGCATGACTTTACCTTGAAGGAAAACCCACACCCGCCGCCGCTTCGCCGCGGTCCGCGGGATGACCCGGAGCCCCACATGGACACCCCAACATTGTCCGGAAATTCTCCGATTTGGCAAGTGCAATCGGTGGCCAATCGAGCCCTGCTACGAATTTCCAGGCCATGCGTCCCTGGCGAACTGTTCGGAAAACAGGCGGTTCCCGAAACCCGTCGCGTGTGGTACGTTGGCCTCCGTACCTCCAGATCGCCGAGTGTGCCGGCCTGAACCCACGGGTCGGAGGAGCCTCTCCGCCATGCGCCTCGCCCGTGTCACCCTCGGCCTCACCCTCACCTCACCGCTGGCCGCTCAGGAATCGCCACCGCCGAACCAATGGACCATCATTGCCCACGGCCGAACCGGGTCATGTGACTATCCGGCCAACTACAACAGCCTCACCGGCGAATCGGGATGGATGAGGCAGATGGCCACCCGCGTGGAATCCCTCGCCCCAGGAGGGGTCAACACGTACCGCCTCGATTGGTCCACGCTCAATCTGATCACCCTGAACCCCGGCGGCACCAATCCCCTCGATGCCACGCGCCATCATGTGGTCCTGTTCGATTGGGGCGCCACCTCCGACTTTGACCCCGTGCTTTGCCAGTCGCCCAGCGGCGGCCCGAACGGCTTTGCCTTCGCCGCGGGCGATGCCATGATCGCCCTCCTCCGTCACTGGGACGCCGATGACCGCGTCTTCGCATTGATCGGCTTCAGCCGTGGCGCCGTTGTCGTCAGCGAAGCCGCCCGGCGGCTCATGTCCCTGGGCGTCAATCCGCGGCAGGTGCTCTTCATCGACGGGGAGGGATGCCAGTCCGGCGGCTCCAACGGCTGCACGTTCTACAACGATGGCCGTTTCGACGCTTGGGCCCCCCTCTCGGGGTCCGTCCGTTTTGACAACCTCTACGAAACCGTCAACGAACGCTACCTCGCCCCGGCGCTGTGCGCGACCAACCTTGGTGGGCATGCCCGACCACGGTGCGGGAATATCAACCTCGGCACCGCCTACGCCCACACCACCTGGTCCCTTACATCAAGCTGCCTCCCCAGCTACAACCAGCCCTCGATCCTCTCGTACGTCATCAACGGACTCGGTGTCAGCGGCGGCTCCTACGCGCTCCCCCAAGCCCCCGGACCGATTCAGGACCCCAACCCACCCGCCGCCAATGCCGAGCCCATCGAACTCCCTTTCAACGGCTCCGCCTCGCTCGCCTCCCTCGCCGGTTGGATCGGCCAGGGCGGAGGCGGCACCGCTACCGTCTCATCTCTCTCCGGCGTTCCAACCATCCGCTTCACGCGCGGCCAGTCCCGCACGACCAACTTCCTCATCACACCCGACTGCATCTCCACCCTCTCCTGGTCCGCAGCAGCCGATTCAACCGCCACCGGCGACCAGGTGCTCTCTCTTTCCCTCGTGATCCCGGGCCAAGCGGATGTCCCTCTCGCTTCCGTGCCTCTGGCCGATGTTCCCACGACACTTTCGCCCCGCCAGCCACTGCCTATTCCCCTCGCCGCACGAGGACGCGTCGCGCGGCTTCGCATTTCGCTCGACGGCACGACCGGGACCGCCGCGGCACACCTCGCCGCTGTTTCCTTCAGCACGTGCGGCACCGTCTGCTACCCCAACTGCGATGGAAGCTCGGGCTCGCCCCTCCTGACCGCCAACGACTTCCAGTGTTTCCTCAACCGATTCGCGGCGGGAGAGATGTACGCCAACTGCGACCAGAGCACGGGCACCCCCGCCTTGACCGCCAACGACTTCCAGTGTTTCCTCAACGCCTTCGCCGCGGGGTGCCGTTAGCACGCATGGCCAAGAGCAAAGCACCCCCCGATCCGCTCCGGGGGGTGCCAAGGGTTCAGGCTGACTCAGGCGGTCGAGTCATGGAGGCGGCAACGAAGTGCCGGGCAGGTTGAAAATGAAGATGTACTTGCCCACACCGTACGGCGGCGTATCACGCGCCGGGTCGTACAGCGACCCCGTCGTCATTTTCACGTACTCCGCGCGCGCATCGAGGAACCCGAGGACCGACTTGTTCTTCTCCCCGAACTCCCCCATGAACAACGGGCGCTGCGGGATCGGCACCGTGGTCTGCTGCCCCACGCCGGGCCAGTTGGCGATGACGTCCGTGATCTGGTCGTTGATCCACACGAACTTGTTCGTCGGGTCAAACTCCGACGCCAGCCGGATCCGGCGAACGCCCGCATCAAACCGCATCGTGAAGTTGCTCGGCAGGTTGGCGTTCTGCTGCGACCACCACTTCATGTTCGTGTGGTAACTGGTGCCCACATCGTCGTACGAGGAGACCCCCGGCGTCTCTGCGGGCCATTGGCGCTGCCGCGTTGTCTTGTCGCCCGGCGAGCGGTACGCCGGCATTTCAAGCGAGGTCCGCTGGGCCGGCGTGAGCGTTCCACGGACCAGCGTCCAGTACTTCCGCCCCGGCTGAGGCGTGCCGTTGGGCGATGATCCTTGACCGACGTCCACGTGGCCCGTCGGCCGTTCGATCGTCACGCCCGTGTAAAGGTAGTTGTTCAGCCGGCGGTAGAACGCCGGGTCATCAAAGGCACCGCCGCCGTAAGTCTGCCAGAACACGTCGCAGTTCTTCCCCCCGTAGTTCCAAGTGTCCCAGCCGCCCGTGATGGCGCCCTCGTTGTACCCCGTTCCGTACATCGGGATCTGGTCCTTGTTCTCCGACCGGTACGTCGAGAACCCCAGCATGATCTGCCGCACGTTGTTGAGCGAGATCGTGATCCGAGAGGCATTCCTCGCCTTCGACAACGCCGGCAGCAGAATGCCGATGAGCAGCGCAATGATCGCAATCACGACCAGCAACTCGATCAGCGTGAACGCGCGTGTCTTCCGCATGGCAGGTCTCCGCTGGGGATTCAACTCGCATTGTCCGCCGCGGGGTCCGCGGCACTCGCCAAGCGGCTCCCGAATGGGACCGCAGTCCTTGGCGTTCAGAACCATCCTACCACGGCGACCGGCCGTTGCAAGCCCCTCGCATACGAACAGAGAGCAACCGGCTACTCCTCGATCACCCGCCCCGACCCCCGCACCACCCGCCCGATCCGGTGAACCCGCTCCCCCAGCTTTGTCAGCCGCTCCGCCACCGACTCGGCGAAGGAAGGCCGCACGATCAGCGTGTACCCGATCCCCATGTTGAACACCCGTCGCATCTCCTCCTCGGCCACCCGCCCGTGCTGCTGGATGAAGCGGAACACCGGCAGCGGCTCCCACGACCGGGTGTCAATCACGGCATCGACCCCCGGGTGCAACGCCCGCTCCAGGTTCCCCACCATTCCCGACCCCGTGATGTGCGCCATCCCCGAAATGATGTTCTTCACCGTGTACGACCGCTGCAGCCGCACGATGGAATCCGCGTAGATCCGCGTCGGCGTCAACAGCACCTCCCCCAGTGTGCGGGGCGCCGCCGCGGCCGCCTTCTTCTTCCGTCGCCCACCGTTTGCCGGGACCAGCTCCGGGTACACGCGGCCCAGGTCCAGCCCCGCCTTCTCCACCACCTTCCGCACCAGCGTGTACCCATTGCTGTGGATGCCGTCGCTCTCGAGCCCGAGCACCACATCCCCCGCCTTCACCCGAAGCGGGTTCATCGCCCGCTTGAGCTCCACCACCCCGACCGCGAACCCCGCCAGGTCAAAGTCGCCGTTGGCGTACACGTCCGGCATTTCGGCCGTCTCCCCCCCCAGCAGCGCGCACCCCGCCTTCCGGCATCCCTCCGCCACACCCCGGACCATGTCCGTGAGCATATCCGAGTCCACCCTGCCGACCGCGATGTAGTCCAGAAAGATCAACGGCTCGCCGCCCTGCACGATCAGGTCGTTCACGTTCATCGCGACCAGGTCGATCCCGATCGTGTCGAACTTTTTCAGCTGCGCCGCGAGCTTTACCTTCGTCCCGCACCCATCCGTGCACGCGATCAACACCGGGTCCTTGTAGTTCCGCTTGAACAGCCGCTCGTTGAAGTCCAACCGGAACAGCCCCGCGAAACCGCCAGGGTTCGAGATCACCCGCGGCCCGTGCGTCCGCCGCATGATCGATTCCAGCGAGTCCGTGAACCGGTCCTTGGCCTCCAGGTTCACCCCCGCCGCGGCGTAGGTCAGCCCGCCACCAGAGGACGACTTTCCCGGTTTCCTCGATCTCGGCTGCGCAGGGGCCTTTGGCATGGCCACAGGATAGAAACCCCGCCGGAGATGTGCCCTTGTGCCGGCCCCGATTCGTGCCGATACTCCCCCGTCGGCACGCGCACCCCGGGGCGGAAGCCCGGTGCCTCCCGTGCTACCCTTGACTCCCCCACGTACGACCCAGAGGAACCCGCATGCCCCGCGCCCAACTCTTCACGTCTGAATCCGTCTCCATGGGCCACCCGGACAAGGTGGCGGACCAGATCTCCGACGCCGTCCTGGATGCCATGCTCGCCGACGACCCCTACAGCCGAGTCGCCTGCGAGACCCTCTGCTGCACCGGCCTGGTCGTCGTCGCGGGCGAGATCACCACCAAGACCTACGTCAACATCCCCGACCTCGTCCGCGAGACGATCCGCGAGATCGGTTACACCTCCGGCGACATGCGCTTCGACGCCGACTCCGCCGGCGTGCTCGTCGCCATCAACAAGCAATCCCCCCACATCGCCATGGGTGTGGACCGCGACGGCGCCGGCGACCAGGGCATGATGTTCGGTTACGCCTGCAACGAAACCCCCGAGCTCATGCCGCTGCCGATCCAGCTTGCCCATCGCATGATCGAGCAGCAGGCCCACGTCCGGCGCGAGGGCACCATCCCCGGCCTCCGCCCCGACGCCAAGAGCCAGGTCACGGTCGAGTACGACCACAACCGCCCGGTGCGCGTCGACACGCTCGTCCTGTCCACCCAGCACGACCCCATGTGGAACGAGCGCCAGGGGGACCTCAAGAAGCAGGTCATCGAGCACATTCTCAAGCCCGTCCTCCGCGAATGGTGGAACCCCGGCATCACCGTCCACGTCAACCCCACCGGCTGCTTCGAAGTCGGCGGCCCCCATGGTGACACCGGTCTGACCGGCCGCAAGATCATCGTCGACACGTACGGCGGCATGGGCCGTCACGGCGGTGGCGCCTTCTCCGGCAAGGACCCCACCAAGGTCGACCGTTCCGCCGCGTACATGGCACGCTACATCGCCAAGAACATCGTCGCCGCCGGCCTCGCCGACCGCTGCGAAGTCCAGCTCTCGTACGCCATCGGCGTCGCCGAACCCACCAGTGTCCTCATCGACTGCCAGGGAACCGCCAGGGCCGACGAAGGCAAGATTTCCGACGCTGTCCGCCAGCTCTTCAAGCTCACGCCCCGCGGCATCATCGAAACCCTCAAGCTCCGCAACCCCATCTACAGCCCCACCGCCCGCCACGGCCACTTCGGCCGCGCCCCCTACGAGGGTCAGTACTACGACCGCGTCAAGCGTGAGCACCGCGGCGGCAAGATCGAGTTCTTCGGCTGGGAGAAGACCGACAAGGCCGCGGAGCTCAAGAAGCTCCTTTGAGCCGCGCGAACGTCGCCACGGTCCACTACCCGCTCATGCTCTGGCCAGCCGCGTAACCGCCCGGCGCGGATACGTCTTGGCATCGACGCGGCGAAGCGCCGCGCGCAGCGGCTTCGCGAGTGCTTCCGCCAACGCCTCATCCTGGACCACCAGCGGTTTTCTCCATCGTCGGGGCTTCCTTGTTCCAAACCCGTACAGCCGGTGCTTCATGATGTACCTCGCCACCGGCGCGATCACTCCGTCCCACTCCTCCGGATCACGCGGCGCCGAGGGAATCCGCTCCCGCACCTCCGTCGACGAGGCCTCCACCGGGAAGTTTGGCGCCATCCGCCGGCACCACGCCGCCCGCTCCTCCCGGGTCCAGAAATCTCTCGGCAGCGCGTGGTACAACTGGTTGACCGTCGCCACGCCCTCCCTGGCCATCACCAGCGGCTCGGCGAGGCGGATGATGCTCCGGCAGTCCTTCCACCGATGAAAGTCGGCCGCCTGGTCCCCCCCGATCAGTAGACGCAGCTTCACCCGCTTGGGCAGCACCGCACGCAACCGTCGCAGCGTGTCCACCGTGTAACTCGGCC
The DNA here is from genome assembly GCA_019636625.1 of Phycisphaeraceae bacterium. Lineage (GTDB taxonomy): Bacteria > Planctomycetota > Phycisphaerae > Phycisphaerales > UBA1924 > JAHBXE01. Next base: position 104,533 of record JAHBXE010000006.1, read on the forward strand.
GCTCCCCGCCGTACGCCCGCTCCCACTTCGCCCGGTCAATCTCATCCGTCCAGATCGACCGCCGCCCCGGGACATCCAGCGCCAGTTTCAGCATCGCCAGACGCTGCGCATCGCTCGCCACCGGCCCCCGCGCCTTGAGCGGGCTCCGCGCCGCGGGCACATACAGAAGCCACCCACGCTCCCCGAACAACCTCATCGTCACCGACAGCGGCCCCAGCGTGTGATAGAAGTGCGGCGGATCAAAGGAGCCGCCATACACCACCACGACATCCACATCGCGCGGCACCGGCGCCGGCGTGATCGGCGCTTCCTTTGGTGTCTTGGACTTTCGTCCTGCGCGTCGAGGCATCACTCGATGGTATTCGCCGGACCCACTCAGCCCCCGACGTCCACCATCATCACCGGCCCGAGGCCCCAATCCGCCTGCATGCCATCCGGGTTCAAGTCCGGTCGAATCCGCGACAACTCCGCCGCATCCAAGTCCCGCTCCACGATCTGCCCATCCAGCGAGCACAGCGTGTACCGCGTCCCCGCCCCCGTCGCCCGCACCTGCACCACCTCATCCCGCCCCACCAACTCGCACACCAGCACACCCGTCACCGGCCCGCTCACTGCCACAGTCGCGGACTCCGCATCCGTGAGCGGTCGCCCCTCATCTGGCAGCGTCGCGCAGCCCCCCGCGGCAACGATCGCCACCGCAACCGCCGCCAGCGACCGGTTCGCTACCGACCCCAAGGCCCTCATCATCGATCTCGCCATGCCCGCAGTATCGGCCATCCCCACCCCGATCATCCCGTCCGGTAGTCACCCGACCCGTCCGCGACGCACGCAGGAGTTATTGGTCGCCCCACGCCGCACGCCTACAATCGCCCCCTACTCGCCGCCAAAGCGGCCGCGGCCCCGTCGTCTAGCCCGGTCTAGGACACCTCCCTTTCACGGAGGTAACGCGGGTTCGAATCCCGCCGGGGTCATTATCCTCCCGAAGCACCCACCGGCCTTGGTCGTTGCTCCAACGGTGGCTCAAAGCGGCCCCGCGTCCCATCCCGGCACGGATCGAGGCAACACGACAGGGACCCGTTGAGTCCAAGCGCCGGAGTGCATCCCTTCAACCGACCGCGCCGATCCCCAGCGCCCGTTGGGTCGCAACGATCGATGCCTCCCGCCGCCGCCGGTACTCCTCGTCCGCCTCGATGATCGGCCGTCCGATCACGCCCTCCATCCGTTCGCGTGTGAACACCGGCGGGTTCGCCGCCGTTGCGCGCGTCCCGTACTGGTTCAGGTTCGAGGCGAAGATCCCTGCGGCGCTGACGGGCAGGAAGTCCTCGTACCGGATCCCCTCGACGTCCACATAACCGAGTCGGACCAGTTCGTGGATGTCGCTCGTCGGCAGCCGACCCTTCTCCGCCAGTCCCTTGGCCGTCGGCGCATACTCGCCGAACACGAGCCCGGCCTTCAGCAGCGCACGCAGCGTCTTCGGGATCGGCTCATAGAACCGCGCCTGGGCCGCCTGAAAGGCGGCATGGTCCTTGGACGGATCGGGCATCTGGTCTCGCGCCGCCTCCGCCGCGTCGTTGCACCGCTGGTACAAGCTCCGCCCCTCCGGGGTCGCGGCGAAGAACCGCTGTTCAATTTCCCCGAACCGCGCCGTGTGCGACGCCTTCACGGTTGTCCCGTCCGGCTGCCGGAACACGACCGGCTCCGACAGCGCCTTGTACGCATCCTGCCGCAGGAAGACCGGCGTGCCCGCGTCGGGACCCTCCGTGAAGTCCTTGAACCCGGAGTGATCAAGGTCAGCCAGTCGGTACGGCGGCTTGGCCAACTCCGCCACAAGCCGGTCCACCAAGGCGTCCACCGCCGCCGGCCCCGGCTTCGCACGCCCGAACCGCGCAACTTCCGCCGCCGTCAGGTGCTTGAAGTGCAGCCGCAGATAGTCCGCGTCCGCCATTTCAATCATCTGCGTCAGCGCCCGTCGCGCCCGCTCGCGGAACGCCCCCTCCCCGATTTCACCGAGGCAGTACTCCATCGCCCCCGTGTACAGGTCCATGCAGAACGTATTGGGCGTGAGATGGTTCAGGTGGTGCGCTTCAAAGCACGCGATGTCCGCGGCGATCTTGAAGCCCGCATCGCACAGGTGGTTGTAGAGTGCAAAGTCACGGGCCGTCCCCGTCCACTTGAAGATGTGGTTGACCGCCTCCTCGATCAACGCCTCCGAATCGCTTGATGACAATCCGCCCTGCCGTTCGCCGCGCTCGATCAGTTCCTTGGCCCGGTCGGTCCAGACCCGCCGCTGGGACAGCAGGTGCTCGATCCGCTTCCGCGTGTCGTCGTCGAAGTACTCGATCAGCAGCAGCGAGGAAAACACGCGGTGCTCCGGCCGCTCTCGAGAGCGGAATGCCGTCGCCACCACCGGCTGGCTCTTGGCCCCCACACGCGACATGTCATAGAAGTTGTGCGGCTCCATCCCGAACAGGTGGAAGAACCGAGCCACCCACCGGTACTCCTCCGGCGTGCCGATCCGGATCGCCCCGTGCCGCTCCCCGCTCGCCTCTTCGATCCGGTCCGCCGTCATAGAGAACCCGGGGAAGGCCTGGGCCAGCAGGTCGCACGCGGCCAGGTTGCACGCCAGGTTCACATCCAGCGACCCGCCGTACAGAGGAACCTCCTTCGCGAAGTTGGCCGACAACTGCGCAAAGAGCCGGTTCTGCATTTCGCGCGGATCGGCAAAGCCGGCGCGGGCGGACGGAGTGTGCTGGAGCTTGGAGGCGGGAACAGAGGGCGTGTTCATGGGATCCAAGGGTTGCCTGCCGGTTGCGGAACGTCAATGCCGCACGAGCACCAACCGCACGTGCGGGCGGGAATAACCCTGCCGCCGCACACCGGCGCTGGGACGTCCCCCTTGTCCGCCACAAACCTTACTTGGGCTTGTCCACCGAATCCGCCTTGGCGTCTTCTGCCTTCGGCTTCACGAGCGGCTTGTTCTCGACCAGCGTGGCCAGTTGCTCCTTCAGCTCTGCCTCCATCGACGGCATGAACCCGACGTGCACGGCCTGCACCGTCCCGTCGCGCCCGATCAGGACCGTCTGCGGAATCCCCGAAACGTTGAACGCCTTGCCCGCCTTCCCGGTTTTGTCCAGCGGCACCAGCAACTTGAGTTCCCGCTTCTCCAGGAACGACTTGATCGTGTCCACGTTTTCCCGCTGGTTCACGGCGTAGAACACGACACCCTTGTCCTTCATGTCGGCACAAACCTTGGACACCACCGGCAGCCCCTTGACGCACGGCGGGCACCACGTCGCCCAGAAGTCCAACACGACGACGTCCTTGCCCTTGTGCTGCGCCAGGGTGATCTTCCCGCCGTCGAGCAGGTCCAGTTCAACCGCAGGCGCCGGGTTGCCCAGCATCGCCTCGTGCGGATTGGCGGCGTTCCCATCGTCCCCGTTTCCTCCCCGCTCAAACTCATCCTGCATCGCCTTCATCAGCGACTCAACCTTCTGCGACCCCTCCGGCGGCTTGAACGCAAACGTCTCGGCGGGCATGGTCTCCGCCCGCTTCCAATCCTGGAACAGCAGTTCTGTCTTGGGCATCTGGTCGCGGAACTCCTCCGGCACCATCTCCAGCATCCGCTTCATGTCCGGCACGATGGCCACCAGCCACGCCTCCCCCTCCGCCGCGACAAGCAGGTCCACATCAAACTGCGGGGCGGCGACCCGGATCCGGTCCACCGGCCCAGACTTGGACTCCTCCCGCCCCACGTACTTCACCTCGTTGCTCCCGCCAACGAGTTTCTTCAGGCTCTTGGCGTCCATCACCATCACCGGTGCCAGCACTGGTTGCAGCCATCCGGTCTCTTCCATGTCCTCCATGCCCATCCCCACCGCCTTGACCACCCCCATCAGCGACTCGGGCGCCGCCTTCTCCTCGTACTTGTTGAACATCGCCCCGTAGTACTGCCAGAATGTCTTGCCGTCGCTCACCACCGCGTATTCCCCGGCCTCATCCCCTGCAGGCCGGATCGACAGCTTGTTCGGCTGTTCCATGGACACATCGAGGGACTGCTCCATCGTCTCCGTCTCGCCCTCCGCCTTCGACGTCATTTTCATCACCGCCCGAACCGACACGCCCTTCACCCCCGTGTAATGTGCCATCAACCGTTCGGCAACTTCCTTCGCCCGGGCGTCCGCCGGCTGCTTCGCCGCGGCGGCCTCCTGCCGGGCCTCCACCATCGACACCGCGCCCAGCGAAAGGACCAAACCCGCGACCATGTGCAGCCTGTTGACTCGCATAAAAACTCCTTGGTATGCCCCGCAGGATAACGCCCCGAAGCCCCGCGGATGCGAGATGGACCTCGCTTTTTGCGACTTTTCAGGGTCGCACCGCCCCGGATACCCTCTCCCGCGTGCCAGATTCCTCCGTTCTTAACCTCGTCAACGGCCAAATGACCCCCGCCCGCGGCGGCCGCACGCTCGACCTGATCGAGCCCGCCACCGGGAACGTCCACTCCCTCGCCCCCAACTCCAACGCGGATGATGTGGCCGATGCCGTCGCCGCCGCGGCCGCGGCGTTCCCTTCGTGGTCCGCCGCGCCCGCCCCGGTCCGCTCGCATCTGCTGATCAAGCTGGCCGACCTGATCGACGCCAATCTTGAATCGCTCGCCAGGGCCGAGTCCATCGACACCGGCAAGCCCGTCTCGCTCGCCCGATCGGTGGATATCCCCCGCGCCGCCGCGAATCTCCGCTTCTTCGCCCGCGCTGTGCTGGATGTTCCGGTCGAGAAGTACGACTTTGACGGCGCCGGCGTGCCCGGCGGTGTCCCGGCTTACAACACCACGCTCCGCAAACCCCGCGGCGTGGCTGGCCTCATTTCTCCGTGGAATCTCCCGCTTTACCTTCTCACCTGGAAAATCGCCCCTGCCCTTGCCACTGGCAACACCGCCGTCTGCAAGCCCTCCGAAGTCACGCCGACAACAGCCTCCATGCTCGGGGAACTCTCCATCAAGGCCGGTTTCCCGCCCGGCGTCCTCAACATCATCCAGGGAACCGGAGCCGATGCCGGCGCGCCGATCATCCGACACCCCGGCGTCCCCACCATCTCTTTCACCGGTTCGACCAAGGTCGGCCAGTGGATCGCGGAAACGTCCGGTCCGATGCTCAAGCGTCTCTCCCTCGAACTCGGCGGAAAGAACCCCTTCATCGTCTTCGACGATGCCGACTTCGACGCCGCGCTCTCGAACGCCGTTCGCGCCGGCTTCACGAACCAGGGCCAGGTCTGCCTGTGCGGATCGCGGCTTCTGATCCAAGAGAAGCTGCACGATCGCTTCATCGCTGCCTTCGTGGATCGTGTAAGGGCGCTCAAGCTTGGCGATCCTCTCGATGAATCAACGCAGCAAGGCGCCCTCGTCAGTCGCCAGCAACTCGACAAAGTCGCCTCGTATGTCGATCTCGCACGGCAACTCGGCGGCAAGGTCCTCTGCGGCGGCTCACCCCCCGCCGCTGCGGATCTGCCAGCACGATGCCGCAATGGCTACTTCTACCTCCCCACGGTCATCGCCGGTCTCGACCCCGCCTGCCGCGTGGAACAGGAGGAAATCTTCGGCCCCGTCGTGACCGTGCAGCCCTTCCGCGATGAAGCGCACTCGCTGTCCCTCGCCAACGGCACACCCTACGGCCTCGCGGCGACCCTCTTCACCAACGACCCGGCCAGAGCCGAGCGAGTCTCAGCCAACCTGGACGCGGGAATCGTCTGGGCCAACTGTTGGATGGTCCGCGACCTCCGAACACCCTTTGGTGGCATGAAGCAGAGCGGCCTCGGACGCGAGGGCGGGATGGAAGCCATCAGGTTTTTCACCGAACCGAAGAATGTGTGTGTGAAGAAGTGACGGAGTGACGGAGTGACGGAGTGACGGAGTGACGGAGTGACGGAGTGACGGAGTGACGGAATTGTCCACTCGCCATAGTCTCGCGGTTTTGAGCCCGCAGGGCTGCCCGTTCGTAGCCGAAGGTTGCCGCGCTTCGCGGCACCCCCGGCCGAACATCCCACGACTCAAGCAGCCCAAAGGGCTGCTGGTACGTTCCCAACGAACTTCACCTCCGCCATCACCCCAGAGCACGGGAATCACCTCATGACCGACTCGATCCGCTCCACCCGCGCCGCCGAACCCGTCGGTCCCTACCCCCACGCCCGACGTGCCGGAAACCTTCTTTTCCTCTCCGGCGTCGGCCCGCGGAAGCGCGGATCCAAAGACATCCCCGGCGCCGTCGTAGACGCCGCGGGCAACCTCATCGACTACTCCATCGAAGCCGAGATGCGGTCCTGCTTCGAGAACATCAAGACCATCCTCGAAGAAGCTGGCTCCCGCTGGGAGAATATCGTCGATGTCCAGGTCTTCCTCACCGACATGAAACGCGACTGGGCCAACTACAACCGCATCTACGGCGAGTTCTTCCCCGCAGGACCAAACCAGCCGACGCGGACGACCATCGAGGTCAAGGCCCTGCCGACGGGGGGGAACACACCGATTCACTTTGAGATCAAGGTCGTGGCCACAATACCCCCAGAAGCGCAGCGGTAACGGAGCGCAGGGCAAACGGCTGGCAGCACGAGCCATCCCGGTCGCGCGCTCATGGTCACCTTACCGTCGGCCGCCTCAACACCGCCCGCACCGGGCTCGCATCAAACCCCTCAAGCCGCAGCGGCAACGCGATCAACTCGTACTCTCCCGCTGCCACATCCCGCAGCACCAGACCCTCCAGAATCGCGATCCCGTGTTTCAGGATCGCCTTGTGCGCCTCAAGCGTCTTGGACTCCTGAAGATCCACGCTTGGCGTGTCGATGCCGATCGTGATCACACCCCGCGCGGCCAGCGCCTCGACCAGTTCCACCGTCAACGCCGCGAAGTCGCTGTTCCACTTCTCGGGATCCGGGAATGTCCCGGTCTTGATCAGCACCCGCGGCTGTTTCACTTCGCCGATCGGCATCCGTAAGTCCGCAACCCGCACTCGCGACCCCCGCGCAACCTTGGCCTCGATCACCTGGCAGGGCCCCAGGTAGTGCTCCAGCCGCTGCTTGGAGATATCCGGCGCCCCCAGCCCATAGTGATTCGGACCATCTGCGTGCGCCCCCAGGTGCACTGTGGCCCGCAGCGTGCTCAAGGTCACCGTGTCCCCCTTCGCGATATCGCACAGCACCTCTCGCGAGACCGGCGTGTCCCCCGGCCACACCCCAAGCCGCGATGACACCACGGGCGTGATATCAATCAACTCGGCCGCGGTTCCGATTTGAGCGTTGAGCTTTGCGCTTTGAGCATTCCCATCTACGGCCCCGCGTACCGCCCCCCGAAACTCCTCCTCCGACATCCCTGCTGCCTTTTCCGCCGGCACCGCCGCGATCACCCGATCCAGCACCGAATCCAACTCCCGACCCCGACGGCGGGCCTCGACGTACGACACCGTCGAGAAACTCACCAAGTTGTACTGCGGCGACCACCGTCCCTCGAACAACGCATGCACCGTCTGCTCGACGCGCTTGCGATACAGGAACTCCGGCTGCCCAACCTTGTCCCGCATCTCCACAAAGTTCTCAAGCGCCATGTCGGCGATCGCGTCCGCGTTTGGCTTTCTCGCCGCCTGGTACGCCTCCAGCGCCTCGCGCTGATCGCGATGCTTCTTCAAGCAGCTCGCCAACTCCACGCAATCCTCGAACCCGCAGTTGATCCCCTGCCCGTAGAACGGCACGATCGCGTGCGCCGCATCGCCCAGCAGCACCGTCCGCCCCGAATGCTGCCACGGCCAGCACCGAACCGTCACCAGCGAACTGGTCGGGTTCCGCATGTAGTCCCGCTCCAGTGTCGGCATCTGCGGAACCGCATCCCCGTACTGCTCCCGGAAAAACGACCCCACTTCCCCCTCGCTCCGCAGGTTCGCAAACGAATGCTCCCCCTCGAACGGCCAGAACAGCGTGCACGTAAATGACCCATCCCGGTTCGGCAGCGCGATCATCATCGCCCCGCCCCGCGGCCAGATGTGCAGCGCATTGGGCTCCATCGCAAACAACCCGCGATTCACCTCGCCCCCCTGTGCCGCTCTCCCTCCATCGCTGCCCCGCTGCCTCGCTCCCTCGCTGTCTCGCTCTTTCGCCGGTATCACCAACTCCTTGTACCCGTGCCCCAGGTACGACTGGCTGTACTCGAACCGGTCCGTCTTCTGCATCGCCCCGCGTACCGCTGAGAACGCTCCATCCGCGCCGATCAGCAAGTCCCCCTGGACACGAACCTCCGACCCATCCAGCCGCTTGAACACCGCAACCCCCGCCGCCACGTCCGCATCCATGCACAAATGGTCGAACGCAAACTCCACACCCGGTATCGCTGCCGCCTCCCGGATCAGCGTCAGACTCAGGCCCCCGCGCGACACGCTGTTGATCGCATCCCCCGGGTCCTTGCTGTACGGCTGGAATGTCAACTTCCCGTTCCGCGCGTGCATCATCCGACCCGGCATCGGGATCAGGTCCCGCTCGCGCACAACGCCATCAAGCCCCGCCGCGGCCAGCCCCGAGAGCCCCCGCGCCGACAACGCCAGGTTGATCGACCGCCCCCCCTGATACCCCTTTGCCCTCGGATCCCCCCGTCGCTCGAACAACTTCACCCGCCACCCGTACCGCGCCAGGAGCACGGCAAGCAACGGGCCAGCCAATCCATTGCCAACGATCACCGCCGTCCGCGTCACCCGATGACCTCCCGCAGGATCCCCACAAATCGCCTCACATCCGAGAACGAGTTGTACAGCGCCGTCGGCGCTGCTCGGAACACATCCGGCTCCCGATAGTCCACCCACACACCACGATCGTGCAGCCTCTTCTCGATCGCCCTCCCCGCGCCCGGAACCACCAGCGACAACTGCGCCCCGCGCTGCCCCGGCTCCCGCGGCGTCAAACACCGCACCTTCCCCCCGCACCACTTTCCGATCAGGTACTCCATGTACCCCGTCAACTTCACCGACTTTTCCCGAATCGCCGACATCCCCGCGCGATCGAAGATATCCAGCGACGCCTTCACCGGAGCCAACGCCAGAATCGGCGGGTTCGACAACTGCCACGCATCCGCCGACGCCACCGGCACAAACTCCGGCCCCATCGCAAACCGCGTCGCTGGATCATTCCCCCACCACCCCGCAAACCTCTTTAGCTCCCCCGGTGTCGCTGCGTCGCCGCCTCGCTCTATCCCTGTCCCGCTGTTTCGCTTTCTCGCTACCTCACTGTCTCGCTGCTTCGCCGTGTGCCTCTCGTGCACGAACGCTCCCGCCACCGCCCCCGGCCCCGAGTTCAGGTACTTGTACGTGCACCACGCCGCGAAGTCGACGTTCCAGTCGTGCAGCTTCACCGGCACGTTCCCCGCGGCGTGCGCCAAGTCCCACCCGACCACACACCCTTGGGCATGACCCGCCGCTGTGATTCGCTCCATCTCGAACCACTGCCCGGTGAGATAGTTCACGGCGCCGAGCATGACAAGCGCGATCGACCTCCCCTCACGCTCCAGCACCGCCAGGACATCCTCCGTCCGCAGCGTGGCCTCCCCTTCGCGCGGCTTCAAGCGGATCACGGCCGCCGCCGGATCGAACGCGTGAAACGACGCCTGGCTCGCCACCGCGTACGAGTCCGAAGGAAACGCCGAATCCTCGATTACGATCTTGAACCGTTCCTTCGTCGGGCGATAGAACGACACCATCAGAAGGTGCAGGTTCACCGTCAGGCTGTTCATCATCACCACTTCGTGCGGAAGCGCCCCAACCACCCGCGACATCGGCCCCCGGAACTGCTCGTGGTACGGCAGCCACGGGTTCCGCCCCTTCAGGTGCGCATCCACCCCCAGCCTCGCCCAGTCCTCCAACTCCCGCTCGATCGCCCCCCGCGTCGCCCGCGGCTGCAATCCCAGTGAGTTCCCCGTCAGGTACACCGGCTCCTCACCGCGCGGCGGCTCCGGAAACAAGAACTCCCCCCGAAACGAACGCAGCGGATCCGCCGCATCCATGTCGCGTGCAAAACCATCATCCTCTCGATACTCAACCATGCCCCGATCCTATCGGAACCGCGAGCATCACGGAGCAGAGCCCTCCACTCTCCCAAGTCCTTCAGTTCGGCCGAACCCTGCCCGGCACCGGCCGCCGCTTCCACCGGCCCCTCACCCGCCAATCCCCAGGAACTCCCGCGCCGTCCCGCTCAGCAACCTTTCCCTTGTCGCCGGGGCCAGCCCCATCGCCTCGATCATCGTCCCGGCCCGCTCCTCCCCCAAAGGGAACGGATAGTCCGACCCCAGCGCGATCCGCTCCTCCCCCATTACGTCCATCAACAATCGGAGCACGCGCGGGTCGTGCACCAGCGAATCGACGTAGAACCTCGCGGGCCTCCCGTCCTTCGCCAGGTACTCCGATGGATGCACGCGGCAATCCACCGCGCACAGGTCCGGTCGAGCCTCAAACCCGTGCGCCACCCGCCCGAACGTCGACGCGAACCCGCCTCCCCCGTGCGCAAATGCGATCCGAAGCCCCGGCAGCCGCTCCAGCACGCCCCCGAAGATCACCGAGCAAACCGCCCGCGCCGACTCCGCCGGCATCCCCACCAGCCACGGCAACCAGTACTTCGCCATCTCCGCCGAACCCATCATGTCCCACGGGTGCACGAAGACGCACGCCCCCAGTCTCGCCGCGGCCTCAAACACGGGGAACAACGCCCCCTCCGACAGGTTCCAGTCCGGCAGCTTCCGCTCCCCCTCCCGTCGCTCCACGTGGCTTCCGATCTGCACACCTTTGAGCCCAAGCTCCCGCACGCAGCGCTCCAACTCACGGACGGCCATGTCCGGGTCCTGCATCGGGATCGTCCCCAACCCGGCAAACTTCGCCGGGTTCGCACGGCAGACTTCCGCGATGTGGTCGTTGAGCAGCCGTGATAGATCCAGCGCCTCCCTCGCCCCGGCCCAGTAACTGAACATCACCGGCACCGTGGAGAGCACCTGCATCGTCACGCCCGCCGCATCCATCTCCCGGACCCTCGCCGCCGGGTCCCAGAGATTCTCCTTCACATCCCTGAAGAACTTCTGCTTGCCCCCCTCCTGCGACTGCACCATCCGCGCACATCCCGGCCCATGATGCTCGAGCGCGACCCACCCGTGGTAACCGGAGCGCCTGGTCCAGTCGGGCCAGCGCTCGGGCAGGATATGGGTGTGCAGATCGATCTTCATACCTGTGCTGCGCGGCGACGCGTGGCAAACTCAAACACCCCCAGCATCAACCCCATCCCCACCAGCCCCGCCCCGCACGCACCCGACACCATTGCCTTCATCACCCGGTCTGGTTTCTGCCACGCCTGCACCGCCGCTTGCATCTCCGCCTCAGTCCCTCCCTTTGACCGCACCATCAGCTCCACCGCCGCGTGCTCCCGCACATCCATGTACAGGAGCCCCAGCGCCACGCCGATCAGCGAGAGCCCAAGCCCCACCGCCAGCACCGCCTTGAATCGATTCATCCGTGTCCTTTCATCGCCGCTTCCCCGCCGCCTTCACCTTCCCCTTCTCCAGTTTTATCGCCCCGGCCTTTTGAATCACGTACCCGCATTCACGGCAGGTTCGCCGCTTCTCCGGTCCGCCCCAGAACGCCTCCATGATCACCTTCAGGTCCTCATCGATCTTCTTCAGCACCCACTTCGCCTCGTGCACCAGCGAATCGCACTTGGGGCAATACCACCGCAGCCCATCCTTCTGCGGCCGACCTTTCGAATCCACGCCGCGAGGAAACTCCATGATCAGCCCCACCGTCCCCGCCGGGCGCTGCGGCCGGTGCGGCACCCACCGCGGCAGCAGGAACAACTCCCCCTCCTTGATCACCACATCCCGAGGCTTCGACCCATCCAACGGCCGCACCCGCACCGCGATGTCCCCTTTCACCTGGTAGAACAACTCCTCCGTCGGGTTGACGTGAAAGTCATTCCGCGTGTTCGGACCACCGGACACGAACACGATCACATCCTCCGCATCCACGAACAACTGCCGATTCGATACCGGCGGCTTCAGGTGCTTGCGGTTGTCGCGGATCCACTTCTCGAGGTTCAACTTCGCGATCGGGAACATGCCGTACTCCTGTAAGTCGAGTATACGAAGTGCCATTCCGGGCCGACCCACCCACACCGGCGCACCAACGACCGCCGCCGTGCGCACAAGCCGGCCCGACCAGACCCTCACTTGTCCACAAAGCCCCCCGCGCCTCCACCCGGAACTTTCCCTCTTTTTCCAGTTTTTCCCGCCCACGTGCCCCCGCCACCACACTGCGGCGACTGCTCACGCCAGCGCTGGTGGCAATGGCCACAGGCTCTGAGTGGCCAGTGTCCGCCCACCCCAACGTGTCCATCAATCGTTGTGCTCGATCACCTTCCCACTCACCGCCTTCGCCCCCGCCCGCCCATCATCCTGCACCTCCCCGCGGATCGTCTCCACTGCGTGCGGCAGGATGTCCAGCAGCGCCTCGAAGTTCTCCGAAGACCCCCGCGGTGAACCCGGCAGTGTGAGGATCAGCGTCCGCCCGATCGTCCCCGCCACCCCGCGCGACAGGTACGTCCGCGCCGTCTTCGCGTAACACCGCATCCGCGCCAGTTCCATCAGCCCCGCGTGCTCACGCTCGAACACCCGCTTCGCCGCCTCCGGCGTCACATCCCGTGGAGCCAGACCCGTCCCCCCCGTGCTCACGATCAGGTCTATCCGATGCTCCGGCCGCGACCACTCGACAAACTTCGCCCCGATTGCTTCCACCTCATCCGGCACCACGGCCGTCGCCGCGACTTCCGCCCCCAGCCGCTCCACCGCCATCGCGCAGAGCCCCGGACCAGACGTGTCCACCGCCTCCCCGCGCGAGCACCGGTCGCTCACCGTCAACACCGCCACTCGGATCGGCCCGCTCATCGTTCCACCTTGTACGCCCCGCTGCGTCCGCCCCGTTTCTCAATCACACGGAGCCCCTCCACCACCATCCCCTTGTCCACCGCCTTGCCCATGTCGATCACCGTCAGCGCCGCCACGGCCGCGGCGGTCAGGGCCTCCATCTCCACACCTGTCTTCGCGTGCGTCTTGGCTGTCGCGACGATCCGCACCCGCTCCCCCTCCAACGTCGCTTCCACCTCCACCACATCCAGCGGCAGGGAATGGCACAGCGGGATCAGCTCATCCGTCCGCTTCGCCGCCTGTATCCCCGCCAGTCGCGCCACGCCCAGCACATCCCCCTTCGCGATCGCGTTCTCCCGGATCTTCCCCGCCAACTCCCCCGACACGCGCACGAAGCACTCGGCCACCGCCACGCGCTCCGTCACCGCCTTCTCCCCCACATCCACCATCCGGGCGCGGCCATCTGGCCCCACGTGCGACAACTTGGCATCTCCGCCGCTCATGCCGCGAGTCTAGGAACGCACGCCCGTCACACCCAGCCGTAATACGCCCACGGCCCCTCCCCGCCCTCCCCCGGCGGCAGTTCAATGAAACCGTCGCTCTTGGCCGCGTTCATCACATCCCCGGAACTCGAAATGCTCAGCAACTCCGCCCGTCCCTCCCCCACCACCTTCACGAACCGGTGCCACCACATGTCCAGCCGCCGATCATCCGGATTCACCAGCCGCATCAGCGCCGGCGGCGCTCCATTCCGAATCCCGCCCAGCCGCTCCAGCACAGGGACCACCATCCGCCGCATCGTCACCATCACGGACAGCGGGTTCCCCGGAAGGCCGAAGATCGGCTTCCCTTCCATCACCGCCGCGAAAACCGGCCTGCCCGGCCTCTGGTTCACCTTGTGGAACAGGACCTCAGCCCCCAACTCCCGGACAACGCGCGGCACAAAGTCACGCTCCCCCATCGATACCCCGCCCGTCACGATCAGCGCATCCGCCGAACCCAGCAGGTCCCGCATCACCGACCGCAGCACCCCCGGATCGTCCTTCGCTGCCGGCGCACGCTCCGCCTCGACCCACGGCCGGCGCGTGGCAATCGCCAGCACCGTGTACCCATTCGAATCCCGCAACTGGTACGGACTGGGCGTGTCGCCCACGCCAAGCACCTCATCCCCCGTCACCAACACCGCTACCCGCACCCGCCGATGCACCGGGACCTCCGCTCGACCACACGCGGCCAGCACGCCCGCCACTGGCGCCGTCACCTCCGCCCCCGCTGCCACCACAGCCGCCCCGGCTTTCGCGTTCTCCCCCTTCCGGCGGATGTTTGTCCAGACGGGTAACGACCTGGTCGCGGCCGCGAATCTCACCTGTCCGGACGCTTCCTCCGTGTCCTCCCGCTTCACCACGACATCCGCCCCCGGCGGCACCGGCGCACCCGTGACGATCCGCAACGCCGACCGCGCCGGCAGGGCCAGGGGCTCCTGACCGATCCGCAACTCCCCCGCGATGGGCAACTCGCCCAGCACCAGGTCCGCCGCGCGAACGGCGAACCCATCCATCGCGCTCACATCCGACGCCGGGCTGTCCCGATCCGCCGTCACCCCCTCCGCCAGCACCCGCCCGATCGCCCGTTCCAGCGGCACTCGCTCCACCCCCACCGCCCGAACTCTCGGCAGAATCAACCCGATCCCTTCCGATGGAGAACCCAGACTGTTCGCGGCGGACTGAGCCATGGCGCGCAGCATAGCCCCACTACCATTGGCCCATGCAGGTGCAAGTGCTCCTCTTCGGCGCCGAACGCAAGGCCGCGGGCCGTGACCTCGCGGTGGTATCCCTCCCGGGATCGCGCACGTGCCTTGACCTTCGCGAGCGGCTCGCCGCGGAAGTGCCGGCACTGGCCCCTCACCTGGCCTCGGCACGCTTCGCGGTCAACGGCGCCTTCGTACCCCTTTCCCACACCCTCGAAGAGCGCGACGAGATCGCCCTCATCGGCCCGGTCTCCGGCGGATGAAAACCCCCGACCTCACACCCCCACACACGACCGTCGCCATCGTCGACGGGCCCGTCCCCCCTCCCGAGCGGGCACACCGCGCTGCGGTGCGCTCCGATTCCGGGTGGGCACACCGCTCCGCGGTGTGCTCGGACACCCCAAACCCCCATCCAACCCAGCAAGCGCCGCCCGCTTCCTGCGCGACGGAGCGGTGCGACACCATGGGCTCGCACACCGCGGAGCGATGTGCCCACCCGGGACACGCCGGCGCTATTCTGGTCTTTGAAGGTTTCGTGCGCGAAATCGAACCCCGCGAGGGCGAATCGTCCGCCCGGATCCAGGCGCTGGACTACCAGACCTACGAGCCCATGGCCCAGAACCAGATCATCAGGATCGGCGACGCCCTCATCGCGTCGCACGGCCTGCTTGGGATGGAGGTCATCCACAGCCGCGGCCGGGTCCGCGTGGGTGAGTGCTCGATCCGCGTGACGATCCGGTCCCGCCATCGGAAGGAAGCGCTGGCGGCGATGGACGCCTTCCTCGACCAACTCAAGAAAGATGTGCCCATCTGGAAGGAGCCGGTCTGGCGGTAAGGGCGGCTCAGGCCCGCCGGCGTCGGCACGCGAACACGCCGCCCGCGCCCAACAGCGCGGCCGATCCCGGCGCCGGCGTAACCACAAAATCAAGTGTGTAATCCGTCGGCTCGCCGAGTTGCTGGGCCCAGAAGGTGTACACCCCGGCGGGCAGCGGTGGTATGAACCCCTGACCCTGCGTGCCCATGATCGCCAGCACATCCAGCCCGACCTGGCCCACTTCCAGGTGTGTCCAGCCCATCAGGTCGCCGGGCTCCACCGTGAGCGGATCGTTCGGGAAGATGGGCCCGGGCTGGATCGCCAGAAACGCCACAGGGTCCTGCGAGAAGTACCCGGTCAGGATGATCTGGTCGAGCTGCAAGCCCGCCGGGATCGTGATGCTGAAGTAATCGAGATCGACCGTCGGCCCCTGCGCCCCGGCCATGAACCCCAGCAGGATGTTCGAGCCCTCGGACAGCACCAGCGCTGTCGGCAAGAACCGATCATCGGAGATGTCCCCTTGAACGAACTCGTTGTAGATCACCTGCGCTCTCGCGCCGGCGGCCGCGCTCAGCACCACGATCGCCAACAACCCGCGCCACCGCATCGTCACTGAACCTCCACCACAACGTGCCCCAGCCAGGGAACAAACGCAAGCCCGAAGGCCACAATTCGTCGCCGGTGAGGATTACCCCCCGATCGCCGACATCGGGCGGGCGGGCTGCACGAAGTCCCTGGAGCTGATCCCGTGCCCCGCCTGCTTGGTCCAGACCGCGTCGGCGATGAAGCCCTTGAGCTGATCGTCACCGGCGTTGGCCCACAGCAGGGGCCGGAGATCCCACTCCTGCCGGCTGAACAGGCACGGGCGGATCTTGCCGTCGGCGGTGATCCGCAGGCGGCTGCACGCGCCGCAGAACGGGCGTGTGACCGGCGCGATCAGGCCGATCCGGCCCGGCGAGCCGTCGGCGAAGCGGTAGTTGAGCGAGGTGCTGCTCGGGTCGTCGCGCCCGTCGGGAACCAAGGGCAGGACCGCATCGATCCGCCGCACGATCTCCTCCGCCGGAACGACGCGGGCGCGGTCCCAATGGTGGCCGGAGTCCAGCGGCATGAACTCGATGAAGCGCATCTCGACGCCCAAGTCGTGCGCCAGGCGAGCCAGGTCCTGCACTTCATCCTCGTTGAACCCACGCACGACCACGGCGTTGAGCTTGACGGGGCCGAGGCCCGCCCGTCGCGACGCGTCGATGGCGTCGAGCACACGCGAGGGAGGGCAGTTGGAACGCGTGAGGGCCGCGAAACGATCGGGACGGAGGCTGTCGATGCTGAGGGTGATCCGGCGAAGGCCGGCGGTGTGCCACTCCGCGGCGCGGGCCTCGTCGATGAGCGAGCCGTTGGTGGTCAACGCGACATCGTCGATGGGCAGGGCGGAGACGCCGCGGATGATGTCCGTCAAGCGTGGGTGCACGGTCGGCTCGCCACCGGTGATGCGGACTTTCTCGATACCAAGACCGACGCAGACCGAGGCAAGGCGAATGAGCTGCTCAACGGACAGCAACTCTGACGGATCGGCGAAACGGACATCCGGATCCATGCAGTAGACACAGCGGAAGTTGCAGCGGTCGGTGATGGAGAGGCGGAGGTCGCGGATGACGCGGCCGTGCGAATCGCGAAGCGACCGACCGTCGCTCGCGGGCGCCGCAGGGGGCACAGCGCCCGCGGACCGGGCGAGGATGGGCAGAGCGAGGCTCACGCGAGGCAAGGGTACACCCGGCGGGCCCGTTACGAACAGCCGCCCGCGTACTTGTTCAGGAAACACAGGAAGTCGTTGGCGGTGAGCAGCGGGTTGCCCGTTGAGCCGTCGCAGTTCGCGTAGGAATCGCCGTTCGCGTACCTGTTCAGGAAGCACAGGAAGTCGTTCGCCGTCAGGAGCGGATTGCCCGTTGAGCCGTCGCAGTTGGCGTAGCAGGTCGAGGGCAGTTCGATCTCCAGCAGGTGGACCCGTCCACCGTTGCCGAACGTGTTCGCGTGGACGGACTTGCTGCCCACGAGGACGTATCGCCCGTTGCCGGACAGGTCGATGCTGAACGGCGAGCCGGGGGTGTCGATGCTGTCGAGCAGGTTGAGGTTGCGGTCGAACACCCGGACCTCGGGGTGGTTGTTGTCCGCCGCGCCCCAGGAAGCGACGGCGAACACCTGGCCATTGTCGGACAGCACGCCGCCGACCGCCGAATCCTGGAACGAGCCGCTGCCGATCGTCGTGACGGTACCCAACAGCGTGGTCGTGGCCACGTCCCAGATGCGGACGGAAGTGTTGAGGTACGAGGCGCCGTAGTCGTGCGAGAGCGCCGCGACGGTCGAGCCGTCACGCGACACGGCCGAGCCCCAGCTGAACCACGACGTCGGCGCGTTGAAGTTGATGATGTTGGTGTAGCTGGCGCCGACCTTCTTGTAGACGCGGAAGCTGAATCCGCCGACGACCAGGACCTCGCCGTTTCCGGAGATGTTGTACCAGCCGCCCGAGCCGGAACCCGCCACGTTGAAGGGCTCGGCGAGCGTGGCGGTTTCGATCAATCGCGCGTTGGGACCCGCGGCGAGCAGCGCCAGCGAACCATCGTCCGTCAGGTCGATGCCGCCGATGAACGGGCCGTCCCACGCATTGATCTCGGCGCCGGTGTTGCCGTTGAGGAACCAGATTCGGGAGGACTGTGCCGTGCCGTCGTACGCCGCGACCGCGACCACCCCGCCGTCGCGGGACACCTTCACTTGCTTGACACCGGAGTTGTTGTAGTTCTCCGGCACGTCGAACGTCCAGATGGGCGTGGAAACGTCTGTCGAGCGGAACGCGGAGAGCCGGAACGGGCCGTTGGTGATGACGCGGTCCAGGAACACGGCGAGGTCGGCGTTCTGGGCCGCGGCCGTGGCCCCCGGGTTGTTACCCGTGTTGCTGCCAAAGAACTCCTGCGGGACGCCCGTCCCGGTGATGTCAAACCGCTGAAGGCGGTGGTTGTTGAGGCGCTGGCCCACCCAGGCCGAGTTGGCCAAGGGGCTCAGGCCGCAGGATTCGGGGATGCTCACGGGCTCGACGAAGGTCCAGAGAATCCCGCGCGGCCCGCCAAGAAACGGCCTGCCCGAGGGGAGGGACAGATGGTCATCGACGCGGATCATCCCCTCGCTGGTCACGACGGCCCGGGACTGCCAAGCCACCTGCGCCGAGGCCGAACCGGCCAGGAGGACGAGAACGGATGCGCACGCCGCGGACTTGATGCTCATGGGAATCCTCCGGACTTGTGTGACGGAACCGAGAGACACCAGACTACCGGATCACCGGAGTTTCACAAGCGCCAATCCCGGAAGTCGGAGGGAAAGCGGCCCGATCAGCCGATGCCGCCCTTGAGGTTCTTGCCGCCGAACTTCTCCCGGAGGCGGCGGAGCTCAGGGGATACTTTGAGAATCTGCTCGGGCGTGCGGGTGTCCTTCTCCTTGCCCTTGCCCTTGAACGCGGGGCGCTCGGGCGGGGGCTGGAGGGCCTTGATCGAAAGAGAGATCCGCCGTGTCTCGGGGTCGATCTTGAGGACCTTGGCCTTGATGACCTCGTCGGGCTTGACGACCTCGTCCACCTTGCCGACGCGCTTCCACGCCAGCTCGGAGATGTGAACAAGGCCCTCGACGCCGGGGGAGATCTCCACGAAGGCGCCGAACTCGGCCAGCTTGGTCACCCGGCCGTTGACCTCGGCGCCCTCGGCGATCTCGCTCGCGGCGGTCTTGAACGGGTCGGCCTGGATCTGCTTGATGCCCAGGGACAGGCGTCCGGCCTCCCAGTCGATCTTCAGGATCTGGCAGCGGACCTTCTCGCCTTCCTTGATGTACTTCTGGATGAACTTCTCACCGTGGCCGACGCGGTCGTGCGTGAGGTCGGACACGTGGACAAGGCCATCGACGCCGCCGAGATCGACAAAGACGCCAAAGGGCATGATCTTGCGGGCGGTGCCCTCGACAATCTGCCCTTCGGCCAAGGTGGCCTTGAGTTTCTCCGCCTGCTCCTTGCGCTGCTTGAGGAGCACCTCGCGCCGGGAGAGGATGATGTTGCCTCGTCCCGCCCGGTCCACGCGAACTACTTCGCACGTGACCTTCTCACCCACAAACACCGAGAGATCGGCGATGTGGTCGATGGCGACCTGCCCGGCGGGCATGAACGCCCGGTGGTTGGCGACTTCAAGCTCGAGGCCACCCTTGTTCACGCCGACGACCTTGGCCTCGACGGTCTGGCCGGGCTCGAGGCTCTCCCACTCGGCCTTCTGCACCGAGCCGGGACGCGAGCAGACGAGCAGGCCGTCGCCGTCGCGATGATCGACCACGACCTCGACGACGTCGCCGACCTTGGGCAGGTCCACTTCCGTGTACTGGGCCCGCGGCACGACGCCGAGATCCTTGGGTCCGAACTCGATGAACACGTCCGTCGGGCCGACGGAGACAACCTTGCCCGGGCGCTTCTCTCGTCCGGCCTGCACGACGCGGGGGCCGCGGATCGCGGCGGGCTTGGACGGCTCCTTGGCCTTGGCCGAGGGCGCGGCGTTCATGGACGCCTGCATCGCGGCATCGATCTCGGCGGTCATGTCGTCGCCGAGGGCGGGCGTGCCGAGGGAGTGAATGGAATCGCGCTTGCCCGTGGAGGGCGCGGCAGGGCGATCGGAAGAAGAGGCGCTTGCCGGCGCGCCGTGCTGTTCGGGCAGTGAAGACATCGGACGTGAGCCTCGGGAACCACCTGTGAAACCGGCCGCGCACTGGGTGCGGGGCACCACCGGTCCCAAGTCTACCGCGCCGAAGGGGTCAAGGCGCGTCTACAGGCGGGGGCGAACCTTGGCGTTCTCCTGGATGGCCTTGACGATGCGTTCGGCGGTGCGGACGTTGGCGAAACCGGCCTCGGCGTCGATCTCCGGTCGGTCGCCGGTCTTGACGGCCTCCAGGAAGCTCTTGATTTCCATGACGATCGGCTCGGCATCGTCGATCACGAGCGGCTCGACGTTGACCAGTTCCTGCCAGTTGAGGCTGGTCAGATCGGCGCCCTTCCGGAGCTGCTCGCGGATTTCCATCATCTGGAGCTCGTTGGCGCGCCGGCGGATGATGGTGCCGGCCTTGGTGGCGTAGTCGAGCTTGATGTAGCCGTTCTCGCCGGTGATTCGGGTGACGCGTTCGGTCTTGAGGGCCAGTCGGCTGGCGGACATGTTGGCGACACACATGCCGCGGGGCGTGTTGAACTCGAGCCAGGCGTTGCAGATGTCCTCGTGCTGGGTGATGACGGAAACGCCGGCGGCCTGGATGCGGTCGGGCTCACGACCGCCCATGAGCATAAGGACTACGTCGAGGTCGTGGATCATCATGTCCATGACGACACCGACGTCGACGGAGCGGAAGGTCATGGGGCTGACGCGGTGGACCTGGATGAACCGGGGGACGATCTCGAGCCCGTTGCGGGTGGACTGCTGCATCGCCCGCATGATTGGGTTGAAGCGCTCGATGTGGCCGACCATCAGGACGGTGCCGGTCTGATCGGACAGGTCCTTGATCGCGCGGGCCGTGGCGGCGTCCCCCGCGAGGGGCTTCTCAACCAGGCAGGCGATGCGAGCCTTGAGCAGCGCCTGGGCGACGTCGAAGTGCGCCGTGGTGGGCACGGCCACCGACGCGACGTCCACCCCCGCGTCGATGAGCTGGTCGACCCGGTCGAAGCGGCGGCAGTTGTGCTTGGCCGCAACGGCATCGCCACGCTCCTTGTCGGCGTCAACCACGCCGACGAGTTCGCACTCGGGAAGGGTCGCGTAGACGCGGGCGTGGTGCCGGCCCATGCGGCCGACGCCGACGGCGCCGCAGCGAATCTTGCGTCCCTCGAAACGGTGGTTCGCGGCGCGGTGGTTGGTCGTCATGGCCGCGCCTTACTGGGTGACTTCGTTCAGGGCGCGGGTCAGGTCGTCCTTGCTGGTCAGGCCGACAAACTTCTTCTTGACCTGGCCGTCCTTGAAGAGAATGACCGTGGGGATCGCGTTGATCTGGAACCGCATGGCGGTGTTGCGGTTGGAGTCCGTATCGACCTTGCCGACCTTCACCTTGCCGGCAAACTCGGCGGCGACGGCGTCGATCGTCGGGGTGAGCATTCGGCAGGGCATGCACCATTCGGCCCAGAAGTCCACCAGCACGGGCGTGCTGGACTTGACGACTTCGGCTTCGAAGTTCGCATCCGTGAACTCTTTGACATTCGCGCTGGCCATTGGAACTCCTGGGTTAAGGACGACGGGAACTTTAGGTCACGCACGACCCGGACGGAATCCGACCCGAATCAGCCGGGCGCTTCCCTCATGCATCGGATGCACAATCCGTGTGCCACCAGCAGCCGGGCTATCGACCTCGCTGGGCGCCTTGCGGAATGGCGGGTGTCAGGTTGGCACTGCCGCGGCGGCAGCCCGGAGAGCCTGGGCCACCGCCCCGACATCGTGAACGCGGAACAGGCAAGCCCCGGCGAGGTGGTGGGCGATCGAAAGGGAGATCGTGCCCGGGAGGCGCTGCGCGGGCGTGGACTCGGTGAGCCCCTGCACCCTCCCGACAAAGCTCTTGCGCGACAGGGCGCTCAGGATCGGGACACCAAGAGTCTTCAGTTCGCGCGTGCGCCGGATGAGCTCGAGGTTCTGCTCGACCGTCTTGCCAAACCCAAGACCGGGGTCGATGACGATCGCCCCGCGCGCGATGCCGGCGTCGGTGGCGGCGGCGGCACGCTCGGCAAGGAAGTCGCGCACGTCGGCGACAACGTCGTTGTATCGCGGAGCTTCGCGGTACCGATCGGAGTAGGAATCCTGCGCCGGCGGGCGGAGGCGGTGCATGAGGACGACGCCGCAGCGGCGCTGCGCGATCAGCACAAGCATCGACGGGTCGTCGCGCCCGGCGGAGGTGTCGTTCACGACGTCGGCGCCGGAGTCGAGCGCGGCGGCGGCGACCGCCGCGCTGGTGGTGTCCACGGATATGGGAACCTGCATCCTTTGGCGAATGAGCCGGATCGCGGGAACCACGCGCCGGATCTGCTCGCTCGCGGGAACCGCCGGCGCTCCCGGGCGGGTGGACTCGCCGCCGAGGTCGAGCATGTCCGCGCCCTCGGTGACGGCCCGCTCCGCCGCGGCGAGCGCATCCTCCGGCGTGGACAGCACGCCGCCGTCGTGGAAGCTGTCGGGCGTGAGATTGAGAATGGCAATGAACCGCGGCCGGTCGAGCGGGAGGGAGCGATCAGGAGCGAAGGACCAGCGGGCCATGGGAGGGAGGGTAGCGGCGGAAGAAAAAAAAGAAGCGGGCCCGTGGCCAAAGGCACGCGGGCCCGCAGGGGGGGCTGGTCTTAGAGCAATGACTATACCGTCAAAACTTCAGTTGTCCAGCATTGTCTTCATCATCTCCGCCACCGCCCATATCCATCGCCTCAGCCATGGCCTTGATCGAGGTCATCACCTTGGTCGGAATAACTACGGTCATGCGGATGCCGCCGCCATCGGTGGTGGCCCCCATGCCGATGGGCGGGATGTTCTCGGGGATCTCGATATTGGGCGCCATGCCCATCGCCCCGAGAGCGCCTAAGACGGTGTCCATCAAGCTCTTAACGCCGATGTAGCCCTCCATGGTCCGACCCGGGGGGAGCTTGGCGGCGATGGCCTTGATGTCGGCATCGGCGGTCATGTTGTCCCCGCCCTTGGAAGCCGTCACCGCCTGGCCGAGCAGGTCGGCGTTCTTGGCGTAGGTCATGATCAGGCCGCCGTCGGCTTTCATGGCGTAGCCATTGAGGCCGTTGGGGCCAAAGAGCATGAAGTTGACCTGGTTGAGCATCTGGGCCTGCGGATCCTCGGGGTCGGCGGCCATCTTCATGGACCACGCATCCGCGGTGCGCTCGCCCGCTTTGACGTTCTCCTGGTAGGTGGTGGTGTAGGTGATGCCCTGGATGGTCTTCCCGCTGACGGCCTTGAGGCTGTCCTTCATGCCCTTCTGGAAAGCCTCGGGATTGCTCGACTTGATGTAGGCGACGGTGTTCAGGAACAAGCCGCCCATGGGCGCGGGCGAGTTGCCGATCTGGAAGGCCATGCCGTCGGAGTTCTTGGCCCAGTCGGCGGGGAACATCCCGGGGCCACCGCCGTCGGCCTGCGGCTGCATGATCTGGCCAAACTTCTCCATGTTCTTCATCAGCGTCTTCATGCCCGGGCCGCTGGTGTCCATGGCCATGGCAAAGAGGATCTGCTGGTTGGGCAGCGCGGCGAGAAGCTGGCTGGCCTTGCCCTTGGCGTTGAAGTAGCCGGCGTACTCGGTGCCCTCCTTGAACTGGGCGGCGAAGTCGAGCGTGAGGCCATCCTCAGCGATGTTGGCGCCGATGATCCCCGCGGAAGCATCGCGGACAAAGGTGTCGACAAAGGTGTCCAGGAAGCCGAGGTCTCCCCCGCCGCCGGCCATCATCATCGCCATGCCCATGCCATCCTTGAAGCCCTGCAGGCCCTCCTTGACCTTGTCACCCATGCGGGACATGTTGGCGACGATCACGACGTCGCGCGATTCCGCGATGGACTTGCCGGCGGCGCCCATCATCGCCTCGTGGGCCTTGGCGTTGCCGGGCTTGCCCGCGAACTTCTCGACAAGTTCCTTCTTGGGACTGAAGGCCGCGAAGCCACCCTCGATGTTCTTCACGAACACGGGGTTCTCTTCCAGCTTGAGTTCCTCGACGCCGGATCCGGTGCCGCCCAGCCCCTTGACAAATGCCGCGTAATCGCGAACGGGAACGATGGCGATGGCGTCGGGCTCATCGCCGTCGACGCTCATGATGCCGATGGCCGCGGAGCCGGCGGCATCAAGCCCTTGCATGTTGAAGACGGCGTCGACCTGGAGCATGCCGCCCATGGCCTCGGCGGGGACGCCCAGAGCCTTGGCCATGGACTCAATGCCCGACTTGAGCTTGCCCATGTCCTTGATGGCGATGGTGACGGCGGCATCGCTGGGGATGCGGTCCATCGCGGGCGTGACCTGCCCGGCGGCGGCGATGTGAGCGAGGATGGAGCCCGGGCGGAGGTCGCCGAGCGAGGGGGCGAACACGGGCAAGGCGGCGACCGAGCAGGCCGCGGCGGCGAGAAGGGGCAGACGGCGACGAATCATCGGGGTTCCTTTCTGCTTGGGTGCAGGTTGGTTCTGGTGGGCAGCGAGTATATGGGGGTTGTTTGGCGGCGGTTTCACGCCGTCGAACAAGTGATACGCACAGAGGCCGCGTTTGTTACGGGCGGAGGCCGGGAGTCCAGTCTTCGCGGTCGAGACGTTCTACGGCTTCAAAATCCCGATCAGATGTCAGAAGTGTGAAGCCACCGGTCCTCGCGATCGCCCCCACCATGATGTCGACCTGCGAAAGGACACGGCCCTTGCGCTTAAGCTCGACGTAGAGCTCTCCGTAAGCACGCACGGCTTCAAGATCGATCGGCCAAACGCTGACCTGACGGAGAAGGAGTTGGAGCGCTTGCCAGTTTCGCTCTCGGCGGACAGTCTGTGCTATGCCGGCGGCGAGTTCGCACAACACAGGGGCGCAGGTGCCAAAACGGTGGCCGGCCCGGCGCGCCGATGCAATCCGACCCACGAGAGGTGACCCGGACTCGAGCGCAGCGCTGAGGTGATTGGTGTCAAGAAGGTATGTCGTCACCGATCCGATTCCATGGACCGGCGGACGCTCTCCTTGGCATCACGGTCTGCCTCCGCCATGAAGTTATGGAACTTCTCTCGCTCCCCGGACTCGAACTGAAGCTGTCCAGACTGGAGCATTTGTGACTCCCAGCGTGCGATGTCGGACGGGTCGTCGCTCGGCTCCAGCCCATCGGGCAGAAGGGTGAACCGCTGGCCTTCCTTCCAGTCGGAAGGGACTGGCTCTGATGGGTAAAACAGACCATCGCGGTACACAACCCAGATCATGGCTGCACCTCCGAAACCAACAACATTCTATCGACGTTGAGCCCGCATCATCGCTGGCTCACTCGCGGGATCGTTCGGGGTCATCCTGAAACGCATCCGGGAACTCGTCCTTCGAGTCTTCCTCGATCTGGTTGAACTCCGCGCTCTGGTCGATGACGGCGGTGGCCTCGGCGGTGTCTTGCGCCGCAACATCCGGGCCGGCGGCTTCATCCTCGGGGAAGAGGCGAGGCTGCGGCGCGGTGCCGGCGGCCTGCATGGCGGCAAGATCGGCCTCGGCCTGCTTCTTCATGGCCTCCCATTCCTCGATGGAGATCTGGACCTCGCGGGCCACAGAGCCCTTGTGCTCGCCGAGGATGCCGGCGATGCCCATGAGATCGATCAAGCGCGAAGCGCGGGTGTAGCCGATGGCCAGGCGCCGCTGAAGAAGAGACACGCTGCCACGCTGCGTCTCGAGAACGATCTCGACGGCGCGGTTGAACATCGGGTCTTCCTGGGCCGCGGCGAGGGAGGCAGACGAGTTGTTCTCGCTCTGCATGATGCGCTCTTCGTCCGCGTCGGGCTTTCGCAGGGTCATGAGCTGGCGTTCAAAGCTGGGGGTGGCGACGTCGCGCATGAAGCGAACGACGGCACGGGTCTCGGCGTCGTCCACCAATGTGCCCTGGGCACGGACGAGCTTGCTGGTGCGCGGCGAGAGGTAGAGCATGTCGCCCTGGCCCAGGAGGAGTTCGCCGCCCTTCTGATCCAGAACGATCCGGCTGTCCATGCCGGAGGCGACCTTGAAGCAGACGCGGCAGGGCATGTTGGACTTGATGAGGCCGGTGACGACGTTGGCCTGCGGGCGCTGGGTCGCGAGGATGAGGTGGATGCCGACGGCGCGGGCCTTCTGGGCGATGCGGATGATGGAGCCCTCGACCTCCTTGTTGGTGATGATGAGGTCGGCCAGTTCGTCGATGACGAAGACCATGTACGGGAGCTTGCGCGGGATGCGGGCTTCTTCTTCCGGCGTCTGCGGGTTGAACCGGGCCTTGAGCTCTTCCCAGGGGAGGTCGTTGTACGCGGCGATGTCGCGGCATCCGGCCTCGGAAAGCAGCTCGTAGCGCTCGTCCATCTTGGTGCAGGCCCACTCGAGAATCGCCGCGGCGCGGGACATCTCCGTAACCACGGGGCACATGAGGTGGGGAATGTCCTTGAACTGGGACATTTCGACCATCTTGGGGTCGACGAGAACGAGCTTGAGTTCGTTGGGCTTCTTGGTGTAGAGGAAGCCCATGATGATGGTGTTCATGCACACCGACTTGCCCGAGCCGGTGGTACCGGCGATGAGCATGTGGGGCATGGCGGCGAGGTCGGCGATCAGCGGCTCGCCGGAGGCGTCCTTGCCAAGGAACATCGGGAGCTTCATCTTGGCAAAGGCGTCGGAGTTGGACATCAGCTCCTTGAGGCGAACCTTTTCCTTGGTCGTGTTGGGAACCTCGATGCCGACCGTGTCGCGTCCAACCATGTTGGACACGATGCGGATGTTGACGGACTTGAGGGCGCGGGCGATGTCGCTGGACACGGTCTGAAGCTGGGACACCTTGGTGCCCGGCGCCAGGCTCACGTGGTAGAGCGTGATGACGGGGCCGGACTCGATGCCGACAACATGGCCATCGATCTTGTACTGCTGCAGCGCGGCCTCGAGCGCCTGGGCCTGATCGCGGACGTACTGCTCCAAGGTGGCGGAGAAGTTCTCCTCCGGCGCCGCGAGGAGGTCAAGACCGGGGAACTTGTACCCGGGCATTTCGGCGACATTCTGCAGGTCGCGGAGATCGTCCTCCGTAGCGATCTGCTTGTTCTGCGCGCCGAACGCGATGGGGAGCTTGGCGATCTTCTCGCGAAGGGCATCGGGGTCGAAGACCTGGGGCGCGCCGGGGAGGTCGTCGTCGGCTTCTTCGGCCTCGACGACCGGTTGAGCTTCTTCATCCTCTTCATCGTCCGGAGCGGCCTTGGCCCGGGGCATGGCCTCGGCCTTGGGCTCGGCCTCCTCTTCCTCAGGCTCGGCCTTGCGGCGGCGCTTGGGCTTGGCCGGGGGCTGCTCTTCTTCGTCGGTCTCTTCACCCTTGACAACCTTGATGAGGTCGTCCTCTTCCTCCTCAACGACGGGCTTCCTGCGACGGGACTTGGTGCGTTCCTCTTCCATCTCGGGGTCGTCATCGACATCGTTCAGCCGGACCTGCACGGGCTCCTTGCCCTTTACGAGCGGCGACAGGCCGGCCGCCAGACCACCGCCGATGCGTCCGCCGAGGTTGATGGCTCCGCCGGCGGTCGAGGTGGCGGCGGTGCCCAGGCGCCGGGCGACAGGCCCGCTGACCCCGACAATCCACGCGGGGACGATGACGAGCCACTTGTCGAACGTGACGATGGCCCCGATGAAGCCAAGAAGGAGAAGCCAGACGGCGGCCCCAACGGCGCCGAAGCGGGACCACAGCTCGTACGAGACGGATTGGCCGATGACGTTGCCCGCTGTGCTGGCGCGGCCGACACCGGGGGAAATCATCGCGAAGAGGCCGGCGAAGGCGATGGCAAGCATGACGACCCCGACCATGCGAATGGCCACCAGGCCGGTGCGCTTGCCCAGCCATGCCAGCACAGTCTGGAGCGTCAGGGCGAGGGCGATGGTCCAGACCGCGACACCGAGCAGACGATGCCCCTGGTGGGCAATCCATGCCCCGGCGGGGCCGCAGAGGTTGTTGACGGGGTTGGCGTGAGGCCAGACGGTGTGGGAGGGGGCGTCGGCCGTGGAGTAGGTGGCGAAACTGACCAGGGTGAACGCGGTCAGTGCCGTCAGGGCGACGGTGATCAGGAGCTTGCCAATGGACAGGTGATTCGAACGGCGCGCGGAGTGAGCCATGATGGGCGAAGTATCGGCCGGGGATGCCGAATTGGGTGGAAAGTTGGATGGGCGCAGGGGTTGCGCACTCCAGGCGGAGGTGATTTGCGCGGTGGTTCAGCGCAAGACCGGCGAAGGTATGTCAGCGTGGCGCGGGGATGACCAAGACATCGGAAAGGACGGAGATCGTTCCGCCGGGTTGACCCGCTGCCGGGAAGTGGCCGCTGATCCGGCGGTGGTTCCAGTGTTCGAGCATGGCGACGACGGGGCCGCTCGCCTCGACCCGGACGGTGAAGGGGTGGCCGGCGCCGATGCCTTGGACCGGCATGTCGACGTCCACATCCTCGACCTCGAAGGGCGAGAGGGACTTGGTCACGACGGCGGAAGCCCCGTTTCGGAAGGTGAACGTGAAGCGGACTTCGATGTCCTGCGCTGTCGGGTTGAAGACCAGGACATCCTCGGTGTCCATGACCGATGCCTGCACGCGGTCGACGAAGGCAGCGGCAAAGTACCACTCGGTCGCCGCGACACGGACGGACGGGGTGACAATGAACGCGGAGGCGCGGGAACTGAACGCGGCGACCGAGACGCGGACGTCGGACTCCCAAACGATGGAAACTTCGCGGTCCGTGAAGCCGAGCGCACGCATGGAGAGCCACTGGCGGCCCTTGGCGGGGATGTTGAGCTCCGTGGGGGCGGGGATGGGCGCGGAGCCATCGCGGACGATGTAGTGCAGCGTGACGTTGGCCGCCTCGGCGCTCGGGTTGAAGACGGCGACGAGCGTGTCGCGTGAGGGGCCGCCCCCGGGCCGGGAGCGGTCGCTGAACTCGGCGGAGAGCAGGGCACCGGCGAGCGCGCCGCGGTCGAAGGTGGCGATGTTGATCGAGGAGACCAGTTGCACAAGGTTGTAGTGCGAGTGTCCGACGATGACATCGGCGGAGCACTGGATGCGGACGCCGTACTGGCCGCGGGCCAGATCGGCGATGCGGTTGATGTTCCACCCGCCGCGGCGGAGACCGTCGAGCGTGGTGGAAAGGGAGTGGGCGAGGCCGGAGTCGCCCCAGAACTCGACGGTGATGTCGACGGGAGCGGGGTTTGGGTTGTAAACGACGATGTAATCGCGGATGGAGGGGTCCTTGGTGACGCTGGGAAGCGACCAGATCGAGGCGCCAAAGGCGAAGAAGGAGTTGCCGGCGGAACTCCCCCAGTCGTCGTGACGGAGGGCAGCGGTGACCTGGCCGCTGCTCCGGAGCACGAAGGCGAAGGGCGTGTCGGGTCGAACAGCGATGGCGCCGGGGTTGTCGGGATCCGAGATGGCGACATCGGCCCAGGCGCCGGGAGCGAGCGAGCCGGAGCGGATGAGCTGGTCGCGCTGGCCGGTCTCGTAACGGGCCCAGAGTTCGTACTGGACCGTGGTCATGCCGGGGTTGTTGATAGAAACTGTTTCGGTGATGCTCGCGTTGGCAAAGCCGTCGGGGTAGTAAATCTCCTGCATGCCATCGCCGACGGAGAGAGCGACGCGGGACTCGAGGTGCTCCAGACGGATCGGATCGTTGTTCATGGATGCCCTCCACTTGGATACGCCGAGGCTCGGCGATGCAAGTTCAGATTAGGGCTATTGCAGGCGGAAGCAAGAGGGAAAGCCCCTTACTCCGCAGGTTCCCCAGTTTCACTCCGCCCGGCGGGCTCCGGTCCCGCTCTCGGCGGTCCATTCGCCGTTGACCAGCCGGCGGATCTGCAGCGGATTGGCGTTGCGGAGTTCGGGGGGCAGGAGGGACTCTGGGGTGTTCTGATAGCAGATCGGGCGGGTCCAGCGCTGGATGGCGAAGGCGCCGACGGCGGTGGTGTGGGGTTGGTTGGTGGCGGGGTAGGGGCCGCCGTGGACCATGGAGGGGCAGACTTCCACACCTGTGGGGACGCCGTTGTAGATCAGGCGTCCGACGCGCTGCTCCAGTATCGTCTGGATTCTCCGCGCGAGGTCGCCGTCGGTCTGCCCGGCCCAGATGGTTCCGGTGAGGGAGCCCTGGATCATGGCCGCGGCGTCGAGGAGGTACTGCTCGGTCTCGCAGACGACGACGATGGCAAGGGGGCCGAAGACTTCTTCGTGCAGCGTCGGGCTCTTGCGGAAGGTCTCGAACGAGCAGCGGAGCAGGACAGGGGAGGAACGAATAGGCTCGCCGGCGCGGTGGCCCTCGGCGCCCTCGGCGGTCCGGTGGGCGGCCTGGGGCGACCCGCCGCGGACCTCGACCCCGGGAACGGCGGTGACCTCGCCCGCGCGCCGGGCGAAGGTGTGCCGGACGCGGGGGTTGAGCATGGTCTGGGGGGAGGCCTCGTTCATGGAACGCGCGAGCGAGCGGAGGAGGGCCTCGCAACCGTCGCTCTTGGGCACGAAGATAAGGCCGGGGCAGGTGCACATCTGGCCGTTGGACGCGGTGATGGATGTGAACAGCCGCTCGGCCATGTCGGCCAGAAGGGTTTCGAGCGCGTTGGGAAGCACGAAGATGGGGTTGGTGCTGCCCATTTCAGCGAAGACGGGGATCGGGTCCGGGCGTTCGGAGGCCAGACGGGCCAGGGCCATGCCCCCCTGGAAGGAGCCGGTGAAGCCGACGGCGCGGATGGCGGGGTGGCGGATGAGTTGCTGGCCAATGGCCATCTCGCGGGCGCCGCCGGAATGGAGGAAGGAGAAGACGCCCGGGTCAAAGCCGGTTTCGGCGACGGCACGGGCGATGGCCTGCGCGACCAGTTCGCCCGTGCCGGGATGGCCGGGGTGGCCCTTGACGACGACCGGGCACCCGGCGGCAAGGGCGGAAGCCGTGTCTCCCCCGGCGGTGCTGTACGCCAAGGGAAAGTTGCTGGCGCCGAACACCGCGACCGGACCGAGCGGGCGGAGCATCCGGCGGAGGTCCGGCTTGGGGAGCGGGCGGCGCGAGGGCTGCCCCGTATCGATGGACGCCTGGACCCACTCGCCGCGGCGGACGAGACCGGCGAACATGCGAAGTTGGGCGACGGTGCGCTCGCGCTCTGAGACGAGCCTTGCCGGACCGAGGCCGGTCTCATCGGTCGCGAGGGCAAGGAGGGCCTCGCCGAGATCGAGGATGTTCTGGGCGATGGCTTCGAGCAGGGTCGCGCGATCGGTGGCGGGACGCTCGAGCATCCAATGGAAGGCCTGCCAGGCTCGCCAACAGGCGGCGTCGATCTGTTCGTTCGAGGCGGCGAGGAAGAGCGTCGGCGTCTGGGCGCCGCTGTGCGGGTCGATGGCGTGGAACTTGGCGTCGTGGGGGAGCAGGGGCGAGGCGCCCTGCTCGACGGTCTGGCCGGCGATGATGGAGCGGCCGGTCGGGGCGGCGGGGGGGGCAGGGGGGGCGGCGGACGGGGCTTGGGGCGGGAGTGTGGCCATGGTCGAGCTTCGGAAGAGATCGTAGTGAAGGTATCGGCTCGCGGAGGGAGAAAGCGTGCGGACGGGCGTCCTGTGGCGGTGGCCACCGCTAGACTGCGCCCCTTCGGGAGGGCAAGCGAAAGGCGGCGTGATGTCGGCGATGGGAACCTGGGACCTGGCACACCCGATCGTGGCGAACCACTTCCGGGGCATCATCGAGCCGATCTTCTTCGGCAACGCGCCGACGGTTCTGCAGCAGAACCAGATGCGGGGCAAGCCGCGGCCGTACCTGCTGTCGGCGATCGACCTGCTCAAGCGGATCCAGGGGAAGACGATCGTGGAGGTCGGTTGCATGCGGCAGCCGATGGCGCACGGGATGGACCAGTTCAACCCGGCCTGCTGCAACGATGGGCACTCGACGATCTTCTGGGGCCACAGCGGGCTGGATGTTCACTCCGTGGACATCAACCCGGGTGCGGTGAAGATCGCGGCGGCGGAGTGCGCGAAGTACCCGAACGTCAAGGTGACCTGCGCCGACGGGATCGAGTTCCTGAAGGCCTTCGGCGGGACGATCGACCTGCTGTACCTGGACGCGTGGGATGTGACCAAGGGGACGCCGTACGCGGAGAAGCACATGGAGGCGTTCGAGGTGGCGCGGGAAAAGCTGTCGCCGTCTTCCATCGTGTTGATCGACGACACGGATGTGCAGTTCGGGGGCAAGGGGCGGATGGTGGTGCCCGCGGTGATCCGGGCGGGGTACGACCTGCTGCTCCACGGGCGGCAGACGATGCTGATGCGGCTGTGAAGGCGGGTGGCACGGCCGCTCGCTATGCTGGCGAGCCATGCTGGCCCGCGTTCAGTCGTACGTGCTGCAGGGGATCGACGCGCTTCCGTGCGAGGTGGAAGTCGACTTTGAACTGGGGGAACAGACAAACCACACGGTCGTGGGGCTTCCCGATGCGTCGGTGAAAGAGTCCATCGAGCGGATGAACTCGGCGCTGGTCAACAGCGGGTACCCCTTCCCGAAGGGACGGATGCTGGTGAACCTGGCGCCGGCGGATGTACGCAAGGAAGGCCCGATGTACGACCTGCCGATCGCGGTGGGGTACCTCGTCACGCAGGGGATCGTGACGGGAACACGGCCGCATGCATCGACCAAGGACCGGTCGCTGCTCCGGCGTGCCAGCGAGAGCGGCGGGGAATCGGGGCTGGACCTGCGGCAGTTCCTCTTCGCGGCGGAACTGGCGCTGGATGGGCGGCTGCGGCCGATCAAGGGGGCGATCGCGATGTCGGCGCTGGCGGCGGAGCGGGGCCTGCGCGGCGTGATCATCCCGGCGGAGAACGCGGCCGAGGCGGCGGTGGTGCCGAACGTGGAGGTGATCGGGGCGCGGACGCTGAGCGAGGTGGTCGGGATCCTCAACGGGCAGATCGAGGCGATGGCGCACCCGACGGCGGACGTAGAAGGGATGCTGCGGACGGCGACGGCGCCCGTGGACTTCGCGGAGATCCGCGGGCAGGAGGCGGTGAAGCGGGCGATCGTGATCGCGGCGGCGGGCTCGCACAATATTTTGATGCTGGGCCCTGCCGGCACGGGCAAGACGATGATGGCCAAGGCGCTGCCGGGGGTGCTGCCGCCGCTGACGGCCCGCGAGGCGATCGAGATCACACGCATCTACTCGGCGGCGGGGCAGTTGCCCGCGGGGCAGGGGCTGATCTGCACGAGGCCCGTCCGCACGCCGCACCACACCGCCTCGGCCCCGGCGATCGTGGGCGGCGGGGCCGTGCCGCGGCCCGGGGAGATCTCGCTCGCGCACCGGGGCGTGCTCTTCCTGGATGAACTGCCGGAGTTCCCGAGGCCGGTGCTGGAAACGCTGCGACAACCGATGGAAGACCACGTCGTCACGATCGCGCGATCGCACTCGGCGGTGCGGTTCCCGGCAAGCTTCATGCTGGTCGCGGCAATGAACCCGACGCCCAAGGGGGACATGCCCGCGGGCGAGGTGGGCAAGCGCGAGATGGACCGGTACCTCGCGAAGCTCTCCGGGCCGCTGCTGGACCGGATCGACATGCACGTGGAGGCGCCGGCCGTACCGTGGAAGGAACTCTCTTCCGCGCCAACGGGCACCAGCACGGCGCAGATGCGTGAGCAGGTGCTGGCGGCGCGCCAACGGCAGCACGAGCGGCAGGATGTCGGCGTGCCCAACGCCCGCTTGTCGGGCAAGCAACTGGACAAGCTGGCACCGATGGAGGAGGGCGCGAGGGCGCTGCTCGGCCAGGCGATGACGGAGCTTGGATTGTCGGCCCGGGCGTACGACAAGATCCGACGGGTGGCGCGCACGATCGCGGACCTGGAGGGCGCCGCGATGATCGGGACGGCGCACATCGCGGAGGCGGTGCAGTACCGGCTGCTGGACCGGAAGGTGTAGCGCCCGCGCTACCCTTGTGCGTGGGAGTTTCACCCCTGCAACTCGGGCCCATCCGGCTGGAAACCAGCCTGCTCCTCGCGCCGATCGCGGGGTACTGCGACCTGGCGTTCCGCACGATCTGCCGCGAGTTCGGGGGCGTGGGCCTGGCGTGCACGGACTTGTTGTCACCGCAGGGGTTGCTGCGGGGCACGGCGACAAGCCTCGACCTGGCGAAGACCAACGCCTTCGACAAACCGATCGGTATGCAACTCTACGGGAGCGATCCGGAGATCATGGCCGCGGGGGCTCGCTGGGCGGTGGAGCACGGGGCGACGGTGGTGGACATCAACATGGGCTGCCCGGTGGACAAGGTCACGAAGAAGGACGGGGGTTCGAAGCTGCTGACGGACCTGTCGCGCGCGGTGGGGATCGCGGCGCGCGTGGTGAAGGAGCTCGAGTCGTGCGCGCTGACGGCGGGCGAGTGGAGCGCGCGGCTCGGCGCCGCCTCGAGCGTCGCGGCATCCGGGCCTGTTCCGCTCACCTGCAAGATGCGGCTGTGCTGGCACGATGCGGACTATCACGCGGGGCGGGCGTGCTCGCCGCACTTGGCTCGCATGCTGGCGGATGTGGGGGTCGTGGGGGTGACGGTGCACGGTCGGACGACGGAGATGAAGTTCTCGGGGGAGGTTCAACTCGCGGGAATCGCTCGCGTGGTGGACGAGGTCGGCGGGCGAATCCCGGTCATCGGCAACGGCGATGTTCGCACGCCGCAGGATGCGGCGCGGATGATCGCGGCGACGGGGTGCTCGGGCGTGATGATCGGACGTGGGGCGATCTCCACGCCGTGGCTGTTCCGAGATGCCTGGTCCTTTCTGACGACGGGCCAAGTCCCTCCCGAGCCGAGCCTCGACGAGAAAATCGCGATGATCGGCCGGTACTTCACGCTGATGCGCCAGCAGCGGGACGATCGCTACGCGCTCATGCAGATCCGCCGGCGGATCAGTTGGTTCGCCAAGCGGCTGCTGACGGATGAGGAGCGGGCCGCGCGGGTCGGGTGCAAACCGTTGAAGGAGGCCATCCGCACAGCCGCCGATGCGGAGGCGGTCTTTGCATCGCTCGACGCGTTCAGGTGCGGTGGCCTTCGCAGCGCACCGGGCATGGATGTTGAAACCGAGTCGCCCGCTGTATGACGACGCGGGGCGAGCGGATCAGCGGAGCGAGAACTTCGCGAGGTCCATGATCGCGTTGCGCGTGCCGACGCGCTCGGTCACCACCATGGAGCCGGCCGGAAGGTTGGACACCGCCTGGTACGCCTGCTCCGGGGTGCGGCCGAAACGGGCGAGTTCAGCGGCAAGGGCTTCGGCCTGTTCCGGAGAACGGGGGAGCGCGTCACGCTTGCCGGCGATGGCGACCACCAGCAGATTGGGTGTGGCCGTGCCGCACTTGGAGCGGTAGGCGACATCGAGCAACTCGCCGCGATGCTTCTCGGCAAGTTCGGCGATGTCCCACTCCTCATCCTGGATATGCATGCAGGTGCAGCGTCCGTCGAGGCCCTCAAAGAACGCGAGCACCACGCTGGCTTCATCGTCATCGCGATTGCTGACCGTGCGCGCCGCCAACGGCTTGTCGAAGCCGGGCATCGTGTCGCCCGTCAACTCGCGGGGCGTCTCCACGTGCGTCGGCGAGGAGCCATCCGTCAGTCGAACCGGCGGGGCCGGGTTCATGGAAGGCAGCACGAGGGTCACCAGCGTCACCGCCGCCGCCGCCGCGGCCATCGCGGTCGCGAGCGGGATCAACCACGGACGGCGACGCACCGGGGCGCCGACCAATCGCAGCGGCGCTGCCTCGCGCTCGAGAGCTTCGGCCTCGACCGCCATTCTCACAAGTGCTTCAAGCCGCCTGTCATCCATGGCCAGATCCTTTGTGTCAGCGGCGAACGGGCCGACGCAGGGTTATTGCGATCCGGGCATCAAGCGCTCGGCAACGTCGGGATGATGTCCAAGGGATTCAAGGTGCCGGCGCAGCTTGTCGAACGCCGCGCGTTTCCGGGCGTTGGCGGTGCTGGGAGAAACGCTGAGGCGGGCGGCCAGGTCGCGGTCGGACGACCCCGTGCCCGAGAGACGGAGGATCACCCGCTCATCGGGGGTCAACCCCCCCGCTTCTCCGCGCAGGCAGGCGCGGATGGCCTCCAGAACTTCCGCCAGGTCCGAATCCGGCCCGGTGAAGACCGCCTCGTGCTCGGTATCCACCTCCGACCGACCCGCGGCTCGCGAGCGGAGGTGTTGAAGCCACATGTTGTGGCCTACTGCGTAGACGAACGTGGAGATGGCGGAACGCGCCGGGTCGTAGCGACCGGAGCGAAGAGCCTGCCATACCCCTACCCACGTTCTCTGAATGAGGTCGTCGGCCACATCGGACCGGCCCCCCGAGCGCTCCACGAAGAGCTTGCGGAGCCCCCCGCTGAGCCGCTTGTGAAGGGCCTCGAAGGCCGCGGCGTTCCCCTGGGCGGCGGCGGCGGCCAGGTCGGCCAGTGAGCGGGTATCGAATGGTTGTTCCGAGTGGTGCATGAGGCCGAGCCGGGGTGTTCCGCCAACCCCTGGTCGGCAGCATTGTTCGTCGGGTTGTTCGGCCTCGCGGCTTGGATGTTCGGGGAATGCTCGAAAAAGGGCCGAGCGCCCGGTCCGAAGAACCGAATCACCATGCCGTCGCCCCCGGGGGAGTCGTCCCGGGTGTTCTCGGACCGGCTCCGGCCGGCTAAGGATTGTCCCACCACCAACGAACCAACGGAGGATGTATGTTGACCCGCGCAGGCTTGGCATCAGTTTCGGCCCTCACGCTCCTGGCCATGTCGGGTATGGCGGTCGGGCAGGCGATCGATACCTTCACGCCGGTACCCGCCCCGGGTGGTCAGCAACCGGCGGCGGCCGCGGGTCCGGTGACGCTGCCGGATGGGACCGTTTCGGCGTCGAAGGTCGAGTTCAAGGAAATGCAGTTCGACTTCGGGCGCATCTCCGACCAGGGCACGGTCACGACCAAGTTCCACTTCAAGAACAACGGGACGGGCAAGCTCGTGTTCAAGGAGTCGCAGAAGGCCAGTTGCGGGTGCACCGCCGGGAAGCCCAAGAACATGTCGGGCGGCGAGCAGCTCGAGTTCGCTCCCGGTGAAGAGGGCTTCATTGAGCTGAGTTTCGATGCGCACGGCAAGCGCGGCGATGTCCAGCAGATCCTGACGATCCAGTCGTACGACCCGCACCACCAGCCGGAGGGGCCCGTGCTGACCGTTCGTGCGAAGGTCAAGCCCACGATCACGTTCGACCCGCCGAGCGTCGGGTTCGGCGATGTGATGGCGGGCCAGACGCGGAAGGAGATCATCCGCATC
The DNA here is from genome assembly GCA_019636625.1 of Phycisphaeraceae bacterium. GTDB lineage: Bacteria > Planctomycetota > Phycisphaerae > Phycisphaerales > UBA1924 > JAHBXE01. The sequence continues at coordinate 141,996 of JAHBXE010000006.1, forward strand.
AACGGCGCGAAGCCGGACTTTGCGGTTGAGTACCTGAGCACGACCAAGGGCCGCTATGTCACGGCGCGTGTTCTCGACACCAAGGAAGTGGAAGTGGACGGGGAGAAGGTCGGGCAGAGCACCGTCGAGCTCACGTTCAACACCGGCAACCTCCCGCGCGGCAACTTCAACGCGCAGGCCACCATCCGCACCAACGACCCGGCCTATTGGCTGGCCGACTTCCCGATCACCGCTTCGATCGTCGGCGACCTGCAGGTTCTGCCGCCTCGCCTGAACGTCGGGATCATCGAGGTCAACCAGCCCTTCAGCAAGACGTTCCGCGTGAGCAGCCGGTCGGGCAAGCCGTTCAAGATCAACAAGATCGACCAGCGCTCGAGCACGGGCGCGCCGCTGGAAGTGAGCTTCGCTCCGGTGGAGGCGGGGAACGAGTCGGCGTACATCGTGACGGTCAAGGGCGCTGGCATCGCCAATCCGATGGCGATCAACTCCTCCCTCACGATCGTGACCGATTCCGAGACCGACCCGATCCTCGACATGGTGCTCTCCGGCGCCGTGCGGGGCAGCCAGGCCGCGCCGTCGCCGACGCCTTCCCCGGCGCCGGCGGTGTACACGCCCATGCAAACCCCAACGTCGGATACGCCTCGGTGATGCGCCCCGTGATGCAACGAGCGTGGGGCGCTGTCGTCGCGGCGATGATCGTGACGACAGGCTGCACGCCGCGCGAGCCCGCGGCCAATAGCAAGAGCGATGCGAAGCCGTCGCCCGCGGCACGCACACCGGAGGCGGCGAAGACGGAGAACCCGCCGTCTGAACCTGCGCGGCAACCCGAGCGTGAGGCCCCCCCCGCCGCCCCACCCGTGACGGCGGCCCCGCCTCCCGCACCGCCGGTGACGCCGCCAGCGACACCAGCGGGAGGGGTGACGCCGGCGGATGAAGCGGCGAGCAAGTGGTTCATCACCGTGGAGCGTGCCAAGGAACTCTTTGACAGCAAGGAAGTGAACGGGCGCCAGGTTATTTTCATCGATGCCCGCACGTTCCTCGAGTTCCGGGATGAAGGGCACATCCGAGGGGCGATGCACTACGCGACGGCGTACACACGTGGGCGGCCGCAGCCGAAGGTCACGAACTACCTCCCCGGCTCGGCGGTCGTGATCTACTGCCACGGAGAACTGTGCACCGATTCGATCGAAGTCGGGCGCTACTTCGAGTCACTCAAGCTCGACATTGGCCCGGTGTTTGTCCTCAAGGCCGGGTTCCCCGCCTGGAAGGCGGCGTACCCGCACCTTGTGGACAAGGGCAATGAAGTCGGGTTCGACTGAGCAAGCGGAGGGTGTCATGCAACGATTCTGGCTCCAGGCGGCCATCATCCTCGGGGCGGGGCTCATCGTCGGGCTCGCGTTCTCGCTCGCTTCCCCGGTTCAACTCCGGCTGGGCGATGTGAACGCGGAGTTCCGGGACCGGCCCGCCCGTCCGGTGCAGCAGCCCGTGAAGCCTGTGGAAGGCGGGTCGTCCGCCGCCCCGCAGAGCACGCAGGCAAGCACGCCAACCCCACCGGCCGCTTCGCCAGCGAGCGACCTCTTCATCACGGTCGAGGCCGCGAAGGCGGTGCATGACGGCGGCGCGGCCGTGTTCATCGATGCGCGTCCGCTGGACGAGTATCTCAAAGGACACATCCCCGGGGCGATGCACCTGGAGAAAGATGCCCTCAACGGCCCGCCACCGGCCAAGGTGCTCAACTATCTGCCGGGAATGGAGGTCGTGGTCTATTGCCACGGGGAGTTGTGCACGGACTCGGAGAACGTTATCAAGCGCCTTGCGGCCCTCAAGAAGGACATCGGCCCGTTCAGGATCATCCAGGCGGGCTTTCCCGGCTGGGTCAAGGCTGGCCTGCCGACGGCCACGGGGCCGGAGGTGGGCTTCGAATGACCGGCTCCTTCTCGCTTGTCGCGCTGCTGCTGCGGATCGGGCTCGGAGGGTTGTTCCTGCTCGCGGCGTTCTACAAGCTGCGCGATCCGATGACGTTCGCGGAAGCGGTCATGGCCTACCGCATGGGGCTGCCGGATGCGTTGACGCAACTAGCGACCTACGCCGTGCCGTGGACGGAGGTGTTCTGCGGCGTCGCGCTGGTGCTGGGGTTGTGGACCCGTGCCGCCGCGGCGGTGTTCATCGCGCTCATCGGCGTGTTCCTGGTCGGGATCATTTCGGTGATCGCCCGGGACCTGAATATCACCTGCGGGTGCTTCGGGAAGTTCAAGCTGTATTGCGAAGGGCCGGTGGGGTGGTGCAAGGTCGGCGAGAACCTGGCGCTGAGCGCCTTGGCGGGGGTGCTTCTGGTCTGCGGCGGGGGCCGGATTTCGCTGGATTCAGCGGCGGCCCGGTTGGCCAAGAAGCCCACCTAGGCCGTCAAGCTCTGCCGCGAACGCCCGCCGGCCTATACTTGTCCCCTTCGTTTCGCACCGTCGCCCGGATTTTTCCGGGCCGAAAGACCACGACGGAGTTTCCATGAGCAAGTTCAATCGTTTCACGCCTCCGGGACAGAAGATCAAGATGACCAAGACCGCGGGCACCGGGAAGGTGTACGTGGATTGGAAGGATGTCGAGACGCTGCGGCGGCTGATGAGCCCCAACGGCAAGATTTACGGGCGCAAGCGGCTCTCCGCCAGCGCTTCCGAGCAGCGGATGCTCGCGCAGGCGATCAAGCGGGCCCGGTTCATGGGCCTGTTGCCGTACACCTCGGCGACGCTCTGATTCCACCTGCCGCGAGCGGTTGGCCCGCGGGGCACTACGATCCGGCATGATCAAGGCCACCGTCGGCGCTCGCGCGTTCCGTGACTACGCGGGGATGGTTGCTCGCCTCCGGCCGCGCCCCGATCGCGCGGCCATGATGCAGGTTGCCGTCGATGCGATGTGGGAGACGCTCGGCGGGCGGGGCGTGTCATGGATCGGTTTCTACACCAAGGCGGAAGGGCGCGACGAGATGCTGCTCCAGGCCCGTCGCGACAAGCCCGCGTGCTCGCCAATCGGGTTGCACGGGATGTGCGGGCGGTGCTGGCGGGAACGCAAGCCGATCATTGTGAAGGATGTGGCCACCCTCGGTGCGAACTACATCGCGTGCGATCCCAAGGACCGCTCGGAAGTGGTGATCCCGCTGTTCGAGCCCGATGGCTCGTGCTGGGGCGTGCTCGACACGGACAGCTACGAGGTGGACAGTTTCCACGATGACGATGTCACCGGCCTGACGCGGGCCGTGGAGCGGCTCGGACTCTCCACGCCGCAGCAGCCGGCGCCGTACATCCTGCGGTTGTGAGCGGCGGGCAGGGAAGTACGCGGTGGCGCGGAGATCGCGCAAAGGTCGCGAATGCAGGCCCGTCGATCCAGAAGCGACCCGCGCGTCTTCCTCCTGTTGATTGAGGTTGTGATTCTCTCCGTGTGATCTCCGCGCCTTCGCGCACTTCTCCGCATCAGAACGGCGGCGTGCTGACGAACTCGACGCGTCGGCCTGTGCCGGGCTCGAGGAACGAGAGCGATGCGGCGTGCAGCATGAGGCGTGGGGCCTCCGGCCCGCCGTAGAGCTCATCGCCGAGAATAGGGTGACCCAGGCCGGAAGCCGCGTGAACACGAAGCTGGTGCGTGCGGCCGGTCAGCGGGTCAAACCTTATCCTCAGGCGATCGACCTCCCTCGCCAGGATCCGCCATCGGGTGACTGCATCGCGACCGTTGACGGGGTCGATCACCTGCAGCGGTCGTCGCACCAGGTCGCCCCGCATCGGCAGCAACAACTCGCCTTGGTCACGGTCGAGCGGGTCCGGACCGACCCAGCCCGGGGGCAGACCCCCCACCACGAGGGCGGTGTAGGACTTCTCCACGACCCGCCGTTCGAACTGGGATGAGAGGTCCTTCTGTGCCTGCTCATCCAAGCCGAAGACCAGCAAGCCGGATGTTTCCATGTCCAGGCGATGGACGACCAGCGGGCCGGTTGCTAGCGGAAATAGGGCCGCGACGCGTGCCGCGGCACAATCGGCCTTCTCGGGCCCCTTGCCGGGGACGGAGAGCATGCCCGAAGGCTTGTCGATGACGGCGTACCGATCCGTGGCGGCGATGACACGGATCCGATCAGGGAGTTCGCCCGGCGTGATGGGAGCGGCCGATCGTTCTACGCTTTGGCCGTTGGCGTCCGCACCCGAACCGAAAGGCGAATGTGAAGCACTGCCTGACATCGAGCATGATCGTAACCGTCCTGTCCGCCGCCGCGTGTTCGGCCCAGCCCGGTCACACGGGCGGTCCGCCCGCTTCGGCGGAGCCGCTGGACTGGAAGACACTCGAAACCCCGGTGCTGACTCATCATGTTCAGCTGACATCGCGTGATCAGTTCCTCAAGGCGGGCGAGGCGTACTTCAGCCCCGAAGGAAAGTGGATCGTCTTCCAGGCCGTTCCGACCCCGGCGGAGGGCAAAACGCCCGACCCCCACTATTCCATGTATGTGGCGAAGTTGACCCGGGACAGCGGCGGTCACATCACCGGCATGGAAACGCCGATCATGATCAGCACGCCGGGATCATGGAACTCCTGCGGCTGGTTCCATCCGCAGCAGCCGTACAAGGTGCTCTTCGGCTCCACCATGGAGCCGCCCTCGACCGAGCAGCACGGCGAGTTCCGCGTGGGACAGCGGACCTACACCTGGCTGTTCCCGAAGGAAACGGACATTGTCATCCGCTCCGTGCCCGCGATTTTCATGGACCTGAACCCGGACGCGGCGCCGGTGCTGTGGGGCGATGATGCCAAGGCCCCCGTGCGCGTGATCGACCGCCCGGACTACGACGCGGAGAGTTCCTACACCAAAGACGGCCGATTCATCCTGTACGCGCACGTGCGTGAGGACCGCCAGGTCGGGCAGAAGGCCGACGCCGACATCTGGGTGCGCGACACGCAGACGGGGAAGGATTACCCGCTGGTGACGGCGGACGGCTACGACGGCGGACCCTTCTTCTCACCCGATGAGAAGTGGATCTGCTACCGGTCGGACCGGAAGGGAGACGACCTGCTTCAGCTGTTCGTCGCGGAGCTTCGGTACGAGAACGGCATCCCCGTGGGTATCGCCAAGGAGTACCAGGTCACGGACAACGGGGCGGTGAACTGGGCGCCGTACTGGGACCCGACCGGCACCTACCTCGTGTACGGCACCAGCGAAGTCGGGCACATGAACTACGAGGTCTTCGCGGTTGAGGCCTCCCCCGCAAAGCTGCGGGCCGGCGCCACCCCCGCGGACCTGAAGCGGGTCCGCATCACGCATGCCAACGGGGCGGACGTGCTCCCGGTGTTCAGCCCCGACGGCCGGCACATGATGTGGACCGCGCAGCGCGGGCCGCTGGGCCGCGGCGACCAGCGCCCCACCAGCCAGCTCTGGATCGCGGAGTTCAACGCGGCGGGCGTGAACCTGGGGCATTGATCGCATGATCGAGCCGGAGGACTTCGGCCTTTCACCCGTCGCCACGCTCGCCCACGTCGGCGAGCCGACGCGGTCCATCCGACACGGCTCGTTCTGGAAGACCTGGACGTCCGGCGTCATGGCCGATCGCCCTCGCCTGCTCACCCGCGACCACACGCGCGCCGATCCCAGCGACCCGTCGGCAACGCACGAGTTCGAGAGCTGCCGGCACGTCCGCATCGGATGCTCACTTCTATGGCCCGAGCGGGGACGCCCGCGGGCCGGGCTGGTCGTGCTCCATGGGTATGAGAACGTGCCCACCTTGGGCCAGTCCGCCGAGGATTACGCCGCGTGGCCCGCGCGCGGTATCGCGGTGCTCATCGTCCGCGTGCGCGGCTACGCGGGCTCCTGCGACGATGTGCCTCAACTGGTCCACCACGCCGGACACAAGGGAGGCGGCGAGTGGATCACCTACGGCCTGGAAACGCCCCTCTCCGACCGCGGTTATGGCTGCGACTGGTCGTTCTCCTACGCCGCGGCGGATGTGGTCAACGCCTGCCGCGCCCTTCGCGATCGACTGGGGGAGGGACCTCCGCTGTTCATCACGGGCCAGTCGTTCGGCGCGGCCCTCGGCGTCGTGGCGGCCTCGCAACTCTCGGATGTGAACGAGCCGGCCCGGCTGGTGCTGGGGCACCCCACGCTGGGCGACTGGCCGTGGCGACTGAACCTTCCCGAGCACCTGGGCGGAACGCGGCGGGGTGGGGCGGGCGGCATCATCCGCCGGTTCGTCGAGAACCACCCCAACCTCCGGAATGAAGTCTCGACGATTCTGCGCGTGTTCGACACGGCGGTGCACGCCCGCCGGATCACGTGCCCCGTGCTGTGCAAGCTGGCGGTGCGGGACGATGTCGTCCCCGCGCCCGCCGCGGCGGCGGTGTTCAACGCCCTCGGTTCGGACCCGGGCCGCAAGTGGCGGTTTGTCACCCATTACGGGCACTTCGACGGCGGTCTGGCGGACCTGCGTCGGCACGCGATGTTCGAGAAAGTCACGGCCGACTTCCTCGACCCCGACAGGGACCCCGAAGATGCGATGGCGTCTTGGGAGAACGTCATGGCCTCGCCGGACGCCCGCCGGGTGTGAGCGGACGCCCCCGTGTCCACCTTCCCCCGCTACGCTCTGGCCATGACCGAGTCGCTCCGCACGCTGATGGCCGGGTTGATCGACTACGCCGGGCTGTTCCCGCCCGCCAAGCTCGCCATGCCTGCATCGGTCGAGACCTTCGCCCGCTCCATGGTCGGTGAGCACCGCTGGATCCTCGGGCGGTTCATCTGCCCCGTGTCGCGGTTGCGGGAGTTTTCGCAGGCCGCGGCGGTGATGCTGCCCGGAACCTTCGCCACCAGCGGCTACCGGGAGTACGCGGGGGGCGAGCCTTGGCGGCTCAGCGCGATCATCGACGGTGACCTGCACGCAGACCTGGACACGATCGCCGCGTTCAACGAGCACCACGAACGGGAGGATCACGGCCTGTGCGCGGTGGATGCCGTCGAGCTCAGGGTTGCCAGGCCGGAGCAGATCGACTCCGCGACCGAGGAGATCTCGGACGACCTGCTCCCGTTCTTTGAGTTTCCGCCGGAAGTGGTCGGCGCCGGCGATTGCCGCGGCTTTGTGGCCGCCCTGGCCGGGCATGGCGCAGGGGCGAAGATCCGGACGGGCGGCATCGTCCCCGAGGCGTTCCCGTCCACCCGAGCGGTGGCGACGTTCATCGCGGCGTGCGCCGGCGCGGGTGTGCCCTTCAAAGCCACGGCCGGGCTTCATCACCCGCTGCGGGCGGAGTACCCGTTGACGTACGAACCTTCCTGCCCGCGCGGCACGATGCACGGGTTTCTCAACGTGTTTCTCGCCGCGGCGCTGGTGTACACGCACCGGCTCGATGCGGGGCGCGCGGCGGAGATCCTCGACATCCGCGACGCCGACCAGTTCCGTTTCACCGATGAGGGCGTGCGGTGGAACGGACTGTTCCTGGAGGTGGCGCAGATCGCCAAGGCGCGGGAGGCGTTCTGCCTGTCGTACGGGTCGTGCTCGTTTGATGAACCGGTGGCGGACCTTCAGAAGCTTGGGCTGCTGTAGACCGGCCCGAGCCCTGATGTGGAGATCACAATCGGTACGGGGCGGCACGTGGCTTGGCCACCCCGTCGAATCACGGGCATCCCGCCGCGAACGCATTCAGGAAACACTGGAAGTCGTTCGCCGTCAGCAGCGGCGTGCCCGATGAACTGTCGCAGTTGGCGTAGAAGCTGCCCGCCGCGAACGCGTTGAGGAAGCACTGGAAGTCGTTCGCGGTCAGCAGGGGGGACCCCGTCGAGTTGTCGCAGTTGGCACGGCAGGGCCTCGGAGCCGCGGCGGCCTGGCGGATGTCGCCCACGAGCAGGCTGGAGTTGGCGAAGTACGTCTGGCGCTCGTTCGTGTTGTTGAACAGCCCGTCGTTATCGAGGTCCGTCAGGACGATCACCCGCTTGCCCGAGTTGTCCGTGATCAACACGCGGCCGTCGGTCAGGGACACGACGTCAATGTTGGTAAAGCCGCTCTCCGCCGTGGACCAGACGACCTCCGACTCGCCCGCATCCATCGCGTCCTGATCGTTGTTAAGGTCCTGAAGGCGCAGAAGCTGGTCCACGCTTCCCGTCGCGGTCTGGAGCAGGTACACCGCCCCCGGACGGAACAGGTCCGGCTCGATCGCGAACCCGGCCGACGGCGTGATGCCCGCCGCGTTGCCCGCCACCCAGAACTGCGACACCTCCGAGGCATCATCGCAAGACCCATCGTTGTTGGCGTCGAAGAAACGGTACACCCCGTGCAGCCCCGCGGACGAGTTGCGAAAGTACCCGGACAGCGGGAGGCCCGATCCGAAGATGATCTCCTGCGGCGAGTAGCCGCCGTTGCCAGGGCCGAAGAACGCCGCGCCGATGAACACCTCCACCTCGCCGGCATCCTGGAAGTCGCCGTCCTGGTTCAGATCGATCAGCCTGTACACCGCATCGTTGCCGAACGCATTGCCCGCGTTGACGATGTACAGCTCTCCCGCCGGGCCGAAGGCGGCGCCGGTCGGGAATGCAAAGCTCACGCTCGAGGCGTTTGACGCATCCGCGGCGACCCAGCTTTCGCCGACATCCAAGCAGTCGCCGTCGCGATTCCAGTCTCGGAAAAGGTAGATTCGGCCCGAACCCTGATCGCCGAGCACGGCAAGCCCATCGGGCCGCACCGCGAGGCAACTCGGGTTGTCGAGGCCAGGTGTTCCCGCGGCGTTCGTCAGGTTGAACACAAGCTGAACTTCGCCCGGTTCATCGATGACGCCGTTTCCGTTGGCATCCACCACCGCGAAGACGGCGTCGTTGGTCCGATCGTTCAGGAGAAACCGCGACTGGGCGAAAGCCATGTCGGCCGAAACAAGTACAGCAGGAATGGAAACAAGCGTCAGCGTCTTCATGGTGAGCAACCTCCCCGGAGGGCTTACGAGCAGCCCGCCGCGAACCTGTTCAGGAAACACTGGAAGTCATTGGCGGTGAGCGTCGGGCTTCCCGTGCTGCCGTCGCAGTTGGCATACGGGTCGCCCGCGGCGAACTTGTTCAGGAAACACTGGAAGTCGTTGGCGGTGAGCGTCGGGCTTCCCGAGCTGCCATCGCAGTTGGCGTAGCACAGCGCGGGCTCAACGGTGAAGGTGACCACGGCGGCGCCGCCGGGAAGACCGTTCCCGCTGGGCAGCACGTTGTTGACGACCTCGCCGTCAAGACCGATCCCCCCCGCGGTCGAGGTGATCGTCGGGGCGCACGTCAGCGTGTACACGCCGGGCGACAGCGGCGACGCCGGCGTGAGCGTGGCCCGGAAGTTGGCCGGCGCGTAGTCCATGCTGAACGCGACCGGCCCCCCGGGCCCGACCAGCGAGAAGTTCGAAGCCGTGGCGTTCACACTCTCGCTGAACGTCACCCACACGGACGAAGGGGCGTCGCCGACCGCACCCGGCATGGGAGAAGTGCGGACAACCTTGGGCGGCCCGTTCACGTACGCCTCGCTGGTCTTGGACGTGGTCAGGATCCACGAGAACTCGTCCACCGCGATCCCCGTGGCGGGCGCGCCGACGGGCACGACGAACCACTGCGGCGATGCATCGTTCTGCACCGTGACCGTCTGGCTTCCCGAAGCGTTGTCCACGCGGATATCCACCGGCATCGCGAACACCGTGCCCGTTTGCGATTGCCGCAGCCGGAGGCGAAGGTAGTTCTGCCCATCGATCGCCACCGTGTTCCAGCCTGAGACATACGCCGGCGCCCCGCCGCCATAGACCCACTGCTGGAAGTACGTCGTCAGGTCGCGCCCCGAGACGGCCGAGGCCACCGCCTTGAAGTCCTCGGTGGTCGCGGCGGTCCCTTGGTACTGCGCGCGGTAGGCCGCCAGGATGTCGAAGAAGGTCTGATCCCCCACGATCCGGCGTAACTGGTGCAGCACCCAGGCGCCCTTCCGGTAGGCGTAGTTCGAGCTGAAGATGGTGCTCGCGCTCGAAACGTTCGTGCGGTACACCGTTCCCGTGACCGCCGTAGGACGGCGGGCGTTCATCGCGGCAAAGTACGCGGGGAGACCCGACGATCCGGGCTTGCGTTCTTCCCACAAGGCCTCCGAATACGTCGCGAAGCCCTCGTTGAGCCAGATGTCCGGCCACGTCTTGCACGTGATCATGTCCCCCCACCACTGGTGCCCGAGTTCATGGGCCGTGACGCTCTCGCTGAAGGTTCCCTGCCCGGTGTAGGTCTGGTGCTCCTCCCCACCGCTGAAGTTGAAGTTGTAGATCCCGTACTTCTCGCTCACGAACGGGTATTCGCCGAAGAGAGGCCGGTAGGTGGCGAGCATGGGGAGGCACCGCTCCCACGCCGCGCGGTTCGTCGGCGTGTCGTTCGCGGGGTAGATGCTGAACTCGACGGGCATCGTGCCCGTCCCGCCCCCGGGAAGCGGGTACGTGTAGGCCTGCGACCACTGCGTGTAGTTGGTCGAACCAACAAAAATGAGGTAGGTTGTCGTGGGCAGATTGGTCGCCCACCGGTAGCGTTTCCTCGCGTTCACCAGCGTGTCGACCCCCTGCAGCAGCCCGTTCGACACGCTCCTCATCGCCTCGGGCGCCGTAATGGCGACCTCCGCCGTGAACTTGTCCGAGTTGTCACCGTTGGTGGCGACGTCGCCGTCCTTGCACGGCCACCAGGTGTAGGCGTAATACGGCTCGCTGAGCGTCTGGAACAGCGGCTGGCCGTTCTGGGTCGTAAACGAAACGGAGCCGAAGCTGCCCACCGAGACCGGAACACCGCTGTACGTGATCTTCAGCGTAAACACTTCCCCGTCGTCGTACGCGCGATCGAGCGTCGCGACGCGCGTCGTGGTCGTCGGGTTCGACACCGGCACGGGCGTGGTGCCGTTGACGATCGCGGACGAAATCACGAACTGGCTCCGCAGCCGGAAGGTGAAACTCGTCAGCCCGTTCTTCCGGCTCATGATTGTGAATGTGTTGGAGCCGCTGATCGTCGTCGACGAGGGGACAATCTCGATGTCCAGGTTGCAGTGCAGCAGATCCGTCAGCTCCGCCGCATCGCACGCCATGCACCAGCCCTCAGGGTCCTCCACCGGCCGGTTGCCCGCCGCCAGTCGGCGGGCCGCGGCGACAGCCTTGCCGCACCCATCGCCGGGGAGACAAATCGCATCGCCATCGTTCCGACCCGCCTGCGTCCACCAGCGATCCAGTCCCCGCCCCTGCTGCCCCAGCACGGGACAGGTCCCGGCCAGCATGGCCACGACGAACGCCTGACGACTCAACATGTCCACGCTCCGCTGGGGGAACTCCCGAAGTCGAGGCCGAGCACGCGCCTCGGTGCCTTCCGGCAATCATCTCGACTCTGGCGAATGTAACCGGTTACGCGGAAAGTGCAAGTTTCTTTCTCGCCAAACACCCCTCAGGTGCATCCCGCGGCAAAGGAGTTCAGGTAGCACTGGAAGTCATTGGCCGTGAGCGAGGGGCTCCCCGTACTTCCATCGCAGTTGGCGTACGGATCCGCCGCGGCGAATCGGTTGAGGAAGCACTGGAAGTCGTTGGATGTCAGCAAAGGGTTCCCGGTCGAGCCGTCGCAGTTGGCGTAGCACGCGGCGGGTGGCTGGCCGTACCGGGACACGAGGCTGTTCCTATCCCCCTGCCCCATGTACGACCGGTTGCCCATCACGTTCTGGTACTGCGAGTACGCCGGCAGGGCCTGGATCGTCGCGCACGAGAACGGACAGCCGCACGTGCTCCCCGCCGCGCAGCAGAGACTGAACGAACAGTCGTCGTACATCATGACGCTCTCGAAGTCGAAGGGCCCGTGGGGGCTCGCGTTGGGACGGATCGTGAAGTTCCCCTCGTACCCAGACTGCATGTTCGCGAAGTTGATGAACACGTACTGATCCCGGTCGGCGCGCTGCTGCTCGTGCCACACACCCATCGCGTGCATCAGCTCATGCACAATAATGTAGTGCACGTGCCAGCTCACCATCGTCAGCGTCTGCTGACCCCCGATCATGCCCACGGACGAACTGTTCGAGGTGCCGTTGCGGACGTTGACGTAGTTCGTCTGGTTTGTCCGAGGCACGAACCGTACCCCGCAGACGGATTCCAGCTCGTCCATCGCCGCGCGGAGCCGGTCCCGGTTCTGCTGCGTCACCGCGGCGTCCACCGTGTAGGGGATGATCCCGCCGGGCCAGAGGTTCGCGTTCCACAGCCCCTCCGGTACATCCTGCGGCGGGAGCACGCACATCAGGCTGTCCCGCGGCGGCTGGACATCCTTGGGCTGCGCCAAGGCAAGACCCGCCAACCCCAGCATGACCCCCGCGCCGACCAGTTCCGTCCTCATGGCAGACCTCCCTCGCCGATCATCGCGAAATTCGGCCAAATGTCCAGCCACTTCACGTGATCTTCGAAGTTCCGCCCCGCGCACGCATGCCCCCAACGAGCCAAGTCACCCAACCCGCTCGCCCTTGAGCTCCCGCGTCATCAATCGCCCGATCGCCTCGATCGGGTCCATCCCGTCGAACAGCACGGCGTGCACCGATGCGGTGATCGGCATTTCCACCTTGTACTTCCGGGCCAATCCGATCACCGACCGTGTCGTCGCCACGCCTTCCACGACCGAGGGAATCCTCTTCAGGTACGCTTCGAGCTTCTCCCCTCGCCCCAGAGCCTCACCGCAGCTCCGGTTGCGACCCTCCGGGCTGAAACAACTCGTCGCGAGGTCTCCCACGCCCGCGATCCCGAAGAACGTGTCCCGGTTTGCCCCCATCGCCACCCCGAGCCTGGTGATCTCCGCCAGCCCCCGCGCCAGCAGCGCCGACTTGGCGTTATGCCCCACCTTCAACCCATCCAGCACGCCCGCCGCGATCGCGATGATGTTCTTGGTCGCCCCGGCCAGTTCCACGCCCAGCACATCGGGATTGGTGTACACCCGGAGCCAGCTCGTCGAGAATCGACGCTGCACTTCTTGCGCGAACTCGGGGTCGTCGCTCGCCGCGACCATCGTGGCGGGAAGAAACCTCGCTAGTTCCGCCGCGATCGTCGGCCCGGACAACACCGCCATCTTCCGCGCCGCCGCATCCGGGTCGTCCTGCAAGGCCTCGGCGATAACCTGCGTCGGACGCAGCAGGGTCCCGTTCTCGATCCCCTTGGAAACGGACACGACAGCCGCCTTGCGGGGCACGTGCTTCCGGAGTCGCGTCCACACCGCCCGCGTGAACTGCACAGGGACGGCGGAGATGATCAGGTCCGCCTCCCGAAGGGCATCGGCGTCCTTGAACGTCACCCGCACCGAGTCGGGCAGCCGGTAGCCCGGCAGCCGCTCGCTCCGGCGGGTCTGGGCCAGTTCGCCGGCTTCATCCGTGCTGTGGCCCCAGAGGATGACGCTCGCCGCGGCATCGCTCTTGCCGCCTTTGCTGGGCCGGTCCGGGGAGAGCAAACTGGCACAGACCAGGCCCATCTGGCCGACGCCCAGGATCGTCACGTTGGGACGGGTCTTGCGTCCCGGGGTTGGCTTGCTGGTGGTCCGTTTCGACATGGCTCGAACCTGGTCGGGGGCGGCTTCGTAGGACGGCCCGGACGGGTTGCGCGCCCGGCGCATCCGGCTACCATACGGCCCTTCCGGCCGTCCCGCCCCATGGGTCCCCCCGAATCCGGGGCCGCAGGCGGGATACCAGAAGAACCCCGGTCCTTCTCCCCCGGGGCGGAGCATCCATGAGCCACGACCACTCAGCTCACCCGCACAAGCACGACCACACGCACGACGACGGCATGGTCGCCTGCTGCTCGCACAACGAGTTCGAAAGCGAACGATCCATCCTCATCTACCTCGTCGGCATGGTCCTGCTGCTGGTCAGCCATGTCGCCGCGTGGATGGACATGGACAAGACGGTCCACAATCTCCCCGCCATCTTCGCGGCCGTGATGCTCAGCATCCCCCTCTTCCGCGCGGCGTGGACCGAGCTTCGCCGGCGCCGGGCCTCCTCCTCCACGCTCGCCGCCATCGCCATCATGGCCGCCATGGTGGATGGCCAGTACGCCACCGCCGGGTGGCTCGCGTTCATCCTGCTCGTCGCCGACCAGTTCGTCCGCCGGACGGCCTCCGGCGCGCAGCGGGCGATTGATGAACTTGTCGGCCTCCGCCCGGATACGGCCCGACTCGTCGATGCAGGCGGCGAGCGCGAGGTCCCCCTCGATCAGGTCAAGCCGGGCCAGACCGTCCGCGTCCGCGTCGGCGAGAACCTTCCCGTGGACGGCAAGGTTGTCTCCGGCCGCACCACGATCAACCAGGCCTCCCTGACGGGTGAAGCCGTCCCCGCGGAGGTTGATTCGGGCGATCTGGTCTACGCCGGCACGACCAACCTCACCGGCGTCATCGACATCCTGGTCACGCACGCCAAGGGCGAGACCACGATCGACAAGGTCACCAAGCTCATCCGCGAGGCCGAATCGACCAAGACGCCGCGCCAGTTGCTCATTCAGCAGGTCGCCAGCTTCTTCGTCCCCGTCGCCCTCACCGTCGCGTTCACGGTCTGGTTCATCAAGTCGCAGAGCCCCGACGCCGCCAGCCGCGAGAGCGCCGCCCAGGCCTTCATCGCCGTCCTCATCGTCACGTGCCCCGCCGCTCTCCTCATCGCCAGCCCCACGGCCATGGTCGCGGCCTTCGCCGCGGCGGCGCGATTGGGCATTCTCATCAAGCAAACCAGCTATCTCGAACAGTCCGCCCACATCGACGCCGTGGTGATGGACAAGACCGGCACGATCACCACCGGCAAGTTCGAGGTGGCCAAGCTCGCCCCCGCGCCGGGCGTGGAGGGCGCCGAGCTGCTCAAGGCCGCCGCCAACGGCGAGCAGCACTCCAACCACCCGCTCGCCCTTTCCATTCTCACCACCGCCAAGGCCGCTCGCGTCGAGCCCGACGGCACCAACGACTACCAGGAGATCCACGGGCGCGGCGTCCGCGCGCGCACGACCATGGGCGAGCTGTGCGTCGGCCGCGCAAGCTGGCTGATCGAACTCTCGCCCGGGATCAAGGACGACGTCGCCACGGTGGAGTCCAAGATCGAGGGCATGACCGGCGTGCACGTCATGCGCGACGGGAAGTACCTCGGCGCCGTCGGCCTCGAGGACAAGGTCCGGTCCAACACCCGCTCCGTGGTCCAGAAACTCCGCGACCTGGGCGTGCGCCACGTCGCCATTTTCACCGGCGACCGCCTCAGTGTGGCCAAGCGCGTCGGGGCCGCCGTCGGGGTTGATGCGATCGAGGCCGAGTGCCTGCCTGAGGAGAAGCACGAACTGATCCGGGGCCTGGTCGGCTCCGGCTACCGCGTCATGATGGTCGGTGACGGCATCAACGACGGCCCCTCGCTCGCGCAGGCCGACGTCGGCGTCGCCATGGGCCTGGGCGGGTCCGACATCGCCGCCAACTCCGCGGGTGTCGCGCTCATGAACGACGACCTCTCCCGCGTGCCCTTCCTCATCGAACTGGCCCGCCGCACACGCACCATCATCGCGCAGAACATCGCGGCATCGATCGTCATCGTCCTCATCGGGCTGGTGCTTGCCGCGACGGGCAACCTCGCGGTCCCCCTCGCCGCGGCGTACCACTTCGTGGGCGAGATCTTCGTCATCGGCAACAGTTTCCGCCTGTTCCGATTCGGCGAGGGCTTCGCCGAGGCCGAGCAGCAGACGACCCCCGCGATGCGCCGACGTGCGGCGAGCGTCCGCGGCCTGGCCGTCGCCCAGCCCGCCTGAGGCGGCACGGGCCCGTGGGCCCGGTCGCCGTTGTCAACGCCCCGGTGCTCCTCCCGATGCCCGTGCGCCTCAACGTCAAAGCCGTCCCCGGCGCCAAGCGCGACGAGATCGTGGGCCGCCTCGGCGACCGATTGAAAGTCCGGGTCAGCGCCCCGCCCGAGGGCGGCAAGGCGAATGAGGCGATCTGCCGGTTGATCGCCGAGGCCCTCAATATCAAGCCACGGGACGTGCGGATCGTCGCGGGGCACTCGCGGGCCGAGAAGGTCGTCGAGCTCGACGGCCCGTCGCCGGACCAGGTTCACGCGCGATTGCTCGGGTAGCGTCGGGACACAGCGTCGGGTCATCCGGAACCCCTGCTCCCGCTATCATCGCGCGCCCGGAGTTCACCTGTGCCGCCCAAGCCCCCCTCGGACCAATCCGCCCGCTTCCGATCCACCCGCGCGGCCCATCGGGACGAAACCGCCGAGGACTACGTGGAGGCGATCATGCAGTTGCAGGCCGAGCGTGGCGAGGCACGGGTGAAGGACCTCTCCGCATTCATGGGCGTCAGCCACGTCACCGTCACCCGGATCGTCTCGCGACTGGCCAAGGTCGGCCTTGTCGCCACCAAGCCCTACAAGCCCATCACGCTCACCCCGGCCGGCAGGCGTCTGGCCGCGTGGGTCCGCAAGCGCCACGACATCGTGCTCTCCTTCCTCATCCACCTTGGTGTCCCGCCGCGCCAGGCCGAGATCGACGCCGAGGGCATCGAGCATCACGTCAGCGACGCCACCATCCGAGCAATGCAGAAGGCCGCTCCTCCGCCCGAGTCCCCGCCATGATCAGCGTCTGGTCCGCGCTCGTGCTTGCAGATGCCGCGCTCCG
Source organism: Phycisphaeraceae bacterium (assembly GCA_019636625.1). Classification (GTDB taxonomy): domain Bacteria; phylum Planctomycetota; class Phycisphaerae; order Phycisphaerales; family UBA1924; genus JAHBXE01. The sequence goes on from JAHBXE010000006.1 coordinate 158,613, forward strand.
CATCCTGCTGGGCCTGCACCTGCTCATGAGCCGCCGGTCCGTTCCCGTCACCCTTGCCTGGCTCGTCGCGCTCACCATCCCCGTGCCGTTTGTCGGTGTCTTCTCGTACGCCCTTGTCGGTGAAGTCCGCCTCGGCCGCTGGCGCGTCGTTGCGTACAAGCGCCTCACCGAGGGCTACGCCCAGAAGGCCACCGTCTTCTGGCGCGGCGGGAACAACGACTGGACAGACGAGTGCGCCGAGTACCGCTCCATCGCCAACGTCGCGACCATCGTCGGCGACATGCCCCCCCTGCGCGGCAACTCCCTCGCTGTTCTCGCGGACGCCGAGCACATGATCGAGGCCCTGGTCCGCGACATCGACAACGCCCGCTCACGCATCCACATGCTCTACTACATCTGGATGCACACCGGCGCCGGCCTCCAGGTCGTCGAAGCCCTGGAGCGCGCCGCCGCCCGCGGCGTGACATGCCGAGTCCTTGTTGACGGTGTCGGGAGCAAGCACTTCATCCGCAGCGAACTCCCCGAACGGCTCCGCAAGGCCGGCGTGAAGTTCGCCGAGGCCCTCCCCGTCAATCCCATCCGGATGCTCTTTGCACGCATCGACGTGCGCAACCACCGCAAGATCTCCGTCATCGACGGCTGGATCGCCTACACGGGCAGCCAGAACATCACGGACTCGTCGTTCGGCTACCGCCCCCTCGTCCGTGTCGGCCCGTGGATCGACGCCTCCATACGTGTCGAGGGGCCCGCAGCGCAGGCGCTCGAAGTCGTCTTCCTCCGCGACTGGGAGATCGAGAGCGGCGAGCGGCTCGGCGACCGCATGGAGGACATCCTGCCCGATCTGCCCATCCCGCCGACGGGAACGGTGGTGCAGATCGTCCCCTCCGGCCCCGGCTCAGGTCCCTACACCGTGCGCGACGCCCTCATCACGGCCCTCTTCGCGGCGAAGGAGGAGATCATCATGACCACGCCGTACTTCGTCCCGGATGAGCCAACGAAGGAAGCCCTCATCGCCGCCGCGTTGCGCGGCGTCCAGACCACCGTGGTCGTGCCCGAACGTTCTGATGGCCTCGTCGTCGGCGCCGCCAGCCGCGCCCACTTCGTCGATTTGCTCGAAGCCGGAGTCCGCATCTTCCGCTACCGCGAAGGCCTGCTCCACGCCAAGACCATCACCATCGACTCGGATGTGGCCATGATCGGATCGACCAACATGGACGTCCGGAGCTTCTTCCTCAACTACGAGGTGTCCGCGCTCATCTTCGACGACGATCAGGCCAGCATCCTCCGCATGCTGCAGGTCGAATACATGCAGGACTCGACCGAGGTGGTCGCGGCGGATTGGAAACGCCGGCCAGCCATCAAGCGCTTCGCCGAGAACCTCGCCAAGCTGTTCACCCCGCTGCTGTGAGAGCGGCCGGCGTGCCGACGGCGGCGCACATCCACAGCGGCACAACGGCACAGTTCCACAGCTGCGCATGGCTCCCGGAGGGACGACGAACCGTGTCGACGGAGCTTCGCTGTGAAAGTGTGCTCATTTGGAGGTGCGCCATGTGCTGCTGGGGAACTGCGCCGTTGTGAGGCCGTCACCCCGTCGAGCCCATCTCACGCCGCCCACACAGCCCCGGCCGGTGCAAGAATGATCCGTCCCGCCTCATCCCCCGCCGCGGCGATCAACCGCCGCATCGGCTCCCCCTCTCCTTCATCGCCCAGCGGAAACGTCGAGTGGTGCACGGGCAGCAACATCTGAGCCCCGCACCCCGCGAACATGTCCCACGCCTGTTCGGGCGTCGCGTGGGCGTGCTCCCACGGCTCGTAACTCCCGATGCCGAAGACCGCGAGGGTGAGGTCATCGAGCGATGCGAACGCATCGGTCAGCGCGGTGTCACCCGTCAGCAGCACACCGAGCCGGTCCCGGTCTTCCCGGATCACGTAGCTGTTGTACCCGCGCCGGCGATCGAGCGCCGTCCGCGCGCCCCAGTGCGCGGGCTGCAGCGCCTCGATCCGGAGCCCCTTGAACACCATGTCCTGTCCCCAGTCGAGCTCCATGACGCGGGCAAAGCCCGGCGGGATCAGCCTCCGCGTTCGGCGCGACGTTACCACCACCGTCCGGCCGGAGGTCATACGCCGCAGCGTCGGCCGATCGAGGTGATCAAAGTGCGCGTGCGAGATCAGGATCAGGTCGATCTCCGGCAGGTGCCGCGGATCGACCGGCATGGGCATCAGCCGCGGCAGGCCGATCGTCATCCCCCCGACGCTCACGCCGATGCGATGCGAGAAGACCGGGTCCATCAGCACGTTCACGCCCGCCATCCGCACCAAGACCGTGCCATGCCCCAGCCACACCGCCGACAACGCTTCACTGCGCAGCGAAGGCGGCCCGGCATCCATCGTCCGTACCGCCCGGTGGGCGAAGGGGAATCGGATCGACTCGTACAGCGCCCGTGGGTAGCGGCGAAGACCCGACCTCGCCGCCTTGGCCATCCGCCGGGCGGTAGTCATCGGCGTACGCGTCATGACACGCACACTGCCATTCTGGCCGTTCACACTCATCCGGAACCGCCCTCGATCACTCCAATCGGCCCCTTCCACCCATCAAACGACATTCTACTTCACACAACGGCCGTGCCCGTCGGCGTGTGCGGTCGGGGCCACGAGTAGGGGAAAGTTCCCGGTCTTAGCGCTTCATCATCGCCCGCGCCCGCCGGACCACCATGTCCCACTGAAACGCCGGCCCCGGATCCACCTTGTTCGCCTGGATGTGGTAATGCCCCATCAGACCCGAGTACGCCGCCCAGTCATCCTCCGAGAGCTTCGAGGTCAACAACTCCCCATCAGGCCCTCGCGGATAGTCGCACCGGATCCGCGGCAGCACCGTGCACAGCGTCGCCGTCAGCTTGGCGAGCGAGTCGTACTGCTCCGGGGTGAGGTCGTGCATCCGGTACACCCCTCCCTGGATCCGCCCCTCGATCGGCCCCGGCCGTGCTGGCACCCCGACGAACCCCGGCGTTCGCACGCCGCCGTCCCCAAGCCGCGTTGGAAGCGTGATGATCGTCCGGCCCTGCAGATCCTGCCCGTACCAGACCCGCAGCGTGTCGTCCTTCCCAACCGGGTACGCCCCGATGTTCGCGATCTCTATCCCCACCGACCGGTCGTTGCTCACCGTCGCGTGCCACGCTCGCTCCTTTACATCCAGCGTCTGGTAGATGGTCCCGTCGATGTCCAGCATGAAGTGCACGGACAAGCCCCGCACATCGTGCAGTACACGGAAACACGTCCGGCTCGTGCCGGCCACGTCGTAGTGAATTACGAACTGGTCGACGTGCTTCTGGAGCAGCGGCAGATCCCAGCCCCCGCCCCGGACCCGTTCCCGCTCTTCCTCTGAAAGCTCCACCCGCCGCAGCCCGTACCGGTTCGGCGTGTCAATCGACTTCTCGATGGACTTCCAATCGGAAGCCTCCAGCGGCGCAAATCGCTTCTCCACCCGGTACGCATCGAACCCGCCGGGGTCCATCCACAGCACCACCGGCGCGCCCGTGTGGTACATCTGCCCGCAGATCACGATCTCATCCCCACGCCGGGCAAGGCGGTCCCCCGGACGCACCGTTCCGCACCCCACCAGCACGCAGCACGCCAGCATCAGCACGATCCGCATTCGCGGCACTGTACCCGAAACGCCGGGCCCACCGAGGGCAGCGGGAAGGGGTACGCTTGCGCATGACGATCGCCTCGCTCCCCTTCTCCGGCCTGCTCGCCGGAATCGCGGCCAAGACACCTTCCCCCGGCGGCGGCGCCGTCGCGTGCGCTTCAGGAGCCCTCGCCGCGGCCCTCGCGCACATGGTCGTCGCCTATTCCATCGGCAAGAAAAACCTCCTCGCCCACCAGGCCGAGCTGGAGTCCGCCGCGGCGTCGCTCAAGCGTCTTCAGGGAATCCTGGTTGAACTCGGCGATGAGGATGCGCAGGCCTACTCACTCGTCAACGAACTGATGAAGCTTCCCGAGACCGACCCCCGCCGGGCCCGAGAACTCCCCGGTGCGCTCGACGCCTCGATCCAGATCCCGATGGCCGCCATCGCCGCGTGCGACGACCTGCTCCGGCTGTGCGAGCGCTTGGCGCCGATCACGAACGTGTACCTCCACAGCGATCTCGCCATTGCCGCCGTGCTCGGCGAATCCGCCGCCCGCGCGTCGCGCTGGAATGTCGCGGTCAACGTCGCGCAGCTCCCCGATGAGGCCCGGCGGACCCGCACGCTCGCCGAGGCGGATCGCTCGCTCGCCGATGCCGCCGCACGCCGGGAGGCCGTCGAACGGGCCTGCCGCCATTGACGGACCGGCCTCCACCTAAGATCCGGCGTGAAGTACGTGAACCTGTCCGACAACCGCCGCGTCCGGACCGTCTTGGAGATGGTCCGCTCGATCAGCACGGCCACCTCGCCGACGCAGGTTTTCTCCGCCTTCGCCGACCACTACTGGGTCCTCCGACCCATGGACTACATGATCTCGCTCTCCACCAAGGACATCCCGGAGTCCGACCCGCCCCGCTACCGAATCACCCGCGAGTACAACATCGAGCGCATCCGCGATAGCAGCATCGCCCCGGCCCGCGAGGATCACTGGCGTCGCCGCGACCTCATCCCCGTCCATGCCGGTGGCTTCCTGGGCGAGGTCATCGCGCAGAAGCGACCCCAGATCATCCATGACCTCTTTCTCCGCAACGATCCCGTGCTCGGCGACCGACTCGCCCGCATGGGCTCGGCGTGCGTCCTCCCGCTCTACGACGAGGGCGAACCCCGCTACTGGAACATCCAGTTCCGCAAAGAGCCCGACGCCTTCACCATCGAAGAACTCGAGCAAGGCATCCTCGTCGCCAACCTCGCCGGCGGCAACAACACCCGGCTCATTCTCGTGGAAGAAGTCCGCAAGCTCAACGAGGCGCTGAAGCAGCAGTTCGAGGAAGTCGCACGTGTCCAGCGTTCGCTCCTCCCCGCCAAGACGCCGGAGATTCCCGGCCTGGAAATCGCGACCAGTTACCTCACCAGCGACCAGGCCGGCGGCGACTACTTCGACTTCCTCAAGTTCCCCGACGGCTCGTGGGGGATCATCATCGCCGACGTCTCTGGGCACGGCGCCGCCGCCGCGACGGTGATGGCCATGTTCCACGGCATCCTCCACGCCTACGCCGGGCAGGACAGGTCCCCCGATGCGATCCTCCGCTGGGCCAACACCCGTCTCTTCGAGGCCGGGATCGAGGGCACCTTCATCACCGCGTTCCTCGGCATCTACGACCCTCGCACCGCCACCGTCCGCTTCGCCCGCTCCGGCCACAACCCGCCGCTCCTCAAGGACGGCCGGACCGGCCACGTGCGGGTCGTCGAAGAGGCCGGCGCCCTGCCCCTCGGCGTCTTCGATCCTTACGACATTTCCTGCCAGACCATAGAGCTTCAACCAAACGACACGCTCATCCTCTACACCGACGGCATCACCGAGGCTTTCGATGCTTCCCGGACCATGTTCGGTGAAGGCCGCCTGCGCGACTCCCTGGACCATTGCTCCGGCGCCCCCGATTGCGTCGTTGACTCCGTCCACGGCGCCCTGTTCAAGCACACCGGCTCGCTCAGCCGCGCCGACGACCAGACCCTCGTCGCCATCCGGTACATCGGGGTTCCACTCGTCAACGCGCGATCCATCGAAGAGACCGCATGCTCGTCAACGTACGACCAGGCGCCGTGACGGGGCGTCCAGGACAGGCACACCAGTCTCGTCAAGAATCTCTCTCACCGCTTCACCATGAGCTACGAATCGCGTCAATCCCGTGACTGGTTCGAAGAGGCCGACCCCGCCTGCGGCAAGCCCGGCCTCCGTTTCCGGTGCACCATGTGCGGCAACTGCTGCACGGGTCCTGAGGGCTATGTTCACCTCACGGATGAAGAACACTCTGCCCTCGCCGCTCGCCTCAATCTCTCCAAGGACGACTTCCTGCGTGACTACACCCGCGAGACCGTCTTCGGACGCTCTCTGAAGGAACGCGCCACTCCCCACGGCCTCGACTGCATCTTCCTTGATCGCGATTCGATCCCCGGCAAAGCCATCTGCGGCGTGTACGAAGACCGGCCCGCCCAGTGCCGCACCTGGCCGTTCTGGCCATCGATCATCGCCTCCCGACGGTCGTGGGAAACCGCCAAACGAACTTGCCCCGGCATCGACACCGGCCCCCTCATCCCGCCCAGCCAGATTCGCATTCAACGAGATCGGACCCCGCGTGACCCATCACGGTAACGCCCATCCACCTCGACCGGAGGATCGGAACCGCGGCCATGAGGGAGCGGAACCGTCCCCCGACCCAACCGGCCAGACCCGGTGCTTCGCCTCAACGGCCGGCATCCCACCCTCCCCAGATCGCGACGCACAAGTCTGGATCACCGCCGCACGGGACCCCACCATCGCCGCGCTCCTCGAGTCCATCTACTCCGACGCCGCCGCCGAAGTTGCGCGGCGCGGCCCCGCCTGCTGGGCCTCCGGACGCTGCTGCAACTTCGAGCAGGCCGGGCATCGCCTCTACACCACAGGCCTCGAAACCGCCTACACCGTCATCCACATCAACGCTTCCAACCCCTCGCTCTCCGCCAAAGCACTGGCGGAAAGCCTCTCCCGCGGCGGATGCCCCTTCCAGGTCAACAACCTCTGCGGCGTCCACGCGATCAAGCCGCTCTCCTGCCGCCTCTACTTCTGCGACCGCTCGGCACAAACCTGGCAACACGAACTTTCCGAGCGCCTCCTGGAGCGTCTCAAGCGGCTCCACGACACCCACCAAGTCCCCTACCGCTACGCCGAGTGGCGGCAACTCCTGTCGTTGTTCTGCTGAGCCGGGCGTGTGCCTCGCGGACTCTGGGACGGCCGGCGCTCACCCCATCCGCACCCGAAGAAACGCCGCGAGCCCGCCCGGCCGGATCCCCCGGGGCAGGCCCGCCCGCCGCCCCACAAGGCCCGCCGCCGCCCCGCGGACCACCGCGACGTGCGCCGTCGGCGACGAGCCCGCCAGCCGGTGCGCCCACGCCCATCCCGCCACGATCCCCTTCCACTTCTTCAACCCGCGCCCGTGCCGACGGCACAGCCATACCCAGTTCCGTGTTGCCGTCTCGAACCACCGCCGCGACTTCCGCCCTCCAGCACCCGCCGGCGTATCGTGCCACACCACGAGCGAGGGGTCGAACACCACCCGGTGTCCCGCCCCGAGAAGCTTCAAGGCCAAGTCCACATCGTTGCGGTACAGGAAAAACGATGCCTCGTACCCGCCAACCCGATCCCACGCCGTCTTCCGAATCAGGTTCCCGCACCCCATCACCGGCCACCGCTCGCTCACTCGGTCCCCCGCCGCAAACGGCCACTCACTCGCCTTCGTCTCCGGATGAACCGGCAGCAGGCTCACCGCCGCGACATCCGGCCGATGCGCCAGCACGTCCAGCGCCCGCTCGATCACCCCATCCGCCGGCCACGAGTCATCATCGAGCAACAGCACCGCTTCCCCCGTTGCCGCCTTCACCCCCTCGTTGAACGCGCCCACGCCGACATTCTGCCGAAGGGCGATCACACGCACTCTCGGGAACGTCGCCGCCAACCGGCGCGGCGTTCCATCCGTCGAAGCGTTGTCCACCACGATCACGTCCGCATCCCGCGCAACCGGGTCATCCCCGAGCCGCCTCAGCGTCCGCTCGAGCGCCGCCCATCGGTTGTAGCTCAGCACGACGATCGACAGCGCTGGCCGCCGGCCCGTACCCGGAACGGTCACCTCGGCCTCCCGCGGCGCCTCCACCTTCAACCTCGCCGCACGCCAAAGCCCCTCCGCCGTCACACGCACGACCTTGATCGCCCGGTCCAAACGCCCCACGCGCCGGACACAAAACCCGCCTCCCGCTCCCGCCCCGCCGGCCCCTTCATCCACGCTGATGATGACTCGACCAGCCATCCAGTCCCCCGGCCGTCCGCGTGCCGAAACCACCGCGACCCCATGCCGCGGCCCGCGGATCAGTGACGACGCCACCCGCCCCACCGCCGCCAGCGTGCCCTCCACCCGCTTCGCCGGCTCCAGGTCGGGCGCGATGCACAGCGCGTTGAGCGACTTGAGCAGCGCCGAAGCGTCGCGGAGCACATCCCGTCGCAGCAGCACCCGCCCCCGTTCCGAACGCACCGCCTCACCCACAGCGCCCTCGAGCTCCGACATCGGGCGCCACGGCTCAAAGGCAACAACCCCCGCCGGCGCCGGCCCCTTCTTCCCCGAATCGCGCAAACCCCGCAGGTGCAGCATCGCCAGATCGTCCCGACCCACCATCACCTGGCACACCGCCCGCCCCACCTCGCGCAGCCCACGCCGCGTGAGCGCCAAGCGCCCGGTCACGCCCGCGGCGCCCATCACCGTCGTCGCGTTGCGCGCCGCGTAATACCGGCCCCCAGTGCGCATCTTGTCGGGGTTGGGGTGGTACGCGACCGACGCCGGCACCGCCGCGAACCCAAGCCCCGTCATCCGCCGCACGCGGCAGCACCACTCCACATCGTCCCCGCTGATGAACAGGTCCGCGAACGGCCCGACGGATTCCACAACGGTGCGTCGGACCAGCAGGCTGCACGCCGCCAGGTAGCCGGCGGGAATCAGCGCCCGCGACGCCCAGTCCGCCGGCAGGTCCTGAACCAGCTCCCCGGTCCTCGGGTCGACATCCCCCCCGCCCTCGAAGACTTCCTTGGTCACGGGGTCCGCCAGCATCGACCCAACACCCGCCAGCTCGGGGTGCCGGTCCAGCGCCCCGATGAGCGGCGCCAGCGACGCCGGGTTCAGCCGCACATCGCTGTCGAGCAGCCAGATCAACTCGTGCGCATCGCCCCGAACCCCAGCCTCCAACCACGAACTCATCCCGCTCGAAAAGCCCCCGCTCCCTCCGGTATTGCTCTCTAGCCGCAGGGTCCGCACCCGCAAACTCCGCGGCAGGGCCTCGGGCAAAACCCGATCCGTCGAGGCGTTGTCCACCAGCAGGACCGATACCTCCACCCCCTCAATGCCCAGGTTCGCCAGATCCTGCAGAAGCAGGCGAACATCCCCGGGCCGGTTGTGGTACGGAATGACCACGCGAACCCGCCACGCCGCCACCGCCCCGGTGCGCCGGGCGGGCGCTTCCGCGGAAAGGGAAAGTCGGCTATGCTGTTCCCGCTGGTCGATCAACGGTCGAGTCTAGCGTGGACCTCGCAACCGCGGGCCCTCGCCAGGCGCATAGGCCCGACACCGACGCCGCAACGGGTCGTGATCAGGGGAAGGGGCCAGAAAGCAATGCGGTCCAACCGCGAACCGAACGAGTTCTGGTAGATTCCCGCGGCCCAACCATACGATGAAGGTGGTCCTAGAACCCGGACCCCAACCGCCACCGTGTGAGGAGTTGACGATGATCCTGAGCCGGAAGTCCAAGCGCCGCTCACCCCGCCTGCCCGCCCCCGAGGGCCTCATGGAGTCACTCGAGCCCCGGGTTGTGCTCCACCAGGTTCCGATGGCCACCGGCTTCATCCCGCTCACGCAGCTCGAAGACCGCAACAACTCCGTCGTCCGGATCCTCACCAACGCCGGCCGCATCGACATCGAACTCTTCGACGCCCTCGTTCCCGCCGCCACCAACAACTTCCGCAACTACATCACCAGCGGCAAGTTCGACGAGATGTTCTTCCATTCCCTCGGCAACGGCGTGCTCCAGGCCGGCGGCTACAAGTTCGACAACGGCCCCGGACTGTCGAACATCTCCCCCAACGCGCCCATCGCCAACGGCTTCAGCCGCTCCAACCTCCAGCGCACGCTGGCGATGGTGCCCATCAGCTCCATTCAGTCCGACAGCCAGTTCATCATCAACCTCCAGGACAACCCCGCCCTCAACACCGCCAGCGGCGGCTACACCGTCTTCGCCAAGGTCATTCAGGGATGGGACATCGTCACCACCATCGCCGGCTACTCCGTCCAGAACCTCAACCAGCAGCTCCTCGGCGTCGGAACCGGTCCTTTCACGGCAGTCCCCGTCCGTCCCGGGTACAACCCCGTCGTCGGCCCGACCGAGGCCACCCTCGTCAAGGTCATCGACATCGAGACCATCAAGGCGCAAGGCCAAGCCGGCTACTACCAGAACACCTACGTGTACCCCGAAGGCTTCCGCAGCAACACCACCGTTGAACGCGTCGACATCGTCAACAAGGACCTGTCGAACATCAACTACTTCACCATCATCGTCCGCTACGAGAACGGCGAGCGGGACCAGGTGCTGCACAGCGGCCAGATGGCCGCGGGCGCCCGCTTCAGCTTCAAGATCAACGACGCCAACATCCCCGGCCTCAACCTCGTCCGCTCCAACGTCGGCTACGCGATCGAGGTCCGCTCGACCCGCGCCGCGGCCGTCACCCTCGACCACCGCGACACGGGCGTCACGCTCGCCGAGAGCTTCTACATGACGCCCCAGATCCCCACGCCGCAGTTCACGCGGTACAACTTCCCCATCGGCCGCAAGAGCGCGACGGAGCAGGCCTACCTCCTCGTTCAGGAACTCGACGGCAAGGATGTGACCATCAACGTCCTCGTCTACCACTCGACGGGAACCAAGTACATCCCGATCACGCTCGAGGCGTTCCGCCGCGGCGGGCTGAACCTCAACGCGTTCACCGACATCCCCAACGGCTCCTACTCGATCTACGTCACCTGCCTGACCCCCTTCGCCGCCGCGCTCAGCCAGTACAACACCGGCACGGGCCTCACCGACGCCGGCACCGCGCAGGGCGTGCAGGGCCTCGGACGCAAGGAGGGCGCACTCGCCGGCGCGTACATCGCCACCGGCGGCTCGGCCTTCCTCGACTTCTTCTACCCCGGCAGCGCCGCCATCGTCATCGTCGATTACACCATCACGCTCACCAACGGCACGGTCATCACCCCAAGCCCCGTGACCCTCACGCAGAGCGCCCGCCGCCAGACCGTCGATCTCACCGCGATCGCGGGGCTCCCGCGCGATGCGTACTTCTCCATCCAGTACGCCGAGCGTCAGGCCGTCCACGCCGTCTCCGTCCACTACCGCAGCAAGATCGCCGGCGATGAGGTCTCCACGCCGTTCCAGATCAACTCCACCAACACCGTCCTCTTCGCCGACGGCTACACCGATCCGACGCTCATCGGTTCCAACGGCATGAGCGAGACGATCTCGATCTTCAACCCCTATGCCGGCGGCATCAACATGTTCTACCAGCTGCTGTTCCAGTTCTCCGATGGAACGCAGATCTTCGCCCCGGACAGCGTCGCCTCCCTCCAGTCCCTCCGGCGCGTCGATGTTCGCGCTTCCCAGTTCCCCACCGTGCTGAGCAAGATCAACTCCGACCCCGCCTTCCGCTTCTATTCCGTCCAGGTCATCACCGCCGCCTTCAACATCCCCGTTCCCATCGGCGGCGTCGTGGCGCAGATGACCCGAATCCACAACACGTGGGGCCAGAGCCTCACCACCATTCCCTCGAACGACCCCGGCCGACAGGTCGTGTACTTTGACCACCCCGAGTTCGATGGCTGATCCTGACGGCGCGACTGCCGTCCGAGGAGGTCCCCGTGATGTTCCGTCTCTTCGCCGCCCTGTTCCGTTCCCGCGCCGGCACCACGCGCCCCGCCGAGAGCGCCCTCTTCGAAGGCCTCGAGCAGCGCCTCGCCCTCTACGCCGACCCCTTCCTCGCCGATCTGCCGCAGCTCTCGGACATGAAGAACACGAACGACACCGTCGTGCGCTTCCAGACCAACCACGGCATCATCGACATCGAGATCTACGACCGCGGCGGCCCGCCCGCCCGCGTCACCGCGCAGAACTTCCTGACCTACGTGACCTCCGGTCGATACGACAACACCTTCTTCCACCGCTCCATCTCCAACTTCGTCCTCCAGGGCGGCGGCTTCGTCGATGACCCGACCAACAGCCCCCAGTACTCCGCCGTCACCACCGACCCCGCCATCGTCAACGAGTACAGCAACGACCGCAAGAACCTCGTCCGCACCATCGCCATGGCCAAGCTCGGCGGTCAGCCCAACTCGGCCACCAGCCAGTTCTTCTTCAACCTCGTCGACAACCCCGACCTCGACACGCAGAACGGCGGCTTCACCGTCTTCGGCAAGGTCATCAAGGGCTGGGACGTCGTCGAGACCATCGCCGGCTTCCAGACCCGCGACCTCAACACGTTCCTGGGCGGCGACGCCTTCGGCCAGGTGCCCCTGTCGAACACCAACGACAACACCTCCCTCATCCGCATCATCGATGCGGAGATCATCAAGCCCGCCGATCAGCTCGCCTTCTACACCCAGACCATCTACTTCCCCGAAGGCTTCCGCAGCGGCCGCATCGTCTCCACCGTCTCCCTCGTCAACGAGGACGCCAACGCCTCGGCCCTCTACCAGGTCATCGTCCGCTACGAAACCAAGACCCGCGACACCGTCATCAGCACCGGCACCCTCGTTCCCGGCGCCCATCTCGAACTCCCCGTCTCCAAGGCCGGCACGCCGTCCCTCAACCTCGTCAAGGCCGGCGCCCCCTTCGCCTACATCATCCGCTCGACCGCCAAGGTCGGCGCCACCCTCACGCACAAGGACTTCGGCGCCACCGCTTCCGAGAGCTTCTTCCAGGCCGAACCCTTCGACGCCGAAGCCCTGAAAAGCTGGAGCTTCGCCGGCGCCCAGAAGAGCCCCGGCGTCTTCACCTACTTCGTCTGGGAGAACCTCACCGGCTCCGTCGCCACCGTCACCATCAACTTCTACGCCGCCGACGGTTCCACCGTCCTGTTGACCAAGACCACCCAACCCTACCGCCGCGGCGGCATCGACCTATCCCAGATCACCAACCTCTCCAACGGCCTTGTCACCGCCCGGATCACCTCGACCCAGCCCATCGTCGCCTCCATGAGTCTCTACCGCGCCGCCCCGGCCCGCGCGACCATGGAACTGGGTGTCCCCAACGGCGGCAACACCCAGGGCATCCTGCCCGGCGCCATCATCGCCTCGGCCGGACAGGCCGTCATCACGGCCATGCGCACCTCCGACTCGATCGCCTCCTCCGTCACCATCGACTTCCAGTTCATCCTCTCCGACGGCACCGTGCTCTCGAACAACGGCACGCTGACGCTCCCCTCCGGCACGCGCTCCCGGCGGTGGGACCTTTCCACCCTCAACGCCGCGCTCCCCGCCGACGAAGCGTTCACGATCCGCTACAAGGTCCGCAGCGCGACCGAACCCCTGGCCATGTCCTACTACAGCCTCGGCGCCGGCGGCGACGCCGTGGCCGAAGCCTTCCAGACCTTTTCCTCTCAGGAACTCCTCTTCGCTGGCGGGTTCACCGACCCCACCGACACCGGGCGCGAGATCATCTCGATCGTCAACCCCTACACCAGCGGCACCGTCGTCGCCAACTACCGCCTCCGCTTCCACTTCACGGACGGCACCAGCGACGAGATCATCATCCCCCCCGGCGGCAGCGGCTCGCTCACGCAGAACCGCAGGCTCGATATCTCGGTCCGCGATCTCCCGGAAGTCATGGCCCGAATCACCAGCGACGCCAAGTTCCGCACCTATTCGATCACGCTTTCCACCACGCTGCTGGTCGGCGGCCGCGAAGAAGACGGGGCCATCTTCGCCTCGCTGACCCGCATCGACCCCGCCAACGGCACCGTCGCCATCGGACCCACCCTCCGCGCGGGCAACACCGTCTTCTTCGCCAACGACGCCATCTTCACCCCGGCCTAACGCCCCGCGTTCAGCGCCCGCTTGACCGCCCCCAGCGCCGCCCGCGCCCCGCGTGCCAACGGCCGCGGCAGGGCCGACACCATGCCGTGAACCATCCGGTGCGCCCGCACCGCTGTCATCCCCTCGTACAGGTCTCGCTGCCGCTCCAGCGCCAGGAGCCGGATCGGCACCCCCGACTCATCCAGCCAGTTCATGTCCTCCCGGCGGAGCATGTCGTTCATCCGCGCGATCACCGAATCCCCGTGCCTCGCAAAGAGCCCCGTGTGCCGGCCCACAATCCTGCGATACAGCTCCTCGTGCCTGGCCACCGCCCGGACGATCATCGTTGACTCGCTGTGCCGCCGGTACACGAACAGCGGCTCCGCCACCCGCTCGCCCCGCCACCCCCTCCCCGCCAGCTTCAGCCACAGGTCCCAGTCCTCGTACCCCTCCCGCATGTCCTCGCTGAACCCCCCCACCGCTTCAAAGCACTCCCGCCGGACCACCCCCGTCACCGGGTGCAGGTTCGTGACCAGCAGCAACTCCTCATCCCACGCCGGGACCCGCCACACCAGTTCCTCCGCAGGTCCCACCATCCGCGGCTGGCAATACGCGTGCGAAACCCCCTGCCCCCGCGCCGCCGGCGCCAGCTTCGCCACGAAGTCCGGCTCCAGAAAGTCGTCCGCATCGAGAAACACCAGGAACTCCCCCGTCGCCCCTGCCGCGCCCCGGTTCCGCGCCGCCGGCAGCCCCGCGTTCGCCTGGTGGATCACGCGAACCTGACCCGCGCGCCCCTGCATCGCCGCGCGATCGCACATCCTCGGCGTTCGGCCATCGGTCGACCCATCATCGACCACCACCACCCGCACATCCGCGTTCTCCTGACCAACGGCCGACCGCACCGCCTCACCGACAAACCGCCCATAGTTGAAGCACGGGATCACCACGGTCACCTTGTACGGCGGCCCACCACCCTCGGGCCCACGCCCCGGCGGCTCCACGCCGGGCACCTCGACCAACGGCCGCCGCCGCTCCGCGATGGCTCCCATCGGCGTCACGCCCTCGCCCCCCGTCCCAGCAACCGCTTCAAGCCCCTCTGCATGCCTCTTTGCACCCGCACCGCCACGATCGACTCGTACATCGCCCGCTGCCGCTTCATCGCCCGCAACGTGACAGGCTCCTCCCGCTCATCCAGCCAGTTCATCCCGCACCGGTTCATCAGCGCGTTGCTCCGCACGATGATCTCCGTCGCGTGCTCCTTGTACAGCCGCGGATGCCTCTCCCGGATCGCCGCGTAGAGGTCGTGGTGATCCCGGATCACGTTCATGACCATTGTCGAGTGGCTGTGCCGGCGCCACACAAACAAGGGCTCTTCGACCCGCACACCCCGCCACCCCCGCTCCGCCATCCGGATCCAGAACTCCCAATCCTCGTACCCCCCGCGCATCGTCTCATCAAACCCCCCCGCCGCCTCAAAGCACCCCCGCTTCACCAGCGCCGTCACCGGATGCAGATTGGTAATCAACAACAACACAGGATCCCACGCCGGCACCTTCCACACGCCGGACCCTTTTTCCACAAGCCGCTCCTGGCAGTACGCGTGCGACACCCCCCCCGCCCCCTCTTCCCGCTCGATCGCCCCCGCCAGCGTCCTCACAAACCCCGGCTCGATCCAGTCGTCCGCATCCAGGAACACCAGGTACTCCGTCTCCGCTCCCGCCGCGCCTCGGTTCCGCGCCGCCGGCAGCCCGCGGTTGTCCTGATGCACCACCCGCACCCGCGGATCCCCGGCGCACGCATCGCACGCCGCCGCCGAGGCCCCATCGTCCGATCCATCGTTCACCACCACCACCCGCACATCCGCCCCCTCCTGCGCCAGGGCCGAGTCCACCGCCGCGCGCACAAACGCCCCGTGGTTGAAACAGGGGATCACGACCGTGGCCCGGGGCTTCTCCATGCGCAGCTTCTGCACCTCTCCCGCGTCGCCTAAGGGTATTCACACCACACTCCCCCATTTTCACCCCGTCCTCACCCCAATCCGCCGCACATTCGCCGCTCCCACCCCTTCCCCGTTTGTCCCGCCCCTTTTCGCCGGGGATACTCCTCACCCTCATGAAGCCCTTCTGGTCACTCGCCCGGCGGATGTTCCGCTACCGCACGATGCTCATCGCGGCCCTCGCCAGCGCCGCCGTCTCCGCCAGCAGCCTCGGCGTCGGCATCGTCGCCACCAAGCCAATCCTCGAGAACATCCTCTCCCCCACCGGCAAGACCCTCCCCCAGCTCGCCGCCAACCTCAACACCAATGCCTGGATCGCCAACCGCATCCCCCAGGCCTGGATCGACTCCCTTCCCGCCGACCGCTTCAGCGCCATCGTCTGGATCATGATCGGCATGGCCATCCTCACCGTCCTCGGTGCGGTGATGACCTTCACCCACGCCTTCCTCTCCCTCACCATCGTCCAGCGAACCGTCGCCGACATCCGCCGCGAGACCTTCCACCGCGTCCTCCGCCTCCCCCTCAAGGACATCGTCACCGTCGGCGCCGCCGACAAGGTCAGCCGCATCATCGCTGACGCCGCGGCACTCGAATCCGGCCTCAACTCCCTCATCTCCAAGTCCGTCTCCCAGTCCTTCAAGGGCGTCGCCTTCCTCATCGCCGCGATGTACATCGAATGGAAGATGTCCCTCGGGGCCATCATCCTCGGACCCGGCCTGTACACCGTCATCCGCAAGCTCGGCAAGCGCATCCGCCGCGCTTCCCGTTCCGCCATGCAATCCCAGGCCGGCCTCTACGGCGCCGCCCTCGAATCCCTGCAGGGCCTCCGCGTCGTCAAGGTACACACCACCGAGCGCTACGAGGCCGGCCGCTTCCACCGCATCAACAAGGACTTCATGCGGATGATGCTCCGCGTCCGCACCGCCCGCGCTGTTTCCAGCCCCCTCGTCGAGGCCCTCTGCATCATCGTCCTCGGCGGCCTTTTCCTCATCCCCGCCCACGCCGTCATCAAGGACCACCTCGACCCCAGCGGCGTCATCGCCGCCTTCATGGCCCTCTTCGCCGCCGGCGCCTCCCTCAAGCCCCTCACCGGCATCATCAACGACATCCAGCAATCCTCCGCCTCCGCCGCACGCCTGCGCGAAATCCTCGAAGCCGCCCCCGAACCCGGCCACGACAAGACCCTCCCCAAACTCCCCCGTCACCACCAGTCCATCGAGTTCCGCGGCGTCACCCTCACCTACCCCAACGCCCAAACCCCCGCCCTCCGCAACGTCTCCCTCAAGGTCCTCCACGGCCAGCGCATCGCCGTCGTCGGCCCCAACGGCTCCGGCAAGACCTCCCTCCTCGCCCTCGTCCCCCGCCTCTTCGACCCCGACTCCGGCGCCGTCCTCATCGACGGCCACGACATCCGCGACTACTCCATCCGCAGCCTCCGCAAGCAAATCGGCGTCGTCACCCAGGAAACCGTGCTGTTCAAGAACTCCATCCGCGCCAACATCGCCTACGGCGCCGACGAGGTTTCACAGGACCGCCTCATCGCCGCGGCCACCAAGGCCCGTGCCCACGACTTCATCGCCGCCCTCCCCCAGGGCTACGACACCGTCGTCGGCGAGCAGGGCCTCACCCTCTCCGGCGGGCAGCGCCAGCGCATCGCCATCGCCCGCGCCGTCCTCCGCGAACCCGCGATCCTCATCCTCGACGAAGCCACCAGCATGATCGACGCCGACAGCGAGGCCAAGATCGCCGAGGCCGTCGCCGAGTTCTCCGCCGGCCGAACCTGCCTCATCGTCGCCCACCGCCTCAGCACCGTCATCAACGCCGACCAGATCGTCGTCATGGACCAGGGCCGCCTCATCGACCAGGGCACCCACGCCGAACTCATGCAACGCTGCAACACCTACAGACTCATCGCACAGAAACAGTTGCTGAGGGAGGAATGATGTGGGAACGCAGTAACGCAGTGACGGAGTGACGCAGTGACGGAGTGACGGAATCACAGTCAAACATTGTGACTCCACGACCCCCGCACCGCATTGGCGCAGCAACGAACCAATAATCTCTTTCCTGTTCACCTGTTCACCTGTTCACCTGTTCA
>JAHBXE010000007.1 GCA_019636625.1 Phycisphaeraceae bacterium
CCACTCCCAAGATCGGTGCTGGTCATGCGGCGGCCATGGCCAGGCAAGGCCTCGCAGAACTGCGGGCCGCCATGTACCCCTCATCCAACGTCGCGCAGCCTCCGCAGTACGGCATCTATGGCACCCGGACGCCGGGCGAGGTCATGGAAGACAAGGAAAAGGCGGCACGCGATCCGGACGAACGACCGTCGATCCTCGGCGAGCGATTGAAACAGGCGGAGCGCGATGTCGAGTCGCACGAGCCGCAGCCGCCACAACAGGAACTCGAACGGGATTGAGCGTCACTTGAGTACCAGGAGTTCACCATGTACCTGCTTGCCCTTGTCGGCTTCGTCGCTGCCGCGATCTACTTTCACCGTTGGCTGGCGAAGACCGAGACCATGAAAATCCGACTGCGATTGACCCGCATGGCGAGCGTCGCCGTGCCCGGCCAGACGACCCGTCACCTTTTCCGCCAGCACATGGCGGAGCGCGGGTTCGCGCTGAAAGCATCGGACGAAATCATGGACGTGTTCCTTCGAGGCGACACGAGTGTTCTGCAAGTGCCTGCACAGCGTTCGCTGTCGTGGCAGGAGATTCCGGCACTGGCCGTCGCGGGCTTCGGCGATGACGGCCGAAGCACGTTCATTCAGTTCCGGATTGAGCCCGTCTCGTGTGTGACGTATTCACCTTCTGCCATGACGACGTTCTGCGAGTTTGCGGCGAGCGAATGCGACAGCATCGCAGCGTGGTTGCGAGCAATGGCTGCGAAGCATCAGCCAGAACCAACGCCTTCGACGGCCGAAGGTGAGGATGCGTCCTTTGACGATCTGAAGACACTCGGCCTATCGCCAGGCGCATCGATGGAGGACGTGCAGGCCGCCTATCGCGCGGCATGCCTGCGATTCCATCCTGATCGACTTGCCGGTGCCTCGCCGCCGGATGTTGAAGCAGCGTCCCGAAAGTTCCAACAGGTGACAGAGGCGTACAGGCGCGAGAAGGCGAAGGTGAGCCACGCATGCAGTGTGAAGTGAGTTGGCGCTGACTAACCGGCAAGCACATGGCGAGACGGACACTCCATCTTGACGAACTGGTTGCGCGGCGTGATGCCCCGGCGTCGCTGCCTGTCGGTACGCCCGAGTGGATCACGCCGGACCTCGTGCTTCTCACGCGAAAAGTGTGGGAACCCCGCTACGGAAAGCCCCTTTCCGTCGAAGAAGCGATTACAATTATCCTGACGACAGGACGGTTGTTCGAGCTTCTCAAGCGGGAGTGACGCCATGAAACGCTTCGTCGCCTTGGCACGTGTCAGCAGCCGGGAACAGGAACGCGAAGGCTTCTCGCTCGCCGTGCAGGAGGATGCTCTCCGTCGATATGCCGCATCCGCTGGCGGCGAACTCGTTCGCTTGTTTCGGGTCGCGGAAACTGCGTCAAAGGCAGACGAGCGAACAACATTCCGCGAGCTAATTGCCTATGCGAAGAAGCATGCAGAAGAGCTGGACGGGCTGCTCTTCTATAAGGTGGACCGTGCGGTCCGCAACCTCTACGACATGGTTGAACTGGAACGTCTGGAATCGGAATACGACGTCAGGTTCATCTCCGTCTCGCAGCCGACAGAGAACAACCCCGCCGGCCGCATGATGCGGCGGACACTCGCCAACATGGCGAGCTTCTACACCGAGCAACAGTCAGTCGATGTCCGCGAAGGCCTCGCTCGTCGGGTTCAGGAGGGTTGGTTCGTCGGCAAGGCTCCCTATGGCTACCGCAACGTCCGCAGGGATGGTCGGTGCGTCACCGAAGTTGATCCGGCGGCAGCCGAGAACGTCAAACGGATCTTCCATCTTTACGCCTATGAGCCACTGACACTCGACGCTCTGCGTGACCGGCTCCACGCCGAAGGCCTGACGTACCGGCCAGAGGCTCCGAAGTTCATCCGCAGCAAGCTGCACGCCATTCTCACCGATCGAGCGTACATCGGAGAAATCCCGTTCAAAGGGCAGTGGTATCCGGGCAAGCAGACACCGCTAGTCGAACGCTCAACCTGGGACCGGGTACAAGCCCTCCTCGGCGGGCACGTGTACCACGCTCACCAGATGACTTTCGCCAGCGAGTTCATGACCTGCGGGCACTGTGGCCATGCCATCACGGGTGAGCAAATCATCAAGCGGGCCAAGTCCGGCGATCGTCGGTACGTGTACTACCGGTGCAGCCGGTACACCACCGAAGGGCATCCGCGGGTGCGGGTGCCGGAACCTGAGATTGAGCGCCAGGTGCTGGAACTCTTCGCCCGCATGAAGGTGGACGATCCGGACGTTCGGGACTGGTTCCGGGCTGTCCTCGCCTCCCAGACGCGGGATGCCCAGTCCGATGCCCGTGCCCAGCGGGAAGAACTGACGCGGCAGACATCGCTCCTGGTCGGCCAGCAGGACCGCCTCCTGAACCTGCGGCTCGGGGATGAGGTGGATCAGGACACCTTCGCCAAGAAGCACACCGAGCTTCGGGACCGGCTGGCGTCCATCAAGCTGCAACTGGACGTTCTGGACCGTTCGCACGACGAAACGGCCGAACTGGCGGCCAAGGTGTTTGAACTCTCGCAAACACTGCAAAATCAGTGGGTGTCTGCTGATTACGCCACGAAGCGGCGAATACTCGAAATCGTCTGTTTGAACTGCACCCTGGATGGCGCAAGTGCCGTGTTTTCAACGAGAAAGCCCTTCGATGTGCTCATCGAAGGGCTTTACTCTGAAACAAGTCGGGGTGATAGGATTTGAACCTACGACCTTCTCGTCCCGAACGAGACGCGCTACCAAGCTGCGCTACACCCCGGAAGTCGGGCCCATGATAGGCCTCGATCGGCCGGGTGTATCGGTCGGGATGCCGGCCAACTTGGAGCCGAGCCGACAGAACGCCGCTGTTGCGGCAATTCCGAGCGGAACATCAGGTCCAGGCGTCAGCAACCGCCCGCGAACTTGTTCAGGAAGCACTGGAAGTCGTTGGCGGTCAGTTGGGGCGTGCCCGTGCTGCCGTCGCAGTTGGCGTAGGGGTTGCCGGCCGCGAACTTGTTCAGGAAGCACTGGAAGTCATTGGCGGTGAGCAGGGGAGCGCCCGTGCTTCCGTCACAGTTGGCGTAACACGGGAGCGAGACAACGGTCTGGTCCATCAGCGCCGGCTCGCTCTTTCCGGTGATGATCCACTGCTCGAAGGCGACCTCCCCGGCGTTGTTGGTCGTGTTGGCGGCACGCAGGAAGTCCATGTACTCCTTCGAAGAGGTCTGGTAGTACACCGACACCCGGGCGGAGGATGTTCCGGCCGGAATGTCGAAGAACGTATCGTCCCAGTGTTGGCCGTCGGCGTACGTGTAACCCACCGGCGAGGCTTGCACTTCCGCAAAGCCGGCATTGGTGAACCCCGGCGGCGGGATTCGGTTGTCCTTGAACCACTTGTTGTTCAGCACAAAGTGGAACCCGGGGCCGGAAGGACGGCCCGTGGCCGCCGCGGCGGCTTCATCCAGCCCCATCTTCGCCTCGTAGACCTTGGTGGAGGCGGTGTCGAGGACGGCGGTTTCGAGGTTGTACGCGCCGTGCTCGTGGATGACGGCGCCGCCGGAGTTGAGGAACTTCACGTTGATCCACATCCGGCGGCCCTCGGCGTAGCCGGTGGGGAGCTTGTGCCCGCTCCAGTTGGTGATGCGGACCTTGAGCTTGTTGACACCCTTGACGGGAACGATCGTCGCCTCAAGATCGGACGCCTTCTCGAGCATCTCGATCGTCCGCGCAATGGACTGTGACACGCTGTCGTCGGTCAGGCCGGTCTCAAAGTCTGGGTACAGGTTGCGGACGGCGCGCAGCACCCACGTGTTGCCGCCGTTGAACTGGTGCAACCGGAGATTGGGGCGTGGGTCGGTCCAGCGGCAGCTCTGCCCCGGTGTGACGGGCATGTGGCAGTCCTGGCACGAACTCACCGCCTGCAGGTCGCCGCCGAACCGGCCGTTGACGTTCACGGGACCCGCGGCGTACGCGCTCCGGGACCACTCGCTGAAGGTCCGCTCAATGGGGAACATGTTGCGCTTGTCGCCGTCCGGATGCGGCGTGTCGAGCGCGTTGAGGGCGTAGGTTCCGTCGGGCTGTCGCGAGTACACAGGATTGGATACATCGTGGCACGTGGCGCACATGTTCGAAGTGGCCTGGAACGGCGCCTGGAGCCACTCGTGGTAGGGAAACTCGGGACCGAGATCGTGCGGCCCGCGCCGGCGGTCGTACGGGTCGACGATGTAGTTGGCGGAATGGGCCCCGGTGGGCGGGTTGGGCAACGCCGCGAGGATGCCGACATCCGGCGATGGGTTGCCGGGCTGATACACCGGGTCCACCATCCGGTGGCAGAAGTTGCAGTTCACGCCCTGAAAGTCCGCGCCGAAGAGCGCGCTGCCGTTGGTTGGTTCGCTCCGCCCGCCGATCCAGCCGCCCGGCGTATGGCACCGAAGGCAGAAGTCGCCGGCAAAGTCCGCATCCTGATTGGCGATGGCGAGCGCGGCGTAGAACACGGGATCGCGCGCCGCCTGTCCCATCATGCTCGCGGCCCAGGGACGGTACGGCTCGGTCGTCAGATTGAAGCCACCGTGACACCCTGAGCACGCGTGGACACTCTCGATCAGGTCGACGAGCGTCAGCGGCTGTGTGCCGCCGAAGAAGAAGTCGCGGATCGTGGTGGGCAGAGAGCCCATGGACAGCGTGGCCCCGCACAGGCCCGCGCCCATGGTCAAGCCCCAGACAGTCTCGCGGCGGAATCGGCGAGGTTTGCGAGCGTGGCTCGGCATGCAGAGATCCCTCTCTTCAGCGGTACGTTTCGAGTGTAATCCAAGAACCCTCTTGCGGCCAAGAAACCGGCGAAACGCGGAATAACACGCGTGCGGCAGGCCGCACGACCGCAATCGGGTAAACCCTGATGACCGAGAACTCCCAACAGACCACGCCGATACGCAACCGTGCGCGATGGGTTCCTTTGCTGTCGCCCTTGACGCTCGCCGTCCTTACCGCGAACTGAGGTGTTTACCGCACGACGAACTTCGGCGTGGTGAGATAGATGTTGTCGTCGGTGGTCGTGGGATCGCCATCAGGTCCGCACGAGTAGAAGTACGGCCGGTTGCTCGGGGGAATCCCGCCATCGGCGTCAAACGGTGCACCGCCGGTAAAGGAGCCGTCTGCACGCCTGACGTCGGATATCGCGTACGTCTTTCCGGACGGTGCCGGACCCAGTCGCGACACAACCGTCACGCGGTCCGCCGTGGCCGAAGTAGGGTCCGCGACGACGACACCCTTGAACGCCGGGTGCACGTAACGGATCGGATTGCCCCACCCATCGAACGCCGTGAGCAGCATCGGCTGCTGCTGAAAGTTCGGCGTGGTCGGCGAGGAGTCGGGCTGGTCGGGGTCGTACTCCCGTGCGAGCTTCGAGTCGAGCTTCTTCAACTCGGCATCCGCCGCCGGCACACTCCGGCATTGCAGCATGAACAGGCCGACGCTGTTGATCATCTCGCCAGCGCCGCCGCCTGTGAAGTTGCGACCGTCGATCACGGCGATGAGCCGGGTGAAGCCGCCGGGACGCGGATCCTCAACGGTCGGAGGCGGATTGCCGCCATTGGCCGAGATGTACTGCGCGAGGGCCGCATCCAGCGCCCGAAGCACCTGTTCCGTCGCACGCTGCTTGCCCGACCCCGACACCTTGCTCGCGACGACCAATCCGAGCGCGACGAGGATGGCGATGATGCCGATCACCACGAGCAACTCGATGATGGTGAACGCGCGCCGGGAAGTAGGTGAAAAGACGGAACGGTCCATGGGCGGTTTCCTTGTCTGAACTCTGGACAGCATACCGCCCGGATCGGTATGGCTCACTATACGCCGGGCGGACCTGCCGGATGCGGGCTCAGAGCATCGCACTGCTCGGATTGGCCGGATCGAAACCGGGGCCGGCGAAGGAGCCAAACGGCGAGGACGGCCCGCCGCGGGGACCCCCGACCGGTTCGGGCGGGGGACGCTGGGGCGGGGGCGCCAACGGCGCGGGTGACAACCGAACCTTGAAAATGTCGTCCGTGATCCGGTCCCGGACGCCCTCGAGCATCTGCTGAAACGCGGCGGCGCCCTCTCGCTTGAACTCGATCCGAGGATCCTTCTGGCTGTAGGCCCGGAAGTTCACAGTGTCGCGCAGGACATCCATCGCGTGGAGGTGCTCCTTCCAGGCGTGGTCCAGCGTCTGGAGCAACAGCGCCTGCTCGAACTGGACCAGTTCAGCCCGCAAGATGCTCTCCACCCGAGCCCGGACCGCGTCCTCTCGCTCCTTGCCTTCGAGGTACCGCATCCAGTCCGGCAACGGCGCGTTGTACTTGTCGCGCAGATGCTGGGCGAGCGCTTCATCGGTCGGACATGCAATGGCCTCGGCCACCGCCTGCTCCAGCTTGCCCGAGTCCAGCGCCTTCTCGCACGCGGCCATCAGCTCGGCCCTCGCCGTCTGCGGCGGACGGGAACGCAGGGTGTCCACGGTCCAGTTGAGGTCGTAGCGCCGGTTGGCCCAATCGACCAGGAACTGTGCCGCGCCCTGCGGGTTCTGCCGCATGAGCATCATCGTGACGTCCATCGCGAAGTCGACGGGGTACTCGATCTCCCGCTTCTTGTACTGCTCGCGAGCGCGGGCCATGATGACCTCCGCAGGCGGGTTGTCCTTGTCGTCCATCGCGGCGATGATCTCCTGCTGGTTCACCTCCAGCGTGAACTTGTCCTTCATCGCGGCGACCAGACGAGAGACGCCGTAGTTGGGCACCAGGTACTGCTCAACGCCGGCAAGGTCCGTCTCATCGATCCGGCGGTACGCCGCCTCGGCCAGCACCTCGCGTACGTGAGCGCGGCTCCCTTCCGCGCCGGAAACCTCGAGCTGCGACGGCGTCAGCTCGACGCCGAATCGCGAGCGGGCCCACGACATGAGCCCCTGCACGTCGAAGTCCACCTTGATGTCGGAGCCCTCGGCGGGGATGTACTCGCCGAGCGTGACGTCGATCATGGCGCGGGCCTCGGCCTTGGCCTCGTCCCGGATGCGCTTGTCGATCTGGAAGCTCTCCATCCCGCGGAGCCGTTCGGGCGCGATGGACACATCCAGCTTCTGCCGGGCGAACTCGGCCACGCAGACCAGCGGGAAGTCCTTGTCCAGGAACTCCGCGCACGCGTCCTGGATCGATTCATGGATGTACTCGAGGATGACGCCCTTGGTGTCGCGACCTTCGAGCACCTGCTGACGCAGCGAGTAGAACGTGCGGCGCTGGTGCTCCATCACTTCGTCGTACTCGAGGATGTTCTTGCGGATCTGGAAGTTCCGCTCTTCCACCTTGCGCTGCGCCCGCTGGACGCTCTTGGACAGCCATGGGTGCTCGATCGAGTCCCCTTCCTTCATGCCCATCCGCGAGAGCAGCTTCATCTGCGTCTCGCCGGCGAACATCTTCATCAGGTCGTCTTCAAGACTCACGTAGAACCGGCTGGAACCCTTGTCGCCCTGACGGCCGGAGCGGCCGCGGAGCTGGTTGTCGATACGCCGGGACTCATGCCGCTCCGTGCCGATGACGTGCAGACCCCCGAGGTCTTCCACCGTCTCGACCCAGCCGATGCGGTGGAGCAGAAAGCGCCCCGCGGCATCGAGAGCCTGCCGCAGCTCCTCGGCGCCCATGGAGCCCGCCTTGTTGCCAAGGTACGTGTACTGACCCGCCCAATGGCGGAGCAGCTCCAGCTCCAGTTCGGGGAACGGCATGGTCTCGACATCCCGCTTGTTCTGGCCGAGCTCCTTCGGCGCGACCTTCCGGTACACCGCCTCGCGAACCTCCTCGTTCGTCGCGTTGACCGTCAGTGTTCGCGGCGCGAGGCCCCGGCGCAGCCAGTGGTCCAGCAGCGCCTCGCGCGTGCACGCTCCAAGCTTGATATCCGTGCCGCGCCCGGCCATGTTGGTGGCGATCATGACGGCGCCGAGCTGGCCCGCGTTCTCAACGATGTGGGCCTCACGCTCGTGCTGCTTGGCGTTGAGCACCTCGTGCTTGATGGCGTGCTTGCCCGTGAGCATCTTGGAGAGCATTTCGCTCTTCTCGACGCTGGTGGTGCCGACCAGCACGGGGCGGCCGACGTCGTGGAAGGCCTTGATTTCGTCGACGATGTGCTCCCATTTGTCCTTGGCGCGAAGGAACATCAGGTCGTCGAAGTCGCGCCGGATCATGGGCTTGTTGGTCGGGATGGAGACGACGTCGAGCTTGTAGATATCGTGGAACTCCTGGGCTTCGGTGTCCGCCGTTCCGGTCATGCCCGCGAGCCGCTTGTACATCTTGAAGAAGTTCTGGATGGTCACGGTGGCGACGGTCTGCGTCTCCTGGCGGATGGGGACCTTCTCCTTGGTCTCGCAGGCCTGGTGCAGACCGTCGGACCATTGGCGGCCGATCATCGGGCGGCCGGTGAACGTGTCCACGATCACGATGCTGGGCTCGACACGCCCCGTCATCGGGTCCGGCGTGGGCATGACCACGTAATCACGGTCCCGCTGGTAGACCACGTGGGCACGCAGCGCCTGCTCCAGCAGGTGGGGAAGGTCGATGTTCTCGCCGACGTACAACGAACCCAGGCCCGCCGCACGCTGCGCCTCGGCGACGCCCTCGTGCGTCAGGTGGCACGCCTTGCGTTCCAGCTCGAGTTCGAAGAACTGCGTGTGCCGCTTCCGCTCCGCTTCCAGCTTGGGGAGCTCCGCCTTCGCCTCGCGCAGGCGTTCCTGCAGGGCCGGGACCGAAGCCTTGTCCCTCGCCTGGCGGATATCGCCCTCCAGGCCCTTGATCGTCTGCATCATCCGCTGGACCTTGTCGTCGGCCTCCTGCCACGGCTTCTGCTTCTCCACCAGGTGCCTCGCCAGCCGGTCGGCCAGGTCGTAACGGGGCGAATCCTCGTGCGCCGGGCCCGAGATGATCAGCGGCGTTCTCGCCTCGTCAATGAGGATCGAGTCCACCTCGTCCACGATCGCAAAGTCGCGCCGGCGCTGCACCTGTTCATCCACCCGTCGCTTCATGTTGTCGCGCAGGTAATCGAAGCCGAACTCCGCTGTCGTGCCGTACACGACATCGCAGTGGTACATCCGCCGCTTCTCGTCCTCATCCTGCATGTGCTGCGGGTGGATCGCGCCGACGGTCAGGCCCAGCGCCCAGAAGTACGGGTACGTCCAATCCCGGTCACGCTGCACGAGGTAATCGTTCACCGTGACGACATGGACCTTCCGCCGCTCGATCGCCGCGAGGTAGCACGCGAGCGGCGCGACGATCGTCTTGCCTTCGCCCGTGCGCATTTCCGAGATCTTGCCCTGGTAGAGCACCATGCCGCCGATCAACTGCACGTCGAACGGTCTGGCCCGGAACGGCGGACGGCTCTCGGGGTACAACTCCCGCACGGCGTTGTAGATTTCGTTGGGGATGTCCACCTGCATCCACCCGGGCTGCGGCGTCAGGCAGCCGTTGAACGGCCCTTCGGGCGGCGCGGGCGGGAGCGCATCCATTTCCGCCTTCACCTTGGCGTACAGCGCCTGCACCTCCGGCGTGAACCCGGACGGATCGAACTTGTGCTTCGGATTGAAGATGCTGCGGATGCCGACCGACCGGTCCATCGCCTCGCGGGCGACGGCGAACGCCTCCACCAGGAGGTCATCCGACTTGGCGCCCGCCTTGATGCGCTCGCGAAACTCGCCAAGCATCCCTCTGATCTGCGCATCGGTCATCTGCCGAACGCCGGATTCGAGCGCGTTGATGGCACCGACACGCTGGGTGTACTTCTTGACGAATCGCTCGTTGCGGCTCCCGATGAAGTACTTGATGATGGGACCAATGAGCGGAATGCCTTGCTCTGCCATGGAACGTTCCTTCCGGCGCCGCCGCGTGGGGCGCGCCGATCGGCCAAGCCGCGAACGCAGGCCGGACCGGGGTGAGTCTGTGCAAATAATGGGGGGGAGAAGAAGACGACCGACGGGAGGGATTCAGACCATCGGCGGCGGCAATGACAACAACGAAGGCCGCGGCATCGAATAGCCCAAAGGCAATCCAGCCTCCGGACGCCTTTGAACCTCAGTGGACGGCGCGTGCCTGGCGGCCACAGCAATCGTGCCGCTGCCGAGCACCCGAACCTGCTGTCCGGACCAGTCGCGAACGGCGCGAACAATCGTTCGGGCGATTTGCTTGGTCGCGTGCAGTTCCGCCGCGGCGTCCCGGTGCAACGCCCGAACCCCGGGCTTGATGGCGCTGATCGTGACCCCGATGAGCAGACCAACGACCAGCAGCGCCGGCAAGGCGGTCCGACCGGCTCGGCTGGGGGGACTCTGATTGGAACTCGAAGTGTTCACGGCGTCGCGCAAGGAACCCTTAAGTATCGGCCACCGGGGCCACCGAAGCAAACCCTGGGCCCATCGCCATACCCAGACGCGTCCCATGGGCCCGAATCCCGATCAAAACTCGCCCCCGGGCACGCCGGGCCTGCCATGGCGGCATGGTTGAAGCCTGGGAATTGCAGCGACACGGCACGACCCTGCCGATAACCCCTTGCCCACCCCCGCCGGTGATACGCTTGGCCCCATGTCGACACCGGCCCAACCTGAGAAGGACCCGATGGTCGCCACACGCTCATCGCTCCCCCCCACTCGCGAATCCGTGACGCACAAGTTCAGCGTGCTGCGCCACGAGGGGTACCTCACGATCGGCCTTTACCCGGACGGGCGGCCTGGTGAGATCTTCATCAAGATGGCGAAGGAGGGCTCGACCATGTCGGGCTTCTGCCAGGCTTTCTGCCGGGCGTTCAGCCTTTCGCTGCAGTTTGGCCTCTCGGTGGAAGAGGCTGTGGTGCGGTTCAAAGGCATGCGGTTTGAGCCGATGGGTGCGACGAGCAACCCCGACATCCCCGAATGCAGCAGCATCGTGGACTACGTCGCTCGGTACCTGGAACTGCATTACGGGTCGAAAGTGCGGCGGCAAGGGGCCCCGATGCCCATGAATCGCTGAAACCCCAGCGACCCTCTGCCCTCCGCGGCACTCAATCAACCGAATCGGGGTGGGCGGATTCGAACCGCCGACCTTTTGACCCCCAGTCAAACGCGCTAACCAAGCTGCGCTACACCCCGGTCGCTGAGGATAGGCCTTCGGCTCGCCTTTGACTATGTGCGCCTCCCAATCGTGGCTCAATCTCCGCCTCCCGCCCGATAGCATCTGGCCATGCGTGTTCTGATCCTCACCGACGACTCCTTCGCCGCCCGAGAGAGGGCGATGCTGAGCCGTCTGGAGGTCGGACTCGCCGATGACGGCGTACGGGTTGTGCACGCCATTCCCCGCAAGGCCGCGGCATGGCACCAGCCCGAGGTCTTTTCTCAGGCCATGACGTACGAGGCCAAAGGCTTGGCCCTGAGCCGCCCATGGCGAGCACGCCAAACCTTGCGAACACTGGAAGACTTGGCCGGAGCTGAGGGACGACCGGCCGACGTCATTCACTGCTTTGGGCAGCGCTGCTGGCCGTTCGCGGCAGAACTCGCGAGGATGACGGGGGCGGCGCTCGCCGTGGAGATCTGGTGTGCCGAACTCATCGGGCAGGGCATCCGGGTTCGATCCGACGGCGGGGCCCCGGCCCCGGTCTACTTCGTGCCCGACTCGGCGTTGGAGCGCGCGGCACGAGCGCAAGACCCGAACCTTCCCATCCGCCTGACCCCGTGGGGCGTGCACACCCCGGGCCAACCGTTGGAAATCCTTCGCCCCGACAAGGCCGTGTCCATCATTCTCGGCGGAAACGGCCGAGACGCCGGTGCCATCGCCTCGTTCCTCGAAGGCTTCGCTGCCTTCGCCAAGCAGCACCCGGACGTCATGGTGCTGGCGGACTCGGCGGTGATTCAACGCGCCCAGGCGTGGCCCGTGGTCCGTCGTCTCGGCCTTCTTGACAAGTTCACCTTGATTCCGGACCTCGAGGCACGCCGCGAACTCGCGCTCCGTGCCGATCTGCTCGCCCTGCCCGAGGCCCTGGGCGAACACCGGACCCTCACGCTCGACGCCATGGCCCACGGCATGCTCGTGGTCGCCGCGGCGGACCCGCTCAATGGCGTGCTCGTGGATTCGCGCACGGCAAAGCTCCTGGACAAGCCCGTGGCGGACTCCTGGGCCTCGTCGCTGAAGTGGGCGTTTGAGTCCCGTGACCAAGCCAGGTCCCTCGCCTGGTCCGCCCGGGAGTACGTTCGGCTCAACCGACGCGCCAGCGCCCACGTCGCCAGCGTGGTGGACGCGTACGAGTGGATGACATCGGGAGAGTCGATCCCGTTCGGCGCGGCCTGACCATCCATACCTCTGGCTGCCGTGTGCCGATCAAGGGTCCGATAGTGCCCCCTGCGCCGGCGGCAAAGCCCTCAAAGTCGGCATGTTCACCCGATTTTTCTTGGCAAAAGCTTGAACTTGCGGCATGCTGTCAGGTGACGGCGGGGGCCATTCATTGCGCGGCTGGAGGCCCCGCACCCCCTCGCCCGGACAACTCAGAGATGTGAGGTTTCCATGGTTGGCACGATGGTCGGAGCGGCCCTTCTGTTCAGTTCGATGGGGTGGTGGCACGACAACACACGGCTCGGGCGGCCCATCGCGACCGCTGCTGCCTATCCGGTGGGAATGGCGGATGACGTCCACCGCCCCGGCTTCAACGGTCGTCTCCACGTCACGCGCCCCGTGATCGGCGGCATGCAGGGCCCGTACGCCACCGAGGCGAGCCTGCTCGCGGATCGTTACGGCGCCTTTGGTGATGAGTACGCCGTCGTCTACGCCCGTGTGGGCAGCCTCGTGGTCGGCATCAACGCCTTCGAGCCCATCACCAAGAACGGCCTTCGCCGCTTCGAGCAGGCCCGCAACTTCTGGCTTCAGGAGCAGGGATACACCGGCGGCGTGCGGACCTTTGTGAACGATGCGTACCTCTTCCGCAAGGCCGATGGCTCCCCTCGGGCCGAGTCCTCCGCCAAGCCCGAACCCCTCGCCACGATCAAGCTGCCCGACGACATGCCGCGACGCAAGAACCGCCTCCGCGTGGAGGCAACACCGCCGAACACCCCCGCAATCGCCGCCTTGGCCGAGGGCTCGGCGCGACTGTCATGGCCCGCCGCCGCTCCGGCGGAGGCCGTTGCACGCACCGAGGCCCACGGGCACATCATCACGCTCGGCCAGCCGGCCCCGATGCCGGTGGCCGCGGCCAGGTAACACCGCCAGCGGAGGCGGAAAGAGAGCCTGACGCCCGGGATGCGACATCTCCCGCGTTCGGGCGGTCCTGGTGGGACCGCTCGGAATCAGGAGGTTCATCCCGGGCGTCCACGTTTGATGTCCGCACCCGGGATGTGGATGATTGGCCCGGATGACCGGGCGACTCCCCTTTGATCCAGGTTCGATGGCGCAGCGGCCAATGCCGGAGCCCGAAGGGCCCCTCACCGTCTCGCAACTGGCCGCGAAGATTGCGGGCGTCATCGCCACGGGCTTTAAGGCCAAGGTCCGCCTCGTCGGCGAGGTCAGTGGCTTCCGCGAACGTACCCATTGGTACTTCGATCTCAAGGACACCGAGGCGGTCGTCAACTGCGTCATGTTCGCGGGCGCGGCGAGAAAGTCGCGTCACACTCCCGCCAACGGGGCACAGGTGTTGGTCTCCGGACGCGTCGAGTACTACGAGAAGCTGGGGCGGGTCACGCTGATCGTGGAGCACATCGAGCCCGTGGGGGCCGGCGCAATCGACCAGGCGTTGCGAGCGCTGATCGAGGAGGCCCGGCGCCTTGGCTGGCTCGACGAATCGCGGAAGCGGACGCTGCCGCCCTTTCCGCGGCGCATCGCCGTTGTCACCAGCCGCACCGGTGCAGCGCTGCAGGACGTCATCGACACCATGCGCCGCCGATGCCCCGCCGTGGGTGTGGTGCTGGTGGATGCCCGGGTTCAAGGCGAGGGCGCGGCCGCGGAAGTCGCCGCGGCGATCCGCTGGCTGGGCAGGGCGAGCGATCGACTCGATGTGGACGCCATCCTGGTGACACGGGGCGGCGGATCCAAAGAAGACCTGTGGGCTTTCAACGAGCGGATAGTGGCCGAGGCGATTGTGAACAGTCCGATCCCGGTGGTCGCGGCGATCGGGCACGAGACCGACACCACTCTCGCCGAACTCGTCGCCGATCTGCGATGCGCGACACCAACCCAGGCGGCCATGCGCCTCACGCCGGATCGCGCCGCCCTCGCCGAGCAGCTTGACGCCATGTCCTCGCGCCTCAGGAACGCGCTCATCCGCGACACCCGCGAGCAGCGGCGCCGAATCGAGACTGTGACCCGCATGCTGCGACAATCGGCCCTCGGATGCACCGGCCGTGTCGCCCACACGCTCGAACGCCTGGCGCGCCGGCTGGAGTCGCACCGACCCGCCGCGGCGCAGGCGCGCCGGCAAGCGTCCCTGGCCACCGCGCGGGCCCGACTTGAGTCGGCCATGCGTGCCCGGGTGTACGCGTGGGATGTCGAACCCGTGGCGGCCCGGCTGGCGCGAAGCGTCGAGTCCCTTCGCGAAGGTGCCTCCTTGCGACTTGGATCCCTCGAACGCCAACTCTCCGCCATCGGTCCCGCCAGTGTCCTCAAACGCGGCTTCTCGTACACCATGCGTGAGGATGGCACGATCGTGCGTTCCACCAAGGATGCCCGTCCGGGCGACCGTCTCCGCACGACCGTCGCGGATGGTGTGGTGCAGTCGATCGTCGAGGGAGGTTCGGAACCTGCCGCCTCCCGCTCGCCCGACTCCCCCACCGCCGCCGCTCCCAGGAAACGCCGCCCATCGTCCAATCGACCCGGGGCCGACCATGATGCTCCCGGCGATGATCAGATGGACCTCTTCAAAGGCGGTCGATAACGTACCGAGTCGGAGACCTTCGCCTGAGCAAGACCCCAGCACAAGACCCCGCTTCTTCCCTCACCTTCGAACAGGCCATGACCCAGCTCGAGGAGATCATCGAGCGCATCGAGTCTGGGGAGATCGGCCTTGAAAAGTCGATCTCCGAGTACGAACGGGGCGTCGGCCTGATCCGTCGGTGCCGCGAAGTGCTGGAACGAGCGGAACAGCGCGTGGAGGAGTTGACCTCCCAGATGCAAGCCGAATCACGGACGAACACGGACGGCGATGGATCTAGCCGCGGCCAGGGATAGGGCCTGATGCCTCAGTACCAGTTTCTGCAGTGGTGCTTGTACGCTCTTTGGGCGCTCTTGGTGTTTGCGTACGGCGCGTGCCTCGGCTCCCTGATCAACGTGATCGCCTACCGAATGCCCAAGGGCATCAGTATCGTCACGCCGCCGTCGCGATGCCCTGCCTGCTCCACCAAGCTGTCGTGGCGTGACAACATCCCCGTGCTGGGCTGGATCGCCCTTCGGGGCAGGTGCCGGTATTGCAAGACCCGGATTTCCCCGGAGTACCCGATCGTCGAGGCCGCTGTCGGGTTTCTCTTCGTCGTGTTCTACGTGATCTGGTACGTCGTGCCGGGCACATCGCCGCTGGGCGGTGCCCTGAACGTGCTCACGCCGTACTGGGCCGTGATGAACGACGCCTCCCGGACCTGGCCCGAGTTCGTCGTCCTGCTGATCCTCGTGGCCTCCCTTTTCGCCATGACGCTGGTGGACGCCAAGACATTCACCATCCCCATTCAGTTGACCTGGGTTCCCGCGATCGTCGCCGCCGTGGTGTACCCCTTGCACGCCGCGTGGGTGTCCCGTCCCGGCTCGTTCGGCGTTCGAACGACTCCCGGCTGGAACTGGATGATCGCCTGCCCGGATGTCACCCGGTGGGACTGGATCGGGCTCTCACTCGGCGGCATGCTGGGCATTGGGATCGGCCTTCTGCTCCTGAGAACCGGCCTGGTGGGGCGGAGCTTCGCGGACTACGCCGAATGGGAGGCAAAGGCGAAAGCGTCCGCCCAAACCGCTGATGCAGTTGGCACCGCCGCCGCGGCGCAGCAGGATCAGCCAAACGCCGATGCAGCCCAGATCACGACCTCCACGCCCACAACCCCTCCATCCAACTCCGCACCCCCCTCCTCCCCCCCCTCCTCCGCCGACCCCAATGCCAATCCGGAGATGTGGATGGCCTATCCACACGCCCGGCGCGAGATGGTGCGAGAACTCGCTTTCCTCGCCCCATGCGTGCTGCTCATGCTCGTCGGCTGGTACGCCGGCCGGCACTTTGGGGGTGTTTCGTACGATCCGATTTTCGGCGCCTACTCCGCGAAGGCCGCGGCCCCCCTCTGGCTGGCCGTGCTGAGCGGGGTGTTTCTGGGTTACCTCATTGGGGGAGGCGTGGTCTGGTTCGTGCGCATTTTCGGATCCTTCGCCTTCGGCAAGGAAGCGATGGGCCTCGGGGATGTCCACATGATGGCCGGTGTCGGCGCGGCACTGGGCTGGATCATGGCCACCCTGGGCTTCTTCGGAGCGGCGTTCGTCGGGATTGCCTGGGCGCTCCTCGGGCGGCTGGCCGGGGGCGGCTTCAAGCGGATGCTGCCGTACGGCCCGTTCCTCGCCGTGGCCACTGTGCTGGTCGTGGTGTGCAAGCCGGCCGTCGAGTGGGGGCTGTCTCACCTGACCGGACAGCCGATTCGGTTGCCGTGAATCGGATAGAACCCCTGTCGGTTGCGGGCGAAATGGCCTCCGTGCCGATACGCTTGGGCAGAGGTGCGCCGGGGACCGGCGCTGAGTGGCCACTTGAACGGAGAAGCACGGATGATGGGCAAGATTGCACGCGTGGTGGGACTGGGACTGGTCGTCACTGGAATGGCTCTTGGCGGCTGCCGCAATGTTTCCAAGGGCGAGTACGACATGGTCATGCAGGAGAACCAGACCCTGCGGGACGCCTTGGAACGTGAAAAGCAGGCTCGGGTTGAGGCGGAGAACCGCAACGCCTCCCTGGAGCAGGAAAACCGCGACATGGCGGGGCAGCTTGATCGGGGCCGGACTGGCACCGGCGCGGCTGCCCGATCCGGTGGTCGGGCCGACTTCTCCGGAGAGGGAGTCACCACCTCCATGCGAGGCGGCGACGTCGTGGTGAGCGTGGCCGGGGATGTCCTGTTCGACTCCGGCTCGGCAACGCTGAAGGCCAGCGCGAAGCGCACCTTGGATGGCATTGCTTCGAAGCTGAAGTCCAACTACTCGAGCCACACCATCCGGGTCGAGGGGTATACCGACACCGATCCGATCCAAAAGAGCGGTTGGAAGACCAACGAACGGCTCAGCGGTGAACGTGCCATGGCGGTCGAGTCGTACCTCGTCAGCAAGGGGGTCCCGAAGAACCGGATTTACTTCGCCGGTT
This sequence comes from Phycisphaeraceae bacterium, assembly GCA_019636625.1. Lineage (GTDB taxonomy): Bacteria > Planctomycetota > Phycisphaerae > Phycisphaerales > UBA1924 > JAHBXE01. The sequence continues at coordinate 17,346 of JAHBXE010000007.1, forward strand.
TCGGTGCGGATCGGCCCAAGTCAACGAAGAAGGACAGCCGCCGGGTCGAGATTGTGATCCTGGCCGGTGCCGAGTGACCGTTTCTGACAGCCCTTTCGCAGGCCCGTGGCCCATGCCGCGGGCCTGTTTTCATTGAGGTCCAGGGCGGTTATTCGCCCATCCGCCGGGGTTGCACTGATCCTCGGTGCGGATTGGTCCGTACATAGAGCAGGGCGCTGCCACGGACGGACCATGATCAGTTCCATCGAACAAGACCATCAGCGATTCCGCCAGATCGTCCGCGGGAAGATCCGGAAGGACCTCCGGAAGTTCCTGTCGCGCGGCGAACTCATCGGCAAGGAAGGCCGACGGTTCGTTTCCATTCCGGTTCACGACATCGACATCCCCACGTTCCGCTACGGCGACAACGCCGGCGGTGTCGGCATGGGCGAGGGCGGCGAGGGCGAATCGGCGGGCAACCAGGGCCAAGGGGGCGAGCAGGAGGGCAAGCACATCCTCGAAGTCGATGTTTCGCTGGAGGAACTGGCGGACATCCTCGCGGAGGAACTGCAGCTGCCGCGGATCAAGCCCAAAGGGGCGCACCGCATTACCACGATCCGGGACAAGTACACGGGCATCCGCCCGATCGGGCCGGCGTCGCTGCGGCACTTCAAGCGGACCTACCGCGAAGCGCTCAAGCGGCAGTTGGCGATGGGCCTCTACGACCCGGACAAACCGATCGTGGTCCCGATCCGGCATGACCTTCGCTTCCGTTCGTGGAACGAGGTCCGCAAGCCGCAGAGCAACGCGGCGATCGTGTACATGATGGACGTCTCCGGCTCCATGGGCGATGAGCAGAAGGAACTGGTCCGGCTCGAGGCGTTCTGGATCGACACTTGGCTGCGTCGCAACTACGAGGGCATCGAGAGCCGTTACATCGTGCATGATGTTCGCGCCGGCGAAGTGGACAAGAAGACCTTCTTCTCCGTCCGCGAGGATGGCGGCACGCGGATCAGCTCCGCGTTCCAGTGCTGCCACGAACTGCTCGAGCAGCACTACGACCCGGCGGAATGGAACATCTACCTCTTCCACTTTTCCGACGGCGACAACTCCTCCGAAGCCGACAACCGGCTCTGCGTGAAGATCCTCGATCAGCAGTTGCTGCCCAAGTGCAATCTCTTCGGGTACTGCCAGGTCACGAGCGCCTACGGCAGCGGGAGCTTCCTGAACGTGCTGCGGGAGGCCTTCCCCAAGGGACTGGCGGATCAGGACGGGCCGAAGGTTGTGACGACCAAGGTGGACGGCCGGGATGACATCCTGGATTCGCTCCGTACGTTCTTCAAGTCCGGACGCTGAATCGAGCGGCCACTTCCCAGCGGATACACCGGGTCCCTACCCTCTGCTGACCCGGAGCCCGCGACCTGTTCTTCTTCGTCATTTATGCTGTGCTCGTGTGGTACGCCGCGGCGAAGTGGCGCCGGCGGTGGCCGTCATTTGTCTTTGTTGCGATCGGCCTGCTGGTGCTTGTGGGGGTCGCGTACCTGCACTACTGGCTGAGCATCTGGACCAACGGGCGCATCAATCTGCCGGTGTTGCGATCGATGCTGTACCCGTACATCGTGCTTGTCGGCATCGTGGGGGTTTACATCGCATGCCTGCCTCGGCACCGTCCGGGGGAAAACCGGTGCCATGCCTGCCGCTACGACCTCACGGGACTGAAGCTGCCGACGCCATGCCCGGAGTGCGGCGCGCGGAACGGATTCAACCGCGCCACCACCGCCACGCCAGCCCGACAAGAAGGACCAGCACCGGCATCCCCACAATGGTCAGCATCCGCAGGGTCGTCCTCGTGGTTCCGCTCATCGGGCCGATGAGCGGGGCGGCCCGGGCCGTGGGGCTCTGCGCGATCAGATCGTCCTGTCCTGCGAGCCACGAAATCGCAGCATCGAACAGCTCCGCATTCCCGGGATTGGCCGCCACGGGGCGGCCGTCCACTTCTGTCATGTCCTTGAGAATCGGATCGCTGAACCATGTGTTCGACCCCACCACCACCAGGCGCTGGGTATGCTCGCCATTGTCCCGCTCCGCCGCAGCGGCGAGGATCCACGGCCCCTTGCCGTCGTCACGCTCGGAATCGTTGGAGGGCGGGTTGGGCACGGACGGGTGTTGCTCGATCGGCACCTGGAGGAAGCTGAGCCACTGCGATTCGGCCCACAGGCCCGGACCGCTGACCTCGAAAAGGGTGGCCACGCGAACGCCCTTGGCCTCCACCCTTCGCAGAGGGATTGGCCATTGGAGACGAGTCGGAAGTCCCTTGATCGCGCGGGCGATGGGGTGCGGCGGACCTTCACCCTCGGCCGCCCGGACGACCTGCACCGCCTGAACCTCACGGCCCGCTGGGCGGATCACTTCCCGCAGGAGCGGTTTGGCGGACTCAGCACGAAGGCCGAACAACGGAAGGAAAGCGACAGTGGGATCGGGCTCGCCGTATGTGGGCAAGGTGGAGGGAAACACGGAAAGCAGCAGCGGGTATCCGCGTTCGACAATCCAGTTGAGTGCCCGCCCTAACTTTTGTGCTCGTTCCGGTCCGGTCTGACCTTGGGGTCCGCCGCTGGGGCTGTCCACGTTGAAACAGACGTACACGACGGGCCTCGTTCCGGTCGGATCAAGCCGCGATGTGCTGGGAGGGTCCGGACTTAGCGCTGCTTCCCACACCAGAACATCCACGCCCCGGAAGGCAAGACGCTGGGTCGCGGCCTCAAAGACCTTGTTTCGCTCAAAAAAGCCCCGAGGCTGGCCGTGCACTATGACAACGATCGGCTTGATCGGCTGGGCGAGCGAACCAAGCGCGGTGGCCAGCAGCTCCTCCGCGTTCCGCCCCAGGTCCGCGCCCCCCGACGCCGCGATTGCCGAGCCGCTCGGCAGCAGCGCCCGAAGGTCGATCGCCGTCACGCCAACGTCCGTCGGGCCGATGAGGATCGCGGCCGTCGCGCTCTGCAGCAGCCGGGCGATCCGTGTGATATCCAGGCGCGGCATGCGGGCGAGCGTGTCGGATACGAGGGCGCACCGGTCTCGCTGCTGGGCGGCCTCGAGCGCGATTGACCGGGCGATGTCGCGAACACCCTCCGACGATCCTGCATCCTTCGACAGCACGTCCAGGTTCTGGGCGATGTCTCGGAGCCCGGCCTCCAGATCGGCCACGGGCTGACGCAACAGGCCGAGAGACGTCTCAATGTCCGGGATGCCAGCGGCCGAACCCGAACCGAGCGCGGCGCGTGAGCGGCCCGCGAGGTCGCGCAGGGCGGCGCTGGATGAACGGCACTCGGCCATTCGCCGGTCCAGGTACCCCCGCGCTGCATTGGCCACGGTTCCGTCGGCCGGCAGCAGCCCCCGCAGCGATGTCATCGAAGGGATAACCGATTCCAGCCACGCCGCGAAGTTCTCCGCCGAATCCTGGGCTCCCCGCAGGTCGGCCAACTGTCTATCGATCTTTGCCTGATCGCGGGCGCGAAGCCGATCAAGCAGCTCTCCGTAACGGGCGGCCCCATCGGCGGATCCCGTGTCGATCAGCGTGGCCGAGATCGAGGCGCCGCCGATCGACGCCCGACGGAACTGGTCCAGAACGTCAACAAGTCGGGCCAGCGCCCGGCGATCCACCGCCCGCGGGTCCTTGAGTGGCGCGGCGATGACAATCTCAAAGTCTCCCTTGAGCTTGCCGACCAGCATCTTGGAACGGGGCGAGAGCTGGTGCTCTCGCGTCGCCGTGACGTCGAGCCGAACAGCGAATCGTTTGGCGAGCACGTTGACCAGAACGAGCGAAGCGACGGCCGCGATCACCAGGACCAGCGTCATCGCCCCGAAGCGAAGCCGGCGATCAGAAGCGGCGGAGCGTGTCATCGCCACCTCCTCGTCTGCACCGCGACGTACGCCAACAGCAGAAAGAACGAGGCAAGGCTCAGCAGAAACACAACATGTGACGAGTCGATCACGCCCTTGGCAAAGTCCACGAGCCGCGGTCCCAAGGAGAGCTCTGCCGCCCATCGCGCCGCCCAGGGCGGAAGACCGACAATGTCACTGGTCACCAGTGTGTAAAGCAGCAGGAAGAGAAAGGTCCCCAGGAACGCCAGTGTCTGGTTGGACGTCAGCGCCGAGGCAAGCGTGCCCACGGCCAAGTACACCAGGCCGAGCAGAGCGAGACTCAGGTAGCCCGCGAAGATCGGGCCGGGATCGGGGCGAGGGTCCGAAACCGCCATGAGAATTGCCGGGTACGCGAGCGTCGGCAGAACCATGGCCACCAGAAACATCGCCGCGCCGAGGAACTTGCCGAGCACGATGCTGGCGTCGCCGACGGGCGATGTCATCAAGGGCTCGATGGTTCCGGACTTGAGCTCCTCGCTGAAGAGCCGCATCGAAACGGCCGGAACAACCGGGAGCAGCAGAAAGCCGGACACGCCGAAGAAGTACCGGAGCGAAGAAGGCTCGCCAGAGATCAGAATGCGCTCTGCAAAGATCAGGCCGGCAAGGAACAGGTACAGCGATACCGCCACCCATCCGAGCGGGATTCGGAAGAACGAACGAAACTCTCGAGTGGCGATGGCCCAGAGTGCTTTCACGCCCCGCCCTCCGCCTTGCCCGGGTCTTCTTCGCCCTCGATCAGCTCAAGGAAGATGCGTTCGAGGGACGGCGCTGCACGGGTCAGTTCTCGAAGACCAAGTCCGGCCCGAACCGCGGCGGCCCCCACCGCCTCTTCCAGCGACCCCGTTCCGCGAACCGTGAACGTGTGCCAGTTGCCGGAACTCGCCCCCGCCTCGACGCTGGCCACTCCCTCAATCGAGGCGAAGGCTCGCCGCGCCGCTTCACCATCTCCTTTCACCTGCACCACCAGTGGCGCTGAGGCGCGGTGCTTGGCCAGCAGCTCGCGCGGCTTGGCGTTGAGCCGGATCCGCCCGCGCGCCATGACCACGATGCGGTCGCACGTTTGCTCGACTTCGGGGAGAATGTGCGAACTGACCAGAACAGCCTTGTCCTTGGCCAAGTCCCGAACCAAGGTCCTGACGTGGCGGATCTGCCGCGGGTCGAGGGCGCTGGTCGGCTCGTCGAGCACCAGGACTGGCGGGTCGTGCATGATCGCCGCGGCGAGCCCGACTCTCTGCCGATACCCGCGGCTGAGCTGACCGACCCGCCGTCGGGCGACATCGGCGAGATCGCACCGGGCCAAGGACTGGTCAATGGCGGCGCGGCGAGCGGGCCGGGGCATGCCATAGAGCCGTCCCCGGAAGTCCAGATAATCGCGGGTGGTCATCTCGGCGTAGGACGGGGCGGACTCGGGCAAGTACCCCACCTGGCGCCTGGCCGAGAGGGCGGCGTCCAAGGTGTCGAAGCCGTTGATGGATATGGACCCGGAATCCGCAGGAACAAAGCCGGTGACCATGCGGATAGTGGTAGACTTGCCCGCCCCGTTGGCGCCCAAAAGGCCGACGACTTCTCCACGGGCGACCTCGAACGTCACATCCCGCACCGCCCTGATGCCGCCGAAAGACTTGGATACGCCCTGAACGTGGATCATGGCCGCCACAGTGAATTGAAGGGTTCTGCCGATGTGAAGGGAGGCAAGTCTCCCGCCGCCCCGCCAGGATCGATAGAATTGGCCAAGACCGTGTCTCCCACCAGTTCTCGGAAAACGCCGTCCAACCAGATGGGGCAGCCCCGTCCCAAGTTGTGGATCGTGTCCGGCCCGGGTGTTCCCGTGGAGAGTCTTCGGTCTTCCCTTGCCCCGAGCTTTGACGTTTCCGTTGTCGATCCCGGGCCGCTGGCCGATGCAAGCGGGGCCGCGGCGCTGGTGCTCACGTCCCAAGGGGACCTTCGCAAGCTGACGGCGGCGCCGGAGGGTGTTTCCGCCCTTCTCGACGCGATGGGACAGGGTGTGTGTCTGGTGAGGGCGTCGGGTGAGGTGGTCTGGTCCAACACGAAGTTTGCCCGGTTTGACGGTAAGGTGCAGAGCCAGATCGCCGCGGCGTGCCTCGGCGCCTTGACGAGCCTTCGCCAGCGGTCGACCCGGGCCATGGTACCCGGCCAAGGCGGCGAGGCGATCGCCCGCTTGGAGGTCGAAACACCCGACAGCCGCATATACGAGGTCATTGTCTCCCCCGCGGACGGGGATGCGGCGCAAATGGCCGCGGCGATTGTCCGGGACATCACGACGGAACGGCGCCTGCGAAGGAAACTGGATGCCATCGATCAGGCGGGCTACCAGTTGGTGCGATTCGAGGCCGAATCCGTGCGCAAGGCGAACGTCTTTGAGCGATTGCGGCTGCTCGAGACCCGTATTCTGCACAGTTGCCGCGATCTGCTGAAGTTCAATCACTTTGCGATCCGCCTGCTGGATGAACGGTCGGGTCGATTGGAAATGGTGATGCACAGCGGCCTTCCGCAGGAGGCGGTGGAGCTGGAGATCTACCCCCTCGAAGAGGGCAACGGGATCAGCGGGTACGTCGCCGCGACGGGGCGCAGCTACATCTGCTCCGACACGGAAAAAGACAAACTGTTTCTCCCTGGGGTGGTCAACGCCCGGTCGTCGCTGACGGTGCCGCTGCGTCTGCACGACAAGGTGATCGGCGTGTTCGATGTGGAGAGCCAGAATGTCGGGGCGTTCACGGAGGATGACCGACAGTTTGCCGAGATTTTCGGGCGCTACATCGCCATGGCGCTGCACATGCTGAACCTGCTCGTGGTGGAGCGCAGCGCTGTGAATGAGACGGTTACGGGTCGGGTTGAGGGTGAACTCAGCGAGCCGCTGATGGACATCCTCAAGGAAGCGGACTGGCTCAAGCAGATCGCCGCGAGGGACCCGGAGGCGGCACGCCACCTGGACCGGATCACGGCGGATGTGGAGGCCATTCGGCGGCGGGTGAAGAACGTGGCCAGCGGACCCCAGACGCTCCTGGGCGTTGAAGGGGCGATGGCGGAGATCAAGAAGGATCCTGCCCTGGAGGGCAAGCGGATCCTGGTGGCGGACGATGAGGCGAACGTGCGGCGGATCATCCACGATGTGCTGCATAATCGCGGTTGCGAGGTGGATGTGTTCGAGAGCGGCGTGGGCGCGATCACGGCGTTGGAAGAGGCGAGGGACGGAAAGCGCCCGAGGTTCGACGTCGTGCTTTCTGACATTCGCATGCCCGATCGGAACGGGTACGACGTGTTCAAGGCGGCCCGCGAGGCGCTGCCCGGCGTTCCCGTGATCCTGATGACCGGGTTCGGTTACGACCCCCACCACTCGATCGTCCGCGCTTCACAGGCGGGGTTGCAGAATGTCCTGTTCAAGCCCTTCCCTGTGGAACGGTTGCTGGAAGAGGTTCGAAAGGCGGTCACTGCGCCGAGCTGAGACCGGCGCGGGCGGCCCCTCATGGCTTGAACAGCCCCCTCTTGTCCGTGCCGAGCATTCCCGCCGCGAGCGTGCGGGGATCAACGTCACCCAATCGGCGGATCACAGAGGCCGGCGCAACCCGGGTGACGGGCAGACGGTCCAGGGCGTCGTCGATGATCGGGGACATCGCTTCCCGGCTGGTCTGCCAGTTCAGGCGGTCGAAACGCCGCAGATCCAGCGGGCGCGTGTAGGACCGCATGGACCGCTCGCCCTTGGCGTTGAAGTAGTCGTTGAAGTAAGACATCAGCAACTCGCGAAGGGATCGGTACACGGGCTCGCGGAAGCGCAGGCCGACGAAGTTGCTCTTGGCCACGGCGCCCCAGAGCCCGTCGCGGCGGAAGAGCGCCAGCAGGTGACCATCGTCGCGTTCGGCGTTGATCCAGCAGATCAGCGGCGGGTCGCCATGATGCTGCAACGCGGCGGCGGCGAAGAGGGCGCCGTCGACGCAGTGCGCCCGACGATCCTGCATGACGCGTCTGGGGCAGCGGTAGATCGGGTCGGTGCTGTACGGCGTCTGATCGAGGTATCGCTGAACATCGAGCGGCGTTCGAAGGCGATCGAGCAGACGGGTTTCGGCACGTGTCCACATCATCCGGAGAATGTAGCAAGCGGGGCGTGCCTTCTGCGTGCCCCCCCCAGCCGCGGGCCCGATTCGAAGGGGTCCCCAGCAACGCAGGAGACGATCCCCTTCGTGCCGCATCGCTGAGACTCCACCGATCGCCGGATTGGGAGTAGAGTGTGGCATGGCCGCCAGCATCTTCACACGCATCATCAACGGCGAGATCCCCTGTCACAAGGTGTACGAGGACGACCGGGTCATCGCGTTTCTCGACATCAACCCGCTGAGCCCCGGGCACACGCTGATCGTGCCCAAGGAACCGGCGGAAACCGTGGACAAACTCTCCGATGAGTCCGCGTCGGCGATCGGGCGTGTCCTGCCCCGGATCAGCCGGGCCGTGCTCGCCGCGACAGGGGCCAAGGCGTTCAACATCCTGCAGAACAACGGCGCCGGGGCCCACCAGGCGGTGTTCCATGTGCACTTCCACATCATTCCCAAGTTCGAGAGCGGACAAGGGCTTGGGATTGGCTGGAAGCCGGGGAAACTGGAGGATGGAGCGGCGCTGGCGAGCCGGATTGCCGCGGCGATCTGAAGCCGGCCCTTGCATGCGCCGGACAAAGTGTTTCTCACGACTGCGGCGAGCCTGATACCAATGTGGAGGCTGCCGTGGGGAGTGAAACGACTTCCCCATTGTCCAGTCGGACCCGGATGAAACCTCGGGGATCGAGGCGTTCGACAACCCCCTCGAAGCGGCGGTTGTCGTGCTCGATGGCGCGTCGGGTTCCCGTCACGATGTCACGCGCCGCGAACTGCCGAAGGACCTCGGGTTCGCTTTCAAACAGCACCCGGTCCAGGGCCTCGATGAGTCCATCCAGCACCAGACTCGCCTGCGGGCGCTCCTTGCAGATCTGTGCCATTGATACCGCCGTCGTGCGGAGAGGTTCGGGCCAATCGCTTTCGCCCTGATGAATGTTGATGCCGATTCCGAGGAGCAGGAGGTTGTCCCGTCCCTCCACGAGGATCCCGGCGAGCTTGCGGCTGGCTCCGTGGCGCGAGCAGGCGGTCGGGGCAACCATGACGTCGTTGGGCCACTTGATCCGCAGGAGCGGAGAAACCTCCGGGATTGTCGGCGACCACTGGTCCACAAGCCGCTCGCAGGCGTGGCAGACGGCGCACGCCGCGCGAAGTGGCAGCCACGCCGCTTCATGGGCCGCGCGATCGAGGACAAACGTCACCGCCAGGCCAAGGTCGTCGCGCTGACTCCACGTCTTGCCGGGCCGGCCTCGGCCCTGGCGTTGGCGTAGCGACGTGACGACAAGTCCCGGCGCTCCGGAAGCCGCGGCGAAGGCTTCATCCTGCGTGGACCCGCACTCGTCCAGCACGATGAACCTGTCGAGCCATGCCGGTCGCCGATCATGGAGAAAGCCGGCAAGGTGCCGGGATCTTTCGGCGGCTTCAGGGCTCATCCGGCGATGTCCAGGGCGACATCCAGCCAGGGGGCGCTGTGGGTGATGGCCCCCACGCTGATTCGATCGATACCGGTCTCCGCGATGGTGCGGATCGTCTCCAGTCGAACCCCGCCGGATGCTTCGAGTTCAACACGGCTCCCGGCCTTGTCGCGCAGCGCGACGGCCTGCCGGAGTTGGATGGGGGTCATGTTGTCGAGCAGCACGAGTTCCACAAGCCCCGCCGGTATCGCGAGCACTCGGGTCAACTGATCCAGCGTGTCAACCTCGACCTCGACGAACTCGGGGTTGAACTCGGATCTGGCACGCTTGGCGGCCTCCGCCAGCACGCGGCCGAGCTGGTCCAGCCCGACCCCGGCGATGTGGTTGTCCTTGATGAGCACCGCATCGAACAGTCCCGTCCGGTGGCACATCGCCCCGCCGCACCGAGTCGCGTACTTCTCCAGCACGCGAAGCCCCGGCATGGTCTTTCTCGTGTCGTAGATGCGTGCCTTGACCGGCGTGGGTGAGGCAGCAGCCGAAACGAACGCCGCGGCCGTGGTCGCGATGCCCGACAATCGCCCGAGAAGGTTGAGGGCCGGCCGCTCGACGGCCAGTAAGTGGCGCTTGGACCCGGACAGGTTTGCGATGGCGGTGTTGGGGGACACACGGTCGCCGTCCCGGACGGCCAAGGAGATTTCGAGTGATGCGCCGTACACATCAAGTAGATCGGGCAAAGCGGCCAGACCCGCGATGACTCCCGGCGATCGGGCCACGATCTGGCCGGTTGCCATCGCCCCCTCCGCCACACTGCAAAGGGATGTGATGTCGGTGCGCCGCGGGCCCAGGTCTTCATCGCGGGCCAGTTCGAGGATTCGGCGGACCAAGCCCGTTCCCGCAAAGTGGCGGTAGAGGTCGGGGAGTGGGAAGTCGTTGAGACCGGCCATCGGCCAATGGTACGGGTGGCAAGCAAGCCACAGAGCCAGTCTTCGGGCACAACCGACCCGAAACCGGGCGCGGGACGCTAAACTTCGCGCAGGAGGTCCTGATGTCACTGCTCGCCGGAAAGACAGGTCTCATCGTCGGAATCGCCAATGACCGCTCGTACGCGTGGCACATCGCCAAGGCCATGATCGAGCAGGGCGCCCGCTGTGCATTCACACACCTGCCCGGGGAAAAGAACGAACGCCGGACCCGCAAGGCCGTGGAGGCGCTGGGGGTGGCCGATCCGTGGATGGTGCCGCTTGACGCGGGAAACGATGCGGAACTGGACGCGGTGTTCAGCAGTTACGCAGAGCGGTTCGATGTGATGCACTTCCTGGTGCACTCGATCGCGTTCGCGGACCGTGAGTGGCTGCAGGCGGGGAAGTTCGTCGAAACGCCGCGCCAGGCGTACCTCTCCGCGATAGACATTTCGGCGTACACGCTCTTGGCGATGGCGCAGCGGGCCAAGGCGATCATGACACGGTCGGGCGGGGGATCGATCATGGCGATGTCGTATTACGGCGCGGAGAAGGTGGTGCCGGGGTACAACGTCATGGGCGTGGCCAAGGCGGCGCTCGAGTGCACGGGGCGGTACCTGGCCGCGGAGCTTGGCGCGCACAATATCCGAGTGAACCTGATTTCGGGCGGGTATCTCCGCACGCTGGCCTCCTCCGCGGTGGGCGGGACGGACACCATGGCGGAGCGGACCGCGGAGCGTGCCCCCCTGCGTCGGAACGTGGAAGGCGCGGACGTTGGCAAGGCCGCCGTGTTCCTGGCCAGCGACCTTTCCAGCGGGATGACGGGGGAGACGCTGTACGTGGACTGCGGCGTGAACCTGATCGGTGCATGATGCCCCGGCGACAGGCCCGCGCCGTGACCCTTGAACGCGGTTTCCGAGCGATGAGGCCGGCCCTTGCAGGCCCGGATAACCACGGTTTCTGATCGATTTGAAGGCGTCGAGTTTGAGGGGTCGATACAGACGGTGTGAGCATCATCGGGACCAACGTGGCTCAGTCGTTGGCGGGCGCTTCCCAAGCGGAGCGTGTCGAGGCTCAGAACAAGAAACCCGCGTCAAAGCTGCCCTCATCGCCGCGGAAGGATGACCGGGACCTCTATGTCTCTCAGGTCGAGAGTGCTGACGCGGTTCGGGGGCTGTCGAGCAACGAGCAGCAGGATGCGAACGAGGACCACCGGAAGTCGAACTCGTACCGACCCGGTGGTGAAGCCGAGCGTCCGCGCCTGGATGTCGAGGGCTGAACCTTCCCCCGGAAAGCCCATAGCCTTGGCTTACGCCGCGTCGCGCAGCTCCCAGAGAGTCGGGTTCGGCTGGTCCGCTCCCATGAGGGAGAAGACCTCTCGCAACACTTGGCGGTCCTGATCGCGTCCCACCAGCCACGCCGAGTGCCGGACGTCGTCCATGATGTCGCCGCGGATGAAGGCGACCTTTTCCCGGGGGCTTGTGGCACAGACAAGGCAGATGCCGGAGGCCACGCGGCCGAGCGTGAGCGGGTTGGGAGATCCGAGCTCGAGTTCGGCCTGGAGGAAGGCGAGGTGCTCTTCCAGCGTGGGGTGCGTGCCCGAGCGGATGATCCGTTCGGCGGTGCGAAACAGGTCGAACGCGGCATCGTCCTCGAACATCGCCAGCCTCACGGCCGCGGCCCGAAGCAGGATCTCGGGCTCCTCGCCCACGACCGACAAGGCGGCCTCCACGCCCTTGCGGCGAAGGTCAAGGTCGAGCCATGCCTCGGTCGAAGCGAGCCAGGCGCTGACGACCCGGCCGGCCGCCCGAGCCACCGGCGACGGGTCTGACCCGCTCGCAACCAACGCGCTGACCAGTTCCAGCATCGACCGATCCGCGAGACTGTTGGGGGTGCGAACCGTTTCATCCCGTCGGGCGGACGGCGAGCGGCCAGTCAGGTGATCGGAAAGCCGCAGTCGCGCGGGACAACGCGAAAGCACGGCGGCGGCCCGGAGCGTTGAGGCGAGCAGGTTCGCCTGCAGATCCCGGGCCAGGTCCACCGACTCCAATGTCACACGGGACACATCCACCCGCACCGGAAACACGGCCGCGTACGTCAACGGACGCGGCGTGGACCAGTCGTACCACGCCGCTTCGCGTTCGGGATACTCACGCGAGACCACCCGCATGGGAAGTCCGGGGCCCTCTCCCGACGTGCGAAGCAAGGCATCCAGGTTGTGCCGGCGAATCGCCGCCTGATCGTCGGCGCTCGGTGAAAGAATGACCCACTCGACATCGAGACTGGATTCCGCATCCATCAGGGCCCGGCGCGTGTCGGGGCCCGCATCGAGGCCGATCCGGATCGGGTGAGTCGAGGTTGAGCGTCGCGCCACGCGAGCGGTCATGCGGTCCTCGAGCGATGCGAATGACGAAGGGGGAACCCGGAGCGTCCTGGCCGCCGAGCGAGCGGCCTCCCACACCGCCGCGAGCGCCCGTCCGGGAACATGGGCAAACCGTGGGAACGCGAGCGCGCGATCGGCACGCGCGGACACTTCCTGAGCGTTTCGAGACTTCGACGTCAACCACTCGGCCGCCATCGCCGCCAAGATCAGCCAGACGCCGACGGGAAGCCCGAGCGTGAGTTCGCGAAGCCAGCCCACGCCGAGGTACGCCGCGGCGGCGATGAACGCGGAAGACCCGACGAGAACAGAGGCCGACCTTGAGAGCGAGTGTCCCTGGTTCATAGGACAGGAAACATCGGCGGCACACGGTCTCAACAGAAGCCGGGGACTTCGTGCTTTACGCGTCGCACAATCGCGGAAATTGCACAGGCGGCAGACGCGTTACCTGCCGCGATCTTGACCATCCGAACCAGAGTTTGTTTCTTCTTGCGGGTTGACACGCATGGCGGTCGGGGCGCGCGGCGAGGGCGGCCTATAACGCGTCCTGAGCCGTCACGGACGGGACTTGAGGTTGATGGGCGGCACTTGCCCCGGCGCCATGCCCGGCCCTCCCGCGCTCTGCACGCGTCCCTGCTCGACGGCTTTGGCGACGGCCGCGGAGATTTCGACGTACTGCATACGAAGCTCATGGAGCATCTGCGTCAGGAACTGGGATTCTTCCGGGGTGAGGTTGCCCTTGGTCTTGGTTTCAAGCATCGCGAGAAGGTCGATGTTGAACTTCGCGGGCTCCAGACCGACGATCCGGCGGCCCGACTCCGGGTCCGGAAAGGCCCCGAGGTACATCAGGGCCTGCATGGCGAGTGTACGGATCAGCTCCTCGAAGTTCGGCTGTGGTGGACCGTCCATGTCGCCGCCGGCTTCAGGCCCGGAGGGCTGCTTGGCCTTCTCGGCCGCCGCGAGCCGTTCCTTCTCGGCCTGGGCCTGCGACTTCCAGTCGCTGTCGACGATGATTTTGGGCCCTTGGGAGTCTGACATGTGATTTCCTTTCGTCGGGTCAACTGTAGGCGATCGGGGTGGGATTGCCGGGACCGGCCCTTGCGATGCAGGGCTTGCGGACGTACCGTGTCGCCACGATGGATCGACGGCTCGGGTTTCTGGTTCTGCTGGCGGGATGGGCGGCCGGGGGCTGCGCCGGAGGGGGGCGCTCCGAGCCTGTTGTCGTGCTCCGCACCGAGGACTTCATCGCGGACCCGGCCACGATGCCGACCACCGTGGCACCGTCGCCCACGGTACCCGTTCGGTCTGCCAGCGTTTCTCCGGTTGAAGAAGCGAACGTTCCAACGCGTCCTGTTTCCCAGGAACCGCTGACTATCAACGATGTTTCCGTGGAGTCCGGGGTGCCACGTGTCCAACCCGGGGTCGAGGCTCGAGCATCCGAGTCCCCCGTGCTGGTTGACGCCAAGATAGGGGAGATCAACGGGCGGCCCATACGTGTGGACGACCTTCTCCGGGACATCGGTCCACGCCTCGCTGCCATCGCGCTCACGAAGATGATGGCTCCGGAAGAATGGCGGGCCATCGGATTGGAGCCGCAGGAAGGTCGGATCGTCACCCGCGGGAACTGGCTCGACCTTGCGGAGGTGCTGTTTCGCGGCGAGCTTTCCCGGATCCTGAAGGATGAACTGCTCGCCGCGGAAGCCCGCGCGGCACTCAAGCCGCAGCAGCGTGCCGGACTTCGGAACTTCGTTCGAGAGTCGACAGCTGTGCAGCGCCGGAGCCTGGGCGGCAGTCAGGCGGAGCTCGAACGGCAGCTCCGAGTGAACAACCAGAATGAGCACCGGTTCGGTCGCGAGGTGGAGGCCCGGGTCCTGATCAGCATGCAGCTTGAGGAGAAAGTGAAAAAGCGGAGCCGGGCGAGCTGGAAGGACGTCAAGCGGTATTACGACAGGAACATCGAGGCGTTTCAGCCCCCCGCCACGGCGACATTTCGAATCATCAGTTGCCGCGCGGACAACGCGGACGCCGTCGCGGCCATCCGCGAATCGCTTGCCGCTGGCAAGCCCTTTGCCGAGGTCGCGTCGCTCCCGGCCAACCAGTACAACGCCGAGGGCGGCGGGCTGTTTGGCGATGGGAAGACGGTCATTCGGGGAGACTACGCGACCGCGACGCCTTTCGCGGTTGACGAGTTCAACGCGGCCGCGCAGAAGCTCAAGCCCGGTCAGTTCACACCCGAGCCGGTCGAACGCACGGACCGTTCGGACAACAAGCTGCTGGTGTGGCTGTACCTTGAATCGCTTCAGTCAGAGAGCAAGTCGCTCGCGGACCCGGATGTGCAGTTGAACATCGTCGACCGGCTCAACTACAGCGCTCAGCTTGCGGGTGAACAGGCGTACATTGAGCGGCTGGTGCGACGTGCCACGTTCAGCGACCTGGACCAGATGGTGCAGGAGCTGGTGAACATCGCGGCCGACCGCTATTGGCCGCCGGGGCCTTGATGCCGTGCTCGCGCGGCTGCTGAAGAGGCTGACACAACGGACGGCGCTGGCAAGCGACCCGAAGCGCCTGGGACAGGCGGGAGAGCACTTTGCGGCGCGATACCTTCGAAGGAAGGGGTACCGGATCCTGGCCCGGAATGCCAGGCTCAAGCATGGCGAGGCGGACATCGTCTGCGAGTGCCCGCACCGGGAGGCGATCGTCATCGTCGAGGTCAAGACCCGCCTTCGGGGCTCGGGGCGGTCCATTCAGGGCGAAACGGTCGCGCCGGAGGCAAGCGTCACCTCGCGGAAGCGGGCGAAACTGGCCGCGATACTCCAGACGTTGCGCCGGGCAAATGGTTGGGAGCGGCGTCTGATGCGGGTGGATGTGGTGGCTATCGAATGGCCATTGGGGAGGGGCAGGCCTCGCCTGCGACACCACGAATCCGTGATGTTCCAGCGGGCGGACGTCAGGAACGCTGCGCGGTAAGCGCGCCACGGAACGCCGTCTCGAGTTTCTGCTCGCGAGCACGCTCTCGATCGAGCCGGATGGGCAGAATCAGGCTGAACATGGATCCTCGCCCCACCTCGCTGACGAGTTGGATCTCCCCTTGGAGCAGGTGGGCCAACTCGCGGCTGATCGCGAGGCCAAGGCCCGTGCCGGTGTGCTCGCGCGTGTGCGAGGCGTCGAGTTGAAGAAACTTCTGGAACAAGCGGGCCTGATCCTCCGGTGAGATTCCCGGTCCGGTGTCGATCACGCTGATCCGTACGCGCTCGATCGCGTCGGAACCCTGGTCGCCTCGTGCGGGTAGATGCTCGGCTCGGAGCGTCACGCTCCCCCTGACGCCGGCGGGTGACACCGACGGTGTGAACTTCACCGCGTTGCTGAGGAAGTTGAAGAGAATCTGCTGGAGCAGCTTCTGATCGGTCTCGATGATCGGCAAGTCCTCTGCCGCTTCGAGCGTGAGGGTGAGTTTCTTCTTCTCCCCCAGCGGCGCGATCAAGCCCAGCACGCCTTCGCACACATCCCGCAGGTTCAGCGGCGCCGGCTTGATCTCCACCTTGCCCGCTTCGATCCTGGCCATTTCCAGCAGGCTGTTGATCATCTCCAGCAGGCCTCTCCCCGAGTTGAGGATGTTCTCGAGGTACCTCACCCGCTTCGAGAGCCGCGTCGAATCGTCCCCGGCCTCGAGCTCGGACTGCGCCTGGTCGCGGAGCAGTTCGGCAAAGCCGATGATCGAGTTGAGGGGCGTCCGAAGCTCGTGGCTCACGCCGGCGAGGAACTCGCCCTTGAGCCTCGCCGTTTCATACAGCGCCGTGTTGGCTTCCGACAACTCGTTGAGCTTCACGTCCAGAGCGCTGTTGATGGCGCGCAGCTGATTCTGGCTCCGGGCCAGCTCGACCAGCATCGAGTTGAACGTGCCCGACAACTCCTCGAACTCGTCGCCCGTCTGGATTTCCGAGCGGATCGTCAGGTCGCCCTCGCGGACTCGTTCCGCCGTTTCCTTCAGGGCACGGACAGGGCTCAGAATGATGCGGTGCGTGATCAGATAGAACACCAGCACCGCCAGCCCCAGCACCACGCACCCGGCGCTCAGCAGGTACGCCGTGTTGATCACGAGCAGGCGCGTCGCCTCCATCGGCCTTCGCTGCAGCGAGATGATCCCCGCGAGAGACTTGTCGTCCTTGCGGATCGCGCGGGCGTATCGGTACTCCCGGGTCAGCCCTCGCCACGACGCGGACTGGTACTCCGACACCTCCGCCGATTGTTCCATGGACCGCAGCGCTCGCCGGATGAATGGATTCGTCGCCGATTCCGCCGCGGCCTGTTCCGGCGTCAGCCGGCGTGCATTGATACCGGCCCGTTCCACCATCTCCCCCTCGGGCGCGGGGTTCCAACGTTCCAGCGATTCCCAGACGTTGACCAGTTGCCGCGAGACTTCGTGCTGCCCGGCGTCCACCAACCCGTTCATGCGGAACCATGGCACGGACATGGCCGCCAGCACGATCAGAACGACCGCGCCGCCGAACAGAAGCAGGCACTTATTGGCCAGTGAAATGCCGCGCCACATGCGTGCAGTGTAGTGACATCCCCCTCCCGCCTGCCCGGAGGGTTTGGCGCGGCACGCATAAACTCCCTGCCCCATGAAACGCAAGGTGTACCTCGAGACCTTCGGTTGCCAGATGAACGAGCTCGATTCCGAGCTTGTGACCGGGCAACTGCGCGCGCTGGGGTACCACTTCACGGGTGACCCGGACGCCGCCGACGTCGTCCTGTACAACACCTGCTCCGTCCGCGAGCACGCGGAGCAGAAGGTCTGGTCGCGGCTGGGCGAGCTTCGGGTCCGGAAGCGGCAGCAGCCGGGGCTGGTCGTCGGCGTGCTGGGGTGCATGGCGGAGCGCGACGGGACCGCCTTGATCAAGCGGATGCCGGTTGTCGATGTGCTCTGCGGACCCGCCGAGTTGGACAAGCTCCCCGCGCTTCTCGACAACGCCTTCCGCACCCGTGCCGCGCTCCTTGCGGACGAGGTCGATCACGGTCGCGCCGCGACCACCTCCGCTTCGGCGGTCGCGCTGGCCGGGAATGCGAGCCGGCGGAGCGGCACCCTCGCCGCGGCGGAGGATTCGCTGGAAATGCTCGACCTGTCGCGTTCGCTGCGCATTGGCGATGAAGGACCGAAGACCTCGGCCTACGTGCGCATCACGCGCGGTTGCAACAAGTTCTGCACGTACTGCGTCGTGCCGTTCACGCGCGGGGCTGAGGTCCACCGACCGCCGGACCACATCGTGGAGGAATGCAAACGCCTGGCCGATGCCGGCGTGGTCGAGGTTACGCTGCTCGGCCAGACGGTCAATCACTACCGCTTCGAGCACGGCGCGGCGGTGACCGTGAACGGTGTCACGCAGCCGCAGAAAGGGCGGAGCTACACCGGCGGCCACCGCAGGGACCCGTTCTCCGGCGAGTCCACGACGACCTTTGCCGATCTCTTGGCCAGGATTCATGACGAGGTCCCGGCGATCCAGCGCCTGAGGTTTGTCACGAGCTATCCGCGCGACTTTGGCGATGACTGCCTCGAAGTGATCCGCGACCATCCCCGCATCTGCCGGTACCTTCACGTCCCGGGACAATCGGGCTCGGATCGGATTCTCAAGCTGATGAACCGCGGGTACACGGTCGGTGAGTACCTCGAGTTTCTCGATCGGGCACGTGCATTCCTGCATCAGCCGGAGGTCGGCCGGCCCTTGACCATTGCCGGCGACATCATCGTCGGCTTCCCGACCGAAACTGATGAGGACTTCGCCGAGACGGTCTCGCTGGTTCGACGTGCGAGGTACAAGAACTGCTTCATCTTCAAGTACTCCCCGCGCCCGGGAACCACTGCGTTCGACCGGCTTGTCGATGATGTTCCTGATGACGTGAAGCGCCGTCGCAACAACGAACTGCTGGCGATCCAATCCGACATCAGCGATGAAGTGAGCCGGGAGCAGATCGGCCGAACGGTGGATGTATTCGTTGAAGGTGTGTCGAGGCGCGAGGCCAAGAGGCAAGTCCGCGACAAGTGTTCTGGCCAAGGCACGGTCGGACTGACCATCGGCGGACGGGAACTCGGGGGATCCGCGTGCGCCATCGACATCGAAGATGACGTCGCATCGCCAGGGCCGATGCAGTTGTCGGGACGGACCGACGGCGATCTGATCGTCTTCTTCGAAGCGAAAGAGCCCGAACGCTGGATCGGACGGATCGTGCCCGTGCGGATCGATCGTGCGGAGCGGCTGAGCCTGCACGGCGTTCCGGTTTCGAATCCATAGCGGATCGATGATTACGCAGACCCGGGCACCGACTCCGCGGTGTAGACCCGCGTGATGTACCTCATTCGCACAAGCCCATCTTCGTCCTTGAGTCGCCGATGGGCGTCGCGGAGCCGGCGTTTGAGCTCCTGCGCGGATTCGCCCGTGTTGGGCGCGTACGAGGCACTCATGGCCCGGCCGATGAAGCCCTCCTCATTCAACGTTTGTTCGTGACCAAGCTCGTGAAGCGCGGGAGGGGAGAACAGGCCTCCCGCCGACACAACCGACGGGTCGAACGCTCGCGCTTCGGAAGGGTGAACTCCTCCGACGGCACGGATCGCTTCGCGGTAGGCCGAGGCAACCGGGTCCGACGGATCCCGGTCGTTCCATATCAGTGCCAACCGCCCGTGTGGCCGGAGAATCCGGTGAAACTCAACCAGCGCCGCCTCCGCGTCAAACCAGTGAAACGCCTGGGCGCACGTCACCGCATCCGCGCTCGACGGGGGCATGCCCGTCGCCTCGGCCCGACCCAACCGATACTCGACCCCATCATGCCGGTCCGCCGCCCCCAACATCGCGGCGTTCGGTTCAATGCCGATCACCCTCGCGCCCCGCTCGGCCACAAGCCGTGCGAAGATCCCAGTCCCTGCGCCGATGTCCGCGACGAGCGGCTGCGATCCCAGGCCACGCATCACCAAGTCCACTGCTTGAGCCGGGTACGACGGGCGGTGCTTCGCATAGTCCACGGCACGGTCCGTGAAGCGGCCCGTCGGGTTCATTTCATGGAGGCGCTCCTCCCTCACACCTCGCCCCTCTCCACGCCGTCCTGCCGCTCCATCCGCTCGCGAGCGCGTCGCTTGGCGGCCATCAGCCCGCCGGATTCCTGCTCCGGTTGCCGACGGGGCTCCTGCGAAGGTGAAGTGGCGGGCGCTTCTGTCGAAGCCGTGTCTTCAACCGATTCCACACCGAACTCCTGCTTCCGAACCTCCTGCATTCTCGCCTGATACGCCGCGTGCCGTCGTGCACGCTCCTGCTCCTCTACTCGCTGCGCATCTTCATCGGACAGACCGGCTTGGCCAACCCCGCCGGGGCTTTCATCAGGAATCGCGGTCTTGAGTCTCTCCACCGCGCGGCGGGCCTGCCTGCTTCGGTCCGCGACGGACTCGGCCGCGGCACGCCGCATATCGACACCGAACTCGCGGCTGACAAAGCGGTCCCAGGCGATGCGCCTCATCCCGACGTCGAGCAGGAACACGGCGAGAGTCCAGATGAGTATCAGCCTCCACAGAGGCGACACAGCTTCTCGGGCTTCCGTGCCCGTCCGATCGAAGAGATCGATACTCGCCCCATCCGCCAACGACAGCACCCGGCCGCCGGTCTCCCGAGCGATCTGCTCGAGCAGTTCGCGCTCGGGAGTGAGACGCTGAAACTCCGCGCCGGATGCCACCGACGCACCGCCGATCAATCCCGCCATGGCGCGGCCATTCTGGGAAGGCTTCACCACGGCGATGTGCGCCCCAGTCTCCAAGGTGCGGGCACTCCCCTCGTACACTCCTGGACCCACCTGCGAGAGAAAGAGCGAAACCGTCGAGCCTCCCGGGCTGTGCACGGTCACGGGGACGGTCAGTCCATCGACGGGCTTTCCGTCGGGTCCGATCGCATCCATTCGGAGCTTCAGTTCATCACCGATGGCCTCCATGGTCAGCTCGAACGGTGATGCGGCCGTGGACTTGGCGACGCTCCTGGCAACCTGCGTCCACATCCGCCGGTACCCCGGCCACTCCGCCCACGGACGAGCCCAGCGGCTTGCATCTGAGGCGAACACAGCCACCTGCCCCAGTTCGACGTTCCAGTGGGCCATCAATGGCTCGCCGGTGTCGGCGGACATCGAGTACGTGATGGTCGGTTCCGGCCGCCGCTGGGTCAACACGAGCCCGAGAAGCGGTGGCGAGTTGCTCAGGCCCGCCGTGAGAGGTGATGCCACCGGCTCCAGGACGGGTTGGAATGTGCCCTGCCGAACCATCGGTGTCCGGATAATCCTCACTGCTTTCAGAAAGAACTTCGGAAGCAGATTGGGATTGGTTACGACGTAGGACTGACCCCCCCCACGCTGCGCCATATCCGCCATCGTCTGTTCATCGGCTTCATCGCCGACGCTGATCGCCGAGATCGTTGCACCCGTCTCGACGTGAATCTGCTCCGCAATCTGGGGGAGCGATTCGTGCCCGACCGATCGTCCGTCCGACAGCACGATGATGTGCTTGACCGCCGCACGAACCTCCGCGAGCTGGTCGCGGGCCGCCAGCAGCGCCGGACCCATCACCGTTCCCCCACCGGGCGCAATGGAGAGGATGCGGCTGGCCGTCGCCTTCGCGTCGGTGTTTGGGGAGAGCGGCACCACGACCGATGACGTGGAGTTGAACGTGATGACGCTGATCAGGTCCTTGGAGTCGAGCGACCTCACCGCCAGCGCAGCCGCCTGATTCGCGATCTGCTGCTGCGTCAACACCGAGCCCAATACACCACGCCCCATCGATCCCGAGTTGTCCAGCACGAACACCACGGCGGCATCCGGCTGAACCAGCTTCTCCGGAAGATCCAGCTTCACGGGCAGGATGGGCTCCACTTCGCTGCCCTTCCATCCCCCGGCGCCAAGGGCATCGGGCCCCCCCACCACGACCAGCCCACCGCCCGTGTCCTTTACGAAAGCCACAAGCGCGCGCTGCGCCCGGTTCGTCACAGCATCCGCGGGGACGTTCTCCAGCACCACCGTGTCGTACGCCTGCAACTCCAGCAGGCTTTCCGGCATGGCCTCCGGCGGAATCGTGGTGACGTCCATGTCGGCCTCGGCCAGCGTCCTCCCCAGCAGCCCGCCGCCGCCGGGACCGCCCGGCGAGTTCACACCGTCCACCAGCAGCACCGCTCCACGCCCTGAGCTCACCGTCATGCCCTGGGCGCGATTGTTCTCGACACGCGAATCACCGAGGGACACGAGGCCGCCTGTTGCGCTCTGCACCCGATCCGGTGTGAACACCGCCTCAAACCGGTGCAACCGTCCCTCCGGCAGCGGAACGGTCACCAGTTCCACGGTCCGACCGGGCCTCAGGGTCAGTCTCCGACCCGTTCCCGGCTCCTCCCCGTTGATGTCCACCAACTCCCCCTCACGCGTCAGTTGCAGCGTACCGCTTGCTTCCCCCGTCGATCGCAGCGTGATCCGAACCGTGATCGTCGCCCCTGCCGCGGCACGGGGCGGCGTATCGACGGATTCCACCATCACCTCGCGGACCGGCCCGATGTCGATGGGAACCACATCGATCGGCGTCGAACGGGCAATTCCCCGACCGATCTGGCGGGCCGCGGCCAGGGGCTCCCCCGTTGTGGCAATCCCATCCGAGATCAACACCAGCCGCCCGGACGCCTCAGGTGGAATGAGCGTTGCCGCAAGCCGCAGGGCACCGGCGATATCGGTCCCATCCCTGAGGGCGATATCCAGCGCCCGATCGCTCAAGTCACCCCGGGTTGGCGTGATCACGGCGGCGGCACTACCCGCGAAAGCCACGACCCCCATGACGTCATCTGGCCTGCGCCGTTGCTGCATCGCCGACAACCACCGCCTGACCGATTCCAGCGCATCGGGCTGGCCCGATACACCTTGGCCGAACAGTCTTACGGAATCCGACACATCGACAACCGCCACGACGGCCACCCTGTCCGTCCGGCGAACAGCGCTGGCCCCCGCCAGCATGGCCGAGAGGAGGGCCAGCAGAACGACCCGAACCGCAATCGCCGACCACCGCCTTACCCGGCTCATGGCGCTGAAACACATCGCACCCGCTGCGGCGAGCGGCACCGCCAGAGCGATCAGCCACAGCCAGACAGGATGCTCAAAGGTCAGCTGCACGAGTCAAGCGTAGCCGCGACACGTGATCGAACGGCTGGTTGACTCGTCTGTGCCTTACGTGGTCGTCACACCAATGAAGCTCTGCTGCGCGAACCCGGGGAACACGTTGGCGAGGTTGTTGTTCTGAAGCAAGTTCGCGCACACCTCCGACAGCACGTTCCGGAAGTCGATCGTCGCGGCGAGGTCCAGGTTCTGGAACAACTGCCCGGGCCCGAGCCCGGGCCACCCGGCCTGTCCCGCCTGGTTGCGGCTGAAGACTTGCCCGCCGTTGATTCGGTGACCCATCAGCAGCATCAGGTTCCCGTAGCCGTGATCGACGCCGGCGCTGCCGTTCTCCGCCGCGCGACGGCCAAACTCCGACATCACCACAACCACGGCATTTCTGTTTGAACCGGCGATGACGTCCCGGTGGAAAGCAAGCATGCCGCGCGCCAGATCGTCCATGAGGGTGTTCATCGCCCCGTTGACCGGCCCGAGACTGGCGTGCAGATCCCACCCGCTCCGGTCGATCGCGATCGCCTCCACGCCGACGTCCGCCTTGATGAGGGCCGCGGCGGACTTCATCGCGTACCCCAGCGCTGTCGTCGGATACACCGCCCCATTGACCGGCGAGTACGTGCTGAAGCCGATCGAGTTCAGCAGCGTGATCGTGGATTGCGTGGTCTCCGCAGCGCTCCGCAACGGATCCGCGACAGCGCTGTACATGGCGTTCAAGCGCGAGAGACGGGTCGCGGCCGTGCCGCTCGCCCCGGTGATGCTGTAGTTCGGCGCGCTGGACTGCGCCAGGCCCGGGACGGGAAGGGCCTTGGGCGAGCCGACCAGGGATTGCTGAAGGCCGTTGGCGACGCCGATGGCGCGGAGCTGTGCGCCCGGGACCACCGCTCCCGTGTCGGCCAGGTGCCGCCCCAGCCAGCCGGTGAACAGCGTCGGATCATTGAACTTGCCGACCTCCATGAATCGCTGCGCGTCAAAGTGCGACCGCGATGGGTTGCTCACCATGAACCCGGACGCGTGCACCATCGCCAGCTTGCCCTCGTTGTAGACCTCCAGCAGCGGCGCCATGCCGGGGGCGAGGCCGAAGAAGTTGCTGTTCGGCAATGCGACCGTGGAGTTCGCACCACCGCCGGGCGCGGTCAAGGCCAGGGTTGGCCGGATGGTGGCGTACGCGGGATCGCCATACGGCGCCAACATGGTCAGGCCGTCGGCCCCGCCCCTGAGGTACAGGTACACCACCACGTCCCGGCCGGATACGAAGTTCTTCGCCATGACCACGCGCGGCAGCCAGGCGGGAACGGCCGATGCCATCAGCGCCAAGCCGCCGAGCTTGAGGAATCCTCGCCGCGAGAGTTCGTTGTACTCATCGCACGCATGGCAATCGTGTCGGCTCATGGTCATCACCCCTGAGAGGGAGCGTTTTCTTCGTGAAGTTTCAATACCACTGGAATCCGGGCGCCCCGATCGCGAGACCGATCGCTTCGCGAATCTGCGTTGAACTTGGAACTGTCGCCGACTGAACGGGCTGCATATGGGCAAGAATCGCCGCCTTGTCCGCCGCGCTCATCTGGCTGTTGAAGAACAGGTAATCAATCCGATCGGCGACCTGGGCCGCGGTCGAGGCGCCGGCCAGAAGCGGGCCGGCGGTGGACGTGTCAACCGTGATCCCACTGTAGTTGCTGTTCATCAGCGAGGCGCCGAAGTTCCAGCGGGGGAGCAGGAGGCCAACCCAATACTCCAACGTGTCCGGATAGCCATCCGGTGCTTGCCACTGGTACGGCGCCTGCCCCGCGGCCACCAGCGGCGTCTGCACCGACGCGGGGAAGTTGGCAAGCGATGTCACCCTGGCTCTGGTGGCACGCAGGGCTGAGACGAGAACGTGGATCGGCCGCTTGAACTTCAGCGGCGGCGGATAGGTGGCGAACCCGTTGAACACCGTGCGCAACATGGCCTTGATGTCGCCGCCCGTCGCGGCGTACGTCGCGGCGACTGATGTCACAAACGGCTCGGGCGGGTTCTCACCCCAGAATCGCCAGAGAAGCTTGCGGGATATGAAGCGGGCGGTGCTGGGGTGATTGATCAGCGCCGTCAATACCAACTCGCCACGAGATATGTTCGCCGCCGAGTTGTTCGGCCCCGCCGGGATGGTGATCTGTTGCGGGGTTCCTTCGAAAAGCACCTGAGCGGCGGGATCGTGGTTGTTCGCGTTGAAACGGAAGGTGTAGCCGTTGTACGGCGCGCCGGTTCCGCCGCCGGTCGATCCCCAGTACGTCCAGCCCGTAAAGCACTTGGCCACTCGGATCACGTCGGTCTGGGTGTAGCCGCCGTCGACGCCCAGCGTGTGCAACTCGAGCAGCTCGCGAGCGTAGTTCTCGTTGCCGCCGTTTCGGGTGTTGAGGTTGTTGTCGAGGTACGCCAGCATGGCGGGGCTCGTGGCGCTGGCCCGCAGCATGTTCCCGAAGTTTCCCAGCGCATGCGGACGGATGACCTCTCGTTCATCCACCGTTTTGAGTCGCTGGGTGATGTCGTCCTGCCCCATCCAGATATTGAAGTGATCGGACCAGAACTCGACCATCCGCTCAAACAACTGACGCCGCGAATACGTCGCCCGGAGGATCATGGCCCGCATCAGGGCGTTCATGATGTTCGTGGCCGACGCCTGTTGACCCAGGTAGTACGGCGTCATCCACAGCGTCGCGAACACCTCCTGCCCTTGCAGCTCGGAGCCTGTCGAGCCGAGGTACGAGTCGATGAGCTTGTCCGTGATGGCGGTGTGCGCCAGGTGATACTCGAGGTACTGCGAGTAGCCGAGCTGCATCGCCAGCGACATCTCTTCCTGCGTGAAGCCCCACGTGAGGCGGTGAACCAACCGTTCGACACTCGGCCCCTCTTGTGGATCGCGCGGCCGGGCCCCGGGCTGGGCCAAGGCCATCGCGCTCATGACTGCCTGTGCCGATTCCATCACGCTCATGGGGTCACCTTTCGAGAAGTGCCCACTGCATCAGGGCGGCGCTCTGAGCCACCCTCCATCGACCCGGGAGGTCGAATCGCCATTGCCTTCGCAGTTTACCGATTGATCCCCCCGCCGCAAGCATTGCTCGGAATGTCCCAATGGGTATGGACCATTCCCTGATACGTCGACGGGCAAAGCACCGGACGAGGACAGGAACCAAACCAACCACCCCGTAACCACTGGTTGCAGCCCATCAACCACGTTAAGAACTTCAGATCGCAGGGTAGATCAACACCCGTTGCAGGACCGCGTTGTGGAACATCGTTCAACGCGGTTGCTTTGCAGCGCGGGAGGCCTTGTACTGGGGAAGTGGCTTGGATGCGAGCTTCCGGTGCTGATCCAACTTGGCTTGGGCGTCGGCATGCTCCCTCGGACGATCGAGAAGCGCCGGCGAGTACATCGCCGCCTGCGCTTCCAACAGGCGTTCGCGGGTCGGCAACCCCCCGGCGAGCCCCCCACCCTTCAGCGCGGCGCCCACTTCCCGGTTAAGAGACAGCAGTTCAGAACGGTCATCACTCGTCAACTCGCCCCGAAGCGACTTCGCGTGCAACTGCAGCGCCCGGGCGCTCAGCCAAAGCCGTCTGGTCTGCTCGGCCAAAGCGTCCGTCTCGAGCCCTTTGGCTCTCCAACGTTCCACGGCCCACCCCAATCGCTCGGCGGCCTCGTCAAACTCTTTGTTGTTCACGAGCCAGAAGCCGAGGACTCCCTGCCACATCAGCGTTTCAACATGGTCCTCGCGCCCCGCGTCGATGTACTCCTTCACGATGTCTCTCGCCCGCTGCGTCTTGAGCCGCCACGCTTCGAGCCGACTCTGCGGACTGTCCAAACCCGCGTCACGCGTCACCTGCTCCCACGCCACGACCATCTGAATCATGTCCTGCCCCATCCCCATGCTTTGGAGTTGCTTGAAGAATCGATAGACCACCTCAATTTCATTCCGTGCATCGGACACCGTGGCGTCTGCGGCATCGGCGCGAGCTCGGTTCTCCTTCGCCACCGAAACCCAGTATCCCGCTGCCCCAGCCCCTGCCACCACGGAGAGAAACGCGACCGCAATCGCAGCGACCAAGGCAGGACGCCTTCTCGTCGCCAGTCGAGCCACCCGCCACACCGATGGACGGCGCCAGGCTATGGGTTCGTGCCGAACCCACGCTTCGAGATCATCCGCCAACTCCCCCGCTGAGGCGTGTCGGTCCGCAGGCTTCGACGCCATTGCTCTGCGGCAAATCGCGGCCAGGTCGTCGTCGATCCTGGGAATCTTGAGCCGCGGATCGGGCGGCCCGGGTCGCCCCGTAGCCAGATCGTGTGTCCTCGCCACTTCTTCAACAGTCGATCCGTTCGGCAGTTCGCCGGTCAGCAGATAGAAGAGAACACCCCCCAAGGCGTACACGTCCGACTGCACGCCAAGACAGCCCGGCTCGCCGCGGTACTGCTCGGGAGAGATGAACGCAATGTTGCCCATCGGCTGCATCGCCTCCTCCCGGCGTGCGACCAGTTCGCTCTCGCGAACCGCGATCCCGAAGTCCGCCACCTTTGGCTCGCCGGACGACGTCACAAGAATGTTGGACGGTTTCAGGTCGCAATGCACCAACCCCGCCAGGTGCGCCGCCTGCAGTCCTCTCGCCACCTTGGCCACCATTGTCGCGGCAGCCGCGGGGGCCACCCGGGGTCCGTGCGCTTCGAGCCAGCGGTCAAGGTCCCCGCCCTCAACATGCTCGTACACGATGTAATCTTCGCCTTCGTCTGACAGACCCCGATCGAGGACGCGAACCACATGGTCGTGCAGGACGCGGCGGGCCTTCGAAGCCTCCTCCGCCAGTTGCATCTTCGCACGCGTGGTCCGGACCTGGGTTGCGAGAATCTTGATCGCCACGCGCGCTGGCCGGTCCTGTTCAGAGAGAAGCCGGTCAACCGCCAGGTACACCTCCCCGCTGCTGCCGGATCCCAGAAGCTCGACGAGCTGGTACCGCGGCACTCCATCCTCCCCGATCGGCCCGAAGTCATCTGGCACCACACGTTGAGGCGATGAACGAACCAGTTGGCTCACACCGGTTGTCGACACCACCGCGCGGCCAAGAACCGCCGCTTCATCAATCGCAACGGCCATTTCCGGGAACTGAGCTTTGAGCTCGGCCACCGCCGCCGACGTCGGCCTCGCTCCCCCGGACATGGACCGCAATACCACATCGATCGCGGAATCCAGCGGGAGTTCACGCCGCGGCAGGTCCGGAACCG
Source organism: Phycisphaeraceae bacterium (assembly GCA_019636625.1). GTDB lineage: Bacteria > Planctomycetota > Phycisphaerae > Phycisphaerales > UBA1924 > JAHBXE01. The sequence goes on from JAHBXE010000007.1 coordinate 45,503, forward strand.
CTTCGAGATACCTCACCATCGAGATCGGCCGACGGAGGCTGATCCGCAAACGGCCATCCACCTCGATCAACTCCGACAGGGCGTCGTCATCCCACGGATCGATCGCCTGGAGTAGATCGACGAGGGCGGGGTCAGCGCCACCGTCCCGGTACATCCTGCTGACCTTCGCTTCAACGGTCACGGATACCTTCGACATCAGCATCCCCCATGAAGATACGTGTCGCGAAGCTGTTCACGGATCCTCTCCCACCTCTTGCGCACGGCTGATGGTGACATGTCCACGGCGATGGCGATCGAAGAAGCGTCCCTCCCCATCAGCCAGAGCGAGAGAATCTCCCTGTCGACCCGATCACCCAGCGAACGCAATGCGCGATCGATTTCCAGTTCGGGACCATCGGAATGTTCGCGCTCGGATTCCCTGAGTCTGGCCAGGATCCTCTCAGCCAAGGCGCTGTCCTCGCCCTCCTTCGCACGAAGACCCCGGTACACCCGGGCTTTTTCTACGAGGGAGTTCTCCGCGATGGTGAACACGAGGCTCCACACCTGGCCGTCGCTGACAGCGTGAATCTGGCCGGTCGCGACCAAGGCGTCCAGACGTCGTGCCACGGTCGACAGGATCTCCTGGGAGTCGAACAACCGCCGCATGGCGGGTGAGAGTTTGCCCCGAACCCGCCGCCGTATTCGGGATCCGTACTTCCGGATAAATGCCGCGCCGGCCTCCCGGTCACCCTGACGGACCCTTTCCAGCAGGTCCGTGAGGTCCGTATCTGTTGTCCCCTGCGTCCGAGAGCCCGGAATCTGCACGTCAGTGCACATTTCGGCGCGGATTTCGTCACACTCGGACCTTGGCGCTCGCCCACTCATGTGGCCACTTCCAGATTCGCGCGTGTGATCGCGGTCGGAGGCCTGTGAGGGACGAACCATGAGGACCCAGTTTACCCGTTTTTCGGTCGTTGTGTCATTGTTTTTGGTGCCCACGGCCACCATCGGAGCCCCGGAAACGGTCCCGCCAAGGGCTCCCGGACCTTCGATGTCTTCTTCAACCAATTGGCTCGAAGCGTTTCTGGCCGTGCTGTCGGAAGTACACCGCCTGCTCGGCGGAGATCCCGCCAAGTTGAACTTGGAGACCACCCTGAACGGCAAGTTCGGCGTGATTGCCGACCAGTACGCTTCTTCCGGTATTCCGGCGGGTTTAGGGGGGCCCGAGCGAGCCGCCTTGGCAGCGAGCGTTCAGCAGGCCTACGCCATGCTTTCCGCCCCACCACCGGGCGTTGTCCTCTACGCGGACAGCTTCCTCAAGGTCCTTCGGCTGATCTGGGTTGACCTCGGCCTGCCGCCAGAGGAGCTTGGGTGACCGTTCGATAGCGGCAAAAAATCTGCTGCTGACTTCCCATTTTCTGTCACACATGGCCGCCAGCCCTCACCTCTCACTGAAGGAAGGGGGGTGTCGGTCTGTTTTGACAACCCCGGGGTGAAATGTCCATGCGAACCTCCAACTCCAACGCCCTATCGACCAACGCCCGCCGAATCTGGGAGGCGCAGGTGCTCGCACGTCTTCAGCAGACGGCCGGGCACCACTCCTTCTCGCGAATTTCAACCTTGACCGGCGTCCACGCCGAGTCCGTTCGCCGGTACCTCACCCGGGGTCGCCCATCCGCGTACTTCATCGCCGCCTTCTGCCGGGGCTTCAGGGTCTCACCCGACTGGATTCTGAATGGCGACGACACGGACCAGCCCAATCACCTGTCGTCCGCAGTCGAAACCAAGCCGCGGCAAATTTACCGATCGTCTCGATCGGCCTCCTGACCTACCTCCCCACCGGCACATCAGCGAGGATCGGGCCCTTGTTCCACATCGGGCTGCCGCCCGAGACGTGCTTCCGGTAGTACCCGAGCTCCCAGATCCCGGCTGTCCTGTCCGAGCTACCGGATGCGAGCCGCAGTCCATCGGGCGACACCGCGAGCGAGAGAACCAGGCCGTCATGCCCTTCCAGTACCGCAATCTCCCTCCCGGCGCGAACATCCCAAACCTGAATGACCGAATCCCGTGAGCTCGAGAACAGGAGATTTCCAGACGGGTGAAAGACCAGCCCGAACACGTGCTGCTTGGCGCCGTTCAGAGTCGCCTTGACGACCCCCGTGGAGGCATCGAGCAGTCGTATGTGCCAGTCATCGCTGCCCACGGCGACGAGTTTGGAATCGGGCGATAGCGCCACTGCCCGCGTGGGAGACTTCGAAACAACCGTCCGGAACCTCTCCCGGCCATTGGGGAAGTCCCAGGCGATGCACAGACCGTCTCCTCCAACGGTGAACAGAGTCGCCCCCTTCGGGTGAAACACCCCTTCGATCGCACGTTGAGCATGGCCCGCGAGACTCCGCTTCGCCTCGGGCTGGGCGATATCGACAACCTCGATCACCGGGCTCCCCCCCGCCATCGCAAGCCACTTCCCATCTGGCGAACACCCCAGCCACGTCACACGTTCAGGCGCATCCGTAACCAGTTCAAGGCCGTCCGTCCCGCTCTCAGAGCAGCGAAACACCTTGCCACCTTGGCCAGCCACGAACACGGATCCACCCCTCGGGCTGAAGCACACCGCCTCCAGCGGCAGTCTCTCCGGGTTTGGAGCCTCCTTCACGAGCCGTCGCGAGGCCACATCCCAGACGCGCAGTTTCCCATCGGCCGCGACCGTCGCCAGCATCCCTCCTCCCGGGCTGAATCGGACGCAGTGAACCGAGTTGTCCGCGCCTGCCAGTCGGGTCAACCACTTCCTGGGCCTGCTTTCGTAGATGCTCAGGGCATCCCGATCATCGCAGCACGCGATCATGGAACCATCCGGAGAAAGCGACGGCGATCCCCGGGGAGCCACCACCTGCTCGAACGTGCACAGGAGATGCCCGGAATCGGGGTCCCAGGTCTTGAAGTTGCGCTCGTTCCCCTGCGTCATCAGCACGCTTCCATCCGCGCTGTATTCCATCCACCCGACGAAGCCGCGGTGCGCTGTGAGCTCAATCGGCGCTCGACCGCCGCCGGGGTACAGCAGCACCGAGCTGTGAAAGCCCGCCGCAATCTGCTCGCTGTTCGGACGCACTCTCACGGTGGTCACGGCCGCCCGGACGGCCGACGACCACATCGCCGGGGGCACCTTCAGCGAACGATCCAGACCGCCGTCGCTGGACCGCCAGAGGTTGATGTCGTCGGCAATGCCCGCGCACACCCACTTTCCATCCACCGAGAACCGCGGCCGCGTCTGGCTTGCCAGCCGGTCCGTCAAGGTGACCAATCTCTCCACCGGCTCCGTTCGCCAGAGCGACAACTCCCCTTCCGGCGTCAGAACGAGGAATCGCGAGCCATCCGGGCTGAAGTCGTACACCTTCCCTCGCAACCCCGGAACCACCAACTCGAATGAATCGCCCTGCGCATCGATCACCAAGGCCCCGCCGCCCCGCGTCAGCATCGCCCGCCGGCGCGTCGTGTCCAGCATCAACGCGCCACCCGGCGCCGCCTCCTTCGGCTTGATCTGCCGGACCAACCCCCCATCGGACACCCGCCGGACCTCCTGCAATCCATCGCTGCGTACCAGGTGCACGCGCGCGCCGTCGTCCGACCACCGGAGCACCTCTGTTCCGGCGGTGACCGGCACCTGGCTCATCACCGGATGCCGGCTGTACAGCTCGAACAGCGCCCAAAGCGCCTGGACCTGCTCCGGCGTGCCTTCAAAGCACGCACGCTCATCCGCAGTCGATCCCAGAACCCGGACGAGCTCCGGCCGGATCATCTCCTCCGCACGCCCGCTGTCCCCGTTCACCGCCATCAGGCGTCCCCGCTCGATCGTGCTGGAGGCAAGGGACGATTGCAGCAGCGATCGCTGGTTCGAAAGACGGCTGGAGGTCCACGCCATCACACCCGCAAAGGCCGCCAGCAGCATGACCCCCGCCGTGGTCGCCAGGAACGCAACGCGGTGCCGCCACGCCAACTTCTTGAGCAGGTACACCGTGCTGTGATGCCGCGCTTCCACCGGCCGACCAGCGAGGTAGTTCTCGAGATCGTTCCGCAACGCCGCGGCTGACTGATACCGCTCGCTCCGGTCCTTCGCCAGGGCCCGCTCGATGATCGATTCAAGCTCATCCCCCGCAGGTTGATCGCCCGGCTTCAACATCCCGAGCGGCGAAGGCGGATTCCGGGTGATATTGGCGATCGCGCCGCTGAGTGACCCCGCCGTGTCGTACGGCCGACGCCCGGTGAGAACCTCGTACAGGATCAGTCCGAGCGAGTACACATCCGATCGGATGTCCACCGCCCCGGGATGCCCCGACACCTGCTCCGGCGAGGCATAGGCCAGCGTGCCCGCAAACGCCCCTGTTCGCGTGATCCGGGTTTCTGATGACACCCGTCTGGCAATGCCAAAGTCAACAACCCGTGGCACGCCGTTGCTCGTCACCAAGACGTTCGCCGGCTTCAGGTCGCGATGGATCACGCCGTTCACGTGGGCGTGTTGCAGCGCATCGCAGACCGTCGCCACCGCCCGAAGCTTGACGCGGAGCGCCGTCCTCTCGCCCTCGCGGGTCTGCGGTGCCGCCGCATCCACCGCCCGGGCCCACTCGTCGATGGCGACACCTTCCACGTACTCCATCGCGAGCGCTTGCCGTCCGTCGGAAAGCACCGTCCGCTGGAACAGGTTGACGATGTTCGGATGCCGCAGGCTGGCAGCCAGCTCCGCCTCTCGTTCGACTCGGCGACGGGTGCGACCGTCCGCATCTCCGGTCTCGATCACCTTGACAGCGACCCTCCGCTTCGTCTCAATCTGCACCGCCTCGTACACCACGCCCTGCCCGCCGCGAGCGATCTCTCGCACCAGTTCGTACCCGGGAAGCATGGTCGGATCTGTGATCGCCCGGGGGGGCAGCGCCAGCACATCGGACCCCAGCTTCACCGCAACATCGCCCATGAACGCGATGTTCTCCCTCATCATCTGTTCGAGTTCGCGGCACGCCGGGCACACACCAAGGTGCGACCGCATGTCCTCCGTGACTGTCCCATCCGCGATCGCACGCTCGAGCGATTCCGGATCGATGCAGTGGATGGAACCCACCTGCGTCACGGCTCGTCGAACTCCTGCGTCAGTTGCGCCACGATCTCTCGCAGCTTCTTGATCGCGCGGTTCTTCGCGACGTACACCTCCGCGACAGACATGCCGCACTGCGCCGCGGCCTCCTGGGGTGGCACCTGCCGAAGCGCGCACAAGTCAAACGCCCGGATCGTCCGCTCGTCGAGCCGGGTATCCGATCGAAGTACGTGCATCGCGCGTTCGAGTATGACGCGCTGACGCGAGTCCTCCCAGTCGCGCTGAACGGTCTCATCGTCCGACACATCGATGAGCGCCGATTCCCCCCGATCGATGCGTCGTTTCACCTGCGCCCGCTTCAGGTCCGTGATCCGGTTCCGCGCGATCCCGATGATCCACGAGCTCAGCCGACCTCGCTCGCGCTGGTACTTGCCCTCGCGGTAATCCGCCGCGAACTGCGTCAGGGCTGTTTGCGCCACATCCGCCGCGTCATCATCCGCCAGCCCTTGCCGCCGCGCAAAGCCGATAAGGATCGGCCGGTACCGCTCGTCAAACTGACGCCACATCTCCCCGTTCGAGGGATCGCGCAGCGATTCCAATATCTGTGTTGTTGTCCGCGTCAACATCCCACGGATACCCCTGACCAGTCCGACCACCATACCACACGTGTCCAGTGCCGAACACGCCCCTCACGCCGTCCCCCTTGGTTTTCACCTCCCGTCGCTGCAAGAAGCGGACCCGTGCTCCGCAGTCTGGACAACGACTCGGAGGTCAGTCTGATGAATGTTCGCCTTGCATCGGTTGCTTTGCTCCTTACCGCCGCGGCGGCCATGGCCCAGCTCTCCAACACGGGTTTCGACACGGGATTCGTGGCCAGCGGGGGTCAAGCCGAACTTCCCGCCCCGTGGAGCAGCACCGGCCCCGGCAACTCATTCATCTCTTTCGATACCTGGGACCACACCGGCGGCAACGGGCTTCTCCCCACCTTCGCCAACGTCTTCACCGGCGTTACCGCCGCCAGCGGCACCCGGTGGTCCGGGGGTTGGAACTTCGAGAACATGCACCAGTTGATGAGCTTCACGCTCACCCCGGGACAGCAGTACACCATCTCCGCGAACGTGCACGCCGCGAATCCCGCGATCGGGTTCATTCCCGGCGGCTTCGAGTTTGGACTGGGCGCCACTTCCACATCAACCCCGCTGGTCGTCGCGACATTCCCAACGGTCACGTGGTCGAATGGATGGGTTCTGCAAAGCGCCACGTTCACGGCACCGTCCAATGCCGCCTTGTTGCCCTACTTCTTCCCGATTGCGTACAGCTCCAACCAGGCCGTCAACACGTACGTCGGCATCGATGACATCACCATCACGCCGGTTCCCGCGCCGGGCTCGATTGCCCTGCTCAGCAGCGGCCTGATTCTGACGTTCCGACGACGTCGCTGATCGGCCCGGCCCAATCCCCACCCCCCGATACAAGCACGCACTGTGCGTGCAGAGCCATCTTGCCTTCGCACCCTGGAGAGTTGACATGATCCGTACCACCTGCATCGTTTCTGTGCTCGCCCTTGCTGCCGGCTCGACGCTGGCCGATGACCTGACCCCGCCAACGTGGCGCTTCAACCCGGGGACAACCGTTCAGCATTGGGACTTCTCAGCTGGCCCGACGGGAGGGCCACCGGATGCCCCTCCCTTCAACAACCCCTACGGGACGCCCATCATGGTGCCGACGACGGGTACCAACTGGCTTCCCGCGATCTTCGGCCGCAATGACGTGTGGGACATCACGGGCGGTTCCCTCCAGTTTGATATCCCGAACACGGGCAACTCGGCGCACATGAAGGAAATCCAGATCCAGGTCACCTATCTCGCCCTCGCGCCGGGCGTCAGCCCCGGGTACGCCGTGTCAGGACCTTCGGGGATGTTCACGCAGGTCGGCGGCCCCTCCATCATTCCGCTCTCCAACGGCTGGGTTCACGAGACGACGCTCTGGACCATTGGCGTCTGCCCCCCGTTCGAACGCATCGCCCTCTTCCCGGGGCTCGCCGGCGTTCAGTTCTTCGTCGACCAGGTCGTGATCGACACCCAGTGCATCGTCCCGACACCCGCTTCCGCTTCTCTCCTCGCTCTCGGCGGAGTCTGCGCCCTGCGGCGCCGCCGCTGAGCCTCACCCATCTTTCGCATCCTCTTTCACCTGCCCCCTCTCCAGTCCCGCCCCCGGGCCAACGCCCGGAAGGGCGGGTTTGTCTTTCGACCGATGATCCCGAACGACGGAACTACCGATCGGCGGTAAGCCGTTCCTGAAGTTCCATTCCCGCCGACTCGATGCGAGCTCTTCGTGTGCTATCAAGCCGATCCAGGGACCGAACGATGTTCGCCATCCTCGGATTGGCCTTCAGCCGATCCCGGTGGCGGTCAATGAAGTTCCAATAGAGTCCATCAACACCGTCACACCACGCCCCTCGTGGGTAGTCGCTCATCTTCAGCATGTAGTTCGATCCGCACACGTATGGCTTGGTCACCATGACGCCGCCGTCCGAGGCGATGCCCATCCCAAAGACATTCGGCCCCATCACCCATTCCGCGGAATCCACGAACATCTCCATAAACCATCGATACGCCTCCGCCGGCGCCACTCCCGCGAGCGTCATGATGTTCCCCGCCACCATGAGCCTCTGGATGTGATGGGCCCATCCCGTCTCTTGCGCCGATTCGATGAGATCATCCAGCGGTGGCACGCCAGTTCCGCCTCGCCACCAGCTCGGCCGCAGCCGCCGGGTGTTCTCGAACGCGTTCGCCATCGCCTGCCTCTCCCCGTAGAGCAGGTCCACCCCCCGCACGTACTCCCGCCACCCGATGACCTGCCGAACGAACCCCTCGAGCGATGCAAGGGGCACCGACGACCGACGATCCACCGCACGCTGAACAACCTCCGCCGGAGTCAGCAGCCCGCAGTTCAGCATGGGCGAGAGTTGGCTGTGGAACAGCACACGCTCCCGGCTCGATATCGCATCCTCGTACGGCCCGAAGTTCGACAACCGATCTTCGAGAAACGCATCGAGCCACCGGAGCGTGCCCTCCCGCGTCGTCGGCCACGCGAACTGGTCCAGTGTCCCGGGGTGGTCGCCGAAGCACTCCTCGACCAACCGCTTTACACTGTGGACGTGTGATGTCGGCGGCGCGCGCAACGGGGCCGGGCAACGCAGTCCCGCCGGCAGCCGCCGCCTGTTCTCCGTATCGAAACTCCACCGCCCACCTTCCGGTTGTCCCTTCGCATCCACCAGAAGGCCCAGTCGTCTCCGCTGCCACCGGTAGAAGTCCGCCATCCTCGGACGGCCGCCGCCGAGCACCTCCGCCAACTGCCCAGGCCGCGTCAGGAACATCGGGCTCGGCAGCACCCGCCTCGGAACGCCGATCGCGCGGCACACCGCCGACACGCGGGCATCGAAACTCCGATCCTCGATTTCGAACGACACCAGTTCTCGAACCTCTCTCTCGCGGATCGTCCTTTCAAGCCGCTGCTCGTACGAAAGCCCGGCGGTTGGGCCGTCGAGCACGTGGTACTCAACGGTGTACCCCGCGACCCGGAGCGCATCGGCGTGGGACCGCATCGCCGCGAGGAACATGACGATCTTTTGCTTGTGATGACGCCACGATGTGCTGAGCCCCGTGTCCTCCGCCATGAAGATCGTTGCATCACGCAGGTCCGACAGGTATTCGATCGGGAAGAGATGACTGCCCGGTAGGAGCAGGAGCCGCCCTCCGGGAACACGCGCCAACGACTGCTTCCCGCTCACGTCGAGCCCGCCGCGGCGATCAACTCGCAGTAATCCGGACATTCCGCGGCGTCGCGGTGGGCGTGCTTCCATACGACTTCGCCCCGGTGGATCATGGCTGTTCCGGGCATCTGAAACGGGTCTCCGGAAGGTCGCCCGACCCCCAGACCCCTCGCAAGTCCCTTCAGGCCAGCCACGACAACCCGAGGGCCGAAGAGTTGTGCGAACGAACCTTTGCGGATTCCGAGCGCGGCGTACAGACGACGGTCCGGATCAGCGATCCAACGGACCCCAGAGGGTCCAAAGCGTGCGCCGAAGTCCCGAAGCGCACCCGCATCCTCGGACATCCCTACGACAACAATCTCCACGCCCATCGATTCGATCTGCGCACGGGCACGGGCCAACTCGGCCAAGGTCTGCCGGCAGAAGGTGCACCCGGTGTGCCGAAGCAGCACGACAAGCACGCGTGATCGCTGGCTCAGCTCGTAGAGGCTTTCACCACGATCATCACGGAGTTCACGCGCCACTTCGCGGATGGAGGGCGATGGCGCGGCCCGACCTTTGTTGGAGCGTTCCACGATCACGACGCTTCCTTGCCCAATGAAGTGTTCGCCGAAGTCACGTTCGAGGGATCCAGCGGTTCAACCGGCAACTGTACCTCTGCCCACTTATTCCAGAACAGAAGCGTCGGACCGTTGTAGTACAGCGTCCGCCAGTTTCCTGCGGGCTTCCATCCCGGATGCTCCGCAAGCCAGTCCTCGATCAGACGCATGCCCCGCTGAACCAGCGACATCGAGTAATCTCCCCTCACCCCCGCGGCGATGACCGTCAATGGCGATGAGTCTCGGACCACCACGCGCCCTTCCACGCCGGTTTCGTTCAGCTCCGGCGTCCGGTACAGAAAGGCCATCGACCAGGCGTCCGGCCGCCCGTCGCGGCGCATCCCCTCGAAGTTCATCTCCACAGGAGAGGTCATCTCGATGTTGTGTTTCTTGATGTGATTGAACAGGGGCCAGAACGCACCGTTCATCCCCCGATCCGGGTTCCCGGAACCCGCCACCTCCGCGAGCCGGACGGAGGGGTAGGTCTTCAGGTCAATCCGACCGGGAGGCGTGGGCGGTGGGTACCCATCTGGAAGGGGTGTGTCGATCCGACTGGCTCCGCTTCGATAGTCGCCGTTTGAGCCCTCGACGGTCACTCCAGCTTCGCCGCCGACGCGGACCGTCGAACCCGGCTTCGGAACGAGGAGCCCGCCGGCCACCCTCGGCTCGACGGGTCCAGCGGCCTCCTCCACGAGCATGTGCTGCGCACATCCGGTGATCATGATCAAGCCTCCCGCCACGAGCACTCTGCACACGCCGGCCTTTCCACGCATCATCACGGAGCTCCTCCGGTTAATCATCCAAATCGTTCATTCATTCTGACGTCACGACACGAACATCAAACATTTTCGCTTGACTTACCAGCCTGGATTCACCATAATCGTTCAAAACGTTCATGCTGAACAGCGATCGCTTCATCACCACACGTCAGCTCGCCGAGTCCCTCGGCGTCAGTGAATCGTCTGTCAAGCGTTGGGTGGACGATGGGAGCCTGGAAGCCCACCGGACTTCCGGAGGCCATCGCCGAATCCCTTTGGCCCAGGCGGCCAGATTCCTGCGACGCCACCGCTGGTCCACCTTCCGACCGGATCAGCTGCCGTTTGCCGCCTCACCCGCGCTCGGACCGGTCGATGATCTCGCCGCCGAGCACCTCTTTGACGCCTTGTCAAAGGATGATCCGGAGACCGCCCGCGCCATCATCTCGGGACGGTTTCTTTCCGGCGCGGATGTCGCCACCATTGGAGACTTGCTGATCCGACCCGCAATGGCCCGGATCGGCGAGCTCTGGAAACACGATCCACAGGGCGTCCTGGTCGAACACAGGGCGGTCGACACCTGCATCGCCGCATTGCATGAGCTGATCCCGTGGCTCGACCCCGCGCCGGAATTAGCCCCGACCGCGGTGACCGCCGCCGGCCCAGCGGATCCCTACATGCTCCCCCCACTTCTCGCATCGCTCACGCTCCGCGAACGTGGATTCAAGGTCCACAACCTCGGCCCACTTACGCCCCTTTCCTCCATGACTCTCGCCATCACGCGTTACCAGCCCACGCTGCTCAGCCTGAGCGTCAGCACCGACACCAGCCTCCCCCGTGCATCCGAGTGGGAGGCCATGGCGAAATCGTCCCGGCAGGCCCAGTGCGAAATCGTTGTTGGAGGTCGCTGTGTGGGCGCCTTCCCCTTCGGCTCTCTCCGCATCCCCGTGAACCGGTGTGGATCCATGCTTGAACTAGGCGCCTTCGCATCCGGATTGAGCCGGAGCAAGGACGCTCGAAAGCCGCTGGACCCGCCGCGGAAGGGTCGAAAGTGACACGTGCCCCTGCCGCCACTCACCGTCTGCAAACCCGGTCGGGCGATGCAGCGCTCGACCACCGGAAGATCCGTTTCCGTTCCGTGGTCCCCATCCTGACAATTCACCTTGCCTGCCTCGGCATCATCTGGACCGGCTGGAGTTGGGCCGCGGTCCTTGCCGCGGTGATCCTCTACTTCGCGCGAATGTTCATCATCACCGCCTTCTACCACCGCTACTTCTCGCACCGGACCTTCCGCACCCACCGCGTCACCCAGTTCATCGTTGCACTCCTCGGCACCACCGCCGCCCAGCGCGGCCCGCTCTGGTGGGCCGCCCACCACCGTGAGCACCACCGTCACGCCGACAAGGAACCAGACCCCCACTCTCCATGGTGGCGGGGCGTGCTGTGGAGCCACACCGGCTGGTTCCTGACCGACAAGGGTCGCTCCACCAACTGGGCCGCCATCCCGGACTGGAGCCGCTATCCCGAACTCGTCTGGCTGGAGCGCCATCACCTGATCGGACCGGCGATGCTCATCGCTACCCTCGCGGCGCTGGGCGCCGTTCTGGCCGCTTTCGCCCCAAGCCTCGGGACGGACCCGTGGCAGATGGTCGTCTGGGGTTTCGCCGTTTCCACGACCGCGCTTTACCACGCCACCTTTACCATCAACTCCATCGCGCACACCGTCGGGACCCGTCGCTTCCGCACGCCGGACGACAGCCGGAACAACTGGCTTCTCGCCGTCCTGACGCTCGGCGAAGGATGGCACAACAACCACCATTACCACCCGGGCTCTGTCCGCCAAGGCTTCTTTTGGTGGGAGTTTGACCCCGCCTACTGGGGACTCAAGGCGCTCTCGTACCTCGGCGTGGTCTGGGATCTTCGCCCCGTCCCCGCGCGGGTCTACGAGGCCGCACAGCGTCATCGGAGGTCGCCGTGAAACTGGCGATCATCGGCAGCGGTGTGAGCGGCCTTGTGTGTGCGTACCTCCTCTCGCCCCACCACGAGGTGACCCTGTTCGAGAAGGAGCCGCGAATCGGCGGTCACACCCACACCGTTCCTGTGCAGCACGAAGGACGATCCTTCGACGTCGATACGGGCTTTATCGTCTTCAACGAGCGCAACTACCCCATGTTCTGCCGACTTCTCGACCGCTTGGGCGTCCGCTCCCGCCCCACCACCATGTCGTTCAGTGTCCATGACGAGGCGACCGGCTTTGAGTACGGCGGCACCTCCATCGCAGGGGTAATCGGTCCCTGTTCGAACCTCTTGCGCCCCCGATGGTGGACCGTTGCCGCGGGTGTCGCCACCCTCGGCACAAGGGGAAAGACCCTGCTGGCTGAGGCGGGGAGCACCGCCACGATCGGCGACCTCTACCGATCCGGACGTCTGTCCAAAGGGTTCCTGAACGACTACCTCGTGCCCATGGCCGCCGCGATCTGGTCTGCGCCGCGCGACACCCTCCTCCAGTTCCCCGCGAGGTTCATGCTCCGCTTCTTCGACAACCACGGCATGCTCGATCTGCGCGAGCGCCCCCAATGGCGGACCATCGAGGGTGGATCGCACGCGTACATCAAGGCCATGAAGCCCGTCCTGGATCGCTGCACGATCATGCACACACTCGTCGAGTCCATCCGCCGCGGCCCGGACGCGGTCGAGGTCTGGGCTGGGGGACGACTCCAGCGCTTCGACCGCGTCATCATCGCCGCGCACTCGGATGAGGCGTTGCGTCTGCTGGCCGACGCGACGAACGATGAAACCACGATCCTCCGCGAGATGCCTTATCAGCCGAACGACATCATCCTTCACACCGACCCCTCGCTCCTCCCGCGTCGAAGGCGCTGCTGGGCGGCGTGGAATTACCGGATCGCGCCCCATCCATCGGCCCCGATTGCCGTCACCTACAACATGTCGATCCTCCAGGGCCTGGACACGCGCACACCCATCTGCGTCTCGTTGAACGCCGCCGACCGGGTCGATCCCGCTCGCATCATCCAGCGGCACACGTTCCATCACCCGGTCTACACCATCGCGGGTGATGCCGCGCGTGCTCGCTGGACTCAGATCAGCGGCGTCCACCGCACGCATTTTTGCGGCGCGTACTGGGGCAACGGCTTCCACGAGGACGGCGTCGCGAGCGCCGTCCGCGTGTGCGAGCAACTGGGGGTGAACCTGTGACGCTCGCCAGCGCCATCTACACCGGGCAGGTCCGTCACCGCCGACGCGAGCCGGAACACCGGTTCACCTTCCCTTTGTTCATGGTGTACCTTGACCTGGCTGAACTGGACACGGTGCTCTCCATGTCACCGTGGTGGGGCACTTCGCCGCTCCACCCGGCCCGCTTTCGCCGGGAGGACTACCTGCAAAGGGACGACCTTCCCCTGCACGACAGCGTCCGCCGGATCGTTTGTGAGCATCTCGGGCGTACTCCCGAGGGCGCCATCCGCATGCTCACCCATCTCCGCTACTTCGGCTACATCTTCAACCCAGTGACCTTCTATTACTGCTTTGATAAACACGATCGGATCGACGCGGTCGTCGCCGAGATCACGAACACGCCGTGGAACGAGCGTCACGCCTATGTGCTCGACGCCCGCCTCGCCACAGCATCCGGCTCGGCGCTCCGTTGGCGGTTCGGAAAGAACTTCCACATCTCTCCGTTTCTCCCGATGGATCTGGATTACGACTGGTGCATCGGTCAGCCAGGCCCCGACGTGTTCATCCACATGAACCTCCTGTCCCGAAGTCGCACGCGCTCATTCGACGCCACGCTGACCCTGGAACGACGCGAACTCTCGCCCGCTTCCATGCGCCGCGCCCTGCTCCGCTATCCCTTCATGACGGCCCAGGTCATAGCGAAGATCCACGTTGAAGCGCTGCGCCTCTGGCTCAAGCGTGCCCGAATCCACCCTCACCCTGCCGCGACGTCCCTCGCTCCCTCGCTCCCCAAGGAGAGCAACCCATGACTTCCATCTCGCCAAGCCCCGCTTCCGCGCTCCAACCGGCTCGCGCCAGCCATCGCCCCGCATCCTTCCGCACCGGCGCCGCACGCATTCTTGAATCGCTTGGCCGTCGGGTCATCCGCGGCTCAATGCAGCAACTCGACTCCGGCCGCGTCCACCTCCTCGAATCCTCCCGCGGTGTTGCCTCTCAAAGCGAGCGCCCCGACGGCCTCACCGTCCGAATCCACGATCCCGCGTTCTACAGCGCCGCGGCGTTCGGCGGCAGCATCGGCATCGCCGAGGCCTACATGGATGGCCTGTGGGACTGCGACAACCTGCCCCGCCTCATCGAGTTCGTCGCCGCGAACCGAACGTCTGTCCGAGCCTTGGAGAGTCCACTCGCCAAGTTGCTCTCGCCCCTCTCGCGCATCGCGTACTTCCTGGAGCGGAACACCCGCGCCGGCAGCCGGCGGAACATCGCCGCCCACTACGACCTCGGCAATGAGTTCTTCGCCACCTTCCTCGATCCCACCATGACCTATTCCTCCGCCATTTTCGAGAACGGTGCCGATACGCTCGAAAGGGCTCAGGTCGAAAAGATCGACCGCGCGTGCCGCAAACTGCACCTGCGGCCCAGTGACCACCTGCTGGAACTCGGAACCGGCTGGGGTGCCATGGCCATCCACGCCGCCCGCGAGTACGGCTGCCGGGTGACAACCACCACGATCTCCGACGAGCAGCACCGCTTCGCCTCGCAGCGCATCCACGCCGCCAATCTGCAGGACCGAGTTACCGTCCTTCAACGTGACTACCGCGACCTCCGCGGCCAGTTTGACAAACTCGTCAGCATCGAAATGGTCGAGGCCGTCGGCGCTGAGCATCTCCCCGACTACTTCCGAATCTGCTCCCGCTGCCTGAAGCCCGACGGCGCGGCACTGATCCAGAGCATCGTCATCCAGGACCGCCTCTTCGCGCAAGCCGCAAGACGCCGCGACTTCCTGAAGAAGTACATCTTCCCGGGAAGTTGCCTCCCGAGTGTCGCCGCGATCCTCGACGCGACCCGCCGCGCCACGGACTTCTCCCTTTGGCACCTTGAAGACATCGGCCCCCACTACGCCCGCACGCTCCAGCTCTGGCGAGAGCGATTCATGAGCCGCTTGGACGACGTCCGAGGCCTCGGCTTCGACGACCGGTTCATCCGCATGTGGGAGTTCTACCTGGCCTATTGCGAGGGCACCTTCCGCTCCCGGTGCGTCGGCGATGTCCAACTCCTGTTCACCAAGCCACGCAGCAGCATCCCGCCCGCCTCGCCCTACGCCCTGGGGACGCCCGACGAATGACACTGCCATGGCCGCAACAACTCGCCGCCATTGCAGCCGGCGCTCTCGCCGTGATGACCGCGCTTTGGCTCATCCAGCGGCGGACCCGTGACGCCGGCATCGTCGACGTCGGATGGGCCGCTTGCCTCGGCCTGGCCGCTGCGTTTGTCGCCATCACCGGAGAAGGTGACCCCATCCGGCGCGCCCTGATCGGCTCCATGGGCGCGATCTGGGGCCTGCGGCTTGCCTCCCATCTCCTGTTCGACCGCGTGCTCCGCGGCCCGGAAGACGGCCGGTACCGCATGCTCCGCGAACGCTTGGGACCGCGAACCAACCCAGTTCTGCTGGCCTTCTTTCTCGGGCAGGGTCTCCTCGTGGCCGTCCTTTCCAGCCCGTTCATTCTCGCTGCCTCCGACACTCGCCCCTCGCCCGGCCCTCTGGACCTCGCCGGCCTGCTGGTCTGGCTCCTTGGCCTCATCGGCGAATCCATCGCTGATCGACAACTCAAGGTCTTCAAGTCTATCCCACATAATCATGGTGAAGTGTGCCAGGTCGGCCTATGGCGCTACTCGCGCCATCCCAACTACTTCTTTGAATGGCTCACGTGGATCGGCTACGCCCTGGTCGCCTCCGGGGCCTCCTCCGGGTGGCTGGCCTGGTCCGCCCCGGCCCTCATGCTCCTCCTGATCCTGAAACTCACCGGCATCCCCCCCACCGAGGCCCGCGCCCTCCGCTCCAAGGGCGATGCCTACCGCCGGTACCAGCAGACCACCAGCGCCTTCTTCCCGTGGCTTCCTCGCACCCCCAGCGCCAAAACAGGATCCCCATGACCCACGCCGCCAGCACCATCGCCATACCCCGCCCCGCGACGGAACACGCCGCTTGGTACGAGCCGCTGCTCGACCGCGGCCTCCTTCCCGATTACCTCCTTCGGGCTGGCATCCGTCGCCGCCTCCGCCGCCGTCTCCGCGAGGAAGAGCGCGGCACCGTGGACGAACGTTCCGAACGCCTCCGACACCTGATCGCCACGCTCGCTGATTCCCCCGTCGCGATCCACACCAAGGAGGCCAACGAGCAGCATTACGAACTGCCGCCCGAGTTCTTCCAACTCTGCCTCGGCCCGCGACTCAAGTACAGCGCCGCCTACTGGCCAGACGGTGTTACGACGCTCGCAGAGGCCGAAGAACGAATGCTCGACCTGACCTGTCGCCGCGCCGGACTCGAGGACGGAATGGATATCCTGGAGCTCGGCTGCGGCTGGGGCTCACTCACCCTGTGGATGGCCGAGCACTTCCCCAACGCTCGAATCACCGCCGTCTCCAACTCTCGCCCGCAGCGCCAGTT
The DNA here is from genome assembly GCA_019636625.1 of Phycisphaeraceae bacterium. Taxonomy (GTDB): domain Bacteria; phylum Planctomycetota; class Phycisphaerae; order Phycisphaerales; family UBA1924; genus JAHBXE01. The sequence goes on from JAHBXE010000007.1 coordinate 62,337, forward strand.
CATCCTCGCCGAAGCCCAGCGCCTCGGCGTCAACCCCCCCACCATCATCACCGCCGATGTCAACGCCTTCGACCCCGGCGCAACCTTCGACCGCATCGTCTCGGTCGAGATGTTCGAGCACGTCCGGAACTACCGCGCGCTTCTGTCCAGGATCGCATCCTGGCTCCGCCCCGAGGGCCGACTTTTCGTTCATATCTTCACCCACGCCCGAGTGGCCTACCCGTTTGAGTCGAACGACTGGATCGGACGCTACTTCTTCACCGGCGGCCTCATGCCCTCGGACGACCTGCTCCTGCACTTCGCCGGCGACCTCCGCATCGTGGACCATTGGCGAATCAGCGGCGCCCACTACCGGCGCACCGCCCGCGCATGGCTCAACAACCTCGACGCCCGCCGGGCCGAAGCCCTCGCCATTCTCCGCCAGTCCTACGCCGACCGGGCCCCCACCTGGCTCAATCGCTGGCGGGTCTTCTTCATGGCCTGCGTAGAACTCTGGGGCCTCAACCGCGGCAACGAGTGGATTGTATCCCACTACCTCTTCCAACCCCGACGAGACGCGTACGAGCAAGACAAATGAAGAAACCCCGACTCTCTCGAATCGGGATCATTACAGGCGGGGCGGACGGGACTCAAACCGGCAATCACCGGATCGACGGGCACTTCGAATGGTCCGAAGATCCGCTCGTTGGACTTCCCAAACCGCGTTCCTGACCCCACCACGGGCGACGTTTGTTTGCCGTCACGCGAACAGTTGGAATCTGTATCGGTCGGTTCGCGCCACGGGCGACATGCATTGATCGAAGAGAGTCCCCGGTTTGAGGCCAACTCACACCAGAGGCGCGTCGGCGTCCATCCGTGCTCGCGAGGCTTCGAGGATCGCTTCATCCGCTTCGTCGATCGCATCGCGGGCACACTCGATGGTCATCGCCGCGTACGCGCCGGCAAGAACCACCTTGGCCTTGAGCTTCCGCACCTCGCGCCCGGCCTTCACGCGGACAATGGCGGACCACGCCGCTTTCGACTACCTGCTGGTCTGCAAGCCCCTCAGAATCAAGTCGAGGCCCGCCGCGAACTGGCGGTCAGCATCGGGGGTGAAGATCAGACCGCCCACCGCCGCCGCGTGCGGAAACGGCGCTGTGATTCGCGCGAGCTCCGCGGGATCACCTGCCCGGAACAGGCGAAGCTCTTCAATCTCCCACAGGCAGAAGGCCCGAACGTACAGCCGAAGCGTGTGATAGGCCACGGCCTGCGCGGCCGGAGCCAACCCGGCATCGGCGAGCGCCGACAGAGCTGCCTCAATCTGGGGCAGCGCACTGCCGGGCGGGGTCGGGCGCATCATCGCAACGCGGAAGAGGTTCGGGTGCTCAAGGGCCATGCTCCGGATGCCGTGGCAGATCGCCTTGATCCGGCTCTTCCACGGTCCTTTGGCCGGCGGCGTCGGGAGCCTCGCTAGCGCCAAGTTGGCCACAGCGTCGAGAATCGCCCCCTTGTCCCGGAAGTGGTTGTACAGGGCCATCGCCTTGACCCCAAGCACTTCCCCCAATCGACGCATCGTGAGTGCCGCTTCGCCCTCGGACACGACCAGTTGCAGAGCGGCCTCCGCCACTTCCCGCGGGGTGAGCGATTCACCCGCCGCAGGCCTGCCCGGGCCTTTCCGTGGCGTACGACGCTGGATTCCTATCGCTTGCTGGCTGCTCATGTTCAATCACCCGTCGTTCGGTCGGCGTTGGGAGCGGCGGCAACGGCCATCCCATTTCCAACAGTATAGCCCGTAACTATACATCGTCTAGTTTTTTCTTAACGTCGCCTATTTTGTAGTTGACACTGTATATATACGATGTACTCTTCAGCCATGGTCACCTCCGCCCCCGCCGGAACGAACCCGATGCCGCCCTGCCTCGTGTGCAACGCCCCGTGGCCGGCGCTCGTCGCCGCGTGTCTGTCGCTCGGCGGATGCATGGTCGGACCGCACTACACGCCTCCCAACTCGAACATGCCCCCTCGTTACGGAGAACGAGCGGACTCGGCCGCGACCGTGGCGGAGAACATGGACAGCGAGGAGTGCGCCTGGTGGCACCGCTTCGGTGATGAAGAACTGGCGTCGCTCGTTGAGCGCGCGATCGCGACAAACAACAGCCTCAAGGCGGCCGAAGCACGGGTGCGGCAGGCACGCTCCGCGCGTGAAGTGGCCCGCTCCCTGCTTTACCCGCGCATCGGCGTCGGGGCATCGGCCCTCCGATTCCGCGGCAGCGAGTCGGCCATCGGCCTGCCGGATGCTGACCTGGAGGGGAGCTTCTTCCAGATTGGGTTTGATGCCGAGTGGACTATTGATCTCTTCGGCGGCACCCGGCGACTGGTCGAGTCCACCCGGGCGCAGGAACAAGTCGCTGAGTCGCGGCGGCGCGGCGTGGTGCTCATGATTGCAGCCGAAACCGCGCGGGCGTACATGGAGCTTCGGGGCGCCCAGCGTCAACTTGAGGTGGCGCTCGCCACGCTGAGCGACCAGCGCGAGACCCTGAGGGTCACCGAAGACAGGCATTCCAACGGCCTTGCCTCGAACCTCGAAGTCGTGAGGGCGAGGACCGAAGTCGAAAGAACGGCCGCCGAGATCCCGCCGATCGAGCAGGCCATCCGTCAGTACATTCACATCCTATCGACGCTCATGGCGTTGGAACCGACCGCGCTCAGCGATGAGCTTGTGTCGCCGTCCATTCTGCCGGTCGTGCCCGACCGCATCGCCGTCGGTGTGCCATCCGACCTCCTCCGCCGCCGCCCGGATATCCAGGCCGCCGAGCGCCACATCGCCAGCGCCACGGCGATGATCGGCGTCGCCACCGCTCAACTGTTTCCGCAGTTGATTCTCGGCGCCTCCGGCGGGTTCTCGAGCCGCAGGAGCGGCGACCTGTTCAACGGCAACTCGGCCACAAGTCCAAGCACGTACTACCTCGCGGGGCCCGCCATCAACTGGACACTCTTCGATGCCGGCAGGCGCCGGGCGACGATCAGGATCTCGGAGGCGGAGGTTGATGCGGCCAGGGCGCTCTACGAGGACACGGTCCTCGCGGCCTTCCGGGAAGTCGAAAGCGCCCTGGTCGCGGTTGATCGCGACCGGGCTCGCGTTACCGACCTCGAGCGGCTTTCCGCGAGTGCTCGCGAAGTGATGACCATCGCGCAGGGCGACTACCGCAACGGGCTGTTGGACCAACTCACCGTGCTCGACGCTCAGCGCCAGGCCAGCCGGGCGGACATGCTGCTTGTGCAGGGTCAGGTCGCGCTCATGGTCAGTGTTGTTCGCCTCTACAAGGCGCTCGGAGGAGGCTGGGAGTTTGCGGAGCCGGTGCCACCCCATCCATCGGCGTGGGCAGGCTCGGACGCTTCGGTCTCGGCAAAGGAGAATCCATGAATAGGCCTGTACTCGGTTTCGTCTCGCTCGTCTGCGGCGCCGTGTCGGCGTTGGGCGGCTGCGAGAAGCGTCCACCGGCGCCGGATCCCGTGCCCGTTCTGGTCAAGGTGCTCACGCCGGAGACGATCACCGTTTCTCGGCGGTTTAGCGGGTCGATCCAGCCGCTGCAGACCACATCGCTGGCATTCAAACTGCCCGGAACCGTGCAGAGCCTTCACCGCCCGCCGGGCTTGCACCGGGATGTGCAGGTCGGCGACACGCTCGCCCAGGGTACCGTGATTGCCGAACTTGATGAGGGAGATCTTCGCCGAGCCAGGATCGGCGCCGAGGCAAGAGTCGCACAACTTGAGGCACGGGTCGAAACGGCCAAGGAAACGCTCGCCATCGCCACGCGGAACCTCGATCGATTCGACAGCTCCGCCGGCTCCATCTCCAAGGTCGCCAGAGACGAAGTCGCGGCCCGGCGTGTTGCCGCGGCCGGAGAACTCGAGTCCGCTGAGCACGCCCTCGCCGACGCCCGAGTGCAACTGGACCAAGCCAACGACGACTACGCGAACCGCCAGCTCGTGGTCCCCTTCGACCGAGCGACGGTGGCCGCAAAGAGCATCGAGCCCGGTGAGCGCAAGAACGCGCACGAGGTCGCGTTCCGCCTCATCGACATTTCCTCCGTCTACGTGAACTTCGGTGTACCCGACACGATGATCGGAGTGCCCGCCATCGGCGCCTCCGCGTCAGACCGAGTCTGGCTCGGCCAGGAACTCCGGGTGACCGCCGATGCGTTCGAGGGGCGCTCCGTCGTCGGAACAGTCTCCAAGATCGCGCCGGAAGCAGACCCGATCACTCGCACGTTCCTGGTCCAACTCACCCTGCCCAATCCCATGCTGGACACCGGTCAGCCCCTCATTCGCCCGGGCATGATTGTCTCTGTTCATGTCGGCGGACGCCTTGACCGTGAGTCGCTTCTGCTGCCCATGACGGCGATCCACCAGGGTCGCGCTCCCGGCGACCTCATCGTGTACGAAGTCATCACAGAGGATGGTCGCGAACTGGTCAGGCCGCGCAGGGTCGCCCTTGGCGGGGTGCTGAACAACGAGGTCGAGATCCTGACAAACACGAGCGAGGTCCGACCCGGCTCCAGAATCGTTGTGAGCACCAGCGAACGCCTGGCGGACGGCACCCTTGTCCGCGAGACGCCCGCCAGCACCAACTCAGCAGCGACACTGCCGGAGGCACGATGAATATCTCACAGTTCTTCGTCGTGAAGCGTCCGATTGCCTGGACGGCCATGATCGCCGTCCTTGCCTGGGGCATCTACGCCTACACCGGCATGCCTCAGCGCCAGGATCCGATCATCCCGGTCGTCACCGGCGTGATCACGACGCCGTACCCCGGCGCTGAGGCCGAGCGTGTCGAGCAGGAAGTTACGCGCAAGATCGAGCGCAAGATCTCCGAGAACCCGGCTGTCGAGCATGTCAAGTCCATCAGTCGCCCCGGTATGTCGATCGTCTACGTGGAACTCTTCGAGACGGAGCGGCACGCCGAACTGGTCTGGCAGGACATCCGCGGCAAACTCGGCGAGATCACCGATCTGCCCCAGGCCGCGGGACGACCGACGCAGTCACTGCTCAACAAGGACTTCGGCGATTCCGTGGCCGTCATGCTGACGATCAGTTCGCCACCTGTCAGCGACCTCGAGATCCGCGTCCGCGCCCGAAGCATTCGCGAGGCGATCGAGTCAAGCCGTGCGAAGGCTCCGCCGGCCGATTCGTCAGCACACATGGCGGGCATTCTGGTGTACCCAAGCACCGTGGCCCGTTCGCACGTGCTGCGCATGGGCCGCACGCTCGCCCAGCGTCTGACCGAGTCCGGGATCGCCACGGAGGCCGTCCTGATCGAAGCGCCGGGCACCGGCATCCTCGATGTCACGCTCAGCCCCCAGAGGACGGAGTCCGACGTTCGGCAGGCCACAGCGCGCTGGGAGGAGGAGGCCGGGCGTCCCGACCAGCTCCAACCCGACATCTGGCGCCCATTCTGGATCAGCAACCTCGCGCACTTCGAGCGCGACCTCCGGGCAGTCGCACCAGACAAGTACTCGTACCGAGAGCTCCGAAACTTCGCGGATCAGATCCGCGACCGGCTGAAGCAGTCCCCGCTTGTCGCACAGATCGACATGGTCGGCGCGCAGAATGAGCGCGTCTGGCTGTCGTACTCCGGGCAGCGACTGAACCAGTTCGGAATCACGCCGCAGACGATCGTGGACCGGATCCGGGAGCGCAACATCAACATGCCCGGCGGAATCGTTGAACTCCCCGATCAGCGTCTGGTCGTCCGTCCCACCGGAGAATACGCGGCCGCCTCGGAGATCGGCGACACCGTTCTGGCTGTCTCTCCAAACGGCTACCCACTCTACCTCCGAGACCTCGTGGAAGTGACCCGGGGCTACGTCGATCCCCCCGACGTGCTGAACTTCCGCACGATCAAGGTGCCGCGCGACGGCGGCTCGTCGAACGTGGACGCTGAACACGATCACAATGCCATCCCCGAAAGCGACGGGGAGTTGCAGACCGGTCGGGCGATCACCCTCTCGGTACGTCAAGTGAAGGGCACGCACATCGCCGACTACGACCGCGACCTCACGGCTTCGCTCGCGGAGCTGAAGCATCGGCTGCCATCCGACCTCCGCATCGAGCGCACCAGCAACGAGCCTGCCGAAGTACACCACAAGATCAAGTCGTTCAACAAGTGCCTGATCGAGGCGGTGCTCATCGTCGTCATCGTGTCGCTCGTGTTCATGGAGTGGCGGAGCGCGCTGCTCGTCGCCATCGCGATTCCCATCACGGTCGCCATGACCCTGGGCATGTCCCAGATCATCGGGATCGATCTCCAGCAGGTCTCGATCGCCGCGCTCATCGTCGCGCTCGGTCTTCTCGTCGATGCCCCCGTGGTCGCCGCCGACGCCATCAACCGCGAACTCGCCCACGGGCAGCCCCGAGGCGTCGCGGCATGGCTTGGGCCCAAGCGCCTCGCCCGAGCGGTCTTCTACGCCACGCTCACCAACATCGTGGCGTTCCTGCCCCTGCTCCTGGTCAAGGGCAAGACCGGCGACTTCATCTATTCGCTTCCGGTCGTTGTCTCCTTCTCGCTCATCGCCGCGATGCTCGTCGCCTGGACCTTCGCGCCGCTCCTCGGCTTCTACATGCTGAAAGGGCAGAAGGGCTTCGAAGGGTCACACGCATCACAGTCCGGACCGCGGCGCGGATTCCCGCACCTCTACAAGTCCTTCGTCGAGTGGTGCATCGCGCACCGATTCCGGACGACCGCGGTCGCGGTGGCAGTTCTTGCCGGAGGGGTGCTGCTCTGCCGGTCCATCGGAACCTCGTTCTTCCCGAAAGACCTGCACGACGTGCTCGTGGTGAACCTGGACCTGCCCGAGGGCTCCCCGATCCGCGAGACACGCGATGTAGCGCTCGACACGATCCGGGAGATCAACTCTCTCGAAGGCACTCACATACGCAGTTATACAACCTTCGTCGGCGCTGGCGGACCCCGCTTCTGGCTCTCGATCGAGCCCGAGCAGAGAGCCGACAACTACGCCCAGATCCTTGTCCACACGACCTCCGCGAAGGTCACCGCGCGTGTCGCCGCTCGTCTGAAGGAGATGCTCCCGCTCCGGATCGCCAAGGCCCGCGTGCGCTGCCAGCAACTCGAGACTGGCCCCCCGATCGGCGTTCCCGTGCAGATCCGCCTGTACGGCCCGGATCTGGCCACGCTGCGTGAACTTGCCACGCAGGTCAAGGGACGACTGCGATCCATCCCAGGGACCATCGACATCCACGACGACTGGGGCGATCCGGTCTTCCAGATGGCTCTGCGCATCGCCCCCGACCGGACCGCGATGAGCGGCCTGACCCACCAGGACATCGCGACCGCCATCGACGCGGGGCTCTCGGGTCACTCCGTCGGCCAGATCCGGGAGCGCGACAGACTGATCGACCTCTCGCTCCGACTCCGGCCCTCGGAGCGAAGCCGGCTGGACGACCTGTTCAGCATGACGACGGTGAACACGAAGTCCGGAGTCGGCATGCCTCTGCTCCAACTCGCCAGCTTCGAGCCTCAGTTGATCACGCCGAAAATCCGGCGGCGCGACCATGAACGATCCATCACGGTCCGCTGCGACACGATCGCGGGAGTATTACCCAGCCAGATCGTCGATCAGATTCAAAGAGTCCTGCCGTCGAAACCGTCCGCCACGCACACCGATGCCGTCCGCTTCCCCACCGGGTACCGATGGGAGTTCGGCGGGGAGAAGTTTGAACAAGACAAGGGCTTCAAGTCGCTCACCCTCGCGCTCGTGGTGTCCTTCATCGCGATCTACCTGGCCCTGGTGATCCAGTTCAACTCGGCAACACAGCCGCTCCTCGTCTTTGCCGCTGTGCCGTTCGGAATCGTCGGGGGGCTTGTCGGCTTGCTGCTCTTCCGATCCTCATTCGGCTTCATGGCCTTTCTTGGTGTTGCCTCGCTCGCCGGTCTGATCATCTCGCACGTCATCGTGCTCTTCGACTTCATCGACGAGATGAGGCACAAGGGAGAGCCACTTCGCCAGGCCGTGGTCGATGCGGGCCTTGCTCGCCTGCGGCCGGTCCTTGTGACCGTGCTCGCGTGCGTCGGCGGATTGATCCCGCTGGCGATGTCCGGCGGACCACTCTGGGAACCCATGTGCTACGTGCAGATCGTCGGCATGCTCGTCGCCACCCTTGTCACGCTCGTCCTTGTCCCGGTGCTCTACGTGATCTTCGTCGAAGACCTCCATCTGGTCAGGTGGCAGACAGAGGCCGATCTCGCCCAGTTGCCCAAGTCCCCCGTCGCAGCCGGGGCGCAACCGGTGGACCACAACCCACCCAAATGAGGAACGACAGCGATGAACAACTCGACACTTGCACGCCACCCCTCGGCCACGACGCTCTCCGTACCTGTACCGATCAGTCCGCACCCCATCGACGTGCGCGCAGCGATCGACCGAGCCGCCGCGCACTTCCAGCCCATTGTGGACCTGGCCACGGGCGACATCGTCGGGGCCGAGGCCCTGGTGCGGTTCATTGACCCCAACGGCGGCGTACGCACTCCCTCCGGCCTGATCGAGCGCATCGAGGAAACCCTGGGCGACCTCGAAGCGCTCACATGGCGAGTCTTTTGTGACATCGAAAAGCATGCCGGACCATTGCTATCACGGCACCCGACCTTCTTCATCGGAGTCAACGTCCCCCCGCTTCTTCTTGGCTCACCTCGGCTCAAGCAGATGCTGGAGGATTCCGGGTTGGCCCGGTACATGAACCAGTTGGTGTGCGAGATCACGGAACGTCAGGCCCTGACCCAGGCCGGACGCGAAGCCCTGGCAGCCGCGCGGCCACTGGGGCTGCGTATCGCCTTGGACGACTTCGGAACGGGGCAGAGCGGCCTGAAGCAACTGATCGGGCTGCCCGTGGACACCCTGAAGGTGGACAAGTCGGAGGTTGACCCGTTGCTCAAAGACCCGACCGCCGACCGGCTGCTGCGCGGAGTGGTGGCGCTGGCCGCCGCCCTGCGTGTCAAGGTTGTCGCCGAGGGCGTGGAAACCAAGGAACAGGCCTTCTTCCTCCATGCCGCAGGCGTGGACGCCGCTCAGGGGTGGCTTTGGAGCAAGGCCGTCCCCCCGGACAAACTGGAGCGGCTGGTGGCCACAGGCCTTCGCGTTGGAGCCCGGCGCGGCGTTGAACCAAGGAGCCGTGGCCATGCGGGACACTGACTCACTCGCCATCTCCGCCCGCGCCTTATGCCATCCGACCACGGACCCGCGTAGGAACCGACTGGAGCTCCCTATGTGGGACACTGACTCAACAGCCTCACTGCTGCGAGGAATCAGCAACACGACCGACCCGCGCGACCTGCTCCGGCATCTGCTCGCACACGTACGCGGTTCCTTCAACGTCCAGCGCGCCATCGTGCTCAGTCGGGAAGGGCTCGCCTACCCACGGTTCCGTGTTGTCTTCTCTGCAGAGGGCAACGACAACGGCGCCATCACAGTCGCTGACGGCTCTGACTCCCCCGCGGCAGGGGGGCTTCTTGCCGACCTGCTGTACACGGGCCAGTTCCGCCGAGTCACACCGCTCGTGGTCAGCGACATGGAACCGTCGCGGTCGCTTCTCAAGGATTGCCGCTCGCTCATCGCCTTTCCCTTGTTCGAGCGCGGTGTCGCGACCGGCATGGTCGTTCTGCTCGGCCCTTCCGTCAGCAACTGCAGCGATCAGGAGCTCTGCGGCCTCGCGGTCATGGCGTCACTTCTGCAGCGGGCCGATCTCGCCGACAGACTCGCCAAGCAGATTGAGGTCACCTGTCGCGCCCTGAGCAACGAACTTGCAGCAGCCGCCAACGTGCAGCGCTGGTTGCTCCCCCGACCCGGCCCGTCCATCGACAACATTGATGTTGCCGCCTCGTATCGCACCGCCCAGCACTGCGGCGGGGACTACTACGACGCCGGCCAACTCCCCGACGGGCGCTTCGGCGTCCTGATCGCCGATGTCAGCGGACACGGGGCGGCCGCGGCGGTCCTCATGGCGATTCTGCGCACCATCGTCCACGATGAGGTGGACCGCTCACATGTCTACGGCGCTGCGGCGCTCCTCGACCACGCCGACGACCGCCTGTGTGCGCTCGGGCTGCCGAGCCGTGGCGCGTTCGTCACGGCGTTCTCCGGCTCCCTGGACATCGGCCGCGGCACGTTCCGCTACTCGTGCGCAGGTCATCCTCCCCCGCGCCTCGTGCGGGCGAGGGCGGGCGGCGACCCTGCGATCATGCCGCTCGACGGAGCGAGCACCCAGCCTCTGGGAGTGCTGGAGGAGAGGCCGCCGCGCCAAGAGGAACTCACTCAACTGGAACCAGGCGACGTGCTCGTGTTCTACAGCGACGGCGTGACCGAGGCGCGGGCGCCGAGCGGAGAGTTCTTTGGCGTTGCCCGTTTGGACCGCGCTTTGCTCCAGTTGCCCGAGCACCCCACGCCCAGAATGGCCGTCGATGCAATCAGCGAGGCTCTCCACACCTTCGCGGGCGTCGGGGCGCCCACCGACGACCAGACACTGCTGGCTGTCCGCTGGCGAAGTTAGCGGCGCCACCCGGAGCACACGGAAACCGCCCCGCCACCTTCCTCAAGGAGACCATCCGATGTCGGGTACCCCCGTTTCGACTCAACAGAAGGCCCTCGCGATCAACCTCGCCGCCACCTGGTACGGCTCCTTCGCCGAGATCGGCGCCGGCCAGGAGGTGGCCCGATGGTTCTTCAAGGTCGGCGGCGCGGCGGGCACCGTGGCCAAGACGATCTCCGCCTACGACATGGCCATCAGCGACGGTCTGTACGGGGCATCCAGGCGCTACGTAAGCCGCGAACGACTGCAATCCATGCTCGAGCACGAGTTCGGACAGGTGTCCGCACAACTCGCGGAGAAGGTCGGCGAGAAAAGGTGCTTCTTCGCCTTCGCGGACACCGTCGCCACCCGGCGGTTCCGCAGCCCCGAGCACGGCCGCGGCTGGATCGGCGTCCGTTTCCAGACCGATCCCAACGCTGAGCCGTCGCAAATCACGTTGCACGCTCACCTTCTCGACGGCAGCGCGGAGCGCGAGCAGGAAGCGCTGGGTATTCTGGGCGTGAACCTGCTCCACGGGGCGTTCTTCCTCCACCACACCCCGCTCGACCTCATCGTTACGCTTATGGATGAACTCTCGCGCGAGCGTGTCGAGATCGACATGATCAAGTTCTCCGGCCCGGCGTTCGCCCGCATTGACAACCGCCTGATGAGTCTGGAGCTGGTCAAGCTGGGATACACCGACGCCGCGATGTTCACGGCCCAGGGCGAGGTCGTCCAGCCTTCGGAAGTTCTCCACAAGAAGCCAATCCTGGTCGAGCGAGGTCACTTCCGCCCTGTGACCAACCTCACGCTCGACATCCTCCAGCGAGCTCGCGAGGCCTTCTTGACCGAGCCGGGCGTCGAGCATCAGGAACCGGTCATCATCGCGGAGATGTCGCTGCGAAACCTCCTCCACGCTCCGGAGCTCGCCAATGTGGACTTTCTGGCACGCGCAGAAACCCTCGGTGCCCTGGGTTTCCATGTGCTGATCTCCCGCTTCCAGCACGACTACGAGATCGCCGAGTATCTCGCCTCATACACCGACAGGCTCATCGGCTTCGCCCTGAGCGTGCGGACCGTCAAGCAGCTCGTCCAGGAGCAGTTCTACACACACCTGGCCGGCGGAGTGCTCGAAGCCGTCGGCCGGCTGTACAAGCGATCCGTCAAGCTCTACATCTACCCGGCCCGCGACCCGGAGTCCGGTCGGGTGGAAACAATGGACGATGTGGCGCTGCCGAAACCCTGGCAGCACCTCCACCGGCTGCTGCGGGAACTCGGCCGCGTGGCGATTGTGCAACCAGCCAATGAGTCGTGGCTGTCGATCGAACAGGATCGCGTGATGACGCTTATCGAAGCAGGTGACCCCTTGTGGGAGCGTATGGTCCCAACCCAGGCCGCCCACCTGATCAGGTCCAACGAGTTCTTCGCGGACATGCGAAGACCCACGGCGTCAGCTCAGACCTAGGCCGGTCCCCCACCCAGAAACACAAAGCCCGTCTCACTCACGGGCAGGCATACGACCATTCTCGCTCGCCGCTGCTCTGCCGCGGCAGCGCTCAGCAGACATCTGATACCACCGGATAGTCGGCCACGCTGGACGAACACCGGCCGATACCTGCGGGCCAGCTCATAATCTCGCATTCTGCTTGAGAACACCGGATCGAGCGTGCGCAACGGACCGAGCGCAAGTGCCCCGATATCAGGGCTTTGAGAAGCGAGGCGGACGGGACTCGAACCCGCAACCACCGGATCGACAGTCCGGTACTCTAACCAATTGAGCTACCGCCCCAGGTTTTGCTGGTCAGATTTGTAGGTCGCCCGCGCGCCATGTCAAGCAGGCCCCCATGTTGAGTTACTTCCCCCGCTATGCAATTCGGGTGCCTGCACCCTCTGGAGTCGGCGGTTGCACGAGGCCGCTCTCCGCTCACCACCCACGCGATGAATCCGCCCGCGGCCCAACGGGTCAAGCCGCAGGGGTTTGAGCTCTCGTTGCCGCTCCGGTTCGGAAAGGTCACCCGACATCTGGCCGAACGAAATCGCCGGCGTTCGCGGCATCCAGCCACGCTCCGACGACCTTTCCATGTGACTTGGTAGTCAGCCGTTGTTCACCGCTTGGGCTGAAGCTTGACCGGCTTCGGCTGAATCTCGAACGGGTTCCCCGCCGCCGGGCTCACCTTCGACGCCGCGACCCACATGAAGCCGCAACCGACGGCCAGCGCCACAACGGCGCAGAACAGCAACCCGGTGTAGACATTGATGGACGCCGATCGACGCCCGCGCCCACCCGGCATTTGCATTCCGAACTGACTCATGGTGTCTTCCTTGTGCCCAAGGGGCGGAAGGTGTGATGGAGGGTGTAGAGGGTTTACCGCGACGCGAGGCTCTTCACCTCATCGCCCGCCTGAACCGGTTGCGTACCGCCGCGGTACTGCACCACGCCCAGCGAGGACTGCAGGTCCGTCCGCACGATCACCAAGTGCCCGATGAACTTCTCGCCCCGGAAGATGGAGAGCTGCATGTTCTCCTTGATCCGGTTGTTCGTGCCCAGGTTGATCGTCGCCGCATCACGACCCGACACATCCTTGCTCACCTGCGTAACCCGGCCCGCGACCTGGAACGTGGGAGCCACCGGATCGCCCGCCGCGGCCGTGTCGCCGACACGAACGCCACCCGTCGCCTGCAGCGTCCGTTGCACCTCCACGAGCTGTTCCTGCAGCGCCCGCGTGTTCGCGACGGCGACTTCCAACTGGCCTTCGAGGTCGTTGATCCGATCCTCAAGCTGGATCTTTTCGCGATTGGCCGCCAACTGCCCCTCGCGGAGGCGGGTGACTTCATCGCTGTAGTTCTTGATCAGCGAAGCCTGCGTGTCGTTCGACGCCGCCATCAGCGCCAACGCCGCCCGGTCGCGGTCCCGATCTCCCTCCGCCGACTGCGCCCGACGGGTAAGGTCGCTCTTCTCCGCCGCGAGCGTGCGGATCTGGTTTTCCAGGTGGGCGAAGCTGTTCTTCAGCTCTTGGAGCTCGGCTTCCTTGGCCGCGAGCTTCGTTCCCGCATCAGCCACGAGGTTGTTCGCCTGGTTGCGGGCCGCATTCTCCCGGTCCTGCGCCGCGCGGTAGTCGTCCACCACCTTCGACGAGTTGACCGAATACGCCATCGTCAGGGCCGCGAGCAGCACGGCGAGAATGGCGGCGAAGACAACGAGAATCTTGGTGACGGTATGCACAGGCAACTCCTGATCATGCCCGGGACCCTGCCCGGCGCATCAATCCTTCCGCGACCCACTTCCTTGCGACAACTCCGCGTGGCGGGCCACCACTCCGGCCGTACTCCCTTGTCGGTCCCGGAAATGCGTTTAATACCCGCCCGGACACCCACCTGTCAACAGGCACAGGCGCCGGACCCCCTCTGTCGGGTCGGAACTATACGCCCATCCAACCCACCCTGATCCAGCCCCGTTCCCCCTCCCCTGGCGACACCCCTTACCGGGGCTCCAACTGCTGAGCCACCTGAGCCCCCGCCCGCAACGCCCCCACCGCCGCTGACACCCGCGTCACCCCGTCCGGATCCGACATCAACTTCTCTAGACGTGGCAGGTTCTCGGGCCGTCCCGTGCTGCCGTACACCATCGCCGCCTGGGCCCGAAGCGCCGGATTCGGGCTTCCCGCATACTCATCCGCGATAAACCCGCCCCGGTCGTTCCCCAACTGGGCAAGTGACACCGCCGCGGCCATCCGAACCTCGGCCGGCATCCGGCCCTCCTTTGGATCGTTGTAGGCGGTCAGGTAGATCAACTGGTCGATCGCCCGCCGGTCCCCCACCAGACCGATGATCTGAGCCGCCAGCGCCGCCGCCTCCAGATCCTCAGGTCGAGACGGGTACAGCGCCGCACGGATCACCTCAAGCTGCGAGTCATCCCCGAGCTTCACCAGCGCTTCCGCAATCTGAAGCTGCATCAACCGAAACTCCACCGCCTGGGCCTTGGGCATGCTCGCCTTCGCCGCGTCACGCAGCAACCCGGCCGCCGACACCTCCCGAAGCTCGCCGAGGAGGTACGCCGCATGCGCCCGAACCCGGGTTGACGGATCGGTCATCACCATCGTCGCCATCGGTGTCAGGTCCACACTCTCGCCGCACCTGGCCAGGGCAAACAGCGCTGAGGCAACGACAAAGGGTGATGCATCCCGCACGAGCGGCTTGACGCTCCCGATGCACGACCTCAACTCCAGCCGCCCCACCATCAGTGCCGCCGTCGATCGCACACCGATGTTCGGGTCCGAGAGCGCCCGATGCACCACCACTTCAAGCCGCTGGGGCACCTCCGCCAGCGCTTCGATCGCGTTGGCCCGCACCTGCGGGTTCGCATCCGCCGTCAACTGTTCCAGCACCACCGCCGCGCGAGACCGCAGCTCTTCCACTTCGCGCGCGCTGCGGAACCGCTCCACTTCCTTGGCCGACACCTTCGCCGGTTTCGCATTGGCCTGCGCCTTTCGCCTCGCGGCGCAACCCCCGTCCACGGTCAACACCAACGCCCCCACCACCGCGACACCGATCATGCACACGCGATTCATGCCTGCTGCTCCTTGGTTCCACCTCGAAGTGTCGCCAGCGCCCATCCCCACGCCACCAACGCCATGCACAGAACTGTCCAGCCAAAGACATCCCCCACACGAGCATACAGCGTCCGTGCCCGGTTGGGGCGCACCTTGGCCGTCAGAACTCCCTCCTCATTCCACGCCCCCGGCCGCCCATCCACCCCGGACGCCGTCACCCGGCCCCTCGAATCGATCGCAGCCGAAATCCCCGTGTTCGCCGCCCGGACCATCGGAACCCCAAGTTCCACGCACCGCCATCGGGCGATTTGCAGGTGCTGCAGCCGCCCGGGCCGGAATCCCGCGAACCACCCATCGTTGGTCAGATTCACCATCACCGCCGGCCTGCCCGCCGCCGCGTTCACCAGCTTCCGGCACAACGCCGGCTTGGTCGCCTCAAAGCACACGGGCGTCACCACCCCGACGCCGCCGATATCAAAGACCCGCGGCCCATCCCCCGACGAGAGGTCCAGGACCAGCCCCCCCGCCCCCAACGCCGTCAACTGTTTCTGCAGCCAGGGCCAGTGCCGAATGCCGGGCATTGTCTCGCCAAAGGGTGTCAGATCTATCTTGCTGTACGGGCGAGGATCGATCCACCCCTCAAATCCGCCGGCATCCCGCTTCAACAGGAACACACTGTTGAACCGCTTGGCGTAATCAAACCGCAGCCCATCCTTCGCATCCTCGACAATCGACAATCCCTCAAATCCAACCGCCCCGACCAGCATGGGCTTCCCGATGTCCTGCGCCAGGCTGACCAGGCGCTGGGCGAACTCCGTGCTCGGAACCTCGCCCCTGGGGTCCACTTCTCTCGGAACCCGGAACGCAAGCCCCGCCGCCCGCTCCGCCGCGAGCCCCGACTCCGACAGCGTCAATCCGGGGAACATCGTCTCCGGCCATACCACGACATCCGCGCCGCCCGCCGCCCGCTTCGTCAACGACCCGAAAGCCCCCATATCGCGCCACCGATCCTCGAACTTCCACTCAAGTTTGTTTGACTGCGGAATGTTCGACTGCACCACGCCAACCGTGAACTCGGCTTCCTCCGACTCCCCCGGCCAGAGCGCGACGCCCAATCCCACCGCCCCGGCCAGAAGCCCCACCACGCCAAGACCCGCCACGGGCTTCATCCGCGTGAGCGTCAGGTCCACCACCAGCGCCGCCAGCACCAGCACAAGAAATCCCGCGTAGTACGTCCCCAGCAACGCCGCCGTGCCCGGAACCCACGGAGCACCAATCAGCGGGTGCGCCGCCAGCATCCACGGGTAGCCGGAAAAGACCACCTCACCCCGCATGACCTCCAGACCCGTCCACACCAGGGGCGCGGCCACGCACAGCGGCAGCCGCGGCCAGCGCGCCATCACGTTCGAACCTGCCCACACAAACAACCCCGACATCATCGACATCGCGACGATGAACACCGGGAACCCAATTGCCGTCACATCCAGCATCCACTGGTGCGAATACAGGTGAAACGGGGCCACGCCCAGCGGCACCATCCACACCGCCCGCCCCCGGACGCCGCGCCGCCCCTGCTCCCGCAGATCAACTCCGCGTCGCCATGCCGCCCACACAAGAGGCATCGGCGCCGCCACCGCCATCCGCCACAGGTCAAAGGGCGGGAACGCGAGCAGCATCGCCAAGGCGTGTGCCAGCCCGGCGACGAAGTACATCCACGATCGACGGAACCGCGCCGGCTTACTTGCCGGCATAGTCGATGATCCGCGCCAGCTCGCTGCGGAGGTCCTGACGCTTCACAATCCGGTCGATGATCCCCGATTGCAGCAGGAACTCCGACCGCTGGAACCCTTCCGGAAGTTCCTGGCGGATCGTCTGCTGAATGACGCGCGGACCCGCGAACCCGATCAGCGCCTTGGGCTCCGCGATGATCACATCACCGAGCATCGAAAAACTCGCCGTGACGCCGCCCGTCGTCGGATCGGTCAGCACGGAGATGAACAGCCCCTTGGCATCGTCAAACCTCGCCAGCGCCGCCGAGGTCTTGGCCATCTGCATCAGCGACAGCCCGGACTCCTGCATTCTCGCCCCGCCTGAGCAGCTCACGATGATCAGCGGCAAACCCGCCTGCGTCGCGTGCTCGATCGTCCGCGTGATCGTCTCTCCGACCACGCTGCCCATCGAACCCATCATGAACGTGAGGTCAAGGCTGCACACCATCGCCGGCCGGCCCTTGATGAAGGCCTGCCCGGACACTACGGCATCGACCTGCCCGGTCTTCACCTGCTCCGCCAGGAGCCGGTCCGCGTAGGACTTCAAGTCCTTGAAGTGCAGCGGGTCCGTCGGCGCCAGGTTCGTGAACATGGGCTGGAACGTGCCCGTGTCCGCCAGTTGCTTGACCCGCTCCGCCGCGCCGATGCGGAAGTGGTGCTGACACTCCGGGCAGACATGGAGGTTGGCCTCCATCTGCTTCCGGTAGATCATCTGGCCGCAGCTCGGGCAACGCAGCCACAACCCTTCCGGGATCGGCGACTTCTTCGCCGCTCGTACTTCCGTCCATGTGCGAGCCGCAACCTGCGTCATGGGTTCAACATCCTGTTACCCCCCAAAGCTCTCGCCGGCATGCCCAATCCTGCTTCGCGGGCCGTCATGCGCCGACTCCCGTTCGGGACTTCGCCGCGGCCTCCAAGCCGCTGCGACCGACGGTGCGCCACTCAAGAAGCGGCGCTGACTCGATCATCGACCAGAGTCGTTTCGTCGGAACACCCGTCAGGGCACAGGATACCAACCCAAGGGCCATCGGGCGGAGCACCACCCCCACCGCCCCCGAGTCACCCCGGATCCGGCTGGTATTGCGCCGCAAGGCCTCCAAGAGCCTTGCCTGAGCGTCTTCCAGCCCCTCCCCCTCCGGGGCGCTGACCGCCGCCGGATCATCCAACCATTGCCGGTAGGTCGTGGGGCACTTTTCCTGCAGCTCCAGCCCCAGCATCCCCTCCCAAAGACCAAGGTGGACCTCGCCCAAGTCCTCAATCACCTTGACCTTACATCCCACCCTCCTGGCCAGTTCACGGGCCACGCCCTGGCTCCCCTCATCCGGCCCGCAAAGCACGGAGGAAAGCTTGGCCCCCTGAACCTCGTCCATCCCACGGATCAGGGCTTCCCACCCCTGCGCCGTCAAGGGGACATCGGTGGACCCCGCAATCCGGCCCGACCGTTCCCACTCGGTCTCCGCCGTCTTGACGAACAGCACTCGGATGTCGTTGGATCTTGCCATAGCCGATTGCGGCCCACACGCCGCGGCCCCCCAACCGGCCGGCCACTCAGGCCACCGGCGGGCAGAGCATAGCATCGGTCGCTCGCCCCACACAAGGGGGTCTTGGCCCTGAATTGGCCGGTTTGTACGCATTAAGTTAGGAATTCAAGCCCCGAAGGGCGTCATTCCTCGCCACGCAGCGTCCGGATAACGCTGGCCCTCTGAGGCCGCGGCACCCCGAAGACGGCCGACGCCGCGACGATCACATCGCACCCCGCCCGACGGACCTCCTCCACCGTCCGCGGGCCGACCCCCCCATCCATCTCAAGACGCTGCGTCGGCTTGAGCATGGGTTGGATACGCCGGGTCTTGTCGAGGACTTCTGGCATGAACCGCTGGCCACTGAAGCCGGGGTTGACAGACATGACCAGGATCAGGTCGAAGTCGGGTACCAGGTCGAGCGCCGCTTCGACGGGTGTGGGCGGGTTGATAGCCAAGCCGACTGTCGCCCCTTGAGCACGGACTCGCTCGGCCAGACGGCGGGCGGCGTCGGCCGGCATCACCTCGACATGAAAGGTCAGGTGATTGGCGCCGGCGGCAAGGAAGGGATCGACGAACTTCGCCGGATCGGTGACCATCAGGTGGACGTCGATGAACGCCGCGGGAATCTCTGCCCGCAGGCAACGGCACAGGTCCGGCCCCATGGTGAGGTTGGGGACGAAGTGGCCGTCCATGACGTCGAAGTGGAATAGGTCCGCGCCTGCTTCGAGCGCGTGCCGGCACTCATCGCCCATGTGCATGAAGTCCGCCGACAGGATGGAGGGAGCGACAAGAGGAAGCCGCGGCGGGTTGGTGAACAGGTTCTTCATGACGGGCCTGAAGAGTACCATGGTCATCATGTCGGATGCCAAGATGAAGTCATTGCGGGACCGGTTGGCGGCGGTTGGGCAGGAGCACCTGCTTCGCTTCTACGGAGAGCTCGATGCCGCGGCCCAATCCCATCTGCTCGGGCAGATTGAAGCGTTGGACCTGGATTCGCTGCCGGGCTTGATCCAGACCTATGTCACCGGAAAGCCGAAGGTAGCGGTCCCGGACCGCATCGACCCGGCGCCGTACTTCCCCGTCGACCCAAACTCGAAGCGCCGGCCGTGGGATGGTGTGGCCATGCGGGCGGCGGGTGAGTCGCTGCTGGCGGCAGGGAAGGTCGCGGCGTTCACCGTCGCGGGTGGGCAGGGGAGCCGGCTGGGGTTCGAGGGGCCCAAGGGGATGTTCCCAGCGGGGGCTGTTACGGGTAAGACGCTGTTCCAGTTCTTCGCGGAGAGCCTTCGTGCCGCGGCGAAGAAGTACGGGGCGGTCGTGCCGTGGTACATCATGACCAGCCCGCTCAATCACGAAGCGACGGTGGCGTACTTTGAGTCGAACGGGTACCTGGGGCTGGATCGGAAGAACGTGATGTTCTTCCCGCAGGGGGTCATGCCGTCATTCGAGATGGGGACGGGGAAGATCCTGCTCGCCGGCAAGGGTGAGATCGCGACAAACCCGGACGGGCACGGCGGGTCGCTCAAGGCGCTCTTCACATCCGGGGCCATTGACGACATGCGCCGGCGGGGCGTCGAGCACATCAGTTACTTCCAGGTCGACAATCCGCTGGTGCGGGTGGTGGACCCGGTGTTCCTGGGCCTGCACGCGATCGCGGCGGAATCGTCGGGGGAAATGTCGAGCAAGATGATCCCGAAGACGGGGCCGGAGGAGAAACTGGGCGTGTTCTGCTCGGTGAACGGGAAGATCGAGATCATCGAGTACTCCGACCTGCCCAGGGAACTGGCGGAGCAGCGGCTGGCCGATGGCGGGCTGCGGTTCATCGCCGGGTCGATCGCGGTACACGTGATGTCCGTCGAGTTTGTCGCGCGGCTGAACACGGACCGGGCGTTCTCCCTGCCGTACCACCGGGCGGAGAAGAAGATACCGCACATTGATATGGGCACAGGGAAGCTGGTGCAGCCGGAGAAGAACAACGGCGTGAAACTGGAGCGGTTCGTGTTCGATGCGTTGCCGCTGTGCCGGCGGTCGATCGTGTACGAGACATCGCGGGCGGAGGAGTTCGCGCCGATCAAGAACGCGACGGGCGTGGACAGCGTCGAGAGCAGCAAGGCCATCCAGACGGAACGTGCGGCCCGGTGGCTGGAAGCGGCGGGCGTGAAGGTGCCGCGGCGGGCGGATGGAACGGCGGAGTGTGTGATCGAACTATCACCGCTGACGGCGATGGAGGCGGGAGACCTGGCGGGGAAGAACCTGCCACGGGAGATCGGGAGGGGGGAGCGGGTGGCGTTGTGAGGTGGGGTTCAAGTTGCGCAAGGATGGTGGAGAGGGGAGTTGCGCATCTTGAGGGGGGCGGGAAACGTGGGTTTTGGTAGCGCCGGTGGGGTTTTTTGGGTCAAGGTGCGCGGGGGGCGGGGGTCAAGGTTCGCAAGGGGTTGAGCATCTTGGGGGATGGGAGTCTTAGAGACTGTTTCAGAACGGTAGCGAGAGAGATGTGAGCCGCGAGCAGACGAGCATCGCGGCGGCGAGGTCGTGGAAGGCCTGGAAGTGTTGGCCCCATCGCTCGTAGCAGAGTCGGAGGCGTCGGAAGTGGCTGAAGCACGCCAGCGTCCGTTCGACCACATAGCGCAGGACGCCAAGGCCGCTGCCGTGGGTGTCGTCGGCACGCGGGGCGAGCAGGCTCTCGATGCCCTCCGACTCCACCAACGCGATCATCTCTCTGGTCCCGTACGCGCGATCGCCGATGATCTCGTCGGGATTGCGACGCGGCCGACCACGCGGACCTTGCACCGCGGGACGCGCCTCCAGCAGCGCGGGCAGTTGCGCCTGATCGGGGACATTGGCGGGCGTGGTCTGCACGACCAACGGCACGCCGTCGGCTTCCGTCAGCACATGGCGTTTGCAGCCCTGTTTGCCGCGGTCCGTCGGGTTCGGCCCGGTGTGGTTCCCCCTTTGACGGCGCGCACCGACTGCGAATCGACCACGACATGCTGGAGATCGATGCCGCCCTCTTTCCCGAGTCGGTTGAGCAGCCGCCGATGCACCTCCGGCCACACGCCCGCCTTGGTCCACTCGCTGAAACGCCGCCAGCACGAACTTCCGCTGACGCCGAAGGCGTCGGTGGGCACGGCCTGCCACGGCACGCCGAAGCGCAGCACGAAGAGGATGCCCCGCAACGCCTTCTGGTTGTCCACCGGCGGCCGGCCCGTCTCGGCCCGCGACAGCGGCGGCAACAATGGTTCGATCTCTTCCCACAACGCTTCCGGGAGCAGCTCCGCCGCCATGATCGTGCCTCCTTGCACTTGTGCCGACCGACATGGCTATCGGCCGATAGCCATGTTCTGAAACAGGCTCTTAGGGGACAAGACGAGAAGCGGGTCGACAAGGTCGGTCCTGAGTTTCTCGTCAAGGTGATTCGGCGAACGAATGATGACCCAAAGCCAAGTAGCATCGGCCTCCGAGCGTACGGGCCCACAGCATGTTCAATGGAACTCGCCCTGACCCAACGCACCCCAAGAACTGAAGACATGTACCGGATCACACAGCGAACTCATTGCATCGCTCTTGCTGGCGCCAATCAGCAAGCCATGCACGCGCAAGTGCAACGACTTCCGTGCCGATGAGACAGCCTCGGCGGTCGCACTTGGAACCGGTAACTCCCCATCGCTCACGACAATTACGTCTGCCTTCGACCACTGTGCGGTTTTGATGCGCTTCATCGCTCGGGACATCGGCTCGGCGACATCGGTGCCACCGTGGAACGAGCAGCCGAGGAAATCTAACAGGGCTTGCACGCCGCCGCGATTGACCGAAAGGTCGAACTCCGCCACTTGGCTCGGCCCGCTGAACGCGCACAAGAAGCAGTCACGTTTCTCGGCATTGGCGATGCGGACGGCTTCCAGTGTTACGGCCTTGGCGATAGTTTCCGGCGCGCCCTGCATGGAGCCGGACGTGTCGAGGCACACGAAGATCGGTCCTCGCTCCTGTTTCTTCTTACGGCGCTCTGCGTTGCGGACCTCGGTGCCCGTGTCGCCGGCGACGAACCGCTCTTGGTCCACGCCGCGCACGCGATAGGTTGCCAACGCACGCTCGGCACGCTTAGCGTGCCAGAGCAGGCGGAGCGTCGGACGGATGAACAACACGGCTTCGGAGGGGAGCATCCGGGCGATCTCGCCCGAACGCTCGACCCCGTGCGTGTCGTGCGGCACGGCGGGCGTGTCGATGTCGCGGAGTTCGGCGGGGGCGCGGCGGACGGGGCTGAAGAGACGTTCAAGTATCGGCGTCTCGTTGGGCTTCTCCGTGCTCTGCATCCGGCCCAGTTGTCGCACAACATCCTGAATCTGAGGCAGTTTCTTGAGGAGGTCCGCGAGACGCTTGACATCCTGCCATCCAGTGTGACGCACAACGGCGCACGAAAGGTCCCAACCCAGCCCGCACATGCCGCCGAGGTCACCAAAAACTGCTTCGATGGCGGCCCAAGCGCGGAGACGTACGCCCCATACAGCGGCCAATTTGTCGGCCGCACGTTTCGCCGCCGCCTCGTCCGCTTTTTGTTTCACTTCCGCTTCTTGCCGTCTTATCCGCTCGCATCTCGCGATTTCAAAGCCGACGGATTCCCGAGCCTGATCCTTCCTGGCCTCCTCAATCGCATGCAACTCGACCAAGAGCCGATTCGCTTCGCTGGCGCTGAAGCGTTCGGCAGCGGCGGCGTGCTCAAGTACGCTAAGCGTCACCTCGTCAGCCAATTCAGGTGACTCGGCACACCGACAGGCGAGGCCGGAGTCCTTCAACCACGCGAACACTTCGGTCTGAACCCGGGCGCTAGGCCACGCCGCTTCGTTCGTGGCGGGGACTTGTCCTCGCCCCAGTGCGCCGCGGAGCACGCGCACCCCCTCGGCCCGATCAGATAGTGTGCCCGCCGTATTGGTTGCGACGGCTGCAAAGATCGCGGGTGGCAACGCCGACATGGACGCAGTAATGGCGTCCAGCGTGCCCCGCGCCGTGGATTGTGCCGGAGCCGCGGTCATCGCTCAATCCTCGTCCGTCAATAGCCCGAGTGCCACCCAATCAAAGAAACGACTTGCGCCGGTCGCTAGCGACTTGGACCAGAACTGGTTGAAGCGCTGAGTCAATGACTCGCCGTTGCGGTCACTGTTTCCGTAGCGGATCGCCTGCACCATCCCGACAATGTGTTCGACACTCTCGCTGCCATCCCCCGTTGCGTCGTCAGTCGCTACAAGGGCTTCGATCCCATCCAGGCGCCTGAATATTGCATCGGGAGCTTTGTCGATGACCAAGTACTCCCGGAGCAGCTTGAGATAGGTCTTGAACATAACTGTGTCGTTATGTGATTTCTCATGGTAGCGAGTGTTCAAGACTTTGAGGGAGAACTGGAGAACGTCGATAGCCTCACGAACGGCGGGCGGCACCTTGTCCTCGTCCTTCACGCTGACCTGTATCCAATGTGCGTTGCCCCAGGCATCGTGGCGAACCTGAACCGTCAACGCCTCTTCAAGCGGCTTGCCGCTGAGGCGTTGTTTGCTCAAAACAAACGCCGCAAGCGTCTTGAAAGCCTGGAGCATCGATGGGGGCAAAGCCGCGAGTTCTGCCGGGAGAGTGCTCGATTTCTGCGGAAGCGACTCGAATCCCGAAATCGCGGCCTTCGCACGGCCGTCGAGTGACGAGAGGAGTTGACGCTGTTGCGCGATGCACCGCTGGGCGGGAACGACGAAGCCCGTATCGAGCCAGTTGTGTGATCTAACAGCCTGCTCAACATCAGCGGCAACCGCGTTCAGAGCGGCCTGTCCCGCTGCGATCTGCTCGCAAACCCACCGAACCCCTTCCGTCCGCTTTCTAATGTGTCTCGCCGTGTAGTGCCGCGTCTCGATCACGGGTTTGTTCTCGACCTGCTGCCGATTGTCATACCTGTGAGACTCGGTGGTTTGTTTCCCGTCGGCACCGATGAACAGGCGATGCCCATGCATGTCCTTCTTGTGCGGGCCGGTTTCGCGATCGCCTCTCAGTCTCTCTTCCCAGGCCGCAACGTGTTTGCCGAGTTGGCCGGGGTCTTGGACCGTGGCCTCGCCAATACGTGCCGTGTACCACTCGAACAGATCCGTGAGTTGTTCCGGCTTGTGCCACAGGCAATGCTGCAACAGCCAGCAGTCCCACACCGACACCGCCGATCGCCCGTCGGTATGCGCGGCGACTTGCAGCAGAAAGATCGCCTTGCGCCAGCGCCGATCGGAAACGGGAATCTTCTGGTCCTGGCAAAACTTCCGCATTGCCTTCAAGAGCGATGCGACCTCAGCCGGGACCGTGACCTTGAGCGCAGCCGCGTGAATGTGCTCGATGTCCTGCGACGTGAGGCGGTCCGCATCGGGAATGCATGGCTTGGCCTGACCGCGCAGGTCCAGCAACCTATCGAAGCCCTCTTCGGTTACAGGACCGACGTGACACCTCACGAGAAAGCGGTCGTATAGCGCGAGCAATTCCTCTTCTTGCGGCAGTTCGTTGCTGGCCCCGACCACCGATACCAAGGGCGTCTTTACGCGCTGCGTGCCGTTGTCAAACTCGCGCTCGTTCAGGAGGGTGAGAAGAGCGTTGAGGATTGCGCTGTTAGCTTTGAAGATCTCATCGAGGAATGCCACAGAGGCCGTGGGTAAGTAGCCGTCGGTTTGGCGCTGGTACTTGTCCTCGTCCAGCGCCTTGATCGAGAGCGGTCCGAAAAGCTCTTCGGGAACTGAGAATCGCGTCAGCAACCTCTCAAAATAGGCTTGGCCCGTGAACGCGAGCCGCAGGCGGCGCGCCAACTCGCTCTTGGCCGTTCCAGGAGGGCCGATCAAGAGCAAGTGCTCGCCCGAGAGAGCGGCAAGAAGGGCCAGGCGAATCGGGATGTCGCGCTCGATCAGCCCGTCACACAGCGCATCGCGAATACGTTGTAGCCTTTCTTTCAAAATCGGTGCCCTCGACAGGCCATTGACATGGACCGGGGAATCGGTGTCAGTCACTGCGGTCGCCATTTGTTTGCCTCCGCTAACATGTGATGGTGAGACGCGCCGATTGGGCTTAGGTTCCGAAAAACGAGCAGCGGATCTTTGAAAGCACTCGAAGAATCTTGAAAACCGCTCGGATTGGAACGCGTCCGTCCGTAGATCAGGCCAATACGGGGGATGCATGGGCGAATCGGGACGCCGCGGTTGCCCAGATTCTCAACGGACCGTAATCGAGCTCTTGAAGGCAGACGGCGGCGCCTCGCTCCTGTGCGTTCACCGACTGGCGGCCTCTTCACCACCTTGCCGAAGACGGCAAGGTGGTGGCACGACGGTGATGCCACCCCTCTCCCCCTCCCCATTCCGGTTGGGTGTTCGTCAGCGGAGTGGGCTTCAGACACTTGGGTGTGCGACACGGGTGTCGGCGAGGCGGAGTGACTTGTTGGTTGAGGGACTGTTGTTGGAGGTGGTCGGAGACACGGGTGTCGGCGAAGCGCCGTCACCCGTGCCACGGGAACACGCTTGGAGCATCGAGGTACCGGCGCAAGGCCATCGGTACTTCGATGGCACGGTCGATGACATGGGGCCAGCTTCTCACGTGGGCCAGGTCTTGGGTTGCCCCCGCTGACATCCGGCTACGCTATCGGTGAGCGCGGCGAGGGCTTGGATCATGGCAAAGAGAACTGTGGCCGAGGGGCGGAGACGCGCGGCGGGGCCGCCGGATGCAAAGTCTGTTGAGCGTGAGGGGGTGGAGTTGATTCGTTGTGAGGCGAGGCTGCGGCGGCCGCGGGTTGAGGCGGGGGATGGTGCGAAGTCGGAGGCTCGCGGGGATTCGTGGAGTTTTCTGCGGCTGCCTGCCGCGGCGAGTGGGCGGTTGCGGTCTCGGGGGATGGTTTCGATCCGGGGGGAGTTGAACGGGGCGGGGTTTGCCGGAACGTTGCAGCCGGATGGGGAGGGTGGGCATTGGTTGCGGGTGGAGAAGAAGGTGCGCGAGGCGGCGGAGGTGGAGGTGGGCGAGGTGGTGCGGCTGGAGTTCTCGCCGGTGCTGGTCGAGCCGGAGCCAGAAGTGCCGGCGGACCTGCGGAAGGCGCTGGCGGCGGCGCCGGCGAAGGCGAGAGACGTGTGGAAGGACATCACGCCCGCAGCGCGGCGGGACTTTGTGCATTGGATCGTGTCGCCGAAAAAGGCGGAGACGCGGGTGAAGCGGATCGAGACGGCGTGCGACATGCTGGCGAAGGGGAAGCGGCGGCCGTGCTGCTTTGATCGGTCGGGGAAGTTTGATGGGAGTTTGCGGTGCCCGGTGGCGGAGGAGTGAGGGGAAGGAAGAGCGGGGGCGAAGAATAGCGGAGAGAAGGGCTGGGCGATTGCCGAATGTCCACGGCTCCCCCACCGATGTCCGCCCGGTGTGAAACGATTGAGTTCCAAAGGTGGGCGTGGGGAAGGCGGGGATTCCGCTTGCTTACGCGCGCGGTTCCGAGTGTGTGGGGAAGGGAGTGTGTGGGGAAGGGGGAAGCGGGCCGGTGCTACGCTGGGGCGTGATCGATCGGTTCAAACAGTTCCCGGCGGCGCTGGCTTCGCAGGTTCGGCCTTTGCGGCTCGGGGGTGCGCCGGCCTTGGTGGCGCATCCGGATTGGTCGTGTCCGGCGCCGGTGGTGATCTGGTTTCATGGTCGGACGGCGAACAAGGAACTGGACCCGGGGCGGTATCTCCGGTGGATCCGCGCCGGGATCGCGGCGTGCGCGGTGGACCTGCCCGGGCATGGGGAACGGTTTGACGAGACGATGCAGAAGCCGGAGCGGTCGCTGGATGTGATCGAGACGGGCGTGCGCGAAGTGGATGGGATCGTGGCTTCGCTGCGGGAGCTCTCGGAGCGAGAGAGTTGGCCAATCGATCTGGAGCGAATGGGGATTGGGGGGATGTCGGCGGGCGGGATGGTGACGCTGCGGCGGCTCTGCGAGCCGCACCAGTTCCGGTGCGTGGCGGTGGAGGCGACGACGGGTGACCTCGGGGGTTTGTACTTCGCGGAGAGTGGGCCGCGGTGGCCGGTGACGCATTCGAGGGAGCGGGTTTCACGTGTGGACCCATCAGAGCATCTGGACGGCTGGCGACCGATCCCGTTGCTGGCGTTGCATTCGGAGGCGGATCGCATCATCCCGGTGGCAGGTCAGCGGGCCTTTATCGAGCGATTGCGCCGGCAGTACTCGGAGCGTGGGATGGACCCCGCGATGGTCGAGTGGCTGACGTGGCCCGAGACAGGCGCGCCGGAGGAGCACATCGGGTTCGGGCGGGTGTCGAACGATGCGAAGAACGCGCAGACGGCGTTTTTCAGGAAGTGGCTGATCGACGCGGCGTGAACGGATCGGATAGGCTCTGCCCGCGATGCCCGGCTGGGGACCATTTCGAGGGATTGATCGGCCGCGCGAGGTGTTCGCGTGGGGGATGTACGACCTGGCGAACCAGTCGTTCCAGTTGCTGATCAACACGCTGCTGTTCCCAATCTTTCTGAGGACGGCGGTGGCCTCGTCCAAGGAGCAGGGAAGTTCCGCGTGGATCGTGCTGGTGGCGTCATCGACGGCGCTGGCGCTGCTGGTCTCGCCGTTTGTCGGGGCGATCGCGGATGCGCGGGCCTGGAAGAAACCGATGCTGATCGCGACGGGCGTTGTGGCCTCGGCGCTGACGTTCGCGCTGGCGTTTCTGCGCCCGGGGGACCTTTGGCTGGCGGGGGTGATTTACATCGCGGCGGCGTTCTGCGTCGGGCTGGGGGAGAACTTTCTGGGCTCGTTCCTGCCGGAGTTGGCGCCCCCGGAGCAGATGGGGAGGGTGAGCGCCATCGGCTGGACGATGAGCTACATCGGGGCCTTGCTGCTCGTCGGGCTGACGGCGCTGGCGATCTTTGTGTTCAACGCACGCGACCCGGGGCAATGGCGGTGGCTGTTTGTCGCGGCCGGGGTCTGGTTCATCGTGGGGATGATCCCTTCGTTCACGATGATGCACGAGCGGGCCAAGCCGCTTCCGGTGGAACAGCGCCGGGGCCTGGTGGCGGACATGGTGCGGCGGCTAGCGCGAACGGCACGGGAGGTTCACCGGTTCCGGCAGTTGTCGCGGTTCTTTGCGGTGATGTTCGTGTACAGCCTGGGGACGTACACCGTGATCTTCTACGCGGGGATCATCGGCGACAATCTCGGGTTCGATATTGGACAGTTGTCGCTGCTCGCGCTGGTCATGTCGGCGACGGCTGGCGTCGGGGCGATTCTCGCCGCGAAGTACCAGGACCGGATCGGGCGCGTCCGCGCGGTGCGGCTGTTCCTGATCGTGTGGGTGATCAGCACGGGGGCGCTGGCGATCATGGCCTCCGGAGCTCTTGGGAGCGGTGGGAACGCGAACTGGTTCTGGTTGATCGCGGCGGGTGTGGGGTTCGGCCTCGGTGGAATCGGGACGTGCAGCCGCGCCGTGGTCGGCGCCTTCACGCCGCCGGACCGGAGCGGAGAGTTTTTCGGGATGTGGGGTATGGTGCTGAAGCTTTCGGCGCTGGTCGGGCCGGGCTCGTTCGGGTTGACATCGAAGCTGTTGGGAACCTCTGGCGCGCTGTTCCTGCTCGTCGGGTTTTTCGTGGCGGGCCTGCTGCTGCTCGGACTGATCGACGAGAAAGAGGGGATGGCCGCCGCGCGTCAAGGCGACGCGGGCGCATCCTGACCGGGCCGGCCGGGCTCCTCTGGTTCAGGAGTCGGCACTGTGCTCACGGGGTAGCCGCGGCCGGACCATTCCTCGATGCCACCGGCGAAGAAGCGGACATCGTCGTAGCCAACGGCGATGAGTCGCTTGGTGAGGCCGCGGGCGGTGGCGGAGGCAGGGTTGTCGCCGTAGACCACAAGGTTCTTGAAGCGATCGATGCGGGGATCGACACGGGCGGTGGGCTTGATCTGCGCCAGTGTGAAGTTGCGGGCGCCGGGGATGTGGCCCGTGTTGAACTCCGCGGCGGGTCGGGGGTCTAAGAAAAGGGCGATGCCCGGTTCGCCGCGATTGGCGCGGTCGAAGAGGTTCTTCGCCTCGGAGACGGAAATGATGCGGATGTCGGTGTCGCGGGTTTCGCGGTTACAGCCAGAGACCGCAAGGGAAAACGCGAGGGCGGCACAGACATATCCCAAACAGCGGGCGACGCTCATGGGTGGACTATACCGAGCGCCGGCTACGCTTGGCTGAATAAGTGGGACGGGAGCAAACGCATGATGCGAACGTTGATGGTTGGAGTCGCGAGCCTGGTGTTTGGTGCGGCCGCGGCAGTGGCGCAGGAAGAGCACGCGAAGGTACGTTTGATCAGCGAGACGAAGGCGTTGATGCCCGGAAAGACGGCGTGGCTGGCGCTGCACTTTGAGATTGATGACAAGTGGCACCTGTACTGGAACGGGATTAACGACAGCGGCTTCGCGCCGCGGCTGAACCCGGAGTTTCCAGAGGGGTACAAGGCGGGGGAGTTCCTGTGGCCGGCGCCGAAGCGCTACGTGCAGCCCGGGGACATTCTGGATCACATTTACGAGAACCACGTGACGCTGATGTTCCCGGTGGAGGTGCCGGGGTCGGTGGCGCCGGGCGAGAGGGTCGAGTTCAAAGCCTCGCCTGAATGGCTGGTGTGCCATGACGTCTGCCTCCCGGGTGGGGCCGATGTGAAGTTGACGCTGCCCGTCGTGGATCAGGATGAAGGTGCCCCGGCCTCGGATGATGCCGGGCTGTTTGCCAAGGCCCGACTTCGGCTCCCCAAGCCCCTGCCGAAGGACAACGTTCCAGTGGTGATCAACGTGGCGGAGGGCAAAGTCTCCATACAAGCTGTTGGAGCAGCGGAGCTTGCGTACTACCCAGGGCTGAACGGCGTGGTGTATCCAAGTTTGATCAAGGAAGGGCAACGAAAGGGAGACAAGCTCGTTCTGTCTTTCCGAAAGGGAACGGATGGGGCTTCGCGGCTCAAGGGTGTCCTTGAGGTGAAACCCCAGGAACCCGGGGAGCCTATGCTCTGGCAGTTGGATGTCGACTTGGAGTCAGTGAACAAAGCGACCCCAGGACCGTCTGATACGGACACCCGCTCTCGCGGGGATTGACCCCTGAACATCTTGCCGCTCAACAGGCCGGCGTGTCGCCGGTCGGGGGGAGCGGATCGATGCCGAAACGGCACATAGGAGATCGAAGCATGATGACCCTGAAGTCTCGTCGGATCCTTGGTCTGATCGCGGGCATGGCCATGATGGGAGTGGCGGCCCCGAGTCTGATGGCCCAGGCCGACGCGCCGCGTGGCAAGACGCCCGCGGCGAGCCAGCCGGAGAAGGATCACAAGGACAAGGACGCCAAGCCGCAGAAGGATGCGCGCGAGTCCAACAAGGACGGCAACGGCACGGTGACGATCGGCCAGACGGCCCCGGCGTTCGAGCTCAAGGACACCGAGGGCAAGACCGTCAAGCTGTCGGACTTTGCCGGCAAGGTGGTCGTCCTCGAGTGGTTCAACCCCGAGTGCCCCTACGTGGTGAAGCACCACGGCGAGCACAAGACGATGGTGAACACGTACGCCAAGTACAAGGACAAGGGCGTGGTGTGGCTGGCGATCAACTCCGGCGCGCCGGGCAAGCAGGGCGCCGGGCTTGAGCTTAACGCCCAGCACAAGAAGGACTGGAAGATGGAGTACCCCATCCTCCTGGACGAGTCGGGCAAGGTCGGCAAGGCTTATGGCTCGAAGAACACGCCGACGATGTTCATCATCGATGCGTCGGGCAAGCTCGCCTACATGGGCGCGATCGACAACGACAACAGCGCCAAGAAGCTCGGGTCGATCAACTACGTTGATCAGGCCTTGGGCCAGATCCTCGCGAAGGAGACGGTCAGCTCGCCCGTCACCAAGGCGTACGGCTGCAGTGTGAAGTACGGCGGCTCGTAAGCCACTTCCGCGGACGGAAGAATCAAGGAGGGCCCGGGCGGAATCGCCCGGGCCCTTTGTGTTGGGGGCGGGCGCGGACCGATGGAAGGACCGGGCGTCACTAGGATTGAAGCATGGAAGAGCTTTTCGGATTGGCCGCGACCGGGTTTGACCTGATGCTCGTGGTGCTCGGGTTCGGGTTCATCATCTTCGTGCATGAGCTCGGGCACTTCCTGGCCGCGCGGTGGGCGGGGATCCGGGTTCTCGCGTTCGCGATCGGGTTCGGTTCCGCGGCGGTGTCGTACCGCAAGGGGCTTGGGTGGCGTCGGGGATCGTCGGAACGGGAGTACGAAGAGCGGATGAAGGCGGAGGCGACCGGGGCAACGACGGTGGACGGCGCCCGCGCGACCCACCACGCCATCAGCCCGACGGAATACCGGATCAACTGGTTGCCCTTCGGCGGGTACGTGAAGATGCTCGGGCAGGACGACGCGAACCCGATGGCGGTGAGCGATGCGCCGGACAGCTACCAGCGATGCAAGCCGTGGAAGAGGATGGTGGTGATCTCGGCGGGCGTGGTGATGAACCTGATCCTCGCCGCGGTGCTGTTTGTGGGTGTGTTCCTGTACGGCCTACGAACGGAGCCGGCGAAGGTGGGCGTGGTGGCGCCGGGGATGCCGGCGTCGCGGGCGGTCGCGGTGGGCGATGTGGTTCGGCCTGGGCTGAAGCCGGGCGATGAGATCACGTCGATCAACGGGCGACGCCCGAACTCGTTCAACGACTTGATCCTCGCGACGGCCATGACGCCCAAGGATGGGACGCTGAACCTGACGGTGAAGCGGCGCGGCGTCGATGGGGTGATCGACTTCGTGCTGAAACCGGAGCCGGGGCCGATCTCGAAACTGCAGGAGATCGGCGTGGAGCCGAGCCGGTCGAACCAGATTGTCGGGGCGACCTCGCGGGCGAAGGCGAAGCTGATCGCGGAAGCCCTGGCCAAGCGCGGCCTCCCGGGAGTCGAGGCGGGCATGCGGTTGGTCCGTGTTGATGACACGGCGATCGCGACCGGCGCGGACGCGGAGGAAGCGGTGCGCCGGAGCATGGGCCGCCCGCTGGCCGCGGTGTTCGAGGCGAGTGACGGTCGGCAGGTCACGGTGAGCATCAAGCCGACCGCGGAGCTGCAACTCG
The DNA here is from genome assembly GCA_019636625.1 of Phycisphaeraceae bacterium. GTDB lineage: Bacteria > Planctomycetota > Phycisphaerae > Phycisphaerales > UBA1924 > JAHBXE01. The sequence goes on from JAHBXE010000007.1 coordinate 94,806, forward strand.
GTATTGTGCGGCGCACGCAGGACAGCGTGATCCCGGTCTCGCATGTGCTCGGGCTTGCCCCGGTGTTGTCGGTGGCGCCGGCCTCGGAATCGGCCCGCGACCGTCAGGGGCTGCAGGATGGTGACATTTTCGTCCGGCTCGGGGCCGTGGAGTTTCCGGGCGTTGCCGATGGAATCGCGGAGATCAAGGCCCACACCGGGAAGGAGATCCCGGTGACCGTGCTTCGGCTTCAGGCGGACGGGTCTCGGAAACTGGTGAAGCTGGATCCACCGCCCAAGGTGAAGGCCAACGGGACAATCGGATTCGAGAGATCGGACACCGGAGCGGAAAGCACGCTGGTGGCCATGCCGCCCGCGCGGCTGATCGACTCGCGGCACCCCGGCGAAGGGGCCCCGCCCGCGGCGAGGAGCCTGATCACCCGCCCGGGAACAAGGATCATGGCCGTGGCGGGCGTCGAGGTGCGCAACTTCACGGAGCTTCGCGAGGCGCTCCGGTCGGCGACGCGGACGGCGTACACCTCCGGGCTGGGGACGGCGACGGTGCCGATGGTGCTGGAGATGCCTCGACTGCCCGGGTCTTCGGCATCCGCGGAAACGGAGACGGTGAACTGGGTGCTCGGCTCGGACGATCTGGCGGCGCTCCACTCGCTGGCGTGGACGAGCATTCTCAGCGCAGACCTCTTTGAGACGGAACAGTTCAAGCTTCAGGCGGCGGGCCCGCTGCACGCCATGAAGATGGGGCTTTCCGAGACGCACCGCGTCATGATGTCCACGTACATCACGTTCGCCCGGTTGTTTCAGGGCACCGTCAAGGTGGAGCACCTGAAAGGCCCGGTGGGCATCGCTCACCTCGGAACGCGCGTGGCGGAGCGGGGCTTTGTCTGGCTGCTGTTCTTCATGGCGCTCATCAGCGTCAACCTCGCTGTGATCAACTTCCTGCCGCTCCCGATCGTGGACGGCGGGCAGTTCCTGTTCCTCGTGGCGGAGCAGATCCGGGGCAAGCCGGTGCCCCTGGCGATCCAGAACGCGGCGAGCATCGCGGGGTTGCTGCTCATCGGCGCGGTGTTCCTGATTGTCACGTTCCATGACATTGTTGGGCTCTTTGGATGAGTTTCCGATTGAAGCGCGGACGCCGCGACCGGCGAGGCTCGACGAATCACCCGTGACTGGACTTGCGATCTTGCTGGCGATCGGGTTGGCCGTGCTGTGGACGGCCGGTGTGGTCTTGAGCGCCTGGGCGCTGCTGCATCCGCCGCGACGGACGTACAGCGCTGCGGTGGCCCGCGGACGCGCGGGGGACCCTTCGGAACTGGGCGAGGGGGCGCGAGCGTTTGACACGTGGGAGTTGGAGTGCCGCGGCCGACGTCTGCCCGTGTGGGATGTCAAAGGTGATGACGCCGATGGCCCGGTTGTCGTCCTGACGCATGGTTGGGGCGATTCACGGATCGGCGGGCTGGTGCGTCTGCCCGGGCTTCTGCCCGTCGCCTCGCGCGTGCTGCTGTGGGATATGCCCGGGCATGGCGAGGCCCCGGGCGTGTGCGGGCTCGGCGTGGGTGAGGTCCAGGACCTGATCGCCTTGCTGGATCGCGTCGCCGGTCAGCGAGTGGTGTTGATGGGGTGGTCGCTCGGCGCCGGCGTGAGCATCGCGGCGGCGGCTCGGACGAAACTCGCCTCGGGCGTGATCGCGGAAGCACCGTACCGCCTCGCACGCACACCGGCCACCAATGTGATCCGATCCCGCGGGCTCCCTGCCTCCATCATCATGCCGGTTGTGTTTGCCATCGTGCCGGCGGTCGTCGGCGGGGGAATCCGGGCGCGGCGATTCGACCGGTGCCGGCACGCGGCGGGGCTTGCCTGCCCGCTTCTGGTGATCCACGGCAGCGACGATGCGGTCAGCCCATGCGCGGACGGGCGGGAGATCGCAGCCGCGGGACGCGGCGAAATGGTCGAAGTGGCGGGAGCCGGGCATAACGACCTGTGGACGGACGAATCGAACGCGGCTCGGTGCGCCGCGGCGGTGCGCCGTTTCATTCAGCACCTGCGAGCCTGACGGCCACGGCGGACATGGTTCATGCATCGCGACAAAGGGGGCGCTTACACTTCCATCGCCATGACAAGCGCTTCGATTGATTCAACTGTGCCGCGGCGATCCGTTGATCGGGTAGCGGTGGAGGCGAGGGCGGCCTCGTTCACCAAGCGGTCGATCAAGACCGAGTCGAAGCTGCGGGGGCTGCTGCTGGCGATGTCGATGATCGACCTCACGACGCTGGAGGGAAAGGACTCTCCGGAGAAAGTTCGATCGATCTGTCGAAAGGCGATCCGCCCGTGTGAACAGGATGAGGCGGTGCTGGGTTTTCGGGTTCCGCCGGTCGCGGCCGTCTGCGTGTATCCATCGCTCGTGCCCGTGGCAAGGGAGGCCCTGGCGGGCAGCGGCGTCAAGGTAGCCTCCGTGGCGACGGGCTTTCCGAGCGGCCAGTACCCGCTCGGGCTGCGCGTGGAGGACACTCGGCAGGCCGTGGACATGGGCGCCGACGAAATCGACATGGTGATCAACCGCGGCGCCTTCCTGTCGGGACGGCTGGACGTCGTGGCCGAGGAGATCCGCGAGGTGAAGGCCGCCTGCGGTCCGGCGCACCTGAAGGTGATTCTTGAGACGGGAGAGCTGGAAACGTACGACAATGTCCGTCTCGCCAGCGATGTCGCCATCGCCGCGGGCGCGGACTTCATCAAGACCAGCACCGGCAAGGTTCAACCCGCGGCAACCATGCCCGTCACGCTGGTGATGCTGGAGGCGGTGCGGGACCGGTACCTGCGGACGGGGAAGATCGTTGGGGTCAAGCCCGCCGGTGGTATACGAACGGCCAAGCAGGCTCTGCAGTACCTGGTGATGGTGCACGAGACGCTTGGGCACGTGCCGGGGGTGGAAGGCAGCCCGTGGATGACGCCGACGTGGTTCCGGTTCGGGGCCTCGGCTCTGGCGAACGACATACTGCGCCAGGTGTTCAAGCTGGCGACGGGGCGGTACATGGCCGGGCACGACTTCTCGGAGGCCTGAGTGCGTGTCCCGATAAGCTGGGATAAGCAGGTGGCCGCCGGGGTTTGAGTCGAGTCCAACGAAACTTTTGCATTGCCTGTTGAAGAGTTGCCTGTAGACTCCCGGGGGATGGCGCTGCAGTCTGAGGAAAGCCCGCGGGAGTTTGCACCGGGATCGTGATTGAGGTTGTGAGGGAGGACACGTTGCGCGGATTCGTACGGGTCGCGACGATCGGTCTTGCCGCCGCCAGCGCGGGTGGTCAGCCGCTGTCGGAGCAGTTCGATGCCATCGGGACGCTCCCGGGGGCCGGGTGGGCGCTGGTGAACAACAGTTCGCCGGTCGGCGCGATCGGCTGGTTCCAGGGGGCGACGCAGACATTCCCGCCCCACGCGACGGCAGGGTACATCGCGGCGGATTACCGGAGCGTCAACCTGCTCGGAACGATCAGCAACTGGTTGGTCCTGCCGGAGCGATCGCTGAACAACGGGGACACCTTGCAGTTCTGGACACGGACGGTGTCGCCATCGGTGTACGCCGATCGTTTGCAGGTGAGACTGAGCACGGCGGGCCCGAGCGTGAACGTCGGCGCCACAGCGACCTCGGTGGGCGACTTTGCGACGCTGCTCCTCGATGTCAACCCCGACTATCAAACGGGAGCCGGCGGATACCCCGAGAGCTGGACGCTGTTCACCGTCGAGGTCCAGGGATTGAACGGCCCGACCCAGGGCAGGCTTGCGCTTCGGTACTTCGTTGAGCACGGCGGGGAAGTCGGTTCGCGGTCGGACTGCATCGGCGTCGACACGCTGAGCTTCATGCCGGGGGGGTCCTCTCCGGGTCGGTGCTGCCTGGTCGCCACCGGCGCGTGCATCGTGACCACCGAGTTCGACTGCGCGACGCAGGGTGGCACCTTCGGCGGCGGTGGAACGAGTTGCCAGGGATTTGAATGCCCGCAACCTCCGGCCGGCGCCTGCTGCCTGCCGACGGGCGGGTGTCAGCTTCTGCCGGGAGCCGCATGCGCGATCATGGGAGGCGTGTTCCGCGGCGTTGGTACATCGTGCACCGGCGCCGGGTGCCCGGTGGCGTTCACCTACACGGGCGGAGCGCTGAGCATCCCGGACGGCAGCGGACAGAACGCGTGCGGCATCACCGTCCATGCCGATGTGTTCGTGCCGATGAGCTTTCCCGTGCACGCGGCCGAAGTCTCGCTGCAAATCAACCACCAGTGGCAGGGGGATGTAACGGCCCGGCTGGTCAAAGCCGGCGGACCGACCATCACGCTGATCGACCGCCCCGGCCGCCCGCCGCTGACGTACGGATTCTCTTCCCACAGCTTCGGCAACCCGACGACCACTCCCCCCCGCTTCTTTCGGCTCAGCGATACCGCGCCGACCACCTACGACTCGCCCTTTGTCGCCGCGCCAGGGATCCACGGGGTGTCCGGAACGTGGAGGCCGGAGGAATCGTTCGAGGGATTCGCGGCGGTGAACAGCTTGGGCGAGTGGACGCTCGAACTTCAGGACTGCGCCGGCGGGGAGTCCGGAGAGCTGCTCGCCTTCACGTTGCTGCTGTACCCGCCGCCGGGAACGACGGTGTGCTACCCGAACTGCGACAACTCCACGGGGGAACCGCTGCTGACCGCCAACGACTTTCAGTGCTTCCTGAACCGTTTCGCGGCGGGCGACCCCCGCGCCAACTGCGATGGAAGCCTCGGAAGCCCGATGCTCACGGCCAACGACTTTGGGTGCTTCCTGAATCGGTTCGCGGCAGGGTGTCAGTAACCGCGGCTCTCGACTCAATGGCCTGGTCTCGGGCCTGCCCGACGGCGTGCGTCATCGACCCGATGATCGCGAGCTTCGCGTCGGCCATCGACGGCGCAGCCCGCCCCGCCGCGCGGCACTCGGCTTCAAGACTGGTCACCGCTCGACCAGCCAGACCGCAGGGAACGATCAGATCGAAGTGGTGCATGTTGGGGTTGACGTTCAGGGACAGCCCGTGCATGGACACCCACTTGCGTACGCGGACACCCATGGCGGCGATCTTCGCGGCTTGGCCGCCGCGCTCGACCCAGACCCCGGTGGCCGTCGGATCACGCCGACCCCGGACCTCCCAGCGATCGCAGGCGTCGATCACCACCGACTCGAGCAACCGCATGTAGGCGTGGAGCCCGAGGTTGAGGTAGTTCAGATCGAGGATCGGATAGGCGACGAGCTGGCCGGGGCCGTGGTAGGTGATGTCGCCGCCTCGGTCAGTCTCCTCGACGCTCACGCCGAGCCGGGCGAGAATCTCGGGAGTCGCCAGCAGGTGTGACCCGGCGCCAGGCCGGCGAGAGACCGTGATCACCGGGTCGTGCTCGACCAGGAGGAGGTGGCCGACCACAGGTGCGCCCGCCGTACGCGCGGCAAGCACGGCCTCCACGTGTTCGACCTGAACCCGGTACGCCTGCGCGTACGACAGTCGTCCGAGATCGAGGACCCGAAGCCCATCGGGTGAAGCGGTCACGCGCGATGGTAGGGGTACACGCCGATTGAGCCCGGCCCTACCATGAGCACCTATGCACTCGATCCATCCGACGGCGGTTGTGTCCAAGGAATGCGAACTGGGCGACGGCGTGGAGATCGGCCCGTACTGCGTGATCAGCGGGCGCGTGAAGCTGGGCAACGGCGTGCGGCTGCTTGGACATGTGCAGTTGACCGGCCCCCTTACCGTCGGGAACGGCACCACGATGTACCCTTTCGCGTGCATCGGGTTCAACGCGCAGGACTTCAAGTTCAAACCGGGGGACCCCACGGCCGGCGTCGTGATCGGCCAGAACTCCGTGCTCCGCGAGTATGTCACGGTCCACGCGGCGACCAAGGCGGACCAGCCGACCCGCATCGGCGACAACGTGCTGATGATGTGCCACTCCCACGTGGGGCATGATGCCGCGATTGACAACCGCGTGATCCTCGTCAACGGGGCGTCGCTCGCGGGTCATTCGCATGTTGCCGAGGGCGCGACGCTGAGTGCGTACGCCTGCCTCCACCAGTTCGGGCGGGTGGGAAAGATGGCGTTCATCTCCGCAAGCGTGGCGGTCGCGAACGATGTGCCCGCGTATTGCATAGTGGCGAACCGTCGATTCATGGCGGGATTGAATCTTGTGGGGTTGCGGCGCGCGGGCATGCCGCCCGCCCACATCACGGGCCTTCGGGATGCGTACCGCGACGCGTTCCGTGTGCACCGGACGAGGGAAGACCTGCTTCGGATTCTGGAGGAGCGAGCCAGGACGTGTCCGCCGGTGGAAGAGTGGCTCCGGTTTGTCCAGACACGCAAGCGGCCCATCATGCCGGGATTCGATCGTAGCGAGACGTCCGAAGCGGCGGACGCGGCCGAGGCCACGTAAGGAACCCCAGCGATGCGACACCCCGACACGGAAGGCGCGGGTGGTACCAAGATGGTCGCGTGGCTGCGCGTGCTGGCATCGGGCTCTTCGGGCAACTGCTCGGTCGTGGTGATGCCGGGGACATCGGGACCCCGCGCCGTGCTGATCGATGCGGGCCTCTCGCCACGGCGCACGGAAAGGCTGCTGTCCGCATGCGGGCTCTCGTTGGCGAACATTTCAGGCGTGCTGCTGACGCACCTGGATACGGACCATTGGAACTCGGGGTGGGTGTCGGCCTGGCCCCGCCGGTGGCTGCTGTGGCTGGGCGACCGGCACGCGGCATACGCGAAGCGGCGGCGGCTGATCCCGCTGGAAGCGTACCGCACATTTGCGGATACGCCCTTCGAACCCGAAGCGCACCTGCGCATCATCCCGCTCCTGGCGTCGCACGATGAGCTCGGTGTGGCCGGCTTTCGCATGGAGGTAAGCCGAGAGGGGTGGCTTGGTTCCCTTGGGTTTGCGACGGATCTCGGACGGGTTCCTCAGGCTTTCCTGGACACCTTGCGGGGCGTGGATGTGCTCGCCATCGAGTCGAACTACTGCCCGCGGATGCAGATGGCCTCGGCAAGGCCGTGGCATGTGAAGCAGCGAATCATGGGGGGGCACGGGCATCTGAGCAACGAGCAGGCACTCGAGGCGATCCACGCGATCGCCCCGCGCGAGCACGTCGTCCTGCTGCACCTTTCCCGGCAATGCAACGATCCGGGCCTGGTGGCCTCGATGCACGCGGGGAGCGACTACGCCCTCACGATCTCGAGCCAGGAGACGGCGACGCGATGGGTCGGAATACCGGCGAAAACCGCCGGAGAAGCCCCGATACCGGTTGTCACTCGAGGCCAGATGGAGATGTTCCCGGCGGGCATGGCCGGAGGAATCCGTGGGGCGTAAACCATCCATGGCGGGCCCCGCCTCGCCCCCACGCCTGGGCTCGCGGCTCCGCCGTGTCCTCGGACTGCGGCAGAGCTTCTCCGTGGGTGGCGCTCGCTACAAGGAGTGTTCGAACGAGACGCTTCGGTCCGCGATGTCGAAGCGAGGGACCGGCCGCAAGGCGTACGACGTGTCCTTTCGCGATGGCTCGCGGATGACGATCGAATGCACGCGCGAGCGGTGCTTCGCGGACCTGGCCCCGCCGCCGAACCTCCCGATGCTCCTTCGAACGGAGCGCCTGCTGCGCCCGGGGATGCGGGTGCTGGTCATTCCCGGGGGCACGGGGTACAGCGCGGCGATGATCGCGGGCCGGGTCGCCCCCTCGGGCTCGGTGGTCGCGATCGAGCCCGATGCGCAGAGCGTGGAATACGCACGCCACCGGTACCCGATCCAGAACGTCTCGTATGAGTGCGGCGGAGTGGCCGAGCTGCGTGGGGAGCTGGACGGCTCGTTTGATGCGGTGGTGGCGATTGAACCGCGACCCCTGCCGCCGGGTGAACGGGACGTGGTCGAGTTCTGGCGGCTCGTCGCCCCGGGAGGGTGGCTGCTTGTGGCGCATCCATCCGCCGCCACCGAGCCCGGACGAGCAGAATCCCTTCGCGAGATGTTGGGCGGCATCTGCCGGAGCGAAACGGCCGGCCACCCGAACAGCACCTCGCACATCGGATCCCTCGGCGAAGGCCGCGACGGCTGGGTCGGGGCTGTGGCCCATCGCGAGAAGGTCGAATAACGTTCGCGCCAAACCAGGCAACAACTCAGTCCATCACCACCCGAGTTCGCGCCGTACCCACTCCACCAGCCGCAGTTCGCCAAGGGCCCGTCTGCGAGCCTCGGCGATGGCCGGCAGGCGGCGATTCCAGATCGAAGGGTCGGCGATGGCCTCGCGGAGGCACTCGAATCCCCTGTCCCCGAGATCGGGCAATCGAATGAACGACTCCGGAGGAATGAGACGATCAACCGCACCCGTGCCGAAGTAGATCGGCACGCACCAGCACAGCAACGCGTCCCAGATTTTCTCGCTGACGTATTGATCGCCTTCGGAGTGGTTCTCGATCACCAGCGCGAAGCGGGCCGGGCGGAGCACGGCGGACTTGGAAGCGATCTCTCCGCCGGGCGACAGCTCCGCGGGAAGGCGCCGTCCGAACAGGTGCATCGGAACACCCGCCGCACGCAAACGACGAAGGAATTCCATCCGGGGGCCGTGGCCCGGCAGGTCTTTCTTGCCGCTGGTCACGCCGACGAGCGGGACGGACTTCTCGGGCGGGCTCTCGGCACGGAGCGTCGGCACATCGCCCTCGACAGTCCACATCGCGGGGAGCACGAGCTGGTGCGTCGCACGCGGGTCCGGACCGTACACACGCTCGGCCCGCGTGCGCATGTACTGGAAGTACCAGTCGCTCGGCACCGTCGGCGGCTCGTACGACAACACCCATGTTCGCGCGGGTTCGCGGTCCAGCCACTCGAAGCCGGGGCAGATGCGCAGGGGCGCTGTGGACTTGCCCATCAGCTTGTACACCGTCCGTCGCCAGCCTCGCCGCTTGCGGAGCCCGTCGGGCCCGACGATGTAGTCGATCACCAGGATGTGGTCCGCCGCGCGGTCACCCGAACGGACCAGCATGTCCCCGTGCCGCCCCAACGGGCCGTCGCACTGGTTCCAGAGAAAGTCCGCCGTACGGTGGTGTTCGTGAAATACGCCGAGCGCCCGGTCCATGCGCGGGCATGATACCGACCTATGCTTGCCCCTCCCATGCCAGGCAAAGAGACAACCAGGAAACCCCCGGCCGCGGCGGGCGGCTCGGCCGCGGAAGCCAGGGCCATGGCCTTCGCGATCGAGGCGGCCCGCCACCTGAGCGACGACAAGTGCGTGGATGTCCTCGTGCTGGATGTACGAGCGCTCAGCCAGGTGACGGACTTCATCGTCATCGGCACCGGCACGTCGGACCGGCAGATGCGCAGCTCTCTCAAGAACGTCGAGGAGTTTGGCGAGGCGAGCGGCAATCCCGTGTTCCGGTCCTCGACGGACGATCGTGCCACGTGGCTCCTCGCGGACTTCGTCGATGTCATCGTGCACGTCTTCGAGCCCAACGCCCGGGCGCACTACGACCTCGAGATGCTCTGGGGTGATGCGCCCCGGCTCGAGTGGCAGCGCCCGTCACCCAAGCGCTGACGCCATGGTTCCATCGCTGGAGAACCGCACGATCCGCGTATCGCCCGGCGGCTCCGCCGCCTCGCCCGCTTACGACGTGACGATCGGCCCCGGCGTTCTGCACTCGCTCGGGTCGATCCTCCGCCGTCTGTGTCCATCCGAGGCTCGGGCGCTGGTCGTTCATGACAGCGGTGTGCCCGAGCGATACGCCGCGGCGGCCCTCGACTCGCTCCGTTCGGCTGGCCTTGAGGCGATCGCTTCTTCGTGGCGTGCCAGTGAGTCCACCAAGACCCTCCACGGCGTTGAGGACTTGCTTTCGCTGCTTGCGCGGGAGCGGTTCGACCGGCGGGGCGTGGTCGTGGCACTGGGGGGTGGCGTGACCGGCGATGTCGCCGGGTTCGCGGCCGGTGTGTACCAGCGCGGGATCGCCTGGGTCGCCTGCCCGGCCACGCTTCTGGCGATGGTGGATTCGGCGGTCGGAGGGAAAACGGGAGTGAACCTGGCCCTGCCGGGAGGGGATGTGCTCAAGAACATGGTCGGGGTGGTCCACCACCCGCTGGCGGTCGTGGCGGACACCGAGCTGCTTCCCTCGCTCCCTCCACGGGCGTTCCACTCCGGCCTTGCCGAGTGCGTGAAGCACGCGATGATCGGCGCCGATTGGGGGGATCCCGAGCTGATGGACTGGACCAAGGCCAACCTGTCCAAGGTCCAGAACCGCGAACCCGCTCCGCTTGTCGAACTCATCGCCCGCAGCGTGTCTCTCAAGGCGACGGTTGTCGCTGCGGATGAGCGTGAAACCTCCGAAGCCTCGGGCGGGGGCCGGATGGCGTTGAACTTCGGGCACACGTTCGGGCACGCCATCGAACCACTCGCCGGCCTGTCATGGAGCGACCACTCCGGGCTGGAGCATGGCGAAGCGGTCGGACTCGGGCTGATCGCCGCGGCCCGGTGCGCCCAACGGATGAATCTTGTCTCGCCGGAGGTCGGCGATGAGGCCGAGGACCTGCTCCGCCGGTGCGGCCTTCCAACCCGGGTGCACGGCCTGCCGGACAATGACACCCTGATCGCCCGGATGCGGCACGACAAGAAGGTCCGAGGGGGTACGCTGAGACTGGTGCTGCCGGTCGCCCGAGGTCGCGTCCGGGTGGTGGCCGAGCCCCCGATAAAGGCCGTTGCAGCGGGTCTGACAGCCATACGGGCCTGAAGGTTTCGCGGCCCCGCTTCTTTACAATTCGGGCCCGGACCGATCGTCCCCCAACCGTTCAAGCAGGCTTTGCGCTCGACCCGATAACACTGGCAAGGTCTTGGTCCGCCCTTGGCGGGCCGCCGCGGGTTCGGAGAACCACCAGTGCGCATCATCTCGATCATCAATCAAAAGGGCGGGTGTGGAAAGACGACTTCTGCGATCAACCTCGCGGGCATCACGGCCCGGCGCGGGTTCCGAACGCTGCTGGTGGACCTCGATCCCCAGTCGCACTGCGCGGCGGGTCTGGCCATCCCTGAGCAACGCATCGATCTGGACATCGGGGATGTCATGCTCGCCGGCGCAGATCAACACGTGGATCCGACGCGCCTGTTCTGGCGCGCCAGCCGCAACCTGGATCTTGCGCCCAGCCGCATGAAGCTGGCGGGCCTCGAATCAAGCCGCGGTGGCCTGGCCGACAAGCCGGACAAGGAACGCCGTCTGGCCAACGTGCTCTCGCGGTTCTCCCGCAACTACGACATCTGCTTTGTGGACTGTTCTCCCTCCATCGGGTTGCTCACGTACAACGCGCTGGCCGCGGCGACGGACATCCTGATCCCCGTGGAGACGAGTTTCTTCGCTCTCCAGGGCGCGACCAAGCAGGTGGGAACGATCAAGTCGCTGGCCAAGAAGCTGGGGTCCTCGGCGCCGTACTGGCTCGTCGCCACGATTCACGATGAGGGCAGCGTGCTGGCGTGCGACCTTCTGGAAGAGCTGCGGCGGCGGTTCGCCAAGCGCGTCGCGCCTCACATCATCCGTCGGGACCCGACGCTGAAGGAGGCCGCCTCGTTCGGTCAGCCCGTCGTCGAATACGCCCCCAACTCGATGGGTGCCAAGGACTACACCGCACTGGCGGAATGGCTGCTCGAAACCGTCACACCGGGCCACGAGAGCCGGCCCCGCATTCCCGACGCGCTGCCGGTCGAGGGAGACCTGGCCGCGGAGCCGCCGCATGTCGAGGTGGTCGGCGCGATGGAATCGAAGCTGTCGCTGGGCAAGCGTTCGCCCGCGAGCGACTCGGCTTCCCTCCGGGAGGCCCCGGGTGTCCCCGTCATCAATCCCCCGTCCGTCTCGCCGGCGTTCCGCGACTTTTCACCTCCCCCGGCCCCCCCACCCCCGTCCGACCATCCCGCTCCTCCGACCCCCGGAGTGACGGTGTCACCACCCGGCTCGGGGCTGTCCATGGCAGTCGCGGAGCCGCGCGCAACACAGGCCATCCGAACTGAGGTCTTTGTCAATGTGCAGGCGGAAGTGGCCGAGGCCGCGGAAATCAGCCGCGCCGAGGACATGGCGCAACGCGCCCGCGTCATGCTGCTCAAGCGGGCGGATGAGCGCCTGCGGCAGATGATCAGCCAGGGCGCGGCGGGCACGACATCCGGGGCGGAGCTGGCCGAGATAAAGCCGATCCCGCCGGTTGTGCTCCAGGACTCGGTCCGGGCCAAGCAGGAATCCGTGCGGCAGCTTCTTGGGGTTCGCCAGACGCGCAGCGGTGTCCTCTTCGTTCAGCCGCTGACCGCCGGCCTTCGTGTGTCGGTCGCCGGGGACTTCAACGGCTGGTCCGCGACGGCGTCGGTGCTCAAACGCAATGAAGCGCTGGGCGTGTTCGAGCTCTGTGTCCCGATGCGGCCCGGTCGATACCGCTACCGCCTCGTGGTCGATGGCCGCTGGACGGCGGATCCGTTCAACGACCAGTCCGAACCCAACGAGTTCAACGAGCTCAACAGCATCATCGAAGTGGAAGAACAGCAGGGCTGAAGCACTCGCACGCGAATGACCGCCGGAGGCGGGTCAGGAGCCGTTCATGAGCAGCGTCACACCGCCACGGATTGGCCGGATGATGGGCACGCCGTCCCCGCGATTGGCGGTTGAGCCGGGTGATGGGGCCGACATGTACGACGCCTTGAGGGACCTCTTTCTAGGCGGCCAGGATCTTGATCCCAAGGCCGAGGACAAAGAGCATCCGGCTTCAGCTGATACCTCCTTGCCCGTCGAGGAACCAGTTTGGCCTCGGGTCGAGGTGCTCCTGCTTGGTCATCTTCCCGTCCAACAGTCCGTGTGGGTGATGCAGTACGCAAAGGATGCCGCGGCGCAGCGCGGCGGACCTGTTGGGCTGCTTCGTCTCCGCGAGGGCGAGGCCACCCTCGATCTCATCGGCTCCGCCGACCCCGCCTCCGGCGATCCGCCAGCCACTGTCGAAGAAGCCGTCGCCTCCATCGCCGGCCAGATCAAGTCGCTCATTGTCCGTGTGGACCCGGCGACGGAGCGATCGCTGCCGCAGATTGCCGGCATCGACGCTATCACGCTCCTGACCGGGGCGGACCAGATGGCGATCGTCGACTCCTACACCACCATCAAGAACATCGTTGCCGCGGCGGACACCCTGCCCCCGCTCCGACTGGCGATCATGGGCTCAACCATGGAGAAGGCCATGGCCGCGGCGGACAAGATCCAGCACGTGGTCGAGTCCCACCTCAAGGAAACCGTGGAAGTGACAGCGTGCCTGGCTCGAATCAACGCCGGCCGCTCGTCTCTGGTGTACCGCGGACTGCTGACCGAACGTGCCGAGCCCCTTCTGTCACGCCTGCGCCAGCTTCTCTCGCGAAGGGCTGTCGTTCGCGAACACGCTGAGCCAACGCCGCCAGCCCCGAGCATGGAGCCGCCGGTGTCGTCCCGCCTGGGGTTCGCGGCGACGACACCTGTTGAACCACCGGCACCCGCGGCGCCACCTGTCTCTCCACTCCCCGTTCCATCGGCGCGCCTGGCGTCGCACATCGCGGGGCTTACGGCGAGCCCGATCGTGTGCCCGTACCACCAGGGCGTCGAAGTGGCCATAGGCTTTGACGGTCGAGTTCACCTTCTGGCCTCGGCCCCGTCGGCGGAGGCAGGCTGGAAGGTCGCCGGCGAGTTGCTCGCGGCGGGGCAGTGGGCCGCCGCGCACGCCCCCATTCTCTCCATGGCGATGAAGCAGCCGTCGCCGGCTGGCGGCGCTCTTCCCGTGCTTCACCTCCTGCTGCCTGAGGCCAAGGGCGCCCGCGACTTCGCGAGGGCGGGCATCAAGCCGCACCTGCTGGCGCCGGTGTGCGTTGAAGGAAAGTCGGGCTGGTTCTGCACCGAACTGGACTGAGCCTTACGCCGCGGATTCCTTGCGGATAATCCGCAGGTCGGCCAGGCGGCGTCGGCTCTTCACGGCCGCTTCATCAATGATGAACTCAGCGCCCTTGTGGTCCTGATCGGGCAGGTCGAACATCAGGTCGACCATGATCTCTTCCATGACGGCACGCAGGCCACGGGCGCCGGTGTCTCGCTTGGTCGCCTTTTCCGCGATGGCCCGCAGCGCGCCTTCCGTGAAGGTGAGCTTGGCGTCCTCCAACGCGAACAGGTGCTGGTACTGGCGGACGATCGCGTTCTTGGGCTCCGTGAGGATGTTCATCATCGCCTCGATCGTCAGCGGCATCAGCGGCGCGATGACGGGCAGGCGGCCGACAAACTCCGGAATCATGCCGAACTCGATCAGGTCCTCCGGCGCCACCTGCGCCAGCAACTCTTCCCGCTGCGTCACATCATCACGCACCGCGGCGTCCGCGGTAAAGCCGATGCGGCTCTTGCCCACGCGCCGGCGGATGATGTCCTCGATGCCGACGAACGTGCCGCCGCAGATGAACAGGATGTGCGACGTGTCCACCTGGATGTACTGCTGCTCCGGGTGCTTGCGACCGCCCTGCGGTGGAACGTTGCTCACCGTGCCCTCGAGCATCTTGAGCAGGCTCTGCTGCACGCCCTCGCCCGAGACGTCACGCGTGATGGAGACGTTGTTGGACGTCTTGCCGATCTTGTCGATCTCGTCGATGTAGATGATGCCGCGCTGCGCCGCCTCCAGGTCGTAGTCCGCCGCCTGGAGCAGTTTGAGCAGCAGGTTCTCCACGTCCTCGCCGACATACCCCGCCTCGGTGAGCGTCGTCGCATCGCCGATCGCGAAGGGCACCTTGAGCATCTTCGCCAGCGTCCGGGCCAGCAGCGTCTTGCCCGAGCCCGTCGGCCCCATCATCAGGATGTTCGACTTGTCGAGTTCGACGGTCGTGTTCTCGCTCTCGGCGTGCAGCAGCCGCTTGTAGTGCGCGTGGACCGCGACCGCCAGCGCCCGCTTGGCGTGCGACTGCCCGATCACGTACTGGTTCAGGTGCTCAACGATCTCGCGGGGCGAGGGGATCTCCGTCAGCACCGTGCTGACCGAGCCGACCTTCCGCCGCTCCTGCCGGAATATGTTCTGGCACAGGTCAACGCAGTTCGAGCAGATGTAGACCTCGTTGGGCCCTTCCACCATCGGACCGACCTCGCGGCTGGTCTTCCCGCAGAACGAGCAGGTGGTCACCCGCCG
Organism: Phycisphaeraceae bacterium; assembly: GCA_019636625.1. Lineage (GTDB taxonomy): Bacteria > Planctomycetota > Phycisphaerae > Phycisphaerales > UBA1924 > JAHBXE01. The sequence continues at coordinate 109,948 of JAHBXE010000007.1, forward strand.
CCCGCGAAAGCCGCCGTCCCCCCCCGTGCCCTGGGCGGGGTTCGCTGCCGGGCCGTCCGTGCCGTCTTGCCGATTCTTAGCCATTCATCCCTCGCGTCCGGAAACACGTCCGACCCGCCGCCGCGGGCCCCCGAACGCCTGAACATACAGACGCCCATGGAGCAGATGGGAGTGTATCGGCAGACATCCGCATTGTCTCCACCAAACGTCACCGCTTCGTCCGCAATCCGTTACACGCGTTGATCGCCCGAATCGGGCTTCTCCGGCTCGGGAAGCGGGGCGCCGGTGAGGTCAAAACCCGGGGGCGCGACTCGGTCCGCCCCCACGCCCCGCGGTCCGGCGGGGGTACGGGGCTTGCCCGCGGCCCTGGATGCCATGGCGTGCCGAGTGGCGTCGTACTCCTCCTCCGAGATTTCCCCCCTCGCTTTCATGGCACGGAGCTCATCCAGCAGCGACACGTTCTCATCCAGGCCCTGCGGGCCGAGGACCTTCCTTCGATACCAGAGAATCACCAGCGTCGCCAGAACGATGCACCCGATCGCCGCGCCGACCCAGAACAGGTACTCGCCAAGATCACCCTTCTTCGCCAGGTGGAGCATCCGCACATCCTACCGCCCGGAACCGATCGCCTCGCGGATCGGCCGTACGAGATGAGGCACAACTTTGGAGTCGAGGATCTCCTCGCCCTGCCTCGCGAGCATGGCGAGCACCTCGCCGAGCTGCGAGATGGATGTCACCGGGTTGAACTTCCGGAGCGTGAGGTACACGCTGATCGGGTCCTCCCGGCCGGCCCGCCCCCCGGACCGTGTCTTGACCTCGAAGTTCGCCTCGACCTCGTGATCCCGGAGGATCATGCCGAACGACGGCTGGCAGTCAACGATCTGCGTGTTCGGAAGAGCCAGCGCCCGATCCAGCAGCGACTCCGACACCAGCGCCTCGTACACCACCTCATCGTGGTTCCGGTGCGACGCCAGGTCGAACCCGAACAGCAGTTCGAGGTAGTCCACATCCAGCGGCGAAATGCTCAGGAAGTAGGGCGCCAGGTCCAGGATATGGGCATGGAACGCGTACGCATCGCCCAGTTCGGGAGGGTTGACCGAGCCGCCGCGGATGTTGTTGGCCCGGATGGCAATCCACCGGTGGTCCGGGCTGTTCGGGCCGGCCTCCAACGCCAGTTCGTCCTTGTACTTCCGGAACTGGCTCATCGCCGGGTATTGCTTCCGAACCCGGTCGAACATGTCCATCACGGTCTGCCGCTCCCGGGGCAGATCGAGCTTCAGGCTCAGCTTCTGGTTGATGTAGAAGTCCGAGCAGATGGCGCGGTAGCTGTCCGACATGCCGTGATCCCGTCCGTGGAGGTCCGTTCTCGCGCCTAGTGTACCGGGTTCACGCCGCCCCGGGTGCGGCACAAACGACCGAACCGAACAGGAGCGTTGACATGCTGCGTGCTTTCACTTCTGCCGCGATCCTCTCCGCCGCCGCTCTCGGCCTGCTGGCCGGTTGCGCTTCGAACAAGGGCGCCTGCTGCGATTCGTCCGCCGCGGCCAAGTCCGACGGCAACGTCGCTGTCGTCAACACCATGTGCCCGATCGGTGCCGACGACTTCGAAACCAAGCAGCGCCCGCCGGAGCTCGCTCGCAACTACAAGGGCACCTCCATCGGCTTCTGCTGCGAAGGCTGCGTGAAGTCGTTCGACAAGATGAGCGAGGAGAAGAAGGCCGAGGTGGCCAAGGCCGCCCTGGCCAACAAGGCCCTCTGAACCCCCGGTCGGCCCCAACAAAATCCTGATTGTCCGCCCAGCGGCCTTCTGTGATGCAGATCGTGCTGGCGTTGCCGGCGCATTCTGGTACGCTGCCGTCTCGGGTGTGATATGAAGGTTGTCCACTACCTCGAGCGAGCCTCGCTTTCGTACGCCCCTGCCGGGCCGGCGCTGATGGTTTGTGCCGCGCTTGCGGAGCATGGCCATGATGTCATTCTGGTCACGGAGGACCCGGTTGATATCCCCTTGTCCTGGACCAATGCCCGTTCGCGGGCGCCAAGGGTGGAAGTGATTCCGCCTCTGCTGGGCCGGCTGCGCCTGGTTTCGCGCTGGTCTCGCCGTCACATCGAACGCTGCCTGTTGAGCGCGCAGTGCCTTCACCTTCACACGATCTCCGAACGGTCATCCGCCGCGGCCGCAGCCATCGCCCATCGGATGGGCATCCCCATCGTCGAGGGCTTGCCGGAGTCAAGCGGGATGTGGCGGTCGATGATGACCTCTGGACTGAGTCGACCGAACGCCGGCCTTCTCCTCGATCCCGCAGTTTCTGCAACGCTGGTGTCGCGTCTCGAATCTCTGTACTGGCTCGCCCAGGATGGCGGCTCGCTGGCGGCACGCGCATTTGATATCGCCGCGGCTCGACGCTCCGCCTGAGCCCCGCGCTCTACCTTGCCACTTCAATCGCCCGCGTCTCGCGAAGGACCGTCACCCGGATTTCTCCCGGGAAGGTCATCTCGTCGCTCACGCGTTTGGCGATCTTCTGCGCGATCAGGTGCGCCTCATCATCGCCGACTCGCCCCGCATCCACCATGACACGCACCTCGCGACCTGCATGAATCGCGTACGCCTCGACGACGCCCGGCATCGCCAGCGCGATGTCCTGCAGCTCGTTGAGACGCTGGATGTACTTCTCCATGCTCTCCCGCCGGGCGCCGGGTCGGGCCGACGACACCGCGTCCGCGGCCATCACGATGGGCGTGTAGAAACTCGTGGACGGGATGTCCGCGTGGTGCCCCCCGATCGCGTTGAGCACCGGCTCCTTCTCGCCGTACTGCCGCGCAAAGTCCATCCCGATCTTGGGGTGCCCGCCCTCCATCTCGTGGTCCATCGCCTTGCCGATGTCGTGCAGGAACCCGCAGCGACGCGCGATGGTCCCGTCGAGCCCGAGTTGATCCGCGATGATCTGGCACAGGTACGCCACCTCGATCGAGTGCCGCAGCACGTTCTGCCCGTAACTCGTGCGGAAGTGCAGCTTCCCCATCGCCTCCACGATCTTCGGATGCACGCCCCGAAGGTTCACCTCCAGAATCGCATCCTTCCCGAACTTGATGATCCGATCGTTGATCTCGGATCGCACTTTCTCGACCACTTCCTCGATCCGCGCCGGGTGCATGCGGCCGTCGGCGATCAACCGCTCGAGCGCCTCCACCGCCACCGCTTGGCGTACCTTGTCGAAGCACGACACCACGATTACGCCCGGCGTGTCGTCCACGATGATGTCCACCCCCGTGGCCTTCTCGATCGCCCGGATGTTCCGCCCCTCGCGCCCGATGATCCGCCCCTTCATGTCGTCCGACGGGATCGCCACCGCCCGCACCGTGCTCTCGGACGTGTGCTCCGTCGCGTACCGCTGAATCGCCATCAGCGTGATTTCCTGCGCCTTGGTCTTGGCCTGTGCCTCGGCCTCATCCGTGATCTTCCGGACCAGCTTCGCCGCTTCGTGGCGCGTCTCCTCTTCGATCCGGGCCAGCAGCGCCTCCGTCGCCTGCTGAACCGTCATTCCCGTGATCCGGAGCAGCTGCTCTCGCTGCTGCGCCAGGCTCGCCTCGAGTTCGGCCTTCTGCTTCTCCATGGCCTCCGCCCGTGCCGCAACAGCCTTCTCCGATCGAGCCAGCGCTGCCTCCCGCTGCGCCAGGGCCTCTTCCTTGCGTTCAAACGCATCTTCCCGCTTGGCCAGACGCCGCTCGTTCTCCCGGACCTCCGCCTTCGCCGTCTCGATCTCCGCGTCCGCCTTCTCTTTCCGCGCCAACGCCGCCCGTTCGGCCTCCAGCCGGCTCTTCTCCGCGGCGTTCTTCGACTCGGTTTCCGCTTCCGCGCGTATCCGCGCCGCCTGTTCACGGGCGTTGCCGATCGTCTTGCCCGCCACCAGGCGGCTGATGACCAGTGCACCCGCGGCCCCAACCACAACAGCCACGAGCCCGATGGCCGCCGCGGCTAGATCGCTCACCTGCGCAAGAGTGATTTCAAGCATGATCCGGCGCTCCTCGTGCGGGAAGTGGTCACGCCGCTTCCCGCTCGATTCACGCCTGCGACACGATGCGACAACTCACGCCGCCCTACGCGGGAGAGCCGCCCCGGAAATCCGCTCGATGTGCCTGATCCTGAGCGTGCACGCCCGCTCCCTGATCCCACACGGGATCGGGCGCGAACTTGGAATTCCTTCGGCCGCACGCCATCATCGCCAACCCTTCATCGCAATCGCCCGGGGGAGGAACCCGGCGATAACTCATTCGGACTCGAGCCGGACCAACCGCTCCCGGCCCGCAAGGCAAGCACCAAACTGATTCCCGGTCACAGCACCTTTCACAGGCATGACCGAGTGCGAATGATAGTCGAACCCCCCACCCTTCGTAAACACAATATGAACATCCGATCCCTTGGCCCCGTCTTGCACAGGAGCGACCAGTATCGGACCGAATAGAGTGTCGGGCTTCCCTTCATGCAGTTTGGATTTTGATAGGAAACGGAACCGCGCCATGACGAGCGTTCGATCACTCTGCCTGCCGCTCTGCGTGCTCGCCTGCGTGCTCCTTCTCGGGGGGTGCCAGCGATCTTCCAGCTTCACTGTCAAGGTGGAAGGCATGAAGGTCCCGCGCGAGTACCCGCTCTGGGTCGACATTTCCAACTGGAACGGCGAGATCCAGGTCGTCGCCAACGACCGCTACTCCCAGCCCGAAGTCCGCGCCCGCGTCCGGGCCTTGAGCGACGCCGCCCCCCGGTCCGCCGAGGACCTCCGCAAGACCGTCCGCGTCCGTGCGATCTCGAACGAAGAAGCCGGCAAGCGCGTTCTTCGAGTGCAGGGAGACGCCGCGGCATCTCCAACGCCCCCGGTTGCCCTGGACCTTCAGGTCCGCGTCCCGCGCTCGTGGGGAGTCCGCATCGTCAACAGCGGCGGCACCGTCGAGCTGGTCGGCGTCGCCGGTCCCATCGATGTCCAGAATGGGTCACCGGGCAAGCCGGGCGGCTCCATCGACGTCCGGACCGGGCGAGCCATCACCGAGCCCGTCACCCTCATCACCCAGAACGGAACCATCCAGTATCTCGTCGGCCCCGGATCAACCGGCAAGATCGAAGCCACCACGACCGAAGGCATGCCCTTCGTCGACGCCAGGGTGGGAACTGTGTCCGGCGTGAACTACCAGGGCAACTTGTGGCGTGGGAACCTGGGCGACGCCCGCAACCCGATCCTCCTCCGCACGCACAAGGGAGACGCCCGCATTCTCGTTCTTGAGAACGCGGGAGAGATCGGCCGCGAATACTGGGATGGATGGCCGGAGTGGCCGACCTCGCCGCGCTGGATCGCCAAGCTCGGCGGCGAGTGACCGCGACCCGGCCTTCAAGCGGCCTTGGCCAGCCGCTGCTTCTGCAACTGCGTCACGTACCGCGTGATCTGCGCGACGACAAAGTCGCGGTGCGCGGCGTGGAACGCCCACTCGAAGGCCATCCCCGCGTACAGGTTCTGACCGCTGTCGATGTGCGTGTGCACCAGCCGCGCCGTCATCGCAATCGGCGCCGGGATGGTGGGCATCAGGTTCACCCGCATCCAGAACAACCGTGCACGGTCCGCCGCCGACGCCTCCCCCCGCTCGATCAGCAGGCCCGCGCCACCCCCGCCCAGGTTGACCAGCCGCGCGTTGAACCTGGGGCCCACTTCCGGGAGCAGCAACGAGTCATCGTCGATTCGCGAGGATCCGCCGGAGTTGATCTGGTCCATGATCAGCGCCCGGTTCGCCACCTCCGCCGCGACAACGCTCGAGGGATTGATCAGCGGCCAGCACTCCACGCGCGGCAGCGAAAGCTCCGCGGTTGAAATGCGGTAGAAGTTCCGTCGCTGGCAGCGCTCGACGTCATCGGGCATCGCCAGGCGCATCGTTCGCGTCGACCGCGTCGGCGTTCCCGTCCGCGGCAGCGCCGGCAGCACGCTCGTCCTGAACATCCAGCGGTTCTGTCCGATCGCCATCACGGCGATGAGCGGGACGCCGGGCGCCAGTTCGATGGGCTGACCCGCCGCGTTGGGCTGTTCGACCACGATCTCGTCATCGGTGACGGACACGATCCGGACACGCCAGATCAAGTCCGCCTGCTCCGTCGAGTCCGACTGCCCCGTCGCGCCCTTGGAGGTGGGAATGGTCACCTCGATCGCGCCCTCTCGCTGCGCCATCTGGCGGAGGCAATCCAGCCACCGCTCCGTCCTCGATCTGTTGGCAGGCACGCTTCCCCCTCTCCATCGCAAGACACCGCGGCCTCTCTCGCCGCTTCGCACAGCATCGGGTCCGGTGCCCGAACCCTTGAGCACGCCTCGCACAGCGCGGCTCAAACGGACTCCGATAACGCCCGGGCCGAACCCCGCGACCTGAATACTCCCTCCAGTTCAACAACACATCCCCCCCTTCTCCCGCTCCCGCCGCAAGCCCGAGTTCCCCCACCCCGGCCCCCACACCCGTTTCCCCTAACTCTCGCGAGTCCGCCTCCTCCAATCCCGCACCCGTCTGGCCGCCGATTCAAGCTCTCGCCGCTCCTCTCCGGATACGGACTCCCCGCGATAGACCTCGCGGTACATCGCACGCGTGACCCGCTCCACATCCGCCGCCAGTTGAGCATCTATCCCGCTCAGTTCCGCCGCATGCGCCAAGGGCGGGCGCCACTCCGGCTTGCCCAGCCCCCGCTTTTGCAGCCACCGCAGCATCCAGGCGTAGGCGCCCGTGCTGATCTCACCCCGCGGAGAAGCGACCCCGCGGCGACGCATTCCACGCGGGCCGCTCCGCCCCCGACCCAGCGCCATCCGCAGCAGAACCTGAAACGCAATACCCAGCGATGCCACCGCCGCGAACACGACCAGCCCGCTGGCCAGCGCGTTGACCATCAGCCGCGGGCCACCGGCACGCATTCGCTGCGAGAACCGCTCGACGCGGCCAAGGAAGCCGGGATTCTCTTCCTGGTTGGGCCCGAGCAGGCTCTGGCGCGTCTGCTCGTTGAACGCAACGAACGAGGAGTTCCACGCATATTCCATCGCCTCCAGCGCCTGCCGCAGACGCCCCATCAGGCCCGGCGCCGCCCGGTGGATGCGGTCCAGCGCCGCCGGCGGTGTGGGATCAAAGAGCCGCCACCTCGCCCCGACGTCCTCGACCTCCACCCACGCGTGCGCGTTCGCCTCACGCACCGTGTACGCCCCCGTCGTGGTCGAGAACTCCGTCGCCACGTACCCCGTGACCATCCGCGCGTTGATTCCCACGGCGCGGCACAGCAACACCATCGCCGACGCCATGTACTCGCAGTGCCCCTGCTTCCGGTCGAACAAGAAGTGCTCGACCGGGTCCACGCCCCGGGGCGGCGCCTCCATCTCCAGCGTGTAAGTCATGGACGACCGCAGGTAGTCTTGAATGGCCCGCGCTGCCCGGGCATCTTCATCAATCGAGCGAACATTCGGATCGGCCTCGATTCCCGCCCGCGTCAGGATCTGCACCGCAAGGTCCCGGATTCGCTCCGACTCGACGTCGAACACCTGCCGCTCCTGCACCGGAGGGTCTACCGGCGCCAGCTCGAACGGCACCGACCAGACCGTGTAGTCCAGCAGCGAGGAGTCCGACCGCCTCTCCAGGATCCCGGACTCTCCCGTGCGGAAGCGGCCCGTGCCCTGGAAACGCACCTGCGCCGGGGCCCAGATCGCGAACACCGGCTGCCACTGGCTGCGATTGGATGCACGCGAGTTCCCTCGCACCGAAACCGTCTGCTCAATCACCGCGCCGCGACGCATCTTCACGGGAATGTCGGTTCCCGGAGAGAACAGGGTCGCCTGGCCCCGTCTCGGCTCCGCCGCGGTCCACTTGCTGTTCTGGTACTCCGTCAGCACCGCGCCGCGAAGGTAGTACGACGAATCCGGACTGCCGATGTTCTGCCCGGTCGAATCCTTCACCACCAGATCAAGCACGATCGCCTGCGACTCCGACAGGATGCCCTGCGATCCCAGTGTCACGCTCGACGTGAACCCCGTTCGCTGGCCCCGAGGCGTGGTCCCGAAACTCCCGAACACGTTCTCCCCGACCCCCCGGGGCATGAGAACGAACACGAACACCGACAACCCAAGCGTGCCCACCGTGGCAATCCCAGAGGTCCAACGCAGGCCCCGCCGAAATGTCGACACCGACGTCTCCGGCCCCGAGCCCCCGCCCTCCGCCGCGTGCACAGCGCCCTTATGAAGCTGGAACAGCATCACCGTCAGGATGAGCAGCGGGAGAAACACCACCAGGATCACGCCCGTCCACAAACTATTGGAATCCAGCATCGCCGCGATGGCGAGGAACACCGCGAGGCTCAGAATCTGCGCATCATCCCGCGGCGCCCGTCGATCCCCGATCTTGATGATCTGAATCAGGACCACCACCTGCGCAATGGTCTCGACCTCCAGCCGCCCCTGCGCCCGCAGAATGGCAAACCCCAGCACGGCAAAGAGCAGGATGTTGACGACAAACCGAGGCAACAGAAACCGCCCACCGCTCCCCACCCCCCCGCTGCCCCGACGGGTCGAGAGCCGCCACAACATCACCACCGTCGGACCCGCCAGCACGGCAAACTCCGGCGACTCCGCCGCGACCGAATAGGCCAGGACGCCAAGCACCACCAGCGTGAGCGCGCTCCGGTTGTACCAGCGGGCCAGCGTCACGCTTGTTTCCCCCCGCTGTTCACCGCCCACGGCCGCCAACCCCGGCTCGGCGCAGCGGGGGGTTCCGCGACAGATGCCGCTAGCCTCTTCTTTGCCCGTTCGAGCCCTTCCCCGGGCGTGAGCCAGCGCTCGACATCTCGCCAGCCGATGTGGACGCTCCGGGCAGAACCAAAGCCCCGATCAACCTCGCCCGCGTGGATCACCACGTTTGCCCCCCCGCGAATCGCCGCCGAGGGAAACTCCACGGGATCCGCGACGGCCACGTTCAACTCCGCCAGCAGTTCCAGCATCCCGCGAATCGACCGCGCCGACACCCGAGGCGGCACGACAATGCCCCGATTCGTCCCCACGTCCGACCCGTCGGACTCGCGACCGATCGAGTTTCCAACCCCGGGCACGCAAAGCCCAACCGCCGCCCCCTCCGAGGCGCACACGCCGACCAAAGACGACGCCATCGCCACCGCTGTTTCCGCGGCAAGCCGATCCCCCGACGGCTCCAGCCGAAGCACGATCCACAACTTCCTGGGCGAGGGCGTCGTGTTCTGGCGAACGAGCAGTTGCCCCGTCCGTGCCGACCGCCTCCAGGCGATCATCCGTGGATTGTCCCCCTCGCTGTACTCGCGGATGCCGTACAACTCCTCCCCCATTCCCGGCTGCAGCGCCGCCCCAACCCCGGAGAGCGACCTCGCCGTCAACCGCTCCAGCACGCCGCGGCGAACCGGGAGCGAAACCGGGTACACCACGATCCGCGCGGGCTGCGCGATCGCGATGGACTTCTTCGCCAGCCCGAACGGGAACGTCGACCACGCACGAACCTCGTCCAGTTGAACCACACCCCGCCGCCGGGCCTCCACCAGCGCCTCGCTCTCCACCTCGCCCTTGGCCGGGACGAACGGCACGAACGCCCGCGGCCGCTGGATGCTCCCGCTGCCGGACGATTCCCCGGGCTCCACTTCCATCACGTTCAACCCGAACGCGGGCACCAGCCGGTTCAGGTTGCGGAGCCGGTAGCGAACACGGACCTTCTCCCCCACGTGCACCGAACCCCCCGGCAGCGCCCGCTCCATCCGCACACCCAGCAGCGCCCCGCCGCTCAGCACCCCCGACACCACAAGCCCGCCGATCGCCAGGCCCAGCGCCGTGAACAGGAGGTTGTTCTGGCTGTTGAGCGCCCCGATCGCGATGAACAGGATCACCAGGATGTACAGAACGCCCGGCGTGTGGAAGTGGTACCGTCTGCGGATCCCGCCCCCACTCCCTCGCGTTGAACCACTCCCGGTCATTTCGCCCCTGTCGCGGCCCCCGCGCGGCCCATCGGGGGCAAGATGATCAGCAGCTTCCGACCAGCGGGCGGGATGATCATCTCCCCGCTCGCCTGGCGGAATCCTTCGGCCTCCGCCACCACTTCGATCGGCCTCGTGTACGACACTCCCTCGCGAAGCTTCAAGGAAAAGCTCCCATCACGCCTCGACGTCGCGTCCCCGATCAGCGTTCGCGCCGATCCGCCCCGCGCGGAAATCTCGGCGCCGTCGATACCCGCTCCCGCCCCCGACAGCCGCGCGTCATTCCCATCTACGACGGCAATGAAGCTGATGTTGCCTGAAATCACCCGCCCCTCAAGAACCGGCGTGTTGCTGCACCCCGCCGCCAACGCCGCCACCCCGAGACAAGCCGCCGCCCGTGCCGACATCCATGCGCCCATGTTGATTCCTTCCTGTCACTCGCAACCCGCCGAAACAGGTTCATGCCGAGCCCGGCAGTTCCGTCGCCGAGGGCAGATCCTTCAGGCTCGCCAGCCCGAACGCGTCCAGAAACTCCTTCGTCGTCCCGTACAGGATCGGCCGCCCCAGTTCTTCCGCCCGTCCCTTGATCGTCACCAGCCGCCGATCCATCAACGATCGCAGAATCTCCCCGCACGACACGCCGCGAATCGCCTCCAGGTGCGCCCGCGTGATCGGCTGCTTGTACGCGATGATCGAGAGCGTCTCGATCGCGGCCCGGCCCAGCTTGTTGCTCGCTCGGGCCCGGTGAAACGCCGCCAGCACCGGCGCGAACGCGGGCAGTGTCATCAGCCGGTACCCACCGGCCACCTTCTCAATCCGGAATGACCGCCCCGTCGACTCGTACGCCTCGTTCAACGCCCCGATCGCCAGTTCCACCGGCTCCGGCCCGGGAAGCCCCATCGCCTCCGCCAGTTTCGCGCTCGCGATCGGCTTATCCAGGCTCAGCAGAACCGCCTCAATCGACGACGCCAGGTTGTCCGGGTTCACCACGCCCCGTTCCACGGGCTTGAGGGTCGAAGGCCGCTTGGCGGCTTCCGATCGACGGTCTTCCTTGACGGCTGTGTTCTCGGACATAGTGCAATGCTACCCGATCGCCCCCTCCCCGTCCCACTCCACACCGAACCCGCCCCGCTTCAGGCCCGGCGTCTCGGACTGTCCCACTGAAGGTATCGGCCAGACCCGCCGATGCTCGTGATGCACCTTCCTCTTCACCCGGCCCGCCCGGAAGGACCCCAATGCCAACCCCAGATGCCCCCATCCCGGTCGTTCTCGCCGACGATGACGCCCACATCACCTGCGTTGTCGCCATGCAGCTCGAAAAGGCCGGCTACAAGGTCACCGTCGCCCGCGACGGCGAAGAAGCCCTCGACGCGACCATCCAGGGCCGCCCCGCCCTCGTCATCACCGACCTCCAGATGCCGCGCATGAGCGGGCTTGAACTCGCCCTCAAGCTCCGGCAAACCCCCGAGGTCGCCTCCACGCCCGTCATCATGCTCACCGCCCGCGGCTACCTCGCCGACGAGTCCCTCCTTGCCAAGACCAACATCAAGCGGATCCTCGCCAAGCCCTTCAGCGCCCGCGAGGTGGTCAAGCTCGCGGGTGAAGTCATCGCCAATCCAAACTCAGGGGCGGCCGCGGCATGAATCCCACCTCTCCATCGCCCACCATTCCGCCCCCGCCGACTCGCGCGAGCTCCGCGCTGTTCGACGCCGCGCGTGACCGCTGCCGCGCCCAGTCCCTCGCCGTCTGGCGAGCCGACACCGCCGGCACCCTGGTTGCCGAGCCCGATGAACCCGGCCTCGCGGGCCTGTGGCTCCGCTCCGGGACCATCACCTCGCTGATCAGCACCGCCGCCCGCGAACTCGCCGGCCAGGCCGCCCCCCAGCTTCGCGAACTCTTTCCCGGCTGCTGGCTGGTGCCGATCATCCACGAAGCCAGGCGCCGCCGCACGGCGCTCACCCTCGCCGTTGCCCTCTCCCCAGCCGCTCTTGACGCACAGACCTTCCGCGACGCGTGCGCCGCATCGGGTCTCGATCTTCATGCCACCCGCCTCACCATGCGAAAGGTCGCCGTCTTCGATGCCGCCGGCGTGCAGCGCGCCGCCTCCGCCCTTCAATGGATGGTCAACGACCTCGCCGCGCTGACGGAACACACCGACGTCGTCCAGGGCTTCACCAACGAGCTCACCCAGTCCTACGAGACCATCGACCTCCTCTACGCCCTCGGCCGCTCCATGCTCGACCTCAACAACCCCGAGCGCTTCATCGCCCTTGTCTGCGACCGCCTCCACGAAACACTCCCCTTCGGCTACCTGGCCTGCCAGTTCGTCAACGAACCCAAGCTCGTCGGCCAGCTCGCCGGACGCCTCCTCTCCCGCGGCACGCTCCCCAACGACCCCAACCAGATCACCTCCGCCATGTCCCGCCTGCTCACCAGGCCGGCGGGTGAGATCCGCGGCTTCCTCGCCGCGGACGCAAACGACGCCCACGCGCAGGACCGCCCCACGGAAGGGCGCATCCTCGTCCAGCCCGTCACACTCGACGGCAAGCTCGCCGCCGTGATCATCTGCGGCAACAAGCACGGCGAGGACCCGCAGGTCAACAGCTACGACATGCAGCTCATCGAGGCCGCCTCCGGCTACACCGGCGCCTTCCTCGAAAACGCGCGACTGGTCCGCAACCAGCAGGCGATGTTCATGGGCACCCTCCAGGCCCTCACCGCCGCCATCGACGCGAAAGATCGGTACACCTGCGGCCATTCCGAGCGCGTGGCCCACCTTGCCTCGCGCCTCGCGCTCGCCTCGGGCCACACGCCCGAGCAGGCCGAACGCATCCACATCTCCGGCCTCGTGCACGACGTCGGCAAGATCGGCGTCCCGGAAGCCGTGCTCTGCAAGCCCGGCCGCCTCACCGACGACGAGTTCGCCCTCATCAAGCTCCACCCCGAGATCGGCCACCGCATCCTCAAGGACATCCCCATGCTTGAGGATGTCCTCCCCGCCGTCCTCCACCACCACGAGCGCTACGACGGCCGCGGCTACCCGCACGGCCTTTCCGGCCAGGCGATCCCCTTGGCCGCGCGCATCATGTGCCTTGCGGATACGTTCGACGCCATGTCCTCCAACCGCGCCTACCGCCCCGCCATGCCCCGCGCCAAGGTGCTTGAAGAAATCGCACGCTGCGCCGGGACGCAGTTCGACCCCGACCTCGCCCGCGTGTTCGTCGCCATGGACTTCTCGACCTACGACGCCATGGTCGCCCAGCACGCGCAGCAGTACGGTCCGCAGCGCGTCGTGCTCGCCGCGGCGTGAACCCCGTACATCCTTCCTCAGCGGACCACCTGCCGGAACGATCCGGACTTGGGAACCATGACATAGGACGAAGCAAACCCCGGCGGCGGGTCGTACCACACCCGATCCGAGTACACCCCCATGAGCGTCCCCGCCACGGTCAGGTTCATCCCCACCACCACCGCGCCGTCAACCATCAGCTCCCCATCCACTCGAGCCGCCTGGGACACGAACACCAGGCCGTTGATCATCGATGGATAGACGTCTGTCACCGACGTGTTGGATACGTTCGCGTACGGCGTCCCCGCCGGGTTGAAGTTCGTGGACCACTCCGCCTCCGACAACGGCTTGAGCCGCGTGTCAAAGTTCATCGGCCCCTTCACCAGCAACGCGGGAAGGTTCGCCTCCGCGGGCTCCCACGTCACCGATCCAGCCACCTTGGAGGCCGCCCCCGCATTCAGCACCACCAGCGTGCCCACGATGCGGCAGTTCTGGATCTCGATGGTCTTGCCCTCGCAGTCGATCCAGTAGATCCCACGAGCGTTCACATCCGTCGCCGACTTCTTGTACGGATTGCTGCTCGAACTGAGCACCAGCCGCTCCAGCCGGCCACCGCTCAACGATGCGTACATGATCTCCGTCCCCGCGGCTGTGTACCAGTCAAACAGATCCCCCGCCGGCATCACCATCGCCGTCGCGCCGCTGGTTTGTCCACCGGAGTACGTCCCTCCCGAGACGCTTCCTCCGGAGCGAACTCGGCTCCGAACCTTCGCCCCGCTCGCTGTGATGTTGCCATTCGCCGCCACCAGCCCGTACCCGCCGATGACCCCCTTGTCGATCTGCACCGCCCCGCCGACCGCCACCGCCGCGGCCAGACTCGACACCGGCACGGCGCGAGGCAACAGCGTCTGGCTGAAGATCTGCACGGCCCCTTGCCCACCAGGGGTCACCGAACCAATGTACCCCACCGAGGTCACCTCGACGGGATCCAGATCCGAGTTGCTCAGGTCGCCATCCGCCGGGTCCAGCAGCTTCACCTGGACCTTCGCCCGGCCTAGCGTTCGCTCCGCAAGAACTCCCGCCGTGCTCGCCGTACGCTTGCGCCACAGCGGCGTCGAGGCCACCACGTTCCTCGCCCAGTCCAAGCCCACCACCGCCGCGGCACGCGCATCCAGCATGTCGACCACCGCCTGATCTCGCCGCCGCTGCGCCTGCACGAGGGCCAGACCGGTGAGCCCCAATGTGGTCACAACCGCGGCGGTCGCGATCACCGACAGGTAAACCGTGCCCCGATGATGTGATCGATCAGTCTTCATCCGTCACTTGGCCAGGATGGCCGTCACTTCCTTCACAAGCACCTGCACCGGCCCGGGCGCCGCCTGCTGCTCCCATACGCCCGAACGAAGCAAGCTCGCACTCGCCACTTCTCGACGACCGCGATACACCGTCACCTTCACGACCTTCACGGCCAGCGGTGAGCCCGCGTTCGGATCGCTCCGGGTTCCCGCGACCACTTCCGTCGTCCGCGACCACACCTTCGCACCCGAACCGCTCAGACCGGGGAGCACGCTCCCGTCCGCGGCGCGGGGCGGCTTCTCGGCCAGGCCGTGGTAGTCATCGATGTCGTCAAAGGCCGCCCGGCTTTCCCCGTTGACTTCCCCCGCATCCGGACCAATCGGCGCCGAGGCATCCGAAGGTTCCTGGAACTTCTTCGCGTCAATCTCCCGGATCAGTTCCTCCGCCAGCATCCGGCCCGTCAAACGATCCTCCGCGACCTGTTGCGAAGCACGCACCGCGCTCACGGCGCTGAGCACCGCTCCCGCCAAAAGCGACAGCACCATCATCGCCGCGACGGACTCGATGATCGAGAACCCGCGCCGGCACTCCGGCGGCCTTTGGGTCGTCATACACCGGGCGGGCGCCATCATCACGGCACCTCCGGCGTGTTGACAATCTGCACCTGCGACCGCATCGGCGGCACGCCAGACAACTCCAGTTTCACGTCGGCACGCGTCGTCCGATCCACCTGCACAGCGGATTCATCCACGCGCTTCAACGTCGCGTACACCTCGCACGGGATGACGTTCAGCCCATTCTGCGACCAGGCCCCGCTGGAATACGTCCACATCGACTGTTCCGCGAGCAACGCCAGCACGATGTACGACACCCGCATCGAGGTTGTCCCATCATGGCTGGCCAGCACGATCGCCACTTCCTGCCCCGGCGCCAGCGCCGGCGCACCGGCGAAGGAGGCCTCAACCATCGCACTGGACGTAGACAGCGATGAAGCCGGGATCGTGGTCGAGGCGATGACCGTGTCCGACGGCATCCCGGCGGCCGTTGTCGGACGCAGCTCCACCCGCGTCGTCCCCCCTGTGCCCTGCTTCGAGCAATACACCCGCACCCGCGTCACGGTCCACGCCGCCGTTCCCGCCGGCAGGCTGGGCAGCACCGTCTGCGCCAGTGACTTCGAACTGTCCACAAGCTGCGGCATCGTGACCCCCAGCGACGGCGCATCCCACACGCGCGTTTCCGCCACGCCAATCCGCCTGCTTGCAAAAAGCTCCTTCCCCGTCTCGACCGTGAACGCCAGACCAAAGCCAGTCACGGACCGCACCAGCGCCTGACCCGTGCCCCCGTTCACGCTGTACAACAGCGGCGAGCCCGAAGCGCCGGACCATTCGTACCGCAGCGACTCTTCCTTCGAGTCCCCATCCCGATCCGCCACTTCGATCGTCACCGCCTTGTCCGTCGCCTCCACGACCTTGGTGGCCTGGGACAGATCAAGCGTCAACTGTTCCATCGCCGCGGCCGCCGAATGCGTGCTCCCGCCGGAACTCTTCCGATCCGGAATCGCACGCGATGCAACAAACATCAGCGACGCCATTGCCAGCAGCAACACCGCCGAAACCGCCGTGCTGAGCACCGCCTCGATGAGCGTGAATCCACGCCCCGCCAGCAAACCACCGGATGCGTGATGGCAAGCCCGCATCAATCCACTCCATCAGGGACCGACCACCGTGCAGACGCCCGTCTGACCGTTCAGTTGCACCTTCGCCGACCACCCGTTCGCCAGCAGCGTGACCGAGCCGTCGCTCGCCGTCCCGAATCCGGAGAACACCACGCGTGACGATCCCCCGAAGCTGGCATCCTTGAGCTGCACGCGGTACGGGTCCGACGTCACCACCACCGTAGACACCACCCCGCTCGACTCATCGTTGATCGAAGCGGAGAGCGTCTCCTGATCCCCCATCACCACCATGTACGCCGACTTGTCCCCCGCCGTGAACCTCACCTGCACCGGCCCGCTGTTGGCCCGAGCCAGCCGACGCGCCAACTCCAGATCCGCCACCACGCGCCGCGCCGCGGCCTTCACCCGGTACCGCGCCGAGGCCGACGCGTACCGCGGCACCGCCATGCCCGCGACCAGCGAAATGACCGCGAGCACGATCACGAGTTCAACCAGTGTGAACCCGCGCCGTGCCCGCGCCATGATCATTCGATCACCCATTCACGCCGCGAATCACCAGGCGTCGTACGTCGCGTTGCCCGTGTTCGCCTTGAAGTCGTTGTTCGCGTACACCCACGCCACACCCGCGCCCGCGGACGTCGCGATCGTGTTGCTGTCCTTGTTCGCGCCGATCCCCAGCTTCGGAATCTCCTTGATGTACGGGCCGTACGGGTGCGTCGAGGGCCGCGTCGCCGCGCCCGACACGCCGCCGTTCCCGTCCGACCACTTCGTCAGGGCGTTCACGATGTCCGCCGACGCCGGGTAGTTCCCGCCGTTCTCCGTCTGGAACAGCTCCAGCGCGTTCCGCATCAGCGACAAGTTCGCCTTCAGCGAGTTCTCCGCCGCGGCCGTGGCCCCGCGGCTCATCCGAGGAATCGCGATCGCGGCGATGATGCCGATGATCACGACGACAATGACCAGTTCAATCAAGCTAAACGCGCGGCGACGCATGGACAGCATGTGAAAGCTCCCTGGTGGCCCGGATGGACATTCGCCCCCGGCTCCACGTCGGAGCTATCGACCACACCACGCCCGCACTTCAGTCGTGCACGTTATTGATCCGGATCTTCTGGCCCACCCTGGCCAGCACGCCGCGGCACGATCGCGTTATCGGGCATCGTGCCCCGCAGCGCCAGCGTCACCCTCTGGCCCGCACGCTCCAGCGTCGCCGACCGATCCTCGATCGAGACCACGGTCCAGCCATCCACCGTGTCGCCCACACGCCTCGCGACCTTCCCGATCACCGCGACCGCCGTGTCGTTCACCTTCGACACCGCCCGCAGCTCATGCCGCGCCGCGAACTCGGAAGCCGTCGCCAGCTCACCAGCAACCTTGGTCTCCTGCGTGGCCGCCGCGCTGACCGCTACTCCCCGCCAGGGCTGCTGGAACGGGTTTCGTTCCGTCGCGCCGTCGCCCGTAGCCGCCACCAGCTTGTCCGCCAGCGTCGGCCCCGGCGCCACTCCGGCTTCCACCGCCGCGGGCTTGCTGGCGCCGGAGGTCGCCGGTGCGGCCTCCGCCACGTGCGCACCCGCATCCTGCGGCAACGTCGCAGCCCCCGCCCCGGCCGGCAGGAAGAACAGCCGGTCCGCGACAAACGCCACCGCCGCGAGTCCGAGAAACGCGGCATACGCCTTGCGCTGTTTCGTCAGTTTCACACACCAACAAGAAGAAACACCTGCGCCGGTTGCCACCACCGCCGTGTCATTTCTTTCCGGTTCCGGAGACCGGGGCCGCATACCACGCAAGGTTTACCACGAACTTCAGGTCCACCTCGGCATCCGGCTCGGCGTCGCCGACCGCCGGCGACCGCTCCAGCGTCAATCCCGTCAACCCCGTGTCCCCGAAATCAGCCCGCAGCCTCCTCAGGAACTCCACAACGGCCCCGTACCCCCCGACCCCGGACAGCCGGATGGGAACAACCGTGAACCGGGGCAGGCGCGTCGCCGCCGAAGGCTTGATCTCATTCACGCGAAGCCCGAACCCTTCCGCCACCGCCGTCAACTTCGACACGTGCGCGTTCAGCGCATCCTCCCGCCGCAGCTGAATCGCCGACGCCTCGATCTCCGCCCTCAACCGCGCAAGCTCCCGATCCTGTGTCGAGGCCAGCTTCGCCTTCGTGTGCGCAACGTCCCGCTGCGAAGCCAGCTCCACCTCCATCGCACGGAGCCCCGCCTGCGCCTGCTGCAGCGGCTCCACCCCGGCGAAGTACCACACCCCCGCCGCCAGCCCGATCAGCCCCGCGCCCACCGCATCGATGTGCCACAGCGGCCGCTTCGCCATCGCCCGCGCCAGCGCCTGGATCATTCGTCCTTCCCCCCCGCCTTCGAACCCGCGGCCCCCGCCGTTGCCCCTCCCGCCCCACCCGCCGAAGGGTCCGTCAACTCGCACTCCACCTGAAACGCAACCTCCTGCGCATTGCCGCCGGCTCCACGGACCGTCTCCACCAGCGCCACCCGCTCAAACGCCGGTGAATCTTCCAGTTCCAGCACGAAGCCCGAGGCCGCCGCCGGCGACACCGCCACCCCTTTGATCGTCAACTTCAACCGTTCCGGACGGCCCTGACCCGCCCCGCCCGAACCCCTGCCCTCGATCGGCTCAAGCACCAGCGACGTCAACGCCGCCCGCTCCCCGAGCTTCCCCGCCACAAGCCCCATCAGCCGGCTCCAGTCCGGCTGCTCCCCAACCGCCCGGTTCGCCTGCCGCACCGCCCCCGCCTCGCGGATCTCCACCCGCTGCCGCGCGATCCGCTTCTCGCTCTCCGCGATCTTCGACGCCACTTCATCCTTCGCCGCACGCAGCGCCGACTCATCCAGCGTCCCGCCAAACCGCTGCACGGCGTACGACACGGCCAGCAGCCCCACGCACACCGGCACCACGCCCATCCACACCTTGATCCGCGCCGCACACCGGCGCGACCGCAGTCGCGACGCGGGAATCAGATTCGTGTTCGGGATGCTCATGCCGCCTTCCTCCTCAGGCCCGACAGCACGCCCCGCCAACCGCTCATGTCGATCCCCGCTCGCGGCCTCATCGCCAGCCCCGCCGCCACCGCCAGCGCCGCATCCCGCCCACGTTCACCGGCGCTCGCATCCCCCATCCCCGCCACGCTCTCCAGCCGTACCACCTTCGCCACCAGGTCGAGCTCCGACGCGATCTTGGCGCCAAGCTCCTCAATCCCCGCCCCGGGACCCATCAGCAGCACCGGCCCGATCCCGCACGCATACTTGTGGAGTGCGTACGCCAGCACCGTCCGAAGCTCCTGCACAACCTGACCGACATGGTCCTCCACGACGCCCTTCACCGTCCCCGCCGCCATGCCCCCCAGTTCCCCGCTCGACACTCCCTGGCCGCCGCACACCGCCTCCATCAACAGGTCCACCCCCTCCACACCCCGAAGCTGGTCCTGGAGCACGCGCCGAACGCTGTCCAGCCCGCAGTCCTTCACCACGCGGTCGTACACCACGCACCCGCCGTGAAGCACCGACACCGACAACGCCGCGTCCCCAAGATCCACAATCGCCCGAAGAACGCCGGCGCCCCCCTCCGACCCCGTCGCCGCCAGCCCCGCACGCGCCATCGCGCAGCACCGGCAGTCCAGCGCCTCCACCACCACGCCCGCCCCGGCCTCCACCGCCTCCACCAGCGCCTCCGCCTCCGCGTGCCCAAGCCCCATCGCCATCACGTGCGTTGCTTCGCTCCCTCCCCCTCGCGTCGGCCGCGGCACATCCCACACCGCCACCTCCACTTCCCCGACCTCCCTCTTCACCGACCGCGCCAGCTCCTGCTTCGCCAACTCCTCCACCGGCGCGCCCGAACTCCGAGGCGGCAGCTCCAGCGCCGCGCTGAACACCGTCGTCTCCGGCGCCGCCATCACCACCCGACGGCCCGTGAACCCCTGCCGGCACAGCACCTCCCACACACGCCCACTCTCATCCACCGTCAGCGCCCCGCTCCCCGCGCCTGCACCCCGCGGCAGCCGCACCGCCGCCGCAACATCAAACCCGCCACCCGGCCGCGGCGCAAGCTGCACCGCCGAGACCGACTTCGACCCCACATCCAGCCCGATCGGCGTCCGACGTTCCCCCATCATGGCGCTCCCCCTCCCCCGCCACCGGCCGACGCCGTCAGGTCAAACAGCGGCATGAACATGCTCGTCGCCATCAGCCCCACCACCACGCCCAGCGTGATCAGGATCAGCGGCTCCACCAGGCTCGTGAGCGACTTGATCACCACCTCGTTCTGCTCCTCGATGAAGTCCGCCATGCTCGAAAGCACCGGCCCGACCTGCCCCGACCGCTCCCCGCTCTTGAGCGCTTCGCACACGGACGCATCGATCAGCCCGCCCCGCCCCGAGATGGCCGACGACAGCGGCTCCCCGCGCTGCAGAAGTTCCGACGCCTTGTTCATCAGCTCCGCGTACCGCAGGTTCCCGCTCGCATCCCGCGTCAGCTCCAGGCTCTCCAGCATCGGCACCCGGCTTTCGAGCAGCACGCCCATCAGCCGCGCAAACCGCGCCGTCCCCAGCCCCCTCACCAGCCGCCCGACCTGCGGCAGCCCGACCAGGGCCCCATCCACCACGTACCGCCCCGACGGCGTCCTGATCCACCACACCCCTCCCGCCACCGCGCCACCGACCCCAAGAAGCACCGCCCACCAGTACGCCAGCAGGAACTCCGACCCCGCCATCAGCATCTTCGTCGTCGGCGGCAGAGGCACATCCATGGATCCGAACAATCCCGCAAACCGCGGCATCACGAACACCATCATCACCAGCACCACCACCACCGAAACCACCATCAGCACGCACGGGTACACCATCGCCCCCACCAGCTGCTGCTTGATCTTCACCTGCTTCCGCACCAGGTCGGCCAGCCGCGTCAGCATCTCCCCGAGATTGCCGCCCGCCTCACCCGCCCTTACCAGGCTGCGGCACACCGAGTCGAACGACCGCGGGTAGGCCATCATCGCCTCGCTGAGCGTCTGCCCCTCTTCCACTTTCGCCCGAACGCCCACCAGCACGGAAAGCCACTTCTCATCCGTCGTCTGCTTCTCCAGCGCCTGCATCGCATCCACCAGCGGCGTCCCCGTCTTCACCAGCACGGCCAACTGACGCAGGAACGAGGCCAGGTTCTTCGACCCGCCCTTCACGCCGCTCGCCGACTTCGCGATCGGTGCCACCCCGCCGCCCCGCGCCGCGGCCGCCGCCGATGCCGGCCCGATCTCCGACACAAACAGCCCCTGCCGGCGCAGCGCCTCCGACGCCTCCGCCGGCGAGGCCGCCTCGATCGTCTCGCTCCTCACCTTCCCCGACTTGTCAAAGGCGCGATAGGCGAACTTCATGCCGCCGCCTCCCGCATCTCAGGCCCCGCCGCCGGCCCCACCTTGGCCTTGACAGCCGACGACGCCCCCTCATCCCCATCGCTGTGCGTCACCATCAGCACTTCTTCGAGGCTCGTCTTCCCCGCCAGCGCCAGCAGCACGCCCTCTTCCCGCAACGTCTTGGCCCCCGTCCTCCGCATCGCCTCCCGCAGGTCGTGCGCCGCCGCCCCCTCGTGCACCATCCGGCGAAGCTGCGGCGTCACTTCCATCACCTCGTACACGCCCAGCCGCCCCTGGCACCCGCTGTCGTGGCACTGCTGACATCCCGCCCCCTTCCGGAACGGCCGCCCCACGTACTCGCTCGGGTTGAGCCCCGCATCCGCCAGCGTCTCCGCGCTCGGGTGGTACTTCGTCTCGCAGCTCGGGCACACCGTCCGAACCAGCCGCTGCGCCACCACCCCCTGGATCGCGGGAGACAGCAGGTACGGCTCGATCCCCATGTCCACCAGCCGCGCCACCGCCCCCGGCGCATCGTTCGTGTGCAGCGTCGCCAGCACCTGGTGCCCGGTGAGCGCCGCCTGCACCGCCACCCGCGCCGTTTCCTCGTCCCGGATTTCGCCGACCATGATGATGTCCGGGTCCTGCCGCAGGATGCTCCGCAGCGCCGCCGCGAATGACAGCCCGATCTGGTCGTTGATCTGGATCTGGTTCACGAGGTCGAGCTGGTATTCCACCGGGTCCTCAACCGTCACGATGTTCACTTCTGGGCTGCGTAGAAGATCCAGCGCCGAGTACAGCGTCGTCGTTTTCCCGCTCCCCGTCGGTCCCGTCACCAGCACCAGCCCGTGCGGCCGTTCCAGGATCGACTTGAACGTCGCGAGCACCTCGGACCGCATCCCCAGGTCTTCCATCCGGACCTTCAGATTCTGCTTGTCCAGGATCCGCATCACCAGCTTCTCGCCCAGCAGCGTCGGCAGGCTCGACACACGCAGGTCGATCTCCCGACCCTCCGCCACGATCCGCACGCGCCCGCCCTGCGGCAGACGCTTCTCCGCAATGTCCATCTTCCCGATCACCTTCACACGCGACACGATCGCCGCGTGCATCCCCGCCGGCGGCTTCATCAGGTCCCGGAGCACCCCATCCTTCCGGTAGCGGATCCGCGTCCCCTTCTTGTCCGGCTCCACGTGAATATCCGACGCCCCCTCCCGCACCGCCGTCAGCAGCGCGACGTTCACGAGGTTGACGATCGGGCTGCCCGCAACCATCCGGTCCAGGTCCGTCGTCGGGCCGTCGTCAACGCTCTCCCGTTCCACCACCTCCACGTCGCTCTCCGCCAGCGACGTCAGGAACTCGTCCACATCCACATCACCCGTCGCGTACTTCTTGATGTACTCAAGAATGTTCGCCTCGAGCGCCAGCACCGGCCGGATCCGGCACCCCGTGATCGCCTTGAGCCGGTCGATGCTCGGCAGCGACTGCGGCTCCGCCATCGCCACCGTCATCACCCCGTGCACCTTGAACATCGGGATCGCCTTCAGCCGCGTCGCCTCCTCCTCCCCGATCTGCTTCACCAGCGCCGGATCAATCAGGCCGTGCCGGAGCTGGCACCCGCGGATGTTCAGCACCTTCGCCAGAGCCCGAACCAGCACCGCGTTCGAGATCACCCCCTGATCAACCAGCATCTCCCCGAGCATCCGGCCCGATGCCCGCTGCTGCGCCAGCGCCCGCTTGAGCTGCTCCTCCGACAGCAACCCCTCGCGCAGCAGAACCTCGCCCACGCGCAGCGGTCGTCCACCGCCCACACCCTTGGGTGTGCGCGCCGACTCCGCCGCCTCGGGCTTCTCCGCGCCCGTCGGCTCCTTCTTCCCGGGCTCTGGCCGCTGCTCGCCCACCCCGACCTCCTACAGAAAGCTCCGGACCGCCGAGTTCACATCCGAGTAGTGCTCCACCATCCCCGCCAGTTCCGTCAGCTCCAGCACCTCCCGCACCGTCTCGTTCGCCCCGCACAGCTTCAGCGACATCCCCCCCTGCGTCATTTCCTCGCTCAGGTCCGCGATAACCTCCAGCCCCCGGCTGTCCACGTACGCCACCGCCGAGGCGTCCACCACCAGCCGCCCCAGGCACGCCGACGCCGCCTCCGTCGCCCGCTTCTTGAACTGGTCAGCATCCGGGCCCACCAGCGGCCCCCGTGGCTTGATCACCCGCACCGCGCCCTTGGTCTGCTCCAGGAACTCCACGCCGTCCCCCTCCCGTTCCCTACGCCGCCTCCGCCATCGTCGGGATCGTCATCGTGAACGTGCTCCCCTTGTTCAGCTCCGACCGCACCGAGATATCCCCCCCGTGCAGCCGCACCACTTCCCGCGCCAGCGCCAGCCCCAGCCCCGTCCCCGTGATCCCGTCCACCCGCTTGTCCTTGGCGCGATAGAACTTCTCGAAGATCAGCTCCGTCTCCTCCGCGCTGATCCCGATCCCCGTGTCGATCACCTCCACCACCACGCTCGACGGATCCGCCTCCACCTTCACCGTCACGCTCCCGCCCTCGGGCGTGTACTTGAGCGCGTTGCCCACCAGGTTGTGCAGCGCCAGCGTGATCTTGTCCCGGTCCCCACGCATCGGCGGCAGTTTCGGCGGCAGCTCGAACCGCAGCTCGATCCCCTTCTCCTTCGCCGTCGCCGCAAAGTCAACGCGAAGATCCTCGAACAGCGTCTCCAGCCGCACATCCGACGCCCGCAGCTTGAACGACCCCGCCTCGATCTCCGACACGCTCAGCATGTCCCCCACGATCCGCTCCAGCCGCCGGCTCTCGCTGTTGATCACATCCAGGCACTTGGCCCGCATCGCCGGGTCGCTGTCCCCCACCTCGATCGCCTGCTCCACGTACAGCCGGATGTTCGTCAGCGGCGTCCGCAGCTCGTGCGTCGCCTGCGCCACGAACGAGTTCCTCGCCTCATCCGCGACTCGCTGCTGCGTCACATCCTCGATCATCACCACCACCGATGCGGTCGTATCCTCCTTCCGCACCGGCCGCACGTTGCACCGCAGCACGCCCCCACCCTCCGCCTCCGCACGCTTCATCTCGATCGTCGTCCGGTGCCGAACCGTCCCCGACGCCACACCGCGGATCGCCTCCCGCAGCGCCGGGTCCTTCACAAACTCCTCGATCGACGCCCCCACCATCGCCTCCCGCTTGGCCCGCAGGAAGATCGCCGCCGCGCCGTTGGCATACCGGACCATCAGCCGGTCGTCCACCATCACCATCCCCTGCCACAGCGCATCGCACGCGTACGCCAGGTCCGCCTTCACATCCCCGCGCGTCCCCAGCGTTTCTTTCGCCCGCTCCCCAGCCACCTGCTTCCGCAGTTGCTCGCGCTCGCTGATGAGCTGGTTCCAGGCCGCCGCCTCCGGCCCAAACCGCCCGCTCACCTCGAGCGCCGCGGCCGAACTCTCCCCTCGCTGAAGCGCCCGCAGCGCCTCCCCGATCGCCCCGACGCCGCGCAGCCGTCGCTTCAGCCGCCTGTACACGAGCAGCAACGCGATGAACCCCGCCGCGCCCGCCGCCCCCAACCCCGTCTGCGCCTCCCAACCGGCCCACCTCGGGTACACCACCTCGCGCGAAAGCTCCAGCTTCATCTTCTCCGACCGCGTCACCACCTCAAAGCTGGCGTTGATGTACCTCGGATCCGACAGCTCACCGGGTGGAATCGGCTCCGCTCGTGCCGGCCCGCTCCCCTTCGTCCGCACCGCCACTTTCGGCGGCGCCCCATCCGCCACCAACTCCCCATCCTCGCCCACCAGCCGGCACCGACGGAACTCCCCCTCCTTCGTCGCGTTCAGCAGCAGCATCTTCACGGCGGACTCGTTGCCCGCCCCCAGCAGCGGCTCCACGCTCGCCACCAGCAGCCGACCCGCGCTCTCCACCCGCGCCGACAGCTCATCCCGCGCCAGTTGCCGCTGCGACAGGATCGTCCACGCACCGCCCCCGGCAATCGCCATCAGCAGGATTGCCGCCACCGCCAGGCCCGTCGAGGCCACCATCGACTCCCCACGCTGCAAGTAGCGCGGCGGCGATGCCCGGGGCCCAGGTTGTGTCGGCGTGCTCTGCATCAGCGCGGACCATCCCTCTCGAAAACGACCGGATTCTCGGGTCCACTATCGACCAAGGGCCCTCTAACTTGAACCCCCGCCGCGAGTTATGCGCTGCGACACCCCGCCCCGCCCCACTTCCGCCCCACCGCCACAAGACACCCCTTCCGATAACGCCCTTCCCCCGCCCTCTGGGAGTGCCTATTATCTGTTGGAACAGGCTTTTCGTCCCCACGCCGCACGGGACGTCCGGTAAGCCCCACCCGCCGCCGCGGCAGGCAATCCTCAAGGAATCCAGCCCATGCGTAAACCTCTCCTGATCGCCACTCTCCTCGCCTCCACCTCGCTCGGCGCGATCGCCCTCGCCCCGCGCATCGCTCCCGCGACCTCCCCGGCCCCGGCCGCAACCACCGCCGCCGCCTACACCATCGACGGCGTCCACTCCGCCGTCGTCTTCCGCTGCAAGCACCTCAACACCGCCTACGCCTACGGCATGTTCTCCAAGATCTCCGGCTCCCTTTCCTTCGATGACGCCTCCCCCGAATCCAGCTCGCTCAGCATCACCGTCGAAACCAGCAGCGTCTCCACCGGCAACGCCAAGCGCGACGGCCACCTCAAGTCCAACGACTTCTTCGCCTCCGACGAGTTCCCCAACGCCACCTTCAAGTCCAAGTCCTTCAAGAAGACCGGCGACAACACCTTCGATGTCACGGGCGACTTCACCCTCCGCGGCACAACCAAGGAGATCACCGTCAAGCTCGAAAAGACCGGCCAGGGCAAGGGCCAGGGCGGCAAGGAGCTCATCGGCTTTGAAACCACCTTCACCATCAACCGCCTCGACTACGGCGTCAAGTTCATGGAAGGCGCCCTCGGCAACGATGTCCGCCTCACCGTCTCCATTGAAGCCGGCAAGAACTGATCGTCGATCCTTTGAATGAACCCCGCGGCCGCGGAGCACCCCTCCGCGGCCGCCGTTCCATACCGCGAGGCCACATCATGGAAGAACAAGCCCTCAAGGGTGTTATCCCCCCGATCGTCGCCACCCTCTTCTTCCTCCTCATCGCCTGGCGCCCCTGGAAGCGATCCGGCACACCCAACGGCGCCTGGGGCAGCGCCCTCGGCCTCGCCATCGGCTACGCCATCGCCGACATCCTCGTCCGCGGCACCCACACCAACCTCTACCACGTCTTCCCGCGCAGCGGCAGCAACTGGCACCCCTACATCGCCGTCGCCACCGGCGCCCTCATCGCCGCGCTTTCTTCCTACAAGAAAATCGGCGCCCGCCTCCCCGTCTCCATCCTCCTCACCGCCCTCGCCTGCACGCTCTACTTCCGCAGCATGTTCGTCGCCGACTGGAAGGGCACGCTCCCCGTCATCGGCATCGCCACCGCCGTCGGCCTCCTCATGTGGATGGGCGTCTGGTCCGCCGCGCACAAGGCCACCGGCGCACGCATCCCCCTCATGCTCTGGGCCGCCGCCACCGGCTCCGCCCTCATCCTCCTCCAGTCCCACAACCTCGCGCTCGCGCAGATGGCCGGCGCCCTCGCCGCCTCCATGGGCGTCTTCATCATCCTCGGCTGGCTCCGCCCCTCCATCCCCGCCGTCACCGCCGCCATCCCGGTCTACATCCTCGTCATGCTCGGCCTGTTCATCGTCGCCCGTGGCTTCACGAAACCCTGGGAGACCTCCCACTGGTCCATCGCCCTCGCCGCCGTCGCCGTGGCCTCTCCCTGCCTCACACTCCTCCTGCCCTTCCGCAAACTCAAACCCTGGCTCGGCACGCTCGCCGGCCTCCTCCTCACCCTCGCCATCTCCGCCATCGGCCTCGCCCTCACCCCCAGCGGCTTCGACTTCAGCGGATTGAAGTGACACTCCTGCTGACCTCGGCCGAGTTGATCCCAATCAGCTCGCTCAACCTGAACGTTTCTGACTCTGCTTCAGACCGAAGGTCTGCTCGTGAGTAGCCGGGGGTGAAGCGAGGCTCGGCGAGCGCCACCCCCGGACCCGTCCACGATTCACTTCGCAGTCTGAAGGACTGTTCGTGCCCCTCTCAATCCGCTTGCTCCCGGCACCTCTCCGCACATCGCCCACCAACGCAATAATCCCCCAATGCCAACCCCAACCAAAGTCGCCATCATCGGCGCCGCCGGCTACTCCGGCGGTGAACTCATCTCCATCCTCCTCAACCACCCGCACGCCGAGATCGTCGGCCTCTTCGGCTCCGGGCGCAGCGACAAACCAACCAACATCGCCGACCTCCACCCGCACCTCCGCTCGCGCATCGACCTCGACGTCCGCCCCGCCGAACTCAACGCCCTCAAGGAAACCAACGCCGACGCCGTCTTCCTCGCCACACCCCACGAGGCCAGCATCCACTGGGTCCAGGACCTCCGCAGCCTCCCCCGCGCCCCCAAGCTCCTCGACCTCTCGGGCGCCTTCCGCCTCCCCGCCAGCCTCTACCCAAAGTTCTACGGCTTCGAGCACGAACACCCAGACTTGTTGAAGCTCGCCGTCTACGGCCTCCCCGAGCTCAACCGCGCCAAGATCAAGACCGCGAGCCTCATCGCCGTCCCAGGCTGCTACCCCACCTCCGCCATCCTCCCCATCGCGCCCCTCGCCCGCGCCGGCGCCGTCCGCACTGGCACCCGCATCATCATCGACTCCACCAGCGGCGTCTCCGGCGCCGGCCGCTCCCCCACCACCAAGTCCCTCTTCTGCGAAGTCTCCCTCCAGCCCTACAACGTCCTCAAGCACCGCCACAACCCCGAAATCAACATCCATTCCGGCGCCAACACCCTCTTCACCCCCCACCTCGGCCCCTACGCCCGCGGCATCCTGTCCACCATCCACATCGACCTCAGCGAGGGCACCGGCGGCTGGCCCACCCACCGAATCGCCGAAACCCTCGCCGCCGCCTACGCCAACGAACCCTTCATCCGCCTCTACAACTCCGAACGCCAGGGCTGGCCCTCCATCGCCGCCGTCGAACGCACAAACTTCTGCGACATCGCCTTCGCCCTCGACGAGCAGCACCGCCACCTCATCGTCGTCAGCGCCATCGACAACCTCGTCAAAGGCGCCGCCGGCCAGGCCGTCCAGTGCTTCAACCTTCTTTTCAACTACCCCGAAACCACTGCCCTTCTCTCCCGCTTTCCCTCGCCGAGGGAGGTGGCTGGAGTGACAGAGTGATAGGCCCCCTCATCATCAAGATCGGCGGCGCCGGCGTCGACGACCCCCTCTCCCAGTCCCCGCTCTGGCACGCCCTCCAACAGGCCCACGACATCCTCCAGGGCCAACTTATCCTCATCCACGGCGGCGGCCGCGCCGTCGATCAACACCTCGATCGCCTCAACATCAAGACCGACCGCCGAGACGGCCTCCGCATCACACCCTCCGACCTCATGCCCGAAATCACCGCCGTCCTCGCCGGCCGCGTCAACAAGGCCCTCATCGCCGCCATCCAAACCGCCACGCGCGGCAGCCTCCCCTGCGTCGGCCTCACCCTCGGCGACGGCTTCGGCTCCATCAACTGCGAACGCATCTCCACCCCAGACCTGGGTCAAGTCGGCCGCATCTCCTCCACCAGCCCCGGTACCGGCCGCCTCTTCCACACCCTCCTCGCCGCCCGCTACCTCCCCGTCATCGCCACCATCGGCCTCGACAATCACGGCCAGCTCCTCAACATCAACGCCGACGATGCCGCCTCCGGCATCGCCCGCATCATGCACGCCCGCAACGTCATCCTCCTCACCGACGTCCCCGGCATCCTCGACAAGTCCAAGTCCCTCATCCCCCAGGTCGACGCCACCGCCATCGACCGCCTCATCGCCGACGGCACCATCTCCGGCGGAATGATCCCCAAGGCCAAGGCCGCCCTCGCCGCCGCCCAAGCCGCCAACATCCCCACCACCATCGCCTCCTGGAACAACCCCGACGACCTCATCCGCCTCGCCCGCGGCCACCAAATCGGCACCCAAGTCCTCCCCTCCCCCGTCCCTCCAACCCTGCCATCACCTCCGATCGTGCCATCACCTCCAACCGTGCCATCACCTTGCGGCCGCTTTGGGCCGCAAGGTGATGCATCCCCGCCCAACCGCGCCGAAACCACCCGACGCCCCTGATCCCCTCCACCCCGTTCCAACCGGAACTCCGCTGTCCATTTCACGTAACAAGTAGCTCGCACTTCCCCGGACCTCGAAAACCAATGCCCACGATGCCCCCCACCACCTCCCCCGCCTCCCTCAAGAACGCCGACCTCCTCACCCTCGCCTCTCTCGACGCCGCGCAGATCGAGGAACTCTTCATCACCGCCGCGGCCACGAAACGCGACATCGCCCCCTACCGCCGCGCCCTCGACGGCAAGACCATCATCCTCCTCTTCGAAAAGCCCTCCCTCCGCACCCGCGTCACCTTCGAAGTCGGCCCCGGCAAGATGGGCGCCAAGACCATCTTCTTCGACCACTCCAAGGAACGCGTGGGTGCCCGCGAATCCGTCAAGGACTACGGCCGCAATCTCGAACGCTGGGTCGACTGCATCGTCGCCCGCGTCTTCTCGCAGGACGTCCTCGAAGAACTCGCCGCCAACTGCGCCGTCCCCGTCATCAACGCCCTCTCCGATTCCTTCCACCCCTGCCAGGCCCTCGCCGACTACTTCACCCTCGCCGAAAAACTCGGCGCCAAGCAAGGCGTGAAGGCGGGCCTCGCCAGGCTCCGCGGCTTTCGACTCGCCTACATCGGCGACGGCAACAACGTCTGCGCCTCGCTCATGCACGGCGCCGCCAAGCTCGGCGTCCAGTTCACCGTCATCTGCCCCAAGGGCTACCAACCCGAACCCGCCGTGATCGAAGAAGCCCGCGCCATGGCCGGCGCCTCCGGCGGCACCATCACCATCTCCCACGACCCAGGCGCCATCAAGGGCGCCCAGGCCGTCTACACCGACACCTGGGTCTCCATGGGCGACGAGGCCGAGAAGGTCAAACGCATGAGCGCCTTCGCCAAGTTCCGCGTCGATGAGAAACTCATGGACCTCGCCACCAACGGCGCGAGCGGCGGGCCCGCCCCCTTCTTCATGCACTGCCTCCCCGCCCACCGCGGCGCCGAAGTCACCGACGCCGTCATCGACTCCCCCTCCTCCATCGTCTACGACCAGGCCGAGAACCGCATGCACGTCCAGAATGCGCTGCTGTTGCATATGCTCGGCGGCGTCTGAGCGTTGTCCTTGGTGGCACGCCTCTCCGAGGCGTGCGAGAACGAAGTAGAAAGAGATCCCTCATGGCAAAGCGCATCGCCCTCGCCTACTCCGGCGGCCTCGACACCTCCTGCATCGTCCCCTGGCTCAAGGAAACCATCCCCGGCGCCGAGGTCGTCTGCATCGTCGGCGACGTCGGCCAGGGCTCCGACGAACTCGCCGGCGTCGAGCAGAAAGCCAGGAACTCCGGCGCCGTCGAATGCCACATCGTCGACCTCAAGGTCGAGTTCATCGACGACTACGTCATCCCCACCATGATTGCCGGCGCCATTTACGAAGGCCGCTACCTCCTCGGCACCGCCATCGCCCGCCCCATCCTCGCCAAGGCCCAGGTCGACGTCGCCCGCAAGACCAGGTGCACCGCCCTCTCCCACGGCTGCACCGGCAAGGGCAACGACCAGGTCCGCTTCGAGTCCGCCTGGGCCGCTCTCGCCCCCGACCTCGAAACCATCATCCCCTGGCGCCACGACAAGTGGAACCTCTCCGGCCGCGTCGCCATGCTCGACTACCTCAAGGCCCGCAACATCCCCACCACCGCCTCCGCCACAAAAATCTACTCCCGCGACCGCAACCTCTGGCACATCTCCCACGAGGGCGGCTCCATAGAAGACCCCGCCAACGCCCCGCCCGACGACGCCTGGATGCTCACCACCGACCCCGCCAAGGCCCCCGACACCCCCGAAGACATCTCCCTTTCCTTCACCAGCGGCCGCCCCACCGCCCTCAACAACAAACCCCTCCCCGCCTGGAAGATCGTCCACGAACTCAACGACCTCGCCGGAAAGCACGGCGTCGGCCGCGTTGACCTCGTCGAAAACCGCCGCGTCGGAATGAAGTCCCGCGGCCTCTACGAAACCCCCGGCGGCACCGTCATCACCGAGGCCCTCCGCGCCCTCGAAGAACTCGTCCTCGACCGCGAAACCCGCCACTACCGCGAACACCTCGGCCTCACCTTCGCCGAACTCGTCTACGACGGCCGCTGGTTCACCCCCCTCCGCGAAGCCCTCTGGGCCGCCGCGGCCAAAATCGCCGAACCCCTCACCGGCCAGATCACCGTCCGCCTCTTCAAAGGCCGCGCCACCCCCATCAAACGCACCAGCCCCAACTCCCTCTACGCCGAAAAGATGGTCTCCTTCGAGGGCGAAGAAATCTACAGCCAGAAAGACGCCGGCGGCTTCATCAAACTCCTGAGCCTCCCCGAACGCATCCGCGCGATGAAACACAAGTAAGCGCCCTCACTGCTAGCTCTGGTGCCACTGGCCACAGGCTCTGAGTGGCCAGTGTCCTTCGCTTTGGTGGCACTGGCCACAGGCTCCGAGTGGCCAGTGTCCTTTGCTCTGGTGCCACTGGCCACAGGCTCCGAGTGGCCGGTGTCCTTCGCTTTGGTGGCACTGGCCACAGGCTTTGAGTGGCCAGTGTCCTTTGCTCTGGTGCCACTGGCCACAGGCTTTGAGTGGCCAGTGCGCAGACTTCCCCCCTATGAAGGCCAGGGTTCCCCACCACCCCCAGTGACAACGTGTTGTCACTCCCACCCAAATCTACCCCCTTGCTTCCCCCGCCCCGCGCTGTACCTTTCCCACATGGTCGCTCAGACCCTTCAAGACCCCACTCCCGCCGCGGCACCCACACCCCCGCCGCCCTCACCTCTCCCTCAGAACACCCCTCCGACTTTGCCATTTGCGATTTGCCACTTTCCTCCCCCCTCCCCCCACAACCCTCCCCACATCATCGACATCACCCCGGCGACGTCAATGACAACCTCCCCCGCCTTCCCCGACTCCACCTAGCACATATCTGTGCTGTCTCCCCCTCTCGCCCCCATCCCCCTCCCTCCCCACCCGGGCGCCGATTTTTCGCCGCGCCGGCACGACTTCCGACCAACCCCCCCATACCCTTTGCCCCCCCCCCCCCCGCCTCGTACGCACATATTCAGACGTCCCCCTCCGTAATCCCCGGAGTCGCCACCGATGAAGAAAGTGCTCATCTACTCCCTGCTCCTCCTCCTCGGCCTCATCGGGTCGCAGTTCCTCCCCGCGCTCGCCGGCGACCACTACAAAACCATCTTCCAGTTCGTCCTTCCCTTGACGATGATCTGCCTCGCCTACATCATGATCAACGTCGGCCGCGAGTTTGAAATCGACAAGTCCAATCTCCGCCAGTACGGCTGGGACTACGTCGTCGGCGCCACCGCCGCCGCCTTCCCCTGGATCTTCTGCTGCCTCTACTTCATCTTCGTTCTCATCCCCAGCGACCACTGGGACGCCTGGCCCGTCTGGAAGGAATCCCTCCTCGCCTCCCGTTTCGCCGCGCCCACCAGCGCCGGCGTCCTCTTCTCCATGCTCGCCGCCGCCGGCCTCGCCGCCACCTGGGTCTTCCGCAAGGCCCGCATCCTCGCCATCTTCGACGACCTCGACACCGTCCTCCTCATGATCCCCCTCAAGATGGCCATGGTCGGCTTCCGGTGGCAACTGGCCGTCATCGTCCTCATCATGGTCGTCCAGTTGATCATCGCCTACCGCTTCCTCCACGCCTGGAAGCTCCCCTCCTCCTGGAAGGCCATCCTCGGCTACTCCTGCATCCTCGTCCTCATCGTGGAGATCATCCACCACGTCTCCATGAAGGTGGACCAGAACGTCCCCATCCACATCGAGGTCCTCCTCCCCGCCTTCGTCATCGGCTGCGTCATGCGCCACCCCGACGGCCACGACCCCAGCGCCCACCACCACCCCGACCCCGCCGAGGCACGCGCCAACACCTGGATCAGCGGCACCTTCATGGTCCTCGTCGGCCTCTCCATGCCCGCCATCGCCGACACCATGCGCGGCGGCGGCGGACCCGAAGGCCTCGGTCAGACCGTCACCGAAGGCGCCCTCCTCGCCGTCACCCCATCCATGGACTGGGGCACCATCGCCTTCCACGTCCTCATCGTCACGCTCATCGCCAACCTCGGCAAGATGTTCCCCGCCCTCTGCTACCGCAAGGAGGCCACCTGGCAGGAACGCCTCGCCGTCGCCGTCGGCATGTGGCCCCGCGGCGAAGTCGGCGCCGGCGTCCTCGTCATCTCCCTCTCCTACGGCATCGGCGGACCCGTCGTCGTCATCGCCATGCTCTCCCTCGCCCTCAACCTGATCCTCACCGGCGCTTTCATCTGGTGGGTCAAGCGCCTCCTCGCCTCCGCCGACCGCGCCAAGGCCAACGGCCTCGTCCCCGCGAGCACAGCCTGACCACGTGCTTGCCCCCTCCGCCCCGCCCCGTTCTCCGCCGTTCCATCACCGTCTAATCCGGCCACTCCCCCACGAACACCTCCACCGCCGGGCCCGTCATGTACACCCGCCCGTTCTTCTCATCCCATCGCACATCCAGGTCCCCACCCACAAGGTGGAGCTGCGCCCGCCGCGCCAGCCGCCCCCCCGCCACGCCCGCGACCAGCACAGCACACGCCCCCGTCCCGCACGCCCGCGTAATCCCCGCCCCCCGCTCCCACGTCCGCATCGTCGCCGACGTCGGGCCCTCCACCTGCGCAAAGTGCACGTTCGTCCGGTTCGGGAAGATCTCCAGGTTCTCGTACACCGGTCCCACAATATCAAGCGGCACGCGACTGACATCTCGACAGAACAGCACGAGGTGCGGGTTCCCCATCGACACGCACGTCATCTTGTCCTCAAGCCCGCAGTCCTTCATCCACCCCGTCCCGTTCGACCCGCCGAACGCCACGTCAAACTCCGAGTTCGGGATGTACTTGCCCAGCGGAAAGTCCACCACCTTCCCCCCCGGCGCCGGCCGCGGCAGCTCCACGGGCACCTTCTCCGCGTCAAAGATCGGCTCCCCCATGTCCACCGAAGCGATGGAGAGCTTGCCATCTTCCGTGATGTAGTCAACCGCCAGCACCCCGCGCCCCGTCTGCACCATCATCGGCGACCGGCGCAGCCCCAGCCGGTCGTACGCGAACTTGGCAACGCACCGCACCCCGTTGCCGCACATCTCCGATTCCGATCCGTCCGCGTTGAACATCCGCATCCGCACATCCGCCGTGCGATCCGTCGGCTTGCAGACCAGGATGATCCCATCGCCCCCGACTCCCGTGTGCCTGTCGCTCATCACCCGCGCCAGCGCGGGCAGATCCTTCTTCGACATCAACTGCGGATCCGTGTACGAATCCAGGTAGACGTAGTCATTCCCGATCCCGTGCATCTTGACAAATCGCACCATCAACCTCCATGCGCTGAAAACCGTCCTCCCGGCCCTTTCCGTGCCGCTCAGACGATACGCCGGACCAGACCACAAGACCCGCCGCGGCCAGCCCAACCAAAGCCGCGACCACCGCGATCACCCGCCCCAGCCGATCGATGGGCAGCCGATCGGCCCGCAGGCCCGCCAGCGCCTCCAGCCGTTGCTGTCTCGCCGCGATGGACCCGTGCCTCCACGTGAACCGATGCCGCGGGATGTGGTTCAGCCTCGCGACCGACTCGAGTGCCCCGCGCATCGCCTCCACCGCCTCCGGCGTCAACTCCACCGGCCCATCCGCTCGCCGGTGATAGCCGCTCATGTGCTGCACGGCGAACGCGTCCGCCTGCCACTCGAACCGCCGGCTCACCAGCCCGAACACCAGCAGCCCCACCCCCAGCGACGCCCCTCCCGCCACCGCCTGCGCCCACTCCGCGTTCGTCAGCCCCGGCCGCACCAACTCCATCCCGACCAGCACCAGCCACGACACGACGGTGATCGACCCGATGGCCGAAGCGCCCAGCCAGAGGATGTGATGGCGCCGGACGTGCCCCAGCTCGTGCGCCATCACGGCCTCGATCTGCTGCATCGGCAGATGCTCGATGAGGGCATCGGTCAGCAGGATGTAGCGGAACCGCGGCACGAACCCCATCACGGCGCCGTTGATCATCGTCCCGTGCGTCCGCCAGACCAGCAGGTCCCGCACGCGGATGCCCTGGTCGCGGCACATGGCCTCGAGCCGGTCCCGCAGCGGGCCGGGCCCGAGGGAGACCGTGTCCCACAGCCGTCGCATCACGGCGGGCATCACCAGCAGCAGCGCCAGGATGCCCGCGAACTGGGCCGCCCCGGCTTCCACGGAACTGAGTATGTGCCGCTGGGCCCAGCGGTCGGTCTGCTCGCCCCAGGTCATGATGCAGGCGATGGGGATGAGCACCCAGAGCACTTGGTGCCGCAGCGAGCCGGCGATGTACTGCCACCGCGTGAGCATCGGCGGGAGCGATCGGCCCTGGTCCAGCGCGCCGATGATGACGCTCTCCCGCAAACGCCGGTCCACCGGGAAGAACGAGTAGAAGCCAAGGGTGAGCACGGTGAGCACCGGCAGGCAGGCCAGGAGTTCATCGATGCCGACGAGGTTCCCGGTGGCGTGCCGCACCGCGTCGAGCCAGCCCAGCGCCAGCACGTTGAACGCGTGAAGCCCGACGGCCGCGAGGCGCGAGAGCAGGAGCACCACCTCCGCCCGCTGGGCATCGCGGTAGCGGCCGCGTTGATCGAGTCGCCGGCCCAGGCGCCAGATGACCAGGTGCGATGCGGCCCACACCGCCGCGAGCGAGGCGACCGAGCACGCGGCGACAAGACCCGGCGTGGCGCCGGACCAGCGACCCAGCCAGTGCCACAGCACCGGCGCCTCCATGCCATCGCGGAGGTACACGGCGGCAAAGCAGGCGATGAGCAGGATGTGCATCATCGGGCGTCCGCACCCCGGTTCACGGCTTGGCCACCACGCCGAGGTCAATGACGGCGCCTTCGGGCGTGAAGACGTCCACGTTCAGCGAGCGGGTCGAAACCCAGGTGAACACGAGGCACGTGCGCCCGAAGCGGGCGGCGTACTGCAGGTCGCCGCGGCTCGGGCCAGCGTAGGCGGAGTTGCGTGAGTCCTGCGCGTGGAAGTGGTAGTGGGCGATGCTGTGGTCGCCCTGGGCGAACATGTCGCTGGAGGCGACGAACTCGGTGTCGCTCTTGCGTGTGCCGGGGCGGGGGGGATAGAGGACCACGGCGAAGGTCCCGTTGGGCTCGGCGCGGAGCAGCCCGCCGTACTCGGCCGTTCGGTCGTCCTTGTCCATCGCCGCCTGGGAGAACAGAGCGGCGGGCACGCCCTGCTGCCGCACCGCCTCGTCGATGACGAGGATCGCGAGCAGGTCGCCCCACGACAATGTGCGTTTCCAGTCGGGCAGGCGTTCGGAGCGGGTCTTGACCTCGCCCGGCTCTGTCGCGGATCGGCGGTAGGTCTTGCGGTCGGCCAGACGGCTTTCGAGTTGGGCGTAGAGCTGGTCGAACGAAGCGGCGGTCCACTCCGGGCGGTGCTCGGAGGCCCAGCGCAGCGGCTCCAGGTGCCTGATGCGGAGTCGCACCGATTGCTCTCCGGAAAGCTTCCCCACGGCGGACGCGGCCCCGGTCCACCACTCGCGGTGCGCGGGCGTCCGACCGGATCGGAGCGAGGTGAGCCACGTGAGCTCCTCACCGGTGTCGGGCAGGACCTTGAGCTCGTTCATCGCGGCGCGAAGGTCGTCCACCACGCCGCCCGAATCCTCCGACACCAAGGCCCAGCGGACTGTCCCGTCGGGGTCGAGCCGGCGGAGCACGTTCCACGCGTCGGAGCGGATCTTGTCCGGCGGCACGAGGCCGAAGGGCCCGCCATCATCCGGTGGATCGCGGAACACGCGGTACACCACGCCCTCGAGGGACTCCGCGGGGTTCAGCTTCCGCAGGGCCGCGGCCTCGGGACGCTCCCGGTCCGCCACGCCGATCCACTCGACGGACAGGCTCCGCACCAGCGCGGGCGTCGTTTCCTTCCAACCGTTCTTCTCCGCCGCGGCGGAGAGCACGGTGGTTACCGCGGGCTCGGACTCGCGCGGGAGCATGAGCCGGACCATGTTGCGTGTGTCCTCGCGTCCCCGCTCATCGGTATCGGAGAGCAGACGAGCGATCGCGGCCTGCCGCAGGGGCAAGGCCCAGTGGCGCGACCAGGCCACGGTCTTGAGGTCTTCGCGCACGGCGATGCGGTCGAGCGTCCCTTCCTGTGCCATCCGCCACGCGCGGTCGATGGCCTGTTCTCGGGCCGGCACGGAGAGGGACGGGTTGCGCAGGTCCGTCAGCGGGTCGGTCTGGCGCGGCTTGGCGCTGCACGAAACCACCGCCGCGGCGGCCAAAGCGGGGAGGAGAGCCTTGAGCATCGTGGCGAGTTTAGCGCTGCGGGTCGGGGGTGCGGTCTATGATGACGTCCGGCATGTCCGACGTTCCCGACACGACCGAAGCGAGCCGCGTGCGCGACAAGGTGGCGAAGGTGCTGAACCTGATCCGCCCGGCTGTGCAATCCGACGGCGGCGACCTGGAGCTCGTTGACATCACGCCCGAGGGGATCGTGCGGATCAGGCTTCACGGCGCCTGCGTCGGATGTCCTTCGAGCACGATGACGTTGCAAGTGGGAATCGAACGCAACCTTCGGACGCATGTGCCCGAGGTTCGGGGTGTCGAAGCCGTGGCCTGAGGCCCCGCTCCGACTGCAAACGGCCCGATTCAGCGTCCGGAACTCTCCGTACAAACCCCTAGCTTGGGCGTGAATTCGTCGGCACTTGACGCGATTGAGGGCCGATAGCCGGAGAAACCCGGGCGTGGCGTGCGAATGGGCTATCGCGACGGCCGGAATCGCGGTATGCTGCGCGTGGTGGGTCCGACGGTGCGTCGTAAGGACTGGAGGTCCAAGATGTTGGTGATTACGAGGCGTGAAGGCGAGGAGGTCGTCATCGGCGACCCGCGCAACCCGATCGGGGTCGTGCGCATCGCCTCCATCAAGGGTGACCGCGTGCGGGTGGCGTTCGACTTCCCGCGTCAGATTGATGTGCACCGGCGCGAAGTCGCCGACCAGATCATCGCGGGCGGCGCCGCGACGGTCAATGGGCACGTCGTCAATGGCCACGCCGTGGCCGGTGAGATTACCCCCAACGGAGCGACGGCGGAGTAAGTCTGCTCGACTCGAGCTTCCTGCTCCGGCGCCCGAGGCGGCGCCGTGGGCTTACTCCGGCTTTCCACCGCTCAGGTCGTACACCCACCCCTCGATCGCGCGGGGGAAGGTGAGCACTTCACCGGCCTTGAAGAAGAGCTTGAATTCGCGCTCCGCGGCTTCGGGGCTGTCGCTGCCGTGGATCAGGTTGAAGCTGTTGGAAACGCCGAAGTCGCCTCGGATCGTGCCGGGGTTGGCCTTCGACCCGAACGTTGCGCCCATCATGTTGCGGCAGATGGTGATGGCGCCGTTGCCGCGGATGGCGAGCACGAGGACCGGGGCGCTGGTCATGAACTTCACCAGTCCGGGGTAGAACGGCTTGGCCTTGTGCGCCTCGTAGTGGGTCGCGGCGAGTTCCTGCGAGATCTGCATGAGCTTGCAGCCGACGACCTGAAGGCCCTTGTCCTCGAAGCGGGTGAGAATCCGGCCCATCAGGCCGCGCTGCACGGCGTCGGGCTTCAGAATGATCAGGGTGGTTTCCACGTGAATCTCCGGTTTTTTCGGGGGGCGAGTATAGCCGCGAAGGGGCTTCGGGTCCCGGATCTTCGATGTTTCCTGATTGAATCCCCGGCCCGCCGATGAGGCTACGTTTGGTGCTTCAGGAGCGATTCGATGGCACGGATGGCGATCTCGGGCGCGGCGGGGACGACGGTACGGATCGGGGGGCGGGAGGTCGTCTCGTTCGGGGGGTGCAACTACCTTGGACTGTCGTACCACCCGGAGGTCCTGGCGGCGTTGCAGCGCGGGTTGTCGCACTACGGGATCAGCACATCCGCCTCGCGCGAGACGACGGGGAACACCGTTGCCCACGATGCGTTGGAATCAGCGGTGCGGGACTTCCTCGGGGTCGAATCGGCGGTTGTCGTCCCGGACGGGTACACGGCGAATCTCGCCGCGGCGCAGGCGCTGGCGGGAACACACAGGTATGCGGTGATTGACGCGCGGTGCCACCGGAGCATCCGCGAATCGCTGGCGTGCGCCGGGATGACGGTCGCGGAGTACGCGCACCTTGACGCGGAGCAAGCGGCCGAGCGCGTGCGGGAGTTTGCGGCGTTGGGGCTGGTGTCCGTCTGGACCGACGGCGTGTTCGCGGCGGATGGCTCTGTGGCGCCCGTCGCGGATCTGGCCGCGGCTTGCGATGAGCACGGCGCTGCCCTCATCGTGGACGATTGCCACGGGTTGTTCACGATGGGTCCGGGAGGGCGAGGAACCGCGGCCCAGGCGGGGCTGCGGGACCATCCATCGATCACCATCACGTCGACACTCGCAAAGGGGGTTGGTTGCCACGGAGGCTTCGTGGCCGGTTCCAACATGATCGCCGACATGGTTCGGGACCGGTCGACGGCGTACATCTGCACGACACCGGTATCGCCGGCCATCGCCTGTGCGGCGGTGGAGGCGTTCGGCGTGGTGCAGCGCGAGCCGGAGCTTGTGGACCGACTGCGGCGAAATGCGGACGAGCTCTCCAGGGGTCTCATCCGGGCGGGGCTCCGGATCGAGAACCACGGCACACCGGTGTTCGCCTTCACCACCGAGGGCGACATGCGAGCACTGCACGAATCGCTCCTCGAACACGGGTTCCTGGCGCCGCTGATCGAGTATCCGGATGGGCCGGCGCCGCGGTACTTCCGGCTGTCCGTGTCTACCTTGCACACCCGGGACCAGATCGCGGGCCTGTGCGCGGCACTGGGCCGCTCGCTTCGCGCTGTGGGCCCGAAGGGTGCGCTGGCGGGCCAGTAGTCGAGCCCGCGTCGGCCGCAGATGGTTGCACTTGGGTAAACATCGGCCGTCGGCGGGGATGGACGGGAGAACGCATGTCCAAGCGGATTACGGCTTGGGAAGAGCAATCAGCGGCTGGGGCGTGTCGCGCCTTCATCGAGGTGGATCGCCGCAAGGACCAAACCGCCGCGATTTGACTTGGACGGACGGCGGCCTAGGGTTGACCAGACTGCGGGGTAGAGCAGCCTGGTAGCTCGTCGGGCTCATAACCCGGAGGTCGTAGGTTCAAATCCTACCCCCGCTATTGCCGGGCCGGTTGCGAAAGCAGCCGGCCCACTGGTTTTCAGGAAGCGCGGCCGAGAGACCTCGGTCGCGTTTTCGCTTTTTGGCCCACGTTCCGAGGGGTTTTGCAGACGGGCGGCACGCGAACCGGGTCTCTCGCCGGTCGCGTGGTCATCACCGGTTCCCGCCCGTCGGGTGCCTCGGCGGCGGATTTGGCGAAAGGTCTCTCGGTGTCTCTCTTCGTCGGGCGCCCGGGTTAAGAGGGTTTCGCGCTCGTGGAGGCGTGCGCGAAGGGGCCCATCGGCCCCGCGGAGCGAGCGCAACGGTCTACTGCTGACGGCCCCGCTGGTTCATGGCGCGGGCACCATGCACTCCCGCCGCATAGGGAGCCACTACCGGAGCGCACGACGCGCGGCCTCGCAGGAACCGCATGATGCGAACGCAAGATCCCGAGACCATGACGCCCGCGGAACGCGACGCCGAAGTCGCGAGCATCCTGGCGCGCGGCCTGGTTCGCGCCGTTCGTGCGGATCGCGACCCCGCTTCGCGTTCCACCCGGGACATTGGCGAGCCAATGGAATCCTCGGCAAGTGGACTTGAACTCCCGCAGCATGCGGACCTCAGTGTCGCCACACGGCCCCGGGGTTAGGGCTCCGGGCCGATGCGAGCAGGAGTCCACATGTCCGACGCGATGCAGCGACAACTCGACGAACTTCAACGTATGACCACAGGCGACCTCGTCTCGCGCTACGAGGAACTGCACCGCCACGCCTGCCGCACGCGGCACCGCGCGTACCTGATCCGCAAGATCGCGTGGCGCATCCAGGCCAACGCGGAGGGCGACCTGACCGAACGGGCGCGGCGTCGCGCGGCGGAACTGGCCGACGATGCGGAAGTCCGGACGATGGCCCCGCGCTCGTTCGTCTCACCGCCGCAGCCCGGCGAGATTCGCACCCGCGTGCGGTCGCTTGACCCGAAGGACCGCCGTGACCCACGGCTACCGCCCCCCGGCTCCGCGATCGTCCGCCAGTACAAAGGTCGGACCATCCGGGTGTCGGTGCTTGCCGACGGTGAAGGCTTCGAGTTCGACGGCGAGCGGTACCGAACGCTGTCGGTGGTTGCCAAGAAGGTGACGGGCCAGCACATCAACGGGTACCGCTTCTTCGGACTGCGGGGTGCCCGATGAGCAAGCGACCCCGCGCGTCCAGCGTGACGGTGGAACGCACCCGAGGAACAGCGACCGCCCCGCCGGTGCGGTGCGCGATCTACACGCGCAAGAGCAGCGAGGAAGGGCTCGAGCAGGAGTTCAACTCCCTCGACGCACAGCGCGAGGCCGGCGAGGCCTACATCGCCAGCCAGCGGAACGAGGGTTGGGTGTGCCTGCCGAACCGGTACGACGACGGTGGGTTCTCTGGCGGGAGTATGGAACGCCCGTCCCTCGAACGCCTGCTCAAGGACATCGAGGCGGGCAAGATCGACTGCGTCGTGGTCTACAAGGTGGACCGGCTCAGCCGGTCCCTCATGGACTTCGCGCGGATCATGGAGGCGTTCGACCGCAGGGGCGTCTCGTTCGTCTCGGTGACGCAGCAGTTCAACACGACCAGCTCGATGGGCAGGCTAACGCTCAACATCCTGCTGTCGTTCGCGCAGTTCGAACGCGAGATCATCGGGGAGCGCATCCGAGACAAGATCGCCGCCCAGAAGCGCCGCGGCAAGTGGGCGGGCGGGGTGCCCATCCTCGGGTACGACGTCGACCGCTCGGGCGGCAGCCCCCGCCTGGTCGTGAACCCCACGGAGGCCGTTCGGGTCCGGGAGATCTTCCAGATCTACCTGGATGCGGGCTCGCTCCAGCGTGCAGTGGCAGAGTTGAAACGTCGGGAGTGGACGAACAAGCGTCGCCTCACACGCAAGGGCGAAACGAAGGGTGGCCGACCGTTCGACGCCGGCACGCTTCATGCGCTACTGACCAACCCGATCCTGACCGGCAAGATCGTTCACAAGGGACTGTCCTACGACGGTGAGCACGAGGGAGTTGTCGATCCCACTCTCTTCGATCGCGTACGCCAGCAGTTGGCGGAGAACGGCCGATCTGGCGGGGCCGAGGTGCGGAACAAGTACGGCGCGCTCCTTCG
The DNA here is from genome assembly GCA_019636625.1 of Phycisphaeraceae bacterium. GTDB lineage: Bacteria > Planctomycetota > Phycisphaerae > Phycisphaerales > UBA1924 > JAHBXE01. The sequence goes on from JAHBXE010000007.1 coordinate 153,017, forward strand.
CGGCGTTCTCCGGTGCAAGCACTGCGATTGCGCCATGATCCACACGTTCTACGGCAAGAAGGGCCGGTACTACCGCTACTACCGATGCTTGCACGCGATCAAGAACGGGGCCCGCACCTGCGCGGCGGCAACGCTGCCGGGCCTGGAGATCGAGAGACTCGTGGTTGATGAGATCCGGGCGCTCGGCAATGACCGCGGGCTGCTCGACCGCACTCTTGCCGAGGCGAAGGTGAACGTGGAAGCGGAACAAACGGCGCTGTCGACGGAACGACGGGCTATCCACGCCGCGTTGGCCCGGATGGATAGAGAACTCCGGGCATTTGTCGCTGACAACGGCGGCGGCGCGGCGGCGACCGCACGGCTGGCCAATATCCATGAACAAATCACCGGCGCACGCGCTCGCCTTGGCGAGGTCGATGAGCGGCTGGGCGAGATCGAGAGCGCCACCATCACCCGCGATGAGGCCCGGAAGGCACTCAATGGGTTCGATGGGGTGTGGTCCCAGCTATCCCCCCGCGAGCAGGCTCGGGTCTTGAAGTTGCTGCTTTCAAAGATTGAGTACGACCCTGCGAACGCCAGCATCGCGGTCACGTTCCGGGCGACCGGCATTGCCGCTTTGTGCCGCGGGAGACTGGAGGAAGCCGCGTGACGACCGTTGTGAGGCCCATCCACTTCGCCGTAAAGGCCCGCCGCAATCGCCTCGTGGTCGGCCCCGAAGCCCCCGAGGTCGCCCCGCCTGGCCGAGTGCCCCGTATCGCCCGCCTGATGGCGTTGGCGATCAAGTACGACGACCTCTTGCGGCGTGGCGTGGTCGCGGACCTGTCGGCCCTCGCCGGACTGTGCCAGGTCACGCAGCCGCGGATGACGCAGATCATGAACCTCCTTCACCTCGCGCCGGACATTCAGGAGGAGGTTCTGTTCCTACCGCCCGTCGAGGAGGGGCGTGACCCGATCCACGAGCACATGCTCCGCGATGTGACCCGTTCGCTGGATTGGCGGAAGCAACGCCGGGCTTGGAAGGCGATCGGCAGGTAGCGGTCCCGGTCCGACGGTAGGGATCACGAGTTCTGGCTCCGGACGAGGTTCCCGGGCTGCGAATGCGGCTGGTCTCGGTTACACTCAGCGTGCAGCGTTTATTACACGCCGCACGCCTCCCCAGCACCACCCGCCACCCAACCGCCAATCCCCAGACGCCATGCACAACTTCAGCGACAAGGTTTCTCTGATTTGGCAGGTCGCGGATCTGCTCCGCGGCCCGTACCGCCCCAACCAGTACGGAAAGGTCATCCTCCCCCTGACGGTGCTGCGCCGGCTCGACTGCGTGCTCGAGTCCACGCGAGAGAAGGTCCGCACCAAGGCCGAGGAACTGAAGCGCAAGGGCACGCCGATCAAGAACCTGGAGCCGGTGCTCAACCGCGCCGCCATGCCGCCGGACTGGCCCAAGGACCGCCCCTTCCCGCTGCACAACACGAGCAAGTTCGACTTCCGCACGCTTGCGGGCGACCCCAACAACATCGCCAAGAACCTGACCCACTACATCAAGTGCTTCTCCTCCAAAGCACGCGAGATCATCGAGTACTTCGGGTTTGCGGAGCACATCGAGAAGCTGGACAAGGCCAACCGCCTCTACCTGATCGTCTCGAAGTTCGCCACCATCGACCTGCACCCGGCCACGGTGACCAACGTCGAGATGGGCTACATCTTCGAGGAGCTGATCCGGAAGTTCAGCGAAGCCGCGAACGAGACGGCGGGCGATCACTTCACGCCGCGCGAGGTCATCCGGCTGATCGTCAACCTGCTCTTCACGCCCGACGGCGATGTCCTGACGCGCAAGGGCATCGTCAAGACGCTGTTCGACCCGGCGTGCGGCACCGGCGGCATGCTCTCCGTTGCCGAGGAGTACCTCGCTGAACTGAATCCCGACGCGCGGCTCGAAGTCTTCGGCCAGGACTACAACCCGGAGTCCTACGCGATCTGCGGCTCGGACATGCTCATCAAGGGCCAGAACATCGACCACATCAAGTTCGGCGACTCGTTCACGGACGACGGGTTCCCGAGCGAGCACTACGACTACATGCTGGCCAATCCGCCCTTCGGGGTTGAGTGGAAGCCTGAAGAAGATGAGATCCGCAAGGAGCACGAGACGTTGAAGATGGCCGGTCGGTTCGGCGCCGGCCTGCCCCGCATCAATGACGGCTCCCTGCTGTTCCTCCAGCACATGATCTCAAAGATGAAGCCGGTGGATCTGAAGAAGGACAACGGCGGCACGCGCATCGGCATCGTCTTCAACGGCTCCCCGCTCTTCACCGGCGATGCGGGGTCGGGCGAGAGCGAGATCCGCCGCTGGATCATCGAGAACGACTGGCTCGAGGCCATCGTCGCGCTTCCTGACGAGCTGTTCTACAACACGGGCATCTTCACCTACGTCTGGATCGTCTCCAACCGCAAGGAGCCGCGCCGGCGCGGAATGGTCCAGCTCATCAACGCCGTCTCTTTCGCCCAGAAGATGCGAAAGTCGCTGGGGAACAAGCGCCAGGAGATCGGTGACGGCAAGGACGACAAGCCCGACCACGTCGGCGCGATCACGCGCCTGTATGGCGAGTTCGCGGTCGGCCAGTACTCGAAGGTGTTCGACAACGCCGACTTCGGCTACCGCCAGATCACCGTCGAGCGCCCGCTTCGACTTCGATTCCAGGTGACGCCAGGGGGCGTGGCGGCGTTGCGCGAATCCGGTCCGTTCAAGAAGCTTGCAGAGGACGCGGACACCAAACCGAAGAGGCGCGGGCGGAAGGCCAAGGGCAAGGAAGCCGAGACGGACTCCACGACCACGCCCGCCCCCGCCGCCAAGCCCGCTGGGGAGGCGATCGTCGGCGTCCTCGAGGGCTTGCCGGCGGGCGAGGTCTGGATGGACCGGGCCGAGTTCCTGACGGATCTGGAGACCGCGTTCGACGCGGCGGATGTGAAACTGTCCGCACCGATTCGCAAGGCCATTGTCGCAGCGCTCGGCGCACGCGACGAGAACGCCGCGATCTGCGTGGATGACGATGGCAACCCCGAGCCCGACCCGGAACTCCGCGACTACGAGAACGTTCCATTGAAGGAGGACATCTTCGAATACTTCGACCGCGAGGTGAAGCCCCACGTTCCCGATGCCTGGATCAGCACCGACGAGAAGCACCGCGATAAGAAGGATGGCAAGGTCGGCATCGTCGGGTACGAGATCCCGTTGACACGGCACTTCTATGTCTACCAGCCGCCGCGCGACCTGTCGGCCATCGCGGCAGACATCACAGGTCTTGAGAAAGACATCGTGCGGATGCTCGCGGAGGTGACCAAGTGACCCCCGCTCTCCCGACACTATTCTCAGCCACAGGGGACGGGGGAGTACAGGTTGCGTCATCGGTGCGAGCGGACGGCGCCTCTGCCGGGCACTACGCGAACACGCGCGAGAGTGGTAACTCGTGGCTTGGGCGCGTGCCGGCACACTGGGGCGTTGAGAAGTTGAAGTTCATCGCCCGTGCACAGTTCAGCAACGTGGACAAGAAAACAGAGGACGGCGAGCAGCCCGTCCGCTTATGCAACTACGTGGATGTCTACTACCACGCCCGGATCACCGCAGACATCGATTTCATGGAGGCGACCGCCGAACCCCGCGAGGTAGCGAAGTTCCAGTTGCAGCCGGGCGACGTGCTCATCACGAAGGACTCGGAAGATCCCAACGACATCTGCGTCCCGGCGGTCGTCGCGGAGCCGTTGCCGGGCGTGCTGTGCGGATACCACCTCGCACAGGTCCGGCCCGATCCCGCGCGGACGCATGGCCCGTACCTTATGTATGCGTTCGCATCGTCCGGCATCCGCGATCAGTTCCGGATGCGGGCCAATGGGATCACCCGCTTTGGGCTTTCGCAGGACGACATTTGCAGCGCGCTCTTTCCCCTGCCCCCTCGTCCTGAGCAGGAGGCGATCGCGGCGTGGCTGGACGAGCGGACGCGGCGGATCGATGAGTTGGTCGCGGCCAAGCGGCGTCTGATCGCGCTGTTGGCCGAACATCGCACCGCCCTGATCACCCACGCCGTCACGAACGGCCTGAACCCCGCTGCCGCCTTGAAGCCCTCCGGCATCGACTGGCTCGGCGACGTGCCTCGACATTGGGCAGTCGCCCCGATGTACGCCCGATACTCCGTCGAGCTGGGCAAGATGCTCGACGCGAAGCAGATTACCGGCGAACATCTGGTGCCATACATCCGAAACGTGGACGTGCGATGGGACAGTGTGAACGTTGATGACTTGCCCGAGATGGACATCGAGCCGCACGAGTACCACCGCTTCATCTTGCAGTCTGGCGACATGGTGGCCTGCGAAGGAGGTGAGGTCGGGCGTGCCGCGTTCTGGCGGGGAGAGCTCGACCAGTGCGCCTACCAGAAGGCAATCCACCGAATCCGACCGCTGAAGCCCGCCCAGGACTACCCGAGATTCCTGTATTACGTCATGTACACGGGGTCCAAGTGCGGCGTGTTCATCGCGGGCGGTAACCCGAACACGATCCCGCATCTCACCGGAGAAGCGTTGAGGGTGTATCGCTTCGCATTTCCTCCCATCGACGAGCAACGCGCCATCGTCACCCACCTCGACGCCGCCTCCGCGAAGCTCGACGCCCTCACCGCCGCCACCGAAAACGCCATCGCCCACCTGACCGAGTACCGCCAAGCCCTGATCTCCGCCGCCGTCACGGGGAAGATCAACATCTTCGCCGGGGAGAGTGCCCACGCACGCGGGATGGAGGCACGACATAGCCCATGACCGCCCTGTACCACATCACGCATGTGGGGAACCTTCCCGGCATTATTGCCGCGCGCGGGCTTTGGTGCGATGCGGTGCGCACGGCAAAGGTGGCCAAGGGGATGAAGGTTGTCGGGATTGCCCACCAGCACATCAAGGACCGGCGAGCGCGGAAGGTTGTCCGGAAGGCCGCGGGCGGGACACTGGCCGACTACGTGCCGTTCTATTTCGCGCCGCGGTCACCGATGCTCTTCACGATTTCGCGCGGCAACGTCGTGGGGTACAACGGCGGGCAGGAGCAGGTCGTCCATCTGGTCTCGACGGTGGAGATCGCGTGCGGCCTGAACAAGCCGTGGTGCTTCACCGACGGGCACGCGGACATGGAGATCAGCAAGCAGTTCGAGAAACTCACCAGCCTCGACAAGATCGACTGGAACATCATGAAGGAGATCTGGTGGAACGACACGATCCAAGACGGCGACCGCAAGCGGCGGCGTCAGGCCGAGTTCCTGGTCCACCAGATGTTCCCGTGGACGGGGGTGGCGGAGATCGGCGTGATGTCCGAGAAGATCGCGGCCCTGGTCCGGGCGGCCTTGAACGGGGCGAAGCACAGGCCAAAGGTGGTCGTCCGAGCCGGTTGGTACTATTGAGGCAGAGCCATGATCGAACCGGGAAAGGACAATCTGCTGGAGGCGAACGTCGAGGCCCTCGTCAACACGGTCAACACCGTGGGCGTGATGGGCAAGGGCATCGCGCTGCAGTTCAAGAAGGCCTTTCCGGAGAACTTCGAGGTCTACGCCAGGGCGTGCGAGGCGGGCGAGGTGCAGCCGGGCAAGATGCTCACTGTCGATCTGAACCGACTCACCAACCCGCGCTTCATCATCAACTTCCCGACCAAGCGCGACTGGAAGCACAAGGCGCGGCTGAAGGACATCGAGGCGGGTCTTCCGGCCCTTATCGAGGAAGTCCGGCGGCTTCAGATCACGTCGATCGCCGTGCCACCGCTCGGCTGCGGCAACGGTGGGTTGGACTGGCGGGAGGTGCGGCCACTGATCGAGACGGCATTCGCGGAGGTGCCCGAGGTGCGCGTCCTGCTGTTCGCGCCCAAGGGCGCACCCGAGGCAACGGCGATGCCGATCAACACGCAGCGGCCCAATATGACCCCCGGGCGTGCCGCGGTCGTGGCGGTCATGAGCCGGTACGCGGTGGTCGGCTACAGCCTCACGCTTTTGGAAGTGCAGAAGCTGCTGTACTTTCTCCAGGAGGCGGGCGAGGACCTCAAGATGCCCTTCGCCAAGGCGGCCTATGGGCCGTACGCGGACACGCTGCGGCACGTGCTCGACAAGATGGATGGGCACTTCATCCGCGGGTGGGGCGATGGAGCGAACAAGCCGGAGACGCCGCTCGAAGTCGTGCCCGAGGCGGTGGACGAGGCCGAGGCGTTCCTGGGCGCACAGTCGGCGACCCATCAACGCTTGGAGCGCGTGGCCGAGCTGATCGAGGGCTTCGAGACTCCGTACGGCATGGAACTGCTCAGCAGCGTGCATTGGGTCGCCCAGCACGAAGATCTTGCGGCGAGAACGGACGCGGCCAAGGCTGCAGCGGCTGTGTCGGCATGGAACGAGCGCAAACGGCAGATGTTCCAGGCCGAGCACGTCGAACTCGCGTGGGGTCGCCTCAAGGAACGCGGCTGGATTTGACGGCGCTCCGCCTCGCCTGCTCTGAGTCCACGTTCATCGCGCTCGGCCGCGCTGTACTGCGCAACGGAGGTGGCCGTGCCCGCTGACTACAAAGAGAAGGCATTCGAGACGGCCATCGAGGAACACCTCCTCGCCCACGGCTACGCCAAGGGTGACAATCGTGACTACGACGCCGCGTCGGCACCGAACGGGTACGACCGCGCTCGCGGGCTGTTCCCCGGCGTGTTCGTCGCGTTCGTGAAGGCAACCCAGCCGCAAGCCTGGTCAGCGCTCGAGAAGCTCCACGGCGCGGGCACCAGCGACGTTCTGGTGGATGCCCTGTGCAAGGCGATCGCCGGGAGCGATCGTGGGTCTTTGGAGATCATCCGGCACGGCTTCAAATGCTACGGCCGGCAGATTGATGTGGCGTTCTTCAAACCGTCCAGCGGGCTGAACCCCGAGACCCTGTGTCTGTACGCGATGAACGTGCTCACGGTCACGCGGCAGGTCTACTACTCCGGCACGTGCGAGAAGAGCATCGATGTCGTGCTCGCGCTCAACGGTGTGCCCATCGTCACGGCGGAGCTCAAGAACCCGATGAGCGGGCAGACCGCCGAGCACGCCAAGACCCAGTATCGGCTGGATCGGGATGAGCGGGAACTCTTGTTTGCGTTCAAACAGCGAGCGCTCGTCCATTTCGCGGTCGATCCCGATGTGGTCTGGATGACGACGCGCCTGCGGGGAAAGGAGACGTTCTTCCTGCCATTCAACAAGGGCAACGGGACCGGGGCCGGGAACCCGGAGAACCCTGCCGGGCATCGCACTTCGTACCTGTGGGAGCAGACCTGGCAGAGAGACTCGCTGCTTGACATCATCGCCCGGCTCCTCCACCTCCAGGTGGAGGAAAGGCGGTTCACGTCGGGCACGGCCGGGCGCAAGGTGCGCAAGGAGACGATGATCTTTCCGCGCTACCACCAGCTGGATGTCGTGCGCCGGATGGAGGCGGACGCGAGGGCGCTGGGCGCTGGCCACAACTACCTCGTGCAGCACTCGGCCGGAAGCGGCAAGAGCAACTCCATCGGGTGGCTGGCCCATCGGTTGGCCAGCCTGCACGATGATGCCGACCGCCGCGTGTTCGACTCGGTCATCGTTGTGACGGATCGCGTCGTCCTGGATCAGCAGCTCCAGGATACCATCTACCAGTTCGAGCACAAGCATGGTGTGGTGCAGAAGATCGATGAGAACTCGGCACAGCTGGCGGAGGCGATCAGGACCGGCGTTCCGATCATCATCACGACGTTGCAGAAGTTCCCGTTCGTGACGGAGAAGGTCGCGGGGCTGCCCGACCGCCGGTACGCGGTCATCGTTGACGAAGCGCACAGCAGCCAGTCCGGGGAAACGGCGACGGAGCTCAAGGGCGTCCTCGCCGCCGATCACATCCGGCAGGAGGCGAGGAAGCAGGCCGAAGCCCAGGGCATCAAGGAGGGCGAGGAGGGAGCCGACGCGGAGGAAGAGATCCTCCGCACCATGCTGAAGCGAGGTCGCCAGCCGAACATTTCGTTCTTCGCGTTCACCGCCACGCCGAAGTACAAGACTCTGGAAGTGTTCGGGCGGATGGGTACCGATGGCCGGCCGGCGCCATTCCATCTCTACAGCATGCGTCAGGCGATCGAGGAGGGCTTCATCCTTGATGTGCTCCGCAACTACACGACGTACAAGACGTACTTCGGCCTCATCAAGTCGATCGAGGATGACCCCAACGTCTCGAAGCGCAAGGCCGCCAAGGCGCTGGCCCGCTTTATGACGCTGCACCCGCACAACCTGGAGCAGAAGACCGAGATCATGGTCGAACACTTCCGTGCATCGACGCGGCACAAGATCGGCGGCAAGGCCAAGGCGATGGTGGTCACCGCAAGCCGGATGCACGCGGTCCGGTACAAGCAGGCCTTCGACAAGTACATCAAGGACAATGGCTACACGGACGTCAAGACGCTGGTCGCGTTCTCGGGCACGGTCGTCGACGACCTCGACCCGAACAAGCACTACACCGAGGGCGGCATGAACGCGGGGATCGACGGCAAAGAACTGCCGGAGAAGTTCGCCACCGAAGAGTTCCAGATCCTGCTCGTCGCGGAGAAGTACCAGACGGGCTTCGATCAGCCGCTCTTGCACACGATGTACGTGGACAAGCGCCTGGCCGGCATCCAGGCCGTGCAGACCCTCTCGCGCCTGAACCGCACGCACGCGGGCAAGGACGACACGTTCGTGCTGGACTTCTACAACGAGCGCACGGAGATCCTCGAGGCGTTCAAGCCCTACTACGAGCAGCCGATCGTCGGCGAACGGTCTGATCCGCAGCAGCTCTACACGCTGCAGGCACGTTTGGCCGAGTTCGGCGTCTACCGCGTCGAAGAGGTCGAACAGTTCTGCGCTGTGTTCTTCCGAGGGAAGGCCAACCAATCCCCGGCAGACCACGCGAAGATGAACGCGATTCTCGATCCGGCGGTCGAGCGGTTCAAGGCTCTGCGCGACGACGTTCGCGCCACCATGCCCGAAAAAGAATGGGTGAAGGCCAAGGAGGAGGCTCAGGAGGAGTTCCGCGGGTTGCTGTTCGCGTTCCGGGGGCTGTACGCGTTCCTGTCACAGGTCATCCCGTTTGGCGACAGCGACCTGGAGAAGCTCTACACGTACACGCGGTTCTTGGCGGCAAAGCTTCCTCGCCGCGCCCTCGGCCCGCAGTACAACTTCGACGATGAGGTCGCACTCAAGTACTACCGCCTCCAGAAGATCAGTGAGGGGTCGATCGTGCTGGAGCCGGGCGCCGGCGGTGAACTGAAGGGCCCAACAGCCGTCGGCACAGGCATGTCGGGTGATGAGGAGGTCGAGCTCTCCCAGCTGATCGACATCCTCAACGAGCGGTTCGGCACGGACTTCAAGCCCGCCGACCAGCTCTTTCTGGATTCGGTTCGGGAGGATGCCGTCGCCAACGAGGCCCTCCGGCAGGCGGCGTCAGCGAACTCGATTGAGAACTTCAAGTTCGTGTTCGGCAAGGCGCTCGAGGGTCTGTTCATCGACCGGATGGAGCAGAACGAGGAGATCTTCGCCCGGTTCATGAACGAGCCCAACTTTCAGCGCCTGGTGGAGGAGCACCTCCGCAGGCAGGTCTATGAGCAGATCCGGTCGGAACAGGCGGGCGGAGAACAACCTGTCGGTTGATATGTGGTGTGTAGTAAACACTGGACAGTTGCACCGGGCGTGGGTACGCTCGCGGAGTTGGAAACCATGTCGTCCAAGAAGAAGACCTTCGGGGAGCTGATCCGCGAGAAGCGGACGGAGAAGAAGCTCACCCTGCGCAAGTTCGCTGATCGGGTGGGGCTGAGCCCCACCTACGTGTCGCAGTTCGAGCAAGGGAACTTCGCCCCCCCACCCGCCGATCGCATCCGGAAGATGGCGGAGGTGCTCGAGGCCAATGCGGACGAGCTGATCGCCGCCGCGGGCCGCATGGCGGAAGAAGTGGCGGGCCTGATCGAGAAGAGGCCGCTCGAGATGGCCTCGTTCCTGCGTCACGCCAAGGGCTTGACGCCGCAACAGATCGAGCAACTGACCAAAATGGCCGAGGACATGAGCAAGAAACCCAAGAAGGACTGAACCTGCATGCGGTCTATGACCACGACCAAGCAACCCAACGAACCGAAGTTTCTGCCCGACAAGCACATCGAGGAACACGCCGATGTGCTGCTCGCCCAGTACGCCCAGCAGAGCGGGGAACCGCTCGCGCCCGGGATTCCCGTCGACGACATCGCGGAAGTTTTCCTGGGCCTCACGGTCGAGATGATGGACCTTCAGACCCTGTTCGGCGATCCGGAGGTCAACGGCGCGATCTGGATTCCCCAGAAGAAGATCGGGATCGACCAGAGCCTTGATACCCACGCGAACAAGCGGAAAGAGGGGCGGTACCACTACACGCTCGCCCACGAAATCGGGCACTGGTGGTTGCATCGTCATCTCTACACCCCTGACACGACGCAGGGCACGCTGCATGCCGGTGCCGCGGAGGCGCGGCCGACGTACGTGTGCCGGGACGGGTCCAAAGCCGCGGTCGAGATTCAGGCGAACAAATTTGCGGCGTACCTTTTGATGCCCACGAAGCTCGTTTTGGCCTGCTGGCGCGAGGTCCACGGCCTGGATGCGATCACGCTCGACTCCCTGCGCCCGAGGCAACAGAAGATTATCGCCGCAGAGGTGCTTCACCGGGGCGGCCTGTCGATGGACCCGAAGTCCATCGACAACGCCCTGCTCGAGCACATCGCCCGCCCCGTTGCCATAAAGTTCAAGGTGTCTGCAGAGGCGATGATGTACCGCCTCGAAGCGCTGGACCTGTTGCAGCGCAAGTCGGAGCCGAGGTTGTTCTGACCCGGCTCTTTTTTTTCGGTTTATCGTTTAGTGTGTTATACACACTGCATTCAGTCACTCAACCCCGTCGGAGACGATCCCATGAGCAAGCCGTTCGATCCTCGGAAAATTCTCAAGCACATCCGCAACGACCTGTTGCGCCCCTTCTTCGACCTGCACGGCGGGCTTGAGGGCGTGGCGTGGCAGGGGCTGAGCGACACGGACATGGACACCGTCTTCGCCGCCTGGCAGAAGATGCCCGACGACAAGCGGGAGATCGTCCAGGTTGTGCTCCAGGACATCAACGAACTCGCAGATGATCGCGGCGTCAAGGTGCTCGTCGAGGAGATTCAGCGGAGCTCGCCGGAACGGCTCCCAGAATGCCACGCCTACGCCGGCAAGGCCGACCGGGCGATGTGGACCTACTTGAACGTGCGCACCGCGTTCAGCTGGGCCGCGCACTTCGCCCGCGCCGACGCCCTGTCGTCCGGTCGCTACTGGATCAAGCGCAACACGCTCCCGAAGCAGGCGATCACGGTGACCGCCGCGCACAAGACGGCGCTGCAAGAGGCGCTGACCGGCTTCTACTGGAGCACCCAGATGCGCGGCCGGTTCTGCGTCATCGAGCATTACCAACGTACCAACGGGAGTGACTACTTCTTCGCCTACCTGGAGGACTATCCCGACGCGCCCGCGGTCTTCGAGGCCAACGGCCAGGTCGTCCGCCGCGAAGAGCGCCGGGCGTTCGACAACGTCTTCGTGTTCAACCCCTCGGATGGCTCCCTGGAGATGTTCGCGCCGGGCGGCAAGGCCGTGTATGAGCCGCTCCAAAAGGCGTTCTGCAAGGCGGTCATGGGGCTCGACGTCGGGCCGGCCGATCCGCTGCGTCCGGCGTACGCGCTGGATCACCTCCTCAAACCGAACCGGGCCATGCCCACCGAGCCCGCGGATCGCATCGCCGAAGTCAAGATCACGCGCGCGCGGCTCCAGATCGTGGACCGTCCGGCGGAGTATGTCGAGCTGGGTATCGATCGCCGCGGAGGCGGGGGGCTCGATCGAGCCATCCAGGAGTACCTCAACACCTCCCGGCTTCCTCTTGACCGCCTGCGCGTGAGGCAGATGTCCTTCCAGCTTGTGTTCGCGGGCAACACGCGGGCACGCAGCGTCAGCTTCAGCGTGAGCTGTCCGAACTCCTGTGACCTCAAGAGCCGTCCCGATGCCCAGCGGGCGATCGGGGAGCGTTGCCTCCGGCTCTGGGGAGTCACGCAATGACCACGGCCCTCTCGATCCTCTGGGCGTGTTTCGACTCGGCTGAACCGCAGTTCTCGTACCGCGAAGTTCACTCCTGGCCCGAGGCGAACAGGAAGTGGTTGTTGGAGTCCGGCGTGCTTGTCGAATCGGGCGCGGCCACATCGATTGCCTGTCCCACTTGCCCCGACGCGCACGTTGAAGAAGTTCTCGAGCTGCCGGACTCCACCCCGCCTCGCTTCTTCATCCCGTGCCCAGAGGAGGTGCGGGTCGAGATCGCTCTCGAACACCTCCGGCAGTGGACCGTGGATATGGACGCCGTCGCGGCGATCATTGCGCGGGCGCTCACGCTCGCCGGCGGCGTCAGGGTAGTGTCACCCGGGCGGCTCTGGAGGCTGGGCACGACCAAGCTGGGGGCGACGTCGCGCGAAGTGGTTCTGATGCGGCGACAGAATGGGGAGGACGGCGCGAGCGTCGCCGCCCACATCGGCCAGACGGGCAGACCCATCGTGCTGTTCGCGGGTGGTGAACCCGCAGCGTCGATCTGGCCGGGTCGGACGCCGGCGTGCATCGCGTTGCCGCGCGTGATGTCGCACAACGGAGTGTCGCTCGAGGCCAACGCCCTGCTTCTGCATGAACTGGTGAGCCGTGCGGACGATCTCCAGTCGCAGCTGCACGCGGTCCCGATCGATCCAAAGGGCAAGAAGCTGATCGTGCGCCGTCAACTCAAAGCCGAGCTCGCCTCGCACCTGGACGATAGCAACCTCGTGGCGGCCTACCGGCAGCATGGTTCCATGCGGAAAGCGGCGAAGGCCCTGACCTCCGAACGCGGGACACCCGTCACGAAGGACACGGTGGCACGAGCCGTGGCCCGCGCGGGCGGAGCGAAGGCGGTGATGAACGTCGAAGACAGCGAGTCGGTGGGGCGCTCTGTCGCGTCGCACCGCCGCGACAGAGGAAAGAACATGGATCGATACCGCAACTAGCTGGTCCTGCAAGCGCTTGCGCACCATCTGCATCGTTTCGGGTCAACGTCGGTCTTGTGCAACC
>JAHBXE010000008.1 GCA_019636625.1 Phycisphaeraceae bacterium
CAAAGAACCAGTATCATCAACCGTATTGGGCTTGACTTCTGTATTCGGAATGGGAACAGGTATTTCCCCAATACGAAGCAGCACCACCATATATATACATGAACAGACCATCAAATACAGAACCAAACTATACACAAAAGCGCATCATTTGCAAGGTAAAACCTTGAATATCCTATATCTAAAGTCATATACCGTAGTATATTAACAGCAGAATATATTGCATTGAACAAAAACAATAAACTCACTCGATCTATTAGTACGTCTCAGCTCAATGCCTTACAGCACTTCCACTTGACGCCTATCAACCCCATAGTCTCTGGGGGATCTTACCTCCGAAGAGAGAGCAATCTAATCTTGAAGCAAGTTTCTCACTTATATGCTTTCAGTGATTCTCTTTTCCCAGCATAGCTATCCAGCAGTGCTCCTGGCGGAACAACTGGTACTACCAGCGGCTGGTCCATCTCGGTCCTCTCGTACTAGAGACAGCGCTTCTCAAATTGCTTACGGTTGCAGTAGATAGGGACCGAACTGTCTCACGACGTTCTGAACCCAACTCGCGTACCGCTTTAATGGGCGAACAGCCCAACCCTTGGAACCTTCTACAGCTCCAGGATGCGACGAGTCGACATCGAGGTGCCAAACGGAGCCGTCGCTATGGACGCTTAGGCTCCATTAGCCTGTTATCCCCGGAGTAACTTTTATCCGTTGAGCGGATCCCCTTCCACATGGAAGATCCGGATCACTTTCACCGTGTTTCCACCCTGTTCGACCTGTCAGTCTCACAGTCAAGCTTGCTTATGTGAATATACTTTCAGTACGGTTTCCATCCGTACTAAGCAAACCTTTGTACGCCTCCGTTACATTTTAGGAGGCACCCGCCCCAGGTAAACTACCAAACTGGCACTGTTCCCCATATGTTTTGGGGTTAGTACTACGACAGACATCAAGTGGTATCTCAATGACGACTCCGCCTGGACCAAAATCCAAACCTCAAAGTCTCCCACTTATACTGAGTGACATATGCTATAGTACAATACCAATTTATAGTAAAGCTTCACAGGGTCTTTCCGTCTAACTGCAACTACCCGGCATTTTTACCGGGAATGTAATTTCACCGAGTCCAAGGACAAGACAGTGTGGGAGTGATTGCGCCGTTCATGCGCGTCGGAACTTACCCGACAAGGAATTTCGCTACCTTAGGACCGTCATAGTTACGGCCGCTATTCACCGGTGCTTGAGTCGCGAGCTTCGCTTGCGCTGACCCGCTCCCGTGACATTCCGGCATTGAGCACGCGTCACTCTGTATACGTCCTCTTGCGAGTTTGCACAGAGCTGTGTTTTTGATAAACAGTTCCCAGATCCTTTTCTCTGCGGCCTCTCCCGAAGGAGTAGGCCCCCCTTCTAGCGAACGTACGGGGTTAATTTGCCTAGTTCCTTCACGACCGTTCTCTCGAGCGCCTGAGGCTATTCGCCTCACCCACCTGTGTCGGTTTTGGTACGGGCTTGTTGCCGCCTTTTCTAGAGACTCCATCCCTCCGCATCGGCCTCAAGGGCCTGGACATCTGACAGTCCCGCGGAGCTCAAGAATCTGTTCACGGCAACGGCTCAGGAATATTAACCTGATGTCCATCGACTACGCCTTTCGGCCTCGCCTTAGGTCCCGGCTAACCCTGGGCGGATTTACCTTCCCCAGGAAACCTTGGGTTTACGGCGAACGGGATTTTCACCCGTTTTATCGTTACTTAAGCCGGCATATGCACTAGTTAGCGCTCCACGACGCGTTCCCGCATCGCTTCAGCGCCCTAACTACGCTCTCCTACCGCGCATTGCTGCGCCCGCAGCTTCGGCTCGACGCTTATTCCCGATCATTATCGGCGCCGGACTCCTCGACCAGTGAGCTGTTACGCACTCTTTAAATGATGGCTGCTTCTAAGCCAACATCCTGGCTGTCATTGCAATCCGACTTCCTTTCGAACTTAGCGTCGATTCGGGACCTTAGCTGGCGGTCTGGATTGTTCTCCTTTTGACGACGGATATTGTCACTCGCCGTCTATCTCCCAGGTCTTGGCTGTTGGTATTCGGAGTTTGGTTGAACCCGGTAGTCGGGTAGACCCCAAAGTTCATCCAGTAGCTCTACCCCCAACAGTTGCCGCCTGAGGCTAACCCTAAAGTTATTTCGGAGAGAACGAGCTATCTCCCAGTTTGATTACACTTTTAGTCCTCCCCACAGTTCATGCCAGACCTTTTCAACGGTCACGGCTTCGGCCCTCCATGGGGTTTTACCCCCACTTCAGCCTGACCATGGGTAGATCACTTAGGTTTCGCGTCTAGCCCGTACGACTCAACGCCCTATTCAGACTCGCTTTCGCTCCGCCTCCGGCCCGGTAGGCCTTAGGCTCGCCGTACAGACTAACTCGCCGGCTCATTATGCAAAAAGCACGCGGTCACCCCGAAGGGCTCCCACCGCTTGTAAGCACACGGTTTCAGGTACTCTTTCACTCCGCTCATCGCGGTTCTTGTCATCGTTCAGTCGCCTTACTGATTCACTATCGGTCGTCAAGGAGTATTTAGCCTTGGAGGGTGGACCCCCCATGTTCAACCCGGGTTTCACGAGACCGAGTTTACTCAAGGGCTCATCAGCTTCCCGCTACAGGGCTTTCACCTTCTGTGGCGCACCTTTCCAGGTGCTTCGCTGTTCCGCTGACTGATCCGCGTTCGCTCGCCGCTACTGACGGAATCGCTGTTGCTTTCTTTTCCTGTGCATACTTAGATGTTTCAGTTCTGCACGTTCGCTCTTCACCCCTATGCATTCAGGGTGAAGTATCCCAAAGGGATGGGTTGCCCCATTCGGAGACTTCCGGATCTCAGCTCGTTTACCAGCTCCCCGGAAATTATCGCAGGTGACCGCGTCCTTCATCGCCTCTTGACGCCAAGACATCCACCGTGTGCCCTTATGGCCTGGCCACACCAAACAGTCGCCACGCGCCGGCGCTCCACTCGGCTTTCGCCTCGCTTCGCACCAACCCGGAGCCGCCCCGGACTGACAAGAGTCCGGAACCTGCGGTGTTCCAGTTCGATCACATTTTCAACCATTCAGCACTCGTTGCTTTCGGTGTGCAACATTGGATCGCGGCCATGGAAGCACGCGATCCACAGCTCCAGCCGTCCTGAGCCGGTGGGCGTTTGAGAAAACCCATCGGAGACGCTGGAGCAGACGTCATTCCTATCCGGATGTCAAAGAGGCCGTCCGAGCTTTGGGTTCAACCCTGGTCTCGGATTCCGCTGCCGTGTTCTGGCGTTGGAGCGACTTTCTTGATCCTTCAAGTCGCGGGGGGAGTCTAGACACCCCCGCGACGGGGTCAAGTGTCCGTGAAGTTTTTCAGTTCAACCGCCGCCGCCACCCCCACCACCGCCGCCGCCGCCCGGCGGGGGTCGTTCATCGCGACGCCGCGGATCCGGCGTTGCCGTCGGCTCCGGACGCCGCTCCACAACGGGGATAATGGGCTGGCCCTGATTCTCGCCGTCCTTCGAAGACGCCGCGACCAGTCGCTGAACGTCCGATTTCTCATCTTCGATCGTGCCGCGGATGGAGATCGTTCCATCATGGCCCCGGAGAAAGACTTGCGAACGCGCACTGGCGCCCGACCCCGGGGTCTTGGCAACATCGATAAGGTACGTATCGAACGCAACCCGAACCTGGCCTTCCCATGCCTTGGCGTTTTCAGGCAAGGTGATCGTGGGCTGTTCCGGCTGCGAGGGCGTACTCGCCTGGCGACCGCCGCCACCCTCGCCGCCTTCGTTAATCGCAATGCCGCGGCCGGGCTGCTGCGGCTGGAGCCGACCCGGCAAAGTCGGGGCACGGGCAGGCTCAGGCTGTGTCTGCTGAACGGGGTCCGCCGCGGCCAAGGCCTTGAGATCGTAAATCGGGAGCTTGGCAGGATCGGGGAGTTTGACGCTCCCCGCCAGCACATCCCCCGCTTCCAGGTTGACCGTCACGGGGCGGTAATACCCGTAGAAGAACTGGTACAACTCCGCGCGGGCACGGGCGGGGCCCTGCATGTCGGCCTCGGTCGCGCTCGCGAAGTAGTAATACCTGTCGGCGAGGACGTACACCGGGGTCGACCACTCGGAGGGCTTGCTCGTCATCACGGGGCTCTTGCCCAGGTCCTGCTGTTCCGCCACGAGCGAAGCGCCGCGGCCGAAAGCGGGGTTGATGAGCTGAACACTTATGCGGTAGCGGTAGGTCTTGCCCGGCTCCACCGTGAGGTCGTGCCCCCAGACACGAACGGACGGATTATCCAGCAGCGAACGGAAGGCCTGGGTCGTCGGCGCGGCCGCGGGTTCCTGCGGGATCGGGTTGCCCTGCGGATCAAAGCCCAGCACCTTCAGGTCAGCCTCGACTTTTGCCACCTGCTCTTCGTTCTTCTTGAGCTGCTCGCGGATCGGGCGTTGCCGCTGTTCGATCTGACGCGAATCGCGATCGGGATCGGACCGTGGCGGAGGAGCGCCGCCTCCACCGCCACCGCCGCCCTTTCCACCACCGCCACCACCGCCGGATGTCGGGCCAGCGGGCTGCCTCGTGGATGGGGCGCCGGCTTCTTCCAACCGCTTCTTGATGTTCTCCTGCTCGCGCATCAACCGCTGGTGAAGCTCGGCGAGACGGCGAACCTCGGTCGTCTTGCCGACCTCGCCACCCTTGACCGCTTCCGACGGGGGCTTCCACGCCGGGCCTGCGATCACGCGGTAGTACGTGGGGCGAAGGATTGACTCTGATGCGCTGCGAACCTCCATGACAAGGTCCGCGATGTCAGCCGTTGTACGGACGCTCTTCAGAAGGTCAGGCACACCCTTGCCCGGAGGCGCGGCGACGGTCTTCGTCGCGGACCACTCCCCGTTCGACGTTTGTTCCTGCCGCTCGAGCACCACACCGACAATTTCCATCTGGTCCCGCCACCAACCAGCCGGGTAGGGTGCCCCGCCTTCCGCGTTCAGGAGCGCCGAGCGGAGCGCGGCCCCATCGAACGTGGCCTCGACACTGACCGACGCTTTGTCGAACGGCTGGGCCGCGGGGAGAAGCTTGGCCAGTTCGGCATTGAAGTGCGGCTCGGTCGGGTCGAGCGTGTTGCGGTACGCCGCGGCAACGGGCACGGTTGGCGCGGGCAGGTTCAAGGTCGCCAGTCGCTGGCCACCGGCGGTGGCGTCGATCTTGGTGTCCACGATCCCCTGCACCGCGCTCCCCTTACCGAAGGAAGCGATGCGGTTCGACGGGGCGACCGGAGCGGACCGACGCTGCTTGAAGTCTTCCACGAGGTCCATGCTGGGAACCTCGGGCAACTTGAGGACCTCGGCGGGCGTGTTGAGCTTGCCCTGGATCTCGTCGGCCCGGCGCTTTACGGGTTCGAAGGCCTGCCCGGGTGAGATGGGCTGGCCGGCGCCGACCTTGATCGTGTTGGGTTCGTAGAGGAACTGCATCGCCACCACGCCGAGGAAGACGACCGACACGGCGCCGAGAACGAGCTTCTCGATGTTCTGTTCAAAGAATCCGACACCCTTGAGTTTCATGGTGCTCACCTGTTTCTGGATCGATCCTGTCCGTTCCTTGCACTGCCGCGAACCACGCTGCTTCTCGCTTCGACGCTCACTTCGGGCCGGGGCGCTTCGTGCTGCGTCCGCTCTTGGCGGGAGCCTTGGAACGACCGCCCTCGTCGTCCGCTCCGCCGCGGGCTCGGGGCGGCGGAGCGGCCGGCGCGGCGGCCATGGAGGTGTCCTCGGCCCCGGCGGATTCGCGGCGCTTCTTCTCGGCTTCCGGCATGTTGGCGGTGATCCAGCTCTTGAGCCAGATGGACTCGATCGTCACTTCGGCCTTCACCACGTGCTCTTCACCGTAGTAGAAGCCGCGGCCGAGGTCCGCGGTGGTGTCGGCTTCCGTGACGTCCACATCGACCACGGACATGAAGTTGGTACGCGACACCGCATTGATGAACTCAGGCAACCTCGACGACGACACGATGACCGTCATCACCGCGGTGCGAACGTCGTAGACCGTGTTTGAGGCGCCGCCCTTGCGGCCCGAAACACTGTCAAAGTGTGCCTCGCGGTTCATGAGCGCGATCTTCTCGACCCGCTTCACGACCGACTGCTCAACGCCGGCGAGGCGGCCGTTGATCGTGTTGGCCTCCTTCACCGCCAGGAAGAGATCGCGGATGGCCCAGTAGTCCTCCTGCCACAGCCAGCATTCCTCCACCGGCGGGGGCTGGGGCGGGATGCTGCGGGGAACATCGGGGGGCAGACAGTCCGTCGTGGCGTAGACCGAGATGGACTGCGCGTGCGACTTGTACTGACCAATGCGGAGCTTGACCATGTGCTCGAGGTGAGCCTTGGCCTCTTCTTCCGTCATCTTGTCCGTGTTGCGCTCCGCCTTGAGGCGATCAATGGCCTGGCGATCGGCCTCACGCAGGACCTCCGCGACGCGGACGGGGTCCGCCGCGGGACCGGCCTTCACCTCGTCGAGGAGCTTCTGGTACACCGAGGGCTTGCCCGCCGTGCCGACCAGGAGCTCGATGAACTCCAGCGTGCGCGTCGAGTTGGCGGGCGTCGGGAACACGCCATCGAGCAGGGGCGCATGCCCGGCCTTGTTGATGGCTTCCGCCTCAACCGTGATGCGTTTGACCTGGTCCTCGATCTTCTGGCGGTGGGTGCGGAAGTAGGCGGTCGCCGCTTCATTGGGGGCCGGCCACGGGAACTCGATCGACTTGCCCCCCGGCACGGCGGGCGGGATCGAGTACGTGACCTTGGCGGCGTCGAGCTGCGAGTTCACCTGCGTCACGGCTTTCTCGCGGCTCTTGCGGATCTTCGAGTTCCACATCGAGCTGCCGACGAACGCCGCGGGGAGGATCAGCAGGATCACCGCGGAAAGGATGACGATCGTGAGGTTCGACTTGACCCAGGCCATGATGTTCTTCACTTGGGCTCTCCCTCAGACTTGGGTGCCGGCGGATTGATCATGTTGCTCCACTGGACACGGAACGTGGTGACGGTCGTGCCCTCCGCAATCGGGGGCGTCGCCGGCAACGGGGCCAGACGCCCGATGGCTTCGAGCGCGGACGCTGTGGACTGGTCGGGGGTGGAGGACGCGGCGCCCGCGTTCGGATCAAAGGCCCCGGCCCCGGGCGAGCCGCCGCCCTCACCCATGATGGCACCGCCGCGCCCGCCGCCCGAGGGGCCGAACCGGCCCATGATGCCCGTCCTGGTCTCCGGGACGCCCGTTTGCGTGACCCCCGGCCCGGCCGGCTCGCTGCGACCGCCGCCAACCTCGGTGCCCACAACACGGGACGGGTTCGGCGTTACCTCGATGTCGTACGGCACGCCCGGGCGCTTGGCGTTGGCCTTCAGCCACGCATCGATGGTGCTGATGACCAGCTTCTGCGCGTCGGCCTGCGTCGCCGCGGCGGTTGTCGAGATTTCCATCGTCACTTCGATCGAGGGACGCGGCGGCGGAGGCGGCGAGCCGTCCGCCGGGGGCGGCGGCGGCACGTAGTTGGGATCGTTGCTGTGGTCGACGGGCGGCGAATAGTCCATCGACAGCGACTTGACGATGAACACCGGATCGCCGTCCTTGGTCGGCGCCTTGGCCTGAGCCGACTGGAGCATCAAGCCCACATCGTTGAGAATCTTCGCCGGGATGTCGCGGTTCTCCAGCAGGTTCAGCACCTGGCCGACGACCGGGTTCTCCTGCCCGGCCTGCAGGACGTCCTGCGCGTCGTTCTTGAGCGAGTTGACCCGTGAAATCACCGCGTCGATCTCGCGCGGCGGCGGGTTGTCGTTGACCGCCGTGCTGTCGATGAACGGTCGGACGAACATCGCCGCGCCGGCGGCGACGGCGACACCCGCCGCGACACCGAACCACTTGACCTTCCGCTGCCACATCGCGGTCTTGATGACCGACGCGGGCATGAGGTTCGCCTCGAGCGTCGCCATGCCCAGGCCCTGCAGCGCCAACCCGTAGGCCGTCGCGAACTGCAGCGTCTGGGCCTGGAACTCGCCGGCCCTCGGGCCCTCGAGGCTGAGCCGCTTGAACTGCTCGAGGCGGAACACATCCATCTGCACCTGCTGCCGCAGGTACTTGCGGAGCCCGGGGAGGCGGAAGGTGGAGCCCAGGCCGATGAGCCGCTCGAGCTTGGCGTCCTTGTGCAGCGACTGGTAGTAGCCGATCGAACGCTGAACATCCTGCGCCAGGTCGCCGAAGATCGGGCGCATGGCCTGGAAGATATGGCGTGCGTGCTTGCTGCTCTCCGCTTCCCGCTTGAGTTTCTCCGCCTTGGGGTAGCTGAGCTGGAACGCGTTCACGAGCGCCTCGGTGAAGTGGTGCCCGCCGATGGGGAACGTGCGGATCCACACGCGCCCGGCCTCCGCGATGACCAGGTCCGTCGACGTCGTGCCGATGTCGAGGATGATGGTGCCGGGGGTCTTCTCGGTGAACGACAAGTCGAACGCCAGGGCGTTGTAGGCCGCGACGGGGGAGAGCGTCACGTAGTCGGGCGTGATGCCGACCTCTTCGTACATCGTGAGGCGTTCCATGATGCGCTCACGCGTGATGGCGAAGATGCCGACCTCGATATCGGGCGAGTCGTCGCTCTTGAACGTCTGGTAGTCCCACTCGACCTGTTCGATCGGGAATGGGATCTGCTGCACCGCCTCGAACTTGACGATGTCCGGCACCTTCTTGGGCTCGACGGGAGGCAGCTTCGCGAAGCGGGCGAACGCGGAGTGGCCCGGCACGGAGATCGCTACGCTCGCGTTCCCCAGGTCCACCTGGTTGATGAACGCCCCGAGGCCGATGCGCATCGCATCGTTCTGATCAATCCCGGGAGTTGACAATACAGCCTTGTGGGGGACGTGAATGAAGTCGGCAACACGGACGCCGTCGCCCGCGGCTTCAAGCTTCAGGCCCTTGATGGAGCCCGCTCCGATTTCAATACCCCAGCACACGCTCGATGATGGCATGGAAACTCCTTCGGTCCTTTCCCGCGGTTCGCCGGGTGAGGGCGGGTGGGGCGGGGGGCGTGGGGAAGGCAAACCCGGCCGCGGGGCCGGGATGGTACTAGGCCGGCGCTCACCCTGCATCGCCGATTCCCAGAGGTTACGCCACCTTTCGGCTGGCAGTTCCGGGGATGGTCGTTCGCCGGCGCGGCTGTTACATGGACGTTACCCGCCCGACATCATCACCACCCCACCGCACGACACCAGCGCCATCCCCTCGGGGTCGACGGACAGGCCGTAACGGACCAACTTGGCGGAAGTGGGCCGAGCGATCTGGATGGCCGCCACGATGTTCCCGGTTGAGCACCAGCGGGTTGGGTTCTGCTGCCACGCCATGGCGGCGACAAGATCATCCGGCTTGAGGTCGGTCACCAATCGCAGCATCGCCCTGTCGTGGTTCATGACCCGGCTGCGGAACTCGTCCGCTCCTTGGGCGCCCTCCTTGAGGCTCTGCTGATCGCCGAACATGGGACCGACGTGGCTGAGGTCGGCAGAGGAGACGACCAGGGTCCTCCCGCCGACATCCGCCATCGCCCCGCGGACCGCCTCCACAAAGGGGGCCAAGGCGAGCCCCCGCCCGTCGTAGGACTCTCCCTGGTTCATCGCCGGATCGTGGATCAGTACCCCGAGAACGGGCACGTGACGCCCCGTCGAATCCGGGCCCAGGCAGTGCTGAATCCATGGAATTTGAAGCTCGATGGAGTGCTCACGCTCGTGATCGAACCGGTGCTCCAACCCCTTGGCGGCAAGATCGGGACCGAGCCGTTTCTTGATCGCGCCAAGGAACGTTTCATCCACGGGGCTTGTGCCCAGCGCCGTCTGGAAGCCCTTGTCGCAGATGGTCACTCCCGTTCCCGACCCGAAGTGATTCGTGCCCAGAATCAGGACCCGATCGGGGCGGCCGATGCCCCGCATCCGTCCCCAGACGGAGGCATACCCGACCCAGCCCCGCGGATAGTCCAGATGGGGCGCCATCAACGCCACGGGAAGCCCGGGAAAGGTCTGATCCGGGGCACCGGCCAGCACCGAATCGATCCACTTGTCCAAGGCCTCGCGCAGCACTTCCGCCGCCAGTTCCCTTTTTTGTTCTTCGGTGGGCTCGGCCTGCACCCTCGCGGCCACGAGCATGTCAGTCAACGCCTCTGTTGCCGCGGGGGGCAGGTTCGGCGCGGCGTCAAAGTCAGCCCGGACCTTGGCAATCATGGCGTCCGCAGCTGGCCCCTCGAGCAGCCCGGCGTGATCAAGTTGGGCGACCACGCGCTGCACATGCTCCACACCCAAACCTTGACCAAACGAAGCAGCCACTTGTTCGATCGTGCGGGTACCATCCAGAAGGGGAATCAGGTTGCCGAGTTCGGGCACAATGACGACCATCTGGTCCGAAATTTGACGGGCATCGGAGAGGCCGAGCATCCGCCGGCCTTCAGCTTCGATGGGAAAGCCGCGGACATGCCGCATTTTCGGCCGCTGCTGGTGCGGTTTGGAAGGGTCGAACGTCGGACCGGTTGCATCCTGGCTCATGGGCAGGGAGTGTAGCGCGGGCTGGACGTTTGGCCGCAGCCTTCCAATACTCTCCCCCTTCTTCTTTGTATCAGGATGCCCGCCATGCCCATCGCGCTGAAAGCCGGACAGAAGATCACCTGCACGATCACGAAGACCCCTCGCAAGGCGGCGGCTATCGACACGATCGAGCGCCTGATGCGTCAGGACCCCGCTGTCAAGCGTGGTCTCCGGCGGGCGCAACGGCGCCGGCGCCAGGACATGGTTGTCTACAACCGCGGCAACCGCGACTGGTACAAGCGGGAGATCTGCGGCAAGCAGGTGGCCGCGAAGACGGGCGCGACGTGGACCATGACCTACAGCCACCAGATCCTGCCGGAGCTGGCGTCGCTCGAGGGGTACGTTTCCGTCAAGGGCGCCTGAGAGGAGCCGACAAATGAAGACTTCGCGACTGATCCGGGCCGGCATGCTGGCCGCGGCGGTGATGTGCCTTTCCGCGTGCAAGCAAGAGGCGAGCAAGCCCCCTGCGGCGACGGCCCCCGAGGCGGTCTACACGGTGCGGGGCAAGATCGTGTCCCTCCCGGACCCGGCCAAGCCCGGGAGTTCGCTGCAGATCATGCACGAGCCGATCGACAACTTTGTCCGGCAGGACGGCAAGCTGGGCATGGATTCGATGACAATGCCGTTCCCCTTGGCCAAGGGCGTTTCGCTGGAAGGCTTCGCGGCTGGGGATGTCGTCGAGGTCACGTTCGAGGTGCGATGGAAGAGCCAGCCGCGGTTTCAGACCACCAAACTGGTGAAGCTCCCGCCGGACACACCGGTGAGGCAGGGAAAGGCCGGCGGAAACTAGCGCACAAAGAAAACCCAGCGCTCAGCCGTAAGCCAAGCGCCGGGTCTCGTGGGGGTCGAAGGAAAGTGCCCGCGAGGGCCGGCTGCGTCGCGGGGACGGTAACAGATACGGCGCGGGCCCTCCCGCGGTTGCGGCGAGATTCGAAAATCTGAACGGGCTCCCAGTTCCCGGGAAACCCCCGATTACGTGGCGGATTGGCCGCTCGGGGAGAGCCCCAGCCTCTCCATGACCATTTGCAGGTCAGACCACACCTTTGCGCGATTTTCCGTCGTGTACGCCCGCAGCAGGAACGCGGGGTGGTATGTGGGCATGACGGGGATGGCGCGGCCCGACGGGGCCGGGGCCCGGAACGTGGCCCACCGCCCCCGCAGCCGCGACATGGACTCCACCGAGTCCAGCAGGGCCCGGGTGGCGGGGAGGCCCAGGGTCACGATCGCCTCCGGGTCCACGATCGCGATCTGCTCGAACAGGTACGGTGCGCAGAGCCGGATTTCGTCGCTGGTCGGCGTGGCGTTGTCCGGCGGACGGGTCTTGAGCACGTTGGCGATGTACACCTGCTCACGGGCGAGGCCCATCGCCGCGATCATCTTGTTCAGCAGTTGCCCCGCGCGGCCCACGAACGGGCGCCCGGTTCGGTCCTCTTCCGCCCCCGGGGCTTCGCCGACGAACATCAACCGGGCGCAGGGGTCGCCCTCCCCGAAGACAATGTTCGTGTGGGCCGTAACGAACTTCTTGTGCGGGGCGTCGGCTTCGTAGCGCCGGCGGAGATCGTCCAGGCTCGCCTGCACCGCCGCGGCGGACCTGGCCTCGCGTGGGCCGGTGTTCATCACGACCACCACGGGTGGTTCCGAGGCGGGCTTGACGACAGGGACCGCCGGCGCGGGTTGAGTCGCCGGCAGGGAAGTCTCGTGAGCCGGCGTCGGCTCGGGTTCCTCCGCGAGTCCCGATCGGTAGACCGGCACGAAGTCCACGCCGAGCAGTCGAGCGGTCTGCGCGTGCTGCTTCACGAGCTTTGAGAGTCTTGTGCCTTCCATGGTCACTTGGGCGCCGCCGGGGCCTCGGGCTGCACTTCCGCCGGCTTCTCGGGCTCCACGGTTGTCGCCTCGGGCGGGACGTCGGCACGCCCACCTCCCGGTGTGGCCGACTTGGCCGGAGTCTTGATCTTCGGCGCGGGGCTGGAGTCGGTGTATGCGCCGATGTAGACGCCGGCAAAGCCGCCCACCAGGATGCCGATGACCAGACCCGAGATGAACGCCAGTGTTTGCTTGGACACGGCGGGTTTGCCTTGGCTCATGTGCTGCGCCTCCTGATTGTTCGTGTCAGTGTACCCGAGGCAAGGGCTGTCACAACCCTGCTCGCCGGCGCATCCGGTGCACCCATTGGCCGTACTCCAGCACGGACCGGATTAGCTCGGCCCGCGGGGGATACCCGCGTCCGAACGCGGTGTGCAGACGCCATTGCCAGTACGGGCCTTTGAACCGGAACCGCGTCAGTATGGCAAGCCTGGCCAGTTCGTACAGGCCGCCGAGGAGATCCAGCACTCGCCTCACGCCCCCAGCCCCTTCTCACTGCCGGCCATTTCCCGGCGGGCCCAGGCCAGCGTCTCATCCAGACCATCGCGCAAAGACTCGACGGGCTGATACCCGAGGATGTCCCTGGCGCGGCTGAAGTCCGCCAGCGAGTGGGGCACATCGCCCACCCGGGCGGGCCGGAGCTCGGGCGTAAGGTGCGGCACGCCGCAGAGCTCCGCCATCATCGCGGCCAACTCGAGCAGGTTAATGCGGGAGCCGGTGCCGATGTTGAACACCTCGCCGACCAAGTGCCGTTCGCAGGCCCCCGCCAGCAGCACCGCGAGCACCGCGTTGGTTACGCTTGTGAAGTCGCGGGATTGCAGGCCGTCGCCGAAAATCACGGGCCGTTCGCCGGAGAGCAGACGCTTGGTGAACGCGGGGATCACGGCGGCATAGGCGGAGTCCGCCGGCTGACGCGGGCCGAAGACGTTGAAGAAACGCGTGCTGGCGGTTGAGATGCCGTAGCTGCTGGACCACGAGGCGAGGATGTGCTCGCCCGCGAGCTTGGATGCGGCGTACGGCGAGAGCGGCTTGGGGTATTGCGTTTCGACCTTCGGCAGGGATGGATCATCGCCGTACGCCGCGGACGACGCCGCCAGCACGACGCGCTGGCGGTCGGCGGGGTTTGGCCGGCGGCCATCGGGGCTCCATTCGGCGCGTGCCGCCTCCATCACGCGGACGGTGCCGGTCGCGTTGACCGACCAGCTCCGCTGCGGCTCCTCGATCGACTTGGGCACGGATCCGATCGCGGCCAGATGGAAGATGGATTGAACGCCTTCGCAGGCGTCGGCGAGGGCATCGTCGTCCAGGATGGACCCGTGAACGAATCGGACCCGCTCGGGCTCAAGCTCCATGATCGAGGCGATGTGGTCGAGGGTCGAACTCGAGAGATCGTCGATGATCGAGATCGTCGCGCCCAGGGAGAGCAGGGCGTCGACGAGATGACCGCCGATGAAACCCGTGCCGCCGGTGACACACACGGAACGCCCCTCGTAGAAGGAACGAAGCCGGCCGACGATCTCCGCGGGGAACTTCATGCGCGGCCAATCTTACACCATCCTGACCCGGCGCGCAGAAAAAACCCGCGGGCGACGGCGCCCGCGGGTGAGTTTCGGTTTCCGGACCAGACTCAAGGCGTGAGGAACTTGTCGAGGAGGGCGAAGGCGTTCTGCTGGCCGAGGAAGAAGTTGGTGTTGACGACCGAATCGCCCAGGCCCGAGAGCGGGCGCAGCTCGTTGAGGAACCCGGCGTTGATGGACGGCGCGAGCACCGAGTTGGCCCGCATGATGCTGTTGGGATTGGCGGCGGCGGACTGGTTCGCCTCGATCCGCAGACCCATCAGCTCGCCCGCGCGCCGGCCGACGGCCGAGGTCAGGGAGAGCACGAAGTCGTCGATGTCGGCCTGACCGGAGGAGAACCCGAGCTGGCCCAGGGACGGCAGGAAGACGACGCCCTCATCGTTGCGATCGGAGTTGTAGGGGTCCGAGTGCTCGGTGTAGCCGAAGTTCTGCTGAGTGAAGACGGCGATCGGGTCGTTCGACGCCGTGACGAAGATACGGGAGAAGTCCTCGAACTCGAACGCCGCGGGGTTGGTGGAGAAGACAACGTTGAGGCCATTGCCGGTGAAGATGCTGTTGAGGCGGACGACCAGCTGCGACAGGATGTAGTCCTGCACGGTCTGGACGCCGACGCTGCCGGTGAAGCCGAGCACGCTGGCCCGGAACGGTTCGAGCGTCGTGGTCAGGCCGCCGGCCTGCAGCCAGTCGATGGTGCCGCCGCGGGTTTCGATGAGGATGTTCTGCTTGCTCTGGGGAACGACGGCCACGGGTGCGTTGTCCGTCCGCTCGACGAGGATCGAGTAGTCGGTGTTGAACACGCCCTGCAGGTAGATGGCGTACACGGCCGGGTCGGTGGCGAGGCCGCCGATCTTGCCGGGGGTGACGAACGTGATCTCGAAGTCGCCGTTGGCGTTGTAGCCGTAGGAGATCGGGCCCTGCTGCGAGATGGTCGTCTGCTTCTGCGCGACGGACTTGAAGTCGGTCGGCGAGAAGACCAGGGCGCCATCGTCCACGGCGGTCGAATCGGTGATGTCGAAGATGCCGAACTGCACCGATCCGCGGAAGTCCGTCGCCGTGAAGCGGGAGAAGGAGCCGAGGTCGGCGCCGATGTCGGCCAGCCGGACGGTGACCTTGTACGTCGTGCCGGGCGCGACCGCCTGGCCGTTGTTGAGCACCCAGACGTCGGCGTCGGGCGTGACGGCGCCGGGGACACCGGAGTGGCCCGTCGGCCCGATCGCCGAGAAGATCGTCGAGGTGAGGCTCGAGCCCTGGCGGCGCGACGTGACGCCGAGGGTGTTGGAGCCGGAGACGATGTCGTCGGCCGTGCCGCGGATCCCGTCCGGGCCCGCGTCGAGCGTGAAGCGGAAGTCCCCGATCGTGATGACGGTGAGGTCGTCGCTGCCGGGGGTGCCGATGGGCTCGAACACGCCGTTGGGACCGGCGAACACGATGGCCTGCGGCGCATCGGCGATGGTGGTGCCGTTGCCGGAATCCGTCGGGGCCCCGAAGCCGGTGTCGGCATCGTCGAAGATCTCGATGCCGAAGTTGTAATCGCCGATGACGCCCGCGCCGCCGTCCGCGTTCGGCACGGTGGTGCTCGAAAGGAAGGCCAGCGCCACGTTGGACACAACGATGAAGTAGGTGCCGGTCGTCTTGATCAGGTAGTTCTCTGGCTGGGTGAGGTCGAAGAATGTGGCCGGGTCGGTCGGCAGGGCGATCGAGTCGGCCGTCGTGCCACCCTGCGGAACGCCCGCCGCGTTGAGCAGGAAGCGGCCCGCAAAGAGCGCCGAGCCCTGCATCGCGCCGAGACGCAGGATCTGGCCGGCGCGGAGGGTGACGCGGAACACGTCCACATCCGCGGCCGGGCGGAACGAGTTGACGTTCTGGTCCGGGTGGTCGCCGATGGCGCCGCGAACGGTGTAGCGGATATTGGCGTCGGGCTGGCCGTCGGGCGTGAAGTTGTTGTCGAAGACGACGTTCAGGTCCGTCGGGCCGTACATGTCGATGGTGGCGTCACCGTTGTTGATGACCTGCTGGTTGAACTTGTCGCCGGCATCGCCCACGACAAAGTCGCTGCTGTAGTCGTCGTTCCCCGGAGAGGCGGGGTTTGCGTCCAGCCGGGCGGTGGACACTGTTGCCCGGAACGTCTCGGACGAGAGCGTGAACCGGAAGATGCCCGGGCCAGCGAGGGTCGGGCTCTGGGTGCCCGGGGTGGAGGTGTTCGGACCGGGGGGCCCGACCTGCGGGATCAGGCTGCGGTCGGTCACCGTCCGGGCAAAGCGGATCATCGCCTTGTCCTTGTCGGGGATGGGTTCGAGGATGTAATCCACACCCTGCACCAGTGGGACGAGGGTCAACCCGCCGTCCCGGACTTCCGCGACCGACAGCGACGGCAGGAAGCTGCCGATGTCGATGCTCTGGTTGAAGTAGAAGGTCGCGAACCAGATGTTGCTGGTCTGGCTGATCACGACGTCCTGCACCCGGAGCGGGTTGGAACGCGTGGTGGCCGACTGAACCTTGAAGTTGCCCTGCTGCGTCACGATCAGGCCACCGACGCGGACCGTGCCCACCGTGCCCGTCGCCACAACGGCGAAGGACTCCGATCCGAGGTTCGAGCCGATCTGGGTGCCGGTGATGGTGACCGGGCCGATGTTGGACCGCCCGGCGCCGCCCGAATCGTCCTGGGTGCCGAAGTAGCCGTCGGCGCCGCGGAGGAAGCCCGCCGCGACGCTGGAACGGGTGAAGTTGCCGTTGACCTGCAGCGAGGCGATGCTGCCGCTGCTGGCGCGGTCGGCGGCGAAGCCCGTGCCGCCCGGGGCGGCGTCGGAACCGAGGTCCCCGCCGGCCTGGATGTTGGACTCGGTGACGTTCCCGTTGATCACGATCGGTCCGATGTGATCGCCGGTGGACACGCGGGACTGGCTCATCGCGCCGGTCGTGAAGGACCCGACGGAGTTGCCCGCCCGGAACTGGGCCTGGGTCATCGCGCCGTTGACACGGAACGTGCCGAGGTCCCGGTCGATGTTGACGAGGCCGGCGAACGTGCCGTTGATGATGATCGAGCTTGAGGCGTTCGCGTCGATCCGGGCCTCGCCCGTCACGCCGGTCAGCCCGAAGTTCCCGTTGATCACAATGTCGCGGACCCAGTACGCGGCCTGGATGAAGCCGCCGGTGAAGTTGCCGGTGGTCAGCGAACGCAGGTTCATGCCCACGCGGATCGAACCGGTGCCCGAGAAGTCGGCCACGGAGATCGCGAGGCAGTACGCATCGACGACGATGTCCGAATCGCCCGCCAGCGGCGCCGTCACCGTGATCGAGCCCATGGAGGCGTCGTCGTTGGTGACGATGTCGAAGTCGGTGAGCGTGCCGTTGGCCTGCACCAGCAGCGTGGACTGGAGCGAGGTCCCGACGAGGATCACCTTGCGGGTGGTGATGTCGAAGTACGCATCGCCGGGGCCGGTGAAGGTGATGGTGCCCGAGATGCCGCCGGAGAGGTTGAACCCGAAAGGCACGCCGGGCGTGATCTGCCCGCCGGCCACGGGGCTCCCGTCGCTGAGGTCCGGATCGGCCAGGGGGAAGTTCGTGCCCGCCTTGAACACGCCAGCCGACGCGTTGAGCGTGGGCGAATCGGCGAACACGCTCGCGTTGGACACGCCGCCCGCGAACAGCGCGTTGCGGACGTACGACACACCCAGCACCACGGTCTCATCGCCCGTGTTGTAGACGCCGTCGTTGCCGGCGTTCATGCCTGCCGTGATGATCACGTTGGTGCCGGTGCCGTCGGCGCTGACCGTGTCGATCCGGCCGGACTGGACCGTGTCCGCGTTGGCCCCGACGCCGCCGGGACGCCCATCCTCGCCGAACGAGCGGACGCCCGCGATGATGATCACATCGGACATGTTGCCCGTGGCGAGCACGCGGTAGATCGACGACCCCGCGGCGATCACGGTGCCCGTGCCCGATGTGAGGCTGTCGTTGCGGATGTCGCCGTTCACGCTGATCGTGCCGATGGCACGCCCGGCGTGGATGAAGGCCTCGAAGATCGAGCCGTTGGTGAGGATGATCCGGCCGATGTTGAAGCCGGCGGTGATCCGCGGGCCCTGGATCGTTCCATCCGGAACGACGCCCGGCGGGAGCTGGTTCCGCAGCGGATCGGCGGACGGGACGCCCTGCGACAGGGCGGGGTTGATGCCAAGGTCGCCAAAGACGCCGTCGGCGGAGGCGTTGACCTGCACCAGGTACAGGATGTAGTCGGCGTGGATCGCCCCGAAGATGTGCCCGCTGTTGACCACGACGCTGTTGATGTCGCCGTCAAAGGCCTGGATGACGCCCCGCTTGAGCAGCGAACCGTTGTTGATGGTGACGGTGTTGATCCCGCCGGAGTACGAGACGATGCCGCCGGCAAAGTCGCCGGAGATCACCACGTTGTTGATGCGGCCGAAGGCGTAGAGCGAGCCGGTGCCGAGCAGGTTGGCGCCGGGCTTGTTGTTCACAGCGCCGATGCGGAGCGAGCCGGTGAGGCTCTGGTCGACGTGGATGTCGTCGTAGAGCTGGCCGTTGGGGATGTCGACGAGGAAGATGTTCCCGTGCACCACGAAGGACCGGTTGGTCGTCGTGGTCCCGAAGTGACGCCCGACGATGATCTGGTTCACGGTCCCGCCGATGTCCGCGTCCACATCCAGATCGCGCCCGACGCTGATCGTGTCGATGTTGCCGGGGATGCCGCGGATGTTGGCGACGGTCAGGATCCGCCCGGTGAGGTTCCCCTGGATGACGCGGATCAGGCCGATGTTGCCGGCGACGGAGATCGAACCGGAGAAGTTCTGCTGCACGCTGAGAAGGTCGAGGCGGCCGTCCGGGCCCGAGACCTCGATATTGCTGTTGACCACGTTCTCGCTGACCGTGAGGTTGCGCAGCGGACCCGAGACGCTGATCGTGGACGACCGCAGGCCGCGCCCGATGAGGCCGAGGGTGAGCAGGCCGGTGGTGATGGTGGACGACCGGACGTCGTTGAAGGTCTGCAGGCGCACGATCTCGAGGTCCGCGTCGACGCTCGATCGCGTGAGGTTGTTGCCGGAGATCTCGACGATCCGGCCCAGCACATCGACGGTGAGGTCCTCGATGTCGCCCGCGCGGTTGAACGTGGTGAGCAGGTTCAGCGTCGCGCCGACCACGATCTCGTTCGGGAAGAACTCGGACTGGTTGCCGGAGACCGTCGAGTTGCGGAAGCCCGTCGCGACGATGGCGCCGACGTTCGTCCGGACCCGCGTCACGGACGCGTCGTAGAAGCCGTTGCTGAGCTGAATGAGGTTGAGATTGTCCGCCCACACCTGGGTGCGGAACATGTTCGCCCCGATGCCGATGATCTGGTTGATCGTCCCCGTGTACGGTTCGGGGTCGACATCAAGACCCGGGCGGAAGTGGCTGCGCCAGTGCGAGTCGAGCTTCATGGCGCCGATCCAGGCGTCCACGATGCTGCCGCCGCCGGTCAGCTGGATCTGGTTGATCCCGTCAATCGGGAACAGCGCATCCTGGTTGCCGGGCACCGAGTTGGCCGAAGCGATGATGCTCGAGATGAACGCGCCCGCCACCCGCCCGCCCACGACCGTGCCGATGTCGTCGTTGGCGAAAATGCCCGTCGTCGGGAGAGGCGACTGCTCGCGCTTCTGCAGGCCATCGCCCACATCCACCTGCGCGATCCGGTTTGCGTAGATCGTGCCCACGATGCCGTCGAACCGGCCCGCCGGCGTCACGCCGTCCGCGTTGGCGATCAGCGTGCCCAGCGTGCCCAGGCCGTCCTGGTCGTTGAGGATCACATCGCCGATGGCGCCGTTGCCCGTGATGCTCAGCACATCGCCGTTGCGAACGATGATGCCGTTCAGGAACGGGTTTGCCGGCCCGCCGATGTCGTCCAGCCACGGTCCGGGCGGCAGCCCTTCGATGTTGTTCACGGGGCGGTACAAGTCGCCGTTCCACAGCGGCGCGACGACGGCCGGGTTCAGGATGATCGCCTCTCCCGCGCCCCCATTTCCGCCATCGCCCGCGATCCCGAGGAACGGACCGATCAGCCTCGGCCCCCACGAGACCATCTCTGTCCGGCCCAGGTTGCCGTTGCCCATGTTCAGGCTGGTGAGCGCCTGCATGTCTGCCGCCACGATGTCACCGAAGTTGGACGTGTTCGAGATCGTTCCGAACGCGTCCCCCGCCAACTGCTGGATGCGCCAGACGTCCACCTGCGCCGTGCCGGAGATGTTGATGCCCGAACCGGCGTCGGCGTTCAGGATGACAATGTTGCCGATCGAGACCACGTCCGCGCCGTTGGGCCCGACAAAGCCCGTGATCGTGATCGATCCGCCGCCGATCAGGTTCGCCTCGATGCGCCCGATCGCCACGCCCAGCGAGCCATCGATGGGCATGACAATCACGCGCCCGGGAGCCGCGGCGTTGAGCGTGATGGTGACGGTCGCTCCACCGTCGTCGGTCAGGTTCAGCGGTTGTCCCGGGATCAGCGGGAGGAACTTGTCGTTGACGCCTCCCATGTCGATCTGCCGCGTTTCGAAGAACCGCAGGTCGGAGTTGAATCCGAGCGACAGGCCGAGGCCCGACGGTGTCGAGAGGATGGGGTTGTTCGAATAGATACCGATCGCGTTGCCCGCGCTGGCGATCGGCTCGTCCTGATCCGTCACGAAGCCGCCGACCCGCGAGCCGGCGGGAGTGGTGAGATTCAGCGTGCCCTCGCCGACGAACGACCCGATTCGGATGAATCCGATATCGCCCCGCAGCGATGAGTTGGAGGCAATGTTCAGACCCGAGCGCACGACGACCGAACCTCGACCGTCCACCGGGAAGCCGGTCTGGCCAGCCGGCGCATCGTGATTCATGCCCAGCCCGCCGCGGATGTCGAGCATCGCGATGGAGCCGCCGACGTTCATCTGCGAGTTCCGGAAGTCACCGGATGTCGGGCCGACACCCACGAGGGCGGACAAGCCCGTCACAATTGTGCCGAGGTTGCCACCGGTGGTCAGGTTGAGCCCGATGAGGTCGGAGCCGACGGTGATGTTGTACAACGCGCCGGGCGTGCTGAAGGTGAACCGAGTGACGTCCAGACGGTCGTCGATGCTCTCATCGTCCAACTCGTTGATGGTGACGGCCGGATCGGCTTCCGGGCGGCCATCGGTGGTGGTGTCGATGAGCCCGCCACCCATCCGGATCATGCCCATGTCGCCGCTGAGCAACTGGATGTTCGCGCCCAAGGGCAGGCCGGGGATCGTGGGGAGGCCGGCGCCCGTGCGGTAGGAACCGAACACGGTCGGCACGAGGCCGTTGATGTTGACCTGGTAGTTCGCCCCGCGGGACACCACGAGGTACAGCACGCCCGGCGTCTGCGGCGTGTAGCGAATGTCACGGAACGCCTGGCGGAGGCCGATCGGGTTCTCGCTCTCGCTCGCCGCGAGCACACGCCCATCCTGGTCCACCAGGCGCAGGTACAGCCCGATGTTTGGCGACTGGATGACAAGCTCGCGGTCGTTGCTCACCGCGAAGGCGTAGACATCGCTCGGGTCGGCATCGTTGGCGCCGTTGCTGCCGACGATCGTGACCGCCGTCGCGCTGCTGCCCACATACTCCGCGGACAGGATGGTGTCGTTCCCCATGACGCCCGGCCCGAAGAGCACGCGGCCTTCACGCTCGACGTACACCACGCCCGTCGTGTTCCTCGGCGGACGGCTCGGCGAGTTCATGTCGCCGATCACCGTGATGGTCATCGCGTTGCGCCCGGCCACGTCAAAGAGGCCCAGCGAACGCCCGACGATCAAGAAGGAGTCGGTGGTGCGGATCGTGAGCCCATCGTCCGAGGCCACCACGCCCGCGTCCGTCCCGGACGTAAACGCACCGAGGTCGCTCTGCACCGACATCGAGCCCAGCATGTAACCGACGGACCACTCGTTCAGGAAGCTGTTGAACTGCGACACCCCGTGCACGATGCCGGTGATATTGACGATGTTGAACGGCGAGCCGTCGAGCAGCTTGACGCCCTGGTCCGACTGGTTGAACCCGATGCGGGGCGAACCGAGGATGACGTTGCCGGGGCCTTCGGGCAGAAAGCCGGGCAGGTACCCGGCGTCTTCAAAGTCGTCGAAGAGGGTGTCCGGGGCCCCGATCATGTAGAACCCGGGTTGGACACGGAGGGCTGGGGCGGGCGCAACGCCGGCCCCAACCAACCCGCCTGTCAACGTCAACCGGGACTGCGCGTTTGTCCCGGTCATGATGATCCGGCCGATGCCGTCGTTGAAGTCGGGGATCCCGTCGTCGTCCGGATCAACGACCGTCAATGGTGGCTCCGAGTTCTCGGGGATGCCGAGGTCGATGCGGTTGAGCATCTCCCGTCCGAGCAGGTCAAGCACCTGAATGGTCGCGCCGATCGGGGCGACGAAGGTAATGGTGGCGCCGTAAATCCGATCGTTGATGATCTGGGCCCAGTTGCCCGGGGGCACCGCGAACGCCACGTTGTCCACGCGGAACGCCACGGCGTCCAGCGCGGTGAACCGGATATGGTCGAAGGTCTGCCCGGCGGGTGGACTGAATGTGTACTCCCGCGCACCACCCGGCAGCGGCGCGCCCCCGGCGAGCGCGGCCAGCGCGAGACCCGTGAACGAGGCCACCACGCCGGTCTGCTCGTTGACCAGTTCGACAAGGACGTTGTCCGGGTTGAACGTGGCGCTCAGCTCCATCCGTACCTGGCGGGGCTGCCGAAAGGCGACCGAGAACAGGTTGGCCGCAAAGTCCTGCCCATAGGCCACGCTGAACGTCAGCGTTTCATTCTGCTGCATCGTGACGGCGATGAGGTTCGCGCCCTGGGTTCCCGGGTCTTCCCGTACGAGGCGCACCTGCGAGGCCGCGTGTTCAAGGCGCAGATTTGAGCCTTCGAAGATGTAGCCCGACAGGATCGGGATCCCCGCGCCGGGCCCCGGATCACCCGGGTCGTCCGTGTTAAAGTCCTCGAGGCGGTTGATCGCCGGTGCCGTGCCCTGAACGGGGGTCACCGTCAACGGGATCACGTACGCGAAGTTCGCCGTGAACGTCCGCAACCCCGTCTGCGGATCGATCGGATCCCCGGGTCCCATCACGTGCGTGAACAGCAGCTGCCTCGCCTCGAGCTGCTCAAAGATCTCCGGTGACCGTTCCGCGGACTCCGCCAGTCGCGTCGGCTTGGAACGCTTCCTCGAAAACGGATTGAGGCGGGACAAGCGACGGCGGCTGTTGCGGCTCGACATGACAACTCCTGCACGCGAAAGAGGCTCTTCTCACCCGAGAGACGGACCACCCCGGTCGGCTCACGCGCCGATCACCGGCGAATCCTGCACAACGTCCATGCTCCGAGGCGTCTGCTCAAGGGATCTCCGTGTCCCCGCAGCCCTCACCGGCTCTCCTCGGCTCGCGAGGCGCCAGCAAGGCCGCGACAAGGTAGCCGGGAAGGACGCGGCCCTCAAGCCGCCCCTGTCGCCAGCCCCCGGCGATCTCCTGGCAAGCGGGGGCCAGGCGCCGGGCCTCTCAGGTCCAGCGGCGGGCTTCTCACCCTCGCCGGACCCGGTCGGTACGTCCACTAGCATACCAAGGTTGCGGCCAAACGCCAGTCCAACCCGGCCCCCACCGCTTCCCTCGTCGGCTAACTCCCGCAGATTGCACCCGAAACCCGGCCCTGACCGATCCGAACCATTCCGGGGCAGGGTGCGCAATGCCTGCCCGTCAACCGGAGAGGCCCCATGCTCGATTCCCTCCTCACCAGTCTCCTTGGCCAGGCCTCATCCGTCGGCTCCCTCCCCTTTGCCGCCCACATTCTGGCTGTCATTGGCCTGGGGTGCGGCCTGGTCCTCTGGCTCGTCGGCCAGCGGGTTCTCAAGCCGATTTTCGGCCTTCTCGGCGCCGCCCTGGGCGGCCTCACGGGGTTCCTCGTCCTCCCCAACCTCGCCTCCGACACGATCGCCGGCCTTCCTTCCCCCTACGTCGGGCTTGCGATTGGCGCTGTGTTCGGCCTTGGTGCGGGGCTGCTGCTCTTCAACTTCGCCCTGTCCATCTCCACGGCGCTCGCGGTTGGCCTCGCCGGCCTGCTCATCGGTGCCGCGGCGGTCAAGTTCCAGCCCATGCAGGATGCAACCCGAACCCTCAGTGTCCTCCAGGCTGAGACGGCCAAGGCGGCCAAGGCGAACAACGGGCGTGACCCGACCCTCGAATCCGTCAAGCCGGTGGCGCAGGTCGTCAAGGAGTTTGTCGAGGCACGGGCCGAGGAAGTCCAAGGCGCCTGGTCCCGCATGACCGCGCAGGATCAGGTCATCCTCGCCCTGGCCGGTGTTGGCGGCGCCGCCGTCGGGTTCTTCATCGGCCTGTTCTTCCCTCGCCAGTCCGCCGCCGTCGCCACGGCACTTTTCGGATCCGCGATCTGGATCCCGTGCACCGTCTGGGTTGTTCACGCCCTTGAGGTGCCCGGGCGGCAGCACCTTGACCGTGGAACGGTCTTCTGGCTTGTGGTCTGGGGTGTCATCGCCCTGATCGGCATGGTCGTGCAGGTTTC
Organism: Phycisphaeraceae bacterium; assembly: GCA_019636625.1. Classification (GTDB taxonomy): domain Bacteria; phylum Planctomycetota; class Phycisphaerae; order Phycisphaerales; family UBA1924; genus JAHBXE01. The sequence goes on from JAHBXE010000008.1 coordinate 24,586, forward strand.
CGGCGAGAGCCGGCGCGGCGGCAAGGGTGAGAAGTAACCCGCCCGATCAGTCGCTGCGAAACAAACCAGCAGATCACTTCGCGGCGTTTGAGTGCCCTGTTGCCTTCGGTGGCTTGGCCGCCTCGCCTGCTTCACGCATGAGCGTACCGGCAAAGGCCACCAGCACCACCACGCTTGCCGCGGATATGAACGCCGCCAGCGGACGCGACACGAACGGAGTCCGCGCGGCGGGCGGGAGCGTTGCGTCCGGCTCTTCCAGCAGCGGCATCGCGACCAACCGGAGGTAGTAGTACGCCGCGATGGCCGCATTCACGCCCAGGATCACGACCAGCACGATCTCGCCCGCGGCGATGGCGGACGTAAACAACGGCACTTTGGCGAAGAACCCGAGCAGGGGCGGGAAACCCAGCAGCGAGAGCGCACAGACCACCATGGTCCACCCCAGCGCCGGCTGGGTCTTGCACAGGCCGCGCAGGTCATCGACCGTCTCGATTTCTCGGTATTCACCGTCCGGACCGGGCCGCCGCTCGAGGCACGCGAGCACGGCGAACGCCCCGAGATTCATCAGCCCGTACGACAGCAGGTAGAACAGGATCGCCGCCAGGCCGTTGTCCGTGATGCCCCGTCCGCTGCCCGGGCCGGCCACGAGGGCGACCAGCATGTACCCCGAGTGGGCCACGGATGAGTACGCCAGCATGCGTTTGACGTTGCTCTGCAGAATGGCCAGCACGTTGCCCACCGTCATGGTCAGCGCCGCCATGACCCACAGCAGCAGCCGAACCAGGTCCGGCAGCGAATGCCCTGCGCCGTGCGTCCAGCCCATCGTCGAACAGAGCAGGATCATCGAGATGAAACCGGCTGTCTTGGGAGTGAACGCGAGGAAGGCCGACACCGGGGCCGCCGCGCCCTCGTACACATCGGGCGTGTACAGGTGCATCGGGACGGCGGCGATCTTGAACGCCACGCCGAGCAGGGACATCAACATTCCCGCGATGGCAAGGTCCGTAATCCCGCCGCCTTCGCCCGCGTGCGCGAAAAACTCCTTCATTGCCTGGAGGTTCGTGGTCCCCGTCGCCCCGTAGAGAAGCGCGAAGCCGAACAGGAAGGTCGCGGCGCCCATCGCGCCGAGGAAGAAGTACTTGACGCCCGCCTCCTGCGACCTGGCGCCCGCCTTCCCGCCGCGGCTGATCGTCACCATGATGTACGTCGGAAGGCTTGTCAGTTCCAGCGCGAGAAACAGCCAGATCAGGTCGTTCGCCGAGGCACAGAGCATCAACCCGGTCAGGCTGAACAGGAAGAACGCGTAGAACTCCGCCCTGTTGGTCCGCAGAGGGTTGAACGGCTGCCCGGAAGCGATCAGCCGTTCCTCGGTCCGGTCAACCGTGCCGTCGAGCAGGAGCAGCATCGCCAGCCCAACCACCGACACCACGACCTTTGCAAACGGCATCAAGCCGGGAAGCAGACCCCGGCCCTCCGGCGTCGTCAGCGCCGCCAGCACGCCCGCCACCGCCAGCGCCGCCCCGGCCACGGGCGCACACATGCGCCGGACGGCGAGCTTCGGCGAGAGCCCCATCACCATGACCACGCACGTGCCCGCAAAGAGCACCAGCTCCGGCCACAGTTCAAGAATCTTGTCGTGCATCGATTGCATGGTCATTGAATCGCTGGAAGAACCCGCGGGGGTGGGGGTGGCTTGCCGAAGTCTGCCGCTGCCTGACGCCCAGCCTTGACCGTCTCCGCCACCTGCGCCGAGGGCGCTTTCAGCGCATCCAAGGCCGGCTTCGGATAGACCCCAAGCCACAGGCACAGCGCCGCCAGAGGCACCAGGATCCCAATCTCCCTTGCGGTGAGGTCCGCCGGGAGAGTGGACGCGTGTTCATCATGCCCGTGGTGTCCGTGCGGCTCGCGAAGCGGTCCGAACACCACCTTCCCCACCATGTACAGCAGGTACATCGCCGCGACGATCATCCCCGTTCCCGCGACCGCCGCGTACCAGAACCCGAGGTTGCCGCCCGTTCCGCCCGGCGACCGGCCCCAGGAACCCGCCTGGAAGGTCCCGATCAGGCAGAGGAACTCAGAGACAAAGCCGTTCAGCCCCGGCAGGCCTACCGACGCCATCGTGAAGAACACCATGAACGTCGACCACACCGGCATCTTCGATCCCAGCCCGCCGACCTCCTTCATCGATCGCGTGTGGTACCGCTCGTACATCATGCCGATCAGGAGGAACAGCGCTCCGGTCGAGAGGCCGTGGTTGATCATGTACAACACCGAGCCCGACACGCCCGTCGTGTTGAACGCGAAGAGCCCGAGCACGCAGAAGCCAAGGTGCGCGACGGAGGAGTACGCCACCAGCTTCTTCACGTCCGTCTGCACCCAGCAGATCAGACCCGCGTACACGATCCCGACGATTGAAACCACCGCGATGGCCGGCGCGTATTCGTACGCCGCGGCGGGCACGAACGGGATCGCAAACCGGAACAGGGCGTACGTGCCGAGCTTGAGCAGCACGCCGGCCAGGATGACCGAGCCCGCCGTCGGCGCTTCCGTGTGCGCCAAGGGAAGCCATGTGTGTACGGGAAACAGCGGCACCTTGACCGCAAACCCGCACAGCAGCGCCAGCAACACCCACCCTTGCTCACGGGACGAGAGCACGATCATCGCCGACTTCTGCAGGTCGCCGATGTCAAACGTCCAGACCCCCGTCGGGCCGCGGACTTTCCAGACGACGTACACCAGGCCGGCCAACGCGATAATCGACCCGGTGAAGGTGTACAGGAAGAACTTCGTCGCCGCCTTGCGCCGGTTGGTCGAGCCGTACAGGTTGATCAGGATCCACATCGGGATCAGCGTGAACTCGAACGCGATGTAGAACAGCACGAGGTCCCGCGACGCGAAGACGCACGTCATCGCCGCCTGCAGCACCAGCAGCCACACGTAGTACGTCTTGACGCGCTCGGTGATCGCCGTGTACGACGCCAGCACGCAGATCGGCCCCAGCAAGGCCGTCAGCGCGATGAGCATCAGCGCGACCGAATCCACCCCCACCGACAGCGCGACGCCACCCTGCCACTCCGTCACCTCGCCACGCTGAATGCCCAGACCCCCGAGCTGACGCAACCAGTCCACCGTTTCCCGCATCTGGATCTGCGACGACTCGGACCAGTTGAACTGCGTCAGCGCGTACACCGCCGCCGCCAGCGCCGCCAGCGTCCCCACCAGGGCGATCGACTTCGCCTCTTTCGCGGGACGAGCCGCGACATAGCCCGCAAAGGCCAGTGGAATCAGGATGGTCGCAAACAGAATCACGCCTTACCTCGCCACCAGCAGAACAATCAACAGCAACACGCCGATCCCGCCCGCCATCGCCACCGCGTACCCGTGCAACTGACCCGACTGGCTCGGGCGGATGGTCGCCCCCAGCGCCCTCGGCAGAATCCCGGCCAGATTCACCAGCCCATCGACCAGCATCCGATCGATCAGGTGGAAGATGTGCGAAAGCACCCACAGCGGCCGCACGAACAGGAAGTGATAGAACTCATCCACGTACCACTTGTTCTGCGCCCACTTCGGGATCGGCCCCAGCATCGGCAGCAAGGCATCGGCCCGCGAAGTCGCGGCGGAAGTCCGGCCCTGCAGGTGCAGGCGGTACGCCACACCGATCCCGATCAACCCCACCACGCCCGACACGTAGTACATCACGGCATGCGGGTCCATGCCGAGGAATGTGCCGAGCTTCTCTTCATCGTGCGAACGAGACGATTCACCCGCGTGCGAGTGGGTGTCACCCGCGGCGTGCGAATGTCCGGCGTGGTCGTCGTGGTGCTCCCCCGGCGCGGACCACGCCGCGGATGAGTGGCTGACCATGTCCCCCACCCACCCGCCGTGCTTGCCCATGAACGTGAGCGGGATGATGGCGAACGAGGCCGCCGCCAGCACGACCAGCACAAGGTTGATCGCCCAACCCGGCGGGTGCGGATGGAAGTCGTGCGCTTCGTGTTTGTGGTCGGCCTTCGCGTGCCCGTGATCATCGTGTCCATGACCGCCATGCCCATGGGCATCATGATCATCGTGCCCGTGCGCCTCATCCCCCGGGTGGTGCTCCTGCGGCCCGACAAACACGCGGAAGTACACGCGGAACGTGTAATAGGCCGTCAGCCCCGCCGTCAGCAGCAGAACCCAACCGACCAGCCCCATCCCCGGCGTGATGAACGCCTGGGCCAGGATCATGTCCTTCGACCAGAAACCCGCCAGCAGCGGGAACCCGGCGAGGTTCAAGCACCCGACCAGCATCGTGATCCCGACGATCCGCCACCCCGGCATCTTTCCGACGCCCGAGAGTTTCCGCAGATCAAGCTGCCCCGCGAACCCGTGCATCACCGCCCCGCACGCGAGGAACAGCAACGCCTTGAAGAACGCGTGCGTGAACACGTGGAAGCACGCGCCCACGCTGGTCATCACGCCCAGCCCGGCGAACATGTACCCAAGCTGGCTCACGGTCGAATACGCCATGATCCGCTTGATGTCGAACTGCGCCATCCCGATCGTCGCCGCGAGCAGGGCCGTTACCGTCCCGATGATCGCGACGATCGTCAGCGCCGAGGGCGACAACTGGAACACGGCGTACGTCCGCGCGATCAGGAACACACCCGCCGTCACCATCGTCGCCGCGTGGATCAGCGCCGATACCGGCGTCGGGCCCTCCATCGCGTCGGGCAACCAGACGTACAGCGGGAACTGCGCTGACTTGCCGAACGCCCCCACCATCAGCAGGATCGGGATCAACTTCACATCCCACGGGATCTTCGCCCACGACTCCGACGTTCCTGTCATCGCGTGGCCGAGCATCTCCTTGAACGCGCCGTCCGCGAATAGCTTCGCGTACTCCACCGTCCCGAACTTCACGAAGATCAGGAAGATCCCGAGCGCCAGCCCGAGGTCCCCGATCCGGTTCATGATGAACGCCTTCTTCGCCGCGGCGACGGCGCTCGGCTTCTTGTAGAAGTACCCGATCAGCAGGTATGAACACAGGCCCACACCCTCCCACCCGAGGTAGAGCAGGATCAGGTTGTCCGCCATCACCAGGCACGCCATCGAGAACACGAACAGGCTGAAAGCCGCGAAAAACCGGGAGTACCCCTTGCCGACATCGTGCGACATGTACTCGCTGGCGTACAGGGCGATCAGCGTCGCCAGGCCCGTTACGAACAACATCCACAGGCATGTCAGCGAATCGATGTAGAACCCGAAGTTCGCGTGCAGGTTCCGTGGTGACCGTTCCGACCCCCAGCTCACATCAATCCACGTAAACGCCGTGCTGAGCATCGGCGAGCCCGACATGTTCAGGTACATCAGCAGCGTCACAACAAACGACGCTGCCAGGCATCCGACGGTCAACCACGCCGGCAGCTTGCTCTTCACCTTGAAGATGGCGCACAGCGTGCACAGCACCACCGCAAGCAATGGCAACGCCGGTATCAGCCCGATCCACATCGGACCCGGCACCGCCGGTGGCACACCCCACCCCTCCGCCGCGCCCAGCCCTGCCGCGGCCAACCCCTGCCAGACTGTCGTCGCCAACTCCGTCACACGTTCCCTTCTTTACTGCGTAACCGCGCCACTCCAGTCAATCATCACTGCCCCTACCCCTTCATCTGCCCCCACTCCTCCGCGCTCAACGACTCCCGGCGCCGGAACAGCAGCACCACGAGCGCCAACGCCATCGCCGCCTCCGCCGCGGCCACCGTCAGCACGAATATCACAAACGTCTCGCCCGTGTGGTTCAAGTGGTACCGGCTGAACGCCACCAGCGCGATCCCCGCCGCCTGGAACATCAGCTCCGTGCACAAGAACATGATGATCAGGTTCCGCCGCGTCAGAAACCCGATCAGTCCGATCGCGAACATCGCCGCCGCGACGAACAGGTAGTGCCCGAGCGTCAGGTTCGTCATCGGGATCGGATAATCCGACTGCGCCAGCATCCACGAAGCGAGCATCACACCCCCTCCGTTTCCGCCGACAGCTTTGCGGCATGCCGCGCCTTGGCCTCTTCATCCAACTCGACCTGCTTCCGCGCCAGCACCACCGCCCCGAGCATCGCCATCAGCAGGATCACGCCCGCGATTTCGATCGCCCCGGGATGGTCCGCCAGCAGCGAAAACCCGACTCCCTCGATGTTCGCCGGCTTCATTCCGGCGGGCCAGTCCTTCCGCTCGATAGCGCGAGGAACGCCGTCCTTGTCGACAATGCGGACCACCCCGGCGGCAAGATCGATCGCCGGCGCCCCGGTCTGCTCATTTCGATCCAGTTTCTCCCCCGCCTTCATCAACCCGGCGTTCCGCAGCGCCGTCTCGACCTTCCCCGGCATCCGGACAATCAGCGTCTCCTCCGGCGGCTTTCCGGGCGGGGGCAGGTTCGGCAACCCCCGGAACATCAGCGTCGTCAGCACCCCCAGGAGAACGAACCCGGCCAATGTCGCCGCGATCGGCTCGCGGCTCACCGCGTCATACTCGGGCAGAATCTCGGTATCCCCCCCGGTCGGTGCCTGCGTCGCCAGCATGATCACGAACAGGTAGGTGATCAGGATCGCGCCCGCGTACACGATGATCAACGCAAAGGCCAGGAACTCCGCCCCCAGGATCACGAACATACCCGCCGTCGAAAGGACGGTCAGGATGAAGTACAACGCCGCGTACACCGGACGCGGATGGGTAATCACCCGCAGCGCTGCTCCCAGCGAAATGACGGAGAAGATGTAGAAGTACACGTTGGGGATCGCCGGCGCGGCCTTGAGGCTCAAGGCGACGATCACCAAACCGCCCGCCGCCGCCGCGATCACCGCCCCGATGATCTGCGGGCTCACCCCCCGCCGCGGCAGGGCCATGCACACACCCACGGCTCCAAGAGCCAGCAGCGTGTACAAGATCACAGGGCCGATCACCTGTTCCAACTCGCGCCCCTGACAGACCAAGCCGCCACGATCAACACCCGAACAGGTGTTGCCCGGCGAAGGGCGAGAGGATAGAGCAAGCAAACGCGACCTTCAACTGCTGGGTGTCCCGAGCCTCCGGGGCGGGTCGCCGTGTTCCGCCATCTCTTGGGGACCTCACTCGCTGCTTGGGGTCCTCAACCTCCCGAATTCCCCAAAGCCATTACCATCCCGACGTGCGCCGCCACATCCCGAACATTCTCACCCTCACCCGCATCGCGCTCGCGGTTGCCTTCTTCGCCGTCCTGACCCCCTGGCGCTACGACGCTTCCCCCTTGGCAAAGGGCCAATCTCCCGATGTTTGGCTCCTCATCGCCACCGGCCTGTTCATGCTCGCCGCCCTGACCGACGCACTCGACGGGCACTTGGCCCGAAAGTGGAACGTCGTCTCTGTCTTCGGTCGCATCATGGACCCCTTTGCCGACAAGGTCCTGATCATCGGCGCCTTCATCTACCTCGCCGGGCCCGGCTTCTCTTCCGGTAACCGACAGGTCTCGGGCGTCGAGCCCTGGATGGCCGCCGTCATCCTCGCCAGGGAACTGCTCATCACCTCCATCCGCGCCGCCTTCGAATCTCGGGGCGTCTCCTTTGCCGCCACCGCCAGCGGCAAGTGGAAGATGATCCTTCAATCCCTTTGCATTCCCGCCGTCCTGCTCCTGCTCTGCTTCGATCCCTCCCGCACGCTCCTCGATGGCCGCGCCATCGACATCCTCACCTGGTCCACCGTTCTCGTCACCGCCTGGTCCGCCATCCCTTACATTCACCGCGCCGTGACCGCCTCCCGCTCGACCCCACTCTGAGCCGCACCGTGAAAAGCACCATCCCCATCCTCACCACCTTCGGTCTCGGGCACATGCGCCCCTTCCCCGGCACCTGGGGCTCCATCCCCACTGTCGTGGTGGCCGCCATCCTTGTCGCCGCCGGCCTCGGCCCCGCCTCCCACCCCGCGCTCTTCAACGCCCTCTTGCTTGCCATTCTCCTCTTCTTCACCCTCGCCTGCGCTATTCGCGGCGATGAAGCCGAGGCCGTTTTTCTCAAGAAGGACCCCTCCCAGGTCGTGGCCGATGAAACCGCCGGCCAAGCCATCCCCCTCCTGTTCCTCCCCGCCTCGGCCTTCGCCACGCCCGCCGCCTCCGCCTGGACCTTGCTCCTGACCTTCATCGCCTTCCGGGTCATGGACATTCTGAAGCCCTGGCCGGCGGCGCCGATCCAGAAGTACCCCGGCGGGTGGGGCGTCGTCCTCGACGATCTGATCGCGGGCGTTTACGCCCTCGTGGTGATGCAGGTTGTCACCCGCTGGTTGATCTGACAGGATGTGAAGCGCCGCCACCGACCTTCCGAACAACTCGCCGAAAGGTCAAACAATGCCCTGCCTCCTGGCCGCCGTCGCGTTCTTCTTCCCCCGCCTGGTGATCATCCTCCTGGCGATATTCAGCAGTTACCTTTCCGCCGCGTTCAACGGGTGGGTCGTTCCGCTCCTGGGCTTTCTGTTCCTGCCTTACACCACCCTGGCCTACGCCTGGGCGAAGAACTCCCACGGCGCCATCGACGGTTGGTACCTCGTTGTTGTCATCCTCGCGGTCCTCATGGACCTCGGCGCCATGGGTGGCGGGGCGGATGCCTCGCGCCGCTCCAGGCGGTGATCCCCTTCCCCGCAGCGCTTCACCCCCACCCGTTCACCTGCCTACCCACACATTGTTGTTTTCCTCGATATCCGGCAGCCGTCCCTCCGGGTCCACTTCCACCTTCACGATCTTCCGCGTGCCGGCGCCCCACCCCTCTCCGCGGACCGTCCATTGGTTTGTTGTCATCCATGCCTCCACCGGCAAACGTCGGTCCTCCACCGAGCCATCCGCGAATGTCACGCGGTAGTCCAGGGGCATCACCACCTCGCCGTGGTTGGTGAACGTCACGACCTGATCATCCTTCCGCAGCCATTCCACCTTCACACCCACATCAAAGTTCCCCGTCTCGAGGAACCACCCACGCCAGAACCACGCCAGGTCCATCCCCGCCGCATCCTCCATGCACCGGAAAAAGTCCGCCGGGCGGGGTGACTTGAACGCCCATTGCGCGATGTACCGCCGAAACGCCCGATCAAACCGTTCCGGCCCGAGCACATCCTCACGCAGCATCCGCATCACCGCCTCCGGCTTGCCGTACTGCGTGAACCCGAGCCGCCCCCGCCACACCGCATCCGGCGCCGTTTCCATCGGTTGCTGCTGACCGAGCGCGTTCTCCCTCGCGAACTCGCGCATCTCCCGCCGGCGCGAGCCCCGATCGGGGTACCGCTCTTGGTTCGAATAGATATTGATGAACGAGTTGAACCCCTCATCCATCCACGCGTGCCGCCTCTCGTCCGTGTTCACCACCATCGGGAACCAGTTGTGCCCGATCTCGTGCGTCGTCACGCCGTAGAGCCCGTGCTCATCGTTCCGCTCCGCGCAGAAGATCACCATCGGGTACTCCATGCCGCCCACCACACCGTTCACGTTCACCGCCGTGGGATACGGGTACCGGAACCAACGCCGGTTGTACCCCTCGATCGCGAACTTCAGCATGTCCGTCGATTGATTCCAGAGCGGCGTCGCCTCCTTGGGGTACACGCTCTGCACCAGCGTCCCCGTCGGCTTCCCGTCCGCGCCCATCGGGCCGCTCTCCGCCAGAAAGCACGCATCCCAGATGAACGCCTCGCTGCTCGCCCACGCCACTGTCCTCACCTTCTCCGCCCGGAACTTCCAGGTGGCCATTCCCTCCCCGCGCCCGGGCACTTCCTCCGGCTTCACCACCAGCACAGACTTCTCGCTCCCCCGGGCCTCCGCCAGCCTCGCCCGCTGCACCGGTGTCAGGACCTCCTCCTCGTTCTCCAATACGCCCGTACACACAACCACGTGCCCCCGCGGCACCGTCAGCCGCACTTCGTATGTCCCGAAGTTGGTGTAGAACTCGCCCGACCCAAGGTACGGCAGCGTGTTCCAGCCGTAGTAGTCGTCGAACACGCACACGGCGGGGAACCACTGCGCCACCTGAAAGATCGTCCCCTGCTCCACCGTGTCGATCCCCATCCGATCCGCGCCGAACCGGGGCAACTCAAACGTCCACGCGACCTCAAACTCAAAGGTGCCCCCCTTGGGTGCGATCGGCTCGGGGATCTCCAGCCGGCCCACCGTGTCGTAGACCGACAGCGTCAAGTCCGCCCCGCCGTCAACCGCTTTCACATACTTGACATAAATGCCGCCATCGTGCCCCCGGTATCCAAACCGAGTCCCCTGCTCCACCGACCCCGCCCCAAGCGAATCTTTCCGAAAGAGGTTCTGCTCCAGGTGCAGCCAGAGGTAGTCCAGCGCCTGCGGCGAGTTGTTGATGTACCGCACCTTCGCCCGCCCCACAACCTCGCGCTTCTCCGCATCGAGCGCGGCGTCAATCGAGTAGTCCACCTGCTGCTGCCAGTACTCGGGCCCCGGCGTCCCCGCGGCCGTCCGCACCAGGCTCGGCGACGGCAGGTCGAGCGGCGAGAAGATCGTCTGGCTTCCCCTCGCCCCGGGTGCACGAAAGTATGCCGCATCCCTCGCCCCCGAATCCGGCACGTGCGCCTCGCGCTGCGCCCGCATTTTCGCCAGCATCCCGCCCGGCGCCCCGCACCCGCTCAACACCAGCAAGCCGACATACGTAGCGCACAGCACCGCTCGAACACCAACCATGGAGTGGCTCCAAAGGGTCTCCGCCCCGGGAGCATACGGACCTTTGACCGCACCCGCCGGCTTCACCCCCCTGCCGGTTCAAGCTCTTCACCAGCGTGGACATCGCGGCGTGGCGCACGACTACATCACCCCGTACGAAAACAGGGTCACTTCACCCCATTGGCCTCCACCCATGCCGCGTACCGCTCGATGAACTTGCCCAGCAGCGTCTTGGTCGCTTCGTCCGTCAGGTTCGCCCCGGCGTCGAACAGCGTCGAAGCCCGCCCGATGTACGCCTCCGGCCCCGGCATGCACGGCATGTTGAGATACATCAGCACCTGCCGCAGATGATGATTGGCCCCGAAGGCCCCCAGGGGGCCGATCGACACGCTCACGATGCCCGCGGGCTTCCCGTTCCACACGCTCTTCCCGTACGGCCGCGAGCCGATGTCGATGGCGTTCTTCAGCACGCCCGGAATCGACCGGTTGTACTCCGGCGTGCAGAACAACACGCCATCCGACTTCGCGATCGCTTCGCGGAACGCCAGCCACGACGCCGGGGGGTTCGCCTCCAGATCCTCGCTGAACAAAGGCAGATCACCGATCGGCACCATCGACAGTTTCAGCGGCGCCGGCGCCATGCCGGCCAGCACACCGGCGACCTTCCGATTGAACGATTCCTTGCGAAGGCTTCCGACAATCATGGCGATGTGGCGTGTGGTCATGGGTGCATCCTCTCAGTCCGTTGTCGTGAAAGGTACTCTTCGTACACGATGGTGCTCACCGCCGGGTCGGCGGGCGCGGAGGGGTCTTCCCCGCCGCGATCCAAAGGTACGCCAGCGAACCGATCATCCGCGGCGGCAACAACGTCACCGCCAGCCAGCGCATCAACGGTCGGCCGATCATCAACCCGACACAAAACGCCACAAACGCGGAGCCAAGCATGGTTCCCACCAACCAAGGACCCAACAAGCGACGTGCCTCTTCAATCGCATACACCACGCCACCGCCCCATGCGAACCGGGTGGTCGGGCTTGACAGGGCCAACCACGCGAAGGTGGCCGCCAACAGGATCGGGATCAGCGCGAAGACCAGGAGCCGCCACCTCGGCTGCGTCAGCAGGAAGTTGGCCCACACCGCCCCCAGCAGGATCGCCACGACAATGCTCCAGAACAGCGGACCGCGTACGGACCAATCCGCCGCCCGCCACGGGCCGCCCAGTTCCTTGATGAATGAACCGGGGTCCTGCTTCGACCACCACGCCGCATCAATCCACACGTACGCCCCCACCGTCGCGGCCTGTCCCCCGAACGACGCCTTGAACACCGCCTTGTCCGCCTCCGGCGCCCCATTGAACCACTCGAGGTGACGGCGCGAAATCAACTCCGCCAAGCGCGCGGACCCCATCTCCGTGTTCCCCTGGCTCATGCCGAAGAGGATCCCCGCCGTCGCGAAGATGCCGCCGATGAGCAGCAGGAGCCACAGGGCCGCCAGCGCGGCCGCGAGCCTGCCCGCCCACCGGCCCAGCAGCGGGTACTCCTGCAGCGAAGCCACCGTGGAGCACTCCGGGCATCGGACCATGATCATGCCGTACACCGGCTCGCGGACCACGGGCTGGCCGACCAGATTGAAGTGGCACTTGATGCAGACCCGATCCCCGACCAGCGTCGAGACCCGGACTTCGGACGTGGTTGGATCCTGGCTCATTGGCCCTTCCTCGCGGCCCGGCGCTTCCGAAGCCGCTTGATGAATCGTTGTCGACGCGACCAGCGGAACAGTGACTCCAGGCCCCGCCCGATCGGGGCGGCACAGAGCACGATGATCAACGCCGCGACAAGCAGGAACGCCTGCTCCCCCGTGTCCCGTGCCGTCGGCCCGGTGTAAGGCCCGACTATCGCGAAAGAGCGAAAGGGGTACATGAGCCATTCGCTCCATAACAAGACCGCCACAAGCACAGCCCACCCAAGGGCCGGGATCGGCCATCTCCATCGTCCGATGGAACTCCGCAGCCACACACCGACCACCACCAGGAACAGCGGAACAAGCAGGAAAATCAGAAAGCCTTCGTCGCGCCAGAACCACTCATCGAACGCCCGCCCACCGTACCCTTGCACCGCCCGATGGAGCCTCCACGGCGGGACGCCAAGGTCTCTCAGTTCTCTCTGCAAGACCGCGATGAAACCCGCGGACGCGAGTGTGAAGAGTCCGGCAAGAAAGCACTGCACGATCAGCAGCATCCACGCCCGAATGACAAGCCATTCCGACCGCCAACGGCGGACGATGGGATGCCGCCGCCGGACGCACACGTAGCCGCACCCGCATCGAACCATCGGAAGCCCGTATGCAAACTCCGCCCGCTTCCGGGTCAGTTCCGTGCCGCAGCAAGGGCAGACAAGAGCGATAAGCACACCGGAGAATACCGAATCGAGGTCGAAACGTTTCCCGCTCCCGGTATGCTTGGGGACTGAAACCGCGGGGGCGGCAGGCCGAACGATCCTTTGCCCGGGGCGATTCCGGGCGTGCCAGGCAGAAAAAGGAGCTCCGCATGAGCATCTGGGACCGGCTGAAGAAGGAACTGATCGACATCATCCAGTACCTGGATGACACCAACAACACGCTCGTCTACCGCTTCGAGCGGTTCCAGAACGAGATCAAGTGGGGCGCCAAGCTCGTCGTCCGCGAGGGACAGGCGGCCGTCTTCATCAACGAGGGCAAACTCGCCGACGTTTTCGGTCCCGGCACCTACACGCTCGACACCAAGAACCTGCCCATCCTCGCCACCCTCAAGGGCTGGAAGTACGGCTTCGAGTCGCCCTTCAAGGCCGAGGTGTACTTCATCTCCACGCGGCAGTTCACCGACCTCAAGTGGGGCACGATGAACCCCGTCATCGTGCGCGACCCGGAGTTCGGCCCCATCCGCCTCCGCGCCTTCGGGACCTACGCCATCCGCGTCAAGGACCCGGCCACGTTCATCCGCGAAATCGTGGGCACGGACGGCCGCTTCACCACGGATGAGATCGTCAACCAGCTCCGCAACGTGATCGTCTCACACCTTGGCGATGCCCTCGGCGAATCCAAGATCGGCGTGGTCGACATGTCCGCGCGTTACCGCGAGATGGGCGAGTTTCTGACCCTCGAAATGCGCCCGTGGTTCGAGGGCATCGGGCTCGATCTGACCACCATGCTGGTGGAGAACATCTCCCTCCCTCCGGAGGTCGAACAGGCACTCGACAAGCGCTCCAGCATGGGCGTCATCGGTAACGTCGAGCAGTACGCCAAGTTCCAGGCCGCCGACGCTCTTCGTGATGCCGCCAAAAACCCCGGCGCGGCGGGAATGATGGTCGGCATGGGCGTCGGGAACGTCCTCGGCGGACAGATGGCCGGCGTCGCGGCAGGGAGCGCCAGCGGCGGCACACCCCCGACGCCGCCTCCGATTCCGGCCGTCGCCTTCTTTGTTGCGATCAACAACCAGCAGGCGGGACCGTTTGATGCCTCGGCGCTGCGGGCGAAAGTGGCCGGCGGCGAACTCCGCCCCGAAACCCTGGTCTGGAAACAAGGAATGGCCAGCTGGGCACCGGCGCGCGAAGTCCCCGAGCTGGCGGCCGTCTTGAACTCGGCACCGCCGCCGCTGCCGGGGTAAGCGTTTGAACGCAGGGGCCGCTGAGGTCACAGCGAAGTACGGGTGATCTCGCTGATCAGTCTTTTTGGTTTACGGACGCTCCGATTCTGTTTCCTCCTTCTCTGTGTTCTCCGCGCCCTCTGCGTTCAGAACCAGATCTCGAATCAACCGACGGCGGAGACGCGTTGACGCATGGGCCTGGAACCTCCTCCCACCACTCCCTCATCCCCGACCGCGAGGTTCTTCCCGTGCAAACAGTGCGGGGCCAAGCTCCAGTTCGAGCCGGGAACCACGCTGCTCAAGTGTCCCTACTGCTCCGCGGAGAACGCGATCGAAGGCGTGGATGAGCGCGCGACCGAGCGTGACTTTGAGGCGGAGCTCGCCCGCCTCGAGGGCGCTCACACTTCCGAAACCGTGGACACCGTGCAGTGCAACGGCTGCCGCGCCGTCCTGACGCTCGCCCCCAACATCACCAGCCTGACCTGCCCATTCTGCGGGACCAACATCGTCAACCAGGGCCGGGCCATGAACCTGATCCTGCCCGACTGCCTGCTGCCGTTCATGTTCCGGCGCGAGAAGGCGGAGGAGGCCTATCGAAAGTGGATCAAGAGCCGCTGGTTCGCGCCGTCCAAGCTCAAGAGCCAGAGCATGCTCGACGCCGCGCTCAAGGGCATCTACCTCCCGTCATGGACGTACGACTGCGACACCACGACCGCCTACACCGGGCAGCGGGGCGATGCCTATTACGTGACGCGAACCGTCCGCGTCGGCGGCCGCACCCAGACCCGCGTCGAGCGGAAGATCCGCTGGTCCCCCGCGGCGGGCACCGTCTTTGTTCGCTTCGATGATGTGCTCGTTCTCGCTTCCAAGTCGCTTCCCCGCCCGCTGGCAGAAAAGCTCGAACCCTGGGACCTGAAGGCCGCCACACCGTACAAGGACGACTACCTCGCGGGGTTCACCGCCGAGTGCTACACGACGGACCTGAAACAGGGATTCGTCGAAGCACAGGGCAAGATGGCCCCGAAGATCGACGCGGCCATCCGGGCTGACATCGGCGGCGATGAACAGCGGATCACCTCGCGCCGGGTGAAGTACTCGCGGATCACCTTCAAACACATCCTGCTGCCCGTCTGGGTATCGGCCTACCGGTTCAACGGCAAGGTCTTCCAGTTTCTCGTCAACGCCCGGACGGGTGAAGTTCAGGGACAGCGGCCATGGTCGGCGTGGAAGATCACCAGCGCGATCCTCGCCGCCTTGGCCGTCATCGGCGTGATGATCTGGATCTTCAGCCGCTGACGGCGCAACCTACCCCTTCGGCTCCTCCAACCTGCCCAGCCGCCTCACCTCCGGCCACAACCACGCCACGCCCAGCACGACCAGCACCGTCCCGATCCCTCCGCTCACCACGCTCACGACCGGCCCAAAGAGCTTCGCCACCAGCCCCGACTCGAACGCACCCAGTTCGTTGCTGCTCTCGATGAACACGCTGTTCACCGCCCCGACCCGGCCCCGCAGGTGGTCCGGCGTCCGCACCTGCACCAGCACGTGACGCACCACGACGCTGATGTTGTCGAGCCCGCCCAGCAGCGTCAGCATCAACAGAGACAACCCGAACCACTTGGAGAGACCGAAGATGATGGTGCACACGCCAAAGCCCGCGACGCTCCACAGCAGGGCCTTGCCCGCGTTGCGAAACGCCGGGCGATGCGCCAGGATCAGTGCCATCAGGAACGCGCCGACGTACGGGGCCGCCTTGAGCATCCCGAGCCCCACCGGGCCGACCAGCAGAATGTCCTTCGCATAAATCGGCAGCAGCGCCGTCGCCCCGCCCAGCAGCACGGCGAACAGGTCCAGCGTGATCGTCGCGAGGATCGTCTTCTCCCGCCACACATGCCCGGCCCCATCGAACATCGACCGCACCGTGAAGCGACCGTTTCGCTTGGGCGCCGGGCGGGGCTGAATCCCGGCCGCGGAAACCGCGAAGATCAGGCACATCACCGCCGCCGCAGCGTACACCGGCCACGCCGCCTTCGTCGCCGCGATGATCGCCCCGGCGATGATCGGCCCGCCGAACGCCGAGAGCTGGAACACGCCGCTGTTCCAGGTGACCGCGTTGTGGAAGTCGCGCGGCGGGACGATCGAGGGCAGAAGCGCCGCCCGGGAAGGCCCGTTGAACGACCGCGCGCAACCCGTGAGCATGAGCATGAAGTAGAAGAGCGGCATCGGCGCCTTCTCGTGCGAGAGCACCGCCAGCAGCCCAAGAAGAACGAAGAACGCCAGTTGCGTCAGCACGAGGATCTTCTTGCGGCTGAACAGGTCGATGGCCTGCCCGGCCGGCAGCGCCATGATGAGCACGGGTATCGCCCGAGCCAGCCCGATGTAGCCAAGCGCCAGTGCATCGTTCGTCCGCTCGTACACCTCCCACGCGACCGCCATGCCCATCATCTGCAGGCCCGTGCTCGACACGACAAATCCGAGCGCAAACCGGCGGTAATTCACGGACCGGATCGCCGCGTACGGATCGTGCGGACGCGTATCGAGCAGTTCCTCCGCGATCGGCTCCGGTTCAACGGAGGCCCCGGCGGGACGAAGCTCTTCGGTCGGTCGTGGGGTGTCGGACATGAACGTTTCGGACGCGCTTGAAAGCAGGGGTGAACAACCCGCCTGCCGCATTCAGGTCCGTCGGGTGGAGGGTATCACGTGCGGTCGGCCTGCGAAGGGATGCGCCTGCCGTGCGGGTCCGTCGCGGAATCACCCTCCGGGCGAACCACGAGATGCTCCAGGCGTTCCGCCGTGTCGTGAACATGATCCGGAGCAACACCAGCCTCGGTCACGAGATAGCTCTCCCACAAGCGGTGGCGCCGAACCAGGTCGCGGGCCGCAACCTCGCCGACTTCCGTCAATACAACTCGTTCGCCCTGTTGGATCAGCCCCGTGGCCTCCGCGAGTCGCACGCCCCGCCGCGCCGCTCGTTGCCCGACCAGCGCCGCCACTTCGGCCCTCGTCGGCGCCCCCGCTGCGCCCTCGCCCCGGCGGTACAGCGCAGCAAGCACATCCTCCATCGCAACCGTTCCCTCCAGCCGTCGCCGACGAACCCACCTTCCGACCACGCCATGCCGCGGCCCGAACAGCGCCGCCGCGAGGAACAGCCCGCCCGCCGCCACCGTCATGCCTCCCGCGCTGTTGAGCGACCACGACCTGCCCAGCGCCGCCGGCAGCGCGTTCGCGCCAAGGTACCCGAGCACCGCCGACGCCGCCGCGATGGCCACGCTCACAACGATCTGAGGGCGAAGCCGGTCCGTCAGCAGCCGCGCCGTCGCCGCCGGGCAGATCAACATCGCGATCACCAGGATGGAGCCGACCGCCTCGAACGAGGCCACGGTCGCCGCGGCGACAAAGAGCATCAGCAGGAAGTGCATCAACCCGGCATGAAACCCCTGCGCTGTAGCCAGCGCCGGATCGAACGCCGCCAGGCGAAGCTCCTTGAAGAGCACCACGACAAATCCCGTCGCCAGCACCGCCATCACCAGCAGCGTGACTACCTGCCGCGGGACCCGCCCCAGCGTATCGAGCGAGAGGAACCCGCCCCAGGTGTCCGGTGGAAACCAGAAAATCGTGGACAGTTCGCCGTAGAGCACGCAATCCGGATCGAGGTCAACGCCCGGGATCGAGGCCTGCTCGATCAGCAGCACGCCAAGCGCAAACAAGAGGCTGAAGACGACGCCCATCGCGGCGCCCGTCTCGATTCGCCCGATCTTCCGCACCAGTTCAACCAGACCGACGGTGACAACGCCCGCCGCCGCGGCGCCGATGAACATCGGCCCCGGGCTTCGCGAGTGCGTGATCAAGAACGCCGCGACCAGCCCGGGCAGCACCGAGTGCGAAATCGCATCGCCCATCAGGCTCAGCTTCCGCAGGATCAGGAAGTTCCCCAGCAGCCCGCACAGCACGGCGGCCAGCAGCCCCGCCGCCAGCGGCATCGCGTCCAGTTGCAGGAAGTTGTGAACCACGGGGCTCACGCCCGGCCTCCCACGCCGGGATGCACCCCGGCGGCATCGCTGTTGACCGAAATCGCGACTCCCTTCGCCGCCAGCTCCGCCTCAAGCGAAGCGACAAGCTCCTCGGAGAGCACATGCACGACCTGATCCACCGACCAATCAACATGGCTGGGCGCCACATCGGCATGGCTGATCAGGTACTGCTCCCACAAACGGTGATTGCGGTGAATGCGTGCCCCTTCTTCACGCCCTCGATCGGTGAGCGCAACTTCCCCCGCCCGCCGGGTCAGGAGCCCCTTTGCCCGCAGCCGCGCGAGAGTCATCTCCCGGAACACACCGGACCAGCCGCGAGCGACCCCGAATCGCTCCTTGTCCGCCAACGCGAGGCGGCCGCCCGCCTCGTACGCCGCCTCCACCACATGGTCCCCGGCGATGCGGAACCGCTGCGATCCCCGGCGCCAGGCAGCCGCCACCACGCCACGCGAAGGCGCCATCAGCATGCTCAGCATGAACAGCGCGCCGGATGTGAGGACAATCACCGATCCCGCCGGCTTCCGCGGAAACAGCGACGACACAACCGAGCCGAAGTACCCGCTAAGCCCGCCGATGATCGCTGCGAGGATCACCAGCGTGCGGAGACGATCCGTCCAGAACCTCGCGGCGACCGGCGGGATGATGAGCATCGACACGACCAGAATGAGCCCGACCGCCTGCAGCCCCGCCACCGTCACAAGCACGACCAGCGCCATCATCAGCAAGTCGATGAGCGTCACCGGCCACCCCCCCACCTTCGCGAACGCATCGTTGAAGGCGACGAGCGCAAACTCCTTGAACAGCAGCCCAGCCGCCGCCACCGCCGCCAGGGCAAGCCCCGCCATGAGCGCGACATCGCCCAGGCTCATCGCCGCCGTCTGCCCGTAGATGAACGCCTTGATTCCCCCTTGGTTCCCACCCTTCATCGTCTGGATGTAGCTCAGCAGCACCACGCCGACGCCGAAGAACACGCTCAGCACGATCCCGATCGCTGCATCCTCGTGCAGCCGCGTCCGCCGAAGAATCCACTGCACGCACAGCACACCAAGCACGCCCGTCGCCGCGGCCCCCGTCAGCAGCACGGGGAGCGACCGCCCCTCAACGCCCAGGCCCGCCGCGATGATGAACACCAGCCCGATGCCCGGGAGCGTCGCGTGCGCCAGCGCATCGGCCATCAGCGCCCGCTTGCGCAGAAGCCCGAACACCCCGACAATCCCCGCCGCGATGCCCAGCAGCGTCGTTCCCGCCACCACGATCGCCGTGTTGTATCCCGCGCGGAACAGCAGCGCGTCAACGGCTTCCCGCGCCGTCGGCCACGCCTCAGCGCTCCGACCCAGACTTGTTTGGGCGCACAGCCACACGCCGCTCAGCCTCCCCCGCCGCCCGCACGCGCCACCGCCTCCGCCGCCTCGGCCAGCAGCGTCAGCCGGCCACCGTACGTCTTGTGAAGGTTCTCCCGCGTAAAGACCTCGCCCACCGGCCCCGCCGCGACCACCCGCATGTTGATCAGCATCACGTGGTCAAAGTACTCCGCCACCGTCTGCAAGTCGTGGTGGACGCAGATCACCGTCTTGCCGCCCCGCTTGAGCTCCCGCAGAACCTCCACGATGGCCCGCTCCGTCGCGGCATCCACACCCGCGAACGGTTCATCCATGAAGTACAGGTCCGCTTCCTGCGCCAGCGCCCGGGCCAGGAACACCCGCTGCTGCTGCCCCCCCGAAAGCTGGCTGATCTGCCGATCCGCCAGCGGCAACATCCCCACCCGCGCCAGGCACTCCATCCCCGCCCGCTTGTGCGCCCGCGACACCGGCCGGCACCACCCGATCTTGTGGTACCGTCCCATGCACACCACGTCCAGCGCCGACACCGGAAAGTCCCAGTCCACGCTCTCCCGCTGCGGCACATACCCCACCCGCCCGCGGACCCGGCGGTACGGGCTCCCCCAGAACTCCACGAGCCCCGACGCCCGCGGCACCAGGTCAAGGCACGCCTTGATCAGCGTGCTCTTCCCCGCCCCGTTGGGGCCGACAATGGCCACCAGCGCATTGGCCGGCGCGTCGTAGTCCACATCCCACAGCACCGGCTTGTGGTGGTACGCCACCGTCATCGCGTGGATCGACAGCGGGCTCTGCGCCGAGTGCTCCGGGCGAGCATCGAGCCGAGATCCGTCTGATTTCGACGCGGCCGTTGTCACTTGGAGAGCTTCCCCGCCATCCCCTTCTCCGGAACCTCGCCGCCCAGCGCCCGCGCGATCGTCGTCACGTTGTGATCGATCATCCCGATGTACGTCCCCTCGTACGTGCCGGGTGCTCCCATCGCATCGCTGAACAACTCCCCGCCGATCTTCACCTCATGCCCACGCGCCTTGGCCCCGGCCAGCAGCGCCCGGATGTTCCGGTCCGAAACCGTCGATTCCACGAACACCGCGCCGATCTTCCGGTCCACCAGCAGCTTCACGATCCGCTCCACATCCTTCAGCCCCGCCTCCGATTCCGTCGAGATCCCCTGGATCCCCACCACCTCGTACCCGTACCGCCGCCCGAAGTACCCGAACGCATCGTGCGCCGTCACCAGCACACGCCGCCCCTCCGGCACGCTCCCCAGCACGCGCTCCGCGTACGCGTGGAGCCCGTCCAGTTCCTTCAGATAGGCCGCGGCGTTCGCGCGGTATGCATCCCGCCCCGCCGGGTCCGCCTCCGAGAGCTTGTCACGCACCACCTCAACAGCCTTCGCCCATGCCAACGGGTCCATCCACACATGCGGGTCGGGATGGCCTTCCAGGTGCCGCGGCTCCACGATGTACCGCTCGTCGAGCAGCTCCGTCACGGCGTGCACCTTCCGACCCGACGTGGCGACCCGGATCAGCGCATCGGTCATCTTCCCCTCGAGCAGCAACCCGTTGTACAGCACCACATCCGCCTTCATCAGCTGCTGGATGTCCGCCCGGCTTGGCTTGTACAGGTGCGGGTCCACTCCCTCCCCCATCAGCCCGATCACGGTCGCCCGATCTCCGGCCACCGCCCGGGCGATGTCCGTCACCATCCCCACCGTCGTCACCACGGTCAGTCTCGGCTCCGGCCCCTTCGGCCCCGCGCCGACCAAAACCCCCGCCAACGCGACCCCCGCCGCCGCCAGAACCCACATCATCACCCGCCCGTAAAATGTAGCCATGGCTACATTATCGGCAGAGCCGCCACCAGAGTCAAAAGTACGCCGATTTCCTCGCTTTCATGCCCCCAAACCCCCGTCCTCAGTCCCCTCCACCCGTCCGGTGCGTGCAGAGCGTGCATTAAGGGACCTTCCCGTGCGTTGGGCACCCCGGCTCGTTCAGGAGACTTGCCCCCGCACCGCTGAACCGACTGCGCCAGCCAACGCAAAGGCCCCGATTCGCCAGTCCGGCGCCACATTTGAATCGGCGCCGTCATCCAGTTCAACCCGCACGCCGCACGTCACGTGCTCGACCACCGACTCGGAACCCACCAATGAAACATCTCCTCGTGGTGACCTGCCTCGCTCTTGCCTCCGTCGCCGCCGCGCAACCCGACGACGTCCGCCCGCCGCGCGGCGATGGCCCCCGAGGCGGCGGCCCCGGCGGCATGGGCGGCCCCGGCATGATGATGCAGGACCGCGAAATCCTCTCCCGCTTCGACACCGACGGTGACGGCATCCTCAACAAGGCCGAACGCGCCGAAGCCCGCAAGTTCATGCAGGAAGAAACCTCCCGACGCCCCCGCCGCGGCGGAGGCATGGGGGGCGGCCCCGGTGGAGGTCCCGGCGGCCCGCCCGGCATGGAGCGCCCGGCCAGCTCGCCCGGCCCACGCATCGCCAAGTCGGACGTCGCGCCCGCCATCGGCGGCCTCTACGACCCCGATGTATACCGCACCATCTTCCTCGACTTCGAGAGCGACGACTGGGAGGCCGAACTCTCCGACTTCATCCGCACCGACGTCGAGGTCCCCGCCACCATGACCGTCGACGGCAAGACCTATCCCAATGTCGGCGTCAGCTTCCGCGGCGCCAGCTCATTGATGATGGTCCCCGCCGGCTCCAAGCGCTCCTTCAACATCTCCGTGGACTACGCCGACAAGAACCAGCGCCTCCTCGGCGTCAAGACTCTCAACCTCCTCAACGCCAACGGCGATCCCTCACTCATGCGGGGGCCGCTGTTCGCCCACATCGCTTCTGCGCTGAAGATCCCGGCCCCTCGAGTCAACTTCGTCCGCGTCGTCGTCAACGGCGAGAGCTGGGGCGTGTACCAGAACGCCGAGCAGTTCGACAAAATCATGATCGAACATCGCTTCGGGTCGTCCAAGGGCGCCCGCTGGAAAGTCCCCGGCAGCCCGCAGGGCCGCGGCGGCCTCGAGTACCTTGGCGAAGACATTGAGCCCTACCGCCGCCGCTACGAGATCAAGTCCAAGGACGATGCCAAGTCCTGGCGAGCCCTGATCGACCTCTGCCGCACGCTCAACGAAACGCCGACGGACGAACTCGAAGCCGCTCTCAAGCCCAAGTTGGACATCGAAGGAACGCTGTGGTTCCTGGCCCTCGATGTCGCGACATCCAACGAAGACGGCTACTGGGTCCGCGCCAGTGACTACTCCATCTACTTGGATGAGAAGGGCATATTCCACATCCTCCCCCACGATGCAAACGAAACCTTCCTGCCCGGCGGTGGCCGCGGCCCCGGAGGCCGAGGTGGCCCGCCGGGCGGCCCCGGCGCCCCACCCGGAGGCCCGGGTGCCGAACGGGACGGACCAGATCGCGAACCTCCGCGCGAACGCCCCGCGGGACAGCCAGGCGCCGACCGCCCCGCGCTCGCCCGCGCCAGCGGCCAGGTCGATCCCCTCGTCGCGCTCGACGACTCAACCAAGCCCCTGCGCAGCCGCCTGCTCAAAGTTCCCGCTCTGCGCGAAAGCTACCTGCGAAAGGTCCGCTCCATAGCCCAGACCTGGCTCGATTGGGACACGCTCGGCCCCATCGCCGAACGCTACCGCGCCCTCATCGATGCGGAGGTCAAAGCCGACACCCGCAAACTCTCTTCCTACGAAGCCTTCACACGTTCCATCACGGCCACCCAACCCGAAGGCGAAGCCCGCGGCCGCAACCGCCCATCGCTCGAACAGTTCACCCGCCAGCGACGGGAGTACCTCTTGAACCACCCCGCGATCAAGGAACTCGCCGAACCCAAGGACCCCGCCTGAACAGGCCGCACGCACGGGGAAGCGCCGTCCAGCATCGCGGGTATCCTCTCGCCATGCCCCGGCCCTTTGACATCCACCCGGATATTCGCGAAGCCTCCACCCTCCCCGCCTGGGCCTATGCCGATCCCGGTGTCTACGCCGCTGCGCGAGAGCGAATCTTCGCCCGCTCCTGGCAGTTCATCGGCGACACCGACTCGATCAAGGTACCCGGCCAGGTCCATCCCGTTACTTTCCTCCCCGGCTGCATCGACGAGCCCCTCCTCCTCACCCGCGACCACGCCGACACCCCCCACTGCCTCTCCAACGTGTGCACCCACAGAGGCACACTCTTGTGTAACGGCCCCGGCCACGAGAAGAACTTGGTCTGCCGCTACCACGGCCGACGATTCGACCTGGACGGCACGTTCCGCTACATGCCCGAGTTCGAACAGGCCAAGGGCTTCCCTTCGCCCGCCGACAACCTGCCCCGCATCCAGTTCCACACTTGGGGCAAGTTCATCTTCGCCGCCCTCGACCCCGCCTTCCCGATCGCCGACCTCCTTGACCCCATGGCCGCCCGGCTCGCCTGGCTCCCCCTCCACGAGTTCACCTTCGACGCCTCCCGCTCGCGCGACTACCTCGTCCACGCCAACTGGGCCCTCTATTGCGACAACTACCTCGAAGGCTTCCACATCCCCTTTGTCCACGCCGGCCTCAATGCCGCCATCGACTACGGCTCCTACACCACCGAGCTTTACGCCCGCTCCAACCTTCAACTCGGAATCGCCAAGGATGGGGAAGAGGCCTTCGACTTCCCCCCCGAAAGCCCCGACCGCGGCCGCCGCATCGCCGCGTACTACTACTGGCTCTTCCCGAATCTCATGTTCAACTTCTATCCCTGGGGCCTCTCCATCAACATCGTCCAGCCGCTTGCCGTCGACCGCACCCGCGTTTCGTTCCTTTCCTACGTCTGGAGGCCGGAAAAACTCGACCGCGGGGCCGGCGCCGGCCTCGACCGCGTCGAACGCGAAGATGAAGCCGTCGTCGAAGCCGTCCAGCGGGGGGTCCGGTCTCGTCTCTACGAGCGCGGCCGCTATTCCCCCACCCGCGAACAGGGCGTTCACCACTTCCACCGCCTCCTCGCCGCCGCCCTTGCTTGAGGGCTACTATCTCCGCCCATTTGGAGTCCGAGCCATGGCCAAGAACGACATCCACCCCACGTACTACCCCTCCTGCAAGGTGTATCACAACGGCCAGGTCGTCATGACCGTCGGTTCCACCGTGCCCGAAATGCACGTCGAAGTCTGGTCCGGATCCCACCCCTTCTTCACCGGCAAGCAGACCTTCGTTGACTCCGCCGGCCGCGTCGAGAAGTTCCAGAAGAAGTTCCAAGGCAACTACTTTGTCGCCAAGGACAAGAAGAAGGCCTGATTCGGTCCAAATCCGGTCGATACCAGAGGCCCAGCCACACCGGCTGGGCCTTGTTGTTTCCGGTGTCGATAGTCCGGAAACCACTGCCTTCATCCTTTCATCCGGATGAACGGTGCAAGAGACCGCCCGGGGAGGTATAGTTCCACCATGCCCAGCCGCTTCCTGACAGAGCTCGCCCGCCGCGTCCTTGTTTTCGACGGCGCCATGGGCACCTCCATCTACTCCCGGAACCTGGATGTCCACGCCGACTACTGCGGTTGTGAAAACTGCACGGACATCCTCGTCAAGACCCGCCCGGACGTTATCCAGGACATCCACGAGTCCTTCCTGAAAGTCGGTGCCGACTGTGTTGAGACGGACAGTTTCGGCGCCAGCAAGCTCGTCCTGGCGGAGTTCGACCTCACCGATCAGTGCCGCGCCCTCAACAAAATGGCCGCCGAGGTCGCCCGCGCTGCCTGCGACCGCCACTCCACGAAGGACAAGCCCCGCTTCGTCATGGGCTCCATGGGCCCCGGAACCAAGCTCGTCACCCTCGGCAACACAACCTGGGAGGCCATGTTCGACAGTTACCGCGAACAGGCCCGCGGCCTCCTTGACGGCGGCGTCGATGCCTTCATCATCGAAACCTGCCAGGACCTGCTCCAAGTCAAGTGCGCCATCAACGCCGTCCTCGAAGCCCTCAGCGAGCGCGGCAAGACCACCGACGACCACCCCATCCTCGTCTCCGTCACCATCGAAACCACCGGCACCATGCTTTTGGGCACCGAGATCGCCGCCGCGGCGACCGCTCTTGCCAACTACCCCATCTGCTCACTCGGGCTCAACTGCGCCACCGGCCCCACGGAAATGGCCGAGCACATTCACTGGTTGGGCAGGAACTGGCCGGGCATGGGCGCCCCATCGCTCCGCGGTGGGCGGGCCATTTCCGTCATCCCCAACGCCGGCCTGCCCGTTCTCGTCGAGGGTCGAACGGAATACCCGCTCAAGCCCGAGCCCTTCGTTGAGTCACTCATCAAGTACATCGATCAGGACGGCGTCCGCATCGTCGGCGGTTGCTGCGGAACCACACCCGAGCACATCCGCCAACTCGCCGCCGCGGTGGAAAGCGGTGCCAGACACCGGCGGCCGCCCGCGGTCATCTCCGCCCCCAAGGCCGGGGTCACCTCGCTCTACTCCGTCACGGACTACCGCCAGGACAACTCGATCCTGATCATCGGCGAGCGCATGAACGCCTCCGGTTCTCGCGCATTCAAGAAACTCCTCGAAGCCGAGGACTGGGACGGAATCGTCTCCCTCGCTCGCGAGCAGATGCGCCACGACGGCGCCCACGTGCTTGACCTGAACGTCGACTACGCCGGACGCGACAACGCCCGTGACATGGAGGAGGTGGTCCGCCGCGTCGTTCGCCAGGTCAACGCGCCGCTCATGCTCGACTCGACTCAAACCAAGACGATCGAGGCCGGCCTCAAGCACGCCGGCGGCAAGTGCATCATCAACTCCGCCAACTACGAGGAGGGCGACGAGAAGTTTGACCATATCTGTGGGCTGGCGAAGAAGTACGGCGCCGCCCTCGTCATCGGCTCGATCGACGAGGACAAGGAAGCCTCCATGGCCCGAACGGCCGACCGCAAGCTCGCCATCGCCGAGCGCGGCTTCCAACGCGCCACCGGCGTGCACGGCCTCGCGCCCGAGGACCTGCTCTTTGATCCCCTCGTTCTGCCCATCTCCACCGGCATGGAGAGCGACCGCCGATCCGGCCTCGAGACCATCGAGGGTGTCCGGCGCATCATGCAGCGCTTCCCCCAGTGCCAGACCACCGTCGGCCTCTCCAACGTCTCCTTCGGCCTCAAGCCCGCGGCCCGCGTCGCGCTCAACTCCGTCTTTCTCCACGAACTGCAGCACGCCGGCCTCACCAGCGCGATCCTCCACTTCTCCAAGATCCTGCCCCGCACCAAGATCCCCGACGACCAGTGGAACGCCGCCCTCGACCTCATCTACGACCGGCGCGACTCCGGCGACCCTCTCCAGCGGTTCATCGAACTCTTCAAGGACGTCGAAGGCTCGGGCGCGGCCAAGAAGGAAAGGAAAGTCCTCACCGTCGAGGAGCAACTCCGCGCTCACATCATCGACGGCGAGAAGGAGGGCCTGGCCGAGACCGTTCAGGCCGCGCTGGCGAAGTACAAGCCCCTCGAAATCATCAACGACCACCTCCTCGACGGCATGAAGACCGTCGGCGACCTGTTCGGCTCCGGCCAGATGCAACTTCCCTTCGTCCTGCAATCCGCCGAAGTCATGAAAATGGCGGTCGCCCAACTCGAACCGCTGATGGAGCGGGTCCAGGGCCAGAGCAAGGGCAAGATCGTCCTCGCCACCGTCAAGGGCGATGTCCACGACATTGGCAAGAACCTCGTCGACATCATCCTCAGCAACAACGGCTACACCGTCTACAACATCGGCATCAAGCAGCCAATCGCCGACATCGTCAAGGCTTGGAAAGAGCACCAGGCCGACGCCATCGGCATGTCCGGCCTGCTCGTCAAGTCCGTCAACGTGATGGAAGAGAACCTCAAGGAACTCAACGCGATGGGCCTGAACCCGCCCGTCATCCTCGGCGGCGCCGCCCTCACCCGCCACTACTGCGAGAGCCACCTCCGGGCCACCTACAACGGCCACTGCCTCTACGGCAAGGACGCCTTCGACGGCCTCCGCACCATGGACCTGATCATGGCAAGGAAGTTTGACGACCTCACCCGCGAAATCGAGGAACGCCAGGGCAAGCGTTCCAAGGCCGAGGAGTTGATCGTCAAGTCCAGGGCGGAAAGGCTCGCCGCGGCCAACGGGGGCGGATCAACAACATCGCGTGTCGATGATGCAGCGGTCGCCGTCAAGGTGCGCTCCGCCGTCTCTACCGCTGTCCCCGTGCCGCGTGCCCCCTTCCTCGGCTCCCGCGTCGTCACCGGGCTCGACCTCGACGACATCTACCCATTCATCAACCCCGTCGCCCTCTTTCGCGGCCAGTGGCAGGTCAAGAAGGGTGCCCTCTCCGACGCCGACTACGAGGCGATGCTGGAAGACAAGATTCAGCCCGTGTTCGAACGTCTCAAGGCCTGCTGCCGCGATGAGCAGATCCTCCAGCCCGCCGTCGTCTACGGCTACTGGGAGTGCAACTCGGACGGCGATGACCTCGTCATCTGGGAGCCCGGGGGCCAGGGGCGAAAGTCGCAAGGCGAGAGGCAGATGTCGGACGGCGTGATGGGACGGCCAAGCGGTTCGGACCGGCGCGAACTCGAACGTTTCACCTTCCCCCGCCAACCGGGCGGCAAGCGCCTCTGCATCAGTGACTTCTTCCGCCCCATCGAGAGCGGCCAGCCCGACATCATCGGCATGCACTGCGTCACCATGGGCCGACGCGCCTCCGAAGAAGCCAGGAAACTGTTCGAGAGAAACGATTACACGGAATACCTATACCTCCACGGCCTCGGTGTCGAAACCGCCGAGGCCCTCGCCGAGTTCTGGCACAAGCGCATGCGCCAGGAACTCGGCATCGCGACCGACGACTCCCCCCGCATCCGCGACCTCTTCACCCAGAAGTACCGCGGAAGCCGCTACAGCTTCGGCTACCCCGCCTGCCCCAGCATGTCCGACCAGGACAAACTCTTCCGCCTCCTCCAGCCTCAGCGCATCGGCTGCGAACTCACCGAGAACTGGCAGATCGACCCGGAGCAGAGCACCAGCGCGATCATCGTGCATCACCCGGAGGCGAAGTACTTCAACGTGTGAGCCATCCCACGGCGACAAGCCGCACGACAAGACATCTCGCGATAGACCCACAGCCAATACGCACCCCGCCGCTCCGGCGAAGTCGCGACAATCAGGAAGCGGAGAGGGGGGGATTCGAACCCCCGATAGAGTTACCCCTATACAGCATTTCCAGTGCTGCTCCTTCAGCCACTCGGACACCTCTCCTAAGGTCTGCTTGTGGCAGGGGCTGAGTTTAGCCTGTCAACACTCCGACATCCCGCCTCACGCCTCGACCGGGGCTTTGCCGCACCGCCCCAGCCCTTCTTGCGTCTGGCCCTTCGACTTCACCGCTGCGCGGCCGCGTGCGACTGTTGTTCTTCAGGCACCAGCACCACCCGCGCCACAGCGATACCCAGCGCCGCCCCCACCACCACATCGCTGGCATAGACCGTCCCTGACATCAACACCGCCCCCACCGCCACCACCACCAGCATGACCATCCACGCCCGCCAGGTCGGCCGCACCGCTCCGATCGTCCACGCCGCGAACAGCGCATACGCCACCTCCCGCGACGGCATCGACCAGAGGTCCGAAATCCCCGGCACCCAGAACTCCCACGCGTGCCGGATTCCAACCGCCGGAGACAACGGGTATTGGCCAAACGGCGAAACGAAGTACCCCGGGTCCTCCAACACCGGCCGCGGCCGACCCACCACCATTGGCATCACGCGGCTGATCAGAAACAGCGCAATGAACCCCGCCGCCCAGCGCACCGCCGTCGCCCGCCCGGCCCCCGTTCGGCTCATCACCACCGGCGCGCTCACCACGCACGCCAGCAACGAAATCCCCAGCATCGCCGATGCCGCCCCCGGTCCGAACGACGATACACCTTTGATCCACTCCGCCACCTTCCCATCCCACTGATGCACCACGACTGCCCCCACCGCCCCCCACAACACCGGGATCGTCCACGCCCGCCGAGATGGATGCCCTACCCACTCCCGCAGCGGCCGCAACACCCACATCACCACCGCCCATGCGTGATGAACCATCCGAACCGCCCACGGCAGGCCCCGGTTATAGTCGCGGGAGTTTTCAACTTCAGGAATCATCATGGTCGGCGACGGTTCAAGCGTGTCAGGGGAAGTGATCGATGGTCAGGGTGAGTCGCCCGATCGGTCGGCCGCGCCCCTCATGCCCCGCGCCGGCGCCGCCACGCTCATCCTGCTCTGCCTTCTAGTCTACCTCCCCGGCTTCTTCGGCGTGCCGCCCACTGACTCCGAATCCTGTTGGGCCCAAGGCTCGCGGCAGGTCTTCGAGTTCCTCACCTTCGCGCCAACCCACCGCGACCCCGCTCGCCACAACGCCATCATCCCCCGAATCGCTGACCAGCCACAAACCGGCTCGCCCCCACTCCCTTTCTGGTTGCAGGCAGCCTCCGCCGCGGCCCTCTCTGGCGGTAATCCGTACCGCGATGCCATCTTCATGTACCGCCTCCCCTCACTCCTCGCGGCCATCCTCCTTGTCCTCATCGTTCGACGCCTCGCCACCGAACTCTTCGATCCCTCCGCGGGCCGACTTGCCGCGGCGTTCATCGCCCTTTGCCCCCTCGCCCTCTGGCATGCACGCCAGGCCACACCCGCGATGCTCACCGCCGCCGCCACGGCCTGGGCCATGCTCCTGCTCTGGCGCGCCGCCGCGCCCAGCGACGCCACCGTCTTCCTCACACGCCGAAGCGCGGCCTTGTTCTGGATCCTTCTCGCCCTCGCCGCCCTCTCCGGTGGTCTCCTGTCGCTCCTGATCATCGTCGCGACCATCGTCACCTGCGCCATGCTCCTCGGCCGCAAGGTTCTCATTGAACTCCGTCCCTTCGTCGGCATCCCGATTCTGGCCGTGTCCCTCGGCGCTTACACCGCCGCCGCGCTCCAGCACGCCGATGCCCCGACTCTCCTCTCCGCCTGGACCGCTCACCTGCTCTGGAACGGCGCCGCTACGTTCCTCCCACCCGGAATCTACCTCGCCACTCTCCCTGCCGCCGCTTGGCCCGGCGTGCTGCTGGCGCCCGCCGGCTTGCTTCTCGTGTGGAAACTCGGACGCGGACGCTCCGCGGGCACGATTCACCCCGGCTATGCCTTCCTCCTCGCATGGATCGCACCAATGTGGGTTCTCCTCGAGGCCGCCCCCGGCAAGACCTCCGGCCTCACCCTCCTTCTTGCCACACCGCTGTCCATCATCGGCGCCCGCGCACTCCTTGCCGCATCCGCCGGCGCGCTGCCAGATCTTGAATCACGCCTCACCTCCATAGGCAAGACCACCTGGCTCATCGCCGGCGCTGCCATCGCTTTCGCGGCCATCTCTCTCTTCCTCCTCCGCCTTCTCTTCTGGCCGGGCTCCACGGCCGCCGCCATCGGCGCCGGCCTCGTTTCCTTCCTCGGCGCGTTGCTCCTCTTCCGCTCCCTCGCCGCGGCGTGGCGGTCCATCCTCAAGGGACTCCACGCCCGCGCCGCCATCGCCGGCGTCGGCGCCATGCTCGTCATCGCCATCCTCGTACCCACCGTCGCCCTTCCCCGCTTCCTTGGGCTCAGCCGCGACCTCGCCTCAGCCCTCGAGCGCATCGACCCCTCCGGATCTCGCCCCGTCGCCGCCATCGGCTTTCAATCCTCCAGCCTGGTCTTCCTCACCCGCGCCAGAATCCAGTCACCCGCCGACATCACCGCTTGGCAAGCCGCCAATCCCTCCGCCCTGCTCATCCGCGACAACGCCGAATCCGACCCTCAACCCCTCGCCACCGTTACCGGCTTCGATGCTTCCTCGGGCAAGCCCCGCCGCCTCGAAATCGTGGAGGCGCCCAGGTGAACGCCCCACCAACCCCATCCGGCCTGCTCATCATCGACAAGCCCGAACGCATCACTTCCATGCACGTCTGCCGCATTGTCCGCGGCAAACTGGTCGGCGGCGGCGCACCCAAGCGCGTCAAGGTCGGTCACGCCGGAACTCTTGACCCCCTCGCCACCGGCGTCATGGTCATCCTCATCGGCAAGGCCACCAAGCTCTGCGACGCCTTCATGGCCGGCGAGAAACGCTACACCGCCGACATCGACCTCTCCGCCACCTCCAGCACCGACGACCTCGAAGGCCGCATCTCCCCGCTCCACGACCTCGCTCCCCCAACACCCGACTTCATCGCACAGACTTGTACATCCTTCACCGGTGTCATTCAGCAGCGCCCGCCCGCCCACTCCGCCATCTGGGTCGACGGCACCCGCGCCTACAAGATCGCCCGCGCCGCCGAAATGGGCCATGCCCCGGAGCTCACGCTCCCCGCCCGACCCGTCACCATCCACGCCCTCTCCATCCTCGAATACCGCTGGCCCATCCTCCGTCTCGACATCCGCTGCGGCAAGGGCACCTACATCCGCAGCCTTGCCCGCGACCTCGGCGCGGCGATGAACGTCGGCGGAATGCTCGTGGCCCTCCGCCGCACCGCCGTCGGCCCCTTCACCATCGACCGAGCCGTGCTCCCCTCCGCCCTCCCCGAAATGCTCGCCCAGAAGAACCTCCTCGACCCCACGCCCTTCCTCGCCGCCCTGTAGCGCGCTCTGCCCGGCGCTCTCACATTACCCGCCGACTGCCGCCGCGAACTTCCCTTCGCTTCCCCCAGCCACGGCGCTCCACACCAAACTGCTGCTTCTCATCTCCACCACGACGCCGAGCGAGGCGCATTCCAGCCGCGACCCCGGCGGCATCGTCGCCAACATGCCCGGCAAGTCCGTTTGCCTTGCGGTCAGCCCCGTGCACGTCCCCGCCCGCTTGAACACCAGGTCGCTCACTCCAAGTTCCGCCATCGCCCCGGCGACCCGGATCGCCTGCTCAAACACCGTCCCTCCCGGCACCCGTCGCGCTGTCACAGTCAGTCCCTCCGCGCATCAAAGTCCCAGCTCGGCGGGACTTCGAGTCTCCCCCACACCCCTCACAACTCATCATCCACATCCGTCGGCCCCGCCGCCGATACCCGAACCTCCGCGGCCCGTCCCGACAGCGACACCTGCATCACCCCCTCGATCTCCCCAGGCATCCACAGTTCCGAGGTGTCCTGCCCGTCGCAGATCCGACGCATCGCCAGGTACACCACCGTCGCGCACGACACCCCGCAACTCAGCGCACATGCCAGCACGCCGTACACCGGGATCATCGTCCACAGGCTGATCAGCCACGAACCCGCCTTGTACGACCCTTCCGGCGCCGGCACCGCATCCCCCAGCCCCGGGACCACCGACACGGTCCCGTGCAGCAGCATCGCCTGCGCCCGCTCGCCGAGCCACCACCCCGCCCCCGCGTACGCCACGCCGATCCCCGCCCCCACCAGCACCACGAGGATCAGCAGCGCGATCCCCAACCCGATCGCCGCCAGCACCAGGTACAGCACCAGCCGCACCGGCCGATCCAGCGTGTATGCGTACGCCCGCTGGATCGCATCAACCGCATCCGCGCCATCGCACGCCACCGCCGGAACCAGCATCAGGTTCCCTGCGATGTACACCACGCCGATCAGCGACGCCGCCATTCCCAGCAGCAGCGCCAACCCATACAACACCCCGCCCACTACGTTGACGTACGGCCAGTTCAGCAGCACAAAGCCCCCGGCCGCCAGCACCAGCGCGATCAGCCACACCGCCACCAGCGGCCCCAGCACCGCTCCAAGCAACGACCCCATCCGCCGAAGGCTGTACCCCACCGCCTCCGTCCACGGCACAAACTCGCCCCGTGCAAACTCCACCGCCGCCATCCGCGACACCGCCCCCGCCGTCACCACCTTGATCGGCAGCACCACCAGCACAAGCAGCGCCGTCGTGAACGGCATCGACGTCACGCACATCACAGGGTACGTCACGATCACCTGCCACAATGCCGTGTGAGGCCCCTCCCCCCGGGCTACCGCCGCCATCGGCCCCGGCATCCCCGTCTTCCCCACCAGCCGGTCCAGTTCATGCCCCACCCACAGCACCACCAGCGCCGCCACCATCCCGAAAAACACCAGCCCGATCCGCGACGGCCGGATCCCCAGCGCCGCCGAGGCCATCACCCGCGGCCATAGAAGATCCTCCCACCAATCCGCCAGTTGAACGGTCCCATCGCGCCGGGTTTCCGTGTTCATGCGCTGTCTCCGGTGCTGCATCCTGCAACAACGCCCCCAGAATACCCCCAACGCCCGACCCTTGCCGCCCCGGGCCCGCGCAACCCTCCCCCACCCCCGTCCGCCCCGTTACTATCCACCAATGCCAAAGGCCGTTACCCGCTGGTCCATCTACTTCCTCGCCCTCCTCCTGGCCGGCCCCGCCGCCGGCTCGCTCATGCACCTCGCCCGCACCGCCGACGGCGGCCAAGGCACCGCCCTCGTCAACACCTCTCCGCTTCTGGGACTCCTCGCCGCCGCTGGCGCGCTCGCCATCGCCGCCGTCATCGGCCTGCTCTCCGTACGAATCATCGGTTTCGCCCACGCGCTCACCGCCGCGGGCTACATCCTCGCCTGGGCGGCTTGGAAGTCGGGTGATGTCAGCGACCTCATCCGCACCGCCGGCTCCGGCGCGCCCCTCACCCGCCTCTCGGTCGAGGGTCTTCTGCTCGGCATTCCGACCTGCGCCATCGTGTGGTTCATGCACCGCCTGAGCATCGCCGCGCCGACCAAGCTCCGGCTCACCCCCAACACCCTCGTTTGTATCCTGACCGCGACTGCCGCCGGTGGCGTCGCGGCATGGCTCATCGCCGCCACCCCGCTCAAGGGTCAGGCCGTCTTCGCCGCCATCGCTGGCGGCGTGTTCGCCGCCGCGGCGTCCCGACTCGTGGACTTCTCGGCCCCGATCCCCACGATGTTCATCCCCATCGTGCTCCTCAGCATCATCGGCCCTCTCACAGGCTTGTTCATGTCGGGTGCCTCGGGCGTTGTCCCCTCGCTCTACAAGGGCTCGCTCTTCCCCCTCGCCCACATCACACCCCTCGACTGGATCGCCGGCGGCCTCCTCGGCATCCCAATGGGTGTGTCATGGGCCGGCTCGATGATCGAGAAACGCCACCCGGAAGCCGCCCCGAGCGCTCAGGGGGCAGGGGGTTCTCCCGCCAATGCGAGGAAGTGAATCCAAGGTCCTTAGCCCCTCCGAACCTACCATCCGCAGGAGGGTCATAGTGAAGTCAAAGAAACCCAGCGCCACGCTCCGTGAACAGGCCATGCCGGACGTGCAGGCCTCCGACGATGCCCGCCAGGTCGCCATCGACCGCGTTGGCGTCAAGGACGTCACCTACCCCATGCGCCTCCGCACCGAAGACGGCGGCGAGCAGACCACCGTCGCCAAGGTCAATATGTACGTGGCCCTGCCCCACTACCAGAAGGGCACGCACATGAGCCGCTTCCTCGAAGTGCTCAACGAGTACGCCGACAGCGCCCTCACGCCCGAGTGCTTCCCCAAGGTGGCCCGCGCCATCCGCGAACGCCTCAACGCTGCCGAGTCCCACTTCGAGGCCGAGTTCACCTACTTCATCAAGAAGTTCGCGCCGGTCACGAAGTCCCCCGGCCTCATGGACTACCAGGTCCGCTTCGAGTGCCAGAGCAACGGCGCCGACGACTTCATCATGTCCGTCGCCGCGCCCGCCACCAGCCTCTGCCCTTGCTCCAAGGAAATCTCCAAGTACGGGGCCCACAACCAGCGCTGCCGCATCGAGGCCAAGGTCCGGATGAAGAGCCGGATCTGGATCGAGGAGATCGTCCGCTACCTCGAGAAGGCCGCCAGCACCGAGGTCTTCGCCGTCCTTAAGCGCCCCGATGAGAAGTACGTCACCGAGGCCGCCTACGACAACCCCAAGTTCGTCGAAGACATCGTCCGCGACCTCGCCCTCCTCCTCGACGGCGACGACCGCATCTCCTGGTTCTCGATCAACTCCGAGAACTTCGAGTCCATCCACAACCACAACGCCTACGCCCAGCTCACCCGCGACAAGCGCTGAGCGTTCACCTCCACCGCGGCACCTTGTCCAGCAGCGGCCCCAGCGCCGGCCCGACGCCCGGCGTTCCGTTGATCCGGTTGACCTGCGACTCGAAGCCCGCATCCGCCGCGTTCAACCTCCTCCAGAACGCGTACCTCGCCTCCGCACGCGCCGACGCCCCCGCATCCTCCAGCGTCCGCCAGTGCCCGCCCATGTCCCCCAGCAGCCCCTCAACCCGCGGGAGTGCCGCCCGCGCCCCAGCCGTGTCCGTCACAGACGCCAACTCCCGCGTCAACGCCTCGAGCGCCGCGATGTACCCCTCCCCCGCCGCCCGCACCGGCGCCTTGAGCCGCGCCATCGCACGCGCCGGCCCGTCCGGCTCGCGGCTACCGCCCGAAACGCACCCGCCACCCGCCATCGCCGCCACGACCACCAGTAACCACGCACGCATGCCAATCTCCTTACACCCCGCATCCCAACAGTACGGGGCACAGCCCTCCCCCATCTCCTACTTCACCGCCCGCACCATCACCCCGCACGTAAACCTCGCATCAAACTTCTCCATCGCCCGCCGCGGCATGTCCTCCACGCACATCCCCTGCAGGAACCCCGCCCCCAGCAGCACATTCCCCCACGAAGCAACCTTCACCCGATCCGCCGCAAAGTGCCGGTGAAACACATACCTGGCTGAATCCTCCGTCAACCGCCAGAAGTGCCCTTCGACGTTGTCCTCCTGACCATCCAGCTTGCCCACCGTCGGCACCGTCACAAGCAGGCACCCCCCCGGCTTGATCACCCGGCGCGACTCCCGCACCGCCGCATCCAGATCA
Source organism: Phycisphaeraceae bacterium (assembly GCA_019636625.1). GTDB lineage: Bacteria > Planctomycetota > Phycisphaerae > Phycisphaerales > UBA1924 > JAHBXE01. The sequence continues at coordinate 61,061 of JAHBXE010000008.1, forward strand.
TCCACGTACTGCAGCACCTGCGTCAGGATGAAGCAATCAAACGTGTCGTCCGCGATCTCTTTCAGATCCCGGATATCGCCGTAAATCGTCGCCGCCGTGTTCTCCCGATTCAGGTCCAGGATTTCCGACCGCGTCACCTTCGACCCGCCGAACTTGACCGTGTAATCCCGGTCCTTCACCTCGAGCACCGCGCCCCGGATCCGCTCCGCGTTCTCCGTCATGAACCGCTCGATGAAGTACCGGTCGATCGGCTGCCCGCGGTCCACACCCACCAGCTCGCTGATCGGTTCCAGCCGCGACGACAGCAGGTACCTCCACCGCGGCCGCACCAACCGCAGCCCTCGCCCATAGCAAAACCGCCCCTTCACGCGTTCCCAGATCGTCCGCCGCTCACCCATCACCACCTCCCATGCCCATCCAGGTTCGGACCATGTTTGGACCGCCCACTTCACCCCCATGGTCGCCCGGCCCCACCGCCCAACCTCGCCACACGCTGGCCAGACCATCCCCTCGGTCCTATCCTTGCGGCCCTCTCCGGCTCATCGACCGGACGGGCTCCGTTTCAACCCAAATCGCGGGACCATCATGGCAACCACAGGCACCGTCACCCAGGTCATCGGCTCCACCTTCGACATCCAGTTCCCCGAGGACCAGCTGCCCGAAATCTACAACGCCGTCACCGTCCAGGCCAAGACCGCCGTCGGCGACATCAACCTCACCGGCGAGGTCCAGCAGCACCTCGGCGGCGGCCGCGTCCGTGCCGTTGCCCTCGGTTCCACCGACGGCCTCAAGCGCGGGATGAAGTGCAACGACACCGGCCAGCCTGTCGCCGTCCCCGTTGGTGAAAAAGTCCTCGGCCGCGTCTTCAACCTCCTCGGCGACCCGATCGACAAGCTCCCCGCCCCTCAGGGCGCCCCGCGCAAGCCCATCCACCGCGCCCCGCCCGAGTTCTCCCAGCTCAACCCCAACACCGAAATCCTCGCCACCGGCATCAAGGTCATCGACCTGCTCTGCCCCTTCGTCCGCGGCGGCAAGATCGGCCTCTTCGGCGGTGCCGGCGTCGGCAAGACCGTCGTGATCCAGGAAATGATCGCCCGCGTCGCCAAGAACTTCGGCGGCTACTCCGTGTTCGCGGGCGTCGGCGAGCGCACCCGCGAAGGCAACGACCTCTGGCGTGAAATGAAGGAAGCCGAGTACACCGACGAGAAGGGTCAGAAGGCCCACGTTCTCGACAAGGTCGCCATGGTGTTCGGCCAGATGAACGAGCCCCCGGGCTCCCGCCTCCGCGTCGCCCTCTCCGCCCTCACCATGGCCGAGGAGTTCCGCGACGCCTCCGGCAAGGAAACCCTCATCTTCGTCGACAACATCTTCCGCTTCACCCAGGCCGGTTCCGAGGTGTCCGCTCTGCTCGGCCGCATGCCCTCGGCCGTAGGCTACCAGCCCACGCTCTCCACGGAGATGGGTGCCCTCCAGGAGCGCATCACCTCCACCAGCAAGGGCGCCATCACCTCGGTGCAGGCCATCTACGTCCCCGCCGACGACCTCACCGACCCCGCCCCCGCCACCGCCTTCGGCCACCTCGACGCCTTCGTCGTTCTTTCCCGTGGCATCGCCGAAAAGGGCATCTACCCCGCCGTCGACCCCCTCGCCTCCACCTCCCGAATTCTCGACCCCGGCATCATCGGGCAGCGCCACTACTCCATCGCCCAGCGCGTCCAGAAGATCCTCCAGCGCTACAAGGACCTCCAGGACATCATCGCCATTCTCGGCGTCGATGAACTCTCCGAAGAGGACAAGCGCACCGTCGCCCGCGCCCGCAAGATCGAACGCTTCCTCTCCCAGCCGTTCCACGTCGCCGAGCAGTTCACCGGCTTCAAGGGCGTCGACTCGCCCCTCGAAGCCACCATCGACTCCTTCGAGCGCCTCTGCAACGGCGAAGGCGACGACCTCCCCGAAGGCGCCTTCATGTACGTCGGCACCCTCGAAGATGCCCGCGCCAAGGCCGCCAAGATGGCCCAGGGCTGATCCACATCCACTCACTCAGCAGCATGCGAACCCCTGGCGCAAACCAGGGGTTTTTCTTTCATGCGAACGATCGGTTCCTCGCGAACGGATCCTCTCCGTACCGACAGACCACAGCCACTTTGCCACCCAGTACACTGCCAAGCGAAAGGACCCCACCCATGTCCGCCACCCTCATCAAGTCGCTCTACACCGCCTTCTCCAAGGGCGATGTCCCCGCCGTCCTCGCCGCCTTCGACCCCGCGATCCGCTGGTGCGAAGCCGAGAACTACTACCTCTCCGACCGCAACCCCTACATCGGACCCGCCGCCATTGCCGAGGGCGTCTTCACACGCCTCATCACCGACGTCCCCAACTTCTCCCTCGCTCCCTCCAACTTCATCGACGCCGGCGACACCGTCGTCGTCGAGGGTCGATACCGCGGCACATTCAAGGCCACCGGCAAGTCCTTCGACACCCAGTTCGCCCACGTCTGGCAACTCAAGAACGGCAAGGTCGTCCGCTTCCAGCAGTACACCGACACCAAGCAGTGGGCGCAGGCCCGCGCCTGATAATCCTCCCCCGGTCAATCCACTTCGACGCCTCCCAGACCTCCACTCCGTCACTTCGTTACTGCGTAACCGCCCCTGCCCCCTACCCTCCCCCGTGGAACTCACCACTCTCCGCTACTTCAAGGCTATCGCCTCCACTCGCCACATCACCCGCGCGGCGGAAGAACTCGGCGTAACCCAGCCAGCCCTCTCCGCCATGCTCCGCAAACTCGAAGCCGAGGTCGGCGCGGAACTCCTCCACCGCACCGGCCGCGGCGTCGAACTCACCGATGCCGGCCGCGCCTTCCTCAGCCACGCCGAAGAAGCCCTCCGCGCCGCCGACGCCGGCGTCAAGGCCGTCCGCCAACTCATCGGCCTCGAAACCGGCTCCATCCGCATCGGCGGCGGCGCCACCGCGACCACCTACCTCTTGCCCCCCGTCGTCTCCGCCGTCCGAAAGGCCCATCCCGGCGTCCGCTTCTACGTACGCGAAGCCGGCAGCCGTGCCGTTGCCGCCGCCGTCCTCACGGGCGAACTCGACCTCGGCATCGTCACCCTCCCCTGCGAAGTTCCCGGCGTCCGCGACCTGCTCACCATCCCCCTCGTCGAGGACGAACTCAAACTTATCACCCCGCCAACGCACGCACCCCATCCCCCGCCCCCAACTGGCCCGGACCGTAAACGACGGGTCCCCACTCCCAACGTTGCCACTACCTCACATCTGCGCGGCACCTCCTTCCGGTGGAATGATCTCGTCGGCATTCCCTTCGTCTCCTTCGAAGCCGGCACCGCCGTCCGCGACCTGATCGACTCCGCCGCCCGCGCCGCCGGCGTCACCCTCGACGTCGTCATGGAACTCCGCTCCATCGAGAGCATCAAGTCCATGGTCGGCGTGGGCATCGGCGTCGGCCTCGTCAGCCGCTTCGCCCTCGCCGACGATGAGGGCCTCCCCTGCCGCGACGGCAAGCTCTCCCGAACTCTCGCCCTCATCCGCCGCCGCGACCGAATCCCCAGCCGCGCCGCCGCCGAGTTCGAACGCCTCCTCCTCGCCGCCATGAAGTAGGCGGTACGCTTCCTTCATGCTCACTCTCCTCACCTCCCTCGCCGCCCTCTCCTTCGCGCAGCCCGCCACACACCCGCCCGACCGCGCCCTGCTCGAGCGTGCCGCCTCCATCACTCCGCACCAGCGCCAAATCGAGTGGCAGCGCCTCGAGTTCACCATGTTCATCCACTTCGGCGTGAACACCTTCACCGGCCGCGAATGGGGCACCGGCGAAGAAAGCCCCGCCATCTTCAATCCCACCGAACTCGACGCCCACCAATGGGCCCGCATCGCCGCCGACGCGGGCATGAAGGCCATCATCCTCGTCGCCAAGCATCACGACGGCTTCTGCCTCTGGCCCTCCGCCTACACCGAGCACTCCGTCAAGAACTCCCCCTGGCGAAACGGCAAGGGCGATCTCGTCCGCGAAGTGGCCGATGCCTGCGCTGAGCACGGCCTCAAGCTCGGCCTCTACCTCTCCCCCGCCGACCTCAACGCCCCGACATACGGCCAGTCCGACCTCTACAACGCCTACTTCCTCAACCAGCTCCGCGAACTCCTCACCAATTACGGCCCTATATGTGAAGTCTGGTTCGACGGCGCCACACCCAAAGACAAGGGACAAGTCTACAACTACCGCGCCTGGTACAGCCTCATCCGCGAGCTCCAGCCAGATGCCGCCATCTTCGGCAAAGGCCCCGACATCCGCTGGGTCGGCAACGAAGCCGGCCGCACACGCGCCAGCGAATGGAGCGTCATCCCCCTTCCCGTCCATCCCGACGATTTCCACTGGCCCGACATGACGGCCGAGGACCTCGGCTCCCTCGCCAAACTCAGGAACGCCCCCCACCTCCACTGGTACCCCGCCGAAACCGACACCTCCATCCGCCCCGGCTGGTTCTGGCGAGAATCCGAGAACACCAAGGTCCGCTCCCTCGACGATCTCCTCGACTGCTACTACGGCGCGGTCGGTGGAAACGCCGTCCTGCTCCTCAACGTCCCCCCCGACCGCCGCGGCCTCATCCACGAGGCCGACGCCGCCCGCCTCCGCGAGCTCGGCGCCGTCCTCCGCGCCACTTTCGGCAACGTCGTCGCCGGCACCGGCGCCCGCTCCACCATCACCGCCTCCACCGAAGTCGACGGCCATCCCGCCGCCGCGGCCATCGACGGCAGCCCCGACACCTTCTGGACCACCCCCGATTGGGAGTCCGAACCATCCCTCACGCTCTCCCTCTCCGAACCGCGCACCTTCAACACCATCATGATCCAGGAACACATCGCCAGCGGACAGCGCGTCGAACAGTTCGCCGTCGATGTCTGGGATGACACACGCTGGGCCGTCGGCGGATCCGGATGGCGCGAAGTCGCCGCTGGCACCACCATCGGCTACAAGAAGCTCCTCCGCATCCCCGAAGAGCGCGCGAGCCGAATCCGCCTCCGGCTGCTCGACTCGCGGGTCCGCCCCACCATTGCCGAGCTCGCCCTGTACCAAGCCCCGACCCGACTCCCCGCCCCCACCATTACCCGCGACCGCGCCGGCCAAGTGGCCATCACCACCCCCGCCAACGCCACCATCCGTTACACCACCGACGGCTCTGAACCCAGCTCGTCCTCCACGCCCTACACCCGCCCCTTCCCCCTGCCCCGCGGCGGGATCATCCGCGCCCAGGCCTTCCACGCCGACGGCCCGGACCTCCTCCCCGGCGCCATCGCCACCGCCGAGTTCGACCTCGCCAAGACCAAGTGGACCATCGCCGCCGTCAGCAGCGAACAACCCAGCGCCGGCGAAGGCGCCGCCAACGCCATCGACGACGATCCCTCCACCATCTGGCACACGCGATACTCCCCCGACACCCCCACGCACCCCCACTGGATCGTCATCGACCTCGGCGAAGTCGTCTCCCTCAAAGGCATCACCTACACCCCCCGCCCCACCGGCTCAAACGGCGCCGTCCTCAAGTTTGAAGTCCTGACCGCCCCCTCCCCCGACGGCCCCTGGACGCAGGCCGCCCAAGGCTCCCTCCCCACCACCACCTCAAACGCCACCCTCCCCCACCCCATCCCCCTCTCTTCGCCCCACGAGGCCCGCTACCTCAAGTTCGTGGCTGTCTCCGAACGCCACAACCGCCCTTGGGCATCCGCCGCCGAGATCGGCGTCATCACCCGCTAATCACCCACCCGCCACCTTTCCACCTCGCCCCCCCTTCGCCCAAGCCGGGCGAGCGATATTTGCCAAGGGTTGCTCTGCACCGCTGGCGTGGCCCTCCTGCCCACCAGCGCTGTATCGCGGCCACCCACACTCGTGCGACTTCACTCCCTACACTCCTCCATGCTCTGCCCCGCCTGCAACTACGACCTCTCCGGGCTCCCCGCGCTCGCCCCCTGCCCCGAGTGCGGCCACCGGCGCGACCAACCCCACTGGCCCGCCGCCGATCCCCTCCTCGTCCTCCTGCCATGTCTTCCCGCCATCCTCTTCCTCTCCGCGCTCGCGTTCCCCACGATCCGCCCCCTCCTCCTCCGCCCCCCTCTCCCGATCCTCCTGACCTTCTACTACATGGCGTGCGTCGTCCCCTTCCTCATCGGCGTCCGCCGTGTGAACCGTCGCCTCGGCCCCGACGTTCCCGGCCGCACCATTCTCTCCTATCTCTTCTTCTGTCTCGCCATCGGCATCCTCGGAAGCAACGCCGTCGCCATCGCCATCACCCTTCTCCGAAGCGTTTGACCCCTCACTCCACACACGCTTCACCCGCTCTGTACTCACACTTGTGCTGCTGTACCCCTCCATCCAGCGCGCAGACCCCGTCCCCCCAGCGCCCCTACGTGCCACCACCTTTCTGTCTTCAGAAAGGTGGTGCCCCGCGGCCAACGACAGTGTCGGGTCCCCCTCAACAGACCTCCCCACACTCCCCCTCCCCGCCCCGTACCATCCCCCCCATGCCACACCCATGCCCCGCCTGCGCCGACCCCCGCCCCTCCACCTTCTTCGACCTCCCCGCCGTCCCCGTTTTCTGCAACATTCTCTCCTCCACCCAGGACCAGGCCCGCGCCGTTCCCCGCGGCGACATTTCCCTCGCTTCCTGCCCTGCTTGCGGCCTCATCTTCAACGCCGCCTTCAACCCCGCCCTCATCACCTACTCCGGCACTTACGAAAACGCCCTCCACTTCTCACCCCACTTCCGCGCCTACGCCCAGAGCCTCGCCCAGGATCTTGTCTCCACCTGCAACCTCCGCCGCAAGCGCCTCGTCGAACTCGGCTGCGGCGATGGATCCTTCCTTTCCACCCTCTGCCAGCTCGGCGATAACCGCGGCACCGGCTTCGATCCCGCCTTCGACCCCGCCCGCGCCGGCCCCCTCGACCCACGTGTCACCATTCTTCAGAAGCTCTACGGGCCCGACACCGCAGGCGAACCCGCCGACTTCGTCTGCTGCCGGCACGTTCTCGAACACATTGAGCGCCCCCTCGACTTCATGACGCACGTCCGCCGCACCGTCGGCAACCGCCCCGACACCATCGTCTTCTTCGAAGTCCCTGACGTCGCCTGGACCCTCGAACAACTCGGCATCTGGGACATCATCTACGAACACTGCAACTACTTCAGCGCCCCCGCCCTTCGCCGCCTCTTCGCCGCCGCCGGCCTCGAACCCATCGCCACCTCCAGCGTCTACGCCGGCCAGTTCCTCACCATCCGCGCCCGCCCCGTCGAGCCCCCCGCCTCCTTCCCTCATTCCCCCGACCCCGACGATGAGCGCTTCCGCTCCCTCATCGCCCGCTTCGGCCAGCGCCAACGCGCCAAGGTCGCCGAGTGGAGATCCCGCCTCGCCGACCTCGCCGGTTCAGGCCGCCGCGCCGTCCTTTGGGGCGCCGGCTCCAAGGGCGTCACCTTCCTCAACACCCTCGCCGCCGACGCGGCCACCGGCCTCGCTCACATCGTCGACGTCAACCCCCGCAAGCACGGCCACTTCGTCGCCGGCACCGGACAGGAAATCATCCCGCCCCAGCGCCTCACGGCGCTCAAGCCCGACGCTGTCATCATCATGAACCCGGTCTACCGCGATGAAATCGCCGCCCAACTCGCCGACCTCAACGTCCACGCCCAGGTGCTCGAAGCCTGACCCCTCACCCGTAGTTCGCTGGCATTGGCACCAGCACGAACCGCCTCACCAAGTCCGCCACCACGGCCTCGTCCTCCCCCGTGGTTCTTCCCGCCGCGAGCCGCTCCAGCAACCCCCGCTCGACTGACGGATTCACCGGCAGGTACTCCTCCACGTGCCGACACTCTTCCCGCAGCCCCGCGCTCGGCCACGCAATCGGCCCGGCCACGCCCGACGCCGCGCCCGCGTAGATCCGGTTGATCCCAAGGTCCGCCGCCGGCTGCAGCGCCATCGCCGCCAGATCATGCCGCCGCCACAGCGACGCCGGCCCGGCGATCATCGTCAGCGACTGGGCCTTGTCGAGTTCCTCCGCCGAAGATCGCCGCGAGAGATCCAGCGTCTGGTCCCGGTGGAACGACCGCAGCACGTCCGCCTCGGGGTAGAACCGTGCATCGAGGAACGAGAACAGCCGCGCATAGTCCCCCGGCGCCAGCGGCATCCCCGGCGCAGGGTTCGGCACCAGCGCGTTGTGCAGGTGCGGGAACAGCCACAGCCCTCCCGGCCGTACCACCCGTCGAAGTTCCTGCACCACGCCGGCCTTGGCACGCATGTAATGGAACGAATCCTGGCAGTACACGGCATCGATCGAATGGTCCGGCAACGGCAGGCGCGCTTCGGCATCCAGGCACAGGTGCGCCGCCCGCGGCGCGATGAACCGCGCAGCGAGGTAGAGGTTCGTCCAGTCCGCATCGGTGAGGATGAAATGGATGTCCGGGAACGACCGCTGCATCAGGAAGTTCGCGTGTCCCGTCCCGCCGCCAAGTTCCAGCACCCGCAACGGTCGATTCGACGCCGCGTGAAGTTCCTTGAGGAGCAGCACCACGGGCATCGCCGCCAGCAGGCTGGGGTTCACAAACCGCTGGTACAAGTAGTCCGCGTACGGCCCATTGCGGAGTTCCTGCAAGGCCGCGGCGAAGGTCAGGCCCTGGTTGTTCACCACCGCACTGCGGACGTGCGACCGCACCTTGGCGAGGATGGCCTCCGGCACGGGACGGCCGATGCGCTCGATCAGCGTGGCCAGGCGTCGGAAACGGGAGCGGGAGGAACGGAGCAGGCCCTCGACGATGGCCCCGGGCTCGTCGCCCCGTTCAAGCGCGGCGGAGGCGGCCTCCCGGGCGGGGTCTTCGCGAACGGGGTTGCCCTCGCGTCGGCGGGCGATCCAGGCGACGCCGCCCATGACGGGCGTAAGGCCGCAGGGGCAGGCGAGAAGGGAGGCACCCTGTGGCGTGAAAGCCGCCGCGCAGTAGGGGCAGGACAGGTGCGGGGTCAACGAATCGACAAGTGGCGCGGGCATGCGGCGTGGTTCCGGGAGGGAACAGGTTATATCGGCGTGATGGGTCGGCGCCGCTATGGACGGGACCTACTCTGGATGCCGATACTTGATGGTCGATCGGTGCGATGGGGAGGCCGCTCCCTCGGCCGAGGGAGCAAATGACGCTGCACGAGCCACAGACAGTTCGGCCTTCGGGCATTTCGCGTGTGGAGCACCGGCTTTTGCTCGATGACACGTTCTCGGACCCTCGCAGCCGGGGGTCGGTCGTTGGTTCGCCGGTGCTGGATGCCCGGGGTGGGATGCGATTGGGCGTCGACGTCGAACGGGTGATGTCAATCGATCATGGCAAGCTGAGGATTGAGCCACTGGCACGCCCGGGGTGGGGCCGAGCGGGGATCGCCTACGGGCCGTACCAGCGCGTGGCGGGCCTGGCGCTGGCGGTGAAGATCGACAACGGTCATAACATGTCGCAGACGTGCCAGCTGCGGAGCTGGATCCGTCAGACGGTACGGTGGTTCCGGGGAAGCGAAACGGACCCTCCCTACGTTCGATTGTTGCGGTGGGTCGGCCACCGCCCCCGGATGACCTTCGCGCGGAAACTGCACCGGTGGTACGAATCGCGGACGCGGTCGAGGCCGTTGCCGACGATTCGGGAGAACCTGGCGGTGGGGTTCTTTCCGAGCCCGGCGCCGACGGACCCGCTGCCGACGGGGAACGGCCTGGGGGTGCATGCGAGCGAGGTGCATGACAATGGGGAGTTGTGGGCGGGGGTCCGGGACCGGTGCGTGTCGGCATGCACGAGTTTGCAGAACCTGACGATGTACTACATCGTTGTGCTGCGGGAGCAGGGGGCGGTGTACTACGCGGCGTCGCTCCCCGGGGCGCACGCGGTGGGCGGGTACCCGGAGATGCGGCCGGTCGCGGTGGACCCATTCAACGTCGACCGGGAGCTGTACGCCGGGGTTCACCAGGCGGTGCTGGGGGAAATCGGCTTCACGATGGATACGCGGGTGCACGGGGTGCGTGTGGCCGACCTCGGGGAGTCCTTTCACACGGGTCACGCCGCGGACGGGCTGCTGGGAGAAGGGCCGCTGGAGGGGTCGCCCGCGGCGATCGGCGGTTCGTGGCGCGGAGAGGGATTTGAACGCACGGCGGCGGGCGTTCGGGCGGTGGGCCCCAGCGCGATCGCGTGGATCGAAACGGGCTTACCCTCGGGATTGACTCACGTGATGATTACGCCGGCGGCGGCTTCGCGTCCGCCCGGGGTGGCATTCCGGATGAAGGACCGGAACAATCTGTGGGCGTTCTTCGCGGATGACCTTGGGTCGCGTCTGGCGGTGTGCCTGGCGGGGGAATGGAAGACGATCGCGGAGGGTGGGCCGCCGCTGGTGGCGGGCCGGCCGAGTTCCGTGCAAGTCCTGGACGACGGGAAGGAGTTCACGATCAGCGTGGACGGGGTGATGGCGTTCGGGAAGCGGATCGCTGACCTTCGGCTGGGGGCGGAGACGCGGGCGGGGCTGATCGGGCAGGCCGCCGACGGAGAGTCCCGCCTGCGGGACTTTGAAGCGCACCCGCGGCAGGTCCCAATGCCGACGGTGCTCGACATGGGGCCGCCGTGGAAGGCCGAGGGTACCCAGATTCGGGTCCGCGACCTGTTCACGGGGCCCAACAGCGACCTGGCACGGCACGAAACGACGTACGGCGGGCGGGAGTGGCGACACGACATTGGCCGGGGCACCTTCGAGATCACGGGCAATGGGTCGGCGCGGGTGAACGCGAGCATCGGCGTGCCCAGCCCCGGGCGGACGGTGTACACGATTCCATGGGATGAACCGGACTTCGCGGATGTGGACGTGGAAATGACGCCGCCGGGGACGCGGCGGGGCGAGACGCACCGCGGCCGGAGCGGGTTCGTGTTCTGGCAGGACCGGCTGAACTACTTCATGATCAACCTGTGGCTGCACGACAACCTCGAGACGACGTCGATCTCGACGTTCTTCTGCATCAACGGCTTTGACGACCTGTACGATGCGATCTGGACGTGCACGGGCCCGGTCCGGATGACGTGGGGCGTGCCGTTCCGGCTTCGCGCGGTCTTTGACGGGGACAACTTCCTGATCCGGGTGAACGGGGAGCCCGTGCTGTACCGGTCGCTGTCGGATGTGTACCCGCGCGAGCCGCGGATGAAGATCAACCGCGTCGGGCTGCTGGCGAACTGGGAATGGGGGACGGACACGGGGACCGTGTTCCGCGACTTCATCGTGCGGGGGCGGTAGGGCTCAGGCCGTGGCCAAAATGTGACGGACGGGCCAGCCGTCGGTGGCGTAGGCGCGATCGAGGAGCGTCACGGTATAGCCCCAGCTGCGGAGCATCTCGGCGACGCCGGCGACCTTGCCCTCGACGGCTTCAACGGTGGCGTCGTCGAGCTCGCAGATGATGCCGGGTCTAAAGCGCCGCGCCACCTGTTCCATGCCGCGGAGCACGGCGGGCTCGGCGCCTTCGACGTCGATCTTGACGAGGTTGGGCGTAGGGATTCGGCCCTGGGTGTGGAGGTCGTCGATGCGGACGAGGGGGACGCGGGTGCGGCCGGTGATGTCGGGGCTTGGCGTGTCCTGGATGATGCTGGCGCCGCCGGGGTGGCGGGTGAGGACGAGTTCGATCTCACCGGCGGCGTCCCCCACGGCGGCCTCGACTACGTCGATGTGCCGGAAGCCGTTCAGGGCGGCGTTGCGGCGGATGGCAGCGGCGTTGGCAGGGACGGGCTCGAACGCTACAGCGCGGCCGGTTGGGCCAACCAGCCGCGCCGCGAGAAGGGAGAAGAACCCGACGTTCGCGCCGATGTCGAAGAAGACGTGCCCGGGCTTGAGTTGAGCGGCCAGCGCCTGCTGGATGGGCATCTCGTTGACGCCCTTGGCGTACCAGCCGCTGGCGCGGCGCAGGTCCATCCGGAGGCCCTTTCCGATACCGGCGCGGATGCGCCGAGGGCGGAGTGTGGCGGCCCACCAGGCCGCGCGCTTCAGGGTCGGCGGAAGGTTCATCGGGTGGCTCCGGCCTGTGGACGTGCGCTGGCGGGGTGGGTCGCCGGGAAGGGCGCGGGGCGGACGAGCGATTCATAGATTCGCATGAGGGCGCCGCTGGTCGCGGCCTGGGTGTAGCGATGGGCGACGTTCAGGGCGGATTGGCCCATGGCGGACATCCGGTGTCGATCGGAGAGGACCTCGAGGACGGCCGCGGTGAAAGCCGGGGCATCGCCGAGGGGGACGAGGGCGGCGCTGGTTCCATCGTCTACGACGCCGCGGAATGAGGGGAGGCCGAAGGCGACAATCGGGAGGCGGGCGGCCATGGCTTCGAGGACGGCGAGGGGGAAGCCTTCGGTGAGGGAAGGGAAGACTAAGAGGTCCGCGATGTTGAGCAGGGCGGTGACGTCGGACCGCTGGCCGAGCATGAGGACGGAGGCTTGAAGGTTGAGGTCGCGAGTGGACTGTTCGAGTCGCTGGCGGTCCTGGCCGTCGCCCACGAGGATGAGTTTGGCGTTCGGATGAGCCCGGAGGACGTCGCGCATCATGGGGATGAGCCAGTGCTGTCCCTTGTGGTAGTTGAGGCGGCCGACGTTGATGAGGACGGGGTCGGCGGTTTCGAGGGCGAGTTCGCGGCGGAGGTATGCCCGTTCGGCATTGCCGAGGCGCTGGAATCGCTCGGGGGCGAGACCGGGGTTGATGACGGTGATTCGGTCGGGGCCGATGCCCATCGATTGCAGGTACGGCGCCCAGCTCTCCCGCACGCTGTCGGAGACCGGGATGACGTGATCGACGGTCCGACGAGCGAGGGCGATGCCGAGGGAGCGAACGATGCGGCGGGGGATGGCCTTTGGGCCGGAGAGGTTGATGGAGGGCAGGTGCTCGGAGTGCAGGGAGTTGACGACGGGTAAGCCGGTGCGCCAGGCCGCGAGCTGGCCGACAGTGCGGTCGGCAACGGTGTTGTTGGTGTGGATGAGGTTGATCCCCTGATCGCGGATGAGGCGGGTGAGCTTGCTCGCGGCGGCGAGGAGGCCGGTCTTTCCAGAGGCCTGGAGACAGAAGAGGGGCAGTCCGGCCTGGCGGTAGGCGGGCTCCATCTCGCCAAGCGCGTTGACACACACCACGGTGTTGTGGACACGGGCGGGGTCCATGCCCTTGAGGTTGCGGAGGAGCAGGTGCTGTCCGCCACCGACGATCAGGTCGGGCATGAGGTGCGCGACGCGGACGGGCGCGGAGGTTGGTCCGGCCTCAGGCATGGGCCGCCTCGGTCCGTGGCGCGGCCGCGCGGCGCTGGGCCTCCGGAAGTGGGAAGAACATCTCGTAGGCGCGAAAGAAGTTGGTCAGCCAGTCCTCGGGGAGGGTGAGCCACGTCGGCTCGCCGGTGAGGTTGAACATCTGGGAGCGGTGGGCCTCGAGGGCCTTGCGCTTCCGGTCGAGGTAGCCGCTGGTGCGGACGACCACGACGGGAAGGGTGAAGGCGGCCCGGGCGGGCTTCCAGAATAAGTGGAAGATGTTCTTCGGTGAGAGGCGGTCGGGGTTGGTCCAGGTGCGGACGCTGTAGAACCAGACGGGGTATTCGTACACGGGCGCGTTGATGACGCCCTCGGCGGCCAGGCGGCGGATGGTCTCGCCGACGGCGACGTGGTCGTAGTGTCGGTCGAGCGGGCTTGGGGATATAACGAGGTCGGGTTTGACCTTCTCAGCGAGGGACCGCAGGTGGGTGTAGGCCTTGTCGCGATGATCGCCGACGTAGCGGTCCTCGCACGGGCCGAAGTGGACGCGCTCCGGCGGGACGCCGAGCAGGCCGCAGGCATCGATCATTTCCTGGCGGCGGAGCTCGGCGAGCTGGTCCTTGGTGATCTTGGCGGAGGTGTGGGAGTTGCGGCCGTCGGTGACGACGGTGATGTGGACTTCGGCGCCCTGCTCGACCAGGCGCATGACGGCGACACCGGCCCCGAGGGTTTCATCGTCCTGATGCGGGGCGACGACGAGGACACGCTTGGCGCTCAAGGATGCCGTGACGTCCCGTGCGCGGCAGTACAGAATGCGACGGATGCAGGCAAACCCGAACGCCTCAAGGCGGCTGAACAAGGGGCGGAGCCTGGATCGGATGCGTCGGAGCATGGTGGCCTGATGGTCCTCTGTATCGGCCCGGCGGCTGTTCAGACGGCGACGATGTTCGGGCGCAGGCCCATGGCGTGGACCTGGGCGGTGATCTCGGGGATGTAGATCGGGTTCATGATCACGATGTGGTCGGGGCGGTACTGCTTGAGGAAGTCGGGGGAGACGATTTCCTGGCCGGTGCCGGCCATGAACTTGCCCTGGCGGTAGGTATTGATGTCCACAACGTACTCGACCTCCCTGGCGAGACCGAGGGTCGTGAGGAAGGAGACACCCTTGGAACCGGAGCCCCAGACGACGACCTTCTCGCCCTTGGCGTGGGCGCCCTTGATCATGTCCGTCCACTTGCGGGCGATCGTGGAAGCGACCTTGGCGAAGTTGTCCACGCCGCGGTTGAGCCGGGGCATGTCGTTCTCAAGCGGAAGCCGGGGCTGTGTGGGGCCGTCGGTGGGAACGGCGTCCATGATGATGTACTGATTGTCGTACTCGACAGAGAGGTGGGTCACATCGAAGTGGGCCATGCGGAAGAGGCGGGCGAGGGAGCCGGGAGAGAAGTAGGTGCAGTGCTCATAGTACATGTCCCAGAAGGCGCCTTCCTCGAGTTCGCGCAGAACTTCGGGGAGTTCAAAGAAGAGGACCACATCTTTGCGGTGGCCGATGGTCTTTCGGATGTCTCGCATGAAGGCGAGGGTGGGACCGATATGCTCGAGCGTGTGGCGGCAGGCGATGAAGTCGGCCTGGAGGTTGGCGTACTTGGGGCCGTAGAAGTCAACGATGAACTGGATGCGGTTGAGGGCGGGGGATTGCAGGCGGCTGGGCTGGTAGCCGGGGTCGATGCCGATGCCGCGGCCGCCGGAAGCCTCGCAGAGGGAGACGAGCCATTCGCCTTTGCCGCAGCCGATCTCGAGGGCAACCTTGTCCTTGAGCTTGTAGCGGTCGGCGTATCGAACGGCGAGTTCACGGGCGAACTTGTTGAAGGTGGGGCTGAAGCCCTGGCTTTCCTCGCAGCGCTGGGAGTACTCGTGGACAGTGGGATCGAAGCGGGTGTTGGTGATAAAGCCGCAGGCGGGACAGAAGCCCAGGCGCAGATCGCCGCGGGGGTAATCGAGGGCTTCGGTGCGGGACTGCATGAGGAGGGTGCTGTGGCAGGGGATCTGGTCGACGGCGTAGAAGATCTTGAGCCCGCGGGAGTCGCAGTTGGGGCAGGGGGCGGCGGCGTCCAGAGAGACGTCGAATCGGGGGCCGGCGTTGGGGGTTGTGGTTGTCATGAAGGATTCACAGCTCAGAGGGGGCAAGGGAAGAAGCCACAGATGACACAGATACGCACGGATGAAGACACGGGACAGGACAGCGGCTCGCGGATGGCGCTGATCCACCCCGCTGACGATGCGGGCGACGGATACGCGTATCTGTGCACATCTGTGTCATCTGTGGCATCTGCTCTGCTTGACCACCCGCGTTCATCCGTGGTTCGGCCACCGGCAGTCCTTCTTAGACGATCACGGGCGTGGGAACAGGGACGATGAAGCGGCCGCCCTTGCGACGGTATTCCGCCTGCTGCTGCATGATTTCATCCTTGAAGTTCCAGGGGAGAATCAGGCAGTAGTCAGGCTGGCGCTTGACCAGCTCCTCGGGAGCGAGGATGGGGATATGCACGCCGGGCATATGGCGGCCCTGCTTGTGGATGTTCTTGTCCACGACGAAGTCGATCTGCCGGGTGTCGGCGCCGAGGTAGTTGAGCATGATCGCTCCCTTGGCGGCAGCGCCGTAGGCGGCGATGGACTTACCCTGGCGCTTGATGTCCGCCAAGATGCTGCGCATCGTGAGGCCGAGGTTTTTCACCATGGTGGCAAAGCCGCGGTAGTAGCCGGGCTTGTCCATGCCCAGGTCGCGCTCTTCCGCGAGCATGCGCTTGACGGAATCCTGCACGTTCTCGCGCCGGCCGGCGTAGTAGCGCAGCGAGCCGCCGTGGGTGGGGAGCCACTCGACGTGGTTCAGGAAGAGACCGTTCCTGCGGAAGAGGTAGTCGGCGCTGAGGACGCTGAAGTAGCAGAGGTGCTGGTGGTAGATGGTGTCGAACTCGCCGTGTTCGATCATGTCCTTGACGTAGGGGGCTTCGATTGAGGTGGTGCCGTCGTCCTTGAGGATCTCGCGGATGCCCTGGACAAAGCCATTGGTGTCGGCGACATGGGCCATCACGTTGTTACCGATGACGACGTCCGCGCGCTTGCCTTCTTTCGCCATGCGTTTGGCCATGTCGAGCGTGAAGAAGTCGCAGATGGTGGGAACGCCGATCTTGGTCGCCGCGGCGGCGGGGCCGGGGGCGGGGTCGATGCCCTGGACGGGAATGCCGGCTTCGACGAAGTTCTTGAGCATGTAGCCGTCGTTGCTGGCGAGTTCGACGACGAAGGAACTCTTGTTCAGGTGCCGCGACTTGATCAGGTTGACCGCGTTGTCGCGGCAGTGCTTCAACCAGGCATCGGAGAAGGAGGAGAAGTAGGGGTAGTCGGCGCCGAAGAGGATCGTCGGGTCCACGGTTTCGGTGATCTGTACGAGCTTGGACTCGGGGCTAAAGGCCAGTTCGAGAGGCCACTTGGGCTCGGGCCGGGAGAGCGCTTCCCGGGTGAGCAAGCCGTCGGCGTGGGGCATGTCGCCCAGGTCGAGGATGGGGACGAGGCCCTGCACCCCGCTCACGCGGCACTTTGCTGCCCTGCACCTGTCTTCGAAACTCGCCGGCATTCAGTCGCTCCTGTCAGAACCGAAGAAGCCACACACATCACAGATGATCACAGGCCGGAGCAAGAGAGTGAAAGGGGCGGAAGGCGTTCGGTCCAGCCGTTTGCATTATCGGCGCCCATCCGTGTCACCTGTGGCTGTTCATCTCCTACTCGCCAGCGACCCGCAGGTCGCCCGTCAACACGCCCGCCTTGATCAATCCTTGAATGTGCGCGATCCGCTTGTACTTTTCGCCCTCGAAGTCGTCGGGCGTGAGTTGGTGCTTCTTGAAGGTGTTGTAGAGGTCTTCGGCCGCGGCCTTGGCCGTCCAGCGGGGGACGTAGTCGGGGAAGGCCTTGGCGAACTTGTCGCCGTTGACGCGGTAGTTCCGCTTGTCGGGCCCGGCGCCGCCGGCGAACTCGACCTTGGAGTTGGGGACGGTGTTCTTGACGATCTCGGCCAGTTCGCGGATGCGGTAGTTTTCCTTGCTGGCGCAGATGTTGAAGGCCTGGCCCGCGACCTTCTCGCGCGGCGCTTCCATCACGGCGATGAACGCCCGCGAGATGTCCTCGATGTGGACAAGGGGCCGCCAAGGCGTGCCGTCGCTCTTGAGCAGGACCTGCCCGGTGGTGTAGGCCCAGGCGGTGAGGTTATTCACGACGAGGTCGAATCGGATGCGTGCGGAGACGCCGTAGGCGGTTGCGTTGCGGAGGAAGACGGGCGTGAACGTGGCGTCCATCAACGGGGCGACGTCGCGTTCGACCATGACCTTGGACTCGCCGTAGGGCGTGACGGGGTTGAAGGGGGCGTGCTCGTCGAGCAGGCCATCGCCGCCGGCGCCGTAGTTGGAGCAGGAACTGGAGAAGACCCAGCGGTTGATGCCGGCCTGCTTGCAGAGCTGGGCCAGCTTGACCGACGCCTTGTGGTTGATGTCGTAGGTGAGCTCGGGCTTGTAGTCGCCCAAGGGGTCGTTGGAGAGTCCGGCGAGGTGGAGGCAGGCGTCGAAGCCCTGCCCCGCGATGTCCTTGAGCTCGATGTCGCGGATGTCCTTGCGGATGTTGGGGACCTTGGCGATCTGGCTCTCGGGCCCGAATGTGCATCGCCGGAACAGGTCGCTGTCCAGCCCAACGACCTCGTGCCCGCGCTGCTGCAGCATGGGAACAAGCACAACCCCGATGTAGCCCAGATGTCCGGTGACCAGTACCTTCACGATCGTCTCCTATCCACGCATCCCTGCATCACTTCGCCGCTTCCCCGCTTCGGGCCTGCTTACTTCCACGACTTCCACGGCGGGTTGCCCTCGTCCCAGAGGTCCTGCAGGAGCTTCTTGTCCCGCAGGGTGTCCATGCACTGCCAGAAACCCTCGTGCTTGTAGGCCATCAACTGGCCGTCGCGGGCGAGTCCCTCCATCGGCTCCTTCTCGAACTGCGTGCCGTCACCCTCGATGTAGTCGAACACCCTGGGCTCGATGACGAAGAACGCGCCGTTGATCCAGCCCTCGGCCGTCTGTGGCTTCTCCGTGAACCTGGCAACGCGGTCGCCCTCGAACTCGATGTGGCCGAAGCGAGCAGTGGGGCGAACCGTCGTGACGGTGGCCAGCTTGCCGTGGCTCTTGTGGAACTTGAGCAGCTTGTTCAGGTCCACGTTCGACACGCCGTCGCCCCAGGTGAGCATGAACGTCTGGTTGCCGATGTACGGCTGCAGGCGCTTGATCCGGCCGCCCGTGAGGGTGGCGGCGCCGGTGTCGATCAGCTCGACGTTCCAGTCCGGTACTTCGCCGTCGAGGTGGGTGACCTGCTTGCTCCGCAGGTTGATCTTCATGCTGCCCGAGAGGGAGGCGTAGTCGGTGAAGTACTTCTTGATGTAGTCGCCCTTGTAGCCAAGGGCGATGATGAAGTCCTTGTGGCCGTAGCCGTAGTAATGCTGCATGATGTGCCAGAGGATCGGGCGGCCGCCGATCTCGACCATCGGCTTGGGCTTGATCTCCGTTTCTTCCGCCAGCCGCGTCCCTACGCCGCCCGCCAGAATCGCCACCTTCATGACATGCTCTCCATGGTCTCGTCCTGATCCCTTCTCAGAGCAAGAAACTCGGCACGCCGGCCACCACGTTCCTTGGCTTGGTGTTCAGCAACGGTTCGGTTCGCGGCGGGAGGTGCGGCACCTCGGGCGTCGCCGCCGCGTGGGCCGCGGCGATGGACGGACGCGAGAGCCCCTTGCCGCGCGTGTAGTCCGCGAGGCGCCGCCAGCCCCATCCCGCGAGCATGGAGGCGCAGGCCAGCCGCTCGGACATGGGCATGGGCAGACGTCCGATCGCGGCGAGGTAGTACCACACTTTCGCGGGCGCGTTGCGGAGCTTCGTGTTCTTCTTCTTGGGGTCGAACCACTTCATCCGCTCTTCGGCCGTCCGCTGTGAGTTGCAGTAGTTCTCGGCGTGGTCGCGGCGGAAGAAGTGGTACTCCGGGATGTAGCCGATGTCGCCCTGGAGGAGCATCTCGGCCAGGAGCGTCCGGTCCGAGCCGATGAAACTGCCGTACAGGATGGTCCGCTTCAGGCAAGAGGCCCGCATCAGGCCCCAGATTTCCGTGAAGTGGTCGACCCAGAGCACCCGGTAGAAGCGGTCCCTGGCGCGGGGGCCGTTGAGGGGGAACTCCGAGTCGTAGGTCCCGACCGACTTCCGGTCCTTGTCGATCCGGACGCTCAGCGTGTGCACCAGGGCCAGCTTCGGATCGGCGTCGAGCCGCTCGATGCACACCTTCAGGAAGTCCTGGCCGAGAACATCGTCGTGGGCGGCCCACTTGAAGTACTCGGCCCCGCCGGTGCCCCCCGCAAGCTGGAAGCACGAGTTGAAGTTCGGGGCGGCGCCGATGTTCTCCGGATGGCGGTGGTACTCGATGCGCGAATCCTGCGCGGCGTATTCGCGGCAGACGTCCTGGGTCGCGTCCGTCGAACAGTTATCCGTGATGATCAGCCGAAAGTCGGGGTAACTTTGGGCCAGAATGCTCTCGATGGCGTCGCGCAGGTAGTTCTGCCCGTTGTACACGGGAAGACCGATGGCGACGCGCGGACGCCCCCCACGAGAACCCGATCTTGCTTCACCAGAACCCACGCTCGCACCTCACCCGCTCGGCGACCGGAAAGTGAATCGGACTATAGGGAACGCGCCTTGGGAATAACAGCGTCCGCGACCCGCGCCGACGCCCCTACAGACCGCCTTTTTCGGACCTGCGCTGCACTTGGGTCTGCTCGTTTCAGGGCGCAGAATCTTCTCTGGAAGCGAGATCCGGCGAACGCGCCCGTGCGCGACCTTCGCGCGATCTTGGTGTTTACACCAGCGCCCGCTCTCCCCGAAACACCCGCTCCGCCGCCGCGGCCAACCGTTCCCCAATCGCGATCGACGCCGTGGCCGCCGGGCTGGGGGCGTTGAGCACGTGGAGCATCCCCGGCCCTTCCACCAGCCGGAAGTCGTCGAGGAGTTTGCCGGTCGAGTCCAGCGCCTGGGCGCGGATGCCCGCGCGACCGGGCGTGACATCCTCCGAACGAATCTCAGGTATCAACTTCTGCAGCGCCTTCACGAACGCCGCCTCGCTGAGCGACCGGTGCATTTCCATCACACCCATGCGCCAATGCTGGCGGGCCATCTTCCAGAAACCTGGGAAGCCGAGCAACTGGCCCATGTCTTCTGGTGAGACGTCGTCGCGCGTGTAGCCGTTTCGGGCGAAGGCGAGGACCGCGTTGGGGCCGGCTTCGACGGTGCCGTCGGTGGCGCGGGTGAAGTGGACACCGAGGAAGGGGTAGCGGGGGTCCGGCACGGGGTAGATCAGGTGCTTGACAAGGCTCCGCCGGTGAGGCAGGAGGTCGTAATACTCGCCGCGGAACGGGATGATCTGAACGTCCGTCTCCATCCCGCACATGCGGGCGATTCGGTCGCACTGGGCGCCGGCGCAGTTCACGATGTTCGCCGTGATCACCTCGCTCCGGGGTGTTTCGATCACGAACCCACCGGGGCGCGAGACGACCTGAGTCGCCCGCGAACCCATGCGAACTTCTCCGCCCCGTTCCTGAACGACCTTGGCCATTTCTTCCAGCACGGAGGCGTACCGGACGATCCCGGTTTCCCCCACTTCGAGGCCGGCGATCCCGGCGACGTGGGGTTCGCGCTCGCGGAGTTCGTGCGGGCCGCACCGTCGCACGCGGACCAGGCCGTTGGCCCTCGCGCGGCGTTCCAGTTCGTCGAGCGCCGGCAGTTCCCGTGCCGAGGTGGCGACGATGATCTTGCCGCAGCGTTCGTGCGTGATGCCGCGATCGGCGCAGAAACGGAACATCGCCTCGCGTCCGGCGGCGCAGAGGGTGGCCTTGAGCGAGCCCGGCTTGTAGTAGATGCCTGAGTGGATCACACCGCTGTTGCGGCCGGTCTGGTGCGCGGCGAGTTCGTGCTCCGCCTCGAGCACGACCAGGGAGCGGGCCCCGGACTTGAGCAGGGCCATGGCGGTGGCCATGCCCACGATGCCGCCGCCGATGATGGCGATGTCGAAGGAGTCGTTCATGCGGGAGAAAGATCGGTCGAAAGGGGTCCGAACCGGGGGTGACAGGCGTGCGGTGAGGGCGGGGTGCGCCGCGGTGCGCGATTCGTGCGCGATCCGGGTGGGGCGGGGAGCGGAACCCCGGGTCTGGCCGCGACGGCGCGGGCGCCCGGGCTAGGCTTTCCTGACGGTCCGCTGTTCGATCCGCTTTTCGGGCACTGTCTTGACGATTCGATCAATGTAGTTCCCCGGCGTGTGCACGGCGTCGGGGTCGATGGCGCCGACCGGGACTATTTCCTCGACTTCGGCGATCACAAACGCCGCGGCGGTCGCCATCATCGGATTGAAGTTTCGGGCCGTCTTCCGGTACACGAGGTTGCCGAACTCATCGGCTTTCCACGCCTTGACGAGGGCGAGATCTCCGTAGAGCCCGGTTTCGAGCACGTACTCGCGCCGGCGGGGGTGGTCCGCCCCGCGGGGCGCAACCTTCGGGGCCATTTGCGCGTAGGTGCCGCTGGTCGCCCCGGGCGTCCGATTGTGGAAGGTCGTGTCGTCCGACGGGCGGTAGAACTCGCGGATTTCCTTCCCGGCAGCGACCGGAGTTCCCACGCCGGTGGCCGTGTAGAACGCGGGGATGCCGGCACCCCCGGCGCGGATCCGTTCCGCCAGCGTTCCCTGCGGGTTGAACTCGACTTCCAGCTCGCCCTTGAGGAACTGCTGCTCAAAGGTAGCGTTCTCGCCGACGTAGCTTGAGATCATTTTGCGGATCTGGCGCGTCTGGAGCAGGAGGCCGAGGCCGAAGTCGTCCACACCGGCGTTGTTGGAGACGCAGGTGAGGCCCGTGACGCCCGTGTCGCGCAGGGCCTTGATGAGGTGCTCAGGGATGCCGCAGAGGCCGAAGCCGCCGACCAGCACCGTCATCCCATCGCGGAGCACTCCCTTGGACTTCAAGTCCGCCAGTGCGGCCGCGGCCGATTCGTGCACTTTCTTGACCATCCCCGAAGATCTCCATCACAACGCCTGCGCCACAAGCCGGTTTGCGTTCTAGAACAAGGACTGCTGCGTTTTCACATCCCGCGGGCGGGCGGCGAGGTCCTTGATTTCCGCCATCAGCTCGCCGGCGCTGCTCAGTTTGAGGTATTCGCTGGCGAAGCGAATGTAGGCCACCTCATCGAGTTCCCGCAGTTTGGCCATGACCCGGGCCCCGATGGCGCGGCTTTCAACCTCACGGTCGAACTCGCGGTGGAGTTCCTCCTCAATCTGGTCCACGAGGGCGTTCTTGACCTCCTCCGGGATCGGCCGCTTGCCGCAGGCGATCTGCACGCCGCGGAGGATGTTCTCTCGCGAGAATGGGACGTGGGAGCCGTCTCGCTTGATGACGACAAGTCGAGCGGATTGCTCGACCCGCTCGTAGGTGGTGAAGCGCTTTTCGCACTTGAGGCACTGGCGGCGGCGGCGGATGACGCGACCGCCCTCGCTGGAGCGCGAGTCGATCACCTTGTCATCGTTGTAGTTGCAGAACGGGCAGAGCACGCGGCAGATTCCGTCTCACCCCCGGGGGAAATGGTGGACCCAATGAGAGCGCGAAGCATACCGGGTCGGGTTCATCACCGGCCTTCGGGCGAAGTGATTCGAGGGCGGGTCGACAAACTCGCGCGGATCGAAAGCGGGAATCGAGTTCGTCAGTGAAGGGTTGTCAGGACGTATCTGGTCGCGGCGGCGTTGAGACCATCGCAATGCCAAACAAAATACTACTGGGCGTGGATTTGGCAGTTTGAACTGGTGCTTGGCGGAGACAGGCTCGCCTTAGACCGCGGCATCCAGACTTTTTCCTACCGACAATCCCTCAATTTGTTCTTGCAAATGAACGGATCTTGCGGTAATCTGCCCAGCGTTGACTTGGCTGCGGCGACTCGGCTCTGGGGACGCATGCCAGGAAACTAGGGACCTCGTGCGCCCTGCATCGAATCGAAAATGGTCATCCAGGGCCGAAGAGAGACACGGGCAGGGTCATAGCTGCCCAGTCGGAGGCAAGACACATGAAGAAGGCGTTGTTCATTTCTTTGGCCGCTGGGGCTGCGCTCACCGCATCGGCGCAGGCTCAGATTTTCCCGGAGGTCGAACCCAACGACTCCCGGGCGACCGCCAACGCGGTGGTTGGATTGTCCGCCCCGGGCAACGGTGGCGCATTCAATGCCATCTCCGGCAACAGCATTGCATCGACCGGGACCGGCATTGACAGCTTCTTGATCACGGCGCATCCATTGCCGCTTGGCATTTACCGCAACCGCCTCGTGATCTCCACCACGGGCACGGCGGGCCATACAGGTTCGATCCGCGGCCTCTCGCAGACGGCGGCTCCACCTGACACGCTGCCGGGCATTCCATGGGACGGAGTCGTCGGGTCGGCAACAACCACTGACGTCGCGATGCAGAGCTCGGCCGCGACCACGACCCCGGCTCGGTTCAATCAGTGGTACGGCTTTGGAAAGGGTGAGCAGTTCCAGTATCGTGTCACGGGCACTGCCTCGACCACGGCGGACTACCTCGTCTCAATGGAAACGGTTCCCGTGACGCCGGTCGATCTCGGCACGTTCGAAGCTGGCCTGATCACCATGAACTGGAACGGCCAAGGCCACACGACCGACACCGACATGTGGGTCTATGACGGCAACTTCGATGCTATCGCTGGCTACGGCAGTGACGACTCCAGTAACGCTCTCAGCGGGGCTCCGATCGCGACGACTTCCCTCCAGTCCTTCCTCGCCCGTAACTACGCCCCTGGCACCTATTACATCGCCGTGTCGAACTTCCAACTGGCGCACAATCAGGCATCGCCCTCGGACGACAACTTCCGCACCGGCACCCTCTTGGACTTCCCCAACATTATCGCTAATAGCAGCACGACCGCCAACCTGAACATGGCCTTCGCCATTCAGGACTCGGTCATGGCCACTCCTCTTGCCGTCGCCACGACCAAGGCTGCGGCCTTCGACGTGAACTGGTTCAAGTTCACCGTCGTCCCCACGCCCTCCTCCATGGCTCTCCTCGGCCTTGGCGGCCTCATCGCGGCCCGGCGCCGCCGCTGATCGGTCAACTGTCCTTGCCTCAACGAACCGCCCGGGTGCAAGCCCCGGGCGGTTTTTTGTTGCGCGTCAGCCCGGCGTCCGTCTGTCGCGCCGACGTCCTCACTGCACCCGGCGATCCTCATGCGTCGGCTGCCACGCCAAGGCCCGCACCTCTTCGGGCGCCGCTGTCGCCTCGAGCGGTGTGGAAGCCCGTGTCGCCCACCCCTTCGCGGGGCAAGATGCCACTACTGCGGCATCTTCGCCGGCAACTGGTCGAGCATCCACCGGATCTGTGTTTGGAACCTCGCGGGCGCTTCCACGAACATCCGATCCCCCACCACCGTCAGCTTCGCCAGGTCTCCCCCGTTGTCCTGCCATCCGGACGGGAACACGAACCCCTGTATCAACTGAATCACCTCTTCCATGACCTTTACCCGCTCCTCGCCGTAGGTGTCGTGCCGGGCCGCGATGATGCCTTCGAGCTCGTAGATCACCAGCTTGACTTCGCGGCGATCGAAGTAGCTCCGAGTGGCGACTTCGATGACGCCGTTTGTCGCCCGCCAGTCCACCCCGTCATCCTTTGAAGATGAAGCGATGGCCTCGTTGATGGCACGGAGGATCACACCCATTCCTGCCGACTTTGCCTTGAGCGTGACCGGCGACTTGGGATCGAGGCCGAGATCCGCGAGGCGGCTCCAGTTCACCTGTACGGGCATGCCCGCTCGCTCACCGATGAACTTGAGCACGTCCGCCATGGGTGTTCGGTCGAAGTCCACCTCGGCACGCAAGGCATCGAGCTCGGATGCCGCGGGCTGGACTTCGTACACGCGCATAGATCCACGCTTTATGGCCTCAGCCATGATCGGCAGGTCCTGCACGATCGGAAGCTCAGTGCGGGCCGCGCCAGCGCCCGGTGGCTGCACGACAAGCTCCAGAGACCCGTGGGGCCCCGGCTGCACACTCAGGCGGAGATCTGACCCCGTCGGAACGGCCGTCTTTGTCGAATCCAGGATGGGCTGGCGACCGCCCCCGCTCACCGCCGCCACACCCAGCGCCAACCCCGCTCCCGCGACCGCGACAACCAATCCGTACATGACAAGTCTCCTTTGTGGTTCGATTGACAACGCCCGGTACTTCGACGCCAGTTCCGCCGCTTCACCCAACTCCGCGATCGCTCGCCTGGTCGCTTCCGCCTCAGCCAATCCCCCCACCATCAGGTCCCTTACACGTTCTTGAAGGTGGCTTTCGAGCTCTTCGCGGATCGCGGCTGCCTGACGCCGCGGCAGCATCGTGCCGAGAACCCCGAGCCAACCGGCGATCGAGGGGGCCAGCCCGGATGGGGAGCCTTCGGCCGTCGCCGGGGCACTCTCCCGCCGAAGCTTCAGGTTCATTCCGCGATCTCCTTGGCATCCCGGGGACGAAGGGATGGGGGCGAGATGAACGCGGCGATCATCGAGAGGTAGTCGCGGTGCGCCTGCACGCGCTGCGAGAGGCGCTTGCGCCCCTTGGCGGACAACCGGTACCACTTCCGACGTCGCCCGCCCTGCTCATCCTCATTCCGCTCGGAACGAACAGTCTCCCATGAGCTCGTGATCAGCCCCTGCCTTTCCAGCTTCGCCAGCAGCGGGTACAACACGCCCGGCGTCAACCGGATCTCCCCACCACTCCGCGCCGCCACACCCTTGCCGATCGCGTACCCGTACGCCGGTTCATCCGCCAGCACGGAAAGGATGATCAGTTCGCCGTCCTCGGATCTCAGTTCGCCGCTTGGCATGGCACGCTCCTGTACGCAGCTCCAATATATCGGTTCCAGATATATCTGTCAATATGATCACGCCGACAACGTTCTGGACCACCCCATGCCCGCGCCAAGCCGTCCTTGAGCCCCGCGGCGGCTGTATCATCCGCCGTCCCTTCCATTGTCCGGGGCAACGGAATGCCTGCTCGACTCTCCATGTTCCACCGACGGCTGGCAGGGCTCTTGGTCCTCATGGGCGCGGCGGCCGCGGTTCTGGCGGCTCAACTCGGTCGGCTGACGGTCGTTCACGGGGACTTTCACCGCCAGCGGATGGAACGCCGGCTGGTCACCATGGAATGGACCCCGACCCGGCGCGGGCAGATTCTGGACCGCCAGGGCCGGGTTCTGGCCAAGGACCGCCCGAGCTTTGACATCACGGTGGACTACCGGGTCATCAGCGGGGAATGGGTGACGACCCGGGCGGCGTCCCTGGCACGTCGGCTGCACCGGGCGCAATGGCCCAAGCTTTCGCAGGAGGAGCGGGCGGAGCTTGTTGATCAGTGCCGGGCGCCCTTTGCCGCGCACATCGATCGAATGTGGGACCTGGTCGCGGACACCGCCCGGCTGAATCGGTTGGATATCGATGCCCGACGCCAGCGGATCGTGGACAGCGTGGAGCGGATGTACGAGTGGAACCGGCGGGCCCGGATCATCAAGGGGATCGATGACAAGCTGGCGCTGGGGCAGGAGATCACCGAGGACGTCGAGGATGAGATTGCCCGGAAGGCGGATGTGAAGATCGCTCCGCAGACGCTGCCGCACATCGTCCTGCCCAAGGTGGATGACGCGATCGGGTTTGCCTTTCAGAAGCTCCTGGTCGATCAGGTCGAAATCGAGCTCCCCACGCACCTCTTCCCTACGGGAGGATCGCTCGACAAACCCATTGTTGAGCCTCTGCTCCCAGGGCTTGCCGTGGCCAACGCCGGGGACCGGGAGTATCCCCTCGACACGATCACGATCGACATGGACCTCGGGACGCTTCCCGGGCCGATGAAGCGGCCGGGGCAGCGGCTGCGGATCCCCGTCGAGGGGGTCGGCTATCACATCCTGGGGCGTGTCGAGACCAATGCCCACGAGGACCGCTACGTACAGCGCGGCGGCCAGACCGTGCAGGTTCCCAGCCATGAATCCCGACGCAAGACCCGCCTCGAGTTGATCGATGCGAGGCGGGGTGTGCATCGCGATGAGGCGTTCGCGGAGCGCGTGCTCGCCCCGCCGGATGCGGGGCTTCCGGAGTCCATGCGGGACCTCGGAAGGTACCACTACAACGACGACTCGGGCTTCAACGGGATCGAGGAGTCTCAGGAAGAGTCGCTCCGGGGCAGGCGCGGGGCGACGGTTATCCACCTTGAAACCGGCCACCGCTCCACCATCGCGCCCGTGCAAGGGCAGGATGTGCAGCTCACGATCGACATCGCCCTGCAGGCCCGTATCCAGGCGGCGATGTCCCCCGAGTTCGGGTTGGCCGTGGCGCAGGAATGGCACGGCCGAGAGAACCCGACCGTGCCCGTCGGCACGCACCTCAACGGGGCCGCGGTGGTGCTGGATGTGGACTCGGGTGAGGTGCTCGCGCTGGCCTCGACGCCCGCCCTCTCTCGGTCCACCCTGCGCCATAACCCGGAGAGCGTTTCGCGCGATCCCCTCAACCGCGAAGTGGACCTGCCGTGGCTCAACCGGGCCATCGCGCGCCCGTACCCGCCCGGGTCCATCGTCAAGGCCCTCATTCTGAACGGGGCCGTCAAACTGGGCCGGCTCAACCTGGCCGATCACATCGACTGCACGGGCCACCTGTTTCCGAATGAGCCGAACCTGTTCCGCTGCTGGATTTACAAGGACCCGCGTTTCCGAACGACGCATACGGCCCGCCTGGGCCATGCGCTCTCCGGCGCGGAGAGCCTGATGGTCTCCTGCAACATCTACTACTTCACGCTGGGTCAGCGCCTCGGTCAGCAAGGCATCATGGACACCTACGCGATGTTCGGGCTGGGCCAGCGCTGGAACCTCGGCGTTGGAATCGAATACGAGGGTTCGATCGGGGGGCCGGGAGGTCGGCGCGGCCTGACCATCCAGGATGCGATCCAGATGGGGATTGGCCAGGGGCCGGTCGATTGGACGCCCCTGCACGCGGCGGATGCGTACGCGACGCTCGCCCGGGGCGGGAAGCGCATCGTTCCTCGCCTCGTCAAGGGTGCTTCGCCTCAGGTCAACGACCTTGACCTTGACCCTTCCGCCGTAAAGGAAGCCCTCGAGGGACTTTCCATGTCCGTGAACGACCCGCGGGGCACCGGTCACCATGTGGACATCCAGACGGGCGAGGGAACCGTCCGCGTGGATCACTTCTCTGATCTCCCCGGGATCAAGGTCTGGGGCAAGACGGGCACGGCGGAGGCGCCGCGGATCTACCAGGGACCCGACGACCCGCTGTACGAACAAGCCGTTGAGCCGTCGGTCATCCGCGAAGCGATGCGTGACCCGGCGCTGGCGTTCCCGTCGGGCAAGCGCGTGCTCCGCTGGGGTGACCACTCGTGGTTCGTGGTACTGGTGGGGCATGCCTCGGACAACCGGCCGCAGTACGCCATTGCCGTGATGATGGAGTACGCCGGTTCCGGGGGCAAGGTGTCCGGCCCGATTGTGAACCAGATCATCCGGGCGCTCATGACCGAGGGGTACCTGTAGGTGGCGGCGGCGGGTTCCATGGCCGGGGGAGGGGCGCGTCCGTACGTCACCGACACCATCCAGAAGTACCGCTACACGCTCATCCACGCGGGTTGGCTCTGCGTGATCGCGGCGCTCGCCCTTTCGACGATTTCCGTGTACACGATCGACGTCGGCCTGCGCCCGGATGCGGCGGAAGGCGGCCTGGCCCCGCGGGCCTCATCGCAACTCGTGTTCATCGCCATCGGCATTTTCTCGGGGGCAGCGGCGGTGCTCCCCCACTACCGGCTGATCGGGTTCCTGGCGTGGCCGGCGATGGCCCTGAGCGTCGGGCTGCTTGTGTTTCTTCTGCTGCCCGGGGTTCCGGACTCGATCGTCCGGCCGGTCAACGGGGCCCGGGCGTGGATTCAACTGGGCTTCTTCAACCTTCAGCCCAGCGAACTCACGAAGATCGCGTTTGTGCTGGTCGTCGCGCAGTACCTTCGCTTCCGCCGGACACACCGCACGTTCATGGGCCTCCTGCCGATTGCCGGCATCGCGTTTGTTCCCCTGGCCCTCATCCTCAAGCAGCCCGACATGGGCACGGCCCTCCTGTTCATCCCGACCCTGTTTGCCCTTCTGGTGGCGGCGGGGGCGAGGATTCGCCACCTGGTCATCATCGTGCTCGTGGCGGCGCTGGCGGCGCCCGCGGTCTACCCCGTTCTCAAGCCGTATCAGAAAGCGCGGATCAAGGCCGTGATCAGCCAGATCCGCGGCGAGCGGGAGGGGGCCCATGGCATCAACTACCAGTCCCTCACGGCCCAGTCGTTGGCCGGCTCGGGCCAACTGACTGGCAGCTCCGACGCCCACACGCGTGCCTTGGCCCGCTTCAACCCGCTCCCCGAACGGCACAACGACATGATCTTCTCCATCGTGGTCGCCCGCTTCGGCTTTCTCGGCGGGCTGGGCGTACTGGCGCTGTACATGCTGTGGATCAGCGGCGCGCTTCTGGCCGCCGCGGCGTGCAAGGATCCGTTCGGCCGCTTGCTGTGCGTCGGGCTCATGGCGTTCATCGGGACTCAGGTAGTCGTGAACGTGGGGATGAACGTGGGGCTGTTGCCGATCATCGGCATCACGCTGCCCTTCCTGAGTCACGGGGGCTCGAGCATGATCACGGTGTGGATCATGACGGGACTGATCGTGAATGTCGCAATTCGCAAGCCCGTCCCGCCGTTCCGCGAGTCGTTCGAGTATGGTGACGACGAATGAGCCTGAAGCCAAC
Source organism: Phycisphaeraceae bacterium (assembly GCA_019636625.1). Lineage (GTDB taxonomy): Bacteria > Planctomycetota > Phycisphaerae > Phycisphaerales > UBA1924 > JAHBXE01. Next base: position 91,235 of record JAHBXE010000008.1, read on the forward strand.
GGACGAGTTTGATTCCGCCTGCCGCGCCCAGGGCGTTGAGTTTGACGCGGGGGAAGTCGAAAGGCTCGGGGCGTTTCTCTCGTTCCTGCTGGAGACCAACGAACGATTCAACCTGACCGCCGTGACCGACCCTGCCGCCGCGTGGATGCGCCACATCTTCGACTCGCTCACGCTCTTCCCGCCCCTCTCGGAAGTGCTGGACGAGGGGGCTCGGGTCATCGATGTCGGCTCCGGCGGCGGGTTGCCCGGTATTCCGCTGGCGATCGTGATGCCCTCGGTTCACTTCACCCTTCTTGAAGCGACGGGAAAGAAGGCCGCGTTCCTGCGCGAGGCGGCGGCCAAACTCGGGCTGGCCAACGTCACCGTGCTGGAGGCACGTTCGGAGAAGGCCGGGCAGGACCCGGCTCACCGCGAGCGGTACGACGCCGCGACCGCCCGGGCAGTGGGTCCGATGAGCGTCATCGCGGAGCTGACCGTGCCGTTGGTCAAGATCGGGGGACGGGTCTTCCTGATCAAGGGTCAGAAGGCGGAGGAGGAACTCGCCGCGGCACGCAAGGCGCTCCATCTGCTCCATGCGCGGCACGAGACCACACTCGACACACCGACGGGAAAGATCGTCGTCCTCGACAAGCAGCGCAAAACGCCCGCGGCGTATCCACGGCGCGACGGCGAACCCAAGAAGGCGCCGCTGTAAGCGCCGGCCAACAACTCACTCGTTGGCCCGATTACTTTGCATCCTCCCGCTTCAACTCGAACTCCAGCGGCGGGCGCGCGGCATCGCGATACCTGATGGTGATTTCCAGCACGTCCGGCGATGGGCACTTGTACTCCACGCTCTTCAGACCCCCGATCCCCTCGAGCGCGGCGACAAAGAGGACGCGTTTGGGCGTCACCTCCGCCGCGGGCATGCGCTCCACTTCCCCACTTTCGCTGGGCCAAGGGTTGAGCTTCTGATCGAAGTGGCGCAGGCGCAGGACCGGAACACCACCCTCATCCTTGATCGAGAGCAACTCCCACATCGTCGTCGTCTTCCCGCCGACCTGCCATCGGAACATCCCGACGATGCCATCGCCGTGCGGAGCGCTCCATGTCTCTTCAACCCAGTCACTGCCGACCTTCCCGGTCCAGGTTCCCTTGAGAAAGCCCAGGGACTTCAGGTCGGCCTGGATGCCCGGGTTGGCCTGGGCGAGGGCGACCTTCTCTCCATCAGGCTGACCCGTCCCGACCGTTCCCGCCAGCAGCGCCAGAATCGCGACGAGGGCGAATGTATTCTTCAATAGTGTCTCCATGCCGTCGAACGCCCTGACCATAGCGCCTCGGCCGCAATTCGCCGGGGAAACTCCCGTCCCCGCCCCGATTTGGTCGATGGGAGAACTTTCCCTCAAGGAGTGAAGTCCCATGCTGATCCACCTTGCCCAAAACTCCGGCGGCGGCGCGGCAGCGGCCGGCGGCGCTCTCGTCTTTGTGATCTATATCGCCATCATCGTCCTCGTCATCGCGGGGATGTGGAAGACGTTTGTCAAGGCGGGGCAGCCGGGATGGGGGTGCATCGTCCCGATTTACAACCTCTATCTTCTCTGCAAGATTGCCGGACGCCCGTGGTGGTGGCTGATCCTGATGTTCATCCCAATCGTGAGCCTCGTGATCGCGATCATCCTGAGCATTGACATCGCCAAGAGTTTCGGCAAGGGCATCGGGTTTGCGCTCGGGCTGATCTTCCTCGCGCCGATTTTCTACTGCATCCTCGGCTTCGGCTCGGCGCAGTACCAGGGGCCGGCCGCTTCCTGATGTGACAACGCACCTGCCCGATCCGCAGTGGTCCGAGGCCGCGGCGCTCTGCCCCGCCTGCGGCTACTCCCTGACCGGTCTTGCCTTCCCCGTAACATGCCCCGAGTGCGGGCAACTGCACACCGGGCGGCAGTTCATCGTGCACGGCGTTCCCAGTATCCGCAGCGCGACCAAGCCGTGGCGGCTGGCGGCGATCATCATCCTCTGCACGGGGAGTTTCTGCCTGCTTCAGGCGCTGGGGTTCTTTCTCGCCATGAACCTTGGGTGGTTGTTCCTGTTCATCATCGGCACGCTGATCCTCGCGACGATCGCCCTCATCGTGACGGGCGGACGCGGGCGGAACGGCAGCAAGTGCCGCATGATCTTCGTGGACCGGGGCGTGTATCTCACGCCGTTGAAGATCGACGCGGCCAAGGAGATCTCTGCCGATCAGGGTTTCATCCGCTTCTCGGGCGATGAACGCGCGACGCTGACGCCTGTCGGCACCGCGTGGGCCCACTTGCGCCTTGCCCGCCCGGATGGAACCGTTCCCTTCCGGGCCGGGATCCGCTGCCCGCGTGAACGGGCGGATGAGCTGCTCGCCACGATCGATGAACTCATTCGCGGCCGGTCCGCCAATGCGACCGGTGCTCCGCCGACGGCCTGAGCAACCTCCTCAAACCGGTGCCCGGCTCCCCCCTTGCCGGCCCTGCCCTCCGCCGATACCCTTCCGCCATGTTCCGCACGACGACCACGACGCCTGGATGAATCGCCGGTTCTCGTGCGTGCTTTGCAACTTCACGAGCCCGGCCCCGCACGCCGGGCTCGTTTCGTTTGGTGATCCCTGACTGGAAGCCCCCCATGCCCACCTACACACTCCCCGACGGCAAGAAACTCTCGTTCGATGAGCCCAAGAGCGGCCTTGAGGTCGCCGCGGCGATCGGCACGGGCCTGGCCAAGGCCGCGATCGGCTGGAAGGTCAACGGCGAGTTGCACGACCTCTCGTGGAAGGCGCCGGAAGATGCGGACATCCAGATCGTGACGTTCCCGCGCCCGGGGCAGCAGGCGTCGCCCGATGCCCTGTACCTGATGCGGCACTCGGCGGCGCACGTCATGGCCGAGGCGATCCAGGATGTGGTCGGCAAGGATGTGCTTCTGGCGTACGGCCCGCCGACGGAAACCGGCTTCTTCTACGACATGTACGTGCCGGCGGGGAAGTCGATTTCGACGGATCACTTCAACGCGATCAGCGGCCGCATGGCGGAGATCATCAAGGAGAATCGGCCGATCACGCGCTACGAACAGGGCTCCGAAGAAGGGCTCCGCCGACTGCGGGCCGAGGGGAACAAGTACAAGGTGGACAACGCGGAGCGGGCGCTGGGCCTGCCGAGTTCCGTGTACAGGTCCAGCAAGCCCGCGCCCGCCGCGGAGCGGCAGGCCACCCAGAGTCTCTCTTTCTACGCCACGGGCACGCCGGGCAAGAACTGGGAGGATCTCTGCCGCGGCCCGCACGTGCCGTCCACCGGGCGAATCGGCGCGGCGCGGGTCATGTCCGTGGCCTCGTCGTTCTGGCACGGGGATGAGAACTCCGACCGCCTCACCCGCGTCTACGGAACGGCCTTTCCCACGCAGGAAGAGCTCGACAAGTACCTGGCGCAGCTTGAGGAAGCGAAGAAGCGTGACCACCGCGTCATCGGCAGGGCGCTGCGGCTGTTCCACATCGATGAGGATGTTGGGCAGGGGCTGATCCTCTGGACACCGCGGGGTTCCATCGTCCGCAAGGAACTCCAGACGTTCATCGGCGCCGAACTGCGGAAGCAGGGGTACACGGAGGTGTTCACACCGCACATCGGGCGGCTCGAACTCTACAAGACGTCGGGGCACTTCCCGTACTACAAGGACTCGCAGTTCGCGCCGATCGTCGAGCGGGACGATCTGGACAAGGCCTGCGCCGAAGGGTGCTCGTGCGCCGAGTTGATGCACCGCGTCGAGGGCGTCTCGGAACGGTTCCGGTCGGTCATGAACGATCGGACGAAAGCGGAAACCATCACGCAGGACCGTGTGGTTCCGGACGACAAGCTCATCTCCGGGTTCCTGCTCAAGCCGATGAACTGCCCGCACCACGCGAAGATCTTTGCCTCGTCGCCGCACAGCTACCGCGACATGCCGGTGCGGCTGGCCGAGTTCGGCACGGTGTACCGATGGGAGCAGTCCGGCGAACTCAACGGGATGACCCGTGTCCGGGGCTTTACACAGGATGATGCCCACCTCTTCTGCACGGACGACCAGCTCCCCGCGGAGATGCAGGGGTGCCTGGATCTTGTCAAGATCATCTTCAGCACACTGGGCATGAAGGACTACCGCGTGCGCGTCGGGCTTCGGGCGCCGGATTCGTCCAAGTACACGGGGACGAAGGAGAGCTGGGACAAGGCGGAGGCGGCCTGCATCGCCGCGGCGGAGTCGCTGGGCGTTCCCTTCAGCAAGGAGCCGGGGGAGGCGGCGTTCTACGGCCCGAAGATCGACTTTGTGGTCAAGGATGTAATCGGGCGGGAGTGGCAACTCGGCACGGTGCAGGTCGATTACAACATGGCCATCCGGTTCGACCTGTCGTACATCGGACCGGACAACAAGCCGCACAGGCCGGTCGTGATTCACCGGGCGCCCTTTGGCAGCATGGAGCGGTTCTGCGGTGTGCTCATTGAGCACTTCGCCGGGGCCTTCCCCACGTGGCTGAGCCCCGAACAGGTGCGGGTGCTGCCGATCAGCGAGAAGAGCGCCGACTACGCGAGGAAGGTGGAGCGGGTGCTCCTCGACGCGGGCGTGCGTGTCTCGATCGATGAATCGCCGGACCGGATCCAGTCAAAGGTGAAGGCGGCGGCGGATGACAAGGTGCCGTACATGCTTATCGTCGGCCCGCGGGATGCGGAGCAGAACGCCGTGTCGGTGCGGGCGCGCGGGATCGAGAAGGACCTCGGGGCAATGCCACTGGAGCAGTTTGTGTCGGGGGTGCGTGAGGAAGTATCGACCCGACGCGCAACGCTCGACGTCAAACCCTGAGCGAGGCGACCATTTCTTCGAACGCTGCCCTTGCCCCGGCCATCGCCTCCGCCGGGCCTGTGACCTTGATGAACAAGAGGCCGCGGGGTGTCTCGATGATCGCACCGCGGACAGTCCAGTTCTGGTACGTCCGCGTATCGCCCATGCCCGGAGAGAACGCGCCGCTGATCTCGGCGAAGTGAACGTTCATGCCGGCGACTTCGCGGGTTGAGACCGTCGGCGTTGCGGGCTGCCCCGACTCGTCGCGGACCTGGCCGGCCCAGCGTGCGATGTTGGCCTCGACCCCGCCGCCGGCGCTGGAGAACACCGCGATGCACGCCCTGGAAGGATCACCCGAAGGATCCGCCAGGTGCAGTTCCGCGAGGCGCATCGTGTTGGCCGGTGGCTTGGCCGTCCACCCGTTCGGAACCTTGAAGGTCAGCCCCAGCGCCGACACTTCGTCGGCGGATGCGCCGGCCGCCTGCGCCGGCATGGGCGTGCCGGCGATGACCGGGGCGACGGGCGTTCCCGCGGGCATCGGGGCCGCGGCAGGTTTTTGATCGCACGCGGCCAAAGGAAGCATGGCGGCCCATACGATCGTCGCGATGGGGTGTTTCATGGCCGTATGGTACGGGACTGATCGGGAGACAATCGATGAGCGAGCCCCCCACTTCCTCCACGCCCGAACCGTCCGGGGCGATACCGCCGGAGGTTCTGAAGCAGGCGTTCACCGCTTTCAAGAAGCGGCTGAAGCTCACGAAGCTCAACGATGAGAGCAAGCTTGGCGGGCATCGACCCACCACCAGCGGCAAGAAATCGGACGTCATGGGGATCATCCCGCCGAGCCAGTTTGGGGTGGAGGTGTGGGAGGCGCTGGCCGCGCAGGGGAAGATCAAGCGGATGGGTGGGGGGTTCTATTCGATGCCCTGAGGAGTGAGAGGGAAGGCGACGCGCAAAAGGCGGGGGACAAGGGGCGAGGGGCGGAAGGAAGTACTACCTGTGCTGTGAAGTCAGGGCGGCTGTGAAATGAAAGCCGGCCGCGGGGTGCCGCGGCCGGTTGGTGGTGGCTCTTGCTTGATGATTCAGCCGATCAGCCGCCCATGCCGGCGCGGATGGAATCGAGCAGGCCGGGGAACTGGACTTCCTCGTTCTCGTTCTGGATGAGCACGGTGGGCTTGACGAGGATGAGCAGAGTCTGCTCCTCCTTGCTCTCGATGCGGTTGGTGAAGAAGCGGTTGATGATCGGAATCTTGGAGAGCACGGGGACACCAGTCTCGACTTCGTACTCGGTCGTGAGTCGCTGACCGCCCATGAGGATCGTGCCCTGGTCCGGGACGGTCACAGTGGTGCGGACACGGGTCACCGTAACCTGCGGCAACTGGATGAACGACTGGGTCTGGGCCGAGTTCACGAGCTGACCACCGGCGACGGCGGAGACGGACTGCTGCGCGAAGCCGTCGATGCGTGCGATGCCGGCGTCAACGTTCATCGTGACGTAACGGCGATCCGCGGAGACGGTGCCCTCGACCAGGAGCGTAACGCCTTCGGTGACGACCGCGATCGTGGGATCGAAGCCGACCGAGGAGTCGCCGACGACGGGCGTCAGGTCCGACACGAAGGCCGTCTGCGTCGCGACGTAGATGTTCGACGCCTGGCCGTTGGTGAAGGTGATGCGCGGCGCGGTGAGCTGGATCGAGCGGCGATCCGCCTGAGTGGCCTGGATCAGGAAGTCGACCTGCACATCGTCCAGGAACTGGCCGGCGATGCCCAAGGCGGGGGCGGCACCCAGGATCGCGTCCGACCAGTCGGACTGCGGCGCCAGGCCCGTGGTCAGGCCAAGGGAGTTCTGGCCGACACCGATGGGCGACCAGTTGTTGGGATTGACCACGCCCTGGTTGATCTGCGTGCCGTCCGGTGACCCGACCACAGGACCGTTTGGTGCCTGCTGCCCGGTGACCAGCCGCTTCAGACCGCCGCCGTTGCGGAAGTCGAAGAAGTCCGACGGCAAGATGGTCCGGTCGTTGGCCCGAGCCGTCCGAACCTGGTTGCTCTTGTTGTGGAAGTACAAGTCGAGATCAAACCCGATCTGCTCGAACCAATCCTGGTTCACCAGGAGGAACCGCGTTTCGACGTTGATCTGCATCGCCCGGATTTCGCGCAGTTTCGCGAGGAGGCCGGCAATCGCGCGGTGGTTCTTGGGCGTGTTCGTGATGATCAGGTTGCCCTGGTTGTTCATCCGCGTGATGCGGCCGGTGTCGCCGCCGTTGTCCTGCCAGCCGTCCGGGTCGATGTTGTCCCGGATGATCGTGATGAGCTGGTCCAGATTCTCTTCGCGGATGCGGTTGCGCTCTTCAGGGTTCTGCTGCTGCTGGTCGTTGCGGAAGGGGCTTTGGCCGCCGCCGCCACCGCCGCCCTGGCTGGCCTGCAGAGCCTGCTGCAGGTCGATCTGTGGCACATCCCGATAGTCCGGAACGTCCACGAGCAGGTCCTTCACATCGTAGATGACCAGCTCGGTCCGCTTACGGATCTTCTCATCGCTCGCGATGGTTACGACCCCGTCGATCACGGCCCAATCAGCCTTGGTCGACTTGTCCGTCCCGCTGACCTTTTCCACGATGCGGTCCAAGAGGACCTTGGCCGTGACATTGACCAAGTTCAGCGACACGGTCGTGTCCGGCTGGATGCTCGCCATTTCCAGCGAGGTCCAGTCCGTGTCCATGTTCATGCCCGTGACGGTCTTGACGTACTCGACCACATCCCGCAGGGCGTTGTCGTTGAACGTCACGCTCGGGATGCGCTTGGTCGCCAGCGACGCCAGCACGGCGCGGTTCTCGGGGGTCTCGGCGAACTGCACCGGCTCGCCGCGGCGGGCGCTGATCGCCGGCCAGTCGAGCGGGTAGTTGACCACGTTCACGGGCGGGATCGACGCCTCGCTGCTGTCCACGCTCAAGGCGCCGAACGCCTCGTGCTTGCGCTGGTACGCCTTGTGCGCACGCTCGAATGTGAGGATGTCGATGTACGTGTCACGCAGCAGCAGGCCCGTCGGGTTGATCGGATCGATCACCAGCAGCTGCTCAACCGCCTGGAGCGCTTCGGCGTATCGCTTCTCCGACTGGTTGGCGCGGGCGCGATCGATCAGTTCCACGATCTTGCGCTCGCGCGCCTGCCGGGCTTCGCGCTCGTACTGGTCGGAGAGGCGGGCGGCCTCTTCCGCCTTGCGCCGCATTTCCTGCTCCATCGCCGCTTGCTGCGCCTTCTCCACGTCCGCGAGCGCGTTCGAAGCGGTCTTGTTGTAGTTCTCGAGTTCGGTTTCGGCGAAGAGGTCGCGGTTCGAGTTAATCGTCAGACGGGCCCGGGCGATCAGGTCCCGTGCCCGGTTGAACTCACCGCTCTCACGGGCTCGGCGGGCCTGCTCCAGATCGTTGTTGAACGTCGCCACGGACTCGTTGTACCGCTGCTGGCGCTCGATCTGGCCGGGCTGGGTTCCCGCGGGCGTTGCGCCACGCCGCGCCTGGGCCTCGTCGATCCGGGCCGATACGTGCGCCAACTGGGCCTCGGTCAGGTACGCGCGGTACTCATTGCGAATCGCCGTATACCGGCTCACCGCATCCTGGAACCGTCCGTTGTTGAACGCGTTGTCAGCCTGCGTGATGGCATTGGCGGCCTCCGTCCGGCGGGCCTGGGCGATCAGGTCCTGCTGCGGCGGCTGGGTTTCCGGCTGGGCCGCGGGCTTGGCGGGGGGCAGTTCCAGCGGCTGGTCCTCGCGCCGTTCGACGCGACCGGGCTGCATCTGGCCCGCGCTGGCCACGGGGCTGAACAGTCCCGAGTCACCCATCTGCACGAGCTTCATCTGGTGCGCTTCGAGCTCCGCCTGCTGCGAAGCCGAGAGCTTCACACCGGAGCGAGACACCATCTGGAATCCAGCCTTGGCTTCTTCGTACCGGCCGGCGGCGAAGTCGCGCTTGGCCTGTTCGAGGGCGCTGGGCACCGCGGCCGCGAGCTCCGACTTCTTCGCCGAGATCTGCTTGGACAGCGCACCGGCCGCCACGGACTGTTCCTTCGACGCGGTGGGACTTGATGTCACCGCTTGCACGTGCTGCTCGGCCAAGCGCACATCACCCTCGTCGAGTGCGACACGCGCCTTCTCGAGGCTCACATCAATCGGGTTGGCGGTCCGCATCGCCTGGCTCGCGTCCGCGAGGACACGGAGCGCCTCGCGGTGGAGGTCGGCGGAAGGTGTCTGGTTCTGCAAGGCCTTGAGAAGCAGCGCTCGAGCGGCGACGGGGCGGTTCTGGCTCAGCAGTTGACGCGCGGTCTCGATTGACTGCTCAATCGTTCCCGTGGCTGGCTGAACGGGATCGTTCGACACCGGCTGCCCCGCGGCCAAGGCAAGCGAGAGCGGGAACGAAGCGGCAATCGCGGTGAGGGTGAGGACACGGAACGTGCTGCGGGGCATTGACATTCTCCAAGGACGGACAGACCCATGGGGTAACTGTGAACCGCTCTCCGATACGAACCGAGGGGCAGCGCACCACCGCGCTCGAACCTCTCGGCATTGCGACCAGCCTCCCCGGCGGGTCGCGTCTTGTGGGGCGGAAGATAGTCGGGTTCGCCGTCAAACGCAACCGACAATCTTGCCGCGGGGGTTCCTGAATCAGGGTTTAAGTCGGGCCGGGGTGGGGAGGGAGGGGGGGCGGGGATGGGCGGCTCGAACCTTTGGGCCGGACGAAATGGCGGGCTGGCGGTTGGTAGGATGGCGACAGGGCGGACAAAAGGGGGGAAGGATCGGTCCGGCTGTACTGGCGTCAAAACCGGCTTCCAGGTGCGTCTTGACGCGGCCCTTCCGTGGGTTCCGGGCCCGCTATTCGAGCCATTCACACCAGATGATCCGCTCGGGTTCAGGATTCTCCTGAGATTTTCTGCCCCGCTCCCCGAGCACCCTCTGGAAGTCCTCCGGGACCAGCCGGTCCGCGTGGATGACGGAGGCTTCATCCCATTCATCCGCCCCCCGGGGCAACAGCTTGGCGCAGGCGTCGACCGCCATGTCCTCCGCCTCACGAAGGCTTCCGGCTGTCAGGAGAATGTCAGCATACCGGCACTTTTCGTCTTCATCCATGGCCAGACGAACCAGGCACCGCCACGGTGTCACGCCGAGCGGCTGGCCGTTTTCATCCAGGTTGGCATCAGGATCAACATTCAGCACCAGACGCCACTCATCCCGGAGCATCTCCAGGATCTCGTCGTGGTTGAGGAGATCCGGGCGGTTGTCCTGAATCATCAGGACGCCACGGTGCTCATGGGAGGCGGAGTCTGCGCCCGCGGGGTCGTCCATCTGCTCCAGGTCGAAGGCGTGCAGAACCCTCTCCACCTTCTCCTTCATCTCCGGCTGGCACCGGAACGTGACGATCTTGTGCTCATCGACGAACATGTAGAGGAAGGGTTCATCCGTCATCAGCCCGAACCCGCAGAGGCCGTCTTCGAAGAAGTAGGCCCGGAACCGGCGGAGGAAGTCCGTGTACCGATCGAGCCCGTACAGGTCGTGGGAGATGTACGGGTCGACTTCCCGGTAGGCGTCGTGCCCCAGCACATCGAGAATGGGGTAAATCCGACCCGGGAACAGCGACATCAGGCTCCGGCACAGGGCTTCCAGCCGGTCCGACGAAATGACGATGTCGAACACGTACCGGTCCGGCCATTCCTCCACATCGCCCGCGTTGTCCCCGTCGGCCGGCTCGAACTCCATCGTGTACCCGGCCTTGGGCTTCATCGCCTCGACCGGATACACCCCGAGCGGGAACGAAAAGCCATCCACCGTCACACGCTCGATGGTCGGATCAACACTGGATCGGGGCATATCCGTCAGGGTAGTTCACGATTCCCGCCCGTGACGCCGTATCGTTCCCCATGCACAGCGACCGCCCAGAACTCGTCACGGTCAGCGTCGGGAACACTCGGACTGCCGTCGGCGTTTTTCGCGGGCCGGAGCTGTATCACAGCGCCGCCGTGCTCAACTCCGACCTGGATGCCGCGACCGAGGCGATCACCTCTGCCCCTGTCTCCAATCCCAATGCGCCTGTTGTGGTCGCTTCCGTCAACGACCCGATCGCCGGCCCGCTTCTGGACAGGGCGGCGGAGGCCGTTTCTCGGCGTGGCGGGGACATCTACCGGTTCGGGAAGGATCTGGCCATCCCGATTCAGAACTCCCTGGTCGACGATACGACCGTCGGGCAGGACCGACTCCTCAACGCCCTGGGCGCCTTTTCGCGTGCGAAGCAGGCGTGCATCGTGATCGATGCAGGGACCGCCATCACCGTGGACTTCGTCGACGGCCAGGGCGTGTTCCAGGGTGGGGCGATCGCTCCCGGGCTGCACCTCATGCTGCGTTCACTGCACGAGCACACGGCCGCGCTTCCGTCGATCACCTTTGAACGCCCCAACGACGCGGACGTGTTCGGAAAGGACACGGCCGGGGCCATGCGGCTCGGCGTGCGGGCGGCCGCCGTTGGGCTGGTGCGTTTCCTTGCCGAGCGGTACGCCGAGTTCTACGGCGCATACCCGCAGATCATCGCCACCGGGGGCGATGCACGGGTGCTGTTCGAGGGAGATGACTTGGTGGAGCAGATCGTTCCCAACTTGACCTTGTTCGGTATCGAGGCGGCCTGCCGCATCCAGCTCGGGTTGGACGACTCGGACGAGGACCTCTAGGTGAGCTCGCGTGGTTCGGCCTCTGAACGAGACCAGAGCGGAAGCTACGCGTCAGATACGAGCGTTTCCTGGTCCATCGTTACGCCACCGGGAGCCGCGGGCGCGATCGCCATCATCGAACTTCGCTCGCCTGAGGCGGGGGCGCTCGAGATCGCTTTGCACGAACTTGGGCTGGCGCCCCTGCCGGTGGGCACGGTGAAACTGAGACCTCTGCTGGGAATCGACACCGGTCTGGTCGCCCGCTGGACCCAGCACGTGTGCCACCTGATGCCGCATGGGGGACTCGGCGTGCTCCGCACCTTATCCCAGGCCCTGGTCGACCGCGGGATCCCACTCGCAGATGCCGCGGAGTTCCCCGAAGCGTCATCGCCGATGGAGGCCCGTATGCTCCGCGCTCTGGCCCGGGCCGCCAGCCCCCTGGCGATCGACCTCCTGCTCGATCAACCCCGCCGCTGGGCAACGGGCGCCGGTGACGACCCGGGCCTCAACCGCATCCTCAGCCGACTCATGGACCCCCCACTCATCGTGGCGCTCGGCCCGCCCAACATCGGCAAGTCCACGCTGATCAACACGCTCAGCGGGCGCATCGTCTCGATCGTCGCCGACGAGCCCGGTACGACGCGAGACCACATCGGTGTGTGGTTGAACCTCGGCGGCCTGGTGGTGCGATACCTGGACACGCCGGGCCTTCGGGAAGCGTCTGACCCGATTGAGCGCCGGGCGCGGGATATCGCGCTCGCCGCGGCGAGGAGGGCCGACCTCCTCCTCCTGATGGGTGACGCCGGTTCGCCGCCGCCCGATCCGATCCCCGGGTGCCCCGTGCTCCGACTGGCGCTGCGATCGGACCTCGGCACCCCCTCCTGGTCGCACGACTTGGCCGTCAGCGCCGCCCGTGGGCACAATATGGCCGGGCTGGCGGATCTCATCCGCGAGACACTGGTGCCCGCTGGTGCCATCGCCGACCCCCGGCCTTGGCGTTTCTGGGCAGAGCCGGCAACGGTGTAGGGCCCTCGGGGCCGTTCCAGCACCGCCCCTGCTGGTACGACCGGCCTCTTCGTCCTCCTATTCCGGACGCCGCGACCCCAATACCATTCCGACCCGCGGCCTTGATCGCCCCGGTTCTCCGCACTTTCCCGATCGCCGGAATTCCCCATGGACGACCGTCAAACTCAGATCCGCGAAGGCGCAGGCCTTACCGAGTCCAAGCTCAATGTCGAGTTCATCGACTGGCTACGCAAGTGGAGCACGCCAATCCTCGGCTTGATCGCCGTGGTGGCGCTCGGCATTGTGCTCATGAACCGCCTCGAGCGCAGCCGCGCCGCCGCCCTCGACCGGGCCTTTGAGGAACTCGAAACCGCCGCCCGCTCCGCGACGCCCAACCCCGAGACGCTCAAGGCCGTCGCGGCGGAGAACGCAGGCATTCGCGCGGTCCCGATCTTGGCGGAAATGGAAGCGGCGGACCTGTACCTCCGCAGCACGCGCCTCGGCCTTCGCCTCGGCGCAAAGCCAAAGGATGACGGCACATTCCCGACGGAAGAACTGCTGACGCCCGAGCAACGCGACGCCAACCTCGCCGAGGCGGACCGCCTGTACCGCAAGGTCCTTGATGCGACGGCATCGGACAAGAAGAAGGCGGTTCATGCGTTGGGCGCGGCGTTTGGCGTGGCGGCCGTCGCCGAGGCCCGGGGCAATCTCGACGCGGCCAAACAGGCGTACGAACGCGCGGCATCGATTGCCGAGTCCGCGGGCCTGAAAGGGCAGGTCGCGGTCGCGAAGAGTCGCATTGAGAATCTCGGCAAGCTTGCCGAGGCACCCAAGCTCTTGGCGCAGGCTGACCTTCCCAAGCCCCCGGCCCCGCCGGCGACCCAGGCACCGGGTGCCGCGGAGCCCGGCGCGGGCGCTGTGTTCCAGCCCATCGCACTCCCCGAAACACCGGCGGAAGAACCGAAGCCGGAAGCGAGCCCGGAAGCCCCGAAGGCTGAACCTCCACAGACTCCCGCGCCGGCTTCCGAGCCCAAATGACGCCCGATCCGTCGAGGCCACGTGATCACGCCGATGAGCAGGTTTCCATCGGCGATGATGTCATTCTTCCCGGCGGAAAGGTGGATCCCGAGGCCCTGCGGAAGATCATCGAGGCCCAGCGGGCGGGGGAGGAGGGGGGCGATGATGACGATGCGGCCGTCGGGCGGGTGACGTTCACGCTGCAGCGCGACCTGAACACGCGAGTGGACAAGTACCTGACCAGCCGCATCACGTTCATGAGCCGCAACCAGTTGCAGAAACTGATCGCCGGGGGCGGCGTGATCGTGAACGACCGACCCGCCAAGCCATCCACGAACCTTCGGCGTGGCGATGTGATTGAGGTAATGATCCCGGAGCCGCCGCCGGCGGGCATCCCGCCGGAGGACATCCCGCTCGAAGTTCTCTACGAGGATGAATACATCATCGTCCTCAACAAGCAGCCGGACATCATCGTCCACCCGGCGCGATCGCACAACAAGGGAACGATGATCAATGCGCTGGCCCATCACTTCCGGAAGACGGGGTCGGGGGCGCTCTCGAACGTGGGCGATGAGTTCGCCCGGCCGGGCGTGGTGCACCGCCTCGACCGGAATACGTCCGGCGTCATCGTCTTCGCCAAGCAGGATGAGGCGCACTGGAAACTCGGGCACCAGTTCGAGCACCGGCGTGTCGACAAGCGATACCTCGCGCTTGTGCAGGGTCGCCCCGAACCCGATTCGGACCTCATCGAACTCCCCATCGGCCCGCACCCGTCGCGCGAGAAGGGCTACCGCGAGAAGTACGTCGTCCGCCACGATGAAGCGGGCAAGCACGCCATCACGATCTACCGCACGCGGGAGGTGTACAGCAGTGACGCAGGTACGCATTTACGCAGTGACTCGGCTAAACAGTCACGCCGTGATGCAGTCACGCAATCACGCAGTGATACGGCAAACAGCACTGTTCCTTCTCCACTGCATCCCTCCGCTTCTCCGTCCCTGCGTCCCTTCGTCGCTGCGTCACTGCGTCACTATGCCCTGGTCGAACTCGAACTCAAAACCGGCCGCACCCACCAGATCCGAGTCCACCTCTCACACCTAGGCTGGCCGATCGTCGGTGATGACATGTACGGCGGGAAACCCCTGTTCGCCGCGGACGGCCGGCCCATCATCAACCGCCAGGCCCTGCACGCCGCGCTGCTCGCGTTCACCCACCCGATTTCGGGGAAGCGGATGGAGTTTACGGCGCCTCTTCGAGGCGACATGGCGGAAGCCGTCCACGTGCTGCGACGGGCGGGCCCTTGCACCGTTCTGCCCGCGGTTGGCGCGACGGTTGACCTGCACCAGGCCGTCAACCCCCCCTGATCGGCGTTGCTCGCTTACGAGAACGGTTGGGCTTACCCGATTCTCTCTCGCCCCCCCATATACCCCCTCAACGCCTCCGGCACCGTCACGCTCCCGTCGGCGTTCTGCCAGTTCTCCAAGATGGGGATCAGGATCCGGGGGCTGGCGATGACCGTGTTGTTGAGCGAATGGCAGAAGACTGTGTCCCCCTTGCCCTTCTCGCCGCCCGGCCGGTACCGCATGTTCAGGCGTCGGCACTGGTAGTCGTACAGGCGCGAGGCCGAGTGGGTCTCGCCGTACGCCCCTGTGGGCCGTCCGTCCGAGTCCAGCGCCCCGCGTCCGGGCATCCAACTCTCGATGTCCACCATGTCCGCATTCTTTGGGCCAAGGTCCCCCGTGCAGCACTGGATCAGGCGGTAGGGAAGTTTCAGGCTCTGCAGGACTTCTTCCACGTACCCGATCATCGTCTTGTGCCAAGCTCGGCTCTCGACCTCATCCGCCCGCCCGATCACCACCTGCTCCACCTTGTCGAACTGATGAATCCGGTACAGCCCCGCCGTGTCCTTCCCCGCCGCGCCCGCCTCGCGCCGGAAGCACGTGCTCACGGTGCACAACTTCAACGGGAGCTTCGCTTCATCCAGGATCTCATCGGCGTAAAGCCCCATCAGCCCGACTTCCCCCGTTCCGGTCAGGTACAGGTCGTACCCCTTGGCGCCCTTGCCGTCCGCCTCGTCCGCGTTCTGCCGCTGACTCTCGGGGATGTGGTACGCCTGCTCCCGCCCGGCGGGGAAGAAGCCCGTGCCAACCATCGCTTCTTCCCGCACCACGACGGGCACGCTCACGGGTGTGAAGCCCTGCTTCTCCGTCATGAAGTCCATCGCGTACCGAAGGACCGCCTGGTGCAGGCGCATCCCATCACCCGTCAACACGTAACTCCGCGTCCCCGCCAGTTTCACGCCTCGCTCGAAGTCGGCCAAGCCCAGGTCCCGGACCAGTTCGATGTGGGTCCTGGGCTTGAAACCACGCTGGCTTTCGAACGACTTGGCGGTGTCGAATCCGGGCGGGTTCCACCGCTTGACCTCGACATTGTCCTCCGCTGACTTCCCCACCGGCACATCGTCATCGGGAGGGAGCGGCACCGCCAGCAGCAGGTCTCGCAGATGAGGCTCCATCTGCGCGATCTCCGCATCCAGGCGCGCGATCTCCGCTTTGTACCCCGCCGGCCTGACTTTGAGGTCATCGATCTCCCTCTGCAGCGCCACCCTCGCCTCACCCTCCGCCTTCTTCAACTGGCCCGCGAGCTGCCCCAGCTTTGGCCCGATCTCCTTCTCCACCTTGCCCTGCTCGGCCCGAAGCCGGTCGCGCTCGGTCTGCAACTGCCGCTTGGTTGCCTCCAGCCGCAGCACGTGGTCAATGTCCACCGCGAAGCCCTTCTTGCGGCAGCCTTCCTTGAACTTCTCGGGATTCTCACGCAGTTGCTTGATGTCGATCATGGGAGGGGAGTTTAGGAATGCCGCGCGTCCCTGCTGTTTTCATTGCGTTTTGGACACCCGTTGGTAAGCTCAAACCATGAATCCCGCACGTCCAGCCGTTGCACTTCTGCTCGGAGCCGGTCTCCCCCTTTCAGCACAGCCCTGCACGCCCCAGTGGGACGTCGCGGCGGGCAACCCCGGAATCTCCGGCGGGTACGCCGCGCCCGTGCGCCTCTGGAATGACGCGTCCGGTCCTGGCCTGTTCGTAGGAGGCTCGTTCACTGCCGCCGGCGGGAGCGCGGCCAATCGGTACCTTGCTCGGTGGGATCCGGTCACCAGTGCATGGTCCAGCCTCGGCTCCGGCATCAGCGGCGGCTTTACGAACGCTTTCATGACGGCCTTGGTGCCGTTCACGCCCGGGCGCGGCCCGGAGCGCCTGGTGGCGGCGGGCTTCTTCGACACCGCCGGAGGCGTGCCCGGCACCGCAAGCCTTGCCATGTGGAACGGAACGACCTGGGAGGCCATGGGCACGACATGGACGGGCACCACGCGCGGTTCCATTTGGTCCATGGCGGTGTGGAACGGTCGCCTCTATGTAGGAGGAAGCGTCGTCAACTCGCAACCTTCACCGGCTCCCCCGGGCACGGGTTATCCCATAGGCGGCGCAGCCTGGCAGGGAGTCGCGAGCTGGGATGGCCAGAACTGGCGTTCGGATGCATCCAGCGTCATCAACCCCGGCGGCACCACGCCCGTCGTCAACGCCATGGCCGTGTTCAACGACGGCTCGGGTGAGGCGCTGTACATCGCCGGTCGCTTCACCTCCATCGATGGTGTTCCCGGCACATCGCTGATCGCCCGGTGGAACGGATCGTCATGGTCCTCTGTCGGCGGTGGCCTCACCTCGACCAGCCCCCTCTTCGGACCCGAGGCCCTCGTCGTGTTCAACGACGGTACGGGCGACGCCCTCTACATCGCTGGGTACACGTTCTTCGGTGCGGGCGTGTCCACCACCAACGTCGCGAAGTGGAACGGATCGTCTTGGTCCTCCGTCGGCGGCGTCCTCGGCACCGGCCGCATCACGAGCCTCGCCGCGTTCGACGACGGCCAGGGCGCTCGGCTGTACGCGGGTGGGACCGCGATGCCCGGGTTCAACTACATCGCCCGATACAACGCCGGCTCGTGGCAGATCCTCGGCGGCGGCGTCACCGGAGCGGCCATCCCGCCCGGCAACTTTCCGTCGGTCTTCGGCCTTGGAGTGACGCCCGATCGCTTGTACGTCGCGGGTAATTTCACACAGCTCGACAACACGCTCAGTGCGAACGGCCTCGCCGCCTGGAAGGCCTGCCCCGCTTCGTGCTACGTCAACTGTGACGGCAGCACCGGCGCGCCGGTCCTGACTGCCAACGACTTCCTGTGCTTCCTCAACAAGTACGCCAACGGCGACCCCTATGCAAACTGCGATGCGTCCACCGGCGCGCCCGCACTGACCGCCAACGACTTCCTCTGCTTCATCAACAAGTTCGCGTCCGGTTGTTCATGAACTTCAGCCTCCCTTAAACGACCTGCCGGCCGACCGGGGGTATCATCACGCGAGGCGCAGTTCACGCGATGGAGGGAGCGGTGGGAATGTTGTCGCATCCGGCCATTCTGGCGGCCTTGGCCATGGCGGCCCCTGTGGCGAGCGCCCAGAACGCGCTGGTGTTCTCCTCCATCACCATCGACCCGTCCAACTCGGGCGATTGCAAGGCCGTGGCGGATATCAACCTCGATGGCCGGGCCGACCCCATTCTCGCTGGGTTCTCCATCGCCTGGTACGAATCGGGCGCCTCGTTCGCCAAGCACGTCATCCGCCCGGCGGTCGTCAACAAGGAGTTCACGACCGACATGCAGGCCGCGGATGTCGACGGCGATGGAGACATCGACATCATCGTGGGTGATGGCGCGGGTGCCAACAACATCCTCTGGTTCGAGAATCCCCGTCTGCGGAACGGCGTCCCCGGCGACCCGCGCATCGGGACCGACTGGATCGTGCACATCATCGGCACCCAGGGCAACACCGTGCATGACATCGAAGTCGGCGACATGGACGGCGACGGCGTGCTCGACATCGTCACCAGCGGCCACGGCATCACCAAGGTCTGGAAGCGCTCCGGTCAGTCCTGGTCTTTCAACGACCTCAGCGCCCTCACCGGCGGGGCCGGTATCGTCCTGAGCGATATCAACCGCAACGGCCTGCTCGACATCGCCACCCCGACCGCATGGCTCCGCAATCCCGGCGCCCTCCTTGGGAGTCCCTGGACCCGCTTCCCGATTGATCAGACGACCCACGGCGATGAGTGCCTCCTCGTCGACCTCAACCGCGATGGCCGTCTTGACCTCGTGACATGCGATGCGCACTCCCGCGGCCCGGTCTATTGGTTCGAGCAACCCGCCGATGCCACCAGCCCGGCCTGGACCCGGAGAACCATCGACGCCAACATGGCCTCGCACCATCCCGAGGCCGCGGACTTCAACAGCGACGGCCGGCCGGACCTGCTCCTTGCCGTCGAGCTCGGCGAGGTCGCGGTGTACCTCAACCTGCCCGGATCGCCCCCGATCTTCGAGAAGACGACGGTCGCCCTGACCGGGGGCCACAACGCCCGCATCGGCGACATGAACGCCGACGGTCGCCCTGACATCTTGGCCTGCGACTACGTCGGCAACCCGCCCGCCACCGTGTACCTGAACCGTTTCTGCCCGGCGAACTGCGACGGGTCCACAATCGTTCCGTTCCTCAGCAGCAACGACTTCACGTGCTTTCTGAGCGCCTTTACCCAGGGCTCTCCCTTCGCCAACTGCGACGGCAGCACCACCCCCCCCCACCCTCAACATCCTCGACTTCCAGTGCTTCATCGCCCGCTTCACCCAAGGCTGTCCCTGATTCCTACCCTTGACCATGCCCGCGAAGAAACCGCTTATCCGATCCCTCGGCGAGTTCTTCGGCCACATCGCCCGCGGCGTCAAGACGCCGATCACCCCCAACCGCAAGGTGATCCGCGAGCACGTCCAAGAAAAAAGCCTCGACACCCCGGAGGGCCCTCTCACCCTCCGCCGCCGCACCATCGACGAAGTCGAGCTTCCGCCCCGCAAGACCTGATTCCGTTCTCCCCTGCCACCGTTTGAACGGGCAGCGGTACACTTTCCCGCGGAGGTTTCTGCGTGCCCAAACTGCTCCTCAGACCAAGCAACTGGCAGGGAAGAACGATCAAAGTCGAGGCCGAGCCGGTCTCCATCGGACGCCATCCCGACAATGTCATTTGCCTTCACGACGAAAAACTCAGCCGTTTCCACTGCGTGATCGAGCCCGATGGCGACGGCGGCTTCCGCGTTCGCGACCTGGGCTCCCGCAACGGCACGCGCCTCAACGAGCTCAAGGTCACCGAGGCCCACATCTCGGAAGGCGACCTTTTCCGCGTCGGCGCCCACGAATACATCGCTGAACTCGTCAGCGATGGCTCAGCCCCTTCGGCGTCCGAATCCAAGAAGCCTCGAAAGTCCGCGCCCGCGGAGGCACGCCCGCGCGCGGGCGAGGCCGACTGGTACGGAGAACTCGAGCGCCTCCTCAACTCCCTCCCCCCCCGGGATGAACGCGAGGAACCGGTCCAACTCATCGAGGCCAACGGGAACGAGTCCGATGCCCTCTCCGGCACGGGCGAAGGACCACGCGCCCTGCTCATCCTCATCCAGATGGCTTCCAAGAGCCGCGCGACGGACATCCACATCGAGCCCCGCACGACGGAGTCCAACATCCGCATGCGCGTCGATGGCCAGATGGTCTCGCTCGTCGAGGCGCCGCGGCGGGTGGGCGACCTGATCAACGGCGTCGTCAAGGCCGCGTGCCAGATGGGCCAGGCCGCGCGTGACGCCGTCCAGGAAGGGCACTTCTCCTGCAAGTTCCCGGATCGCCGGGTGGAATACCGCGTCTCTTTCACGCCGTCCGTTCACGGCCAGAAGCTCGTCCTCCGCGTTCTCGATGATCGCGGGATCCCGCACTCCATGGAGGAGCTTGGCCTTGCCGGCTACATGTACGACCGCCTGAAGCGCACGTGCGACCAGGACCACGGCCTGCTCCTCGTCTGCGGGCCCACCGGCTCGGGCAAGACCACGACCCTCTACAACGCCCTCCGCCAGATCGACCGATACAGCCGCAACGTCGTCACCATCGAAGACCCCGTCGAATACCAGCTCGACAACGTCACCCAGATCCCCATCGACTCCAACAAGGGGAACACGTTCGGCTCCCTGCTTCGATCCGTCCTGCGCCAGGATCCCGATGTCATCCTCGTGGGCGAGATCCGCGATGAGGAAACCGCTCGCACCGCGATGCAGGCCGCGATGACCGGGCACCTGGTCTTCTCCACCGTCCACTCGAAGGACACCATTTCCGCCGTCTTCCGCCTTCTCGACCTCAAGGTGGAGCCGTACCTGGTGTCCAACTCCCTTGACCTCGTGCTTGCTCAGCGCCTGGTCCGGGTTCTTTGCGATTCCTGCAAGCGCCCCGTCCCGATCTCCCCAGGCGTCGCCACGCGCCTCGGCAAGTTCCTCGGCGGCAAGACACAGATGATGACCGCCACCGGGTGCGGCCGCTGCCTGCGAACCGGCTACTCCGGCCGCCGCGCCCTCTTCGAACTCCTCGACTTCACCGACGACCTGCGGGATGTGATCCTCAAGGAACCGTCCATCCAGGCCATGAAGAAGGTCATTGAGACCGGCCACTTCACGACCTTGGCCCAGTCTGGCTGGAAACTCGTCGGCGAGGGCGTCACCACGCTTGAAGAAGTCGACCACGTCGCCGGCCAGGGCTGACTCCGGTCCCTCTCCACAGCCGCTCTCTCACCCCATCAGCGACCAAGGGTACTTCTCCGCCCCAAAGGGGCGAGGGGATGTAGCCACGAGTGGAGCGATGCGGCTTTGAGCATCGCGGAACTCGTGGTACGCCTTTCATCGAACCGCCCCGGCAAGGGCGGAGGAAACTCCAGCCCTTCGTTACACTTCCCCCATGCCAAAGCTCCTCCTTCTCATCCTCCTCTTCTCCACCCCCCTCCACGCTCAGCAAACCCAAAACCTCTTCCTCATCATCCCAGACGGCCTCCGCTGGCAAGAGGTCTTCCGCGGCATGGATTCCTCCATGCTCACGAAGGAGAACAAGGCTGAGCCCGCCGCGCCCCTCCGAGAAGCATTCTGGTTCGAAGACCTCGAAGCCCGCCGTCGAGCCCTGATGCCCTTCCTCTGGACCACCGTCGCCACCGAAGGACAGATCTACGGCAACCGGGACAAGAACGCACCTTCCCGCGTCACAAACCCCTATCACGTCTCCTACCCCGGCTACAGCGAGGTCATCTGCGGCTTCGCGGAGTTCTCCATCACCAACAACACCAAGATTCCCAACCCGAACGTCTCTGTGTTCGAGTTCCTTCACGCCAAGCCCAACTTTGCTGGCAAGGTCGCCGCCTTCGGTACGTGGGACACGTACCCCTACATCTTCAACTCCCTCCGCTCCGGCATCCTCGTCGACGACGGCATCGCCCCCCTCACCCGCGGCACGCTCACCCCCACCATCGAAGCCATCAACACCCTCCGCAAGGAGACCCCGCGCCGCTGGTCCAGCGCCCACTTCGACTCTCTCTCTTACCGCGCCGCCCGCGAATGGATCGCCGCCAACACGCCCCGCCTCTGCTTCATCGGCCTCGGCGAAACCGATGAATGGGCACACGAAGGCGACTACGCCAACTACCTCAAGGCCGCCCATCGCTCCGACGCGTACATCCGCGAACTCTGGGACTTCTGCCAGTCCCACCCCACATACAAGGGCACCACAACCTTCATCATCACCACCGACCACGGCCGCGGCGACCACGACGGCGGCCCGACCGCCTGGTTCAACCACAACGCCCAGACCCCCGGCTGCGAAGCCATCTGGATCGCCATCCTCGGCCCGGACACCCCCGCCCTCGGCGAGCGCCGCGACACGTCAGAGGTCACCCAAGCCCAGATCGCCGCGACGATCGCGGCGCTCTTGGGCGAGGACTACAACGCGGCCGAACCTCGGGCGGCCAAGCCCATCGCCGAGGCGCTTCCTTCACGTTGAACGGCCCCCGGTCTATCGGGAAACTCCTAACGCTCTCCCTGCTGCCCTGCTTCTGGAGCGAAGATAGGCTGCGCGAGGGTGGCATGACCTACTCAGCCCACGCCCGCGATCACGCCCGCGGCCTCAGGAACGGCACGAGGACCACCGCCAGCGCCGCCACCGCAGCCCCCACGCCGAAAGTGACCGGGGCTCCGAACCTGTCCCAGAGCACGCCCGCCGCAAGGCTGGCGAGCAGCGCGACCAGCCCGTTCGCCATGGCAAACACGCCCATCGCTGTACCGCGCTTGTCCGGGGGCGCGTGGTCGGCCACCAACGCCTTGCCGACTCCGTCGGTCAGTGCCATGTATGCGCCGTACAACGCGAGCAACGGCCACACGCCGGCCGCCCCGGTGAAGGCAAACCCCGCGTACACCGCCGCGTAGATCACCCACCCGAGCGCGATCACCCGCCACCGCCCCAGGCGGTCGCTGACGACGCCCGCCGGGTACGAAAGAAGGGTGTAGGTGAGGTTGAACAGGGCGTACGCCATCACCACGGACCAGGGAGACAGCCCGACATCACGAGCACGGAGCAGCAGGAATGCATCGCTCGAGTTGGCCAGCGAGAACACCAGCATCAGGGCGACCGTCCGCCAGTATGCCGCTGGCAATCCAAGCCTCCCCGACCCGACTTGCACGCGCTGCCTTGCCGGCTCGTTCCGCCGATCGGCCTCGCGCAGCAGGAACGTCAGCGCGAGCGACATCAGCCCGAGCCCGGCGGAGATAGCGAACACGACGTGAAACGCCCATCGCGACTCTTCCTTCGGGGTGGCACGCTCGCCCTCGATCGGCGAACCGGTCAACCACCAGAGCAGCCCCGCCGCGAGCAATACCCCGACCATCGCACCCGCCGTGTCCATGGCGCGATGAAACCCAAACGCGCGGCCCCGGATGGCGGGTTCCGCGGCATCGGCGATCAACGCATCGCGGGGGCTGGTGCGCAAACCCTTGCCGAGGCGGTCCACCAGACGACCCGCCAGCACCATCGGCCACGCGAACGCGAGCGCCATGAGCGTCTTGCCGAGTACCGGCAACCCGTAGCCGAAGTGCAGGTACGGCGTGCGCCGACCCCTCCGGTCGCTTCGAAACCCGGCCCACGCCGTCACGAACGCGACGACCAGCGCCGCGCCACCCTCGATTCCGCCGAGCACCGTGGCCGAGGCGCCGAGCACGCCGACCACGAACATGGGGATCAGCGGGTAGACCATCTCGCTCGACACATCGGCGAAGAAGGACACCCATCCGAGCAGCACCACGGCGCGGGGCAGCTGTTTCCGGTTCTCCGGTGCAGGTTCCGTGGTGTCCTGGGTCTCCACTTTCGTGTCTCCGGAGTCGGGCGTGCACTCGACCTTCGGCTCAAGGTTCCCACGTGCCGTGTCCTCGCCTTGTGCCCTTGACTTACGGCCATCGGGACCCTCTACCCTGCGGCGTGCCGTCCGATCCCGCCGACCTACCGCCTCGGCATGAACCCGATCCGTGCATCCTTCCACGCAGGGAACTTCTCCCGCCAACTGCGGACCTCGCGGGGATCGATCTCGACCGAGAGCGCCGTCTCTTCCGACCCCAGCTCTCCGACCACTTCACCCCGGGGTGAGACCGCGATGCTTCCGCCGGCGTAGCTCAAGTTCGGGTCGCTCCCCGTGCGGTTCACGCCGAGCACATACGCCTGGTTCTCGATGGCGCGTGCAATCAAGAGCGACCGCCAATGCATGGCACGGGCCTGCGGCCAGTTCGCCCCGATCGCAAACACATCCGCCCCGCGCTGCAACCCGACGCGGAACAGTTCCGGGAACCGAAGGTCATAACACACCGCCGGACACACCGTCATCGAGTCTTCACCGCTGCGCAACGGGAATGTCACAATCTCCGACCCGCCCGGAAACCGCTCGTGCTCTTTCCCCAAAGAAAACGGGTGAATCTTGGTGTACTCCGCCAGTACTTCCCCGTCCGGCCCGATGACCGTCGCCCGATTTTCCCCGCCTCCCGGTCCCTGAACCGTGCGTGATCCCTGCACGTACACCTCCAGGTCCGCGGCCAGTTGCTTGAGGTAGTTCAGCGTGGCAAGGTCCCCATCCCCTGTTCGTTCAACGTTGAAGGAAAATCCGGTGTCGAACATCTCTGGAAGCAGAATCAGATCTCCGGGCATCGGCCCCGCCCTTGCCACGAGGCGCTCCACCCGGTCGTAGTTCGTTTGCTTGTCCTCCCACGCGATGTCCAGTTGAATCAAGTGAGCCCGCATGGTCTGTAGCGTAGCGACAATCCCGCAGACCTCGGAGCCCAGTAGACTCGAATCCGGTGTGAACCCCGAAACACCCATCCTCCATCTGGCCAGCCAGTCCGCCCGACGGCGGGACTTGCTGACGCGCCATGGCATCGCCCACCACGCATCTCACCCGGGCATCGATGACGGGTTGCTCCACCCCGGCAAGGTGCCCCCCGAACACTGGGTGGCAGCACTCGCCTATCTCAAGGCCGCCGCGGGCGTGCCCCTCTCCAACCGTCTTCCTGTGCTCGGCGCGGACACCGTCTGCGTCAAACACGGCCAGATCATCGGCCAGCCTTCTGACGCGGACGACGCCCGTCGGATCCTGCGCTTGCTGGAAAACGGCTCGCACCACGTCATCACCGGCGTCGCCCTCGTCTGGCCCGGCTCGTCCCGCCGCGAGATCTTCACCGACCGCGCGGAGGTCCATGTCGGGGACATCGGTGACGACCGAATCGAAGACTACATCAAGTCCGGCCAGTGGCAGGGCAAGGCCGGCGCGTACAACCTCGCCGAACGCCTCGAAGCCGGCTGGCCCATCCGGTGCGACGGCGACCCGACCACGGTCATGGGCCTGCCGATGCGGGCGCTGCTGCCGCGCCTGGCCCGTTGGCGTGCTACCGTTGCCTGAACGAAGGCAACCGCATGCCAAACAGCAGCGCATTCCTCCCTGTTTGGGTCGTGGCCCCGCTTGGGTTTCTTGTCCTGCTTGTCCTTGCAGGGCACCTGATCTCCGTCCGGGCCACCGTTGCCGACCCGCGCCGCCGGCGCATCCGCTTGGCCACCAGCGGGCTGCTCATGTTGATCGTGCCGATCCTGGGCTACGGGCTGTGCGGCGCTACGCCCGACCGCTCGCGGGAGTTTGTCCTTGTCTGGCTCCTCGTTGCCTGCCTCATCATGTTCGTGATTCTGCTGGCTTTGGCGGACATGCTCCACTCGCTCTCCATCCATCGCGCCCAGTTGCGGGAGCTCCGGCGTTCACTCGGCGGACCCTCCTCTCGTCTTCCCCGGTCCACCCATGCCCCGCAGCCAACGCCGAGCCCGGACGGCGATGCCTAGCCCCAAGCCCCCACTTCCGGCCCCCCTTGGCGTACCCCTGTCCTGGCTGTACCGGGCTGCCATCGGGCACATCAACCGGCGCTTTGACCGAGGCCGTGGCGTCGTGACCTTCGACCGCCCGGTCATCAGCGTCGGCAATCTCTCCGTCGGCGGCACGGGCAAGACACCGATGGTCCGTCAGATTGTGCGCTGGCTCCTCGACGCCGGGCACCGACCCTGCATCGCGATGCGTGGATACGCCGCGGGCGATGGGCTCTCCGATGAGGCACAGCTGTACAGCGCGGCGTTCCCGACCGTCCCTATCGTCGCGCAGGCCAACCGCACCCTCGGCCTGATCCGGCTGTTTGCAAGTGAACATGAGTCCGACGGCGAGCACTCGGACTGCATCGTGCTCGATGATGGATTTCAGCACCGGCAGATCGCCCGCACGCTGGACATCGTGCTGATCGATGCGACGCGCAGCCCCTTTGCGGACCGACTGCTCCCCGCCGGTTTCCTGCGCGAACCGGTGGAATCGCTGAGACGGGCGGGGGCGGTGGTCATGACGCATGCCGAGGCCGTGTCGGAAGCTGATCTTTCCTCACTCATAGCGCAGGTTGAGAAAGTCCGGGGAGAGCGAGGCGGAGTTGATGCGGTCTGCGGGCATGAGTGGTCGGGACTCGCGGTGGGAACGGAGGGCATCGAGAATATCCGGCCTACGGCTTCGCTCGCCGGCAAGCGGGTTCTGGCGGTGTGCGCGATCGGGAACCCGGGACCGTTCCTTCGCACGGTTGAGCGTGCCTCGGGCACGCCTCTCGTCGATTCCATAGTTTTGCGCGATCACGATCCGTACCGTGAGGAGACTGTGGATCGGATCGTCACAACGGCGAAGCGCATCGGGGCCGGGGTGATCGTGGTGACCGAGAAGGACTGGGTGAAACTCCGCCACGTGGCAGCGGAACGGTGGCCGTGCGAGGTGGTCCGGCCGCGGCTGGAAGTCACGTTTGATCGCGGGGTGGAGATACTGCGAGCGCTCGTTCTGGAGGCCGCGATAACAACGGAAGAACCGACTGGAGCTCTCGAAGATCAGGGCAACGGGACCGCGAAGGTGTAGCCCGGTCCGGATAAGGCGCCAGGCGTCAACGGCATGTACGCCACCCGCCCATCGAGGAATCCGAGGACAGAGTAGTTCAGCCCTCCAAACTCCCCAACAACGTTTGCGCTGGCCGCGGCGAGCGCATCGCCCATTGGATCTGTGATCCACACGAAGTCGCTGGCTGGGCGCGCCGCCCTCGCCTGAGCAAGGCGGCTGATGGCGAGAGATCCCGTGTTGAATCGCTGCGTGAATGTCCCTGTCATGCCGGGCTGGTCCCACCACCGCATGTTGATCAGGTAGCTCGTGCCGACGTCGTCGTAGGTGGAGATGCCCGGAGCGGAGTTCGGCCAAAGCCTTTGCCTCGTCGCCACGTCGCCCGGGGACCGGCACACCTTTACAGAAAAGGACTGGCGTTCGAGGAGCGTTGGCGTGCCGGTGAGAAATGTCCACGTCGGCCCGGCTCCGGCGTTGAAGTAACCCGCCGGCGCGGCCGGCATGTGGTTCTGCAGGTACGGGTTGAGGAAGCGGCTGTAGGCGGACTCATCGAAAACCCCACCGTACGCCGTGAGCCAGAAGGGGTTGCAGTTCTTCCCGCCGAAGTTCCACGTGTCCCATCCGCCAGAAATACTGCCGTTGTTGTAAGCGCACCCGCGTATGGGTGTGTAACCGTTGTGTTCGGAGCGGTAGGCATCGCACGCCGCCATAATCTGACGCACGTTGTTCATCGACTCATTCAGCCCGCTCGCGTTCCAGCGCTGTTTCATCGCCGGCAGCATCAACATCGCCAGGACAGCAACGATCGCACAAACCACCGCGAGTTCAATGAGTGTGAAGCCCTTCCGACGATGGGGCATGGCTGCATCTCCGGGGTGCTGTGTGGTTATACAGCCGAGCGTCAGATTGGTTCCTTGTGTCGTGCAATGCCCGGCGGGGACCCGCGTTGTGCTTGCGTGAGCGTTCGGCGGCCTTGGGGCCGGTCCGGAACCACATTGGAGAGGTATTGCCATGATGCACTCACGTTGGATGCGGGTGGCGGGGTTGCTGGTGGGGCTCGGCGTGTGCAGCGCGGCCGCGGCACAGGATCAAAGGCCGGAAGGAAGGTCTGAACGGCGACCGGGCATGAACCGGCCTGAAGGTCGGCCGGAGTTCGGGCCCCAGGAACGTGGAGAGCGTCCCGACATGGGTCGGGGCGAAGCCCAAAGACGCGGTGACCGTCGGCCGGATGATGGTTGGGGGGACGGGCGTGGTCAGCCGGAAGGTCGAGGCATGCGCGAACGCCGGATGGATGATCGCCGGTTTGAAGGTCGGCCACAGGGCGGGCCGGAGGGCCGCGGGGATCGGCGCGGGCCGGGCGACGAAGGCCGGGATATGCGGGGCCCGGGGCCGCGGCGGGAGATGGGCGGACCGGGACCGGGCCGTCGCGGGCCTGCTCTCCACGGCCAAGCACGTGGGCACCCAGCGCTGCAGAATCCTGAGTTCCGGAAGAAGGTCAAGAAGTTCCTGAAGAACCACCCGCAGGCGCGGGAGCGAATCATGGAACGGTTCATGGAACGGCGGGAGCAGATGGGCCCGCAGGTCGGTCGGGGCTTTGGCGCCGGCCCTCGGGCGGGCGAGTTCATGCAGCGTCGGTTTGGGCCTGAGGGGAAGGTCGGCCCCCGGGGCGATGATGATCGTGGTCCGCAGGGTGGTGATGACCGTGGACCTCGGCCGCGTCGGTGAAGACACAGTTATGCATGACGGTACAAGGGGTGCTTCCCGGAATGAGTGACGGGAAGCGCCCCTTTTCGTCTGAAGTCAGTTCTCGGGCAGCGGGCAGGACCCACCGTGCTTCAAGTGATAATCCTGGTGGTATTCTTCAGCGGGGTAGAAGGGTCCGGCATCAACGACCGAGGCCACCTGGGTCACGATCTTTCGCTTGGCGAACCGATCGGTCTTCTGCTGTTCTTCGATGAACTTCTTCGCCGCGGCGAGGTGCTCCTCCGACTCGGCAAAGATGGCGGAGCGGTACTGGTCGCCGACATCAGGCCCCTGGCGGTTGAGCTGGGTGGGGTCGTGGAACTTGAAGAACCAGGCGAGCAGTTCGCTGTAGGAGACGACGGCGGGGTCGAAGACGACCTTGACGACCTCGGCGTGCCCCGTGTTCTCGTAGCACACCTGCTTGTACGTCGGGTTCTTCGTCCGACCACCCTGGTAACCGCTGATCGCGTCGATGACGCCGGGGACTTGCTGAAAGCGATCCTCAACGCCCCAGAAGCAGCCGCCGCCGAAGTAGGCGTTCTGGACCTTCACAGGGCGTGAGGCTTCGGGCCACGGGATCGTGCCGTCCTTCTTCTCGATGAACTCGAGCGAGGCGGAGTTCACGCAGTATCGGAGGTTCGTGGGCTTGGGGCCGTCGTCGAAGACATGGCCCTGGTGCGATCCGCAGCGAGTGCAGAGGATCTCGACTCGGGTCATGCCGTGGCTGGTGTCCTTCTCATAGGTGATGTGGTCGGGATCGAAAGGCCGGAAAAAACTGGGCCAGCCCGTGCCGGAGTTGAACTTGCTGTCGGAGGAAAACAGCGGCAGGCCGCAGAGCCGGCAAACATACACGCCATCCTTCTTGTTATCCGTGAGGTTGCCACAGAACGCGGGCTCGGTGCCCTTCTTCAGAAGAATGCGGGCCTCCTCGGGCGTGAGCTTCTTCGCGAGCTCGTCGATGCGGGCTTGCGTGAGAGGCCGGATGTCGTACGCGGACTTGGAGTGGGTAGGTTTCCTGGTTTCGGTCTTCATGAGTGACTTCTTCGCGGGCTGCGGACGGGCATTGGCGGCGAGGACCAAGGCCCCCGACAGAACACACGTGGCCAGACCAAGCGAGAACAGCATGAGAAACTTGTTCATGGTGACTCCCGTGTGTATTCGATGCCGGAGAGGCGTTGGATTGTTGCAGGGAAAATACGGAGGGATCGGGGTTCGGGTTCGGTATGGAAAGAAACGGTCCGAAGGCGAGAGGCGGAAGGAGGAGACGGAGAGCGGGACGATTCAAGGAGGCCCGTAGAGCTCGAGGGGGAGGTTGTCGGGATCTTTGAAGAAGGTAAAGCGGCGGCCGGTGAGCTCATCGATCCGCACGGTCTCGACCGGAACACCGTATCGGTGAAGGTGCTGGATGGCTTCATCGAGATCGGAAACCTCAAACGCGAGATGGCGCAGGCCGCTGGCTTCCGGGTTCGTCGGGCGCGGCGGCGGAGAGGGAAACGAGAACAACTCGATCTGACGGCCATCGGGCAGGGCGAGGTCGAGCTTGTACGAGTTGCGCTGGGCGCGGTAGGTCTCAGCGACGATCCGGAGTCCGAGCACTTCGACGTAGAAGTGCCGCGAGGCGGCGTAGTCGGAAGCGATGATGGCGATGTGGTGAATGCCGAGGATCATGGGGGTGTGAGCTCAAAGACGGCCGCGGCACGCGGGGCGAGGTTTCGGACGGTGAGGCTGTCGAACGCACCCTTGTCGTCCGCCGCGAACTCGGGAATAGTCGCGCGTCCGAGCACATCCTTGCCTGTGACACGTGCGCGAAGAGCTGAACCTTCCGCCGCGAGCGTGCACTGATCGACCGCTTCGGAACCAAGGTTCACCACGATGAGAAGGTGGTCCGTTCGTGGTCTCGCTTCGCCAAACTGCGAACCAGGGCCGCCGGCGGACATCATGCGGGTGGTCCGATGTCGGTACATCGCAACGATGTGCGGATTGTCGGCCTTGACCATCCGCGTGCGACCGGACGCCAGGCCTGGGTACTTGTTTCTCAGTGCAATCAGGCGGCAGTAGTAGCGGAGCAGCGACTCGGGGTCCGAGGCCTGCGTTTCGACGTTGACGTTCGCCGCATCCGCGTTCACCCGTGCCCAGGGCGTTCCGGTGGTAAAGCCCGCGGCGGGCCCGGGCGTCCACTGCATCGGCGTCCGCAGTTGCTCATCCGGCTTGTCGCCGGTCATACCGATCTCCTCGCCGTAGTAGATGAACGGGACGCCGGGGCCAAGCAGCAGCAACGCCGCGGCGGCCTTCATCGCACCGACATCCCCCTTGAGCCGGGTCATGACGCGGGTTTGGTCGTGGTTTGAGAGGAATCGTCCATACTGGTTCGGCGGAAAGAGGGCAAGGACCCGTTGCTGGGCCGCGAGGAAGGCCTCGGCGCGACCCGAAGCGACGGACACGATCATGGCCTCCGCCAGGGAGAACTCGA
The DNA here is from genome assembly GCA_019636625.1 of Phycisphaeraceae bacterium. Classification (GTDB taxonomy): domain Bacteria; phylum Planctomycetota; class Phycisphaerae; order Phycisphaerales; family UBA1924; genus JAHBXE01. The sequence goes on from JAHBXE010000008.1 coordinate 122,328, forward strand.
AGGCCAGATCCATGCCTGAGCCGACGTACGCGGCGACCTTGTCGCTGTCATCCCAGACTTCGCCGATGGCGAGCGCATCAATGTTCGAACCCTTGAGGTTGAGGTGCCAGTCCGCCAGCCACTTGTGGGTGGAGGGCGTATTCTGCTGGACCTGTCCCTCCTCGATGAGATGCCGCACCGCGTCGAGACGTACGCCGTCCGCGCCGTACACACTGACCCACGTTCGGGTGATCTCGTTCATGGCGTCGGTCACGGCGCGATGACGGAAGTTGAGGTCGGGCATGGTGGGCGAGAAGAGGCCGTAGTAGTACCGCTCCGCAACGGTCGGACCCGCGGGGGGAAGGCGGTGCCAGACGCGCTGGTTCCAGGGCCCGCGCCATCCGGGGTCCTTGTCGGCCCAGATGAACCAGTCGTGGAACGGGGAGGCGGGATCGGCAGCCTTGACGAACCAGTCGTGGCGGTTTGAACAATGGTTCAGCACGAGATCGACAATGATGCGGATCCCCCGGCGATGGCACTCGCCGACAAGCCGCTTGAAGTCATCGACGGTACCGATCTGAGGGTGGACCTCAAAGTAGTCGGTCACGTCGTAGCCGTGGTACGAGGGTGAAGGGTAGAACGGAGTGAGCCACATCCCGCCGATGCCCAGGTCTGTGTCGGTGTCCGGATTGCCGTCGTTGAGGTAATCCAGCTTCTCTAGAATGCCCTGCAGGTCGCCGACGCCGTCACCCGCGAGCGGGCCCCGCGTCGAATCGGCGAACGACCGGGGGAAGATCTGGTAGAACACCGTGTCGTTCCACCAGTTGACGCGGTCGGGGCCGCGGCGGGGGGCGAGCAAGTCCTGCGGCCCGCGATCGGGCGGGGTTCGCTGCTCGGCGGGTTGGCCAAGGGCGATGTGGGCCGCGACAAGCAGAACAACCAGGTTCATCCGGGGAGCGTATGCGTGGTTCACCCGACATTGATCACGTCGTGCCCGGCTGCGGCGCAGGATCCGATTCATCCGGCGCCTCGCGGACGGTTCTGGGCATTCGACCCCACACCGCGAAGATGGGGAGGAGGCAAACAAGCGCCAAGACCGCGCCGATCAGGAACGGGACACCGCCGCCGCGCTGCGGCAAGTGGAACGGGGGATTGGGCGATGTGAAGACGCGGAAGGAGAGGGTGGCGATCAGCGGGCCCAGGACCTGGGCGATGCTGTTGAGCCCGGCAAGACCGCCCTGGAGCCGGCCTTGCTCGGAGGGGGAAATGGCCTTGCTCATGATGCCCTGCGCCGCGGGCCCCGCCAGGCCGCCCAATGCCGCCAGCGCGATGATCGCGTAGATCATCCATCCGTGAGAGGCTAGACCGTACCCGATCAGGGAAAAGAACGCGATGACGATGCCCCCGACGAGGCAGAGACGCTCGCCAAGGGCGGGGATGAGCCGCCGGGCCAAGCCCCCTTGCACGATCGCGGCCGTGACGCCGACGATGCAGAGCGATGTGCCGACGTGGATTGGCTCCCACTTGAATCGGAAGCTCATGGAGAGGTTCCACGTGCTGTGCAGGCCAAACTGGCCGAGGTTGAAGATGAAGAAGGAGGCGGCAAGCGCCGCGACGATGCGGTGCGTGGAGAGCCAGTGCAATGAAGAGAACGGGTTGGCCTTGCGCCAGGAGAAAGCCGAACGGTGCTCTTTCGGGAGCGACTCGGGCAGGACGAAACACCCGTACAGCCAGTTGAGGAGCGTGACCGTGCCGGCCGCGATGTAGGGAACGTGGACGCCGTACTGCCCCAGGATGCCCCCGGCCATCGGACCGACGACAAAGCCAAGGCCGAAGGCAGCGCCGATGATGCCAAAGCCGGCGGCTCGCTTCTCCGGCGGCGTGATGTCCGCGATGTAGGCGCTGCAGGTGGGGATGGTGGCGCCCGTGAGGCCGTTGATGGCGCGGGTGATGAAGAGCACGGTGAGGTTCGGGCTGAAGGCGGCGATGAAGTAGTCGATGCCCGAACCGAGGAGGGAAAACAGGATGACCGGCCGACGACCGACCTTGTCGGAGAGCGACCCGAGGATCGGGGCAAAGATGAACTGCATCGCCGCGTAGGTGGCCATCAGCGCGCCGACAGCCAGCGAGGCCTGGCTCTCATCGCCCAGTTCCTTCAGGCCCATGACCTTGGCGATGAACTTGGGCGCGACGGGAATGAGCAGGCCGAACCCGAGCACGTCGAGAAAGACGGTGATGAAGATGAGGATGAGCGTGGGGCGGCGCATGCGCGGGTGAAGGGGGAATGATACCGGTCGTCGGTATGAATACCGATTCACACGGCCAACGCCGGAGCCGAAGCCCCTATAGTCCCCGGTTCGCTCGGGGCGCGGCCGCGGAAAGGCCGCTGAGATGCACCCGTTGAACCTGATCCGGTTCGGACCGGCGGAGGGAAGCGTACATGTTGACCCGTTTTCGATTGCCCGTGCACGGCGCCGCCAATCCAGGCCGCACCGCCGGCGCCACCACCCCCGGCTCCTTCGCCATGGCCCCCGATGTCGGCGGCCCGCTGATGTTCGCCTCACCGGATACACCGGGCATGCCCGCGCCGAGCACGAAGACCGCGTGGGACTTCATGCCGGATGGGTGGCGTGTTCAGTTCATCCCCAAGGCCGCGACGCTCCCGACGGATCGCTCGCCCTTCAGCCCGCAACATTTGCTCCGCGTGTTCGCCACCGCCCGAGGCGACACCGTGTTCGTCGATCATCCGCGCGAGTTTGTTCCCATCACCCAACTCGAGCACGCACGCCTGGGCATCATCACGCCGCAGATGCGCCGCGTCGCCGAGCGCGAGCCCCACTTCGAATCACTCTTCCCCGGTCGCGCGGCGGAGGCCGTTCGCGATGAAGTCGCCGCGGGCCGCATGGTCATCCCCGCGAACGTCAACCACCTCAAGCACCGCCTTGACCCGATGTGCATCGGGCGCGCCAGCCGCACGAAGATCAACGCCAACATGGGCGCCTCCCCGGTCTCTTCCGGCACACACGAAGAACTCGAGAAGCTCGACTGGGCCGTCAAGTGGGGCGCGGACACGGTCATGGACCTCTCCACCGGCGGTGACATCGACGCCTGCCGCGAGGCCTTCTGCCGCCACTCCACCGTCCCCATCGGCACCGTTCCGATCTACTCCATGATCATCGGGAAGAAGATCGAGGACCTCGACTGGCCCACGATCGAGGCCTCGCTCCACCACCAGGCTCGCCAGGGAGTCGACTACTTCACCATCCACGCCGGCGTCCGGCGCGCCCACCTCAAGCACGTCAAGAACCGCGTCATCGGCATCGTCTCCCGTGGCGGCTCCCTGCTCGCCAAGTGGATGCTCGTCCACAACAAAGAAAACCCGATGTACACGCACTGGGAGGACATTTGCGACATCCTCCGCCAGTACGACGTCACCTTCTCCATCGGCGACGGTCTCCGCCCCGGCGGCCTGGCCGACGCAACCGATGCCGCGCAACTCGCGGAACTCGAGACCCTGGGTGAACTCACGGAGCGAGCGTGGCGCCGGGGTGTGCAAGTGATGATCGAGGGCCCCGGCCACGTTCCTTTCGACCAGATCGAGTACAACGCCAAGATCCAGCGCTCGCTTTGCCACGGGGCGCCGTTCTACGTCCTCGGCCCGCTCGTCACCGACATGTTCCCCGGTTACGACCACATCACGAGCTGCATCGGCGCCACGGCCATGGCCTACCACGGCGCCGCGATGCTCTGCTACGTCACTCCCAAGGAGCACCTCGGGCTGCCTAAGAAGGACGACGTCAAACAGGGCTGCATCGCGTACAAGATTGCCGCGCACGCCGCCGACGTCGCCCTCGGCATCCCCGGATCTCGCGACAACGACGATGAACTTACCAAGGCCCGTGCGGCGTTGAACTGGGAGAAACACTTCGAACTCTCCTTCGACCCCGACACCGCCCGCGCCTACCACGATGAAGACCTCGACGTGGACACGGACTTTTGCGCCATGTGCGGCCACGATTGGTGCAGCGTCCGCATCAGCAAGGAGATCCAGGATTTCGCCAGCGGCAAGGCCGAGGGCTTTGAACGAATGGGCGGCAAGGACGGCCAAACCCCAGGAGCCCCCAAGCTCTCCGCCGCGCTCACGCCCGAACAGCAGCAGATTCTCGCCAGCCGCGGGGTCCTGTCGCCGGAAGAGATCCACCGCCTTGCCAGCAAGACCAAGAAGGCGATGGGCAACGCACGAACCCGGAGCGAAAGCGACGGGTCCGACGCCGCGGCCAAACTCTCCTGCCACTCCGACTACGTCGATCCCGAAGCCGCGAAGAGACTGCAAGCGGAGACGGCAGGCAAAGAAGTGCTTGTGCAGGTGGATGTGCGCCCGGCGATGGGGATTGCGAAAGGCGATCGCGTTTTGTGACACGGGCTTGCTCCGGCCAGTGAGGGCAGGTGTCGGCATCCTCTCGCCCGCAGGCCAACCCGGAGCCCGCACCCGTACCGGCTGATCGATCCCAAGTCGGGACGACCATCTCGGCAACCCACATGAGCTTTCAGCTTGTCCCGCTTGCGCCGCTCCAGCAGGGCACGTATTCTGTCCCCATGGAAACCAACGGCGTCCTCGCCCAGCTCGGCATCGCGGCGGGCCTAGGCCTTCTGGTCGGCATGCAGAGGCAGTACGCTCGCTCCCGCTTCGGCGGCATCCGCACCTTCCCGCTCATCACCGTGCTCGGCACGCTCTCGGCGCTCTTGGCCAAGGAGATCGGCGGCGCCTGGATCATCGGCGCGGGGTTCATCGCCGTGGCCATCCTCGCCGCGGTCTCTAACATGCTCGCGGCAGATGAGGAGCCTCGCGACCCCGGCATGACCACCGAAGTGACCGCGCTGGTGATGTTTGCGCTGGGCGCCTTTGCCGTCTTCGCCCCGGCCCCCATCGTCCTCGCCGTCGGCGTGGGCGTGGCCATGCTCCTGCACGCCAAGCAGGGCCTTCACGGATTCACGGGCCGGCTTGGCGAGAAGGACATGCGGGCGATCATGCTCTTCGCCACCATCACCTTCATCATCCTGCCGGTCGTTCCCAACCGCACCTTCGGACCGCTCAACGTCATCAATCCGCACAACACCTGGCTCATGGTCGTGCTCGTCGTCGGTATCAGCCTGGGTGGCTACGTCGCCTTTCGACTCTTCGGCAGCCGCGCGGGCGCGGTTCTGAGCGGTCTGTTGGGCGGGATGATTTCCAGCACGGCCACAACCGTCACCTACGCCCGGCGTGCCGCGGAAAATCCCTCTACGTCCCGCGGCGCCCTCCTGGTCATCGTCATCGCCGGCGGTGTGCTCTTCGCCCGCGTATTGACGGAAGTCTTCGTTGTTGCTCCGGATTTTCTGCGCTACGCCGGTCCCCCGCTTCTCATCCTGCTCGGCGTGTCCGGCGCGATGGCCGCTGGACTGTGGATCGTCAGCAAGAAGGAAGCGGGCGGCCTGTCGGAACCCGAGAACCCCACGCAACTCCGCTTCGCCTTGGCCTTCGCCCTGCTGTACACGGGCGTGACTTTCGCCGTTGCCGTTGCCCAGCGGTACTTCCCCAACAGCGGTCTCTACTTCGTCGCCGCGGTCTCCGGGCTCACCGACATGAACGCCATCACGCTCTCCACATCCCGGCTCGTGCGCGACGGTATCGTGCCCGCCGATTCAGGGTGGCGGGCGATCATCATTGCGTCCATCTCCAACATGGTTTTCAAGCTCGGCATGGTCACCTCCCTGGGCGGACGGAGGCTGTTCTCCATGGCCGCGGCGATCGCGGGCGTCCAGATCATGACCGCCGTGCTGCTGCTGATTCTTTGGTCGTGAGTTACTCGGGGGTGGGCTGGGTCGGAGGCATCGTGCCCTCCGGCGCCGGTGGCTCGGGCGTCGGCTCGTCGTCCGGGGTCGCATCCGGCGCCTCGTCTGGCTCGGGCGGCAGGCGCGGCTCATTGAGAACGTAGTCCACACCTTTGCCCGCCGTCGTCCGGAACGCATCGTAGGGCTGCTTGGCCTGCACCCCACCGTTGTCGGTGCCGTCGCGCCCGGCGGTGTAGAGGAGGTAGGCTCGTCCGTGTGGGTCTGTGCCGGGATCGAGAATCCGGTAGCCGAAGTGGCTGCCGGTGTACGGGTCCTTGGGCAAGTGGGGAAGAATGCCCGGCACAAGTTCATCAAGGCTGGCGGGCGGGCGGCCGTGCCGTTGCCGGTAGATTTCAATCGCGAGCATCACCTTTGTGCCTTGCCATTGGCACTCGATCTGGTCCATGGATTGAATCGCCTTGCCCCAGGCCGGCAGCATCATGCGCAGAAGGATGTAGCGCTTCGGGATCGCCTCCGCCATCGCTTCCAGGTCTGCTGAGGCGGTATTTCGCTGGTAATGCGGCAGGGCGATGGCGGCCTGGGCGGCATCGTAGAACTCGTTGGCCCGGCGGACGGAGGCGGCCTTGGAGGGGAACGCGGCGCCGGCGATGTTCAGGATTCGCCATGCACCGGCGCCCTCCAGGATGTTGTCGCCGGACGCCAGCATCGGACCGAGGGAGGAGACCTTGGAGACAATCAGCCGACCGGAACCCTTTCCATCATCGGTGTGTGTCCACTGGATGGTGTCGAGGGTGCCGAGACGCTCGCCCTCGATGGCCCAGCGCATGGAGGGAAGTTCCTGACGGTCCATCACGGCGAGCAACTTCAGGAGCGTCTGCTCCGATACCGGCCGCTCGACGAGTTCCTCGCGCAGTTCGGAGACCATCAGCGCGTGGATGGCCACGCCGACGAGATACTCGATCAGGAACGACCCATGACCGGCGACACGCCCCGGGGCCAAGCCGTGCTCGAAGGCTCGGGCCAGCTCCGATTCATCTCCGGACTGGTGCGCCAGGTACATGCGGGCGCTGTTGAGCCTCGCCAGGTTGCGGTACTTGCCCAGGTGCGGGAGCAAGAACCCGATGACGTCGCCGGACAAGGGCGTCGGGCGTACCGCGCGTCGGGCCGCGGCGGCTTCATCGAGCAGGGAGTAGAACTCGGTGGCCCGGAGGTCCTCGATCATCTTGCGGGAGTTGGCCTGAATGGTCTCCAGCGCTGCACCGTAGAACTTGCGGCTCTGCGGCCCGCGGAGGGCGGTGTAGTCGATGGGGTAGTGACCGTTCGGGAGTTGAGGACCGGCGCGGTACGGCGCATGCATGTCGGATTCGATCGGGATCACCCGACTCAGGATCTCAAACGCGTCCGGCGATTCGGGGGGCACGCCCGGGGGCTGGCTCTCCTCAATCAGGGCCGCGACCTTGGCGGGAAAGTTCTCGGATGACCCGGGAGTGGCGGTCAGGGCGAGATAGACCTCACGGCCAATCGCAAGACCGATCAGCAGGACAATCGCGAGGATGACGTTTCGGAGGCGGTAGACGGGCTTCTTCTTTCGGGACATGCGCATTTATACCCCCGCGTCCGGCAACGGTTGAGACGTGCCCGACGCCGCCTTGAGAGCGTCCCATGCATCGCCTAAAGCACTGTCCATGCGTGACTTAAGCCGACCGTGCGGCGACAAGCCGCAGAATGGGACGATCTCTCGCTTCGCGCTACCATTATGGCGTTCGGGGCTCAAAGCCAGCTCCACCACACCACGGAAAGAACCACGATGAACAAGCTCACCTGCATTTCGTTGTCTGCGTTGGCCCTGCTCTTGGCTGGGTGCGAAGACAAGGCTGCCTCGCCGAAACCCGCGCCCGCTCCGGCAGCAGGCGGCACGAATACGGCCAAGCCCTCCGGAGGCTTGGCAGAGACCGTCAAGGAGAAGGCGGCGGAAGCGGCGCCGAAGGTGGCTGAGTTCACGAACGAGATGCGCGACAAGGCTGTTGCCGCATTCCAGGAGAAGTACGACGACTTCAAGATGCAGATCGCGACGCTCCAGGACAAGGCGGCCCAAGTGCCCGAGGCGGCGCGGATGGCCTTCACGGGAGCGATCACGCAACTGACCAGCCTCACCAAGGATGTCGAGGCCAAGCTCGTCGAGCTCAAGAACGCGACGGGAGACACGGCCAAGCAACTGCACAGCACCATCGAGGGGCTGTGGCCCAAGATCCAAGAACAGCTTGATGCGGCGCAGAAGGCGCTCCGCGGCGGCTGAACTCAGTTCACGAGCAAGAACAGCGGGCCCGGGATCATCCCGGGCCCGCGTTGGTTTTTGGATATTCCCCGAGCCGACTGGCGGGGGGCCGACGACGTTCGACTCATTCCGAGTCCTGATCGTCGCCCTCGGCCTCGGCGGCGGCAATCTTGGCCTCTTCAGCCTTGATGCGTGCTTCCTCTTCAGCGGCGATCTGCGCTTCGGTCTTGCCTTCGGCCTTGGCTTTCTCGGCCTTTTCCTTCTCGATGCGGCGCTTGACGGCTTCGACCTTGACCTTGTCGGGGGCGATGATGATGCTCGCCTCCTTGCCCATCCATCGCGGGGTCTGCTCGACCTTGCAGATGTCGGAGAGCTTGGTTACGCACTCCTTGAGGTGCTCCAGGCCGAGTTCGCGGTGGGCGATCTCGCGTCCGCGGAATCGCTGCACGATGTGAACCTTGTGACCGGCCATGAGGAAGCGACGGGCCTGGTCGATGCGGATCTGAACGTCGTGCGGGTCAATCTTGACGGACCGGCCCAGACGGATCTGCTTCATCTCGGTGGCCTTGGACGCGGCGCGGGTCTTCCGGGCTTTCTGGGAAAGCTCGTACTTGTACTTGCCGTAGTCCATGATCTTGCAGACGGGCGGGCGGGCGTCGGGGACAATCTCGACGAGGTCGAGCCCGGCTTCCTGCGCACGGCGCATCGCCTCGGACGTCTCGACAACGCCGATCTGCTCATCGTCCGGTCCGATCAGACGGACGGGAGTGATGCGGATCAAGTGATTCACGCGGGTGCGCTGCACCGGCGGGCCGCCACGATCAAACCTTCTACCGTTGATGCCTGATACTCCTTCTGTCGCCGTCACGGGCGACTCGCGGGTTGCCCCCGTGCGCGAACCGGCACCGGTCCGAAACGCTGGGGCGGTTATCCACCAGTTGTGACCTCATTGGAGACCGTCGCCGCTCTTGCCGCGCATGCCGGAACACATTGATCCTGAAGCGATCCCGAAATGTGCCGCGTGCGTCGAAAAGGCCATGGGTCTCCCGGCGGGACAAGGGGTCCCGCTCCGATAGAAACACTAACATCCAAGGCCGCCCGAGGCAAGCCTTTCTGATGGTTTGCAGGTTCCGATGAGGGAAGCTCAGGAGACCGCCACCAGGCTCCGCCGAAGCTGGGAAAGCGCGTACACGCCGGCTTCCGCTTCGGTCCTGCCAACAACCGCCCCGGCCGGATTGCCCGATGCATCGCGCCACTCGGCCCGGTAGCAATCAAAGAGTTGCACGTGCCGAAGGCCAAGGGTGAAGCCGGACTCGGCAAACTCGCGCTTGATCCGTTCGATCCGGGGGTACGCGCGGCCATCGGTGTGGTGCGCACAGCCGCTGCTGTCCAGAGGCGTCCACTGCGTTGCGTACAACTCGTCGATGGCGAAGTCCAGACCCATGCTGCGCCCTTTCCCAGTCATGCCGACGCGGACAGGACACGCGGCCAAACACCTCGCCGCACAAGGTCCCCCCCACCCACTCCTCCATGCTCACCGAATCCTGCATCATGCTAGCCGATCCTGCGGGGAAATGTCCACCGGTAGGGCGGCCGGACCTTGGCTCGGGGTCGAATTCCGGGCAAGCGAGTGGTCAATAACTTCGCATGCAGGATCCGACCCAGGATCCAAATCGGCCTGAACTTCCCGGCGGTTTGGCTTACACGGGGGTCCTGCCGGCCAAGGCGAGGGCGCAAATGTCATAGACGACATGCACCCCCACCGCGATCCCGAAGCCTCTGAGAGCAAACACGGCCCCGAAGTACAGCCCCGCAACCAGGAACGAGGCCGCCTTCATCGCGTCGATCCCGCCGTGAGGACTGGCGACATCGTGGTAGGCCGTGAACGCCGCGGCGGAAAGAACGACGGCGGTGATGGTGCCGGTCTTGGCGGAGATTCTGCCGAGATCGACCAGCAGGAGGCGCATCGCAGAGACGCCGAGAAAGCGGAAGAGAAACTCCTCGTAGAGCCCGGCGCCGATGGCCACGATGACGGCGGACTTCCATGGGAGCTTGGTGAGGGGATCGGCGGCGTCGGGCTGCCATGCGGGTCGGGGTTCGACGCCCAGGGCCATGTTGAGGAGAGCAAAGAAAACCACCAGGGGCATGGTGAGCGCGAGGGACTCACCCGCCATGCCGAGGACCACGGCGGGACGGACGCTCCATCGATGGTGGACGGACACGTGCCATATCACGAGCGCGAAGATGATGGCAATGGACGGGAGCGAAGGGCCGGCGATGCCCAAGTCTCTGAAGAAGCCGAGGAGAAGGCTGTGGGCTCGGATGGTCTGGATGGGGGCGGATTCACCGGTCAGATACAGGCGCGAACCGATCTCAAAGGCCAGAATGAGGGGGACGAGCAGCGCAAGGATGTGGAGCGGTCGCTTGATCAGCGAGGCGTAGTCTTCACCCGTGCGTCGGCGCAGGGTGACGGGCCGGTGCTGCATCTTCCACCCGGAACCCGGGCGCGATCCCGACCCTCTTCCCCCGGCACGGCTTGAACGGCGGCTGGCCATGATGAAACAAACGGACCGCCGAAAGGCGGCGGTCGCGGGCCAATCGTAGCGGAATGTCGAGAAGGGCTCAGGCCTTGGCGGCGGGCGCGTTCTTCTTGGCCTTCAGGGCCGCGCTCATGCGGCTCTTGCGGCGGGCGGCCTGGTTCTTGTGAATGACGCCCTTGGCAGCGGTCTTGTCCACGATCTTGGCGCACTCACGCATGGCCTTGGTTGCATCCTCGACCGATCCGTGAACCAGCTTGTCGCGGAACTCCTTGATCGCGTCGCGCATGGTGCGGAGGCGCCAGCGGTTGCGGGCGCGGGCTTTCTCGTTCTGACGGATGCGCTTCTTCGCGGAGAGGGAGTGTGCCATGTGCGGATCGGATCCAAAGAGAATGGGACAGGGCCGCCCACCGACGGCCGGGAGGGAAGTATCGCCTGTGCCCGGCGCGAATCAAGCCCCCGGAAGGCTGGAAGAGCCGGTATTCACCCCCCAGGTCCCGTCTGGCAGCCGATGCCAGCCGCCTTTGGAGGGATGGGACTGGGCACTTGCCAAGGCCCCCCTCGGGGTTTACTGTTGCTCCGGATGCGGGCATAGCTCAACTGGATAGAGCACCTGACTACGGATCAGGAGGTTGTGGGTTCGACTCCTACTGCCCGTGTTTCCCTTCCTGAAGCTGGGTTGTGTACAGCGGCGGCGGGTACCGCCCCGGTCGGGGTCTGTCCGTGCCGGACGAGGAATGGGACCCAAAACGAGAAGAGGCCGCGGTTCCTCGTGGGATGCCGCGGCCCCGTTCGAACATCTCTCTCCCCGCGACCTTAGAAGCAACCCGCGGCGAACTTGTTGAGGAAGCACTGGAAGTCGTTGGCGGTGAGGGCCGGCGTGCCGGTGCTGCCGTCGCAGTTGGCGTAGGGGTCACCCATCGCGAACTTGTTCAAGAAGCACTGGAAGTCGTTGGCGGTGAGGGAAGGGGCGCCGGTGCTGCCGTCGCAGTTGGCGTAGCAGGTGACGAAGACGCGCACGTAGTTGGGGCCGTAGATCACGAAGCCGCGCTTGTTGGCCGAGAGGGGCGGGTAGATCACGGAGTCGAACTGGCCTGTCACGGTGGGGCCGGAGACAACGTCGTATGTCGAGTTTGTGGGCGGATCAAAGGCGTTGAGAACGGACAGATGGAGCAGGCCGCCCACCTGGAGGGCGCCGTTGCCGCCGATCTGGTCATACGAAGAGGTCGAGGCGATCTGGCATGCGTAGGTGGATTCGCTGGTGAGGATCTTGGCGCCGGACGGCATGACATCGATGCGGCTGATCGGGCCCGGCGTGCCGAAGGGCTGGTCCGGGGCGATGGTGCCGCGGATTGTAATGTTGCCGTACAGGCGGCCGGAGCCCGCGAGCGTCTGCGCGGCGCCGATGGTGAGCGGGTTAGCGGCGTCGCCCTGACCCCAGATGTACGACGAGTCGCTGTTGAGCGAGGTCGCCTGGAGGATGGTCGTGCCCGAGCCCGCGATCGTGGCCGCGGCGGGAGCGATGATCCGCGTGGTGTTTCCCGGTGCGGCGAGCCGCTGGACGAAGAGGGCGCCGTTGTTGATGACGCCGCCGGGAGCCAGCGTTAGCGCTGAAGCATCGTTCACGAGCACGCTGGAACCGGGCGTGATGGTGGGCCCATCGAAGGTCACGGTGCCCACTGTCCCGAAGCTCTGGCCGGCGGTGTTGGTGAGGGAACCGCCGATGATGGTGCAGTTCTCGAACCCGCCGCCGGAGGTTGTGGTGTTGGTGCTGCTCATGACACCGGACGAGCCGTTCGTGAGCGTGATCCCACGGACGTACCAGAAGCCCGCGTTGGACGAGGTGATGGTGCCGTTGTTGGTCTTGGGCTGATCAACAAGGACGATCCCCTTGCTCGCAGGCCCGCTCGCGTTGGGGGAGTTGTCGGCATGGATCGTGCCGTCGTTGACCAGTCGCGTGAAGATTCGGCCGTAGCCGCGGACTTGCTGGTTGGTGCCGAGTGTCAGCGTGTTGGCGGTGGCGGCGTAGAAGAGGTAGGCGGAGTCGTTGTCGCCGTTGCCGGTCTGGATGCCCTGGAGGCGGATAGTGCCGGTGCCGTTGATGGTGACGTTGGCGCCGGCGACGAGACGGGTGGCATTACCGGGCGCGGCGGGCTTGCTGATGAGCCACGTGCCGTTGTTGGTGATGTCGGTGGTGATGGACACCAGGGCGGCGTCCTCGATCTGGTGGATCCCGCTGACGGTGAGGTTGCTCAGGGTGTTGGAACCGAAGTACTGGAACAGGCCCGTGCCGCTGGTGGTAAAGCCGCCGCCGGTCATCGTGGCGTTGACCATCTGGACGGGGCTGACCGAATCGGTCGAGATGACCTGCGCGGCGGGGTTGCCGGTGACGGTGACGCCGTTGAACTGGAGAACGCCACCGTTGGATGCGGTCATGGTCCCGTTGTTGGTCTTCGGCCTGTCGCGCATGAAGATGCCCTTGCCGGCAACGTCGGCGTTGACGGCACCGTTGTTCACGAGTTGGCTGTAGATCCGGCCGTACCCGGCAATCGAGTGCCCGGCGGCGTTGGTGAGAACATCGTTGACCGTGCCGTAGGTGAGGTACGCGGAGTCGTTGTCGCCGTTACCGCTCCCTATGCCTTGGAGGCGGATGGTGCCCGTGCCGGAGATGGTGGCATTGGTGGGGAGGCCCGTGCCGCCGGTGGAGATGCGCGTCGCGTTGCCCGGGGCGGCGGGGTTGCTGACCACCCAGAGTCCGTTGTTAATCACACCGCCCTCGCGGATGTTGACCTGGGTGGCATCCATGACCATGCTGTTGTTGAGGAGGGTCACGCTGTTGAGCTGGCCGGAGCCGTAGAACTGGACACCGCCGCCTGTGCCGGCGCCGCTCAGCGTGCCGCCCTCAACCAGGCCCCAGTTGAAGAACTGCACGGGGCTGTTGTCGCTCGAAAGCACAACGCCGCTGGCGTTCTGGGTGAGCGAAGTGCGGAACTGGAGCACGCCGCCGTTGCTGGCCGTCATCGTGCTGTTGTTCCACTTGGGCCGGTCGACCATGAAGATGCCCTTGCCGGCGATGTCGGCATTGACGGTGCCCAGGTTGCTCAACGGCGCGTAGATCCGGCCGTAACCACGGATCGAATGCGTGGCGGCGTTGGTGAGCACGTCGGCGACCGTGGTGTAGGTGATGTAAGCGGAGTCGTTGTCGCCGTTGCCGCCGCCGACGCCCTGCAGACGGACGGTGCCATTGCCGGAGATGGTTGTGCTGACGCCGGCGGTGGCGATGCGGGTGGCGTTGCCTGGTGCGGCGGGTGTGCTGATGGTCCACGTGCCGTTGTTGACCACGCCGGCGGCACCGATGTTCACCTGCGCGGCGTCGGTGACGGCGTTCACACCCTGCATGGTCACGCCGTCGACGGCGCAGAAACCGAAGTACTGGATGCCGCTGTTGGCGCCGGCGCCGTTGAGTGTGCCCCCGGAAACGAGGGCCCCGTTGGTGGCGATCTGCACGGGGCTGTTATCGCTGGACTGCATGACGCCGTTGGCAGTCTGGGTCATGCTCGTGCGGAGCTGGATGACCCCGCCGTTGGTCGCGGTGATCAGGCCGTCGTTGGTCTTACCGAACTGCTGCAGGAACAGGCCCTTGCCGTTCTGGTCGGCGTTGACGGTGCCATTGTTGTTGAACGGGGCGTAGATCCGGCCCGCGCCGGCAACGATGGACCCGGCGGCGTTGGTCAACCCACACCCGGGGGAGTTGGTGATGTACGCGGAGTCGTTGTCGCCGTTGCCGTTGGCGGCGAGGCGGAGCACGCCGCCGCCGGAGTGGACGACATTGGCCGCGTTGGCGGCCAGCCGCGTCAAGTTGCCTGGAGCGCCAGGGCCAGAAATCTGGATCAGGCCGGCGTTGACGATGTTACCGCCGACGGAAAGCTGCGCGTTGTCGAAAATGCTCAGCAGGACGGACGGGTTGCTGATCGTGAGCGTGCCGCACTGCCCTCCGCCGTTGTTCTGCAGCGAAACGGTGTATGGACCGGTCAGACCCAGCGTCACGGGGGTGGTGGCCAGCGGCACGCCCGAGGTCCACCTGCTGACATCGAACCAGTTTCCATCCACGGGCAGGGCCCAGTTGGATTGAGCGTGGGCGGCGGAACCGACGGCCAGCACCGCTCCCGCGGCGGTGGCGAGCAGCATCGGACGGACACGACGACGGCAAGTGTGAATCACGGCAAGCTCCCTTTATTCGGACCTCTCGAGCGGGTTCTCCCCCGGGTTTCGTTCACTTTGGACCTGCACAGGCCCTGACCGCCCCGGCTCTCAAGCCCTAGACGGCAAGCCCCGCACACCTGACAAAATCGCGACGCAAATCCGCCCGACTGCGGTCGCTCTCTTGCTGTTCGGTGGTAGATTGGTGTTGTGTACGCGCAGACCACAACGCATGGGACTCTTCTGGCCCGGCTCTCCGGCGGCGGCGATTCGGCCGCGTGGCGAGAGTTCTGCGAGCGCTACGAGGAGCTGATCCGCAGTTTCGCGAGGCGGCGTGGGCTGTCCGCGTCCGATTGCGACGATGTGCTGCAGGATGTGATGCTGGCGCTGACCAAGGCCATGCCCGGGTTCCGGTATGACCCGGCGAAGGGCAAGTTCCGGTCGTACCTGAAGACGGTCACGCTGCACGCGATTCTTCGAAAATCACGTCAGGAACCGGCGGGGGCCTCGCTATCTCTGGGCGACGGGAGCGTTTCCCGCGCGATCGAGGATGAAACCGAGGACACCTGGGAAGCCGAGTGGAGGCAGTACCACTTGCGGACCGCCATGAAGACGATTCGGGCCGAGTTCAACGCCGCGGATCTCGAGGCCTTCGACCGATACGGCGTGGGCGGGGAGGAAGCGTCAGCGGTGGCCAAGGACCTCTCACTCTCGATCGATCAGGTGTACCAGGCCAAGTCGCGTGTGCTCAAGCGGCTGAGCCAGGTGATCGCAAAGCAGGTCGAGGAAGAAGGCTGACACCCTCATCCGGTCGCCGGCAACGGGCCACTCCCCCGCTTCTCATCATGGAAACTTCATCGAACTGGTTTGAAGATCCGGCGCTGCTGACCGCGGAGGTGAAGCGAGCCAAGGCGGTGCGGTCGCCGGGGCTCCACATACGCGGGTATGACAACCCCGTTGAGCTGGCGCGGGGCGGGCAGGGCATCGTGTACCGCGCCGTGCAGCGGTCCACCCACCGCCAGGTCGCGGTCAAGGTCCTTCTCGACGGCGGGCTGGCGTCGGGCGTGGCGCAGCGTCGTTTCGAGCGGGAGATTGACATGGTGGCGTCGCTCCGCCACCCCAACATCGTCAGCGTGTACGACAGCGGCACGACGGACGATGGCCGGCTGTACCTCGTCATGGAGTTTGTCGAGGGGGTGCCACTCGACAAGTTCTGGCCTTCGACCCCGCCGATGCGCGAGGCGCTCTCGGTGCTCGCGACCGTGGCGGAAGCGGTTCAATATGCGCACCAGCGCGGCGTGATCCATCGCGATCTCAAGCCATCGAACATCCGCGTGGATTCGGCCGGCCAGCCCCACATCCTGGACTTCGGCCTTGCCAAGGCCGCCTCGCGAGAGGATAGAGACCGGGAGGCCACGCTGAGCACCACGGGCCAGTTCATGGGCTCGCTGCCCTGGGCGAGCCCGGAGCAGGCGGTCGGGAATCCGGATTCGATCGATGCCCGCACAGATGTGTACTCGCTGGGAGTCGTTCTGCACCAGGTGCTGACCGGGCGATTCCCGTACGATGTCACCGGAGGGCTCAAGGCGGCCCTGGACAACATCATCCATGCGGAGCCGACGCGCGCGGACCGGATTCGTCCGGAGGTCGGGGATGAAGTGTCCACCATCGTCGCCAAGGCGCTGGCGAAGGACCCCGAGCGGCGGTACCAGAGCGCCGGCGACCTGGCGCGGGACATCCGTCGGTACCTCGCCGGAGAGCCCATCGAGGCCAAACGCGACAGCGCGTGGTACACACTGCGCAAGACGATGAGGCGGTACCGGATCGTGGTCGGCGCGGCGTCGGTGGTGCTGATCGCCTCGCTTGTCGCGCTCCTGGTGACACTCAGCGCTCTTGGAGAAGCGCGACATCAGAGGGACCGGGCGGAGGCCCAATCGGCTCGGGCCCTGGCCGAGGCGGCGCGGGCGAAGGCCGTGTCGCGGTTTGTTGAAACCATGCTCGGCGCGGCGGACCCGGGCAAGGAGGGCAAGGACATCCGCGTGGTGGATGTGCTGGGTCCCGCATCACGGCTCGCCGAGCAGACCCTCCGCGACCAGCCGCACGCACGCTCGGCGGTGCACGGAGTGCTCAGTTCCGCGTACCGCAACCTCCAGATGTACGAGGAGGCGGTGCGCGAAGCGCGCGTGGCGATCGACATCGCGGAGCGCGAGTTCGGGGGCAAGGGGGTTGAAACCTCGCTGGCCCGAACGGCGCTCGCCGCGGCGTTGACCGACATGGGCCGGCCGGAGGAGGGGCTGCGCGAGGCGACGCAGGCCCACGCCCTGGCGGTGGAGGCGGAAGGGCCGGACAGCCGCGCAGCCCTGGAGGCCCAGATGGCGATGGGCAGCGCGCTGGACGACCTGCAGCGGACGGACGAGGCGCTCGCGCTCAAGCGACAGATCGCGGAGCGTGCGGCCAAGGTGCTCGGACCCGAGGCGCAGGAGACGCTGGGCGCGGAGGGGAACCTGGGACGGACGTACTACGTGCTGGGCCGGCTCGATGAGGCAATCTCGTTGCTGGAGTCCGTGGTCGAACGATCGGGGCGCGTTCTGGGCCCGGACAACATCGCAACGCTGGCGCCGATCAGCACGCTGGTGTCGGCGTACAACGCCAAGGGGCACTACGACAAGTCCGAACCACTACTCAAAGATGCGTGGGAGCGACTGAAACGAACGTACGGCCCGGAGAGCCACACGGCGCTGGTGTACGCGAACAACTACGCCGTGCTGCTCAACAACACGGGACGGTCGGCGGAGGCGCTGCCGATCGCGGAGCAGGCGCTGGCGGGGTTGACGGACCTGCACGGGCCGGATCATGTCACGGTCCTGCGGCTGACGACGCTCATCGGGTCCATCCATGGGCGACTGGGTGATCAGGCCAAGCAACTGGAATGGCAGCAGCGGGCGCTGGAGGCCGCGGACCGCACGCTCGGCCGGACGCACCAGACCACGGTGTACATCCGGAACAACTACGCGTCAACGCTCGGGGCCCTGGGGCGATACGACCAAGCCGTGGCGGAGTTCCGCCGGTGCGCCGAGGATGCGGACCGCGCGTTCAGCGCCGACCACTCGATGCCCCCGGCGGTGCGGTACAACCTGTGCAAGAACCTGATTCTTGCCGGGCGTGAGAGCGAGGCGCTCGACATCCTGCCCCGCGCCGCGGAGCAACTGCTCAAGTCCCTGGGACCGGAGAGCGATTGGACGCGCGGCGCGATCGACGACCTGGCCGAGCTGCTGGACAAGCACGGGCGACCTGAGGACGCGGCAGCGTGGCGGTCCCGCCTGAAGACGGGCGATACGCCGCGATGAATCGGGATGATGCGCCGGATCAGAGCACCGCGTGGTAATGGAACTCCACGCCGATGATGAACATGTCACCATCGTTGGGATCGTCCGTGCTGTCGCCGTAGCGGACGATGGTGATGATCACGAACTCCCCTTCCTTGAAGCCCTGCTGCCACGGGATCGCGTACGGCCACGGGTCGCCGGTGCCGGGGATGGTGTTGTAGCCGGGGGCGCCGGTGAAGTCGTAGCCGTCAAAGTCGGGCCAGTTCAGCGGCTCCGGGAGCTTGGGCATCTTGTTGGTCACGATTGTGTAGTTCGTGGCGGGGTTGGCGCTCTCGACGAAGAAGTTGCCCGTCGCGTTGGCCTTGAACGTGTACCGCAGCGGCACGGGGGTGGAGCCGTCGGCGATCTCGTTGGACTTGCAGAACCGGAGCTCGCAGTGGACCTTCTTGTTCGAAGAAGCCGCGTTGGTGGACCACAGGACGGTCGCGACAAACGGTGGGTCGTTGCCGCGGAGAGGCCCGGTCTCCACAAAGTCGCTTGGGATCACGAACGAGGAAGAGATAGCGCTGACCACGCCGTCGGGGAGCTTCTGCGCAAACACCCGGCCGTGAACCGGCGCCGACGGGTTGGCCGCGGCGAAGTTGTTGGGGCCATCGCTGTGCACCCATGCGGCCGCGGGGATCAGGAAGCGACGCTCCATGTTCGCGATGTGCGCGGTGTCGATCTGGTTCCAGTAAGCGGATGTGGAGGCGTTGATCTTGGCGATGATCTGCTCGCCGGTGTCGGGTGAGCCGGCAGGCCCGGTCGGACCCATGGGTCCTTCGGCTCCCACCGGACCAGTTGGTCCCGCCGCGCCCGTCGGCCCCTGCACGCCGGCCGGGCCCTGTGGCCCCGTCGCCCCGTCGGCGCCTGCTGGCCCCTGCACGCCAGTTGGGCCTTGTGCACCCGTGGGTCCCTGTGCGCCGGTCGGGCCAACTGCGCCCGTCGGACCTTGTGGTCCTGTCGCTCCAGCGGCACCCGCCGGTCCAGCTTCACCCTGTGCGCCCGTCGGCCCTTGCGAACCCGTGGGTCCCTGAGCGCCGGTCGCGCCAACGGCACCCGTCGGACCTTGTGGTCCTGTTGCTCCAGCGGCGCCCGTCGGTCCAGCTTCACCTTGCGCGCCCGTCGGCCCTTGCGCACCCGTGGGGCCCTGTGCACCGGTCGGCCCCTGGATGCCAGTAGCACCCGCGGCCCCGGTTGGCCCTTGTGGTCCCGTCGCGCCGACAGCTCCAGTTGATCCCTGCGGGCCTGTTGGCCCGATGTCGCCTTGGGCACCGGTTGGGCCCTGAATGCCCGTCGGTCCCTGCGCGCCGGTCGCGCCAGCGGCACCCGTCGGACCCTGCGCACCGGTCGGCCCCTGCGCCCCGGTGGCGCCCACGGCTCCGGTTGGGCCTTGTGGTCCCGTCGCGCCCGCGGCGCCGGTCGATCCCTGGGGGCCTGTCGGCCCGATGTCGCCTTGTGCACCCGTTGGGCCCTGAATGCCCGTCGGCCCTTGTGCACCCGTTGGTCCCTGCAAGCCGGTGGCACCTGTTGCGCCCGCGGCCCCGGTCGGACCGGCCGCTCCGGTCGGACCCTGTGCACCCGTCGCACCGATAGGCCCCGTGGGACCTTGCGCTCCCGTCGCACCTGCCGCGCCTGTCGGGCCTTGGGCACCAGTGGGACCTTGCAAACCTGTTGCACCGGTCGCTCCGGCTGCACCAGTCGGTCCAATGGCCCCGGTCGGTCCCTGAGCACCGGTCGGGCCCGCGGCCCCGGTCGCGCCCTGCGCCCCGGATGGACCGGTGGCGCCTGTTGGACCTTGCACCCCCGCCGGACCTTGAGCACCCGTGGGCCCCGCCGGCCCGGTCGGACCCGGAGTGCTATTCAGCGCGTAGAGCGCGTAAGGTGTCGGGAGGATCGGCTGCCTCGGGGAGAGCGTCGTGTACGCGCCCGACCCGGCGGGCGAGCGGACGGCGATTTCGAGGAAGCGGGCCTCCCCGTTCATCGTGCCTTCGCCGAAGTTCAGGTCCACCGTCAGCAATCCACGCGTCAACGATGCATTCAGCAACTGGAGTGGAGCGCCGATCTGCGTGCCCGCGACCGGCTCGTTCCAAAGCGTAAAAATGAAGTCGGCGGAGCCGTTGATCAGGTTGCCGTTCTGACGCAACTGGCCTTGGTAGGTAAACGACTTATCCACCGGTGCCTGACCGAACGAACTGGCGGCCATGCCGCACACCAGCAGCACACCCGCGAGCGCGCGGACACGACCGGTTACGCCAACGCCTTTGGAGCTTCGAGACATAGGTAACGACTCCCCGCCGCAACGGCCCCCTTCTTCGACTAATTAAGGCCACAGGATTGGCCCGGTGCGCCCATCGTCCGCAAAAAAACTTCGTTATAGGTCCTTTCCCCCGGTGTCCAGGATCGCGTCTGGATACCTGACCTTTCCCGACCCGCCGGCTCGACCCGGGGTCTGACCCGACACGGTTATTTGGCGCTGACCTTCAGATTCCCTCGCCACCGGTCGATCCAACCCCGTCCGGTATTCCACACCCGCACGGGGAAGCGAGCGATAACGATGGGATCGGCAGCCTCAGATCTGGTTGTTCGTGGAAGTGATCGCTACCAGTGCGACCTTGCTGCCACGATCGCCGTTGCGCCCGTTCACGCTCGGCTCATCAAGCCTGACGCCGCGGCACCGGGTGGTGGCGGACCGGTCGATGTGCGGCTGGTGGATCTCAGCCGGGGTGGAGCGGGCGTGCGATCGCCGCTGTTCTTCCCGGGCGGAGCCCGCCTGACGCTGACGCTCACGCCGCCGGGCGCCTCATCACCTCTGTGTGTTGAGGTCCGCGTCCAGCGCGTGATGATGCTCGACCGGAAGCCAACGTACTACCTCGGCACGGCGTTCGAAGGGATGACCGAGCAGAACTCGGCCATCGTGAACGCCATGGTTCAGAACCTCAAGGCCAGCGGCGCCATGGCCGTCCCGGAGAAGTCCCGTGCTTAACCAGCAGGACTTCGCTGTCGCCATGCTCCTTGAGGAGAAGCTGGTCACCCAGGACCAGGTTGATCGCGCCACGCGCCACGGTGCGGAACGGCAGATGTCCACGATGGATGCGCTGATCGCGCTGGGAACCATCAAGCCCAATGACGCCGCCATCGCGCGGGCCGCGGTCTGTGAATGTCCGTTTGTTGATCTCGCCCACTTCGACATCAGCATCGCCAACGCGGCGCTCCTGCCGCGGTCGGTGGCCGAGAAACAACTGGTTTTCCCGCTCTTCAACCTGGGCAAGACGGTCACGGTCGGGATGGCTGATCCGCTCGACCTTCGCGGTGTTGACCGTGTTCGGTCGCTGCTCAAGACGGACATCGAGCCCGTGCTCTGCGAGCCGGGCGCGCTGAAGCAACTGATCGAACGGGCGTACTCCATGACCGGCGGGGCGGCGGCGATGGAATCCGCCGCGGCCCAGGGCGAAGCGGCGCTCACCGGGGATGAACCGATCGTCGCGGCGGTGAACCAGATCATCATCCAGGCCATTGACCAATCCGCGTCCGACATCCACCTCGGCCCGGATGAGCACCATCTGCATCTCCGCTACCGCATTGACGGCTCGCTTGTGCCGCGCCAAGGCCCCCCGCTGGCGGCGCATCCTGGACTTGTGCAGCGTCTGAAGGTGATGGCGAATCTTGACCTGACGCAGACACGACGGCCCCAGGACGGCAAGTTCCGATTCCAGCACGGGGGCAAGGCCGTCGACATCCGGCTGTCCACCATCCCGACGGTCACGGGCGAGAACGTGGTCATGCGTCTGCTCGCATCCGCGGCCAAGCTCGGCACGCTCCAGCAGCTGGGATTCCCGAACGAGATGGCCTCGCGCCTGGAGCACATGCTGGAGCATCCCCACGGGATGATGCTGGTGACCGGGCCGACGGGCTCGGGCAAGACGACGTCGCTCTATTCGTTCATCTCTCGGCTCAACACGCCCGACCGGCATGTCGTCACCATCGAGGACCCGGTGGAAATCCGGCTGCCCCTGGTCCGGCAGGTCCAGGTGAACACCGAGATCGGCATGACCTTCGCCGGGGCGCTGCGGTCGATCCTCCGCCAGGACCCGGACGTCATCCTCGTCGGCGAAATCCGCGATGAAGAAACGGCCCGCATCGCCGTGCAGTCGGCGCTCACCGGGCACCTGGTGCTCTCGACGCTTCACACCAACGATGCGCCCGGCGCCATCGCCCGGCTCAAGGACTTCAACTGTCCCGCGTTCGCGATCAACGCTTCTGTGCTGTGCGTGCTGGCCCAGCGCCTGGTCCGGCGGGTCTGCGATGACTGCGCCAAGCCGTACACGCCCGAACCCGCCCTGCTCCGCCGCTTCGCCGCGGGCCATGCCGACGGTCAGTTCCGACGTGGTTCGGGGTGCCCACGCTGCCTGAACAGCGGAACACGGGGACGGCTTGGCATCTACGAGCTGGTGGAGCTCACGCCAAACGTCCAACTCGCCATCGAGCAGGGCGCCTCGACCGCAACGCTCCGCACGCTCGCCCTCCGCGAGGGGATGAAGCCGATGTGGCAGGACGGCCTTGACAAGGCCCGACTCGGCGTCACCACGCTCGAAGAAGTCGCTGCCGTGGCGACCATCGCCGACATCGAGGTCACCCCCGACAACGCCGCACCCAAGGACAGCATGAGGCTTTCCGCATGAGCACCCAACTCTCGTTCGAGTACACGGCGATTGACAAGCGCGGGGCCAAGTGCCGCGGCGTCGCCAAGGCCGCCACCGAGGTGGATGCCTATCGGCAGGTCACGGCCGCCGGGCTCACTCCGGTCAAGATCAAGCAGATGGCGGCCAAGCGGATGGGCAAGCGGCGGTCCGTCCGGGCCAAGGATGTGGCCCACTTCACGTACCAGCTTTCGGTGCTGATCTCCGCCCGCGTCCCGATCGGGGAATCGCTCCGCGGCATCGCGGAGCAGGAACCGCCGGGCAAGTTCCGTGACGTGGTGTTCGACATCGCCAAGCGGATCGAGGCCGGCGGGCGCATCGCGGACGCGATGGAGGAGCATGTCGGCGTCTTCGGCGCCCTGTATGTCAGCACGGTCCGCGCCGCCGAGCAATCGGGCAACATGGTCAAGGTGCTCGAGTACCTCTCGGAGATGCTGGAGCGCAACATCGAGATGAAGCAGGCCGTGCGCAGCGCCCTGATGTACCCCATCTGCGTGGTGAGCGTGCTGTGCATTGCGTGCTTCTTCCTGGTCGGATTTGTCATCCCCAAGTTCGCCAAGATGTTCGCGCAGAAGGGCGTGGACCTGCCCATCTTCACGAAGATCATGATGGCCATCGGGATCTCGATCCAGAACTACTGGTACCTCTACCTCGCCGTCCTCGTCGGCGGCGCATTCGCAATCCGGACGGCGTACAAGCGTCCCAAGGGCCGGTGGGCGATCGAGGCGGCGTTGCACCGCATCCCGTACCTGCGTGAGATTCTCATCGGCCTGGCCGTTGCCCGCTTCTCGCGGGTGTTCGGGCTGTGCCTGAACTCCGGCCTGGGTCTGATCGATTCGCTCCACATGGCCGGAAAGGCGTCGGCCAGACCGATGCTGGAAAAGGACGCGGAGCGACTGGTGGACCAGGTCCGCACAGGCGGCCGGATTTCTGTGGCCTTGATCGCGTGCGAGTACATCACACCGTTTGCAAAGCGGATGTTGACCTCCGGTGAAGAGTCGGCGGAGCTGACCCGCATGTGCTCCATCATCGCGCGCCAATACGAACGCGATACCGCCACCTTGACCAAAAACATCGCCACGGTCATTGAACCTGTGCTGATTGTGCTGATTGCAGCGGTTGTGCTGGTCGTGGCGCTTGCGATCTTCCTGCCGATGTGGGACATGGTGAAGTTGCTGAGTTAGTTGACAGATACATAGGACGAACCAGTGGTGCCGGAGCGTTCCGGCCTCTGACCGTCAGGAGGCTACGAAAAGTGGCCCGGAATGTTGAAAGGAACCTGGCATGACAGTCGCTCTTCGTAAGAACCCTGTGGCCCGCGCCTTCACGCTGATCGAGCTTATCGCCGTGATCGTGGTGCTCGCAATCCTCTCGGGCATCGCCATCCCGAAGTACTTCGACTACGCCGCCAAGGCGAAGGAATCCGCGACCAAGGGCGCCCTGGGCGGCATGCGGTCGTCGATTGCCAACTTCTACGCCAACGCCGCCGTCAACGGCACCGCCGCGTACCCCACGCTCTCGCAGCTCACCACGATCGGCACGGTTCTGCAGGAGGCCGTCCCGACCAACCCGTACAACAACAGCAACGCCGTCAAGGCCGCGACGTGGGCCACGACGCCTCCGGTGGCGGGCACCGAGGGCTGGGCCTACGACGCTTCCGCCGGTCGCATCTGGGCCAACAGCACGACGACGGGTGTGAACGAGCACCTCTGGTGATCGACTCCGTTCGCCGGTTTGAACTTTGAATCATGCCGCGGCGGCGCGAGAGCGCCGCCGCGGACTTTCGCGAGCCCGGCCGCTCTCGCCCTCCGGACGGAACCAGAGATGCCCCAGCACGCAACCCGCCCCGGCTTCACGCTCATCGAAGTGATCGTGGTGATCCTGATGGTGGCCATTCTGTCCGCGGTCGCGGTGCCCAAGCTCGCCAACCTTGGTTCATCGCGGGCCGGCGTCGCGGCCCGCTCGATCGCTCGTGATCTGACCTACGCCCGCGAGCGGGCCATCGCCACAGGCACCCGCACCTGGGTGGTCTTCAGCACGTCGACCCATTCCTACAGCGTTCTGAGCGAAGACCCGGCCAATCCGGGGCGTGCGGGGGCCTCGACCCTCACTGATCCCAACGGCACGGGAAGGCCCTTTGTTCAGTATCTCAACACGGGTGAGTACGCTGGCGTCACGATGGCTTCCGCCGTCTTCGGCGCCGGTTCAGAGGTCGGATTCGACTGGGTCGGGAAGCCGTACAGCAACTCGAGCACAGCGCTCTCGGCCAACGGCACGGTCACGCTCTCGGATGGTTATTCGGTCACGGTCGAAGCGACCACCGGGCTGGCCAAGGTCCTCCCCTGAACAGCCGATATCGTGGCGGGAGGATCGGTTATGCGGCTTCGCGGCCACAGTTCATCTCGCGCCTTCACGCTCATCGAGGCCATCGTTTCCGTGGTGATCCTGGCCACGGCTGTGCCCGGCATGATGCTCGCCGTTCGCGAGGCGCACCGCGATCGGGCATCCCCCGTTCTTGCCTCGAAGGCCCGCTGGCTGGCGACGGAAAAGCTCGAGGACATCATCGCTGACCGCCACAGCACGACCCGAGGCTACGCGTATCTCGTCAACGGCAACTACGCCGCGGAAAGCTCGATCACCGACTCGCCCGGCTTCACCCGGTCCGTCGCGATCTCCGAAACCGCAGCCGACCTGGTTTCCGCGGGAACCGGCTTCAAGAAAGTCACCGTCACCGTGAACTGGACAGACGCCCGGGGCGGCGCACGCTCCCTCGCCATCGCCACTGTTCTCACCGATTACACACCATGAGCAAGCGCCGCCCATCCCGACCTGCGTTCACCCTCGTCGAGACCATCGCGGCGATGGTGGTGGTCTCCGTCACCGGGCTCTTGACCTCCGGGATCATCTTCACCGCGATCCATTCGTACCGGGATGCCAGCACGCGTGCCCAGATTCACAACGATTGCTCCGCTGCCTTCGACCGCGTCACCAAGCTGCTCTGGAGCATCCCACGCGATTCGTCGGCGAGCGTCCTGGCCCCGCTCATCTCCAGCGTCACGTCGACGTCTCTTTCCTGGAACAACAACTGGTCGCTTTCGCTGTCTGGTGCGCAGCTCATGCTCACCGAGAACGGCGGCACGGCCAAGCCCATTCTTGACAACGTCACCTCGTTCTCCATCTCCTGCTTCGACGACAGCAACACCGCCATGGCGGCCAGCCTCAGCGGCGCGGCGACGCAGGGCATCCGTCGCATCCAGATCCAGGTCACCGTTTCACGCCAAGGCGTTTCCGAAACCCTTCGTGCCCGCGCGTACATCCGGTCGCTGATGACGGGAGCCAAGGTGGGATGAGACTCGGCCGGTACCCAACCCCAGCTTCCCTCCCGTGGGCTTGGCTCGCCGCGGTCGTTGTGACGCTCGGCGCCGCATCCGCCACCGGCTCATCCGCTTCCCGAGACGTCTTGTCCTCCGGCAACACGTCGATCATGTGCATCTTTGCGCGCAGCAGCGCCACCGCGCCGCGGTATTCGCTTTGGAACGGGTCATCCTGGGGAGCCAATACCGCGCTCCCCTGGTCCGCGGCGAACACACCGCTGTCCGTCGCCGCACGGGCCTGCCCGACCCGGAACGAGGTGCTCTTCGGCTTGATCGACAGCGACAAGCAGATCCGCGGTGCTACCTTCAACGGCACCGCGTGGACCAGTTCCACGGTCATGACCACGGACGCCGCCCGCAAGGATGAACGTTCCTTCGACATCGCGTACGAGGCCCTCTCCGGGCGCGGCATGCTCGCGTACTGGTCCCAAACCGCCGGGCACTTTGCATACCGACTCTGGAACGGCTCGACCTGGTCCGCTGAAGTTCTCATGACCGGATCCGGCGCGGATCACTCCCACTATGTCACGCTCACTTCCAACCCGGCAACGGATGAGATCATCCTGCTCTGCCAGGATCACAACACGGGGATCCGACTCCTGGCTCGAGTGTGGGACGGCACATCCTGGTCCAACTGGGCGGTGCTCGAAACCGGAATGCCGGACCTGAAGTACGAGAGTTTCGCCGCGGCGTGGGAACGCGACTCCGGCCGCGCCCTGGTTGTTTACGCCAAGTCCGGCCAAAACCAGCCGCGTTACCGAACGTGGAACGGGGCGTGGTCCGGGGAGTTGTTGCTGCCGACGATCGGGGATGTCCCCCGTTGGTTCCGACTCGAGAGCGAGCCGGGCTCGAACCGCATTTTCATGCTCGCTGGGGATGCGGGAGACGACGTTGAATCGAACGTATGGGACGGGAGCGCCTGGGGCTCCAACGTGCAACTGTCCAACAACACGGACGCCAGCGATCAGCGCCGGTTCGACATCATCCTTGAGCCGGGCAGCAACCGTCCCATCTGCATGTATCGCGTGAAGAACAAGAACTACCCGGTGTTCCGCGTCTGGAGCTCATCAGCGTGGGGACCTGAGACCAACGGACCAAACATCAATCGAAAGCCGGTCTACATCAGCCTGTGCTCCGGGTCAGGCTCAAACGAGGTTTTCGCCGGAGTTCAGGACGACAAGGGTAAACTCCACATGATCCGCTGGAATGGATCAACTTGGTCCTCCGCCACTTCCATCGAGACGTCGCTCTCGGGCGGTCGATTCCCGATGGCGCTGGTGGGTGTTTCGCCAACGGGTGTCAAACGCCGGATCGTGAGCTGGACCGAAGTAGAGCCGAACTAAGCGAGGAGGTTCCCGTGCGCCGACCGCCGAAACAACCGAGTGACCTCCGTCGAGCTGCCGCCGGAATCGCGTCCATCGTCATTCTCGTCTTCCTGCAACTCGCCGTGGTCGGGTCGGTTGTTCTGAGCGCCCGCGACCAGGACACGACCGTCCAGCGCCTGGATACGCTCCGCTCCTTTTACGCCGCGGAGGCCGGAATGAACATGGCGATCCGCGAGATGATCAACAACAGTGATGAAGACGGCGATGGGACGATTGGGACCATCTCCAATGACAACAACGCGGGAAACGATCCGCAGCTGAGTACGGCCCGTGTCTACGTGGTCAAGACCATATCGGGACCAACTTCGATCCTGACAAGCCGAGGGCGCGCCGGGGTGGCCCGCCGCCAACTCACCACTGCAGTCGAGTAACCTCTGAGGAGCGCGTGATGCACCGCCTTGCTCATCCACGATCGCTTGCCCTTGTGACCATTGTCGGCTTGCCCGCCGTTTGCCTCGGTCAACAGGCGTACTACGTCCGTGCCTCTGGCAACGACGCGGCGAATGGCCTTTCGCCGACCAACGCCTTTCGGACAATCTCCAAGGCGATGTCCGTTGCAAACGCGGGGTCAACCGTGTACATCGGCGCCGGGACCTATCCGGGCACGCTCACGCCAAGCCGGTCCGGCACGACCACCCAACCCATCCGCTTCATCGCCGACATCGACGGAACACAGACGGGCGACGCCGGCGTGGTTCTCGTCACATCAGCCGCGACCTCGTGTCTCGACCTCAAGTCCCGCAACTACATCCATCTGACGGGGCTTACGTTCGAAGGCGCCACCGACACTGTTCCCT
Source organism: Phycisphaeraceae bacterium (assembly GCA_019636625.1). Lineage (GTDB taxonomy): Bacteria > Planctomycetota > Phycisphaerae > Phycisphaerales > UBA1924 > JAHBXE01. Next base: position 150,772 of record JAHBXE010000008.1, read on the forward strand.
GGAGAACAGCAACGGCATCCGCCTCGCCAACTGCACGATTCGCGGCATGTCCGGCACGGGAATCACCGTCAAGAACACCACCGGACTGGGATCGGTGCTCATCGAGCAATGCACCATCACCGGCGGAACCGGCGCGGGCATCGTGATCAACCAGAATGCAACCGTGACCCTCCAGGACTCGGTGTTCGTGAACCTCAAGGGTGACGCGATCCGGCTGGCATGGCCGAACTCGTCTCTCCTGCTCACTCGGTGTTCGGTTGAATCCACCACCGGCCTCGCGTTGGACATCGACCGCGGCGCGGCGACCGTCACCAACTTCCTGGCCCGCGACTGCGCCGCCGGCGGGATACGTGTCGGCACCCACTCCTCCGTGAACGTCCGCATCGTCAACGCCACCATTGCTCCGGGCTCGGGCATCGCGATCAACCAGGCGGGGGGCATTCTCGCCCTGCACAACTCCATCATCGCGCAGGCCACCGATGGCCTGCGGCGAGCTTCGGGCACCACCTCCCACGACTACAACCTGTACTTCCAGTGTGTCAACCCGTACGTGGGGATCACCGCGGCGGCGCAAGACCTGCAGGCGGACCCGATGTTCACATCCAGCACCAACCTTCGCCCCGACGTCGGCTCGCCCGCGATCGATTCCGGCGCTGACATGAGCGCGTTCACGACGACGGACCTTGATCGGAAGACCCGGCCCATCAACAAGCTGTTCGACCGGGGCTGTTACGAGTTTGGAACGGCCCCATCGCTCCGCATCATCAAGTGGGAAGAAACCAGCCCCGACTGAAGTTATCGGAGTTCGCCGGCTATTCCGCCGCGTGTCTTCACGTTTCCCCCGGTGACCCCGAAGTCCCTGTTCGGCCCGGTCGATAAAGCCAAAGCACCCGGGGCCGCACCGCCCCGTCTGTCAGGGGAGTCACGAAGTGGCCAGACGATGCGCCCTGCTCGATATTTCCGCCAGCAGGCTGGAACTCACCGTCCTCGGAGGTGAGAAGCCCTTTGTCCATGCGCAGCGAATCTGCATCCCCGACATGGCCGAGAACTGGCCGGGCTGCCTGGAGGCCATCGTCCCCCAACTCTCCGCCCTTGTTCGCAACTCAGGCGCGATGGGTCTGGAGACCACGGTTCTCTACCAGGCCCCCACTTCCGCGGTGATCGTGGCTCCCGTCCATGCCGGCGCCGGGCGCACGCAGGCCCAGCAGGCCGCGATGCTGGCCCTCGCTGATGCCGCCAACCGTCCCCTCGCGACCGGTCCGCACGACCTCGAACGAATCTGGACCGATCCCGAATCCAAGGCCCCCGATTCCCCCACGCGCCAGGCCCATTTCCTTGGCATCGCGGAAACCGACGAAGCGGCGGCGGCGATGGCACGGTGCGCCCGCGCCTCCGGGTTGAACCCGGTATCGTTCATTCCCGCCGAAGCCCCTGGGCTCGCGGCGGCCGTTGACTCGGCCATCGAGCGCTCGAAGTCGTCCACCGCCACCGCCGTGTCCCTCTACGTCGGCGAACACACGTCGACGCTCGCCGCGGCCACAGCGGGCCGACTCCGACTCGTGCGCCGCATCGGCATCGGTTCCGAGATGCTGATCGATGCGCTCGCCCGCGAGTTGCGCCCGGCCTCGCCGGACGCTCAACCGGTTACGCTCAATCGCGCCCAAGCGGCCGATGCGCTCTTCCGCAACGGGATTCCCCTTCGCGGCAAGTCGTTCGATGAATCCCTCGGCATCAACGCCGATGCCGTGCTCCCGCTCCTTCAGCCTGTCCTGCAACGTGGCATTGTCGAGATCAAGCAGTCCCTTCGGTTCGGCCTCGATGAGAAGGAGCGCGCAGGCGCCACGGTCGTCTGCCTCGGCATGGGCTCCCGGGTTGGCCGCCTTATCAACGTCATCGCTGAACCCTGCGGCCTGACTGTCGAGCCTTCGAACTCCGGTCCCGCGGCTTCATTCCCGACCAGCACGACGGCCGGCGTGATCAACACCTGGACCGACGGACGGCGCCTCAACCTCAGCCTGCTTCCAAGCTTTCTCGGCAAGGAACAGACCGCCAAGCGAATCCGCCGCGGCATGATGGTCGGGTTCGGCGTCGCGGCGGCGTTCGTCGTCTACAGCGCCGTCACGGTTCGGATGGACCTCGATGCGCAGCGCCAACGTGTGGAATCCGCCCGCGCGAGCCTCGACGCCTCGAGGCCCATGACCGACCTGAACCTCAAGATGATCGCCGCGCAGACGGGCGTGGCGAATGCCCGCCAGCGGATTGCCTCGCGTTTGTCGCTCGCCACTTCCTGGGACGGCGCGATGTTCGCCATGGCCCAGTGCACGCCCCCCTCCGTCAAGATCAGCGAGTGCCAGATGCTCATGGACCAGGGCAAACCCGTCTGCCGCATTGTCGGCCAGACGCCCATGCCCACGTCGGGCGATGCCAACGCGACGCTCCGCGGATACCTCGATGCGCTCAACGGCATCCCTCTGGTGCGGTCGACGCGCCTAGGCGCCACGCAGCGCATCGACACCGACCGGGGACCGATCCAGAGCTTCGAGATGACCATTTCCCTGTACGACCTCCCCGCCGGCTCGCCCGAAGGGGGCACGGGAATCGCCAACGCTCCGGGAGGCACGCCATGAAAGTCAAGAAAGCCGGCGCCAACGACCCGCGGTCCGTGGTTTCCCAGGGCGTCATCGGTTTGGCCATCTGTGTCGGCGGGTACATGATGACCGTCGATCCCGTCAACGCACGGCTTGCCTCGGCCAAAGCCGAGGAAGCCTCCCTGCGGGCCCAGGCACGCGACGCCGAAGCGCTCCGCGACATCGTCCCGCAGATTACCGCCGCCTCAGCCCGAGCCAAGGCGGAGGCCGACCGGATCCACGAGGCCGGCCGACTGGCCCGCAACGAGCAGGATCTCTACGCGGCCCTCACGTCGATCGCCAACGAATGCAACGTCCGCATCGACCAGATGTCGCCCGTCAAAGTCACCACCAAGGCAGCCCCAGGGCAGGCCATCGATCCCAATGCCTCCGGGCTCAACGCCGCGACCGGTTACGCCATCGACGCCGCGGCGGACTACACCGACCTGACCCGCTTCCTTCGCCGCATCCGCACCGAGCTCGGGTACGCCGTGGTCAAGACCGTGCGCCTGACCCCGACGATGGACACCCGCGTCAAGTTGGTGCAGGCGTACATCGAGACAGAGCACTACTCGTTCGATGCCTCTCCGGTCGATCTCTCCGCTTCCACAGGAGGGGCCCGATGATGTCCTCACGCCGGCGACTGGTCCTTTGCGAGCTGGGCGCCATCGTCGCGCCCGTCGCCATGGTCTTCCTTGGTCGCACGTTCCTCTCTGACGTGGCACCCGTGTCGGCGACTGTCTATGTTCAAGGCCCGTCTATCAATGCGCCGGTGCCGACCGCGGCCAAGCCTCTTTCGCCCGAGCAGCATGCCGCCGCGGAGTGGGTCCGGCAGCTCCCGGACACCATCACGCTGACCTCTCCGCTGAACCATCCGACCGAGGTGCAGAAGCCGGTTGTCGTCGAAGTCCCCGAAACGCCGGTGCACGCCCCGCCGCCCCGCACCAATCCTGTCGCCTCCCTCCGCCTCACCGGTGTCATGGGCACCGAGGGGGATCAACTGGCGGCGGTGAACGGACGCATCTACCGCGTCGGCGATGAGGTCCGCCCCGGGCTCAAACTGACTTCGATCGATGCCCGGGCCCAACGGATCACCCTCACCGATCGCGAGGGAGAGACGTACGAACTTCGTCGGGACAAGTGACGCGTGTCACAAGCCGAGCGAGGCCCGCTTGACCTCCCACTCCGCCTTCTCGCGTGAGTTGTCCGACTTGATCGACCCGTCCCCGCCGTCACGAAGCCCCCGCAGGGCTTCGACTTCCAGCCGGGTCAGCCGTACCGACTCGAGTTCGTAGTCTCGCCACGCCTCCATCGTCACCGGCACGATCGGTTCCAGCAGCGCGTACATGGCTTCGGCGTAGTCGCGGATCTCCTTCTGCGCGTGCGCATCCATCCGCAGCGACAGGAAACGGAGAATGTTGTGCAGGTCGCACTTCCAGTACCACTGCGTGTACACCGACACCGGCAGCCCGATCCGCGCCAGCTCGCGGCTCACGCCCGCCTCCGTCAGTTTCGTGTACTTCGCGTACAGCGCCTCGGCCTCTTCCAGATACTTCACAAACTCTTCCGCCGTCCTGGCCCCTTCCTGCCCTGTCTCGCTGTCTCGCTGTTTCGCTGACTCGCTTCCTACGAACGTCTCCTCCCCTCCCTGCCGGTTGCTCTTGCTCTGTTTCCGCACCTGCTCCACCGTTGGCTTGTAGAACTGATCCGGCACGATCGAGTAACGCCCCGAGTACTCGTTCACGTTGGCCGTGCGATGCCGGATCCACTGCCGCGCGATGAAGATGGGCATCGCGATGTGGAACTTGAACTCGACCATTTCAAACGGCGTCGTGTGCCGATGCCGGAGCAGGTACCGGATCAATCCCCGGTCCTCGTTCACTTTCTTCGTGCCCGCCCCGTAGCTCACCCGCGCGGCCTGCACGATCGCAAAGTCCGCCGTCTGCCCCTGAGGGCAGAGCCGGGGCATCGCATCCATCAGAGCGATAAAGCCGTGCTCATGGATCCGGATCTCGTGGCGCGATGAACCGCCCATGACGTCGACAAGCGGCGATTCCGACGGCACACGGGTGATCTTCTCGGCGGGGTCGCGCTTGACCACGGCGGGTGGTGGAGCGGTCGCGGACTGGACTTCCATGTCTGGCATGATCGCAGGATATCCGGGGGCGGGACGGCGCGTCTTGACGATTCATTATCCGCCGATTTACGCACGGGGCGGTGTTCTCTCAACGCACCTACAGTTAGCGGCTCAAACCCATTGTGAACTCCTCCCCGGCCTGCCCCGAAGCCCCCGCATGCCCGACACCACTGCCTCCCATATCCGCAACGTCGCCATCATCGCCCACGTCGACCATGGCAAGACCACCCTCGTCGATCAGCTCCTGAAGCAATCGGGCATGTTCCGTGCCGGCGAACTCGAGAAGCTGGCCGGGGGACAGCACGACCTGATCATGGACAGCAACCCCCTCGAGCGTGAGCGGGGGATCACGATTCTTTCCAAGAACTGCGCTGTCAACTACCACTCGCAGGCCGGCGAGGATTTTCGCATCAACATCATCGATACCCCGGGACACGCCGACTTCGGCGGCGAGGTCGAGCGGGTGCTGCGCATGGCCGACGGCTGCCTGCTCCTCGTTGACGCCCTCGAAGGGCCGATGCCGCAGACCAAGTTTGTCCTCACCAAGGCGCTGGAAGCCGGCCTCAAGCCCGTCGTCGTCGTCAACAAGGTGGACCGCCCCAACGCCCGCCCGCACCAGGTGGTGGTCGAAGTCTTTGAGCTGCTCTTCGAGCTCGGCGCCGACGACCACGCGCTCGACTTCAAGACCATCTTCTGTTCCGGACGCGACGGATGGGCGATCACGGAACTCCACGACAAGCAGCCCATCCCCACCAGCGGCGACATGCGCGCCGTGTTCGAGACCATCATCAAGGAAATCCCGGCGCCCAAGGACGATGCCGGCGCGCCCCTCCAGGCTCTCATCACCACGCTCGACTACAACGATTACGTGGGACGGATCGGCATCGGGCGTGTCTTCGCGGGAACGATCAAGGTTGGTCAGCAGGTGGCGATTCTCCGTCGCGACGGCTCACGCATCAACTCCCGCGTCGGCAAGCTGCTCCAGTTCGAGGGCCTCAAGCGGGTCGAAGTCCAGGAGGTCTCCGCCGGTGACCTCTGCGCGATCGTCGGCCTCGAGTCCGTCGATATCGGAGACACCATCGCCGACCCAGAGAACCCCGTCGCGCTCCCCCCCGTCACGGTGGATGAACCCACCATGACCATGCTCTTCCGAATCAACGACTCGCCCTTCGCGGGCCAGGAAGGCAAGTTCGTCACCAGCCGCCAGATCCGCGAACGCCTCATGCGCGAGCTCGAGAAGAACGTCGCCCTCCGCGTCACCACCGGCAAGTCGTCGGACGAGTTCATCGTGTCCGGGCGTGGCGTGCTGCACCTTGGCATCCTGCTCGAGACCATGCGGCGCGAGGGCTTCGAGCTCTCCATTGGCAAGCCCGAAGTCATCCTGCGGGAGATCGACGGCGTGATGTGCGAGCCGATTGAAGAGCTCGTGATCGACGTCCCCAATGAGTCCGTCGGCAAGGTGATGGAACTGGTGGGTGCACGCAAGGCGGAGATGAAGAAGATGGAGCCCCGCGGCGAGGCTATCACCCACCTGGCTTTCGAGATCCCCAGCCGCGCCCTGATCGGCCTCCGGGGCCGCCTCCTCACCGCGACGCAGGGCGAGGCCATCATGCACCACACGTTCCTGAAGTATGCCCCGGTCCAGTCGGACCCCCTGCGGCGTCAGCAGGGCGTCATGATCGCCACCGAGTCCGGTCCTGTCACCACCTACGCGGTCGAGGGCGTGCATGATCGTGGCGTGCTCTTCGTTGTCCCGGGCGACAAGGTCTACGCCGGCCAGGTCGTCGGCGAGCACAACCGCGACAACGACCTCCCGGTGAACATCACCAGGCTCAAGCACCTGACCAACATCCGATCGGCGAACAAGGAAGCGACGGTCACCCTCAAGGCCCCACGCAAGATGTCCCTCGAAGAGTGCATCGAGTACGTGGAGGACGATGAACTGATCGAGGTGACCCCGGGACCGATCCGGCTTCGCAAGAAGATTCTGGACGAGTCCATGCGGAAACGCGCCGAACGTCAGCAGCGCGACCGGGAAGAGGCCGGGAAAGCCTGAATCGGACGGCCGCTCCAGGCGTGATTGTCAAGGAGCGGAAACCAGTGGCGGGGCGGTTTCCAAAGGTGTTGAGACGTTCAAATTCCGTCTCCACCTTGCAATTTCCCGGTTCTCGGTTCTGATTGAGCGTGCGGACACACACCATGACTTCACGCACCGCCTGTACCCTCGCCCTCGCCGCCTCGGCCGGCCTTGCCCGGGCCCAGGTCGTCGCCGACGGCAGCTTTGAAGCTTCCGGGCCGATGCTCCCGGCTCCGGGCATCTGGGTCGGCGAATCGACTCACTTTGACACCCCGCTCTGCGACCCGGCCAGTTTCGGCCCCGGCCTTCCTTCGGCCGCCCGCACAGGTCAGTGGTGGGCCTGGTTCGGCGGGGTGGACATTGCGCCCTCCAGCTCTTCCCTTGAACAGGTCGTTTCCATACCTTCCGGCCCCGCCTCGCTCCGCTTCTACCTCCACGCCGATTCCGACCGGCCCACGCCTACGGACTTCTTCCGCGTTCGGATCGACTCGACCCCTGTTTTCACGATCTTCAACACCCAGCTCGGCGGGTTCCGCGACTCCTACATCCCGGTAACCATCGACATTTCCGCCTACGCCGGTGCCAGCCGCACCCTGCGTTTCGAGTGCCAGACCTCGGGCGGCGGCTACCTCACCAGTTTCTTCCTTGATGATGTGTCGATCGAGCCCGTCGGCCAGCACCCGTGCTACGCCAACTGCGACAACAGCACGGGCACACCCCTGCTCACAGCCAACGACTTCCAGTGCTTCATCACCCGCTATAACAACAACGACCCCTACGCCAACTGCGACCAGAGCACGACCTTTCCTCTGCTCACACCCAACGACCTCCAATGCTTCGTCAACAAGTACGTTGCCGGCTGCCCTTAGCTTTCCTCGTCCTTCCTATACGCTTTCTTCCCGTTGCGCGAGACGTCGATCCGATCGAATGATTCGCTCACGCCCCTGTTGGCCGCGCCTTTGAGGCCGCGGCCATGTGTGTAGCATCACAGGCGATGCCATCCCCCTCCCCCACCGACCGCCGCGTCTGGCGGCTTGCCTTCCTCCTTACCGCCAACCCGGACGCTGCGTCTACCCTCGTGTCGATCCTCCCCGCCCCGCGGCACGACGCCATCGAGCCCGCGATCCTTGACCGCACCATTATCCAGAACGCGCGTTCCCTGCCGCGCGCCGATGCCGTCAATCTCTCCGCCACGCCGCTCTGCGCCCCCGCCACACTCACCCTCGCCACCGACGCCCTCGCCGCGGCACACAAGCTGCCCCGTCAACCCCTCGAAGCGTGGATTCTCAAGCGGATTGATGATCTTGACGACCTCCACATCGCCCGTGCCATGGACTGTTCCAAGACCGCCGCCAGGACACACCTCGCCGCGGCGGACGAAGCCATGGCTCTCCGGCTTGCCGATCGACTGCCCTCTGCCTTGGCGGCTCTCCGCGATTACATCGATTCGCTCGATCCGACTCCACTCATCGCCGCCCACCGCCACCGGCGCAAGATCCGCCGCGCGAATCGCCTGAAAATCGCGGCGGGCTTGATTGCCGCCGCGCTCCTGCTCGTCACCTACATCACTCTCCGCATCATCCTCGAGTCACGCTGAGTGCGATGGCAAGCCCATCTTTGCAACTACCGCGCCTACTGCCGGTATTCTCTTGACAGCCTCAGGTTCCGCTGCCCTCGCACACGCATGCCCGATTTCCCAGTTCCAACCTGTCCTTCATGCCAGTACGAGCTCAAGGGCCTCCCCCTCCGAGGCCGGTGTCCCGAATGCGGCGATACCTACTCCCTCAGCCTCCCCGGCCTCGAGCCCGGTCGTCTTCCCCCGACTTCCCGTTTCCAGCGTCACGGCTATGAGCAAGCCCTGACCCGGCGCACGACCATCATCGCCGCCGCAGTGACAACGGTCGCGCTGATCGTCATTGCCGTGTGGAAGGCCAGTGAAGCCAAGGATGCGCAGGAAGGGGTCAACTTCCTCATCCGGTTTGCCCTTACCTTCGCCGCGGCGTTCGCTGGTCTTCTCATCTGTGCAGCCACCCGCATTGTGGACTATTCCGGCACGTGGCGGCACACCGCGATCGGGGTGGCGGGTGCGCTGGCCGGCTCCCTTCTCGCGCAGCACTTATCCGCCGAGGTGCTGCTGGCGATCAACATTCCGCTCCTGGGAATGCCTTGGCTGATCGGGCTGATCGTGTTCCTGGGCCTCGCCTCCGAGTTTCTCGACCTCGATCTCACCGAAGCCTCGCTCCTGGCTGTGTTCATCCTGTTCGCGCGGCTGCTGCTCAAGTTTCTATTGTTCGACCACTGGTTCGGCACCTAGGCCGTTCATTCATCCCCCACCCCGCCGAACCACGCGGCTCCTCCAACATCGATGTTGCTCAGAACGGCAAGGTGTCCGTCCGGCTCACATCATCGTCCGTCCCCGCCTCCCCATCCGGCCCCTTGCTGCGGTAGGTCACCGTCGTCTTCCCCCGCTGCTCCTCGAACGAGAACGTCATCTCGTTCCCCCACGGGTCGCGAAACGCTCCGCGCTCATCCCCCATATCCGCGGGCGACTTGGGTAGTCGGTTGTTCTCATTGCGGTACTGCGCGATCAGGATGCTCAGTTGCTGCGTGCTGATCTCCGCCGCGGTCGCCTTGCCCTGCCGGCGCGTCTCCCCCACCTGTCCCATGTAGGTCGATCCCGGTCCCTTCCCCGTCGAACCGCCACTTCCCCTGGTGTTCATCCCGAACATCAGGTACAGGACGATCGCCAGCGCGATGAGCACCACCAAGATCAACGCCCCGTTGCCCCGACGCATCCCCGCCGGTCCTGAGTAGCTCATGCCGGGCTCCTTTGCGAAGATTCTACGGGAGCAAGTGGCAGCGAGGCAGGTTAGAATTGG
>JAHBXE010000009.1 GCA_019636625.1 Phycisphaeraceae bacterium
CCGCGACGGCTCCTTCACCGCCTTTGCCTACCGCCAGACCATCCGCGGCAAGGAGGTCGACGGCAGCCTCGTCCGCGTCAAGGTCCGGCGCGGCGAGGTTCCCTGCGTGGACTACGCCGCCGCCCGGCTCGCGGGCGAGCCGACGATCGGCAGCGAGACGCCGGTGCTCCCCGCGGAAGCGGCGGTCCTCACCGTGCAGGCGATGTCGGGGCTCTCGGGGCTGGTCCTGGAGGGCGCTCCGGAACTGGTGGTCCTGCGCGGCGATGGCCGGCGCGAGGATGCGTGGTGCTGGCGGGTGACGATGCGCGAGGGGGAAGAGCCCCTGGTGAAGTCCCGGTCGTTCTACGTGGACACGAACCTGCCGCGGATCCTGTACGTCGGCCAGCACTTCGCGGCCAGTCACCAGCCGACGACGGGAATCGTTCAAGGCTGGGGCATGCCCGCCGCGCCGCCGTGGCATCCGTACAAGGGCAACAGCAACGACCTCGTGCTCCACGCGATCCCGGGGATCAGCGTGCACGGCACGATCAGCGGCGCGCCGGAAGCGGTGTTCACGGACGCCAACGGCAACTTCGTGCTGAACTCGGGGTCGTCGGGCCAGACGATCGCGGTGGATGCGACGTTTGGGAGACAGGGGCAGGGGTACAGGGTGGATACGGCTTTCTCAAACCCGAATGACTACCTCGGCGTTTCCTCGACTGCGGCGGTAGGTTCCGACATCTCGTTGACACTCACGGGCAGCAACTCGAACTTCACTGAGGAGATGCGCGTTGCTCAGGTGGATGCGGCGATTGCAGCCGTGCGGGCAAGGGCTTTCGCGACGCAGTACATCGGGACTGTATCGTTCAACGTGGCATTGCTGCCCAACGTGACCTCCACTGGCTGCGGGTTCTTTTTGGGTTCATACCCGACGTACTCGATCTCGCTAGCCAAGTACAACTCGGCCACCTTTTGGAACTGCGCCTCGCACTCGGTCATCGGGCACGAGTTTGGCCATGCAATGCTCGCCAGCTTGGGAATCACCACCGCGGCGCAGCCCGCCTTCCACGAAGGGTTTGCCGATGCCTACGACAACATGATGAACGACAGCAACGTGGCGGGACCATCGCAACGGACAAATGGCGGCAACATTCGCGATGACCCACGAAGTCAGCACATCAACTGCCAGTACCCTCTCACTCAGCACGGCACGATGCACCCCCACTGCGGATGCTTTGATCCTGAAGGCGACCCTTATATAGCTCTGCCGCTCACGTCAGGAGTGTGGGTCCGCATTCGAGTCGGCTTCAAGAACGAGTACGGCGATGACGACGGCCTTGACAAGGCTCGAACGCTCTTTGGCAACTGGTGCCTGCTCACGGCGGGCGGCGATGAACAATGCCAGGGCCTGCATCCCGGAAGTCTGCTCGAAGTGCTGAACTCAATGGACTCCGAGGACACGACCTGGATCGAGATAATCGAAACGGCGTTTGCCGAGCACAACATCTGTGCGACCGGTCCCTGCACCAACTGAACACGCAAACCTCAGGAGGCACTATGCGCAGATCGCTGATGCACGTGACGCTCGTCTTTGTGACCGGGGTGGTCCCCGAATTTGCAATGGCCCAACCCACCTCCCCGCCAGCCCGATTTCACACGACCGTGTCATGGGTCGAAGTCGCCACGGGCACGCTGGACCCCGTGTCGTCGCCCAACGGCGTCCTCGAACCGGGCGAGAGCGCGCTCATGCGGCTCTCGCTCGAGTTCTCGCCCGGTGTCGGCCAGCTGGTGCGGTACTGGGTCTCCGGGGTCGGCTGGCTCGAGTCGCCGGTCGCGGGGTTTTCTGACACCTACTTCAGCGCCATCGCGACGGGCGCAGGCGGAGGGACGTGGACACTGGCGCCTTCTCCGCCTGAGTTTCCGTCAGGCCTGTTCATCACTTTGCCTGAAACCGGATCAGTGTTGGTTGCAGGAGCATGGCAGCCGTTTCCTGCCCCGGGACAGATGCCTAACGCGATGAACCCCCTCCCGAACCTGTGGGCCGCGACGTGGACTCCGCCGCACTACACGGCCCGAACCGCCGAGTTCCGCTTTCAAAGCGCATCCCCGGCCGGGTACTTGTTCGCAGAGTTCCCTTCCGCTCCCGGCGGCTTTCATGGCGTCGAAGTGCGCCAGATGGAGTTCGGCGTCGTCAACATCCCCATCGCCCCCGCCCCCGCCTCGTGCCTTCCCTTCCTCGCCCTCGGCTTCACGGCGCTTCGCCGAACCCGCCGGAGGACCTGATGCGCGGCCCACGTTCTCCAGCCCGTTTCCGCGCTGGTCCAACCCCGTTGCGGCCTCGTCTCCTCTTCGCCGCCGCGGCGGCGTTCCTCGAGCAGCACGCGGCGGTCTTCGGCGGCGCGTTGGCCAACGGCCGCCCGGAACTCACGCCCGTCTGGGTCCGCGAATCACGGAGCGGCTCCTTCACCGCCCCCGCCTCGTACCTTCCCCTCATCCCCCTCGCCCTCATCGTGCTCCGCCGTCGCCGCTCCCCCATCCTCACCACAACTTAACGTCGCCCGCTCCGTCCACCGGCTCACCTTGGCCGATACTCTCCTCCGCCGGGCCTTACCCCCACCCACACGCCGCGGCGGCGGAGAAGTTCCGCATGGCCCAGCGCGCCCGATTCCGCACCGTCTTCATCAGCGACCTCCACTTGGGCGCCGCGGGCGCCCGGGCGGACGATGTCGCCGCGTTCCTCAAGAGCATCGACTGCGACACGCTCTACCTTGTCGGCGACATCCTCGACATGTGGCGGCTCCGCAAGCGCTGGCTCTGGCCCGAGGCCAACAACCGCGTCGTCCGCCGCCTGCTCAAACTCGGCAAGCGGGGCACGCGCATCGTCTACATCCCCGGCAACCACGACGACCCCGCTCGCCGCTACGCCGGCCTGAACTTCGGCGGCGTGGAGATCGCCCTGCACAGCATCCACACCACCGCCGACGGCCGTTCCCTGCTCATCACCCACGGCGACCAGTTCGACCTCGTCGTCCGCAACGCCCGCCTCCTTTCCGCCCTCGGGGCCTGGGCGTACGACTGGCTCGTCCGCCTCAACCGCCACTACAACCGCTTCCGCTCCGCGCTCGGGCTCGACTACTGGTCCCTCTCGCAGTTCATCAAACTCAAGGTCAAGTCCGCCTGCACTCACATCTCCCGCTTCGAGGACGCCCTGATCGAGGAAGCCCGCCGGTCCGGGCACGCGGGCGTCGTCTGCGGCCACATCCACAAGGCCGAAGTCCGCGAGGTCGGCGGCGTCTCCTATTACAACTGCGGCGACTGGGTCGAATCCTGCACCGCCCTCGTCGAGCACACCGACGGCCGTCTCGAAGTCATCGACGGCCTTGAACTCACACGCCAGGTCGCCGCGGCACGCGAGGCCTCGCGCATCGACCTCAAGCAGATCGAGGAGGAGGTCGAATCCATGCCCCTGCCGGACCTCCCCACCTCCGACCGCTGGCGGGAACTCCTCGCCGACGAGGCGAACCCCTACGGACCGGGCACCGCCTGACCCGCCCTAGCATCGGCCCGTGAAGGACATCCGTGTGATCGCGGCATGCCTGGGCCGACGCTACAGCGGCGTCAACGCCAGCATGGGCGCCGTCATCCCCGAGCAACTCAAGCACGAACGACTCGCCGCCATCGGCCGGAACATCCCGCAGGGCATCCCGACCCTGACTTGGGGACAGGTGCTTCGGCACCGGCGCGACCGCCCGCGAATCTGGCACGCCCGCCGCAACACCGACATGGCCGTCGGGATCCTGCTCCGCACGCTCGGCTGGAAGTACAAACTTGTCTTCACCTCGGCGGCGCTGCGCCCCAAGACCTGGACCACGCGCTGGCTCATCCGCCGCATGGACGCCGTCATCGCGACCACGGCCAAGGCGGCCTCCTTTGTTCCCGTTCCCGCGACGGTCGTGATGCACGGCGTCGATCTCGAACGTTTCCGACCCGGCAAGTCCGACGAGCGAGAGAACCTGATCGGCATCTTCGGTCGCATCCGCGAGAACAAGGGCAGCGCCGACTTCGCCGAGGCCATGTGCCGCCTCCTGCCCCATCATCCGGACTGGAAGGCCGTCTACATCGGCCAGGCGGAGTCCGAGGCGTACCAGCGCGACCTTGAGTCCCGATTCCGGAGCGCCGGCATCGCCGACCGCATCACCTTCACCGGCTTCGTGCCCGAGGCCGACATCCCCGGCTGGTACCGCCGCCTGAAACTCGTCGTGTGCGCCAGCCGCCAGGAGGGCTTCGGCCTCCCCTGCCTCGAAGCCATGGCCTCCGGCTGCGCCGTCGTCGCCACCCACGCCGGCGCCTGGCCCGAGATCGTCACCCCAGAGTCCGGCCGGCTGGTCCCGTGCGCCGACGCCGCGGCGATGGCTGCCGCGATCGAAGAAGTGCTCGAACAGACCGCCAACCTCGGCGCTGCGGGCCGCAAGCTCGTCGAACATCTTTTCGCCATCGCGAACGAGGCGAGCGGCATCCAAGCGGTTTATGACCGCCTCCTGCCACGCCAGACCTGAGCACCCCGCACGATCAGGTCGCGGCTTACGAACACCCCGCGGCGTACTTGTTCAAGAAGCACTGGAAGTCGTTGGCTGTCAACGCCGGGATTCCCGTGCTCCCGTCACAGTTCGCGTACGAGTCCCCCGCCGCGTACTTGTTCAGGAAGCACTGAAAGTCGTTCGCCGTCAAGAGCGGGCTGCCCGTCGAGCCGTCGCAGTTGGCGTAGCACGCCTGGGTCTCGCCCATGTCGATCAACAGCGCGGCGTTGCGGTTGGTCACGCCGTCGGTCAGCGTGACCTCCGCCACAATGAACCGACCGTTCGGGCTCATCGCGTACCCATCCTCCACGCTGGAGATCGAGAGCACCAGCATCCCGCCGACCTGCGTGACCCCCTCCTGCAGCAGCACCTGATCATCGAGGAAAAGCGCCGTATCCCGCGTCGTGTCGGGATCGTTCCAGTCGCCGAACCACAGCACCTTCCCGTTGTCCGCCATCTTGATGATGCTGCTCGTGCCGAATGAAGTCAGCGTGAAGCCGCCCGGAATCCCGGGCGGCGCATCGCCCTCCTGCCTGAACTTGGCCCCGTTGCGGATGATAACCCGGTCCGTGGCCGTATCGCCGCTCAGCGTGCCCGTGTACGCGTGCCCGCCCGCGTTGTTGATCGCCGCGCTGTTGCCGGAACTTGAGAGCGACGCCCACGTGCGTCCGGCAATCGGCGAGGGCTCGGTCTCCATCGCCAGTTTCGTCAGGTTTCGGTACACCGCATCGTTCGCTCCGCCAACACTTACCACGTAATAGATCGCATCGCCGTTGTTGTTGAAGTCGTACGAGTACGGCGTCGTGGCAAAGTCCGCCACCGCGACCGTCATGCCGGGCAGTGTGTCCCCTTCCTTGGCCAGCACAGACTCCGTGTACGTCCCGGTCGCCGGGTCAAAGTTCACGATCACCAGCGCCCGGTCCACCGTCGTCGCGATCGTCGGATCGTCCACGCTCGCGATCACGAACAACCGGTTGGAGTCGTTCATCCTCGCATCGAAAAACCCGATGTACGGCGTGTTCGGCGCGAACTGCGGCGCTGTTGAGATGGCGCTCTCCTGCAGGATCAGTCGGTTGTTGAAGAACAGCCCCGAATCCGTGCTCGTCGAGCCCGTGTTGCGCAGGAACATGTTGGCCCCGCAGTTCCCCGCCGCGTTGATGCTGTTGGCGTCGAACGAACTCAGATTCCCGGGACTCACCCCCACGAGCGTCTGGTTCTCCTGCAGCAACAGCACACCGCTGCGAAGCTTGACGGCATCCGCCGTGGTGTCCGGGTTGTCCGTGTCCGCCTCGATCACCCACTGCCCGCTGTTGTTCACGGCGACGCTCTCGATCGTCGTGACAAACCCGACGCCCACCACCGGGTCGCCCGCGACCAGCACGGGCGTGATGGTCTGAGCCGAGGCGGGAAGCCCCGCCGCCAGAACCAGCGCCAGCCCCGAACGAACAGAACGCATCGCCATGATCGAGTCCTCCGTGGAATCAGGCATTATCCCCAGAACGGACCATTTCCCCAAGCCATTCCTGCGAATAAATGCCCGCGGACCTTTCGCCAGCCCTTGGGGACCAAGGGCCCACCCCGTATAGTGGTGCCGGAGATTGCAGATGAAGAGATGGACCCTGATCAATGCCCTGATGCTTGCCGCCGGCACCACCGCCCACGCCCAGCTCCGCATCGCCACCTGGAACGTCAGCAGCTACAACGGCACCGGCCGCGCCGCGGACTTCCAGACCGCCATCTACGGCGTGTTCCAGGGCCGGTCCATGGCGCCCGACGTCATCATCTGCCAGGAGTTCACCAGCGCCAGCGCCTGGACCACATTCCGAAACCTGCTCAACTCCGCGTCCGGCAGCCCCGGCGACTGGCTCGCCGCCCCATGGGTCGACGGCCCGGACACGGACACGGTCTGCTACTACCGCTCCGGCAAACTCCAGTTCCTTGGACACACTATCGTGGCAACGGGCGGCGCCGCCCCCGCCCAGCCACGCCACACGATGCGCTACGACTTCCGCCCCGTGGGCTACACCTCCGCCGGCGCGACTTTCGCCCTCTACGGCACGCACATGAAAGCCGGCTCCGACCAGAACACCGACTGGCCCCGCCGCCTCGTCGAGGCCCAGGCCATCCGCGCCGACGCCACCGCCCTCCCCGCTGGCTGGCACTTCCTTCTCGGCGGCGACTTCAACATGCAACGCTCCACCGAGCCCGCGTATGTCGAACTTGTCGGCTCGCAGGCCAACAACGCGGGCCAGTTCTTCGACCCCATCAAGACCCCCGGAACCGCGGGAACAGGCAACTGGAGCAGCGTGCAGTCCATGCGGTTCGTGCACACGCAGGCCCCCGCCGGGGTCGTATCGACCAGTGGCGGCATGGACGACCGCTTCGACCAGATCCTCGTCTCCTCCAGCCTCGTTGATGGCCAGGGCTTCGATTACATCGGGAACCCCAACATCGCCTACAGCACCTCAACCTGGAACGACCCGAACCACTCCTACCGCGCCTGGGGCAACGACGGGACCAGCTACAACCAGAACATCACCATCACCGGCAACGCCATGGTCGGCCCGGACATCGCCCAGGCCCTCTTCAACGCCGCGAATAGCGACACGTTCGGCGGCCACTTGCCTGTCTTCCTCGACCTCCGCGTCCCCGGCAAGGTCGCCTCGGTCACCTCCATCAACTTCGGCCAGGTCCTCCAGAACTCCTCCGAGCAGCGAACCCTCACCGTCTCCAACGGCGGCAACACCGCCCTCTGGACCACCGCCGGCATTGCCACGCTCACCTACTCCCTCTCCGCATCCTCCGGCTTCACCGCCCCCGGCGGCACCTTTTCCGCCCTTCCGGGTGCCGCGGGCAACAACCACACCATCACGATGAACACATCGGCCCTTGGCACGCTCAACGGCACCGTCACCATCACCTCCAACGATCCCGACACCCCCATCCGGATCATCACCCTCTCCGGCGAGGTCATTCCCGCCGCCTGCTACGCCAACTGCGACCAATCCACCGGCGCGCCCCTGCTCACCGCCAACGACTTCCAGTGCTTCCTCAACAAGTTCGCCGCCGGTGACACGTACGCCAACTGCGACCAGTCCACCGGCTCGCCCCTGCTCACGGCGAACGACTTCCAGTGCTTCCTGAACAAGTTTGCACAGGGCTGTGGTTAGGTCGACGGCCGGTCCACCCAACCGAGTGTTTTTCTCCTTGACAGACATCGGGACTTGTGTCATACTGCCTTGGTGACGCGGACCAGGTCGTCTTGCCAACCGCCCCCGGGAGCGCCTTCGCCCGTTGCGGCAGGCCACGGATGAAATGAGAAAGGAATGAACCGATGCGATCCCGTTGCTTGACGTTCGCCGTGATGCTGGCAGGGTTGTTCGGGGGGGGGTAAGGGGCTCGTGGAAACCGCGTCTTGTCAGGTGAGCGGGGAGGAAGTTTGGGCACGACGCCACCCTGACAACGGACTGGTCCGCGATGAAACGCCGGTCGGGGTTGGCGCCAACCGCCGCTTCGCGTACGTTGCGGGAACGAAGTACCTGAGCAACACAACCAGCGTCTTTGAGGTGGTCAAGTACCGTCCTCACGGCGAAGGGGTCATGGGAAACATCGAGGCATCGTTTACCTGGCCCTCGTTGACCAAGCCGAACCATGTCGTGCGCACCGCCGTTGCGGCGGCGTTTGTTCTCGGCGAGGAGTTGCCAAACTCGGATCTGGACATGTACTGCTACGTCACCGGGTACCAACCGACCAGCATCGGCATGAGGATCGTCACTGTTGCCACGTTTTCGAGTGATCCGGTTGATCCTTCGTTGCCCGGCGCTCCGGTTCAACTGCTCTGGTCCGCCTTCGAGAATCTTACGGACGACCCGAACGAGATCGTTCGAGACGAGTACCCCGTCGCCATCGTTGCCGATGATGCCCATGTTGTTGTCATCGGGAAGTCGTACACCGCTTCGACAGGCTGGGACATCGTGTGCTACGCGTACGACGCCACCACGGGAGCGCGCATCGCGCCCGCGCTTCGATACCCCACGTTGACCGGCTCGAACGAAGTGCCAGTTGGAGGCGTCCTCACCAAGACGGCGAACGCCGATCCCGCGGTCGTTGTCGCGGCAACCGTGGACGGCGGCGGTCCGGAGGACCACCACAGAATCCTCCTTGCCGGATGGCAGATCAAGGACAACCCCAACGCGGTTCCTCTGCCCACCTACGCCGGCACGCCGCTGCAATCCGCGATCGTCCGGCAGGAACTCACGCCCGCCACGTACCGCGAGAGCGACATCGCCAAGGGCATCTCGGCGCCGGCCCCGAACGTCGTGCTGGTGGAGCCGAAGTTCGCGGTGACGGGCACTCGGTACCACGAGTTTCGACCTGGTATGGGGCCTCCGGGTCTGCACACGGACTTTGTCACGGGCGTGTACGGAGTTCCCACCGGCGTCGCGCCAGCCGGCACCTGCGGCGTCATCACCGAGGACTGGGTGCAGACGTTCGACTACTTTGCCAACAACTTCCCGACCTTCACCTCCGATGCGGAAGACGCCGCGGCGGTGCTGATCCACCTGACCAGCGGGACGGACAACTTCACGCGCGCCCGGGTGACCGTGACGGGAACCACCCAGTCGCCGATTGATAGCCACCCCCGGATCGCAGCGGTTTCATACTACTTGATCGCTGCCGCGCCGTCTGCATCGCATGCCGAGTGGTTCGGAAAGTACGAACCGAATCCCCTCGTCACGCCTTACACAGGTGAGTTCGGCGCCGTCGCGATGACCGCCGGCGATCCGGCGGGAGTTTCGGGCAGCCCGCTATCCCGATTGTTTATCGCGGGCTTCGGAAGCCGGGTCGTGGATGGCTCGTGGAATCGAGATCAGGTGTGTATCTGCTTCGGCACAGAAGTTCCAACAACTACCAACCTACCTGAGAACCGCGGCCCGTCGTGGTCCAAGGAATACCAGGATCCACTCGTAGACATCAACGGCGAAGACATTCCAACCGGCATTTCGCTGCATAACAACATGAATCCGATGATCCCCAACAGAGCCGGACTGTTCATGACGGGCCGATCCGACAGCGTGTCTCGCGGCCGGGATTGGGTGACACGACGGATCAACCCGTGATGGCTATAACGATGGCGGAGAGTCCCATGACCCTTCGGCTTCACAGTTTGAGTCAACGGGCGGTGCGCACGGTTGCCATCGCAACGTTGGGCTTCCTTTGGGCACCGGCCAGAGGCCAGACCTGCCAGCCGTACTGGACGGCGGTGCCGACCTGGGAACTCCCGGAATTCAGCGATGCTAACGAACATCACTTCCAGTTTTTTGCGGGCTTGAGCGAAGATGGACCCGGGTTGTACACAACTCGCAACGTACTGAACGCTGGCCCTGCACACACGTACATACGTCGATTTGACGGTGAACGCTGGCATCTCGTGTCTCGCGAGGGACTTCCCGAGGACATCTTCTTCGGTCCTCTCAAGTCGCTCGACGACGGCAACGGCACACTGCTGTACATGCTCGGGGTTCGTGTTGTTCCCGGGGAGGGTCAGGAGTTGTTGCCGTTCAAACAGGTCAACGGTCGGTGGCAGCCCATGCCCAAGTGGTTCTGGATAGGACAGAATCTCGAGCCTCTCACCTCGGGGGATCTGGGGCGAGGAACGCGTATCTACGCGCAGATGCACTCGTACATTCTCGAGTGGCAAGGGTCGTTCTACAACACCGTGGGTATTCAAACAGCCGGCGGATCAACCCTGGCGCACCTGATCTTCTTCAACCCCGGCAACCGCCCACGCCTGTACATGTTCGGCGGCGGTTGGAACATCGGGGGCGTCATCGGCTCCTTCGTCGAGTACGACGGATTCACGTGGCAGTTCCCCGGCGGCACGCCCCAAGCGGCGGGCGTCCACCGGAACTGCAGCACGGTCTTTGACTGGGGCCAAGGTCCCCGCCTGGTCGCCTCGGGTCAGTTCCAGATGTCGTCCGGCGGCACGTACGCCTCCTTGGGCGTCTTCGACGGCACAACCTGGACTACCGTCGGCCGGCCTATCCCAATCTCGCCCCAGACCACGCTCAATGGTCCCGTCTGCGTCTTCAACGATGGCCGTGGCCCCGCCGTGTTCATGACCGGCTCCTTCCCCGATATCAACGGCATCCCCACCAAGAACATCGCACGATGGGATGGGCACGGGTGGGAGGCCGTTCCCGGCGGGCTGAACTATGGCATCAGCCATGCCCAAGAGAACTCGATGGTGGTCATGAACACACGCCGCGGGCCGACCATGATCGTGGTGGGACGGGGTATCGGCGGCGCCGCCGGTGGGTACTCCCCCCGCGCCGTGCAGTACATCGGCTGTCCCAACTGTTACGCCGACTGCGACCTCAACCCCGGCTCGCCCAAACTCACCGCCAACGACTTCCTTTGCTTCCTCTCCAAGTTCACCCGCAAGGACCCCTACGCCAACTGCGACCTCAACGCCTCCTTCGACGCCGCGGACTTCCAGTGCTTCCTGAACAAGTTTGCCGCCGGCTGCTCCTGAACCTCCCACGCTCCCCATTTGCGGTCTCCGCCCTCGACAACACAGCGCCGACGTGGCATGATGTCCCCCATGCCCGCAACCGCCCCCACCCCGCTCATCCTCCTCGGTGGCGGTGGCCACGCTCTTGTCGTCGCCGAAGCCGCCACGCTCGCCGGCTTCACACTCGCCGGGTTCCTCGATGACGACGCCGCGGCCGTCCTCTCCCGCGGCACGCCGTCGTGCCCCCACCTCGACCCGTTCTCGGAACTTGAAGGCCACGCCGAGCGCGGCTGCATCCTCGCCATCGGCGACCTCAGGACCCGCCGCTCGCTCATCGCCCGTCTCGGCCCCGCCGCCCACCTCCTCTCCGTCATCCACCCCGCCGCCAGCATCTCCCCCGCCGCCAGCATCGGGCGCGGCGTCTACATCGGCCCGCGCGCCGTCGTCCACACCCGCGCCGCGATCGCCGACCACGCGATCATCAACAGCGGCGCCATCGTCGAGCACGAGTGCCGCATCGGAGAGAACGTCCACATCGCCCCCGGCTCGGTCGTCGGCGGGCGCGCCGTCATCGGCCCGGATTCGCTGATTGGCCTCGGCGCCCGCCTGCTGCCGGGCGTGACCATCGGCCGCGCCTGCACCATCGGCGCGGGCGCCACGGTCATCCGCCCCGTCGTGGACAACGCCCGCGTCGCCGGCACCCCCGCCCAGCCGCTGTGACTCGCGCCCAAGGCACCGACGCCGCACGCGCCTGCTTACCGGTCGACCCGCGCCTTCATCTCACGCCCCCGCTCCAGCAACGGCCCCGCCTCTTCAACGGGCGTCGGCACGAGGTCGAAGTGCCAATCCACCTGGTTCTGAATCCGCAGGGGGAGCGCCGTCGCCACAAGGTCCACCGGCGGAACCTCCCACAACGGCGTCCACGCCGTCTTCCCCGTCCACACCGGCTCGTACCCATCCTTCCGCACACGGACGTCGTACGTCCCGTAATACCGGAACCCGGTCGTCAGCGGCGTCCGCCCCACTTCCACATCATTGAGCCACACCGTCGCCCCCGGCGGCTGCGATGTCACGTGAATCCGCCGTTCCATGCACCCGCCCACCCCCACCGCCGCGAGCACCAGCACCAGCACGCGCTTCATCGGGGCGCCTCCGTCGGCCGCTTGACCGCCACCGCCTTGGGCGCCCCGTTGCGAACCGGAACCGGCCCGTCAAACTCATCGCCCCGGAACAGCGAGCCCAGGTACACCCGCCGCACCAGCTCGTTGTTGATCAGTTCCCGCGGCGTGCCCTGCGCAAAGACCCGGCCCTCGTCGATGATGTACGCCCGGTCGCACACCCGCAGCGTCTGCTGAACATTGTGATCGGTGATCAGGCACGCGATCCCCTGCCCCGCCAGCCGCCGGATCTCCGCCTGCAGGTCCTCCACCGCGATCGGGTCCACCCCGCTGAACGGCTCGTCGAGCAGGATCAGCCGCGGCTGCGTCACCAGCGCGCGGGCAATCTCGAGCTTCCGCCGCTCCCCGCCGGAGCACGTCCGCGCCGCGTGCTTGGCCTTGTGCGTCAACCCGAACTGCTTGAGCAACTCCGCCGCGCGGGCGTGCCGTTCCGATCGCTTGAGTTTGAGCGTCTCGAGAATGGCCAGCAGGTTCTGTTCCACCGTCATCCGCGTGAAGATCGACGGCTCCTGCGACAGGTACCCCATCCCCCGCCGGGCCCGCTGGTACATGGGCAGGCCCGAAACCTCGTCGCCATCCAGGAACACGCGCCCCTCATCCGCATCGATCATCCCGATCGTCATGCGGAAGCTGGTTGTCTTGCCCGCCCCGTTCCGCCCCAGCAAACCCACGATCTCGGACGCCTCGACGTGGAACGACACATCGTTCACCACCGTCCGTCCGGCGAAACTCTTGCGAAGATGGGCGACTTGCAGCAGCGGCACCGAGGTAGTTTAGGGCCAGCGGGGGCGCACCGCCCGCGTCAGCTCAGGAACCGGATGGTCATGGGGTAGCGGTAATAGTCCCCCTTGTTCGCCGCGATCGCCGCCAGCACCATCCCCGCCACCGCCAGCACGTAGAACGGCACGTACAACACCCAGGCCACCCCGCACGTCACCAACCCCAGCAGCAGGATCCCCACCCAGTAGATGATCAGTGAAATCTGGAAGTTCAGCGCCTCCCGCCCATGGTCGTCGATGAACGGCGACTTGTCCTTCTTGATCGCCCACATGATCAACGTCGGCGCAATGGGCACCCCCATGTGCGCCACGATCAGCATGAGGTGCATGAACATCGAGTAGGTCCGCTCACCCTCCACCGCCAGCGGGTCGTGAAGCCGTCCCTTCCCGTGAACCACCTCGTTGAAGATCTCGCCTGTGTGCATGGTCGCCGCGCCTGCCATGACCACCCTATTCGGGATCAGGCCTCAGAGCTTTCAACCCCACCTTCCCCCCCCCCACTCCCACCCCACTGCCCATTCCCCACTCCCCATTCCCCGCCCCCTCAATACGCCCGCTCAATCGTCGCCCCCGGATAGAACCTCGCCAGCATCTCCCGCCACGAATCTCCCCTATCCGACCACGCCTTGGCGCAGAACTGGCACATTCCCACCCCGTGCCCGAATCCCCTTCCCTTGATCACCACGTTCGAACCGCGAACCGCCACTTCCAGATCCCCCGACCGGACCAGCGTCGCCGCCGTTGGCGCGGGGACCCCGGTCGCACGGAAGTTGCACGCCAGTCGGATCTGCTCCGCCGAGAGCGAGTACCGCCGGCCCGCCGTGTCCACCACCACGTAACTCGCCGGACGGTCGTTCCGATTCACACGCTCCACGTCCACCCGGTCCAGCAGCCCCATGCCTCCCACCGACAATCCTCGCGACTTCCCGAACTCCCGGAACTGCCGGCTCAACATGTCCCGGTCCCGCGTCACCTCCCACCGGTACCGGGGCGATATCTGGCACGCCGACTCCCGCGCGTGCGCCTGGATCGGCCCCGCCAGGTTGAACTCAAATCCCGCTGTCGTCGGCCACGTATCCGCCGCGGCCGCCGTCCGCCCCCCGCACGTGCTCGAGTAATACGCCCGGAGCAGCGCCCCCTTGTGCGTCAGCACCACGCCCCGCGTGTTCCGAACGCCGTCGTACGCCTCCTTCTTGAACGTTCCCCCCTTGTACGCCTGATCCTGCTCGGTGCTCTCCAGGTCCCACTCCTGCTTCGCCTCGATGCTGCGCTGCCGCTGATGCAGCGCGTACGTCCGCGCGCAGATCGCCTGAACTTCGTGCACCCCCGCGCTCTTCCAATCCGGGTACAACTCCGCCGCCACCACCCCCACCAGGTAGTCCTCGATCCCTGTCACCGTCACCACATCCATCCGGCCGTCCGGGTTCCCCTCCGCCATGCTCCCCCCCCGCCGCGGCAGAAACTGCAGCCGGCCGGGATAGAGCGATGTATCAATCCTGATCCGCGGCGTGGCGTTCCCCTCCGCCGCAGACAGCACCTCAAACCGGTTCCACCCCGGCGAGGGCACCACGCCCCGCGCATCTTCCACACGAACCCCGTCCGGACCGATTGACAGGTTCACCGGCCCATCCAGTTCCCTTGCCGCCCCGGCACCCGCCGGCCGAAGCAGGAACTTCTTCGGACCCTCCAGTTTCACTGCCTGAACCCCGGAGCGGATCCGCACCCGCACCTCCGGCTCGACCCCCGACACCGGATCTCGCACCGGTCTCGAGACCGGGGTCGTGCTGCACGACCACAAGCCAACCGCCGCCGCGATCACCGCTGCCGCCAACGCCACCGTGGTCTTCGGACGCGCCCTCATGAGCCTCCACATCCGCGGCAGGAGCGGCACGGCTTGGTTCATCCCCGGCTCCATTCCCGCGAACCTCCCATCGGCCAGAACGATACCCCGGCCGTCAATCTGTGTACTCTGTTCGGGCATGAAGTGGTTCTGGATTGTCGGCGCTGCGCTCCTCCTCGCCGCGTGTTCACGGGACGGGCCCAAGCTCGGTTCGCAGCCCTACGCCGGGCCTCCCCTTTCCATCGAGTCCACGCCCCCACGCCACACCATCATCCTCACCGCACCCTCCGCTGGCTGGTCCCTCTCCCTTGACCGAGCCACCCGCGGCTTTGACCGGACCGATGTCTTCATCACCATCCGCCGGCCGGACCCCGCCTACATGCACGCGCAGGTCGTATCCACCCACCGCATGGATTCCTCCGTCGACTCCTCCACGCCAATCCGGCTCCTCGCCCGAATCCTTGAAGCCCAGGAGCGCCCTCTCCGCCAGCCCTTCAACCCCGTCCAACAGCCGACACCCTGACACCGCCACCCGGTACCCATGACCGACCTGCGAGACCTTCTGCGCCTCACGCTCACCCCCGGCATGGGGCCTGTCTTTATCGCCCGCCTGCTCGCGGCGTTTGGGACCCCGGACCGAATACTCGCCGCCTCTGCATCCGAGCTGGAACGCGTGAAAGGGATCGGGCCCGGCCGCGCTGCTTCATTCGTGAAGGGAATGAGAGAATCTGCTTCCTTGGTCGATGCCGAGCTTGATCTCGCCGCCAGGCTCGGTGTCTCCATCATTCCACTCTCCGACCCCGCCTACCCACCGCTGCTCCGCCAGATCCACGACCCGCCCCCGCTCCTCTACGCCCGGGGCACCATCGACCCCGCCAAGGCAGATCGCTTCCCCGTCGCCATCGTCGGCTCTCGAAACGCAACGGCCTATGGAATCGAGCAAGCCGAACGCTTCGCCGGGGTCCTTGCTCGCTCCGGTCTGACCATCGTCTCCGGCGGGGCCAGGGGCGTTGACACGGCCGCCCATCGCGGCGCCGCCCGCTCCGATGGCCGGACCATCATCGTCGTTGGATGCGGCCTCGCGGAGTGCTACCCCCCCGAGAATCGAGAGTTCTTCGACAAGCTCGTTGCGAATGGACACGGCGCCATCGTCTCCGAACTCCCTCTGGCGGCGCCCCCGGAGTCCGACAACTTCCCCGCACGCAACCGCCTCATCTCCGGCATCAGCCTCGGCGTGCTGGTCATCGAAGCAGGCCGGAAGTCCGGATCCCTCATCACCGCCCGGCTCGCCGCCGAGGACCATGGCCGCGAAGTCATGGCGGTACCCGGACGCGTCGACTCCCCCGCCAGCGCGGGAACCCTCGAACTCATCAAGAACGGCGGCGCGGCACTGGTCATGGAACCGGGCGATGTCCTGAACACGCTGGAAACCCCCGCCCGACATTCCCACGCCGGCACCCATGAATCCCGCTACGCCGACCCCCGAACGGCTGATGAGCACCTTCAGCCCGCCACCCAGGCAATCGAGTCTAAACCATTGCCCATCAATGGCTTGACGAAAGAGCAGATCTCGATCCTCCAAGCCCTTTCCGAACCCCGGACACTTGACGAGCTCGCCCGCGATACCGGCCTCTCTCCATCGTGCATCCGAGCGGAGATGACCATTCTGGAGCTCCAGAGGCGAATTACCCGCCAAGGAAGCCGCATTTCTCGCCGAGCCCCCTAGCACCCTTTCAAATACCTACTGGATTCTGACAAAAAGGGCTTGCTGATTGGATGATGATCGGCTATCGTGTACCGAACAAATCGACAAGAAAACTGTCGGTTGCGTACACCGAGGGTCGATTTGTTCGGGGTACACAAGGAGTCTCAACGAGACTTGCCGCTGGAGGCGCGGCCCGCACCACGAGGGGGATTCCTCGGCACACGCAGGTGTGAACGTCACGCGAGGCGGACTCGCGGAAGCTGAGGTGATCCATGCGTTCGAACCCTCCTCTGATCCTGACCGGACCCGGCGGCGACTTCCAGCAGGCCTACGGAGCCGAACCAGGACCCAAGCGCCTCAGGCTTGTGCGGTTGGAGACTTCGGTTGAGACCCCGGAGGAAACCCGGGACATCGCGGGGGCCCCGGCATGGGCCTCCCGGACGGCGGGACTCGTGGCCCTGGCCGTCGCGAAACTCGCGGTTGTCGAGAGACTCCTGGCTGTTCAGGCCGCGGCCATTGCGGGAGTCCGAGCATCGGTCAGGAGGGCCTGCGAAGTCCGAAGCCCCGGGGCGGCTCTGGTGGGCACCCAGGGGTCCTTGCGAATCGAACAGGTACAGGAGCATGGCGATGAATCTCACCCCCAAGCAACTCAAGATCCTCCAACTTATCCGCGATTGGCGGGTCCGACGCGGCTATTCCCCGACCATGCAGGAACTGGCCGACGAAATCGGCGTCAGCAAGGTCACGGTGTTCGAGCACGTCGAAGCGCTCATCAAAAAGGGCGCGCTCGTGCGCGAGCCCAACAAGGCTCGCTCTTTGTCGATCGCTGAGGGCACCGCCGTTCCGGATGAGTCCCGGCCCGGCCGCTACCCCCTTGTCGGCAAGATCGCCGCCGGCTACCCCATCGAGAAGGTCGCCGAACAGGACGAGATCGATGTCAACGAACTCCTCTGTGGCCGCAGCGCCCGCAGCGGCGACTCCACGTTCGCCCTGAAGGTGGAGGGCGATTCCATGAAGGATGAGGGCATCCTCGACGGCGACTATGTCCTGGTCGAACGGACCGAGACCGCCCGCAACGGCGACCGCGTCGTCGCGCTCCTCCCCGATGGGCAGACCACGCTCAAGACCTACTACAAGGAGGACGACGGCATCCGCCTCCAGCCCGCCAACTCCAGCTTCGACCCCATCAAGGTCAAGTACTGCCAAGTTCAGGGAATTGTCAAAGGCGTCGTCCGCCGATACTGAACTCGGTCCCACCGGGGTCGCGAGTTCCTCGCGGCCCGGAGACCCCATTGTCATCACATCAAGGGCAGAGTCCGCAACAGCAACAGTTCCTCCAACACCGCGTATTCGCCGAGATTCTCGGTGTCCGAAAGCGCGTATCGCAGCTTGAAGCACTCGAGTTGCTCCGGCAGATCAACCGCTCGCCGCGTTTCCGCGTCGAGTTCACCTCTCAGTTCGGCGAGGACTGCTGGCTGTGGGACCTCTTCCACGGGCAGGCGGATGGTTTTTTCATCGAAGTCGGCGCCTACGACGGGTACACCTACAGCGTCAGCTATCCGTTCGAAGCCATCGGATGGACCGGGCTTCTGGTCGAGCCGATTCCCGAGCGATTCGAGAAGGCCCGCGTCCGACGCACGGGCAGCCGCGTGGTACACGCCGCTCTGGCGGCTGAGGGCGGCCCGTCAACATGCACTTTCAATGTCGTCGACGGGTCGTTCGAGGGAATGCTCTCCCACCTGAACCCGACGGAAGCGATCACCCGGGAGGTCTCGTCCATCGGCCGAACCAGCCGTCAGGTGACGGTGCCCTTGTCCACCATGGACCAACTCCTCGTGGACCACAAGACCCCAATCGACTTCGCTGTCATCGATGTGGAGGGGGGCGAGATTCCCTTGCTGCAAGGGTTCAACCTGCGGCTTCACAGGCCGCGAGTCGTGATGTTGGAGGAGTCAGTCCCGAACCCCACCTCCGCCGTTTCGCGGCACATGGTGCACAACGGGTACCAGCCCGTGGCCTATCCATGGATCAACCGCGTCTATGTCCGGGATGACGAAACCGAACTGATCGATCGGGCTCGCCGAATTCCGCTGTGGTGAGGCCTTCGTCGGATAGGCACTCCCATCGAGTCCCGACGGTGAAACGCCAATCGACAAGTTCACTCGGGACTCTCAATCGCGATTGATCGCCGATCCACGGGACTTGCCAGGTCCGGTTTCCACCGCGTCTGGAGGTCATGCTCCACTTTCAGCAGGTCGAGCACCTTTCCAACGACAAAGTCCACCATATCTCCCACGGTTTGCGGCTTCAGATACAGCCCTGGATTGGTCGGGCACACAATCGCTCCGGCCAGGGACAGGCGGTGGTAGTTCTCGATGTCGATGTGCGACAGCGGCATTTCCCGGTGGCACATCACCAGCGGCCGCCGCTCCTTCAAGGTCACCGCCGCGGCCCGGCACAGCAGGTTCGACCCCGACCCGGTCGCCACCGCTCCCAGAGTTGCCGACGAGGCCGGCAAAATGGCCATTCCATCGTGCAGGAAGCTCCCCGACGCGATCACCGCCCCGACGTCCTTGTTCGGGTGCACCACCAACCGCCGCTCGATGGCCACCTTGGCGGTCATGTCCGGTGCTGCGGCCATCAACCCCGGCACGAGCTCTTCCACCACCAGTCGCTTGACCCCCGCCTCGTCAAAGAGCAGCCGGCGGCCGTAGTCGGTCACGACCAGGTGCACCTCGTGCCCCTTGAGCAGGAGTTGCTCCAGGAATCGCAGCGTGTACGCCGCTCCGGAAGCGCCGGAGACCCCGAGAACGAACTTCCGGACATGGGTCGTCATCGCCATCCCCCTTCGCGGCCGGCACCCGCCCCGATTCAGGCGGACCGGGCCCACGCGGTGCGAAAATGGTAGGGTGAGGGAAGAACCGGGGTTGAGCCAACCCGGAGGTTTGCAGGTGCCAACAATGGGGCCCCAACTGAACTGAAGGGCCACCCGCCATGAAGCACATCGCCTGTACCGCCATCTTGCTCCTGACCGGCTTCCTTACCGGCTGCATCAGTTGGGCGAGCTACCCCGCGGCGCCGGGGGAGATCGCCATCAAGGATCCGAACCAGCCCATCATCGAGGAGCTGATGATGACCGGGATGCGGTGGGTGGTTCAGAAGTACCCACCGGTCGACGCCTCGGGCACTCACGTGGGCGGCGGACGGATCGCGTTCAATCTGCCCTTTGGCGTCCGGCCAAACGTGTACCGGCGCGTGTGCGAGGCCGCGGGCGGGGGCGCCGAGCCGCTGACTCCGGATAACGCATCGCTCCCGATTTACCATGTCCGCGAGCTTCGGATCCGGGGCGATCAGGCGCAGATGAACGTCGTCTTCCCGGCATCGACACTCGGCGCTTCGCCCAAGGGCGGGCCGGTGTACCAGGAAGTCAAAATTGGGTTTCAGGGCGGGCTGCGGAACTGGCGCGTGAGCAGCTTCCGCGAGTGGGGCCCGGGGGCGGAGCCGCCGGAGCCGAACTTCTACGTTCCCGAACCTGGCTTCAACCCCAATGCGGAGCGCCGGACGCTCCCGCCGGGCCCTTGAGGCTTCACGCGAAGATGTCGATCATGCGACCGGGCCGCGACGGCAGGGTGACGCGGTACACCGTGAGCAGACGCCGCTCAACGCGGACGGCTTCGATGACGGTCACATCCCCCAGCCGCGGGAAGTCCAGTCCGCCGTGCTTGGACGAACCTTTCGGGGCCTTGTCGTCAACGGCGCGGCACTCGGGCGACCGTTCGGGCCTGGTGTACCCCGACCAATCGACGCGGTGGGCGAGGTCGGGCGTCAGCGGCCACTCCCGGTTCAGGCGGTTGAGGTGCTTGGCGAAGGCGACCAGCTCGAGGGCGCACTCGGTTTCGACGAGCCGCTCCACCTCCCGCTGGCGGCAGGCGTGGGTCCGCGGCTGCTCGACGGGGCAGGCGTCCAACGAAAGACCCGGGCCGCGGCGCGAATCCACCCAATCGCGCCGGGTCACCGGGTTGCATTCATGTACGTCGCGGATCATGCCGCGGATCTGGTTTCGAGCGGCGTGCCAGGCAGATCGTGCAGATGGCAGGGCCGGTAATCTCGCGGGAATGGCGCGGGGAAGCGGGTCGGGCCGGGATCCGGGTGAAGCCGGGGGTTTTCCGGTTGTGCGGCGTGTTGCGTATGTGCAACAAACATGTGGCGTTGCGTGATGAGGACGGCGGACCTTGAGTACAACCTGCCTCCGGACCGGATCGCGACCGAGCCCGTGACGCCGCGGGACTCGGCGCGGCTGATGGTGGTCGACCGGGCGGATCCGTCGCGAGTAAAGGACATGAGGGTGCGGGACCTGCCGGGGCAGCTGCGGGCGGGGGATGTGCTGGTGTTCAACACGACGCGGGTTCTGCCGGCCAGGTTCTTTGGGAGGCGCATCGGCAGCGGGGGAAAGGTGGAGGGCCTGTACCTGGTTTCGCTTCCCGAGGCGGGCGGCGCGCCCAAGTGGGTGGTGCTGCTGAAGGGGAAGCACGTGCGGCCGGGGGTTGTTGTGGCGCTGGACGAAACGGAGGGCGGCCAAAGCGGATATTCGCTGCGAGTGGTCGAGCGGCGGGAGCCCGGGGGTTGGGTGGTGGATGTGGAAGGGCCGCGGGCGTCCACGGGGGAGGTGCTGGATCGGGTGGGGCATGTGCCGCTGCCGCCGTACATCGTGAAGGCGCGGCAGCAGACCGGTTTCGTGGCGGATGAGACGCGGGATCGGGAGCGGTATCAGACGGTGTACGCGGCGGAAGCGGGATCGGTGGCGGCGCCGACGGCGGGACTCCACTTCACGCCGGAGTTGCTGGAGCAGTTGGAGCGGATGGGGGTCGAGCGGGTGGATGTGCTGCTGCACGTGGGGGCGGGGACGTTCAAGCCGGTGGAGACGGAGATCGTCGAAGACCATCCGATGCACTCGGAATGGTGCTCGATGTCGCGGGCGGCGGTGGAACGGGTGCAGCGGGCGAAGCGTGAAGGGCGGCGGGTGATTGCGGTGGGGACAACGGCGGCGCGGACGTTGGAGGCGTACGCGGCGGCGGGGGAAACGCCGGAGTACCTGGAGACGCGGCTGCTGATCACGCCGGGGTACCGGTTTGCATGGGTGGATGGAATGCTGACGAACTTTCACCTGCCGCGGTCGACGCTGATGGCGATGGTGGCGGCGCTGTTTGCGGAGCGGGGCGTGGAGCGGCTCAAGGGGCTCTATGAGCGGGCGATCAGGGAGGGGTATCGGTTTTACAGCTATGGGGATGCGATGGTGGTGGTGTAGAGGGGACAGCGAGGCAGCGAGGCAGCGAGGCAGCGACGGGCGGATTGTGGGGTGGGCGGGGTCGGGAAGATCAAGGTGCGCAAGATGCGGAGAGGGGAGTTTGAGCATCTTGGGAGGGGTCGAGGGCTTGGGATTGGCGCGCGCGGGTGGCGGGTTTGGAGAGGCAAACCGGGGAACGGGGTGGTGCGGGGGCATCGCGCGGATTGAGTGCGTGCGTGGGGGTTCTTCGATGGAGGGCTTCGGAGACAGGTCCGCGGTTGTGCGCTGAAACGGGCACGCGGGAAAGCAGGGTGGAAGAGCTGCCCCAAGGTGCTCATGTGGGTTCAAGATGCGCAAAGCGGATGCGGGGCACCGGAACGCGGGGGATGCGCTGGGGTGAGAGGTTGAGGAGAGGACCAGGATGGATGCGGAGTCCCGGCTTCCGGGGGACATCACGGATGGCGTCGGCGACGGACGGCGAAGAGGGCGGAGAGGCCGAGGAGTGTGGCGGCGCCGGGAGTTGGAACGGGCTGGACCCAGATGACGGCTTCGGTAGCGCCGGTGAGGAAGTTGAACGCGAATCCACTGATGTACGTGTTGACGCCGTCAGACGAGATGCCCGTGGCTCCACTTTGGGTGTACTCCGCCGGCAGAAGCGAGTGCAGGTCGACCCAACTGGCGGCGGTACCGTTCCATAGGCTGGCGTGCGACGCCTGTGAGTAATCAATGACGTAGCCGACTTGAAACTGCCCATCGGTTGCATTCGCGACCGAACTACTGAATCCGGCCGGATGCAGGTTGACCCAGGAGGCGGCGGTGCCAGTCCAGAGCGCGGCGAAGCTGTCGACGATGCCGACTTGCTGCGCGCCGCTGATGCCGTAGGCCACTGAGGAGGTCGCGCCCATGGGATGCAGGTTGACCCAGGAAGCGGCGGTGCCGGTCCAAAGGCTCGCTTGGAACTGATAGTCACCGGAAAGTTCGAACTCGGTGTATCCGACCTGCTGCGATGCACTTATTCCAAAGGCCCCGGAAGAGTTCGCGTTCAAGGGAGAGGGGTGCAGATCCACGCGAGACGCGGCGGTGCCGCTCCAGAGGCTGGCACGGCTGCCGAACGTCCCCACTTGCTGGAAACCGTTGGTGGCGTTTGCCACGGAAGACCCGCCGGTGCCCGAGTGGAGGCTGGTCCATGAAGCGGCGGTGCCGGACCAGACGCTGGCGTGCGTCGTGTTTCCGAAGATGGCGTACCCGACTTGCTGAGAACCGCCCGCGCCGAGGGCAAAGGAATCGGCAGCGCCGGTGGGGTGGAGGTTGATCCATGAGGCGGCCGTGCCGTTCCATAACGCGGCGTTATGACGCAGGTCGCCCTGCACCAGCTCCGAGGAAAAACCGACTTGGGAACTCCCGCTGGCACCGAGAGCCACCGAGAAGTTCCCGGGCACGCCGGCGGGGTCGTGCAGGCTGATGAAAGACCACTGGGCGTTGACGGGGGTGGCGAGGAGTGTGAGTGCCGCGGCAGGAGCGACGAAGCGGACGAGCAGGTGGAGGGTGCGCGCGGAGTGGTGGATGGAGCGTACTCGGTTCATGTCTGGTCTCCCTCAAGGCGAGCCCGCCGGGTGAGCCGGCGGAGCGTGTCCGCTGTTGAATACCGGTGAAGGAAGGGGGGACTGACAGTGGGTTTCGGGAATTTTGCGTACCCCGTGTAAGGTCGGAGTCCGGGTGGGCGACGTGCGATACGAGGTCACGTTCGGGCTGCAGTCTGCGCGGCGGTCGTCAACCGGGAGAATCGCTCGCCGGGCCATACTCCGCGCCTTGGCTGCGTGCGGCCAGACCCTTGGTCTGGAGGGAGCATTCGGACTACGGCGGAAGTGTGAGAGTTTGTGGCGTAATCGGGGACGCAAGCCAGAGGGGAGTGAGGCGAAGCGAGTGAAACGGGGGATCGCATGCCCGGCGGAAGGCGGAGAGTGGACGGGCGGTTGGGAGGAAGGACCGGACGCGGGAAACGTGAAAGACCTCTGTCCGGCGGCACCCTGTCCCGTTGTTGCTTGCCGAACGGACGACGCCTCGGTGAGGCTTCGCGAACCGACCAAAGGAGTGGTCGTTTGGAGTACGATTCCGAGGGCTGTTTCTGCGTTGTTTTGGGCGTTTGCACCGATATTCCCGATGGTGCAGGGGTATCGCGATGAACCTTGGCGTGCTCATCGAGGGGCTGGATGTTCGCGGCGCTTCGGGGGTGCCGCCGGCGGCGCTGCGCATCTGTGACATCACGGACGATTCGCGGACGGTGGTGCCCGGGTCGCTTTTCATCGCGCGGGCGGGAACCAAGGCGGATGGGCGGAAGTTCGTCCCCGAGGCGATCAGCGCGGGGGCGGTGGCGATCCTGACGGATGACCCGGGGCTGAAGCTGCCGGCGAAGGCGGGGGCGGCGGTGGTGGTGACGGCGGATGTGCCGCGGATCGCGGCGGCGATGGCGGAACGGTTCTACGGGTCGCCGACGGCCCGGCTGGACCTGGTGGGCATCACGGGGACGAACGGGAAGACAACGACGGCGCACCTGGTGCACCAGCTTCTGAACGGGGCGGGGGTGCGGTGCGGGCTGATCGGGACGGTGGTGATTGACGATGGGGTGGAGACCGCGGCGGCGACGCTGACAACGCCACCGGCGACTGAGCTTTCGCGGACGTTTGGCCGGATGGTGGAGGCGGGGTGTCAGGCGGCGGTGATGGAGGTATCGAGCCATGCGCTGGACCAGGGGCGGGTGGCGGCGCTGCACTTTGACATCGGGGTGTTTACGAACCTGACGGGGGACCATCTCGACTATCAC
Organism: Phycisphaeraceae bacterium; assembly: GCA_019636625.1. Lineage (GTDB taxonomy): Bacteria > Planctomycetota > Phycisphaerae > Phycisphaerales > UBA1924 > JAHBXE01. The sequence continues at coordinate 24,678 of JAHBXE010000009.1, forward strand.
AAGACGATGGAGGCGTACGCCGCGGCAAAGGCGAAACTCTTCGAGATGCTGCCGGCGGAGGGGTGGGCGGTGGTGAACGTGGAGGATGCGCACGCGCCGCGGATGCTGCGGGAGTGCCGGGCGCGGGTGATGCGGTGCCGGGTGGAGGATGGTCCGGGGCCGATGGTGAAGTGGGGCGCGGCGGATGATGGGCACATGGATTGCCGCGCGACGGTCCGCGAGATGACGATGAACGGGACGCGGGTTGTGTTCACGGGGCCGTGGGGCGCGTTTGAGACGACGGTGCGGCTTCTGGGGCGGCACAATGTGATGAACGCGTTGCAGGCGGTGTGCGCGGCGTACGCGGCGGGGGTTCAGCCGGTGGCGCTGGAGAGGAATCTTTCGGCAGCGGTCGCCCCGCCGGGGCGGCTGGAACCGGTGACGACGCCGGCGGACCCTTTTGCTGTGCTGGTGGATTACGCGCACACGGACGATGCGATGCGGAAGGTGCTCGCGGCGGTGGGGCCGCTGGTGAAGGACCGGGGGAAGGACGGCGGCGGGCGGCTGTCGATCGTGTTCGGGTGCGGGGGGGATCGTGACCAGAGCAAGCGGGCGCGGATGGGCGCGGCGGCGGCGGAGATGGCGGACCTGGTGTACGTGACGTCGGACAATCCGCGGACGGAGCGGGCGAGCGACATCATCTCGCAGATCCTGGAGGGAATCCCCGGAGAGGTGCGGGAGGCGGGGCGGGTGATGGTGGATGCGGACCGGAAGAGGGCGATTCAGCGGGCGATCGAGGAGGCGCGGGCGGGGGATATCCTGCTCATCGCGGGCAAGGGCCACGAGACGTACCAGATCGTGTCCGATGGACGCGGCGGGACGATCAGCCACCACTTTGACGACCGGGAGGCGGCGCGGGCGGCGCTGGCGCAACGGCGGCACTCACAGGCATGAGTTTCTGGAACGTCGACAACCTGAAGGCGGCGATGGGCGGGACATGGGTGGCCCGTTGCGCCGTGGAGTCGGTGATCGGGCTTTCGACCGATTCGCGGACGCTCAAGGCGGGGCAGGCGTTCCTGGCGATCAAGGGGGAGACGTTTGACGGACACGCGAAGGTGCATGAAGCGGCCGCGGCCGGGGCGCCGCTGGTCGTGGTGGACGCTCTGGGGGCCGTTGGGGGAAAGCTGCCGGACGGGGTCGGTGTGCTGAAGGTTGGCGATACGAGGCGGGCGCTGCTGCGGCTGGCCGCGGCGTACCGGAAGACGCTGGAACGGACGCGGGTGGTGGCGGTGTGCGGGAGCAACGGGAAAACGACGACGGTGCGGATGCTGAGCGCGGTGCTGGCGAGGGGCGGGGAGAGCGAGAACCGATGGCGTGGGACGGCTTCGCCACGATCGTTCAACAACGAGATTGGGGTTCCGCTGACGATTCTGTCGGCGATGCCGGGCGATCAGTACCTGATCTGCGAGATCGGGACCAACGCGCCGGGGGAGGTGGCGACGCTGGCGGAGGTGGTGCAGCCGGATATCGCGCTGATCACGAGCATCGGGCGGGAGCACCTGGAGCGGCTTGGATCGGTGCGGGGCGTGGCGCGGGAAGAGGCGACGGTGCTGGAGCATGTGCGGCCGGGCGGGGCCGGGGGAGCGGGGATCGTGACCGCGGATTCGGCGGAGTTGCGGGAGGTGCTGCCGTCGCTGGGTTCGCGGCCGCGGGCGATGATCACGTTCGGGTTTGATGATTCGGCGGATGTGCGCGTGGTGGAGGTCCGGCAGTCGCTGGGCGGGGTCCGGTTCACGCTGAACGACAAGGCGGAGTTTGCGATGCCGATCCTGGGGCGGCACAACGCGGCGAACGCGGCGGGCGTGGTGGCGGCGGCGCGGCGGCTGGGGATGGGGGATGCGGAGATCGCGGCGGGACTGGCGGCGGTGAAGGGGGAGGCGATGCGGCTGGAGGTGGTAAAGGCGGGGGGTGTGTGCATCATCAACGATGCGTACAACGCGAACCCGGACTCGATGCGGGCGTCGCTGGAGACGTTCTTCGAGGTGGCGGCGGAGGCGAAGCGGAGGTTTGTGGTGCTGGGGGACATGCTGGAGATGGGGTCGTACTCGGACGAGGGGCACCGGGAGGTGGTGGAGTCGCTGCGGGATCGGCCGGTGCATGGGGCGGTCCTGGTGGGGAAGGCGATGCGCGGGGCGGCAGGGGCACTGGCCGGGACGAACATCGAGGTAACGCTGGTGGATGACTTGGATGAGAAGCGGGCCGGGGAGGTAGCCGGGAAGCTGCGGGCGGGGGATGCGGTGCTGCTGAAGGGGTCGCGGCGGATGCGGCTGGAACGGCTGCTGCCGGCGATGAAGGCACCGGTGGCGATGCACTGATGCTGTACCTCTTTGCCCGCAACGCGGAGGCCTGGCTCGCCGAGAACAATCTCGATTGGGCGTTCAAGGTTCTGTACCAGGTGCAGTTCCGGGCGCTGGCGGCGGCGGGGCTGGCGTTTCTGATCGTGCTGCTGCTGGGCAAGCGGACGATCCGGATCCTGACGCGGATGAAGATCGGGGATACGGGGGCGACGGACGCGGAGCTGCTCCGGGCGCAGGCCAAGAGCAAGGCGAACGTGCCGACGATGGGCGGGGTATTGATCGCGGGGGCGATCCTGATTTCATGCCTGCTGCTGGCGGACATTACGCAGTTTTATGCGTATGCGGGGATCTTCGTCCTGCTGTGGATGGCGGCGCTGGGGGGCGTGGACGATTACCTGAAGCTGACCAGCGCCCGCCGGGGATCGGGGTCTCGGCAGGGGCTGTACGCGTGGGAGAAGCTGGTCTTTCAACTCGGGATCGGGGTGCTGATCGGGCTCTTTGCGTACACGCACGGCGGCGCGGGGCCGGGGATGGCCAGCGTGCTGAACCTGCCGTTCCAGAAGACCTATCTCGACCAGGCGGCGACGGTGAACCCAGCGCTGTGGTACCTGCCCAAGGCGGTCTTCATCTTCGTGATGGTGCTGATGATCGCGGGGATGTCCAACGCGGTGAACATCACCGACGGGATGGACGGGTTGGCCGGGGGGATCAGCGCGGCGGTGTCGCTGGGCTTGTGCATTCTCGCGCTCGTGTGCGGGACGCAGGCGTGGGCGCAGTACCTGCTGGTGCCGTATGTGCAGGGGTCGGAAGAGCTGGCGGTGATGGCGGGGGCGACGGCGGGGGCGTGCCTTGGATTTCTGTGGTGGAACTGTTCGCCGGCGCAGGTGTTCATGGGGGATACGGGCTCGCTGTGCCTGGGCGGGTTGATCGGGTACATCGCGGTGGTGACGCGGCAGGAACTGGTGACGCTGCTGATGTGCGGCGTGTTCCTGCTGGAAATCACGTCCGTGGTCATGCAGGTGGGGTACTTCAAGGCGAGCGGGGGCAAGCGGATCTTCCGGTGCGCGCCGTTTCACCATCACCTGCACCTGATCGGGTGGACGGAGCCGCAGATCGTGGCGCGGGCGTGGATCGTCTCGATCCTGCTCGTGGTCGCGGCGCTGGCGTCGATCAAGCTTCGGTAGCGTCAGCGCGGTTCGAGGAGGATCACGCCGCGGCGGAGGATGATCTTGTCCTGCACGGCGCCGAACTCGCCGGGATGGAGAACGATGCGGAGGCGGCGAGCGGCGGGGGGGATCGTGGCGACGATGCGAGCGCGGGGTGACTCGGCGTTGACCCGGCGGCGCCAGACTTCGGACTCGCCCTGGGCGGTGATGATCGAGACGGAGACCTCGCCGTCGCCCCAGGTCCACATCTGGCGTGGGAGTTCGACCTCGGCGGCGAAGCGGGCCGCGGCGGGAGGGAGGTCCCACTCGACGCTCATGGGGCCGGGGAGCTCAACATCGGCCAGACCGGCGGGGGCCCAGCGGGGCTCGATGGGCTGGGCGGGACGTGCCCAGCGGCGCTCGGGGGCGGGAGTTTGAGCGGCGATACGGAGCGAGGAGAGCGGGGCGATGAGCGCAGGATCAACGATCAGGGCGCGCAGGTCGTCGAGGCGCATGGAGAGCGTTTCAGAGGCGATGAGGCGGGCCTCGGTGCCGGGCTCGGCGGATTCCTGAACGCCGATGGTGGGCGAGAGGACGACTTCGCCGGTGCGCGTCGAGGAGATGGAACGGCAGGCGAGGATGCTGCCGTCGCTGATCCAGGCGATGGGCGAACGGATCGGTTCGGCGGGGCGGGCGGCGGAGAGGATGATCTCCTGCACGCGGTCGGCGGGGATGGTGCGCGGGGCATCGCCGGTGGCGATGGTGACTTCGGCGGCGATGGACTCGAGAAAGCCATCGAGACGGTCGCCGTTGATCAACAGAATCGTGTCGGCGGACTCGTCGGGGCGTGGCAAGGGGAGCGGCACACCGCCCTGGAGCTGGATGCGCCGGATGCTGTCGAGCGGGAGCGTGAGGGCGCCGAGGCCGAGGTGGCCCCAGAGAAGGCAATCGGCGGGGGGCGTGCGACCGGTGACCAGAGCGCCGGAGATGCGTTGTCCATCGGCGAGTTCGATGAAGCTCACCGCACGAACGGGTACGGCTTCGGGGAGCGGGAGGATGGCGAGGTAGTCGGAGAGGAGGTCGGTGCGCGGCTGGCCGGCGCTGTCGATGTACATGACCGTGCGGTCGTCGATGCCGGTGAACTGGACCTGGCGCTCGGCGAGTTTGCGGTCGAGCAGGAGACGGGGGGAAGAGCGGGTTTCCTGCGCGTGGGAGAAGCTGGCCGCGAAGAGCGCGGCGAGGCACGGAAGAGAAGCGGCACGGGAGGAACGCATGGGGTGGTTACTTCTGGAAAATCGGCAGGTACCGCTTGGGCATTTGGAGGATGATGAGGCTCATGGAGGTGGCGTAGGCGTAACCAACGCTGCGATCCTCCCAGCTTCCATCTTCGGCCTGGTTTCGGATGAGTTCTTCGCGGATGGCGGGCCACCAGCGGGCCCAGTTGGCGCCGCCGGCGAGGTACATGGCCTGGACGGCGTAGTAGTGGCCGTAGTAGTAGTGGGCGCGGTTGGCGGAGGGGCTGCCGGGGAGGGCCTCGCGGATGAGGTACGCCAGGCCGCGGTCGATGGCGTCGTCCTTGTAGATGCCGGCGTAGTAGAGACTGGCAACGCCGGCGGCGCTGCGTGGCCATCCGGATTGGCCGGTTTCGAGCTGGTACTTGAAGCCGCCGTCGGGGTTCTGGCACTTGCGGACGTACTCGACGGCGCGGTCGATGACGTCCTTGGAGACCTCGATGCCGGCGTTGCGGGCGGAGCGCAGGGCCATGATCTGGCAAATGGTGACGGAGACGTCGGCGTCGTAGGGGACGGGGTTGTAGCGCCAGCCGCCTTCCTGGTTTTGGGTCTGCTCAATGAGGTGGATGGACTTGACGAGGGCCTCGTGGAGCCGTCCGGCGAGGGCCGTGTCGCCGCCACCGGCGGTCATGCCGTAAACTTCGCCCAGGAACAGGGTGGCGAAGCCGTGGCCGTACATGGGGCCGTTGGCGGTGTCGGCGGCGATGAGTCCGGACTCGGAGCAGTTGGCGAGGATGTACTCGATGCAGCGGGCGACCTGATCGCCGTACTCGCCGCGGCCGGGGAGGTGACCGTCGGCCATGAAGGCGATGCCAGCGAGGGCGGAGACGGCGACGTTCTTGCCGAAGCGACCATCGCCGAAGGCGCCGTCCGGGGTTTGCGCGCCGGCGAGGTAGCGAAGGCCGCGGTTGACGGAGGCGGTGAGTTCGGGCGTGATCTCGTTGGCGAGGGCCTTGTTCTGGGCGCTGGCTCCTCCATCGCGGCGGGGGGCGTCGATGTGGCCCAGGGGGCCGTCCTGCTGTGCGAAGGCCGCGGGGGTGACGGCGAACGCGGCGAGAAGAGCGGCGCGGAAGGATCGGATCACTTGTTCGCCTCCTCCGCGAGCTTGCGGTAGTACGCCTCGGTCCACTTGCGGTACATGGAGCTGTACTTGTCGGCGTCGCCCTGGGAGAGGGCCTGGCGGACGCGCTCCGGGAGGTTGCCCCACATGGCCCCGCGCGCCGCGGCGCCGGGACGGAGGTCGGCCGCCTGGGGACCGGGCGGTTCGCGGGTGTCGTCGGCGGGTTCGGCGCCTGGCTGTTGGGCCTGCGCGTTCTGCTGGTTCTGCTGATTCTGCTGACCGGGGTCCTGCTGCTGCTGGCGTTGACGCTGTCGCTGCTGCTGCTGGCGTTGCTGCTGCTGCCGCTCGGCCGAGGTGATCACCATGTCGAGCTTGCGGATGATGTCTTCCTGCATGCGCTGCGTGGCGAGGCCGGTGTCGCGGCCGTCCTTGATCCGGGTGGCGGCTTCATCCATCAGCACGACGGCCTGCTTGAACTGCTCCTCGGCGGCCTTCATTGAGAGTTGCCGCTCGAGTTCGGTGCGGGTGGGGTCTTCCACGGGCTTGGTGGGCTTGGCGGCGGGGTCCTTGGGCACGCCGAGCAGGTCATCGAGCGAGGGCTGCGAGGCGGGGGCCTTTGGGGAAGGCGCGGCGGGAGGCGCGGCCGCCGGGGGCTGCTGGGGTTTGGATTCCTGACCCACGGCATAGCCGGTGAAGACCAGCAACAGCGGGATGGCCAACGATGGACGCATGGCTACTCCCTCTCCGGCGGGGGGCCCTGAGGGGCGGAGTTGCCGCCCTGCTGGCGCTCGAGTTGTTCGATGAGTTCCTTGCCGCGCTCGGCGAGGTTCCGCTGGTACTGACCGAGCGAGGAAAGATCCTCGGCATCGCGGGATTCGTCGATGGCACGGGTGACCTCGGCGGCTTCGACCTGCATGCCCCGGAGGAGCCGGAGTTCGGCGAGCGGGGGAATGAGCGGCCGCTGCCCGCCCTGTCCGCCCTGACCTTCGCCTCCCCCACCACCGCCCTCTTCATCGCGGAACTCGTCCTCGTTGCCAGACCGCTCCGAGAGCGCCTCGATCAACGATTGGAGCACCCGGACGGCCGTGGCCTGGTTTCGGGCGACGCTCGCATCGGTCTGTGCCGCGCGGAGTTTCTTGGCGGCGATGGACATGGCGGCATCGAGCCGCTGGTGGGCGAGATCGAAGACCTTGGCATCAGCGAAGCCCTCGGTCTTGTTCTTGAGTTCCTCGAGACGGAGGCGGACTTCATCCTGGCGCTCGCCGAGCGTCCGGACGCGGGAGCGGTCGCGGCGTTCGACGGGCTTGCCGATGAACGGATCGGTGTCACCCTGCACGCCGACCTGGAGTTCGAGGACCTCACGGTACACCTTGCGGAGTTCGTCGCGCTTGCGGTCCTGGTCGCGGCGGGCCGCTTCTTCCTGCTGCTTGCGGGCTTCATCGCGGGCCAGGCGGAGAAGGCGGAGGCTCTCGTTCTCGGCTTTCTCAGCGCCTGGGCCATCGGCCGGGCTTGCACGCAGGGCGGAGACGGCGCGGCCTTGTTGCTCGGCGGCCTTGGTGATGGTTTCGCCGATCGGGGCGGTGGCGCGGTCGGCCGCGGCCTTCTCCGCGACATCCATGGTGTTCTGGCGGAGCGAGATCAGGTTGAGGTCCAGGCCCGCGAAGCGGCCTTCGGGAAGCGCGGCGGCGAGCGCGGCGATCTGCTCGGTCTGGTCGGCGATGAGGGACTCGAGGGACTGGAGGATGTCCGCCAGCGCTCGGGCGAGGCGGGCGTCGCGCCGGCGCTGGGCGTCCTGCATGTCCTGGGCCATTTGTTCGAGGGAGGCGATGGCCTCATCCTGCTGGCGTGTGGCCTCGCTGGTCTGGTTGCGCTCCGCGTTGCGCGCGGCTTCCTGCATGTTCTCGGGGACTTGCTCCTGCCTGCCGCGCTCGGCGGCACGCTGCATCCCCTCGGCCTGGGAGGGATCGGCACGCTCCATCTGGCGGGCGCGTTGTTCGAGCTGGTCGAGCGCCTGGCGGGCCTGATCGCTGAGTCGCTGCTGGCGGTCGGCGACTTCGGCGAGTTCGGCGCGTTCCTGCGGCGTGAGGTCTTCGGGGCGACGGCCCATGTTCTGCTCGCCCAGTCGCTGGGTCTGTGCCCGGAGGTCTCGCTGCTGCTGCAAGAGTCTTTGCAGGTTACGGGCGGCAAGCCACGAGTCCTCACCCCGGTCGAGGGCCTGCGCGACGCGCTCGAGCTGCTCCCGGACGACCTCCTGCGTTCGGGCGATCTGTTCGGACTGCTCCGGGCGGAGCTGTGTTTCCTGGTCCGGCTCTTCGGGACGGGACTCGGCGGCGCGGGCGGCCTCCATCTGGCCGGAGGCCGTCTCGGCATCGTTGGCGGCGGACTCGAGATGACCCGTGAGGTCCTCGAGCATCCCGGTGAGACCCTCATCGGCCAGGCGGTTGCGGGCGGCTCGCTGCTGCAATCGCTCGACGGCTTCCTGTTGCGAGGCGATGCGCTGGGAGAGGTTCTGCTGGCGGGCGCGGTCCTCGGGGGTCAGCCGGCCGCGTTCCACGGCGCGCTTCAGTTCGCCCTGGTCCTCGTGGAGGCGGATGGCCGCGCGGCGGACGGAGCTGAGCTCCGTTCGGATCTGCTCGACAAGGTCCTCCTCGCGGATGATGCGGAGCTTGCGGGGCGGGCTGCGCACAGGATCGTGTGCCGCATCGTTGAGATTGAAGTTGTCCTTCGCGACGGCGATGATCCAGATCTCCTCGCCGGGAATGGGCGCGGGCTGGAGCTTCGAAAGATCGAGCGTAAAGGAGACGGACGCCTGGGTGACGATGCCGCTGGACGCCGCGGAAACGGCGAGCGAGGTGATGGGTCCTTCGGCCTCGGCCGAGGCGCCGATCGACCCGCGAGCGGGGCGGGCGGCCTGTCGCGCCAGTTCGACCATGGACACGCCGACATCGTCGCGTCCTTCGCCGACGAGTTCGACCACGGCGGTGGGCAGGACAGATTCATCTTCGCGCGGCTCGATGACGGCGGCGGTGGGCAGACGATCCTCCACCACATCGATCGAGTACGCCGCTTCATCCACAGCGCGGAGGCCGAACTGATCCACGGGCCGAACGGGCACGCGGACACTGGCGCCGGCGGTCCACGAGAGCGTCCACGCTGGACCGTCAAAGGACATGGACAGGTCGGGCGCGAACTCCGAGCCGGGCATGGTGGACCGCAGCCATTCGAGGCGCCGCAGGGCGTCCTGTTCCGCATCGCCGCCGGTGGCCGGCGTGGGGACGGGCTTGTTCAGCGTCATTCGCAGTTGGACGCTGGAACCCGCCAGGACAGGTCCGACGACGGCTCGCTGGTCGTTCCCGGGGCCGAGGTCGGTTGTGCCAGCGGCGAAGGTGCGCGATCCCTCCGCGCGCCCTTCGCCTATGGCCGCGTAGGCGGGGGGCGAGATCGTGGCGCTGGCGGCAACGATGGCGGGGGGTTCAACAAGCTTGATGCGTCGGGGAGGCGTGCGGTCGTCGTCGGTCTCGAACCAGTACTCCAACTCGGCGGGCTGGTCGCTGGAGGCGGCGCCGCCCGAGGCGAGCGCGGCGGGTTCGATGAGACGCTCGAAAAGTTCGCCCGTCGCCGGGCCGGTGACGCCGGAGGTCAGGCCGATGGTCCTTCCCTGGCCGGTCAGGAGGATGCGGTTGATCGGCGAGGCGCCGTCGCGGGTGAGCACGCGGTACTTGGCGGCGACGCGGGTCTGGCCGGCCTTCTGGTCCGTGCGGACGATCGCGGCACGAAGGGGGAGCGCACTGCCGAGCGGATGAACCGTGAGCTCCATCGCATCGACGACGCCGGTTCGCTTGGGCCACTGCACGTCCGCCCACGGCGTCAGCACCCGGCGGGCGCCGACGGAGAAGTGCTCGATCCCTGCGACCAGCCCGATGGCGGCGGTCGCGAACACGCACGCCGCGAAGGTCAGCAGGCTGTGGCGGACACGAACGGGGCTGAGGACGGCGGCGCCGCCTCGGTTCCGCGAGAGCGCGGCGAAGCGGGCGGACGCCTCTTCCACGACGTGGGTCGCCATGGTTTTCGAGACTTCGGAGTCGCCGGGGGACTCGTCGAGCTCGAGGCCCGAGGCGAGCACGCCCCGCAGACCGGCTTTGCGCCCAACCTCGGACGCTTCGATCCGAAGGGCCACTTCGGTGAGCGATGGGCGGAACCGCGTGGCAGGGAGCAGAGAGCGCCGGAACCCGTAGACCAGGAAGCCCAGGCCCACAAGGAGCAGCACCGTTCGGAGCCAAGATGGAAGGCGGACGACATAGTCCAGCAGACCTGCGGACAGGACGGCGGCCAGTGCGGCGCAGATCAACGCCGATGCCCCGACCACGAGGAGCATCCATCGCGCGCGGGCCCGGATGGCGGCCAACCGCTGCCGGACGGGCTGGATGTTGGGACCAGTGCTCATGCCCCGCGCTCCATCAAGGGCCTACTGAGTATCGGGCGGCGCCGGCGTGCGGCGCTCCATCTTCCTCTACGCACGACAGACTACCGCGGTCTGATGCGCGAGCCGGCCCGCGCAGGCGGTGAGACAAACGTGTTACCAGACTTTAGGGGCCTGGTTGGTGCCTCGGAGGCTCTCATGAGAGCCGAACGATTCGACGGCCGATCCATTCCGTGCACAGCAGGAGCAGAAGCAGGGCGAGGACTGCGGGCTTATCCCAGAGGGTTTCCACATCCGGGACGCCCGCGATGTGCAACTCGCGCTTCGGCAGCAGTCCAGGGTCGGCCAAGCTGGGCACCTGCGAGAGGGAAAGTGCCTGGCCACCCGTGAAGGCGCTGAGCCTGGCGAGGAAGGCGTGGTCGGCCTCGGGACGGCGGAGTTCATCGTCCGGCGCGGCGACGTCGACGTCGAGACCCAGGCCGACGAGCAGGCCGTCGGCGACGTCGAGCCGGTAGCGGCCGGGGTCGGATGGAGTCCAGACCGTGGCATACGAGCGGGCGGCGCCACGCGGGAGGGCCGGGCCGGGCGCGCCTTCGGGGCTGAGCGTGAGCTCGATGGGGGGACCGGATTCGCCCTGACGCCGGGCTCGGACGGTCAATGAGCCGGGTGCCAGGTCAACCAGTGATTGATCAAGCAGTTGGACGGTGATGCGGGCGGGTTGCTCCGCTTCGGGGCGGCGGGGGGAGACCTCGAGCACGGCCGGACGGGCCGAGCGCGCGAGGCTGTCGCGGCCCTGGAGCCGCAGGAGGGGGACCCAGAATCGCTCGTTCAGGGCTTCGCCGCGGGCGAAGCGCCAGCGCCAGATCTCATCGGTCGCGGCGTAGAGGACACGCCCGGCGCCGAAGCGCATGGAGAGCAGGACGGGCGTGGAATCGGGCGGCGCGCGGAGTGGGTCGGTCACCGATGAAACGGGCGCTGCGACGGCGAGGACTTCGGCCGTGGGCTTGACGATCGAGGCGTCGATGCGCTGGACGTAGCGGAGTGTGTTCCAACCGGTGGCGGGGTCGGAGAGGAAGGCGGGCCAGCCGCCTTGGGCGCCGGATTCGGATTCCGGATCGCTCAGTTCGAGCAGACGGAGCCGCGTGGCGGCGGGAGATGGGAACATCACAGCGGGCTCGGTCAACGGGCGAAGGCCGGCGCGCCCGTCGGACGGGGCTGTGCTGCGTGATGAAATCTGGAAGGGGAGCAAGTCGGCCAGGGGCGTATCGCGCCAGGAGCCGGGGGTGGCGCCCGGACCGCCGATCCAGAGCAGGCCCCCGCCGCGGATGGAGATGTGGTCGCGCAGGTTCTCGAGTTGCTCGCGGGAAAACACCGAGGCGGAGACGTCGCCGATGATGACGACGTCGAACTTCGCCCAGTCCTCGGAGCTGCGGGGGATGGCGTCGAGCTCGATGTCCCCCTCGCGAATGTACTGGCGGTTGGCGGCCAGGAGCATGGAGACGCAGGTGATGGATTGCTCGCGGAGGAGTATGTTCTTGAGGTACCGGTACTCCCAGCGGGGGTAGCCGTCGAAGTAGGCGACGCGGAGGGGGCGGTCCACAAGTTCGAGTGTGACGCCCGTGGCGTTGTTCTCCGGGATGAGGTCGGGGATCTCCGGCACGATGCGGACCGACCACGACATCTTGCCGGGCGTGCCGGGTCGGCTGACCAGGGTCAGCCTGGCGCGCCCGTCCGCCCAAGCGGCGGGATCCTCGGGGAGGTCCTGGCGGTCGAGCACCTCGCCGGTGAGGGAATCGACCAGCTCGACGCGGCCCCGGGCGGCGGCCCGTCCGGCGCCGATGCGTTCAACCTCCACCCCCACGGGCACGGAATCGTTGACGAAGGCCATGGCCGGGGCCTCGGCGCGGAGCAGGGCCAAGTCCAGCACGGGGTCGGCGCTGCCAAGGGCAAAGGTGAAAACCGGGATGCGCTCGCTCTGAAGCCGGTGCTGGGCGGCGCGGCTGAGGTCGTCGAGCGACCGGCCGTCGCTGATGACCACCACGCCGGACACCGGGCGGGCCGCGGCCCTCAACAGGGCCTGGTCGATCGCGGCGCCGATGGATGTGCGCCGGCCGGCGGGGGCGCCGAGTGACACGCCGCCCTCCGTCACGGGCAGGTCGTACACGCCGCTGTCGAAGCCGAGCCAGACAACCGTGCGCTCCTGGCCGAGCCGAGCCAGGGAGGGCCAGGCGCGTTCGATCGCCTCGCGCAGGGCGGCATCCCGCGTGCGTCGGCCGCCGCCTTCGCCCGCCGTCCGCTCTTCGTCGGCGATTGTGAGGGAAGCGGATCGATCGGCGAGGATGAGAACCCAGTCCTTCTCGATCCGCTCGTTGGGGCGGACGAGTTGCGGGCCGCTGATGACCAGGAGGAGCGCCAGGAGCGTCAACGCGCGCACACCGGCGAGACTGACGCGCCAGCGAGCGGAGCCCTGGAGCCGCCAGTAGCTCCACCATGCGATGCCCAACGCCGCGGCGGCGGCGAGCAGCCAGCCCCACGCGGGGATCGGGCGCGCAAAGCCGAACTGCACTTCAGGATCCCCAAAGGAGAGCGGGCCAAGGCCGAAGAGTCGGTTGAGCAGTTCGCTCATGCCGCGGCCTCCTTCGGCGGGGCGATGGTCGCGTGGCTGAACCAACGGGCGAGGGCAAGTTCGAGCAGGGCGAGGCCCATGGCGCCGATGAGCAGCGGGAGAACCCAGCGCGATGCATCCCTCTTGCCGGAGAGCGCGGTGCTCAGGCCGCCTTCGCCGAGGGCATCGCTTCCCGTCAGCCAGCGGACGTTCTCGCCCGAGGCGGATCCGAGCCATGTGCCGAGGGTGCCCTGCGGTTGCGGATCGGTGCGGCCGGCGCGGGGGTCGGCGTTCACCACGACCAGACCTCGCAACGCTCCCTGGTCATCGACCGCGCGCCAGAGGCCGGCGCGGCGGATGGCGGACTCCGCCCGGCCGGACGCGACCTTGAATGAACCTTCCGCGCCGCGGAGTTCGGCGGCGCGGGGCGGGGCGGCGGGCGTGTCACCCGCGAGGGCGGACCAACTTCCTCGGGCGGCGCCCACGCCTTGCTTTACCAGTTCCCAGATGAGCGGGACCATCAATGGCTTGGCTTGGAGGTCGGTCCAGTCGAACGAGAACGCGATGGTGCCGAGGGCGACCACGCCACGGGCTTCGTCGGCGGCGCCCGGATTGGCCGCGACGAGGATCGGTGCGCCATCGGAGGTCACGAGCAGAGGGGTGCCGGCGTTGTCCACGCCGAGGGCGCGGAAGACTCGGACGGGGCGGGCGAGTTCGGAGAGTTCGGGCGCGATGACCGAGAGCAGGCTTCCCGGGCCGGAGAGCGGGGGCGCGCCGGGCGGGCCGCTGAGAGCGATGCCCTCCGGCCATTCGCGGGCCTGACGACTGATGGTCCATGGAAGGGAGAGATCCCGAACCATGGCATCGGCCCAGAGCGGGACGGCGGCACCGGGCGCCGGGAAGACCAGCACGAACCCACCTTGATCCGCGAACGTCTTGAGCCGCTTCCAGGCTCCTTCGGGCAGGGTCTCCGGGCGGGCGATGAACGCGGCATCAAGCCCCGCCAGGCGAGCCGCGTCGAGCGTGATCGGCTCGACTTCGATCACTTCGGCATCCCCCTCGGACCGACCGCCCTCGCTGGGTTCGAGGGCCAGGCGGATCCAGTCCGCCGGTTCGAACTGCTGCACACCGGCGCGGGCGCCGCCGATGCGCCGCGGCGAGACGACCCCGACCCGGAGCGTGCGCGTCACCTCGATGGGCCGGCGCCAGGTGTTGTCGCCCGCGATTGCGTCGTTGTCGATCGAGGCGATCAGCACCGCCGCACCGGAGGCGCCCGCGGACTTGGCCGCCCCGAGCAGATCGACCGAACCGATGGCCGTTGCTTCGGCCTGACCGGGCTGCCATCGGACGGGCAACGTGCCGGCGGCGTGCGGCGTGGCCCTGCCCGAGGCGCTGTCCGCCTGGACCGAGAAACGAACGGTTGTCGCGGCCGCTTCCCGGATGCCCTCGCCGGCACGCCGCAGCACCACGCGAACCTGTGTTTGACCGGCGGTCCGGCTGACCAGCACGGGGCGTTCGGGCTCGACGGCAGCGATGGAGATGTTGGTGGGGCCGGTTGTCGCCGGGGCGGAGGCGAGGATGGTGACGGCCTTCTGTCCCGGGCCGATCAGGGCCTCCAGCCGGCGCTCGGCATCCGCGGAGCCCGCGTAGAAGTCGGACAGGATCGCGACGACGGGCCGCCCCTGCGCGCCATCCTTGGACTGCACGCTGCTCGCGACGATCCGCAGGGCGCCGGGGATGTCGGCGGCGCTGTCGGTCGTGCCCAGGTCACGCAGCACCGACGAGACGGCCCCGGCGTCGACCGCGGGCGGATCGACCACGGCGCGAGCCGGGCCGCCCAGGGCGATCACGGCGACGCGATCGCCCGCCGCCGCGTCCAACTGCGCGAGCAGCGCTCCCGCCGCGGCGCGATGCCGATCGATGGCGGGCTTGCCGCCCTCATCCTGCGCGGAGGCGGCGAGGGAGTTGTCGATCAGGAGGTACAGGGTCACCGCGCTGCGCCCGCCCAGCCCCCCCGCCGCTTCGAGCACGGGCCGGCCCAGCGCCAGCGCGATCAGCGCCACGAGCAGACAACGGGAGGCCAGGAGGAGGAACTGCTCAAGACGGATGCGGCGGCGGTGCTGGCGGTACGCCTCGAGCAGGAACCGCATCGCGCCCCACAGGATCGGCGAGCGACGCCGCCTCATCAGGATGTGGATGAGGATCGGCAACGCGATGCACGCGAGCCCGACCGCGGCGAGGATGGGGTTCAGGAACGTCATGCGGCCAGGATCATCCGTGCTTGCTCCGCTTGATGTACGCGTTGCGGCGTGCCACGAACGCCGCCAGCGGCGGGCCGAGCCAGTCGTGCGTGCTGATCCGCTGGTAGTCGAAGTTGAAGGACCGGGCGACCCGCTCCACCGCCGCGAGGTGCCGGTTCAGCGCCTCCAGATAGCCGGCTCGCAGCGCCCGAGGATCGATCCGCAGACGCGGTTCTCCTTCGAGTCCCTCAAAGGGCGCCGCATCCGCGAAGTCGAACTCCAGCTCGGAGCGGTCCATCACCTGGAACAGGATCATGTCATGCCGGCGGTGCTTGACGCGTGCCGCGGCGGCCCGCAACTGCTCCGGATCAATAAACAGATCGCTGATGAGCACGAGGAGGCAGCGGTTGGAGAGTTTCGCGAGCGTCTGGTCCACGACGCGGGCGATGTCCGTCACGGCCATGCCCGGGTTTTCCTGGTAATGCATCGCGAGCGAGCCGACGATCTGGCGCCACGTGCCCTGGCTGCTCGAACGGCGGACGAGGCTCTTGATCTCGTCCGTGAAGACGACCAGACCGGCCCGGTCGCCCTGGTGCAGGGTGATGTACGCCATGGCCGCGGCGATGGCCGTGGCGTGGTCGAACTTGCTCCAGTTGGAGCGGCCGTCGGGGGAGAGGGTGTGCCCCGCGCCGGAGGCCTCCTCGAACTGGCGCGAACCGTACCGCATGGAGCCGGAGGCATCGACCATCAGCACAAGGTCAAGGCTCGTTTCCTGCTGGTACTGCTTCAACTGCAGCTTGTCCGACCGGCCGTAGACCTTCCAGTCCAGGTGACGGATGTCGTCCCCCGGCACGTACTGCCGGTGCTGGGCGAACTCGACGGAGAACCCGTGGTAGGGCGAGCGGTGCTGCCCGCTCATCACGCCCTCGACGATCATCTTGGCGCGGAGCTCGAAGCTGGAAAGGCGGGCGAGGGTCTGGGGGTGGAGATAGAGCGAGGCGTCGGCCTCGGGAAGTCGTTCGACATCCCTCGCTTCGACTTCACCTCTTCCCCCACTTCCCCTGGGGGTGAGCGACTCCGCCGCCTTGGCGCCTTCCTGTGGCATCGGGTGATCCTATCGCGGCGGGCCGAGTTTCGCGAAGTCCCGCTTGCTCCGCCACCTCCTGCATGGTATAAATGAGAATCGATTCGCAACAACAATGAACCGGCGTCGCGTTCCATCTCCGGCCTTGGGCAACGCCCTCCTCGCGGCGATGCTGGTGGCGGTCCAGTTCCTGCTGCCCGCCGTTCACGCCCAGCACCTGGCTTCGCACTCGAAGGCGACGCCGCCAGCGACCACCTGCTGCCACCACCACGACCACCCCGATCAGCCCGAATCGCCGGACGATGAGTCTTGCACCCTGTGCATCGAACTCGCGATCGTTCGGCACGGCTCGCTGACGCCCGACGGGCACCTTGTCCTCTCTTTCTGCACGCACGCAACGGACATTGTCCGGCACGTGCCTTCTGGCTCGCCCTCGACGCCCGACCTCTCCACGGGCCCGCCTCGTGGGCCCCCGACGGCATGAACCTCGTCCATTCCACCCCGCCGCCCGCGCGGCGAGCGTGGCCACGTGGTCGTCGTCTCTCCACGCTTGAAACCTGAATCGGGAGTCCGCCCATGCCGCGGCGTGCGTTCACGCTTGTCGAGCTGCTGGTCGTCATCGCTGTCATCGCGCTGCTGGTCGGGCTGCTCCTGCCCGCGATCGGCAAGGCCCGGCGGGCGGCGATGGCGACACGCTGCCTGTCGAACATCCGACAACTCGAGACGGCCAACATCCTCTACGCCGATGCCAACAAGGAGTACTTCATCGATGCCGGTGTTGGCCATGGCGGGCCTTCAGCGTTGCAGAATGCCTGGCCCGTGCTGCTCGAGCCGTACTACGGCGGGCCGGTGATCCTTCGGTCCCCAGCGGACCGGAGCGTGTACTGGCCCATCGCGGACGGCGGGTCGGACACGGGTGCAAGCCTGCGCGAGGCCCTGGACGCTCTCGCCCAAGGCCAGGGCATCACGCGGCCCCTGGCCCGCTGGACCAGTTACGGCCTCAACTCATTCACCACCCGCTTCGCGACTCCCTCGGTCACGGCGCCCGGCGGCGGGCGGTTCCTCGGCCCGTGGGACCGCTTGTCCCGGATCGAACGCCCCCACAAGACAGCCCACTTCCTGATGATGACCTTCGGCAACCACCCGCCGGGTGACCCGCAGGGCTTCGCCCGCGCGGACCACGTTCATCCTGACAACTGGGGGCTTCTCGGCATTGCGAGCGCTCCGGCCGTCGCCAACACGGAGAGCGAGATCGCCGCCCACGGCGGTCGGCCCCGCACCGCCGACGCCATCGCCAACTACGGCTTCCTCGATGGACATGCCGCGACGCTCCGATTCCGCGATGTGTACCGCGGCCCGTACGACAACGCGTTCTTCCCGGATTACGCCAGATAAACAAGGACGCCCACCATGCAACACCAAACAAGTGCAACGGTCCCCGCTTTGCTTGTCCTGCTGTTCAACGCCGTCGCCGCGGCCCAGCCGCATTCCGGCGATGTGATCGTGAAACTCGAAGCCGGCCGCCTCATCACCGGACGACTCGTGCAGGGGAGCGCGTCGTTCCCGTGGCAGGTCGCCGCCGCGACGTTCGGCGACACCGGCATCCCCGGCGCCACCTTCAACCCGGGGTACGACTCCGAGATCGGGGCGCTGCCGCCGTCGCAACCGGTCGGCCTCACGATCCGCAAGGCGCTGCGCGCTTGGGACGGCCAGACCTTTTCCGCCATTCCCGCGCAACCGACGCCGCCGCGCCTCAACATCATCAAGAACAACGTCACCATTACGACCCCCGTCACCGACCCCGGCTCGTGCGGCGTGGGCGACAGTTTGATCCTGGGCATCGTCAACAGCACGGGCAAGATCCACGAGCACCCGGCGTATCAACTTGTGAACCCGGTGGAGGGTGTGTATCTCCTCGAGGTCGAACTGTGGCTCGGCCAGCCCGGACAGGCCGCGAGCCGACCCGTGTCCATCGTCTTCAACCAGGACTCGGGCGCGTTCGCGCAGGCGGTGGTCTGGGCCGAGGACCGCCTGGGCGCTCCGTGCTACGCCAACTGCGACGACTCGACGGGCTCGCCGGTGCTGACGGCCAATGACTTTCAGTGTTTCCTCAACCGGTACGCGAGCGGCGCCTGCGAAGCCAACTGCGATGGCTCCACCGGCTCGCCCGTGCTGACAGCCAACGACTTTCAGTGCTTCCTCAACGCGTACGCGGCGGGTTGCCCGTAGCCGCTCACCCTTCCCTCATCCCCCACCGCGCGTTGACATTCCCCGCTGGAGTTTGAGAGACATGCACAAGAGAAAGGACCGCACCATGCGTTTGCTTTCCCTCATCGTCGCCTGCACCGCCGCCTCCGCCTCAGCCGACCACTTCGATATCGGCGCTCTCGTTTCCGACGGCCGGATTGAAACCTGGGCGGCGGACCACACCTTTGGGCAGTACTTCAACCCCGAACGGGTCTTTGCCGGAGAGATGGACATGATCGCCGGAAGCGTGGTCGGGGATGAGCCCGGCTTCTACTTCCAGAACGGCACCGTGTTCGGGGGTGCGTTCGTCGGATTCAACATCCGGGCTGCGCTGCGGGTGTGGGACCCGCTGGCTCCATCCAACGCCCCGGGCACGAACTTCCAGGTCATGCCCCCCTCCACGCTCACGTTCGGCGACAGCGTGCTGGGAACCGTGACCACGCCAACCTTCGACCCGCCCTCGCCGATCACCGGGCTGCAGGTGCTCATCCCCTCCATGGGCGTTGACTTTCACTTCCCGATGACGCTGAACAACCCGGCCGAGGGCATCTTCCTCGTCGAACTGGAACTCCGCACCAGTCTCGCCGGCGTGCAGAACTCGGCGCCGTTCTGGTTGGTGCTCAACTACGGCATGGATGAACCCGAACACGAGCGCGCGGTGGACTTTGTGAAGGAGCACATCGTGCCGGCGCCCGGAACGGCGGCGATGCTCGGCCTCGCAGCCCTTTGCCTGCGCCGGCGCCGATCCTGACCCGATCCGCCCATCGAGACTGCTAACGGAAGGGCTAGTCCTCCGTCTTCGGCTTGACCAGCGGGACCAGTTCCTCCATGCCCGGCAGGTTCCGAGCCGGCGCGAGCCCGAGGGCCGCGACCACGATCCCATGCAAATCTGTGTTGTCCACCACAGGGCCGATCGCTTCGCTCCCCGGCCCGGTCGCCAGCAGCTCGACGGCGTCCGATGTGTGGTTCGGGCTGACAAACCCGACGCCGAAGTGATCCGCCAGGATGGAGCCGAGCACGAATGTCCATACGTTCGCCGCGGCGAAGGGCACGGCCCGCTTGCCCCGGAGGGAACTGGTCAGGATCCCGAGTTCCGTTTCGCCCAGTTTCACGCCCAGCGCCTCTTCCACCAGGCCGGGCGCGGCCTTGACCTTCTCATCCGCGGAGCTTCGGAGCGACATCTGGTCGTAGACCCACTCGAACGACTTGCGCGGCGTCGCGGGAGCCGCCAGCCGATCGAACGCGGCCCGTCCACGTGCGCCGTATAACGTGATCCCCGGATTCGCGTTGGCGTGGTCCGTGGTAATGACCAGCAGCGTGTCGTCTCGCCCGGCAATGAACTTCTCCACCACGCCGATTGTCTCGTCAAACTCCGCCTGCTCGCAGATAAGCGCGTAGGCATCGGACGAGTGGGCCGCATGGTCGACGCGACCGCCCTCGATCTGCAGCACGAATCCGTCCGCCGATCTTGACAGGATCTGCAGCGCCCGTTCCGTCATCACTGGCAGCGACGGGATCGACGCATCGCGGTCGGTCACGAACGGGAGGTGGTGCCGCGAGAACACGCCGATCAGGCGCGCTACCGCCAACGTATCCACCGCGCCAAGCCCCGCGGCGTCCTTCACAACCGCCGCGCCCCGCACCTGGGCCAGCAGTTCATCCGTTACGTACTTCGTCCCACCGCCCAGCAGCACATCGATCCCCCGCGAGAGCTGCTGGGCCGCGATTTCCTTCTCCATGTCACGCAGCGGCACGTTGGCGCTGAACCCCGCGGGGGTCGCGTGCGTGATGCGCGTCGTGGTGACCAGCCCGGTCTTCTTCCCGTTCTGCGCCGCGTGGATGCACAAGGGCACGTGCTGGCGGCCGTCGGGCGTGATGTTGATCGCGCCGTTGGTGTGCTTGAACCCGCTCCCCCAGGCCGCGGCGGCGGCGGCCGAGTCGGTCACCGGTCCGTCCGCGGAATGCGTGGTCTGCAGCGAGCGTCGAAAGGCGGGGTCCGACGCCAGGCGAAGCCAGTTGGACCGGCGACCCTCCATCTTCTGCAGGTACAGATCCGCGAGGGTCAACGTGCCGGCGCTCATCCCGTCCGACACCATGAAGATCAGGTTCCGGGCCTTGCGGGTGACCCGCGGCGGCGGCAGTGGGCGGCCGAGCGATGGCCGACCTGTCCCAGCGAGAGCAGCGCCGAGCGCCATCGCCCCCATGGCGGCGCGCCGGGAGAGCCGTGGCGAGAGGAGTTGCGCTTCCATCTGTTCGGCGATGGCGGACATCGGCAAAGCCTAGCGGGCCCACCCCGGGGCCGAGCCCATCGGTTCGTCAAGGAGGCGCGAAATCACGCCGGGGAACCCACGAGCGCGGCGTTGGTCGGGAACCGCTGCACTGCAGCGAGCAGCTGCTCCACCTGCTGGGGCGGGGGCATGTTGATGAGCCGTCGGCGAAGGGCGGTAACGGTCTTGAGCTCCTGCTCGGGCATGAGCAGGTTCTCCTTCCGCGTCCCGCTCGCCGCGAGGTTGATCGCGGGGAACAGCCGTCGCTCGGCGATCTTGCGGTCGAGGATCAGTTCCATGTTGCCGGTGCCCTTGAACTCCTCGAAGATGACCTGGTCGCCCTGGCTCCCGGTGTCGACAAGGCAACTGGCCACGATCGTCAGGCTCCCGGCTTCCTCCGTGTTGCGGGCGGAACCGAAGATCTGCTTGGGCACTTCGAGGGCGCGACTGTCAATCCCGCCGCTGAGGGTCCGGCCCGAGCTCGAGTGTTTCCGCGAGCGATTGAACGCCCGTCCCAGACGGGTCAGTGAATCGAGCAGGATGACGATGTGCTTGCCCGCCAGCACCATGTGCCGCGCGTACTCGATCGTCTGGGTCGCGACCGCGATGTGACGCTCGACGTCGTGATCGTTGCTGGATGCCACGACTCGGCATCGATTGCTCACGACCTGGACCCACGGCCCGACGCCCGGGCGCGGCATGGGGGCCGACGGAATCGGCTCGGCCGTCTGCGCCATTCCCGGAATGTCCCCCACCGGCGGCGGGGCGAGGTCCGCGATGACCTGGGCAAAGGTCCGTCGAAAGTCGGTGACTTCTTCCGGGCGCTCGTCCACGAGCATCAGGATGAGTTCGACATCTGGATGGTTGCGGAGAATGGCCGTCCCGATGTCCTTGAGGAGGGTGGTCTTGCCCGCCTTGGGCGGCGAGACGATGAGGCCTCGCTGCCCCCGCCCGATCGGACAGAACAGGTCCACCAACCGACAGGCCGGCGGGCACCCGGGGTACTCGAGCGTCAGCCGCGGCTGCGGATCGATCGACGTGAGTTCCTCAAAGGTCTTGTTCACCAGCGGGACCGGAGGGCGATCAAGCCCGAACGCGGCCAGCGCCGGCGGAACGCCGCCCGGCGACGGTGCGGGTTGCGGGTGCGATTGACCATTGACGTGCTGAGGGGCGAGGCCCTGTGGCCCGCCTCCGCCGCGGCGCCTGCGGCGCCGACGCCTTGAACCAACTCTCACGCGAAACCTCCAACCCCTTCCGCCAATGACCTTCCATCCCTGGAAACGCGCCCACCTTCACCCGCAAGAGGCGGGCGAAGACGGACCCCTGTGGTCCACCCGGCGCGCACGGTCCGGCGATTTTCGAGCAAAGTGCGCTGGGGCTGTGTGATCACGCCCGGCAGCGTCCTGAATACGAGACTGAACTTCGATCTCTCGGGCGAGCCCGCGGCTCGGCAGCCTCAACAGATTCATCCGACTTGAGGCGTCGAGCACGTTCCCGTTGCGGGCTGCTCATGTGTACTAGAGCAAACCTGGCACAGAAAGTCAAGTAAGGGTACGGTGAAGGGGCCGCCGAGGTTCCGCCGCGGCGGCGGCCTCGATGGCCCGGTACGTATCGGCGCGATGCGCCGACCGCTTTGACAATCTTCCGACGGATGGGCCGTTAGGATGTGGCGTTTCCCGAATGGAGACCCGAATCCTGCCGATCGAAAGAACCCGACGCCAGCCGCGTTCGTCCGAGACCATCCAACGGCACGGACTCCGGCTTCGATGAGAACCAACCCGCTGCTTGCCTGACCTCCGATGCAACTGATCAAGGGAATCCCTGTCTCGCCCGGCGTCGTTATAGGACGCATCTTCGCCCTCGATGATGAGCGGCAGAAGATCGCCCGTCGCGCCATTCCCGCCGCGGGCGTCGCTGCGGAGCTGGCGCGACTCGACGGCGCGATCAAGGCTTCGATCCGCGAGCTGGAGCTTGTGCGCGACCAGGCCGAGAAGGCCATGGGGGCCGAGGCCGCCAAGATTTTCCACTTCCACATCGGGATGCTGGGGGACAAGTCGCTCATCGGGCCCATGCGGGCGATGATCGAGAAGCAACTCGTCGTGGCGGAGTTTGCCGTCTTCCAGACCTTCTCCGAATGGGCCGCGCGGTTCCGCGCGATGAAGGACTCGGCCTTTACGACCAAGGCCAACGATCTTGAAGACCTTTCGTCCCGCGTGCTCCGCCACTTGATCGGCGAACACCGCACCCGCCTCAACGAGCTGAACCATCAGGCCGTCGTCGTCGCCCCGGACCTCACCCCATCGCAGGCCGCCGGCTTTGACCGGGGCAAGGTCGTGGCGTTCGCCACGGACCTTGGCGGGCGGACGGGCCACACATCGATCGTCGCCCGGGCCCTGGGCATCCCCGCGGTCGTGGGGTGCGGCAACGTCACGACCCACGCCACCGATGGCACGACCGTGATCATCGACGGGGACCGGGGCGTGGTCATCATCGATCCCGATGCTCGCCAGCTCAGCGAGTACCAGGCGTATATCGAGCAGCGCAAGGTCTTCCAGCTCTCGCTGGATGAACTGGCCGGGCTCGAGAGCATCACCCGCGACGGCGTGGAGATTGAGCTCCTCGGAAATATCGAGTTTCCGCAGGAAATCCCGCTCGTTCTCAAGTGCGGCGGGGAAGGTGTGGGTCTGTACCGGACCGAGTTCCTGTACCTGACGCGGGAAGAGGAGCCAACGGAGGAGGAGCACTTTGCCGCCTACAGCGAGTGCGTCCGCCACCTGGCGGGGCGCACGCTCGTCATCCGCACCATGGACCTTGGCGCCGACAAGTACACCCAGCGCCAGCAGGAGCAGCCCGAACGCAACCCCTTCCTCGGCCTCCGCTCCATCCGGTACTGCCTCAAGAACTTGCCGATGTTCAAGACCCAGCTCCGGGCCATTCTCCGCGCCTCGGCCCTGGGCCCGCTGAAGATCATGTTCCCCCTCGTCACCAGCACGCAGGAGCTCCGACAGGCCAAGTGGGTCCTGCGGGAAGTGATGGAGGACCTTTCGGAAGAGGGCATCGCCTACAACCCGGAGGTGGATGTCGGGATGATGGTCGAGGTCCCGTCGGTCGCGGTGATGGCGGACACCTTCGCCCGCGAGGTGGACTTCTTCTCGATCGGCACCAACGACCTGGTGCAGTACACGCTCGCCGTCGATCGGACCAACGAACGCGTCGCCTCCATGTTCAGCCCGGCCCACCCGGCCGTGATCAAGCTCATCAAGGACGTCGCTCGCGTCTCCCGCCGGCGGGGGGTTCCGCTCTCGTGCTGCGGCGAAGCGGCGGGCGACCCGGAGTACGCGATCCTGCTCATCGGCCTGGGCGTCCGGACCCTCTCCGCGACGGCCGCTTCCATTCCTCCCCTCAAGCGGCTCGTGCGCAGCGTCACGATCGAGGAGTGCGAGAAGATCGCGCGAAAGGCCCTCTCCCTCGACTCGGACGTGTCCGTCGCCGCGTTCCTCCGGGACCAGACCCGGAAGATCCTCCCCGAGGCGTTTGATGGCCGGAGCATCGAAGAGCGGGCCTGAACCCTTTCCTTCCGGGGCCACGAGCGGGGTTTTGGGCCGATTCTGCGCCCAATTGACAGGTTCGGGCCAAGACCAGCCGACCGCGATACGATAGTGGTTGTAGCGACGCCCGCCGCCTGATCGCGGCCGAGTCGATTCCGAAGTCCCCGCCGCGAGTCGGCGCGGACACGACAGATCATCCCCGAAGCGTTCGACGGACGGAAGTCGATCCACGGGCAGCACGGTGTGCGGGGTGTTCCCGACCATCGGCCCGACGCCTCGGGAAAGAACATCGGTGCGGCGCCCTCGCGGCGGCTGCCCGAAGATCAGCCGATTCGACTCCCGTGCCCGCCCAACGGCCCGCGCGGTTTCAAGAGGACGAGTCGTTCCGCCGGTGGCTCGAGGCACATGCCCGGCCCCAGCGCGGACCAAGGATGGATCGGGGCCTCGCCCCATCCTTCCCCAGGCCCTTCGAGGCTCCCGCCACGCGTCGCCCACCTCGGGTTCGCGGCGCTTCAACGTGCGACTTTCAGATCCAGCCACCAGCGTGTACTCCGGCGCACCTCGCGCCGGCGCGGTGTCGCTCGCACCACCTCCGCGGACCCTCGCCTATTGAGGGGTCCAGTGTGACAGACAGCAAGCCAGAATCGAAGAACGAAACCAGGAACGAGAGCAAGCCCGACCACAAGCCGGCGGCCAAGGCCGACAAGCCGATCGAGACGCAGATGCTCATCAGCTACTCCCCCGGTGAAGAGTGCCGGGTGGCCGTGGTGGAGAACGGGAAGCTCGAAGAGTTCCACGCCGAGCGCGCCGCCAGCATCAGCCGCGTCGGCAACATCTATGTGGGAACCGTCACGAACGTCGAACCGTCGATCCAGGCGGCCTTCGTCGACTTCGGCGTCGAGGCCCACGGGTTCCTCCACGTCTCCGACGTGCACCCCCGGTACTTCCCCGGCGAGGATGAGGACGACACCACCGAGTCCATCGGCCGCAAGACGCCCCGGCGCGAGCGTCCGCCGATCCAGAAGTGCTTCAAGCGGGGTGACCAGATCGAGGTGCAGGTCCTCAAGGAAGGGGTCGGGACCAAGGGCCCCACGCTCACCAGTTACCTCTCCATCCCGGGACGGTTCCTGGTGATGATGCCGCAGATGGACAAGGTCGGCGTCTCCCGCAAGGTGGAGGACGAGGACCAGCGCCGCGAGATGCGGCAGATCCTCGACCAGCTCGACCTGCCCGAGGGCTTCGGCTTCATTCTCCGCACCGCCGGCATGGACCGGAACAAGACGGAACTGAAGCGGGACCTCTCGTACCTTGCTCGCCTGTGGAAGGACATGGAAGCCCGTCGCAAGTCGGGGAACAAGCCCCGCCTGCTCTACAGCGAGAGCGACTTGCTCGTCCGCGCCCTGCGCGACATGGTCTCCGCCGACATTTCTGAGATCATCATCGACAACGAACTCGCCCTGGCCCGCGCGGCCCGCTTCCTCAAGATCGTTTCTCCCCGGTCCAAGGTCCGCCTGCTCCAGTACCAGGGCCAGACGCCGCTGTTCCACGCCTTCGGCATCGAGCAGCAGATCGCCCTCATGCACGCGCGAGAGGTGCCCCTGCCCGGCGGTGGCCGCCTGGTCATCGACGAGACCGAAGCCCTGGTCGCCATCGACGTCAACAGCGGGAAGATGCGCGACGCCCGGGACGCCGAGACCAACGCCTACAAGACCAACTGCGAGGCCGTCGAGGAGATCTGCCGTCAGTTGAAACTCCGCGACCTGGGCGGCATCGTCATCAACGACCTGATCGACATGCGGCACGCCAGCCACCGCAAGGACATCGAGCAGCGCTTCCGTGACCGCCTGAAGCGCGACCGCGCCAAGACCACCACGCTCGCCATTAGCGACTTCGGCATCCTCGAGATGACCCGCCAGCGCATGCGCGGGAGCCACGAGAGCCAGCACTTTGTCGACTGCCCGACCTGCCGCGGGCGCGGCATGGTTCAGAAGCCCGACTCCGTCGCCGCCGATGCCCTGCGCAACCTGGCGGCGCTGCTCGACCATGGGAACGTCGCCCGCGTCGAGATGGTCGTCGCCCCGCGCGTCGCCAGCGAACTGCTCTCGTCCCGTCGCAAGACGCTCAACAAGCTCGAACGCACCAGCGGCAAGCACGTGGACGTTCGCGTGAGCGAGACGGTCCCCGTGGATCGCATTTCGTTCTACGCCTACGACGCCCAGAACGCCGACATCGAGATCGAGTCCCTGCCCCGGCCCAAGCCGCCACGCGACCTGAAAGTGTGGGAGGTCTCGGGCAACCAGGAACCCGACGACGTCTGGGACGAGTCCCGTCCCGCCGAGGCGCCGGAGCAGGACCTGACCGAGTCCGAGCAGGCCGAGATCGCCGAGATGCCCGCCCACCCGATCGAGCTGGACGACGACGTCGGCGCGGTCGCCATGTTCGCCACCGCCGATCAGGGCGAGGGCGGCCGGCGCGGCCGACGCCGCCGCGGGCGCCGTGGCCGCGGGCGCGGAGACCAGCAGGCTCAGCCTTCCGCCCCAACCCCGCAGCCACCCCCGCCGCGCGACCACGCGCCGGCCGAGCAGGATGCCGCTGCGGCCCCACCTCCGGCGGAAGGCGCTCCCGCGGGCGCCGACCAAACACCCGGAGAGGAAGGCGGACGCCGCCGTCGACGCCGGCGCCGCCGGCGTGGCCGTGGCGGCGGAGACGGGCAGCCCCAGGTCGGCGCGCCGCAGGCCGCTCCGGCGGAGGCCGAAGTCCCGGAAGTCCTGCCCGATGAAGGCCCCCGGGGCGATTCGTGGGATGTTGAGCCGAGCGCAGTCCCGGCTCTGACTCCTCCACCGCTGCCGACGACTCCAGACAACGATCACGTCATCATTTCCAACCAAACGCCGGAGCCGACCTCCGACGTTGCTCCGCCCTCGGGTCAGCAGCAGGGAGAGGGCGGGGGCCGTCGCCGACGTCGGCGTCGCCGCGGCCGCGGGGGCGGCGGCGGGGCGGGCGAGTCGGCACCCGGTGGACAGGGCACGCCCGCTGCAGCGCCTCGGGACAATCAGGGCCAACGACAGGGTCCGCCTCGCGATGCTCGGCCGCCGCAGCAACCGCCGACACAATCAGGCACGCCGCGGCAGGGCAACCGGGACGATCGACCCGCGCTCCGCGTCGGGGGGGGCTATCAGGGCCGCGCCCCCGAGCCGCCGGCCATCGAGCCCAAGCCCGAGGCCAAGCCCAAGAAGCTGCTGTACTCCAGCCGTCGCAAGCTCTCCCCCGGCGAGGCGGCCAAGCTGCGTCCGCAGGAGTGATCCATGCCGGACGTCCGCCGCGTCATTGTGCTCGGCTCCACCGGGTCGATCGGGACCCAGACCCTCGAGGTCATCGCGCACCTCAACGCGCTGCACGAACGGGGCCGGTGGAGCACGCGCTACGACGTGGTCGGACTCGCCGCGGGCTCCAACACGGATCTCCTCGCCGCGCAGGCCGCTCGCTTCGGGGTCCAACGCACCTGTCACGTCCAGCGGCAACCGTCGGACAGCCCCGCGCGCGGCGGCACCTTGACCGTGACGCCCGTTGGCTGCGAGGCGGAGGAACTCGTTCGCTCGACGGAGTGCGACATTGTGGTCGCGGCGATCTCGGGCATGGCGGGCCTTGCCGCCACGCTCGCCGCGGTCGAGCTGGGCCGCACGGTCGCCTTGGCGAACAAGGAGACCTTGGTCGCCGCCGGGGCGCTGGTGACCGGCGCGGCACGCCGCTGCGGCGCCCGCCTGCTCCCGGTGGACAGCGAGCACTCCGGCCTCTGGCAATGCCTCGGAATCGCCGCGCCCCCGCCGCTCTCGATCGGGCCGGAAGTCGCTCACGTGACGCTGACGGCCTCCGGCGGACCCTTTCGCACATGGCCGGCGTCGAAGATGGCGACCGCCACCGTCGCCGACGCCCTGAAGCACCCGACGTGGAGCATGGGCCGCAAGGTCACCATCGATTCCGCGACGCTGATGAACAAAGCGCTCGAGGTCATCGAGGCGCACTGGCTCTTCGGCCTCGGGGCAGATCGCATCCGCGTCCTCATCCACCCGCAATCCATCGTCCACGCTTCCGTGCACTTTGCGGATGGTTCATCGGTGTCGCAGATGGGCGCGCCGGATATGCGTACCCCGATCCAGCTCGCCCTCACCTGGCCCCGGCGCGCCGCCGGCTGCGCCGCGGTGTTGAATCCCTCCACCACGCTCGAGTTCGAGGAGCCCGACACCGAGCGGTTCCCCGCCCTGGGCCTTGCCTACCGCGCGCTGGCCGACGGCGGCGCCGCGGGCGCGACGCTCAACGCCGCCAATGAGGTCGCCGTTGACGCTTTCCTTTCCGGCCGCGTTCCGTTCACGCGCATCGCCGAGCTCGTTCGTTTCGCGATGGACAATACAGCCCCTCGACCGGCCGACTCCCTCTCGGAGATCCTCGCGGCGGATCATGCCGCCCGCCGTCTCGTACGCGAGAAGCTCTGATGGACCCCGGCGCGGCCCTGCAACAGGCTGTTTCGCTCGCCCAGCACGGACGGATCGCCGACGCCGTGTCTCTCCTGGAACGCCTGATTGAAACAGGCACCGACCACCCTCAAGTCCGTGGCCTGCTCGGCACGTTGCACATGACCGCGGGCCGCACCGAGGCCGCGCTCCCGCACCTCCGGAGGGCGCATGAACTCGCCCCCGATCAGGCCCACCTCGCGTTCCAGCTCGGCGCGGCGCTGGTGTCCGCGGGTCGCCCGCTGGAGGGCTTGCCGTTCATGCAGCGCGCCGTTGAGCTGAGCCCGACTTGGCTTCCGGGCCTTCTCGGGTTTGCCCGGGCGCTGCAGGGCGTGGGCGACTTTGACCGGGCCGAAGCAAACTACCAGCGCGCGATGGCCGCCGATCCCTGCTCGGCCGACGCGACCTGCTCGCTCGCCGGCTTGTATATCGCCTCCGGGCGCGTCGGGCAGGCCATCGACCTCTTCCGACGTGCCGCGAGGCAGCACCCGACCGACGCGAGCGTGATGGGCCGCCTGCTCAGCGCCCTGAACTACGCCGACGACGCCACGCGGGAAGAGATCTTCGAGGCCCACGAGCACTGGGGCCGGCTCGTGATGGCCCGCGGCACCGACTCCCCGGCGTTCCCCAACGCCCCCGACCCCGATCGTCGCCTGCGCGTCGGTCTTCTGTCGACAGACCTGTGGGACCATTCCTGCGCCTACTTCCTTCGGCCCATCCTCTCCGCCCATGACCCCTCCCGGCTCGAACTGATCTGCTACACGACGTCCACCAGCGACGACTGGATGACCGGCGAACTTCGCGCCCGCGCCGACGGGTGGCGATCCGTCGCGGGGCAAAGCGAGGATGCCCTGATCAACTCGCTCCGCGCCGACGGGCTCGACATCCTCATCGAACTCTCCGGCCATACGGGCAACGGCCCGCTCGCGGCGCTCCGCCGGCGCGCCGCGCCCGTGCAGGCGATGTACCTCGGCTACCCCAACACCACCGGCCTGCCCACGATCGACTGGCGGCTTGTCGATGCGGTCACCGACCCGCCCGGCGCGGAGCACTTCAGCACCGAGCGCCTGGCCCGCATCGACGGCTGCTTCCTGTGTTACTCCGGCCCGGTCGATGTTCCACCGGTCCCCCCTCCTCCCCCGCCGCCCGCTTCCCCGGTCACGTTCGGCTCATTCAACTCCATCCGCAAGATCGGGCCGGCCGTCGTCCGCGCCTGGTCCGCCATCCTCCTCGCCACGCCCGGCTCTCGCCTGCTGATCAAGACCCGCGGCATTTCCGCCCCCGCCGCCGCCCGTTCGTTCCGGTCTGCCTTTGCGGAATGCGGCATCGATGCCGCGCGCCTCGAACTCATGGACGGTTTGCCTGACAAGCGCGAGCACCTCAACCTGTACGGACGCCTCCACCTGGCCCTGGACACGTTCCCGTACAACGGCACCACCACGACCTGCGAAGCACTCTGGATGGGCGTTCCCGTCGTGACACTCTCCGGCGCCATGCACGCCGGGCGCGTTGGCGCCTCGCTGCTCCGCGCCGCCGGGATGCCGGAACTGGTCGCCGACTCGCCGGATGCGTTCGTGGCGCTCGCCTCGGGCTTGGCCCAGAGCCCGGACCGTCTTGCCGCGGCCCGCTCCAAGGCCCTGGCGTTCCGGAACTCTCCCCTCTGCGATGCCGCCGCCTTCGCGCCCAAGTTCGAGAACGCTGTTCGAACCATGTGGCGGGACTGGTGTTCCCGTGCCACCACCCGCTGACCTTATCATCCGCCCCATGGCCGACGTGTTCCCGAAGATCGAGCAGGCGAGGCAGCACGTCGAGGCAGGCCGGATCGAACAGGCCCGCGCCCTGCTCGACCGGGCCCTCCGCCAGAACCCCGGCCACCCGGACCTCTGCAACGCGATGTCGCTCGTGCTCCAGTCCGCGTCGCGCTTCGACCAGGCCCTGTTCTTCGCGGAGCGCGCCGCCGAGGCCCGGCCCAACGACCCCGGCTACCGGCAGAACCTCGCGAACATCCTCGCCCAACTCGGGCGCGCGGAACCGGCCGAAGCCCAGTACCGCGCTGCGCTCGCGCTCAACCCCGCCGCCACGGGCGCCCGACTCGGACTCTCCCACATCCTCCGCCTGACCTACCGCTTCGCCGAATCCACCGCGCAACTAGAAGATGCCCTCCGCACCACGCCCAACGACGTCGAACTCTTCTCCGCCCTCGCCCCGCTGCTGCTCAAGCAGGCGCGGGTGGAGGACGCCGTCGCCGCTGCCCGGCGCGGCCTTGAACTGGACCCGCACCACCACGGCTGCGCCGCCGCCCTCGCCCATTGCCTGAACTACATGCCCGGCGCCGATCCCGCGGAAGTCCTCGCCGCGCATCGCGTCGCGGGCGGGGGCTACTCCGCGCAGGCCAAGTCCAGGTACACATCGCACAACGTGCAACCCGACCCGGACCGCCGCCTGCGCATCGGGCTACTCTCCGGCGATCTTCGAAGGCACGCGATCACGTTCTTCCTCGAGCCCTTCATCGAGCACCACGACCGGGCCGCCTTTGAACTCGCCTGTTACTCCACCTGTCCCCACGAAGACGAGGTATCCGCGTCCATCAAGAAGCGCGTGGCCCTGTGGCGCAGCCTCGCGGGCGCGGCCCCGGAGACCATCGCCTCCGCCATCCACAAGGACAGGGTGGACATTCTGATCGAACTCTTCGGCCACGCCGCGGGGCACCAGATCCCCGTCGTGGTCATGAAGCCCGCCCCGGTCCAGGCCGACTTCCTCGGCTATCCCGCCACCACGGGGATCCCCGAGATCGACTACCGCTTCGTCGATTCGCTCACCGATCCGCCCGGCGCGGAACGCTTCGCCAGCGAACACCTCATCCGCCTCGATCCATCCTTTCTCTGTTACAGCCCTATGCCCGGCGCGCCCCCTTGCGGCCGCACCGGCGATGGACTCACCTTCGGGTCCTTCAACTCCGCACCAAAGCTCAACGCCGGCGTCTTCCGGACCTGGGCCTCGATCCTCTCCCGGGTCCCCCGATCGCGCCTCATCCTCAAGTGCCTCGAGTTCAACGATCCGGCGCTTCCCTCCGCCATCCTCGCCCGTTTCGCGGAGCACGGCGTCGATCCCGCCCGTATCGAGTGCCTCCGCTTTACCTCCACCGTCACGGACCACCTGGCCGTGTACCACGGCGTTGACATCGCCCTCGATCCCTTCCCTTACAACGGCACCACCACCACGTTCGACGCCCTGTTCATGGGCGTCCCCGTCGTCTCGCTCCGGGGCGACCGCCACGTCGCCCGCGTCTCGTCCGCCATTCTCACCAACCTGGGGCATCCCGAACTCATCGCCCAAAGCCAGGATCAGTACATCGACATCGCGACATCCATCGCCGCCGACCCCGCCCGCCTCCGCCTGTACCGCGACACGTTGCGCGCCCGCCTGCTCGCTTCGTCCTTGGCCGATGGTCCCGCCTTCGCCGCCAGGCTCTCCGGGGCGCTCCGCTCCATCTGGCACGAGTGGTGCGCCCGCCCGCGGTAGACTTGCCGCGTGCAGGATCCCTCTTCCATCGACGCCCAAGTCGCCGCCGCGGCCAACATGGCCCAGGGCGGCCGGCTGGACCTCGCCGCGCCGGCGCTCGACGCCGCGCTCCGCCTCCAACCCGACCATGCCGAGGGCAACCGGCTCATGGCCCTCATCATGATGCACTCCGGCAATCCGCAGCGGGCCATGGCACACATCGATCGTGCGATTGCCGCGGCGCCCCAGCGCCCGGACCTGCATGCCACCCGTGGCTCGCTGCTCGTGTCCCTCAACCAGGTCCACCCTGCGATTGCGTCCTTGGAGCACGCCCTCACCCTCGACCCGCGCTCCGCCCCCGTCCACGGCCTGCTGGCCACGCTCTTTCTGCAACTCAAGAACTACGACGCCGCCGAGGATCACTACCGCGAAGCACTCGCCGCCAACCCGCGTTTCGCCGAAGCCCGCACCAACCTCGGCTCCGTGCTCGGGATGACGGCCAGGCAGGATGAAGCGCTGTCGCTCTTTCGAGAGGGCGTCCGGCTCCATCCCGACCACCCCGGCCTCCTCACCAACTACTGCGTCGCGCTCAACTACGCGGATGGAATCGACCCCGCCGAGATCCGCGCCGCGCACCACCGCTACGGCCAGGTCCTCGCCGCGCTCCCCGGCCAGCCCCAGGCAAACTGGCCCAACGCCCGCGACCCGGAGCGCCGCCTCCGCATCGGCTTTCTCTCGCCGGACTTCTTCGAGCACTCCGTCGCGTACTTCACGCGCCCCATCGTCGAGGGTCTCGACCGCGCCCGCTTCCACGTTTCTCTCTATTCCACCGGGGGTCGGCCGGACACGATGACGGCGCGCCTCCAGCGGGCGGCCGATGCCTGGAAGGATCTCTCCCGCGCCAACGACCAGCAACTCGTCGATGCCATCCGCGCCGATCAGATTGACATCCTGGTCGAACTCTCCGGCCAGACCTTCGGCAACCGTCTCGCCGCGCTCCGCCTGCGCGCCGCCCCTGTGCAGGTGACGTACTGCGGCTATCCGAACACGACGGGCCTGCGCACCATCGACTACCGCATCGTTGACTCCATCACCGACCCGATCGGCGGCCCGGGCGCCGAAGCCATGGCCGTGGAACGGCTCCTCCGCCTGGATCCGTGCTTCCTGTGCTACTCGCCGCCCGAAGAGCGCTCCTTCCACGATGCCTGGACCAGCACGCAGGCCCCGGCGGCCCGCGACTTCATCACGTTCGGTTCCTTCAACTCCATCAAGAAGGTCACGCCCGGCCTGCTCCGCCTCTGGGCGAAGATCCTGCACGAGGTGCCGCGTGCACGCCTGGTCCTCAAGTCCCAGGGACTGGAAACGCCGCGCGCCCGCACGCCCATCCTCGACGTGCTCAAGCGCGAGGGCATCCCCGAAGTCCGCGTCGACCTCTGGCCCAAGATCGACGATAAGGGCGCCCACCTCGACGCCTACAACGCCATCGACATCGCCCTCGACACCTTTCCGTACAACGGCACGACCACCACCTGCGAAGCCCTCTTCATGGGCGTACCCGTGGTCACTCTGGCCGGCCAGGTTCACGCCGCCCGGGTCGGCGCCAGCCTCCTCTCCGCCCTCGGCACGCCCGAACTCATCGCGGACGACCCCGACCGCTACGTTCAACTCGCGGCCGCTCTGGCCGCCGATCCCGCCCGCCTCGCGCGATACCGCGACACCCTCCGCGCCACGCTCCTTGCTTCCCCTCTCTGCGACCGCGCGGCCTTCACCGGCCGTTTCGGCGAAGCCCTCCGCTCCATGTGGCGGACGTGGTGCGCCGGCTCGTGAACTCTGGCTCCCGGCCCCGCACCACCCTTCTCACTACCATCGCCCGTGCCCGATCTTCCCTCCCTCCTCTCCACCGCCAATACCCACGCCCGCGCCGGGCGCTTCCATGAAGCCGCCGCCCTCATGGAAGACGCCGCCCGCCTGGCGCCCGCTGACGCTTCCATCCAACTCTCCCTCGGCATGATGCGCAGCACCATCGGCGACTTCCCCGCCGCTGAGGCCGCCCTCCGCCGCGCCGCGGAACTCGCGCCGCGCACGCCCGAGCCACACCTGTACCTGGGCATCATCCTCGCGAACCAGCAGCGCATCGCCGAAGCCGACGCCGCGTACACCGCCGCCTCGCGCCTCGCCCCCGGTCGGCCCGATATCGCCCACGCCTGGTCCCGTCTTCTGGCCGACACCGCCCGCGCCGACCAGGCCATCGCCGTGATCCGGGAGGCCCTGCGTGCCTACCCGCGAGACATCGCCCTTCACGACAAACTCTGTGGCCTGCTCAACTACCCCGCCGACATTCCGCCCGCCGAAGTTTTCGCCGCTCACCGGGCCTTCGGCCATCTCATCGGCGCCCCAACCCCGATCCACCGCATCTCCGACTTCAACCCCGACCGCCGCCTTCGCCTCGCCTACCTGTCCGGCGACCTTCGCGAACACTCCGTGTCGTACTTCCTCGAGCCCCTCCTTGAACACCACGATCGAACCCGATTCGAGGTCTTCTGCTACCACGTCGGCGCGCCGGACGAGACCACCACCCCCCGCCTCCGCTCCCGCGTTCCCCACTGGCGGCACCTCTTCCCCATCTCCGACCGCGACCTGGCCTCCGCCATCGCCGCCGACGGGATCGACATCCTCGTCGAACTCGCCGGCCACGCCCAGGGCAACCGCCTCGCCGCCGTCGCCCTCGGCCCCGCACCCATACTCGTGTCATTCATCGGTTACCCCAATACCACGGGTGTTCCCGCCATCCGCTACCGCTTTGTTGACGCTGTCACGGATCCTCCCGACGCCGATGCCCTCGCCACCGAAACCCTGATCCGGCTTCCCGGCTGCTTCCTCTGCTACCGCCCGTACGACGACCCCCCCGCCGTTCAACCCCGCGACCCCGGCCGCCCCATCACCTTTGGCTCCTTCAACAACCTGGCCAAACTCTCGCACGCCGCGCTCGACCTGTGGGGCCGGCTCCTCGCCGGCGTGCCGCACGCTCGCCTCCTCCTCAAGGGCCGCGGCCTGGGCGACGACTCCATCCGCGCCCACATCCTCTCGCGCCTCTCCGCCTTCGGCATCACACCCGATCGCGTCGAACTCCTTCCCCACACCAAGACCACCCGCGAGCACCTCGCCCTCTACCACCACGTCGACATCGCCCTCGACCCCTTCCCCTACCACGGCACCACCACCACCTGCGAAGCCCTCTTCATGGGTGTGCCCGTCGTCACTCTGGCCGGCCACACCCACGCCATGCGCGTCGGCGCTTCCCTCCTGACCGCCGTCAATCTCGCCGAGTTCATCACCACGTCCGATACCGCGTACATCGCCGCCGCGACGGCTCTCGCCGCCAGCCCCGCCCGCCTGGCCGACCTTCGCGCTTCCCTCCGATCCCTCCTCCTCCGCTCGCCCCTCTGCGACGGGCGCGCCTACGCCGCCAAGGTCGAGACCGCCTACCGCTCCATCTGGACGGCCCACGGCTCGGCCAACCCGCGGCCGTAGCCGCCCGACCTAACATCCAAACCCTTTCACACGGAGGCTCCATGTCCAACATCCAAGACTCCATCCGCAACGCCATGGCCATGGCCCAGGTCGGGCGCATCGGCGAGGCCATCTCCTCCCTTCGCTCACTCCTGACCACCCACGGCAACGATGCCACGCTCCACCACTCGCTCGGCCTGCTCCAGTTCCAGAGCGGCTCCCTCGAACAAGCCCTGTTCCACTTCGACAAGGCCCGGCACCTGGACGACTCCAGTTCCGACATGCACAGCGACTACGGCACCGCACTCAACGTCAGCGGCAGGGCCGAAGAAGCCGTGGACGCCTTCCGGCGTGCTGTTGAACTCAACCCGCGTTCCTTTCCCGCCCAGCTCGGCCTTTCCAGCGCCCTGATCGGCATCTCCGACTTCGACGGCGCTGTGGAGGCCGGCCGCGCGACCACGGAGATCGCCCGCGAGCGGCCGGAAGGCTGGGTGAACCTCTCGCTGGCCCTCCTCCGATCCGGGCGCGGCGGCGAGGCCATCGCCACCCTCCGCGAGTCGCTCG
This sequence comes from Phycisphaeraceae bacterium, assembly GCA_019636625.1. GTDB lineage: Bacteria > Planctomycetota > Phycisphaerae > Phycisphaerales > UBA1924 > JAHBXE01. Next base: position 61,005 of record JAHBXE010000009.1, read on the forward strand.
AGGTCATGCCCGAGCAGCCGCTGCTCCTTTGCAACCTCTGCTCCGCGCTCAATGTCCAGGGCGGCGCTTCGCCCGATGAACTCTTCAGACTCCACGAAACACTCGGTCGTTCGCTGCACGCGGCGTACAACGCGGGCTTCCGGTCCTTCAACAACGATCCCAACCCGGACCGCACGCTCAATGTCGCGTACCTGTCCAACGACTTCCGCGAGGGGCCGATCGCCGGGCTGATCGAGCCGATCCTCGCCAACCACGACAAGACCCGCTTCCGGTCCTTCTGCTACTCCGGGACCGCGCAGCCCGACTCGACCACGCACCGCCTGCGCCTGCTCTCGTTCCTGTGGCGCGATGTTTCCCGCCTGGGCGAGGGGCAGATCGTGCAGCAGATGATGGCGGATCGGATTGACATCCTCGTCGATCTGGGCGGCCACACGCCGGGTTCGCGCACGGGCGTGCTCACCATGCGGAGCGCGCCGGTGCAGGTCGCGTGGCTCGGCTACCCCAACACGCTGGGCATGAAGGCCGTCGGGCATCGGATCGTGGACAGCGTGGTCTGCCCCGACGGCGCCGAGGCCCGGTTCACCGAGAAACTCACCCGCCTGCCCGGCAGTTACCTCTGCTACGCCCCATCCGCCGATGCTCCGCCCATCGAGGCGGCCACCGGCAACGACGCCGTGACGTTCGCCTCCTTCGCGCCGATCCAGCGCCTGAGCGATCCCGTGATCGACACCTGGGCGGCGATCCTCCGCGGGATCCCGGGCTCGCGCCTGGTTCTCAAGAATGCTTCGTTCGCGGATGATGCGACGGTCCGCCGCCTTCGGGCCCGGTTTGACGGGCTTGGCGTTACGGGTGACCGTGTCGAGTGTCGCCCGCGCGATGGGTCGTACACCGTCCACCTCGCCGCGTACTCCGGGATTGACATCGCCCTCGACACGTTCCCCGGTGCGGGCGCGGCGACGACGTTCGAGGCCCTCGACATGGGCGTCCCCGTGGTCACGCTGGCGGGGGACACGTTTGCCTCGCGGGCGGGCGCTTCGATCCTGACGGCGCTGGGCATGCCGGAGTTGATCGCGAACTCCACCGGCGACTACATCCGGATTGCGACGGAGCTGGCGAACAACCCAGCCCGCCGCGGCTCTCTCCGCACGAGTCTGCGGGCGCAGCTCCGGAACTCGCCGCTGTGCGACGGCGCGGCGTTCACGAAGAAACTGGAGGCGGCGTACCGGGACATGTGGAAGGCGTGGGCGTCGAACCTGCTGTACATGTGAGCGTGGATGGACGGGTGGGAGTGTGGGTAGAGGCTCAAGGTGCGCAAGGAGGGAGGAGAGGGGGCTTGCGCACCTTGAATGGGTGGGAATCGCAGTTTTTCGTAGCGCCGAAGGGGTTTTTTTGATCAAGGTGCGCGAGGGCTGGGGGTCAAGGTGCGCAAGGGGTTGAGAATCTTGTGGGGTGATGGAGGCGAAGACCGCCGAGATCGCAAGGCCGATCTCGGTGGCACGCATCCCGATTGCCTCGGTGCCACCCGCCGAACGCTGCGTGTCCGGGTTTGCGCAGGATCGGTTACAATGGGTTGTCCCCGGGGTGAAGACCACGGACCTTCAAGAGCAAGGTCCGTGGCACGGGTCACTCACGTTTCAAGAGCAGGTCCCGGCCACCCGCGGGACCAATCATTGCAGATACTCAAGCCCGGCACGTGGTCCAAGTGGAGAGTGGAAAGACGACATCCCAACGGGATGGTGTATGAGATTCACTATTCGCAGCATGTGGAATCGGGCATGCGCTGGGATGTCACAATCAAGAACATTCGCCCGTGACATGGGGCAGTCGCGATGATTGTGAAAGTAAAGTCAGAGCCTCCGCAACAGCTGTGCCCAGGCATTCATGTGAGCTTGTCCGCGGAAGACTTGGAGGCGAACGGCCTCTACCTCGTGTATGGTGTCTTGGTCTATCCGGGCGGAGTGTCGTTCTACTTATGCGCTCGCAGATCAGATCCGTGTCCATACCCGTTCGCTGGATTCATGTTTGAGTTTGTTCAGACTATCATTCCAAGCGGATGGAGGATGGGCCGTCATGTGCGGAGATTTGCACGGGGCGACGAGTACTTCATGGGTCCGGCCATGTGGGCCCAAGACGAAACGTTCTACGAGCGATTGGTAGACGGTGACGGTGCAGCTGAGATGGCGTTCAAGGTGTATGCGGAGGAGCTGCGGATGACTACAGACCACGAGTTCATCGCTTGAAGAACCTGTTGTGGTGGCTTCCACAGTTCGAGTGGTCGCGTTGGTAACAGGACAGTCGCCGCGGGTATCGCGTGATTCGAAACTGTGAAGTGCAAAGCAGGTTCGACTGTTCGGCGGCAGCGTGATCACGATTGCAGGTGGAAGAGGGGAAGATTGCAGCGAGGTTGAGTCCGACCCCCAGGCAGGTGGCCGGGACATTTCGCGTGCCATGGACCTTGCTCTTGAAGGTCCGTGGCGGGGACGCACGACGGCGAGTCAGTGACGGCGAATGCTGCGCGTCCGGATTTGTGCTGGGTTGTTTGCAGCTGGTTGTCCCCGGGGTGAAGGCCACGGACCTTCAAGAGCAAGGTCCGTGGCACGGGTCATTCACGTTTCGAGAGCAGGTCCCGGCCACCTGCCCGTTGGTGATGGGCTTGCGGCCCGGGCACCGGAACCGCCGTGGCTTTGGGGGCGGAAGCATCGGCTCAATCATCGCCCACAACTCGTCGTCCAGGATCGGCTTGGCAATCGTCGTGCCTCCATGCACTCGTTCGCGGGCGTCCGGCGCGCTGAACTGGTCATCGGCACACGATCAAGCCGATCTTCTCATCCTGAAAGGCGCTCTTAGATATGGCCCATAGTCGTTAGGACACCGAAGATGATACGCGATCCAAGTGCCAATCATGACACCATACTGGTCGATGGCCAATCTTTGGTTCAACTTCGGCACTTTCGATCCGTAGCTGGACTAGATGCGGCGGCACTCCGAGCACATCGTGTTTGTGACGTCGGAGATCTACGGGAAGTTGGACAATGTGTGCTGATAGATTGGTGGAAGGAGAGGTCCAGCCCTCAACCAGATTGGTGTATCAGGATTCGCGCCATGCCTTCAGAGCGGCTGTTCGTGTGTATCCTGGGGTCTGCGTTGTGGGCCGGTTGTGCATCCCACATTGCGTGCGTGTCAGCTGACGCGCCTGAGGCACGCGACTTTGTGTTCACAATGGGGCTCTTGGACATTGTTCCTCAGGCATGGGGTGTGTGGCTCGTATCGGCGACACGCATTTGCGCTGCCAGTGCGTCTGGACTGTTAATCGCAGACCACTTTGTGGACTGTGCGGTGTCGTGGCGAACTAGGGAGCGATGTATCGACGTCACGACAGAAGCAGGCATACAGGTTGAACTCTCGTTGACAGGCAACACGTAGTGCAACTCACGCCCTTGCTTGTGGCAACGTCACGAATACGACGCCAGGAACCGCCTCGTGCAGGTGAACCGGGCGGTCAAGCACATGCTCGCGGCGGGCCAGGAGGTGCTGGCCAGCGATGGCCGCACCCTGGTGAACTACGTCTGGATCCCGGGTGTGATGCTCAAGCACGGCACCTACGACGGCCTGGGCGACAGACCTGCCCGCCGCCATCATCGCCTCCGCCTCACGCAGCTTCCTGATGATCTCGTCCGTGCTGTGCCGCTTTCGTTTCCTCCAAGAGCTCCTTGGGTACTTTGTACCCCAAAAGCTCTCATTCGGGATGGATCAGGATTTCATAGGCAGGTCAGCAGGTCACTGGCATGCTTACCAAAGCTGAAGCGATCAAGGTCGTGGATATCGTCTACAAGAAGGTACCGCACATGCGAAACGAGGCGACAAAGTACACAAATGGGCACTGACTGCAGAAGGGAAATGCGCCGTGCGTCACGAATACCGCTTGTTCTTCGAAATGGGAGCCACGGGGGCAAGCAAGCAGGTGGGGGCGCTGCTTTCAGAGTTTGGACTCCAGTGGAAACCCGGCGTACCGGGTACGATCGTCGTCGATAGCGACCGGGCAGCAAGACGACTCTTGGCGGCGGCTGAACGGCGCGGAGTCAAGGCCCTGCTTGAGATTATCACGCGGTACGAAAGAAAAGACGCACTGGCGGGTGAGCTTGGATTCGTTGAACTCGGCCCCGCCAACACCACGCACTTCAAAGCCACGCTTCCAAAGGATGCCTTCGACCTGACTGCGGCGTGCCCGCGATGCGGTATGGGAGGCCGGCTCGCCAAGCCCCACATGCTTCGAAAGGATTCGCTGAGGTCGAAGGCGAACTTCGCCTACGGGCACGAAGGAACGTTCCTGATTCTTATGCGGTCCGAGATTGGAAAAGAGATTGTCGACGCGACAGGGCAGCCCGAGTGCATGCGGCACCCCGTCCTCCGGTCCGGCGAAGTGGTCAAGGAGTGGATGGAGGCGGTGCCGACCGCCATTCTGCCGCCGCTAAGCCGCAAGTCAACCGGCGTCATGCGGAACGGCACGCTCGCACTGCGCAACATCGGCGACGGTCCGACACTGGTTCCGCCCTGTCCTTCGTGCAAGCGGACGGTCTGGGCCGAGTCCCATGATGAACCCTGTCGTCTGGTGTACTCCCGGGAAGCAATCAGATCCGTTCGAGGTCACGCGGTCGTCCTGATGCACGAGGTGAGCAACATGTCCCCCATGTTCGACCCTCGCAAGCGTGAGTTCTCGAGTCTATATGGCTACCCGTGGCCGCTGTTCAGCCGGGCCGCGATCGAGGTGTTGCTGAAGTACATGCAGACAAAGCACATTCGTGACAGCGCGTGGATCCGGCCGGTGTTTTCGGAGTAGCTCTGTGGAGGCTCAATGTCAGAGGGGGTTTGGGCATCCGGCACATCGAGGAACTCGTCGTCGATCCGCTATTCAACCTCGACGATGCGGATGAAGCGAACAACGCGGAGGTGGAAACCGCGGCGAACCAGGCCCAGCAGGCCAGCCCGTATCTGCTGGATGGGTCCGCCGCGCCGATGGGGTACGAGAAGGCGCAGGAGGATGAACTCAACATCCAGGTGTACCTGGAGCGGGAGTACCTGTGGGGCCCCGGGGACCGGGGCGTGGATGAACTGCTCGTGCAGTTCGACCACACGGTCAACCGGACGCCGTGGTGGGTGATCCAAGATGACGGCGGGTGGCACCGAGATCGTCTTGGATCGTTCCACCGAGATCGGCTTTGCGACCTCAATGAATATGTTGCCCTGTGCAACGGATCACACGTAGCCTCGCCACGGCGGCCACAACTGCGCATCGCCCGTTGGCGGGTCGCATGCTACTTCATTTTCGCGATGGCTCATCCATCATCGGACGCTTGACCACTTCCAGTCTTCCGGCTGGGCGACCAGGAGGCGCACGTGCTCGGGCATTGATTGCCGAAGAACCACCGAGCTCGCAAAGCCGATCTCGGTGGCACGGGGAATGGTGATCGAGGGGGCACCCTGCGGGCTTGGCGTGTTACCTTGTGGAAAGAAACGGGCCGCCCTTTCGGGCGGCCCGGTCGCTATTCAGGGCTTTCGCGTCTGGGAGGTCGGCGGCCCTGGCGGGCCGGTGGCATCCCAGATTCGGGTTGTCAGCGGCCGGCGTCTTCGGCCGTGGGTGCCGCGGGGGCTTGCGGGGCTGCTTCGGTGGTTTGGCCGAAGAAGATGCCGCCGAACCCGCCCATGCCGCCGTCGGCGTTGCGGATGTACTGGGCTTCGAGGGCCTTCTCGATGCGGAGCTTGCACTCGTCGAGGTGGGCGTGGGTGTAGGGGTCGAGGCGTGAGCCGTTCTTGGTCACCAGTTCATCGAGGCGGTTCTTGATGTCCCGGAGCTTCGAGGTTGCGAGGTTGGAGATGGGCTTGCTCGCAGCGCCGAAGCCGTCGGTGATGCTGAGGTCGATCAGCCGGTCCATGTGCTCGCGCTGCAGGTTGCGGCGGAGGCTGGAGATCATGGGCTCCCGCGCCGTGTACTTCTTGTCCGGGCTCTTCTCGATCTCGGACCAGATGGCGCCCGAGACGGTGTCCATGAGCTCGGGCAGGGTGAGCGCATCCTCGCCGGCGGGCACGAGGAACTCGTTGTCGTACACGCGCCGGAGCGTGCTGGGGTTCATCAGCATGGTGAGCGTCGAGGTCTGCACGCCCATGATCTGATCGTGGACGGGCCAGGTCGGCTCGCCGCGGACCGTGCCGCCGTCGGACCAGCGCTCGATGGTCATCTTGCGCAGGAGGTCGGGGCTGAGGCCGAAGGCGTCGTCGTAGAACGTGTTCTCGACGGCGAACTTCAGGGCCGCGCGCTGCTGCGAGGCGGGGACGGGCGTGATCGGGTCGCCGGCGCCGGGGTCGCCCTTGTGCGACCGGCTGACGAACGCCCCGCCCACCCAGTTGGCCATGATGCTCACGGCGTCCATCTGGGTGCTCAGTGTGATCTGGTAGCCGCGGCGGGACCGGGCCCAGCTCTGGCCGTCCTTGACGAACTTGTCCGTGATCTTCTCACGGAGGGCCTTGACCAGTCGCATGCGGCTCTTGGCGTAGTCCATCGGGTTGGCGGAGAAGTCGTAGCGGCGGGCGAGGGGGTCCGGGCCGCCGGTGTCCTCGTCCGTGCCGTAGGTGAGCAGGGGCTCGGCGCTGCGCTTGGCGACTTCCTTGGGGTCGTCGAAGGTGTAGCCGTATTCGATGGCCCACAGGTCGTAGGGCCCGATGCCGATGGGGTTCCAGTCGCCCTGGACCTTGCCGTCGTCCATGTTGATGTTGACGGGCGTGTAGTCCATCACGGAGCCGACGGTGCACTTGCCCTTCATCTCGGGCGAGTTGATCTCGGCCAGGGTGTAGATGCTGGACGACTTGAAGTTGTGGCGGAGGCCGAGCGTGTGGCCGACCTCGTGGACCGTCAGGTGAGCCAGGGCCGGCCCGACGAACCACTCGGGGATGCCGTCGATGAGCTCTTCCTTTTCCTTCTTCTTGCCGTCGTCCTTCTTGGCGTCGCCCTTCTTGCCCTCATCCTTGGGTTCTTCGGGCTGGAGCAGCTCGAACGCCTCCATCGCCACGCCCATGAGGGCCATGTTGCGGGCCATGCCGTGGCTGGCCATGCAGAGGTTCACGTTCGGGCCGAAGTGGGCCGCGAGCGCCCGCAGGGCGTCGGTCTCCATCAGGGCGCCGTCGGAAACCGCGGCGGGGGCGCCGCCGTAGTTCAGCACGCCGCGGCGCGAACGCAGGGCCAGCGCCGCGTCGCGGTCCTCGGGGCTGGCCAGGCGGATCCGCGGGTCCCAGCGGGGGTTGCGGTCCAGCCACGAGAGCGTCTCCTGGCTGAAGCCCTCCATCGCCGTCTGCGGCATGAGCTCGTTGGCCTGGTACCAGAAGTGGCGGATCCAGCCGTCCGTCAGCACGATGTCGGCGTCGAGGATCTGGCCCGTGATCGGGTGCGCCCGCGACGGTCCGATCGCCGTGCCGATGTCGTTGCTCAGCCAGCGGATGAAGTTGTACCGGACATCCTCGGGGTCCTTGTCCATGTGGGCCCCGGTCTCTTTGTCCTGGTAGTAGACCTCGATGGCGTCGACAATGCCGACCTGCTCGAAGGCCTTGTTCCACCAGAGCGTGCCTTCCTTCACCCAGCGGCGGTAGCGCGCGGGCACGGTGTGCTCCACGTAGTAGACGATGGGCTTCTCCGGCGGGGACATCTTGCGCGACGGGTCCTTCTTCTGAAGGTTCCAGCGCTGGATGTACCGCGTCCAGACCTCATCGCTCTTGAACTTGCCCAGGTCGCGCCAGCTTGTCTGGAAGTAGCCCACGCGGGTGTCACCACGCCGCGGCTTGTAGCTCGGGTCTTCCTTGATCACGCTGATCGAGTAGTGGAAGCTCTTCATCTGGCCGTTGGCGACGGGCATGGAGAACTCGATCTCCACGTTCTCCGGGAAGGCCTTGGGGGCCTTGGCGAACGTCGCGAGGCGAGGGTTGGCGCCCGCGGCCAGGCCGCCGTAGAAGACGTTCGCCCGGCCCACGAGCAGCTCATCCATGTCGATCACGGGCTGGCCGTTGGGGCCCATGCAGACGATCGGGACATCCACGAGCACGCGGTCCGTGAAGTGGTTCGCGAGCGAGTCCCGGCTCTCCTTGTCGCCGGTCGAACGCACGTCCGTGTTCGGGGCGATCAGGGCCATGCGCTTGTCGAACCGCTTCCAGTACACGTACTGCGCGCCGAGCTGCAGACCGGCGAAGAGCTCGCCCGTCGGCATGGTCATGGCGAAGAAGTGCTTCTGGTTCTGGTACCCGCGGGGCAGTTCCGCCAGCAACTGGCCGTCCCTGTCCCGCTTCCACAGCGTGTACAGGCTCTCGCCTTCCGCCGTCGACACCACCTTCTCGTACCCATCCGACACTTCCTTGAATGGCGGGAAGTCCGGCTTGGACTGCCCCCCCCCCCCGCCCCCCCCACCTTCCTGTGCCCACCCCGGCATGGCCGTTCCGACCAGCGCCGCCAGCAACACCGCCATCGTCTTCTTGCCCTGCTTCATCGACCTTGCTCCTTACTGATTGGCCCCGGTTCTCGCCGCGGCGACTTCGATGGGACTTTCTCCCCGAACCATTGTCCAGAACGGACGACCTGATCTCAGAGACGCGCCAGGGCGTGTCTCCCGGCTTCACTTGTGCAACAAGACCATCACCGCCACCGTCACCATACCGAACAGCACCAGCGCTGCCTGAAAGGGCCGATCCTTGGACGCCAGTTCCGTCGGATCATCGTACTGCCCCCGCTCGAGCAGAACGATACACCGCAAAAGCCCGTAGGTTGCGGGCAGGATCGTCAACCACAGCAGGTTGAACCCCAGTTGGTACTTCACCCCCGAATCCTGCACGTAGCCCGCGTAGCTCACCAGCGACACCACGCCCGTCACAATCACGGCCATCCGGAGCAGTTCATCCGTATACGCCATTTGCACCGCCCGCGCGGCGCCCGCCTGGTCGCCCATGGTCCGTCGCTCGCCGAGCCGCTTGCCGAAGGCCAGGAACATCGAGACGAAGAATGTGCAGTTGAGAAGGAACGCGCTGGGCGTAACCCCTGCCGCGGCACACCCACCCAGAACCCGCACGACAAACCCCGTTGCGAGGCTCATCACATCCAGCACCACGGCGTGCTTGAACCGGATGCTGTAGAGGGTGGTGTTCACCACGTAGCCGGCGACGAACAGGGCCAGCCACAGCACGGGGGACATCGCCTCCCAGTTCCCGCGGTCCTTGTTCGCGAGCGCCAGCAGCGTCGCGAAGGCGGAGCACACCAGCAAGGCGATCGAGAACACCTTCGCGGTCGCGACCGGCACAGCTCCGGAGGCGATCGGGCGCCGGCGCTTCCTCGGGTGCAACTTGTCCGCTTCCCGGTCGCGGATGTCGTTGAAGACGTAGCAACTGCTCGACGCGAAGCCGAACGCCAGGAACGCCCCCACCACCGCCACCACGAGCCCCGATGTCAGGGCCTTGCCATCGGCCACGCCGTAGGCCGGGCCCACCACGACGAAGGCGCCCTTGACCCACTGGTGCGGGCGGGCAAGCTTGATCAGGCTCCGCCCGAGCGCGGCCTTCTGTTCCCCTGCCGCGCTCGAGTCCGTCGTCGTCACGCGAAGCTGCCTCCATCGCGGCGCACCGACCGCCGCGGGCCCCTCATCGGCCCGGTCCCCCATCCGAACGCGAATGTTCCCTTCAGGGCGGGGGGAGGCGGCGGCCATCGGCAAACTTTGCCGGTCGGCCCAGGGCATCGATCTCGATGCAGGTCAGGAATCCCCCGGGCGGGACGTTCGCGATCACCCGCACCCCCGTGCCGATGACCGGTTGCCGAAGGATGAAGTCAATTTCCTGGAACGGTCGGGCGGGATCGGGAACCTCCGTCAGGGCGCCGGAGGGGCTCATCCAGACTCCGCCCACTTTCACCTGAACGGCAAGGGAGGTCGCCCAGCCGCCGGTCGCCGTGTGGTCGCCTTCCATGAATCGGACCGTCCAGACCTCCACGGGGCGGCTGTACTCAACGGTCAGTGTCACCGGCCCGGAAACCCCCGTGCCCTCTGTCGTGTAGGCCCACTTCCGCCATTCCTGCCAGTCCAAGCCCCGGAAGTCGTGCTCGTAGCCGTTCCCGAAGTACCAGGGGTTGGATACCCCCGAGGGCATGTTCGGGCCGGACGGCGCGGAAGTTGTCATCGTCACCGTGCCGCCTTGGCGCACGACCTGGTTGTTCGCGCTTCGCATCCACAAGTCATGCGAAGGGTTGTGCCGCAGGTGATGCGCCGTGATCGCGGGGGGCAACTCCAACAGGCCCGCGTTGATGCGGCCGCCCGCCGCGACCACGTTCGCATCCACGATGGGCATCATCCTCGCGGCCATCCATTCAAGTCGATCCTGGGCCTGCGGATCGGCGGGGAGGAAGTCGGGCAGGTTGTTCCGCGTGCGTTCGATGTCGAATCGGTCGGAGAAGGCCTGACCCGGGAACTGGGCCTTGACGCCCTCGTAGCCGAGGATGAGGCCGAGCAGACCGCCCATCGTCGCGGTCTGGTTGTCGGAATCCCAGCCGCCGAGCGTGCCGATCTGCACCGTTCGCTTGAAGTCGCCCTCGCCGTAGAGCAGGCACATGACGCCGCAGGCGAAGTTGACGGAGGATTCGGCCCAGTTCCAGTACTGCCAGCCGTTGGCGCCGGGGTTGATCATGTAGCGCTGCGCGATGCGGTCGCGCGTCAACTCCCAGTCGTTGACGTCGGGGTTGGCGAGAAAGTCGGCGAGCACGAAGTCGACGATGTCCGCCGCCTTGCCGCCGTCCACAACCCACTTCCGAGCTTCCTGGACGAGCCAGAGGACGCGCTGCCGGCCCGAGAGCCCCGGCGGCACCTGCGTCGCGAGCGAGTACAGCACGACGTAGAACTGCGATGCCTGGATGGCATGGCCAAAGGCGGTCGTCCGGATCGGCAGGTCGGCGCAGCGCAGCGCGTGCTCGGGCATCCCGGGCGAGAGCGCCCCGAAGAACTCGGTGGTCAACTGGGCATCGATGAACCCCCATAGCTCGTTGTTCACGGGCTGGGCCGTCATCGGCGGACGCACGCCCAGCCCCATCAGGTCGTACGCGCGCCGGTTTGATACCCAGATGTACTCCCGGTCCATGTGGGCCAGCCAGGCGTCGCGGATCTCCACCGGAGTCAGGACACCCCGCGGCGGCGAGATCGTGCTCAGCTTGTGCAGGTACACGTACTCGACGTCCGTGTCGTCGTCCGCGAACCACGGGTTCTGGCTCAGGACGAACTCGATGGGGAGCGTCAGCCCCGGCGGCTGCGTGCCCCAGTCGGCATCCGTGAAGAACGGGGGCGCGACCCGCTGCCCTTCGGTGCGGAGCCCGGTCCAGTTGGCGATGCACTGGCCCAGCCACATCCCATGCAAACGGTCCTGGTACTCCGCGCGGGAGAGCACGCGCTGGCCCAGCGCGGCCGGTGCCCACGCGAAAAGGACAGTCATCAGGACAAGACGGTACACGGCGGCAGTGTACACGCGGCCCCGGGAACTCCAAGACTCAGCGCCGGAGATTGACGTGAACTTCGCTGAAACTCCGGCGGAGTTGGCTTCCCCGGGTAGGCACACCGGGTGGGCACACCGGGTGGGCACACCGCTCCGCGGTGTGCGATGGAAGGCCCGCACGCACCCTCCCCATCCGCCCGCTCATCCCTCCTCCGAGGTGAGCGAGACGGGGTTCTATCGACCCGACGATCAGCCTCGGCCCGGATCCCCTCATCCAACCCCCTACGATGGCCGACGAACACCCAAACGCTCGGTTTCGTAGGAAACGGTCCCATAATCGGAGGCACCCCTTGGCGACTCAGCGACGCGCGCTTATCACCGGCATAACCGGGCAGGACGGCTCGTACCTGGCCGAGCTGCTGCTGTCCAAGGGGTACGAGGTGCACGGGATTGTCCGGCGGGCCTCGACGTTCAACACGAACCGGATCGACCATATCTACGAGGACCCGCACTGGTCGGGCAAGGCGCTGCGGCTGCACTACGGCGACCTTTGTGACGCCGGGTGCCTGTCGAAGCTGATGCAGGAGGTGCGGCCGCACGAGGTGTACAACCTCGGAGCGCAGTCCCACGTCCGGGTGAGCTTCGACATGCCGGTGTACACGGCGGACAGCGTGGGCATGGGAGCGCTGAAGCTTCTCGAGGCGATCCGGGCGTACCAGCAGGACACGGGAGAGACCGTTCGGTACTACCAGGCTTCGAGTTCGGAGCAGTACGGCAAGGTGGTCGAAACCCCGCAGAAGGAGACGACACCGTTCTACCCCCGGTCGCCGTACGCCGTGGCGAAGGTGATGGCGCACTGGGCGACGGTCAACTACCGCGAGTCGTACAACATGCACGCCTCGTGCGGGATCCTGTTCAACCACGAATCGCCCCGGCGCGGCGAGACCTTCGTCACGCGCAAGATCACCCGCGCCGTCGGCCGCATCAAGATGGGCCTGCAGAAGAAGGTGTTCCTCGGGAACCTGGACTCGAAGCGGGACTGGGGCTTCGCCGGGGACTATGTCGAGGCGATGTGGCTCATGCTTCAGCAGGACAAGCCCGACGACTTTGTGATCGCGACGGGCCGGACCATCAGCGTGCGCGAGTTCGCGGAAATGGCCTTCAGCCACGCGGGGCTGGACTTCAAGGACTTTGTCGAGTTCGATCCGCGGTACCTCCGCCCGGCGGAAGTGGACCTGCTTCTGGGCGACTCGTCCAAGGCCGCGAAGAAGCTGGGGTGGAAGCCCAAGACCACGGTCGAGCAGTTGGCGGCGATGATGGTGGACGCCGACCTGGAAAAGGCCCGGCGGGAGAAGACGCTCCGCGATGCGGGGCACAAGCTCTCCGACAACCGGGGGCATGACCAGTAGTGTGATGGCACGCCTCTCCGAGGTGTGATTCAGCGCGCGCCTCGGAGAGGTGTGCCACCGGGAACCACGTCCCCCACCTGCATCCGGTGAAACCCGAACCCGGGATCCACGATCTCGTACCGGAGCGCGGTGGTGTTCGGTGACACCCACAAGTGGTCGACGTGGATGAGTGGGATTGGCGTGCGGTAGCCGTAGCGGGGCCAGGTCGCGGCGTAGCCGGCACCGGCTTCATCAAAGGCGTGGCGCATCCCGGGAAGCATCGAACGCATGGCCGCCGATCCCCGGGTCATGTTGAAGTCCCCCACCACCACATCCGGCGGTGGAAAACCCGCCGACGGGACCCCCTCAATCGTGCCGTTCTCGCGGATGACGATCTCCGTGCCGCGGTAGGACGCGATGATGGCCGCGGCATCGTGGGCGATCTTCCAGCGTGAGAGCTTGGGCTCGGAGGGAAGGTCGATCGCCCAGATGACGGAGGTCCGGCCGAACGCCGCGCGCGTGTCGAGTTCGAGGTACATCGCCCGGCCGGGATCGGTCCAGCCGTGCCGTCGCGGCAGGGAGGACTCGGTCTCCGGCGGCAACCCCTGGAGACCGAGCCATGCGACACCATAACGGAGAACGGGGAGCCGAGAAGCGATGACGAACCCCGCGCTGGAGATGACGCGAAAGTCCGGGCCGACGGCCTCCGGAAACGCGGCCCAGCCGACGTCCGAATGTGGATTGACGAGGATGGCGATGTCGGCGTGCTGGGCGAGCAGGGGATCACGGACCTGGTGGAGGCGCTGGATGGCGGTGACGTTCCAGTGCAGGATGCGGAGATGCGGGCTGGTGGGCCGCGGCGGCAGGGGCAGATGGTGGAGTCGGAGTTCGACCAGCGCGAAGTGGAGCATCGCGACGGCAAGGCACACGCCGGTTCCCCACAGGCCGAAGGCTCTTGGTTTCGAAGGGCGACGCCCCAGCCGGTGCAACGCCGCCGCGAGCATCCAGAGCAACACGGCGACGGGCACAGAGAGAATGCTCGGAAGCCATGAGAGATACTGGGACCAGAGGAACCGGTCCGACAGAACACGCCCCAGGAGCCAGGCGAGGAACACCAGGATGGAAAGGAACAACAACGTGAGACCGAGCCACCGCGCGGCGAGCTTCACGACGCCGGCTCCGCTCGGGCGGCGCCGGACGGTCCGCCCGGGATGAACAAACGGGGGAGTGTCACCTTGGGGCATCATACGAGGCGCGAACCCGGATGCCCGATGGGGTGTATTGCGTGCACATGGCGAGGGCTGATTGGTCGATAACAGATGTCCGCCGCATGACGACACCGCCATCCCAGCCAGCCGCTCCTTCGATCGGCCATTCGACGGCGCGTGGCTTTGTGTGGCTGGTGGGGCAGGGGATCGGGGACAAGGTCGTGACGCTCGCGGGTCAGGTGGCGCTGGCGCGACTGCTGAGCAAGGACGACTTCAAGCTGGTGGCCCTCACGTACACGGTGACGACATTCGCGACGCTCTTTCAACAGGCGGGCATCGGGCAGGTGCTCATCCAGCGGCATCGGCGGTTCCGTCTCTGGGCGACAACGGCTTTCTGGATGTCGCTGGCGATCGGGCTGGCGGTCGGCCTGTTGACGGCGGCGGTCGCGCCCGCAGTGGCCGCGTTCTACCAGGAGCCGGCGTTGAAGGGGCTGCTGTGGGCGGCGGCGGTGACACTGCCGCTCAACGCGCTGATCACCGTGCCGGACGCGAAGCTTCGCGGCGAAATGCGGTTCCGGTTCATCGCGGTGCTGGGCATGGCGGCGATCGTGGCGACGATGGCCCTTTCCATCGCGCTGGCGGCGCTCGGATTCGGGCCGTACAGCTTCATCCTGCCGCCCGTCGCGGTGACGGTCGTGCGGGCGGGCGTCATGTGGTGGTGGGCGCGCCCGCGGGTTCGGGCGCGGCTGCACCTCGGGCGGTGGAAGTACCTGCTCACAGACAGCGCGATGCTGGTGGTGGGCTCGGTCGCCATGATGGTGACGTACCAGGGCGGGCAAGTCATCCTCGGCCGGTTGTACCCGGCCCTGGCGGCGGCCGGCGTGTTCTACTTCGCGTGGAACCTGTCGGATCAATCCCTGCGCCTGCTCGTGAACAATCTTTCCGGCGTGCTGTTTCCCGCGCTGTCCACGATGCAGGATGATCCGGCGCGGCAACGCGCCGCGTTCCTTCGGTCAACGCGGGTGCTGATGCTGGTGGGGCTGCCGATCTGCCTGCTGCAGGCGGTGGTGGCCGAGCCGCTCGTGCGCCTCGTGTTCGGCGCCAAGTGGGTTGAGGCGGCGCCGGTGATGGCCGCGCTGTGCATCGGCATGTCGGCGAGACTGGTGCAGGGGCCGTCGGAGAGCCTGATGCTGGCACGCCGGCGGTACCGCACGCTGATGGTGCTGTCGCTTGTGTACGGGGCGGTCTACATCGCGGTGGTCTCGGCGGGCGCGGTGCTGGCCGGCGAGGCGTGTGCAGCGACGGGGGCGGCCCTGGGCGCGGCGGTGTGCCTCGTCGCGCTCGGGCCGGTGAGCCTGGCGTGTGCGCTTGGACGAGCCGCGTGGAGCGATCTTGTGTCGGTGTACGCGATCCCCGTGCTGGTCGGTGCCTGCGCGTTCGCGCCGGGGCTGGCCCTGACGACGCTGTTTGCGCCGACGACGGCGGGGGACATCGGGGCGCTGGGGGCGGTGGGGTCGGTGACCATGGCGGCCTACGCGATCGGGGCGTGGCTGCTGGCCCGCACGGATGTGCGTGACGTCGCGGAGCGGCTGGCGGGCCTGCTCCGACGTCAGAGACGCGAGAGCTCGAAGATCCCACAGCCGAAGTGACATCCGAAGCTGGTGTGGGCCTCGGGGCTCTCGACGTCGGCCGACGGGATGAGGTCGCCCGCATCGTTCACGTACGCGAAACTGTCGATGCGGTACTTGCCTTCCATCATGCGGAGCAGGAAAGGCACCGAGAACACGCGGTGGGCGTCGAACTCGATGCGCTGGGGGCCGATGGGAACAGAAAAATAGAACTTGCCGCCGGGCTCAAGCATCCGGTGCAGGTTGTCCCAGCCCTTGCGGTACCCCAGAGCGTCAACGGGATCGCCGTAGCGGCCGAGGCCGAAGTGTTCGAGCGCGTGCAGGCACGACAGGGAATCGGTGCAGCCGTCGAGGTCCGGGCGCTCCTGCATGATGTCACGCTGGCGGAAGATGATGTTCGGGATGGACACGTGCAACTGACGGATGTCAAAGACCTCGATCTGGCGGAAGGCCGCGACGTGCGCCACGAATCCGTCCACCCTTGAGCCGACATCGATGTGGCGGCGGGGGTTGTGGCGAAAGATGAGCTGCGCCACGCGAAGGTCCTGGTGGAAGTAGTGGCCGCTGGCCAGACCGCTCTCTTCGTAGCGATCGGAGAGGCATGGGTATGCCTTCCCGAACGGAAAGTCAGATGGAGAAAGAGTGACCATCTGCCGCTTCAGCGCAGCCCGGTTTCGGAAGTACACACCCAGGCCGCGGAACGAACGCACGCTCCGCTGGGGGTCCACTCCGAAGAGCCGCACCGCATTCCCGATGCGCCGCGCAAGACCCATGGGCACCTCCACCTTCAGGACGTTTGCATTCCCCTGTCGAGTTGCGAAACTGCCTTCTCATCCATCCGACCTTCCAAGTCCGTCTCGATCGAGAGTTCCGGGTGAGCCTCGATCAGCGGGAGCCCGCAGCCGGGGTACCAGATCGTCGGCATCCCGCCGATGAACGAAGCCCAGGCGGAGAAGCTCGAGCCACCGCTCGTGATCAGGACGCGGGCGCATGACATGAGCAGGATGTCCACGATCGATGGGTTGTCCGGGGACCGGGTCACGCCGGGCTCGGCGAGGATCGAGTCGATCTGGCCCGGCTTGGCATCGGAAAACACGCGGAATCGGGTGCCGGGTCCCAAGGACTCTCGGACAGACCGCATGACGTTGATGTACCACTGGTCGGACATCGTGTCGCCGGAACTCCCGGTGAAAGGCCCGCGGAAAGGCAACGGCACCTTGTCTCCACGGCGAACATGGACGGCCACCTCAAACTCCTGATCCGCCTGTTCGAGCAGCCGGCGCACCCGAGGCGAGAGAATGGCCCGGAGCCTGTCCACCACGAGCGACCGGGAATCGAGGAAGCTGTCAAACCACCCCTGCCAACCGGCGAAGACGACGATGTGCGACCCCGTGTGGCGGGCCCTGTCCGCCATGAACGTGGCGGCCTGTTCGCCGGGGATGCGTGCGCTGCGGGCGATGATGACGGCCCGCCGGAGCCCGCGGATGTAGCCGGAGTTATCGAACAGCCCCGTGTAGTAGCGCAGGTCCTTCTCGCGCCGCAGGAGCGGGCCGATCTTGGGCTGCGTCCATCGCGGGGCCAGCACGGGCACGCCGTAGCGTGCGGCGAACACCTCGGCACGGGCCCATGGGAAGAGCATGTTGCCCAGGCCCGCCCGGCCGACATCGGGGTATGCGTACACCGGCATGCGGGCGGAGTGTAGGGTGCCGTTGCGTCGGCGCGGCCCGTGAAAGGGACACCGACTACCCTCCCTGTCCCTTCATCTGATTCTGGTGGGAGAGCGATGCTCATGACGACCGACCTGAAGTCCAAACGCATCATCGTCACCGGCGGCGCCGGCTTCCTCGGGCGGCAGGTGATTCGGCTCCTCAAGGAGCGGGGCGTGTCGGAGAAGCACATCTTCGTCCCCCGGCGGCGGGAGTATGACCTGACGCAGATGGCGGATTGCCAGCGGCTGTACCGCGAGGCGTTCCCGGGGACGAAGGCGGATGTGGTGCTCCACCTGGCGGCGGAGGTGGGCGGGATCGGGGCGAACCGGGCGAACCCGGGCCGGTACTTCTACGCGAACATGGCGATGGCGATGCACCTGATCGAACAGGCCAGGCTTGACGGGATCGTGGAGCGGGACGGGAAGTTCGTGCAGGTGGGGACGATCTGTGCCTACCCGAAGTTCACCCCCGTGCCGTTCAAGGAAGACGACCTGTGGAACGGGTACCCGGAAGAGACCAACGCACCCTACGGCGTGGCGAAGAAGGCCGCGTGGCAGATGCTCGACGCGTACAAGCTGCAGTACGCGATGAAGAGCGCGTACGTGCTGCCCGTGAACCTGTACGGGCCTTGGGACAACTTTGACCTCTTTAGCTCGCACGTGATCCCGGCGCTCATCCGCAAGTGTGTGGAGGCCCAGGAGCGGGGCGATAAGTCGATCGTCTGCTGGGGCACGGGCTCGGCCTCGCGCGAGTTCCTGTACGTGGACGATGCCGCGGAGGGGATCCTGCTCGCCGCGGAGCGGAAGGATGATCCCGACCCGATCAACCTCGGGACCAACATGGAGATCACGATCCGGAACCTGGTGGAGTTGATCGTGAAGCTGACGGGGTTCAAGGGCGGGATCGAGTGGGATGCGAGCAAGCCGGACGGCCAGCCGCGGCGGTGCCTTTCGACGGAAAAGGCACAGAAGACAATCGGGTTTACGGCGAAGGTGGGATTTGAGGAAGGGTTGAAGAGGACGATTGAGTGGTACCGGGGGAACCGGGGATAAACGCAGTACGCGGAGGCGCGGAGGTCACGCGGAGGGCGCGGAGAGAAGAGAGTGGAAGAGCCCTCTACCGCCGCCTGTGCGAGTGGCGAACTAGAACGCCGGCGTTGGCGTAGGTCTGCGATGTCCGAGCCGGATCCGCTGTTGTTATCGTTCCTTGGCGAGCGTGATGCGCTGTGCCCGGTGTGTGAGTACAACCTGCGCGGTTTGAAGGCGGACCGGTGTCCCGAGTGTTCATCGCACCTGCAGTTGCAGGTGGGGTCGGAGAACATTCGGCTCGGGCCGTGGGTGTCGGCGGTGGTCTCGTTTGCGCTAGCGGTGGGGTTTGATGCGGTGATGGGGCTCATGGTGTCGATCGCGTTTGCCGCGACGTTCTTCTCCCCGCAGCAGGTGGCCCCGCTCGTCCGACAACAGCACTTGATCCTGATGGGTGGGTTTCTGGGGATGGGCATGACCTGCGCGACCGCGATCCTCCTGCTTGTTCGGCGGAGGCGGCGGTGGATGGTGATGCCGCGGCGGGCGCAGTGGCGTTGGGCGGGGGTCACCTTTGCCTCGGTCTTTGTCGTCCACCTTGTGGTGGGATTGCTCATGGCAAGGATGCTGTAGACGGACCAGGATCGTGCTATCCTGAGCCCGTGGCCAAGAAAGCAACATCGCAGGGCGAGCTATCCGCCAACACGCGGGTTGCAGCGCTGATCGGAAAGGAGGTCTTCCTCCAGACCGAGTGCACCGCGCAACTCAAGGCGATTCTGGAGAAAGCGCACGGCGAGGTCGCGGTGTTCCGCTTCGATGGCCTCTCCACGCCGCTGACGGATGTGCTGGATGAATGCCGGACGTTCGGCCTGATGGCGTCGTACAAGCTGGTGATCGTGGACAACGCGGACCAGGTGATCAAGGAGGACAACAGGCCGCTGATCGAGCGCTACGTCGCCAGCCCGTGCGAATCCGCGACGCTGGTGCTGCGGACGACGAACTGGCACGCCGGGAAGCTCGACGAGATGATCGCGAAAGTCGGGGCGATCGTCCGGTGCGAGGCCAAGACGCACGCGGAAGCGGCGGCATGGGCGGTTGCAAACTGCGCTCGCCGGCACAAGGCGACGATCGAACCCAAGGCGGCGGAACTGCTGGTGAACCGGATCGGGACGGACATGGGCCGGCTGGATACGGAACTGGAAAAGCTGGCCGTGTCGGCAACCTCGGAAGATGGCAAGCCGCCGGTCATCACGATGAAACAGGTGGCGGACCTGGTGGGACTGACGCGGGAGGAGGAGGTCTGGGTGGTGCACGACTCGCTGCTGTCCGGGCACGCGCCGACGGCGATGGGGCACGTCCACCTCATTCTGGACAACGCGCGAAAGGATGCCAACATCCCGCTCGCCTACGCCTGCATGGACCTGGCGCGGAAGCTCAACGGGGCGGCACAGGGGCTGAAGCTGGGGATGAACCCCTGGCAGCTCGGTGGCAAGCTCAAGTTGTGGCCGGAGTCGCGAAAGGAAGCGATCCTCGGGCATGCGCGCCGGGTTCCGCCGGCGCGGCTGGCCAACCTTCTGCACGCCGCGGTTCTTGTCGACTTCAAGCAGAAGACCGGGGGCGGGGACCCGGACCGGATGCTGGAGATCCTGGCGCTGCGGTTTGCCCGCACGTTGGGTCGCTGAGAGATCGGAGTGGGACCTCGTGTACCAAAGGGGGTGTGAGGGGGCAGGATGGGGGCCGGGGGGGCCGGGGGGGGCAGGGGGACGGGGGGGCGGGGGGGACGGGGGGGAGCAAACCCAAGGGCGGAGGTCGTTATCGCCGATAGCCGTTAGGGCGAAGCGGGGCTGGGGGTGGCGGAGGATCCGCCGCGAACGGTGAAGGAGTAGGTGCGCATGCACAGGATGATGGTGTGGGCCGGGGTGGTGGCGATGGCGGGGTGCGCCTCGAGCCCGTCGTCGAGCCCTGAAGCACCGGTGAACACGAGCTTGTCGGCGTTGACGCGGGGTGGCGGCAGTTCGCCCGCCGTGGAGGTCCCGACGATCCCACCGCCCACCGTGGTGGAAGAGATGGCGCAGGAGCATCGCGTGGACATCCAGGCGGTGCTGGATCGCGAGGCGCCGGAGGAAATGGCCGCATCGGTTGAAGTGGTGCCCAAGCCGGAGCCGCAACCCGAAACGGTAATCACGGCGCCGTTGCCTCCACCCAAGTCGCTGGCGGAGCGGATCGATGAGACGACGCTCCTGCTGATCGACCTGCTTCGAGAACGCGTGGCGACGGGCGAGAGTCCCTTCCGGTCGGCGCTCTCGCTGGCGGCGATGGAGGCCGTCCGGCCGGGGTCGGCGATGAAGATGATCACGCCGGACTCGACGGATGGGGGGCCGCTCACGGACGAGCAGCGTGACGTGATCAACGCCTTCCGGGAACTGGTGTTGGGGCTGGCGGAAGGGGACGACCGACCGGGAATATTGACGGACCTGGCGACGAACCTCGGCAACAGCTTCCTGCGAGCGCGGCCGATGCGAATTCAGGCGGCGCTGGCGGCGAAGGTGACGGGGTACGGGCAGTATGTGCCGTTGGATGTGCGCCGGATCCAGCAAGGCAAGCCGGCCCGTGCGGTGGTGTACACGGAAGTGACACGCTTCACGCAGCGGCCGATCCGCGAAGCGACGAAGCTGAGCGAGTCGGCCCAGCCGGGCGACAAGTGGGCTGTCGAGCTGTCGCAGGAGCTTCAACTGATCCACGATGCGGACGGCGTCAAGGCTTGGCAGCAGCGCGAACAGCCGGTGGTGGAGACTTCGCGGAGCTACCGCACGGACTTCTATCTCGTTCAGACGATCACGCTGCCCTCGACACTCAGCATCGGACGTTACAAGCTGAAAGTGATCGTGCGCGACCGGGCCAGCGGGCAGGAAGATGAGGCCATCATCCCGATCGAGGTGGTCGCCGACCCGACGCTGGTGTCCGAGACGCCTTCGCGGCTGTACGACTGAATCCCGCCAATTCGGCAGTTCCACACGGGAAACCCATACAGGCCCTGACCGGCCGGAGAAGCGCCCGGCGTTCGTGGATTCCTTCGGGCACGGGTAACTGGCACGCCGCTCGCAACCGATATGTGAAGATGGTGCCCGGGCGACCGGGTGATCCCCTGAACCCTCGGCGGCACGCCGGACGTATAAGGGGCATCGCCTACGATCGCTCGGGATCGGTGGAAGCGGGCCCATTGGCTTCCCAGAGAAGCCCAGAAGCTCGCGGAAAAGAGCGGATTCGTTGGTCGCCGCGGCGACACGGAGGGCCCATGTTCGAACGCTTTACAGACCGTGCCCGGAAAGTGATGGCGCTGGCCAATCAGGAGGCGCAGCGGTTCAACCACGAGTACATCGGGACGGAGCACATCTTGCTCGGCCTGGTGAAGGAAGGCTCCGGAGTCGGGGCGAACGTCCTGAAGAACCTGGATGTGGACCTGCGGAAGGTGCGCCTCGAGGTCGAGAAGCTGGTCAAGGCCGGGCCCGAGATGGTCACGATGGGCAAGCTGCCCCAGACGCCGCGGGCCAAGAAGGTGATCGAGTACGCGATCGAAGAAGCGCGGAACCTGAACCATAACTACGTCGGGACGGAGCACCTGCTGCTGGGGCTGCTGCGTGAGCACGACGGCGTTGCCGCGCAAGTTTTGCGCAACCTCGGCCTGAAGCTGGAGGAGGTCCGCGAGGAAGTGCTGAACCTCCTCGGCGCGAGCCAGGAAGGCGGCGGAGAGAACGAGCCGGGCGGCGCCTCATCCGGTCCCAGCCAGAGCGCCGGGGGCGGATCATCGAGCGGGGACGCCAAGAAGTCGCGCAGCAAGACGCCGGCCTTGGACAGCTTCGGGCGTGACCTGACCGAACTGGCCAAGGAAGGCTCGCTCGACCCCGTGATCGGCCGGGCCAACGAGATCGAACGCCTGGTGCAGGTGCTGTGCCGGCGGACGAAGAACAACCCCGTGCTCCTGGGCGAGGCGGGCGTGGGCAAGACGGCGATTGTCGAGGGCATGGCCCAGCGGATCATCGCGGGCGATGTGCCGGAGATCCTGCACGAGCGTCGGATCGTCGTGCTCGATCTGGCGATGATGGTCGCCGGAACCAAGTACCGCGGGCAGTTCGAGGAGCGGATCAAGGCCGTGATGAACGAGGTCCGCAAGGCCAAGAACGTCATCCTCTTCATCGACGAGCTGCACACGCTGGTCGGCGCGGGCGGCGCGGAGGGCGCGATCGATGCATCCAACGTGCTCAAGCCGGCGCTGGCCCGCGGCGAGATTCAGTGCATCGGCGCCACCACCTTCGACGAGTACCGCAAGTACATCGAGAAGGATGCGGCACTGGCCCGGCGCTTCCAGGCCATCACCGTGGACCCGCCGAGCAACGAGCAGACCATCGAGATCCTCAAGGGCCTCAAGGACCGGTACGAGCAGCACCACCGCGTGCACATCACGGACGCGGCATTGAAGGCCGCCGTGGAGCTCTCCGGCCGGTACATCACCGGGCGTGTCCAGCCGGACAAGTCGATCGACGTGATCGACGAGGCCGGGGCACGCGTGCGCATCAAGAGCATGAGCAAGCCGCCGAACCTGGCCGAGCTCGAGGCCCAGATCGAGAAGCTGAGCGTCGAGAAGGACGAGGCCGTCAAGGGCGCGGACTACGAACGCGCGGCGGAGCTCCGGGACAAGGCCGAGCAGCTCAAGAAGCAGAAGGAAGACCTGCAGCGCCAGTGGAAGGAGCGCGCCAAGGAAGTCGACGGCACGGTCGATGAGGATGTCGTCGCGGAGGTCATCTCCAAGATGACGGGCGTTCCGCTCAAGCGGCTGGAGAAGGAAGAAGCCCAGCGCCTGCTGGAGCTGGAGAAGGAGCTGCACAAGAAGGTCATCAGCCAGGACGAGGCGATCAAGGCGATCTCGAAGGCGATCCGGCGCGCCCGGGCCGGGCTGAAGGACCCGAAGCGGCCGATGGGCTCGTTCATCTTCGTCGGCCCCTCGGGCGTGGGCAAGACGCTGCTCTCGAAGGCGCTGGCGGAGTTCATGTTCGGGGATGAAGAGGCGCTGGTGCACCTCGACATGTCCGAGTACATGGAGAAGCACAACGTCAGCCGCCTGGTCGGCGCGCCCCCGGGCTACGTCGGGTACGAAGAAGGCGGGCAGCTCACGGAGCGCATCCGCCGCCGACCGTACTCGGTCATCCTCCTCGACGAGGTGGAGAAGGCCCACCCGGACGTGTTCAACATGCTCCTGCAGATCATGGAGGAAGGCCGTCTCACGGACTCCTTCGGCCGGAACGTGGACTTCAAGAACACGGTCCTGATCATGACGAGCAACATCGGCGCGGACCTGATCAAGGGCGGCGGGGGCTTCGGCTTCCAGAAGCGGTCCACCGAGGTCGACCACGACAACGTCAAGACGATCCTGATGAAGGAGATCGAGCGGTTCTTCCGCCCCGAGTTCATCAACCGCCTCGACGACATCATCGTGTTCCGCCCGCTCACCAAGGACGACCTTGTCCAGATCATCGAGTACGAAGTCGGCAAGGTGGCCAAGCGGCTCAGCCAGCAGGGCGTCACGCTCGAGCTCGACCAGGCCGCCAAGGACTTCCTGATCGAGAAGGGGTACAACCCGGACTACGGGGCGCGGCCTCTCCGCCGGGCGATCGGTCAGTACATCGAGGACCCGCTCTCCGAGATGCTGCTCGCCGGTGACGCCTCGGGCAAGAGCAAGATCATCGTCACCCGCAAGGCCGACGCCGAGGGCAAGATGGGCGAGCACCTGTACTTCGACATGGTCGATGCGCCGCCAGCCCCGGCCGGTGAGTCGCCCGTCGGCGCGGGTTCGCAGAGCACCTGATCCGGCGGAAGCAATCCAGAGAACACCTGAGGGAGAAACCGACTGGTTTCTCCCTCTTTCTTTGCAGACAGATCACCGACGCGGGTTGCGCGCGGGGTTGATGCGCTTGTTGGGCGGCTTGGGCGGGAACGGGCTCCGCGCACGTTCCGCGGAGGGTGGATCGACCCGCATGGGGTCCATGCCCGCGGCGCCATCCGCGGAGGCGGATGGCGGGTCGGATCGTGCTTCCTCATCGGCGCGGTCACCCGGAGTGGGTGGTGCGCTCTCCGCTTCCGGCGTGGACGGCTCCGCCCCATCGGGTGATTCGGGCGCCTGCAAACGGGCGAAGAGCATGCGGCCGGCGGAGGTCTGGATTGAGGAAGTGACGGTGAGCGTGACGCGCTCGCCGACCCGGTCGCCGCCGTCTTCCGCCACCACCATCGTGCCGTCGGCGAGGTATCCGACGCCCTGGCCGGGGTGCTCCCCGGGCTTGACGAGGGTGATGGCGAGTGCTTCGCCCGGGAGCAGCGCGGGCTTGAGGCTGTTGGCCACGTCGTTGAGGTTGAGCGTCTTGACGCCCTGGATGCCCGCGACCCGGTTCAACCCCGAATCGGCGGTGACAACAAAGCCGTTGAGTCGCCGCGCCAGTTCCACGAGCATCTGGTCCACGGCCATGCCGGGGATGGGCGTCTCGTCGATCGAGACGTCGAGCGTCGCGGAGCGCTGAAGCCGGGCGATGATGTCCAAGCCCCGCCGGCCGCGGATCCGCTTCTGCTTGTCCGCGGAGTCCGCGAGGAGCTGCAGTTCGGCGACGACAAAGTGCGGAATGACCAGGGGCTGCTGGATGATGCCGGTGTCGGCCAGATCGGCGATGCGGGCATCGATCAGCGCGGACGAGTCGAGCAGGAGCGGGCGGGGCCCGCGGATCTGCTTGGCGAACTCGACATAGGGGATCACGAGGCGGAAGTCGTCCTGCGTCTGGATGATCGTGGCGGTGCAGAGGTAGGCGAGGGTGATGCCCACGAGAATCTTGGCGATGAAGATCAGCCGCTTGCCGGTCGGTGTGGTCAGGTCGTACACCGTGCCCAGCAGGTCGATCACCTGGCTCATCGCATAGGTGGCGAGCAGCGCGATCAGCAGGCCGAGGAAAATCGAAGTGAGCGTCGAAATGCGCTTCTTCTTGGCGAAGACCTCGATGAGGACGACACCAAAGACGAGCGCGGCGGAAAAGTAGACCACGAGTGTCCACCCGCGCTTCAGGGCCAGCGCGCCGACGCGCGTGGAATCGGGATCGGCCTCGACGTCGAGGATCGTGAGGAAGGCCACCGTCGCGAACAGGACAAGGAACACGGCCCGGATGAGGCGGATAAGCGACTCACGCTCGCGTTGGCGTTCTTCGGGCGCCTGGGCTCGTGTGATCTTCTGGCCGTCCACGATGGAAGAGTGTACGGATAAGGGGTGGCACGGTTCCGGGGCGGAGGCGGGGTACGGGGCGGGAGGTCCGGGAAGCGGAGGGCTACGATGGACCCTGCGTCGCGTCGGTCGGCGGCCGGGCCCGGTGCACGGGTGGCCCGTGAACCTGGTCAGAGCTTGACCGCAGCAGCCATAAGCGGCCGTCATCCGGTGCCGCTGGTGTCCTGGCCGCCGACCGTCGCGATGCACACGATTTGAGCGATACCCGGGAACGGGAGCGCGGCCCGGGGGGTCGCGCGGGGGAGGGTTCGTCGAGGGGATCAGCCGGGCGGCGTGAGCGGGGTGGGGCCGAGGGTCTGGATGGTCATGGCTCCGAGTCGGCGGCGCGACACGTACGCGTTGACCTGATCGAGCGTGACCGCATCGATCAGGCGCGCGACTTCATCCAGCGACCGGGCCCGCCCGAGTCGGTGGTGGTCGTGCGCGAGGGACGCCGCCCGCCCGGCGGTGGATTCACCGCTGAAGACAAGCCGGGACTTCATCCCGACGACGGCGCGATCGAACTCCTCGCGGGCGATGGGACCCGCGGGCGTGTTGATTCGAGCGAGCTCGGCGAGCATGACGTCAAGGGACTGCTGCGCACGTTCGGGCGTGGTGCCGACGTAGCCGACAACGGCGCCGAAGTCCTTGCCCGGGGCGTAGGAGGCGGAGACGGAGTAGCACAGGCCCCGCTTCTCCCGGACCTCGGAGAACAGCCGGCCGGACATCCCGCCGGAGAGGACCGAGACGACGATCTTCTCGGGCAGACTGTCGGGGTGCGCCTCGGTCGGGGCGTCGTGGAGAATCATGATCTGGACCTGGTTCGATTGATCGGTCTCGTGCGCGTAGCCGCGTCGGGGCGTCGGGCCGATGGCGATGGCAGGGGCCGCGCCGGCCCAGCCCGAGAGCACCATGTTGAGCTTCGCGGCGAGAGCGTCGGGATCGACCGCACCGGCAACGGCGAGGATGGACCCGCCGGGCACGGCGCGCTCGGACCAGCCTCGGACGATCTCATCGCGCGATGCGGATGTGATCCCATCGACCGTGCCGATGGGGGCGCGATCGAAGGGGACGGGGTAGTGGCGGCGGCGTGCCGCGAGCGAGGCCCGCTCGTGCGGGTCGTCCTTGACGGATTCGATGGCTTGAAGGGCGAGGTCACGGACGGGCTCGATGGATTCGGCGTCGAAGCGTGGGCGGCGCACCATGTCCACCAGGAGAGGGAGCGCCTCAATCAATCGCGAGCCGAGCAGCGTGGCCCCGATACGGACGTGGTACGCGCCAACATCAGTGGACCGGCTGACGCCGCAACGATCCAGGGCATCGGCGTGCTGCCGGGAGGAGAGGTCGCCGGCGCCGCGGAGCAGCAGCTCGGCCCACATGGTGGAGAGACCCTGGCGCTGGGCGGGCTCGGTGGCGGTGCCGGCGGGAATGAGCCACGAGAGCCCGGCGGATTGGACGCCGGGGATGACCTCGACCATCAGCGGCATGCCGCATTCGAGGATTCGGGTGTTGATGGCGTTCATGCGTTCTCCGACGGGCCGGCCGGAGTCTAGCGCGTGTTCCGATAAGCGATCGGCCGTCACAGGTGGACGCGGGGGGCGCAGGGGGCGCGGCGGCGAGAAAGCCCGCGGGCGGTTCCGCCGACACAAGGGCGGGGAGTTTCCATGACCAAGTCGCTTCGCCGAGCTGTGGACCTGTCCACCATCCTGGCGGCCGTGGCGTTGACCGCGGTGCTCGGCTGGCACTTTTCCGGTCAGTTCCGGCGTGACCAGAGCGTGCATGCGACGCAGGAGAGCCTGCGCGCGTTCGAGAAGATGCTCGCGATGCGATCGGCCGCGAAGGACACGGCGCTGACGAAAACCGGCTGGCCGGCCACGATCGATGTGACGTGGTTTGCCGGTGCGCCGCCGTTGAACTCCCTGCTCACACCGGATCGGCCGTGGGTCGAGGTGGCGACGCCTGAAGAGGCGCACATGCGTGACCCCAACACCCGGGCGGCGGTGAGCTACCAGACGGCTTCGTTCTGGTACAACCCGTACCTGGGCATTGTCCGGGCGCGGGTGCCCTACGAGTTCAACGATGAGAAGTCGCGCGAGTTGTACAACCAGGTGAACAGCACGAGCGTGGCCTCGATCTACGGAACGGAGATGCCCCGCTTCGAGGAAGCGATCTTCGGCCCGCCGGCTGAACTGGCCGGTTCGCGCACGGAAGTCGCGGGCGCTTCAACAGAGCCGGAACCGGTCGAACAGCCCGAGTAGGGCTGCTGGCCATCGGCGCAACTTGCACGAAGTTCGGCGAAAACCGGCCTAACGCGCGGGCAACCCCAATACATCATTCATGGTCCACCAGCCCGGGGGTTGCGACCCGAGCCACTTGGCGGCGTCGAGCGCTCCCCGGGCGAAGAGATCGCGCGAGGTGGCGCGATGGGTGATCTCGATGTACTCCCCATCGGCGGCGAATCGGACCGTGTGTTCGCCGATGACGTCGCCGCCGCGGATCGAGACGACCTGCGCATCGCTCAGCGGCAGTCCGCCCTCTTTGACCGCGTTGGCCAGGCGGATGGCGGTGCCGGATGGCGCATCCTTCTTGGCGCGGTGGTGGGCCTCGACGATGGAGACGTCGGCGGCGGGGCCATAGAGACGGGCGGCGGTCTGGACGATCGCGGCGGTCACGGCGACGCCCCGCGAGGTGTTGGAAGCGACAAGCACGGCGCGCTGGGTGGAGGCCTGGCGCAGCGCCTCGAGCGTCGCCGCGGAGAGCGCCGTGGTGCCGACGAGGAGCGCTGCGCCGGCGCGCTGCGCGAGCGAGAGCGCGTTGATCGCGCCGGCATCGCTGGAGAAGTCGATGACGACATCGGCGCGAAAATCCGCCGGAAATGAGGCGATTTCAGCGATGCGTACGGCGCCCGGAGCCGCCGGCGTGTGGATCGCGCGTGAACCGGCGCGAGCGACGGCGCCGACGAGCGCGAGCGATGGATCGTTCATCGCGAGTGCGCAGAGTCGCGTTCCCATGCGCCCCGGCGCGCCGTGCACGACGATGCGGAGAGAAGATGATGAGGGGGGAGGGGTTGACATATCGCTTCGGACTTGCTCTCATGCTGTGCGCTTGCAGAAGCTGCGCGTTTGTTCAAGAAGCGCGTGGTGAGCTTCCGATAGTACTGCAAGCCGAAGAACGCGGCGCGGCGTCGTGGCGCGCGGCCCCGCACACGTGCAGCAGTTGCTGCACCAAACATCAGGAGACATCCGATGGCAAAGAAGGCAAAGAAGAAGGCGAAGAAGAAGGCTGCGAAGAAGGCCAGCAAGAAGCGCCGGTAACGGTCGCTTGCTCGAACCCTTAGTTCCCTGAATCATCGGGCCCGTGCGTATTCCGGGCATTCCACATCAAGCCACCGACACGGGGCCGAGTCACCTCGGCCCCGCGGTCGTTTTCGGGACCGACGCGCTTGATTCAGCCTCGCGTTTCCACCCCATCGGGTGGGTCCGCCGGAGCCCGCACCCTAAGAATGGACCGTGAACACCGCCGCGGCACATCTTCGGAGGCATCGGGAGGGGGTTCTTCTGGCGGACGGGACCGCCCACGGCGTCCGTTTCGTGCTGGAAGGCGAGGCCGGGCGGGTGGTGTTCCCAGCGGATGGGACGATCATGGAGGCGGAAGAACTGGTGCTGTTTGTGCCGCGGGAGAGCCCGGCGGATGATCATGAACTGCAACTGCTGCTGTCGGCCGGGCCGGCGAGTGAAGGGGCGGTGGACCGGTGGAGGGCGTACCACGGGGCACCGCGGATGAACGGGTTCGGGGCGTTCACGATCGAGGGGGCGAAGTTTGACGGGGCGGTGGTGGAAGAGGCGTTGACCGTGGCCAATCCCCTCCTGCGTGTTGAAGGGCGGCTGTGCCGGATGATCAACTCGGACCGGGCGGCGCTGGCGGGGGCGTGCGCACGGCTCACCGGGGTGGAGGTCAAGGAACCGCTCGCGGTTGGGGTCGATGCACACGGCATGGATGTCAAGGCGAGGTTCGGCATCGTGCGGCTCGAGTTCCCGGGTCCGGTGAGCGATGAGTCCGCGGCGGAGCGGGCCATCGCCGCGCTGTTGAAAGGGAGCGCATGACAGGTTTGCGCGAGGCGCACGCCCACATCGCCGCGCACGGGCGGGAGATGTCGCAACTCAACCTTTCCGAGTGCCACTCGAAGCGAGAGTGCCTGGAACGTCTCGCGGCGGAGTCGGCACGGTTGGAAGCGGTGGGTGAGCCGGGATGGGTCGTGGCCAACGGCGTGCGGGTGGAGGCGTGGGAGGAGGCCACGTGGCCGACGATGGCGGAACTGGATGCCGCCTCGCCGCTGCGGGCGTGCATGGTGCAGTCCTTCGATCACCATGCCTGCGCTGTGAACAGCGCCGCGTTCGTGGAGGCGGGGTGGCATCGGGGCTCGGCGGATCCGGTCGGGGGCCGGATCGTGCGGGATAGGGACGGATTGCCGACGGGATTGCTGCTGGAGAGCGCCTTTGGAGCGGCGCGACGGGCGGTGCCGGAGCCGACGCCGGACCAGTGGCGCCGGTTCGTTGCGTCTGCGCTTCGGGACCTGGCGGGCCATGGATTCAGCGAGGTGCACGACCTGCTTTCGCCGGTTTGGCTGGGGCCCATGCTGGGATCGGTGCTGGATGAACTGCGCGCGGACATCGGCATCGCGATGACGGTCTGGCTCTACCCGATCCTGGAGGACGCCGCGGCCGTCCACTCCCGAAAGGGGGAGTGGGAAAGCGATCGGGTTGTGCTGGCCGGGGCGAAGGTGTTCGCGGATGGAACGCTCAACAGCCGGACGGCGTGGATGCTGGAGCCCTATGCAGACGGAATGCCGGGGCTGGAGCACGGGCAGGCGATGGTCTCCCCGGTGCAGTTGGACGCCGCCCTGAACCTGACGGCGGACCTGGGGATCGGGCTGGCGGTGCACGCGATCGGCGATGCGGCGGTGCGGGCCGTTCTCGATGCGGGCGGACGGCACACGCGATTGACGGGCGTGCGGAATAGCGCGGGCGTTCGAGAGGTCGTCGTGGCGGGGCGCTGTGCCGTGCCGCGGCTTCGGGTCGAGCACGCGGAACTGGTGGATGAAGCGGACGTGCCCCGGTTTGCAGAGTCGGGCGTGGTGTGCAGCGTGCAGCCGTGCCACCTGTTGTACGACATTGAGGCTTTGCGGCGGGGGCAGCCGGAACGGCTGGATCGCGTGCTGCCCCTTCGGGACCTGATCGACGCCGGATGCACCCCCGGCGGAGTGCTGTGGTTCGGTTCTGATGTTCCGATCGTGCGGCCGCACCCGGGAGACAGCATCCGGGCCGCGGTCCACCGACGGCGGGAGGGGATGGCACCCCACGAGGCGATCGCCCCCGCGCAGGCCATCACCGATGCCGAGGCTTGGCAATCGTTCGGCCGACGAACCTGAGCCCCACGATCACTTGGCGCGGAGCTTGGCCACGGCGGTCTCGCCCTGGCGGGCGTAGTCGATGGCCTCGCCGAGAATGCGGGCCGCCTCCTGCGGGGCGTGGAAGCCCATGGAGTTCTCCGCGGCGACGAAGTCCAGGCGCCACTGGGCCTTGCGCTGGAGTTCGCGGGGTTGCTTCAGGTCGTCGTCCGACACGCCGGCCTTCTTCGCCTCGGCGATGACGCGGATGAGTTGGTTGACGGCATCGGTGCCGCGGTCCATGAGGTCGGCGGTGCGGTCCTGGATGACCGCGACGCGGGCCTTGATCTCGGACTCGGTGTAGTTGTGGCAGACCTGGCACGAACGGGCGACGTTGAGCAGGGGGCTGCGGATGTGGTGGTCGCTGATTTTGACGGCGCCCTCGCGCTTGTATGGCATGTGGCAGTCAGCGCAACTCACCCCGCTGCGGGCGTGGATGCCCTGGCTCCAGAGTTCGAACTCCGGGTGCTGCGCCTTGAGGACGGGGGCGCCGGAGATCGCGTGGGTCCAGTCCTTGTACTCCGCGGCGTCGTAGTACTTCTCGATCTGCTCCATCTTCAGGCCGCGATGCCACGGGTAGGTGAGCAGCTTCTGGTCGCCTTTGAAGTAGTACTCGACGTGGCACTGGGCGCAGGTCATGCTCCGCATTTCCTGGCGCGAGGCATCGGCGTTGGGGTCGTAGGGCTTGGCGCGGTCGCCCTTCCGCCAGCGCTCCACGCTGGGCAGGTGCGGCACGGGGTCGTCGCTCGCGGCCAGAACCCGGATGCCATTCAGAAACCCGGGCTTGGAGATGCGCAGGGCCATGCTCGAGGGGTCGTGGCAGTCAAGACACGTGACGGGGTGAGAGACGAGCTTGGTGGCCTCGCTGTAGGGCATGGCGCAGATCGCCTCGAAGCCCTTGTGCAGTTGCTCCTGCCCCGCGGCGGAAAGCAGCGGATCCTTGAGCGTTCCCCGCGCGCCCAGATCGATCCCCTTCTGTCGGAACGCCACGACGTTGCTGGAGTGGCAGTGGAGGCAGGCGCCGGGCTGGGGGCGCTGGGTGACACGTTCGGTCTCGCGCTGGTCGCTCAGCATGTAGGCGTGCCCGCGCTCCTCGCGGTAGTCGATGCTGAAGGCGTAGCCCGCGAAGATGTCGCGCCAGCGGACGTCCGCGTCGAGTTTCTGGTACGCCTCGGACCCGCCGTGGCGCGTCCGCTCGATGTCCACGGTGCGGATGTAGCCGTCGTGCTGCTTCGGGAAGTTCTTGCCCCACAGCGCGGGGTCCTCCGTCGACTCGTCGATGCCCACGATCTGGAAGACGGTCGCGGCGGCCTCCCGCTTGCGCGTGGCGATGTTCTGCTGGAGCGCGAGAATCAGGGCTGCGATCACGGCGAAGAGCACCACGATGACGATGTACGCGCCGATGCGGAACACGGATCTTGGTGCGGCCATGGCGGGTCTCCTCTATCGACGCGGGCCGTGGCCCGCGCTGGAGTGGCAGTGAACACAGTTGACATGCTCGCCCTTGACCTGGGCGTGCGCGACAAAGTCGCTGACCATGCTGGTGTGGCAGCGAATGCAGTTGTCCTCGACGATCTTGAGGCTCGAAGGCTTGATCTGGATCGGTTCGTGGAAGTCCTGGAACGTAAAGCCCTTGGAGTGGCGGTAGCCATGGTCCATCTTGGTCAGGTACTTGCCCATGAAGTCATGCGGGACGTGGCAGTCGTTGCAGGTCGCGTTGGCGTGGTGGGGACCCTTCTGCCACGAGTCGTACTGCTCGCGCATGATGTGGCAGTTGACGCAGGCTTTGGGGTCGTTCGACAGGTACGAGGTGCCTTCGGCGTAGTCGAACGTGAAGGCTCCCAGGCCAAGGCAGGCGCCGAACAGGGCGCAGATGACGGCCGCGGGCAGGCCGATTCGGCCCAGACGACGCGGGGGTTTGGACTCAGAAACGCCCACGGGGGCAGACTAGCGGAAGTGCCCACCGGGAAGCAAACGGAAATTTCCCCGATGGATGCGAGGCTCAGTCGCCCTTGAACCGGCGGCGATCGCGGAGCCAGTTGAAGAACTGCGCGAACATGCCCGGTCGGCCGATGGTCCGGAAACCGCCCGAAGCGCCCTTGGGCAGGCCGTCCCGCTCGGACTGCATCTTGGAACTCTTGGCCAAGGCTTCGCCCAGGCGCTTGTACGGGTCGCCGGAGCGGCCGGAGTACTTTTCGTACAGTCGGGGATCGATGGCCACGAGTGGACTCCTCTGCTCAGGTACCCTTCCCACGGAGCGAATGGACCCGTAGAGTCTACCGGATCAGGGCAATCCCGCAAGGTGGATCAGGGCCCCCGGCCGGCCCATCATTCCTGTGCAAAGCGAGGACTCGGTCATGAGGCAGGACATCCGATACAACAACATCATCGACAGCGACGAGGCCCGGCAGGCCCAGGCTTGGGCGGACAAGGCGCCGGAAATGCCCGCCGCGGACATCAACGCCGACCGGTTCTACATCACGCAGAACTACCACCTGTACACGCGCGACGACCACGATGTCTGGCGTGACCTGTTCGACCGGCGCTGGACCGTGCTCGAGCAGCAGGTGAGCCGGATCTTCATCGAAGGCATGAAGATCCTCCGGCTTTCACGGGACCGCATCCCCCTCCTGGACGACTGGGTGGCGGACAGGGACATCGAACTCGCGGGCGGCGTGAAGGTCACCAAGGGGACGCGGCTGGATGGGATCAACAAGTTCCTGCAGGCGCAGAGCCACTGGGCGAGTTACGGCGTACCGGGGTACCTGCCGGCCAAGGCGTTCTTCGCGTGCCTGGCGCAGCGGGAGTTTCCCACAACGGTGCTGATCCGGCCGCGGGAAGTGATGGACTACCTGCCCGAACCGGACATCTTCCACGATGTGTTCGGGCACGTGCCGCTGCACACGCTCAAGGTCTTCGCGGACTTTCTGCAGACGTATGGCAAGGCGGCGCTGCTGTGCGAGGATGAGGTGCACATCAAGCGCCTCGGGCGGCTGTTCTGGTTCACGGTGGAGTTCGGCCTGATCAAGGAAGAGGGGAAGGTCAAGATCTACGGGAGCGGGCTGGTCAGCAGCCACGGCGAGAGCGCCTACGCGCTCAAGGGCGCGTGGGAGAAGAAGGGCCAGACGGCCGAGGACTGCAAGGAGCGGCCGGTCGCGGAGTGGCGGCCCTTTGACCTTGAGCGGGTGTGCAACACGGACTTCGAGATCGACCACTACCAGCCGATCTACTACGTGCTGGAGAGTTTCGAACAGTTGCGGGACGCGATGAACGAATACGCGGAGCAGGTGATCGGGGAGGCGGGGCTGGCGGCGGCGGGGAGGCACTGAATCGATCACAACATCGCAACCGGTGAGCTTGGTTGGGCTCGCCGCTTCAGGGCGAGTTGCCGTAACGCGTGCAGCCCGAGAACCGTGAGCGGAACGAGCACGACCGCGCTGGGCATCATGTACCTAGTGGAAGCAAGCACACCAGTGGCATCCAGCGTGGCCACCAGCAACAGGCGCAATACGAACGCTGCCCACAAGAGCGCCGAAAGCGCGTACCAGGAGTGCGATACGGGCGCACGAGCGAACCGGGCCGCGACGCCGCCCAGCGCTGCGATCACCAGGCACGCTGCGGTCGCGATGGGCAGAGCGCCCGCGATGGCCAGCTTCACGCGGTCCAATCGCTGCACCACCCGCGGGCGATGCCAGTAAACCCCGGGAGCCGGGTCAGGCCGTAGCAGCGCCGATCGGCGCAAGGCGACCGCATCGAAACGAAGCAGATCGTCCTCGGCCACTTCGCCCGGTTCAACTCGGCTGAACCCGATACGTGTCAAGCTGGTCCAGCATGCACCGATCGACCGTGTAACCTCGAGCGGCAACTGGCCCCACTCGGGCGGAACGAAACTCAGGGGCGCCCAACGCCGCGGCAACGCCCCTCGATCCTGCGCGGCACGAATCTCCGAAGCGACGGCGGCGTAGAAGTCGTTGGCCTCACGGGCGTCCGCGAAGCGGTCGTCGTGCAGGAGCCACGCGGCTTCCCGCATCAGCCAGAGGTTGTAGCTTCCCGGTTCGCCGGGTACGCCGGTCGTGGTCTCGCCCACGCGGCGATAGGGTTCGCACCGCGGGTGCGTGTTCATCAACTCGAGCAGACTTGCGTACAGGGGGCTGGCGCTCGCAACGCGCTCCCGCACATCAAGAGGCATGGGCACACGCAGCCGCGGCGATTCTGGGGGAACCGAGAGCATGGCTTGATAAAGAGATGCAAGTCCCGGCAACGACCAGTCGTACATCGCGTGCATCCCGATTCGAGCCTGGTTTCGCGCCCGAACGGCCTGTTCAGCCACGATCGCCATCGCAAGGGGAAGGGCAAACGCCAGAGCAAGACGTCTGAAGACAAGCCGCCGCGGCACTCGCTGAAGAACCCACGCCTTGACGATCAGCACCCCGCTCAACACGATCAGCACGTAGACCAACACCGTTTCCTGACGGGAAATGCCGGCGATGGCACCCGAGAATCCCGCGAGCAAGCCACAACGAAACATGCCCCGCCGGTTCCGGTGGGTCATGCCCATGGCCAGAGAAACGACGAGGACGATGAACGAACACGTGTACAGGTTCTCCGAGTTTACATGGCAGAAGAGCTGAGTCGGGATTGGGTGGAAGAGGAGAGCGGCCAGAAGCAGAAGCCGTCCCGGCATGCCGACTCCCGCAGCCCTCAACGCGCGGCAGAGCAGAAGCGATGTTCCGATCCACAGAGCCTCGATTGTCAATCGGGCCGGGATCCCGAGCATCGAGCTCAAGGCCAGGAAGAGCGGATATCCCGGCTGACGGGAATAGGTCCAGTGGTTGTACGGGTTCTTCCAGTACCAGCCCGCGGCTTGACCGATGTACGCCGCTCCGTCGTAGGGAGAAGCCAAGACCTCATCGTGCGAAATCAAGATCAGCCGGAGAACGATGAGCGTAACAACGCTGAGCGCGAACCCGCGATGGAACAGACGGCGAGCCATCCGGTGCAGCGTACATGATTGAGGCATGGCTTTGGAGAAAGCCGCCCTTGAACCGGGCCGGTTTCTGGGTGGTTCGGCGACCGTTTGAGATTTCATCTCCAATGCTGCAAGAAACCTCGAACAGCCCCGCAGTCT
Source organism: Phycisphaeraceae bacterium (assembly GCA_019636625.1). Classification (GTDB taxonomy): domain Bacteria; phylum Planctomycetota; class Phycisphaerae; order Phycisphaerales; family UBA1924; genus JAHBXE01. The sequence continues at coordinate 97,318 of JAHBXE010000009.1, forward strand.
CATTGCCGGCCCATGCCGGACGCGGCAGACCGCGGCCCCGTCAACTGCCAGACTGCCCATGAGGCGGCTGGGTGAATCGGGTGCCGCAGAACCCGTGTCCGAGTCCGGGCTGGGAGCGTTGAACTACCGGCCGGTCCCCAACCGTGGACCCGGCCTTGAAAGGAGGCCCGCCGAAAAACTCTCTCTCCTCTCTCCCTTTGACCACGCCAGCGGCCCCGGACATCCGGGGCCGCTGGCGTTTTGCCCTCGACGATTTTTCGAAACCGCGTGCAAGATCCGGCCGCGGCCTTCGCAGTCTCGGTGCCGGGCTGAACCCGGCCCCTTCAGGAGATTCCCATGCGTCCGGCAACACTCGCTAGTTTCGCGGCCTTTGGACTGGCACTCCCCGCCTCCGCCGCCATCGTGGGCGTGACGGGAATGACGACCTGGCTCGGCGTTCCCCCACCCAACTGCACGCCCACCGCCCTCACCGGGCAGTTCGCCTTCTGCTGGGATGAACAGCAGAACGTGCTGCTCAACCAGCCCGTGGACATGGTGAACAACCCGGGCTCCAGCAACGCGGCGGTGCCGGGCTTTGTCAACGGCGTCTACGACAGCCACTTCCTGCACTTCGACAACCAGATGGGCACGCCCCCGGCCACGGGCACCATCACCTTCAACAACCCGATCGTTGCCGTGATCTACGGAAACAACCTCCTCGACCTCTCCGATCCGACCGCCGGGGCTTTCGGTACGGTGTACCCAACCGGATTCCCGTTCCGCGGACTGTTCACAGCGCCGAGCTCCTTCGTCACGGTGCTCGGCAACACCCTCTCCTTCGACCTCAACACGTTCCACCCCGTGTACGTCATCGACCAAGTGCGCGTGCTGACGGCGGTCCCCGCGCCGGGGAGCTTCGCACTTCTGACCATCGCCGGCGGCCTCGTGATGCGCCTACGCCGATCCTGAACTCCGCCGGGCGCAGCATCGCCCGTGAACGAACTCTCTCTCCTCTCTCCCTTTGACCACGGCATCGGCCCCGGGACACCGGGGCCGTTGTCGTTCCCGCATCTCACGCGCCCTCATCGACGCTGGCGCTTGACCCTGGCCATCGCCGCGTCCACTTCCTTCTGCGACGACGGGTCGCCCAGGAGCGCCCGTTCCGCCGCGAGCATCTCGACCGCCGCGTCCGTAGAAATCGCCGCGGCGTACGGGTCGGCGATTTCGATCGCGTCGCGCAGGCGCGACTCGGGACGGATCGACCGGCGAAGCAGCCGAAGCAAGCGTACATCCCGCGACTTCTCCAGCCCGGGGAAAGTCGCGTGCCACAGGGCATCGCGAAGGTCCGGTCGAGACGCCACGCCCGGCGGCAGCTGATCGAACACCCGCACCATCAACCCGATCTCCCCGGCGCGATAGACCGAGAGAACCGCATCCTCCATCGCTCCCAGTGTCAGCTTGTCCGGGTCTTCGGTCAGCAGCCCCTTCGCAAGATCCGCGGCGTCGCGGTCGCGGCCCAACAGCACCAGCGCCCGGATGGCCGTCGCCATGTCGCCCTCACGCAGCGCCGCAGCCAGGTCATCCGCGAGCGAGCGCGCTCCTTGAAGCGGCGGCGGATCGTCCCGGCGGGGGGCCGGGCTGCCCAACATCGCCAGCGGATCGCCGAAGCACGCGAGCTTCCACGCGGGGGCATCGTCGATGCGCACCGCGGCACCGAACGGGTACTTCGAGACCAGGCGGCCCACCACGATCGACGACGGCACAAACGCGTGAAGAAAGGGCTCATCGACCGAACCGAGGTAGCAGTACACGCCGCGCTCGAGCCATCGACCGCCGAGCGTGTCGCGATCGGACGGGCCCAGCGCGGACCACGAATGCACGAGGTGGAGCATGGCCGGGACCTGAAGGAACGGAACATCCCCGGGGAGACACCGGCCCGGCTCGAGATGAAACTCGTTGGCCATGCCCTTGGTGTTGATAAGAATCAGGCCGGCATCGATGGGCGATGCGGCCCGTCGCCTCCAGGACGCTTCCGAGCCGCGCGGGTGTTCCTCGACCGTGGCTTCGATCCCCACGCGCTGAAGGTACTCCACGCCGGAACGCATCGAGAACTTCGACCACGGCTCGCTCGTCGGGTAGCCGTCGAAGAGCCACGCCTTCGAGGGATTGAGGAACAGGGCGCACATCGCCGTGTACGCGCTCCGGGCTTCCGATCCCATGATCTGCCCCGCCCAGGCCCACCGTCGGACGCCCGGCGATTCCCCCTCGCGGACACGCCCCAGCACATCCGTCGTGGCCAGGATGACGCCGGGCTCCATCTCCACGCGAGACGGCACGCTCATGCAGAGCGTTACGGCGTCCACATCATCGCCAAGCGCCGCCCATCGGAGCCCCCCCGACTCGCAAAGCCGCTCGACCTCTGCGCTGAAGTCGGCGATCGCCTTGCGCGTGAACGTCGCGCCGATGTTCCCGGGCGGGCGTGAAACCCAGACCAGCGGCTGCGCCCGTCCCGCCGCCAGCGCCAGACCCGCCGTCCACGCCGGGTCCTGCATCGAAGCCACCACCACGCCCGAAGGCGGCACGCCCAGCGCTCGCCACCGACCCCACAACGCGGCGTCACTCTCGATGCGGGGCCCCTCCGCCTCGCCGGGTATCGCCCTCGCCCACACGGACCGCACGGCCCCACTCACCGCTTCGGACCCCGCCGGCGCGGCCCGGCCATCGTCCCGCCACCGGTACACCGATGCGGGCCGGAAGCCTCGGACAAAGCGCGCGATGTCCTCCCTCGCCTGCGGCGTTCCATCATCCAGGAGCACCGGGAACCGGAGCGTGGGGGTCCACGAGGCGACGGCCGCGATGTAGTCGGCCGTGCTGGGGACGATGACAACGGAAGAACTTGTCGGCCATGCGCGCTGCACGGCCTCGACGCGGACACCGAGCTGCGCCGCGGGCGGGAGGTCCTCGTAGCGAACCCGCTTCGGACCGGTATCCTCCGGTTGAGCCGCCGCGGCAACGAAGATCGAGAGCAGCAGCCCCGGCAGGAACATCATCGGGGACTGTAGTGCCCCATGAACAAGGCCACGGCGCGGAAGGGCCATGGCCTGATGGTTCAGAGGTCGGCGGGGTGAATCAGAGCGCGGCTTTGAGCGCCGTCGCGGGCTTGAAGCCGCAGGTCGTGCTCGCCGCGATGGAGATCGGCTGCTTGGTCACGGGGTTGATGCCGGTCCTGGCAGCGCGCTGGCGCTTCACAAACGTGCCGAATCCGGAGATCGTCACCTTCTCCTGCTGCTTGAGTCCCTGCGTAATGCACTCGAGCACGGCCTCGACCGCCTTGGAGGCGTCGGTCTTGCTCGTGTTGAGGTTCATCGCCACCTGGTCGATCAGATCGCCCTTGTTCATCGCGGAGTTCCTTCCGTTTCGGCGCGGCGGACGGCCGATCCTCGGCCCGCCCCCCGCCGTGGTGCTGCCTCGTGCAGGTATCGGCCCGGGCGCCCGGAACAGGCCAGAAACCGGGGACATTCGTGGGCGTACCATCATTCCGTGGCCAGCACCAAGACCCAAACGAATCCCGAAACGTCGACGGATCAGCCTGTCCCGTGGAACGTTGTCCTGCTCGACGATGATGAACACTCGTACGAGTACGTCATCCGCATGATGCAGGAACTCTTCGGCCACTCCATCGAACGCGCGTTCCAGATCGCCAAGACCGTGGACACGGAAGGCCGGGTGATCTGCCTGACGACCCACAAGGAGCACGCGGAGCTCAAGCGCGACCAGATCCTCGCCTATGGACGCGACCCCATCATGGAAGAGAGCAAGGGCTCCATGTCCGCGATCATCGAGCCCGCCGAGTTCGGCGGAGAAGACGACGACACGACCGAGTGAACCTCAGCAGTCGTACTTGCCGGTCTCGGCGCCGTCGCTGACCGCAAACTTGTACGTGTGCATCTTCTCGATCGGCGGCGAGTAGATGTGCATCGTGATCAGGTCGAACTCCGGGGCCTGCATATTGGCGACCTGGTGGATGTCCGCATCCGCCGCGGCACACACATACCCCGGACTCATCTCGTTCGTCTGCACGGGACAGATCAGGCCGGAGGGCGTCTTGGCGAAGCGGATCTCCGTCCCCGTACCCTCGACCACCTTGAACGCGCAACTGACGCCCGCGTGGTCGTGGATCGGCGTGCAGTGCCCGCTCTTCCAGCACAGCGCGAGCAACTCGAACCACTCGGTCCGCGCGATGGTGTTCCGCTTGTACCCGCCCGGGTTGAACAGGCAGCAGGCGCCGATGTCCGCCCGCGTTACGTTCGTTTCGGAGAGCAGCTTCGCCAGTACATCCAGGTCGGCCCGGGTCGTCAACGACTCCAAGTACCCGATCAGCTTCGCGAGCTTCGGGAACCGGGCGGCGGCATTACGGCAGGTCGGTTCGGCAATCGCGGGTGTCATGGGATCCATGATACATCAGGATCGACCGATTCACCCCCGGTTTTCCCGCCACATCCTGCCAATTGCGGACAATTCCGGGCCTTGCCGGGCTTCACAGCCGCCCCTCCGCGGCGAGTTCCTCCCGGAGGGCCCCGGCGAGGTACTCGTATTGCCCCATCGCGTTGTACAACTGCGCGCTGATCCGGAACAGCCGCCGCCCGTCGCCCGCGATCGACCAGAGCGGCACCTGGATCCGGTGCTTGTCCACCAGCACGTCCTGTAACGCATCGTGGTATGCGCTGGGTCTGGCCAGGAGACGTGCCGTCCGCTCGGCATCGTGCGCGGGCAGAAACAGCGTGGCCAAAGACCCCACCATCGACTCGGGCGCTGGCGGCTCCATACCCAGTTCGCGGCAGAGCATCCGCCGCGCCCCCAAGACCAGCTCCCGGTTCCGCTGCATGACCTCCGGCCATCCGCCGGGCACCATGGTGGCCATCGCCCGCAGCGCCGCGCCGATGGAAATGTACGCCGTCAGGTCCCCGGTTCCGATGTAGTCAAACTCCGTCCACAACTGCTTGCGACCGCGCTTGCCCTTCTCCGCGAAGTTCGATAGCGCCAGCGGCCGGAATCCACCGGGCATCGACTGCCTGTCTTCCCGGATGTGAAGCAGCGCGGATCCCTTTGGCGAGCACACCCACTTGTGGCAGTTGGCCGTGTAGAAGGAGGCCCCCAGGCCCCCGATGTCCAGCCCTTCCACCTGCCCCGGCGCGTGCGCCCCATCCACGATGCACATCACGCCCCGACGCTCCAGCGCCGGCACGATCCGCTCCACCGGAAGGATGAGACCGCTCGGACTGGTCACATGGCTGATCAGCAGCACGCGCGTCCGGGGCGTCACCGCGCCCATCACCTCCGCCGCGATCTGCTCCGGACCCGTGGTCGGGAATGACAGCGGCACCGAAACCACCTTCGCCCCCGTGCGTTGGCTCGTCCGCCGCATCGAGTTCATGCACGCCGGGTACTCATGCCCCGTCATCAGGATCTCATCCCCGCCCTTCAGCACCCCCTCCAGGTTCATCAGCACCGTCGCGACCCCCGTGGTCGCGTTGGGCACAAAGACCAGATCCTCCGCGCGGCACTTCACAAAGGCCGCCAGCGCGTGCCGCGACTCATCCAGCAACCCATCCATGTCCCGCACGAAGAACCGAACGGCCTCTCGTTCCATCCGCTCACGCAGCCGGGTCTGCGCCTCGAGCACCGCCCGCGGGCAGGCGCCGAACGAGCCGTGGTTCAGGTACACGATCTCGGGATCAAGAGCCCAGTTTTTCCAGAACGGCGACGGCGCGGGCAGCATCGGCATGGTCAGAGGGTAGGGAAGGGTCACCGACGCCCCCACTACTACAGTTGCCGCCCTTGAACGCCGCGCCGCCCGATCTCCATCAGAGTCGTTCACCCAATGCGCTCTCCAACGGGCTGCTCATTGTCGGAGTGGTGCTCATCGCGGGCATCGGTCTTCCCGAGCTCGCGCTGGCCCTCGGCATCAGCCTCGCCCTTCTGGGCTTTGTTCAGTCCGGCCCGATCGCCGAGCGTGCCGCTCGCTTACTCATTCAGTTGTGCATCGTGCTCCTCGGCCTGCGCATGGACCTGCGCATCCTGGCCCACTCTGGCCTCACTGGTCTCGCGCTCGCCGTCGGCACCATTGTCGGCACCCTCGCCGCCGGCTACCTCGTTGGGCGCTCTCTGAAAGTCGGCCGACGACTCACCCTTCTCATCTCCTCCGGCACCGCCATCTGCGGCGGCTCCGCCATCGCCGCCGTCGGCTCCGTGACGCACGCCACCCGCGCCCAGATCAGCGTCGCGACCGGAACTGTTTTCCTCCTCAACGCCGCCGCGCTGTACCTCTTCCCGCCCCTCGGGCGCGCGCTGGAACTCTCCGCCGCTCAGTTCGGTGCCTGGGCCGGAACCGCGATCCATGACATTTCTTCCGTCGTCAGCGCCGGGGCCGCGTTCGACCGCCTCTCCGGCCCGGACAGCAACGCCATCCAGACCGCCACCATCGTCAAGCTCACGCGCGTCATCTGGATTCTCCCCCTTTGCTTCGCCGCGGCCGCCCTCGCGCGATCGCGCCGTACGGCCCGGCCCGGCGACCGCCCACTGCCCATCCCCTGGTTCATCGGGTTCTTCGTGCTCGCCGCCACCGCTCGCACGTTTATCCCCGACCTGGTCGAGCCTGTCGCGCCGACGATGCTCACCCTCGCCCGCCGCGGCATGGCGGTTGCCCTGTTCCTGATCGGTGCAGGTCTCACCCGGCAATCGCTCCGGCTTGTCGGCATTCGACCGCTCATCCTCGGGATCCTCCTCTGGGTGCTCCTGAGTGCGACCTCCCTCCTCATCATCCGATCCACGATCTCCTAGCCAATCCCTTGCGGCGTGGTCGATGCTCGTGTACCGTTGCGCCCCAACTCGCGCCGGCAATCGCGAGGCACCTTCGCCCCGGGTGGAGCAGGCATGAAGTACGGCTTCCTGATCGACCACGACCGCTGCATCGGCTGCCACGCCTGCACCGTCGCCTGCAAGGCGGAGAACGACGTCCCCGTCGGCAACTTCCGCACGTGGGTCAAGTACGTCGAGAACGGCTCCTACCCCGACGTCCGCCGCCACTTCGCCGTCCTCCGCTGCAACCACTGCACCAACGCCCCGTGCGTCAAGATCTGCCCGGTCAATGCGCTCGAGAAGCGCGGCGACGGCATCGTGGACATCGACCGCGATGCCTGCATCGGCTGCCGCGCCTGCATGCAGGCCTGCCCGTACGACGCGATCTACCTCAACGAGGACAAGGGCTCCATCGAGAAGTGCCACTACTGCGCCCACCGCGTCGAGAAGGGCCTCGAGCCCGCGTGCGTGATCGTCTGCCCGGAAACCGCCATTGTCGCCGGCGACCTTGACGATCCATCGAGCAAGCTCTCGAAGATGGTCAAAGAGAACAAGGTCCAAGTCCGCCGCCCGGAGCAGAAGACCGGTCCCAATGTGTACTACAAAGGCGCCCTCGCCGCCGCGCTCCAGCCCGGTGAACCCTCCCGCCCATCCACCTATCTGTGGTCCGACCGCCCCGCCCACAAGCCCGAGCCCTGGCCCATCAGCCTTCCCGTCCTTCCCACCACGCGCGTCGTCCTGGACGCCGGCCATCGCGTCGAGTGGGGCTGGCCGGTTGCGCTCTACCTCGTCACCAAGGGCGTCGCCGCTGGCGCCGCCATCCTCGCGCCCTTCGCCGCGTGGCTCGGCCTCACCGGCTGGGCCGCGGCGTACCTCCCGGAAGTCCTCGCCATCGTCTTCACGCTCGCCACCGTCGGCCTGCTCATTGAAGACCTCAAGAGGCCGCACACGTTCTACCGCCTGTTGACCCGCCCCAACTGGAACAGTTGGCTCGTCAAGGGCGGGATCATCCTCACGGCCTTCGGCATCTCCTCCGCCGCGATCGTCGCCCTCCGACTCGGCGGGTTGGACGCTGCGGCCGACGCCGTCCGCTGGCTCCAGGCGGTTCTCGGCCTCGGCGCTGCGGGCTACACGGCGTTCCTCTTCGGCCAGTGCGAAGGGCGAGACCTCTGGCAATCCCCGTGGCTCCTCCCCCACCTGCTCGTGCAGGCCATCTTCTGCGGCGGAGCGGCTCTTGCCTTGTTCAGCATCGCGCCGATGCGCCTGGCCGTCCTCGTCGCCGCGGCCACGCTGGGCCACATCGCCATCTCTCTTGTCGATCGTTTCGGCCACCACGCAACGACCAACGCCAAGCAGGCCGCGGCCTTCCTCGGCACACTCCGCCTCGGGCCGTTCGATCCCTGGAAGTCGGGGCTTCTCTTCGGCGTCCTCGGCGCTGTGGCGGGCCTGTTCGGCCTCTGGCCCGCCGCCGCGGCCGCCATCCTCGTCGGACTTTATCTTTACGAATGGGCGTACGTCCGAGCGGGCCAGTTGCCGCCGCTCAGTTGAGAAGGATGCCGAACCGCGAGCGTGCCCGAGCGGACATCACCCAATGCCAGACTCGCACCTTCAAGCCGACGGTCTCCAACGCGATCACTCGAGCGCTCGGGCACTTCCGCTCGTTCACACCCGCGGTTCAGAGGGAGCCAGTCCGTGATCGACCCCCCCAACATGTCCGTTACTCCCTTGGAGTCCTTCCCGCCCCTCGATGAATGGGACAACTGGACCGGCTTCGACCCCAAGGCCTGGCCCCGCAAGGTTGAGAAGAAGTACGCCCTCATCCCCACCACGTGCTTCAACTGCGAGGCCGCGTGCGGGCTCGTCGCCTACGTCGATCACAAGACCCGCCAGATCGAAAAGCTCGAAGGCAACCCCTACCACCCAGGCTCGCGCGGGCGAAACTGCGCCAAGGGCCCCGCCACGCTCAACCAGATCCAGGACCCCGAACGCATCCTCTACCCGCTCAAGCGCGTCGGCCCGCGCGGCAGCGGGAAGTTCGAACGCACCACGTGGGATGAAGCCCTCGACACCATCGCCAAGCCCATCCGCGCCGCCCTGATCGAGAACCGGCGCACCGAAGTCATGTACCACGTTGGCCGCCCCGGCCACGACGGGTACATGGACCGCGTCCTCCAGGCGTGGGGCGTGGACGGGCACAACTCACACACGAACGTGTGCTCCTCCGCCGCCCGCGTCGGCTACGCGACGTGGATGGGCGCCGACCGCCCCTCCCCCGACCACGCCAACGCCAAGTTCATCCTCCTGCTCTGCTCCCACCTCGAAGCCGGGCACTACTTCAACCCCCACGCCCAGCGCATCATCGACGCCAAGAGCGCCGGCGCCAAGATCTGCGCCGTCGATGTCCGCCTCTCCAACACCGCCAGCATGTCCGACTACTGGCTCAGCCCGTGGCCGGGCACCGAGGCCTTCCTCCTCCTTGCCATGGCCAACGTCATCATCAACGAAGGCCTCTACAACCGCGCCTTCGTCGAGACCTGGGTCAACTGGCGCGATGCGCTGAATGCCCCGGGTGGCTTGCCCATCCACAGTGGGCCTTCCTCCGTCTCCTTCGACGACTTCATCGCCGCTCTCAAGAAGCACTACGCCGCCTTCACGCCCCAAGCCGCCGAGGCCGAGTGCGGCGTCCCCGCCGAGAAGATCGTGACCATCGCCCGCCTCATCGGCGAAGCCGGCCCGCGCTTCGCCACCCACGTCTGGCGCAACGCCGCCGCCGGCAACCTCGGCGGCTGGCAGGTGTCCCGCTGCCTCATGTTCCTCTCCGCCCTCGTCGGGGCGATCGGCACCCCCGGCGGCACCAACCCCAACACCCGCGACAAGTTCGTCCCGCCCCCGTTCATCAAGCCCCCGCCGCAGAACGTCTGGTCCGAACTCCTCTACCCGCGCGAATACCCCCTCGCGTACCACGAACTCTCCTACCTCCTGCCGCACATGCTCATGGAAGGCCGCGGCAGGATCTCCGCCTACTTCACCCGCGTCTACAACCCTGTCTGGACCAACCCCGACGGCATGATGTGGGAAAAGGTCCTCCGCGATGAGAAACTCATCGGCCTGCACGCCGCCATCACGCCCGTCTGGTCCGAGACCGCCCAGTACGCGGACTACGTGCTCCCCACGGGTCTGGGTGCCGAGCGCCACGACCTGATGAGCCAGGAGACGCACGCCAGCCAGTGGATCAGTTTCCGCCAGCCCGTCCTCCGCACCTACCGCGAGCGCCTCGGCGAACGCTTCGAGTGGACCCACCAGGCCAACCCGGGCGAAGTCTGGGAAGAGGACGAGTTCTGGATCGCCCTCTCGTGGAAGATCGACCCCGACGGCGCCCTCGGCGTCCGCAAGTACTTCGAATCGCCCTACCGCCCGGGCCAGCGGATCTCGATCGATGAGTACTACCAGTGGATCTTCGAGAACTCCGTCCCCGGCTTGCCCGCCGCGGCGGCCGCGAAGAACATGAAACCACTGGAGTACATGCGCCGGCACGGCGCGTTCCTCGTCAACACCGATACTTACCACGGCCACCTCGAGGAACTCACCGCCAAGGAATCCGAGGGCTCCGAGGTCGATCACGCAACGGGTGAAGTGAAGAAGGGCGGCAAAGTCATCGGCATCTTCGCCGACGGCAAGCCGCGACACGGCTTCAAGACCCCCAGCAAGCGCCTCGAGTTCTACAGCAGGACACTCGCCGACTGGAGGTGGCCCGAGTACGCCATGCCCGCCTACATCGAGAGCCACATCCACCGCAAGCGCTTCAACCCCGAGAAGGGCGAGTACGCCCTTGTTCCCACTTTCCGCCTCCCCACCCTGATCCACACGCGCAGCGGTAACTCCAAGTGGCTCTACGAACTCTCCAACTCCAATCCCGTCTGGGTCCACCCGGAGGATGCCAAACGCATCGGCGTCGAACTCGGCGACCTGATCCGAATCACCACCGACATCGGCTACTTCGTGAACAGGGTCTGGGTCACCGAGGGCATGCGCCCCGGCGTCATCGCCTGCTCGCACCACCTCGGCCGCTGGCGCCTGTTCGAGGATGTGGGCACCGACCGTTGGGCTAGCGCGCTCGTGAACAAGGAAGAGCCATCGCCGGGTGTTGTCCGGATCCGCCGCATCGCCGATGTACGTCCCTTCGAAAGCACCGACCCCGACTCCAAGCGCGTCTGGTGGACCGACGGCGGAGTGCACCAGAATCTCACTTTCCCCGTCCACCCGGACCCCGTTTCGGGCATGCACTGCTGGCACCAGGCCGTCCGCGCCGAACGCGCCCGGCCCGAGGACCGCTACGGCGATGTCGAGGTGGACACCAACAAGTCCATGCAGGTCTACCGCGAGTGGCTCACACTCTCCCGCCCCGCTCCCGGCCCGGGCAACCTCCGTCGCCCCCTCTGGCTCGGCCGCGCCGTCAGACCCGCTGATGACGCCTACCAGTTTGCGAACGTGCCTCCCAACATGTAGGCAATCACACATATTGGAGGGACGACTTTCTGTGTGGCACGCCCTCTTGACAAGGGGGGGGCAAGGATTATGCTACGATCAGAGCGGAACACCCACATTCACGGAGCATGGCAATGCGTCCTTTCTCTTGCTCACGAGTCTGCGACGTACTCGCGGGACTCGCCGCTGTTACAGTGGTCGTCTCGATCACCCTCCCTGCGTTCGCCAGCGACGACAGTGAAGGCAACAAGTGCCCCGCGACCAGCAAGTGCGGCGCCGTCGCCCCGATCAATGGCCCGTGCAATTCCGGGTACAGCACCTGCTGCTGCCGGATCTCTCCCTCCACGGTCTATACGTGCGAATGTCGGCTCGCCACGGTGTGCCAGACTCCCGGCAGCGGGAACCACTGTGACGACGGCTATTCCGCGCCCGATTGACGTTTCAATGAGAAGTCAGCACCCGTGCTATTCCGCGCCTCACACGCCGTCCTGATCACCTCCGCTGCCTTGGCCGCGTGCGTGGCTGGAATCGTGCTGTACCGCGCGACCTCGAGCCGGCGGGCGGGATTGGCCTACGCCGAGTCCAGTTACCGCGAAGGAGTCGCCCAGTTTGCCCGCCTTCCCTATGTCCCGATCGCGACGATTGAGTCCCCAGAAGCCATGCACGCCGTCATCGCCGCCGCGGATGTAACGCGAGAAGGAACCGTTGCCGCCGACGTGTCCCCCATTCTTCGACGGACCTCGGAGTTCTTCTACTACCGGTTCGCCCAGTCCTCGCCCGACCGGTACCGCGCTTGGCGCTCGCGCGTCGGCGATCGTCCGCGGACGCTCGACGAAATGGTCCGTACCGAGGGCCTGAGGGACACGTACACCGCGTTGACCGGCCACGCCCTTGCGTCCGATGCGAACGCCGATTCATGCTTCCGTGAACTCTGGGCGTCTTCGCTGCGGTACGGCGGGGGGTTCAATCAACCGGTTGGAATCGCGGCGGAGCCCGCCGGGATCAGCGTGGTCATGGGACGCTGGACGGCCTCCGACCGCACCCGCCGGAGTGTCCACGGGAGACTCAGCGCCGATGTGTGGCGGGGCGTCACCGCCGCCAATATGAGGTCATGGTGGCACCCTCGCCTCACCGCGGATGAGATAATCCGTCGCGACGGCAGCGCCGACTTTGCCGAAGTCGGCGTCGTCGTCAAGTACGCGGACAGAACCCATCGGCCTCTGGTCCTGGGGTTCGTGCACGACTCCCGGGCCGGGGACTGGGTGCTGCTCCACGTCACCACGTACAACTTCGCAAGCGGCTCTCCGCTTTCGCCGATGGAGTATTAGGTGTGATCGCCCCGCCCGCAGCAGATCGCCCATGTGACTATTCGGTCTGGCCGACGCTGCTGACGAGAGCAGTCGGGGCTTACTTGGCGCTCGGCGGCTTGTGGAAGGCCGCCTCGCCGTGGGAACTCATCCGGGCGATCGAGTTCAGCCTCCCCAGCATGCTCCCGGGCCGCGCCATCGACTTCGCCGCAGCAAGCGTGGCCGGGTGGGAGGCGATGGTTGGCCTCTGGCTCATCCTGGCACCGCACCGCGTCCCCGCCGTCGCGGCGGCGGCCACGCTGATCGGGTACTCCGCCGTGCTGGCCCGCTTCGCGCTGGATTCGTCGTCGCCCCGGTGCGGATGCCTCTCGCTGCCCTTCTCGGGCCTCGACGGGCAACAGACCGCCCAGGTTGGGCTGGCTCGAAACGCGGCGCTCCTCTGGCTTCTGTGGCGAGGACGGACCGCGTGTCCGATGCCGCGAAGGCCCCCCCGTCGCACGTCGGCGTCCGTCCCGGCGCGCCCGACCGGGTTCTCGATCGTCGAACTGCTGGTCGTGATCGCGATCCTCGGTATTGTGGTTGCCCTGGCCCTTCCCGCCCTGAGCAGGGCCCGAACTTCCGCGAGAGACGCCCGCGACCTCTCGACGGTACGCCACCTCTCCTCGCTCATCGCGAACTACGCCGCCGATCACGCCGACTGTTTCCCCTACTTCCAGACACCGGGGGACCCCTTCGGGCCCATGGTGCTCCCGCCGGGTTTCTCGCTCGGCCCGGGCCGATCGTACTTCATGGGCGGTTCGGTCTACTGGCCGAACATCCTGCGCGACGCGTACATCCCGCCCGCGTTCGCCGCTCACCTCGCGACGGAAGGAGACGTAACAGGTTCGAACCTGACCGAGGGCTACCCCGCCGACACGATCCGCAGCCGGTTCCTCCTCACCCACACGGTCTTTGCCGCCCCCCGTTTCTGGCGCGACGACCTGCCCCCGCTTCACCACGCGATGCTCCGACCTGTTCGCACATCCGAAGTCCTCTTCCCATCACTCAAGGGACTGATGCTCGACCTCAGCCCCCCTCCAACCTCGAGTCGACCGCTGGATCGGTCCTGGTATCCCGATGTCGGCAGAATGGATGGCTCCGCGGGCATCGTCCGCTGGGATCTGCTGGACCACCGCCGGATCGTGCGGCGCCCGTACGGCGCATGGCCGTGGCCAATCCTGTCCAGTCGAGATGGTGTCCACGGAAGGGACTTCTGAACCCCGCTCTCGAGGGGCGCCGTCCTCGCCCGGCGAACCATGGGTCTTTGTCCCCGGGATTCACTCCCGAAACTCGGAAGCACGGCCCGCGAGACACCTCTGCCGGATACCCTTGCAGCCCCGCGGGAGTCTCCGCCTTGCCCTTCGACCAAATCGCCGTGATCGCCCTGATCGGCCTCCTCGCCGGAGTGCTCGGCGGTCTCGCCGGCATCGGCGGTTCCGTCTTCATCATCCCCGCGCTCCACATCGTCTTCAGTTCCACCCTCTTCGGTGAGCCCAAGGACCCCCAGATCCACCACCTCTACATGGCCGCGGCCATGACGGTTAACGTGACCGTCTCCGTTCCCGCCGCCATCCAGCACTACCGAGAAGGCGCCGTCCGAACGCTGCTGCTCCGCATTCTGATACCCGCGACCGCCGCGGCCACCATCGGCGGAGTCATGCTGTCCAACCTGCTCTCCGGCGAAGCCCTGCGGCTCCTCCTCGCGCTGTTCCTCATCCTCTATTCCATCTGGAACTTCAGCATCATCGCCCGCCCGCGCCGCCGATCCTTCACCGGCACCGGAAGAGTCGAACGCACGCCCGCCCACCGCCTTGCCGCCTGCGGCGCCATCACCGGCGCGATCGGCGGCCTCCTCGGGCTCGGCGGCGGCCTCCTGCTTGTCCCCCTCCTCCAACTCGCCTGCAACGTCCGCCTCAAGAACGCCATCGCCACCAGCTCGGCCGTCCTCTGCTTCACCGCCGCCATCGGCGCGGCCCTCAAACTCGCCACCCTGTCGCAGCATGGTGAACGCATTGACCATGCGTTCGTCTACATCGTCTGCATGGCCCCCACCGCCATCCTCGGCGCCCTCTGGGGCGCCAAGCTCGTCCACCGCCTCCCGATCATCGCCGTCCGACTTGTGATGACCTTCATCATCTTCCTCGCGGCAACGAAGCTCATCGGTTCCTGACCTTCACCCGCTCTTCACTCCCTCCGCAACTCCCAGGGAAAGCCGACGGGCATCAACTCCCGCCGCTCGTTCAACCACCCCACCAGCCACTCATACGCCTCCACCAGTCGCGGTCCCGGTCGGTTGAACATCTGGTTCCCATCCACCAGCGCCACCCTTCCGTTCTCCACCGCCGGCAACTTCCGCCACCAGGCCTGCTGCTCCAGGTCCTGCACCATTTCCCGAGTCCCCTCCAGCCCCACCCCGCACGGGCACACGATCACGGCTTCCGGCTGCATCGCCACCACCGCCTCGACTGCCACCCGGACCGATGGCCCCGCCTTGCTCGCCCAGGCCTGCGGCCCCGCCGCTGCCCCTGCATCCGCGTCCGGTCGGGTTGGGTTCATCGGGTGCCTCCCCCCCGCCCGCTCGATCAACTGCGGTGTCCAATGTCCCCCGACATACATCGGGTCGGTCCACTCCAGGAACAGCACCCGCGGCCCGTCCACATAGGGATTGACGTAATCCGCCGCCCGCCACAACCGCTCCCGCAATCGAACCACCGCCTCCCCCGCCGCCTCGACCCTTCCCACCGCCTCCCCCACGCGCAGCACATCATCGATCACATCCTCCAGCCCCAGAGGGTTCAAACTCAGAACCCGGGGCGGTGGGTCCATCTCTGCCGCCACACCCCGGACCGTTTCCAGGTCGATCGAGCACACGCGGCACAGGTCCTGAGTCAGGATCAGGTCCGGTTGCAGCCGATGAAGGAGTTCGACGTCCAGGGTGTAAAGAGACTGACCCTCCCGCAACCGACGGCTCACCTCGGCGTCGATCTCCGCCGCGGACGCCCCCACCGGCGTTCTCGGCCCTGTGAGGATGGGCAAGGCGCGCACCTCCACCGGAAAGTCGCACTCGTGGGACCGCCCAACCAGCATCCCCCCAGCCCCGACCAGACCCACGATTTCCGTTGCCGAGGGCAGCAGACTGACGATCCGCATCCTGATACCTTTCCCGTGACCGAGCGCCCCCCATACTCCCCGCGTATCACCCGCTGGAGAGCCCCAAGGGCCCTTCCCCCGAACGTACCACAACGGTACCTCCCGGAGACCACTCCCGTGCAGCACCCCTCGCGCCGCCATGCCTCCTCCCGCCCCGCCGCGCTCCTGACCCTTCTCGCCGGATTTGCCCTTGGTCAACTCCCCGTGCTGGCACAGGATCAGCCCCCATCCGAAGACGACCTGGCCAAAAGGCAGGCCATGGAAGCCGAGCAGGCGGCTCAGTCCCAGATGAAGAAGGAGATCGAAGCCAAGGAGGCCGCCGCCGCTGGCTCCGGCCGCACACGCGCCACCGCCGTTACGCAGCCCGGACAGGCCCCCGCCCGCTCCGCGACCGGCAGCGCCACCGGAAGTGCGACCGGCGCTGCACCCCGCGGCGGCGCCACCCGGGGTCCCGGCCTGAACGTCCAGACCTCTTCCCCCACCGGTGCGCAGCCCGGGCGCGCCTCGGGCGCGATCCGCCCCGATGAAGTCTCCCTCGCCGCCTATTCCGAAGGCATCGACCTCAAGGTGCTCGTTGAGTACGTCGCGGAAACCCTTCAAATCAACATCGTGGCCTCCGACAACCTCCAAGGCAGCGTCGTCCTCAATGCCCCCGTCGTCGTCAAGAAGACCGAACTTCTCACGCTCCTCGATGCCCTGCTCGAGCAGTACAACTTCACCATCACGTACGACCCCCAGACTGGTTTCTACAAGGTCCTCCAGCTCGACAGCATCACCGTCACCTTCGACGGCGACCGCCCCACGACGCGCATCATCGCCACGCCCACCGTCCGCCCCTCCGCCCTCGCCGAACCCCTCAACCAGCACATCGGCACCGTGGCCGCCGCGGCCGGCCAGGGCGGCGCCGCCCGCAGCCGCATCAGCTTCCTCGACGACCTCGGCGTGATCGTCGTCACGGACTCCCCGCGCCGTATCGAGCTGATGCAGCAGTTCATCAACGTGCTCAGCGCCCGCTTCGCCGAGCAGCAGCACATCCGCTTCGACCTCGAACATATCTCCGCCTCCACCGCCCGCGCCCGTGTTCTCGAACTTGTGGGACGCTCCTCGCCCACGGCCCTCCTCAGCGGGGCCGGCGCCCCGGGCCAGCCCCTGGCCGTACCCGGCCTTACGGGCGCCAACTTCGACAACCTCGCCGACCGCCTCATCGCCGACGCCCAGAGCAACGCCCTCATCCTGCGCGGCTACCCGGAGGAAGAGACCAAGATCCGCTCCCTCCTCACCATCCTCGACCGACCCGGCTCTCTCGAGTACAAGCAGTACTTCGCCGGGTCCGCCGCGCTCCAGATCGCCCAACTCGCCGAGCGCTTCGGCTTCGGCACGGTTGAAACCGTCGAAACCGCCACCTCCCGCGACCAGACCGGGACCATCCAGGGCGCCAACATCCGCGCCCAGCAGAACCCCCTCAACCTGCTCCAGCAGAACACACAGGCCGGCCTGGGCGGACCCGTGATGGTCGTCGATCCATCGCGCGGGGCCATCACCTACAACGGCACCGCGTCCCAGCAGGCCGCCCTCCAGAAGCTCATCGCCTCCTTCAATCCCCAGCTCGAGATCGTCGAGTTCCGCGCGTACAAGATCAAGAACATGCCCGCGACCGACATGGCCGACCTCCTCACCGCCCTCATCTTCAACGAGGAAGTCTCCCGCTCCGACACCAGCAACTCGTTCCTTCCCGGCTCCGGCCGCCGCGGCTCTTCTTCCCGTACCAACCGCTCCACCGGATCCGGCTCCTCCTCTCTCAACCAGCTCGGCATCGAGCAGACCGGTTCCGCGCGCCCCCAATCCAACCAGCGGTCCAACACCTCCCGCGGCGGCTCGTTCAGCGTTGGCGGACGCACCGGCGGCCCTCTCTCCATCTCCGCCCCGGGCCAGCCCGAGGGTGACGGCGTCGCCGCCATCGGCGGGCAGGATGTCTTCCTCACGGCTGACTCCGCGAACAACCAGGTCGTCGCCAAGGCCACCGCACGCGACCACGTCCAGATCGCCAAGCTCATCGACAAGCTCGACCAGCGACGGCCCCAGGTCAACATCGAGGTCCAGATCGTTTCCGTCTCCGCGACCGACGACTTCCGCCTCGCCTTTGAGGCCCAGGGCGTCTTCGACCGCGGCCGCGACGGCGCCTTCAACACCAACTTCGGCCTCGGCAACTTTGTCGGCACGACCACCGGCAGCACGACGACCCAGGGCAACTTCGTCGGCCCCAAGAGCGTCGTCACCAACCTCGCCGGCTTGACCGCCGCCATCGTCCGCTCCGACCACGTTCCGATCATCATGACCGCGCTCAAGCGCAACGCGGACACCCGCATCCTCTCCAGCCCCCAACTCCTCGTCGATGACAACGAGTTCGCCGAGATCGTGAGCCTCGACCTCCAGCCCACCACCACCACCCAAATCGGCAACACCACATCCCAGACCGCCTTCGGCGGGTACGAGGAAGCGGGCACGACCCTCGCCGTCACCCCCAGCATCTCCGAAGGCGGCTACATGCGACTCGAGTACCAGATTACCCTCTCCAACTTCA
Organism: Phycisphaeraceae bacterium; assembly: GCA_019636625.1. Taxonomy (GTDB): domain Bacteria; phylum Planctomycetota; class Phycisphaerae; order Phycisphaerales; family UBA1924; genus JAHBXE01. The sequence continues at coordinate 115,717 of JAHBXE010000009.1, forward strand.
TCGGCACCGGCTCCGCCGGCGTCCCCCCGCCAAAGCAGGAACGCAGCGTCTCCTCCAGTTCCGTCACCATCCCCGGGAACGCCACCATCATCGTCGGCGGCATCAAGCTCAACTCCGAGGGCAAGACCATCGTCAAGGTGCCCCTCCTCGGCGACATCCCCATTGTCGGCCATCTGTTCAGCGACACCAACAAGGCCAACACCTCCACACGTCTCTACGTCTTCATCACCCCTCGCATCATGCGCGACGTCAACTTCGGCGACGTCTCTCTCCTCACGCGCGGCCACGCCGAGGACGCCGGCGTCAAGACCGACGGCCCACCCTTGCTGCCGATCATGATGAAGATGAACGATCGCACCACCCCGCCCGTCCCCTCCGCCGCCGCCAAGCGCGAAGATGAACCCGAAGGAACCCAGCCCTGAGTCCACGCTCCTCCCAACTCGCCCTCCGCGATCCGGCCCTCCCCACCGCGCCCCGCGGCGAGTGGGCCCGCATCGCCGACCTCCTCGGCCCGCTCAAGATCTCGCCGGACCAGCTCAGCAAGCTCCCCGCCGAGCCCGGCTCCGATGAAGAGCCGTGGGATGTCCTGCTCTCCCTCCTCGCCCTTGACGAGCAGACCGCCCTCCTCCGCCTCGCCGACCGCACGGGCCTCCGCTTCATCGCCGAGCCCCGGCTCCACGAGTCCGCCAGCCGTTTCTACGAGGTCGTCCCCGCCGACGTCGCGCGCCGGCACCACATCGCAGGCCTGGAATCCGACGGCCGAACCATGACCGTCGTCACCGCGCAGCCCATGCAGCCCGCCACCTTCTCCCTCGTGGAGGAGCATCTCGGCCTGCCCATCAAGATCGCCTTCGCCCCGCGCGCCGGCGTCGCCAACCTCATCAACCGCGGCTACGAACAGCGCCAGGACCTCGTCACCGAGATCATCGAGGAAATGCCCCTCGACGAGGCCGCCATCGCCACCGCCGCGGGCTCCATCGGCAATGCCACCGATCTCCTCCAGCTCGCCCGCCAGACGCCCGTCATCCGCCTGGTCAACATGATCCTCTTCGAGGCCCTCCGCCGGCGCGCATCCGACATCCATGTTCATCCGCTGGAGACTCGCCTCGTCATCCGCTTCCGCATCGACGGCATGCTCCTCGACGCCTTCAGCCCCCCGCTCTCCCTCGCCTCCGCGATCAGCTCGCGCCTCAAGGTCATGACCGAGCTCGACATCGCCAACCGCCACAGCCCGCAGGACGGCCACACCACCGTCCGCATCGGCAGCCACAAGATCGACATCCGCATGTCGGTCATCCCCACCATCTACGGCGAGCGCATCGTCCTCCGCCTCCTCGATCAATCGCAGACCCAGCTCTCCCTCGACCAGGTCGGCATGAGCCCCGAGATGCAGCGCCAGCTCATCTCCCTCATCGACCGCCCCAACGGCATGGTCCTCGTCACCGGCCCCACTGGCTCGGGCAAGACGACCACGCTCTACGCCGCGCTCGGCAAGGTCGACCGCGGCAGCCGCAACGTCATGACCATCGAAGACCCCGTCGAGTACCACCTCGAAGGGATCTCGCAAATGCAGGTCAACCCCAAGCGCAACGTCACCTTCGCCACGGGCCTGCGCTCCCTCCTCCGCCAGGACCCCGACGTCATCCTCGTCGGCGAAATCCGCGACAAGGAAACCGCCGAGCTCGCCATCCAGGCCTCCCTCACCGGCCACCTCGTCCTCGCCACGCTGCACACCAATGACGCCCCCAGCGCCATCCCCCGCCTCGTCGATATCGGCGTCCCTCCCTACCTCATCACCTCCTCCCTCCTCGGCGTGCTCGCCCAGCGCCTCCTGCGCCGCGTCTGCAAGACCTGCGGCGGCACGGGCAAGGACACGTCTGGCACCGAAGCGACCGCCCGCTGCGAAGCCTGCTACGGCACCGGCTACAAGGGCCGCCTCGCCGTCTACGAGATCATGCTCATGACCGAAGAGCTCCGCCGCCTCACCGCCCAGAACGCCGACGCCATCACCCTCGCCGACGCCGCCAAGCGAGCCGGCTTCGCCAACATGCACGTGGATGCCGAAGACAAAGCCCGCGCCGGCATCACCACCATGGAAGAAATCAAGCGCGTCCTGTTCTGACGTCGTGTTCTACGTGCCGTCGACGTTGGCTCCGCAACTTCGATGCTCCGGCAACTTCAAAGCTCCCGAACCGCCCGCAACTCTTCGCCCCTGAAAGGGGCGAGCGATGGTTGCCAGGGGCTGAGCGAGTCTTCGAGCGATGCCCCTGGAATGGCCTCTAAGTTCTCAGCACCCGTGAAACGGGTGCACGAAAACGCGCCACGTCATTACCGCATCGGATGAGTCGACTCGGGCGGACACTGATTCGGATCACGAGGAATCTGTGGCTTCCCTTGCCGCGCAGCAACAGGGTTTTTTGCTACAAGGCTCGCCGCCACGAAAACACACCCCTGGCCCACCAGGACAAACATCCATATCGCGGAGTCTCGCGATATCATGGTTTCGAGCCCTTTGAAGAGCTCATTGGTGTAATTCGGAGAGCCAACCTGCTGCGGCGTTGCCTCCATGACCTTGCCATCCTTGATCAGCATGCGGTAGTTGGATCCAACCAAATAGGTTGTCGCGCCATAGGTTCCTAGCCCTGCTGGCCACATGAAAAGCCCCAGCAGAATATTGGCGATCCCGGCAATCAGACATAAGAGCTTGAGACCTCTCATTGTGTGTTCCCATATCCGTACGTCTCATTGCGTTCGATTGATCCATCGTAATGTTGTGCCAACCGTCTCGCGCGAGCGAACCCATGCAACTCCCCACCCCCGTCCTCCCCATCTCCCTCACCCCCACCACCCTCACCGGCCGCCTCACGCGCCTCGAACCCCTCACCCTCCACCATTCCCGCGGCCTCTTTTCCGCCGCCACACCCGAAGTCTTCCAATTCCTCTACATCCAACCAACCCCCTGGACCTCCGAAGGCTTCGACGCCTACATCAACACCCTCAACGCCGATCCAACGCGAGTCCCCCTCGCCGTCATCCACCAACCCACCGACACCGTCATCGGCTCCTCCAGTTTCCTCGGCATCCGCCCCAATGACCGCAGCGCCGAGATCGGCACGACCTGGTACAGCGCCGCCCACCAAGGCACGCTCGTCAACCCCGAGTGCAAACTCCTGATGCTCCGCCACCTCTTCGAGACCGTGGGCTGCCAACGCATGTGGTTCCGCGTCGACACCCGCAACAGTCGAAGCATGGCCGCCGTCACGAAACTCGGCGCCCGCCTCGACGGCGTCCTCCGCCGCATGTCCATCGACCGCTTCGGCTACGCGAGAGACATGGCCGAATTCAGCATCCTCTCCGAAGAGTGGCCCCCGATCAAAGCCAGGCTCATCGCCCGCCTCGGCTACGAACCGTAAGTCCAAAGTCAGCACGCGGAGAAGAGGCCGTGTTTAAAGCCAGAAATACGTCAGGCTTTGGACTGCCCTGAGTCCCTTGTCCTTGCCTCTTGCTTCTTGGTTCGATTCTCGTTCCGCTTCGCACCGCCGCGTGATCTCCGCGTCTCCGCGTACCTGCCTTTCTGGCTTTTGATATTCTCTTCCCCCGTGTCCGAATCCAGAATCACCCCCCTCCAACGCCGCGGCCTCATCGCCGCGTGGCTCGGCTGGGCCTTCGACGGCCTCGACGGCTACCTCTACATCATCGTCGCCTCCCGCTTTGTCCGGCAGCTGCTCGAGCAGGACAAGGGCACGACCGTCACCATGGCCGAGGTCGCCGCCAAGGCCGCCATCATCCAAGGCTTCTTCCTGATCGGCTGGGCGCTCGGCGGCGCGGTCTTCGGTCGCATCGGCGACCACATCGGCCGCTCCAAGACCCTCATGCTCACCGTCCTCACCTACGCCGTCTTCACCGGCATGTCCTTCTTCGCCCAGGCATGGTGGCACCTGCTCATCTTCCGCTTCATCGCCGCCCTCGGCATCGGCGGTGAATGGGCCGCCGGCTCCGCCCTCGTCAACGAAACCCTCCACCGCAAGCACCGCACCTGGGCCAGCGCCACGCTCCAGTCCGGCTACATGCTCGGCTGCATCGCCGCCGCCTTGACCGGCAAGCTCATGGCCGACCTCGAACCCCGGTGGGTCTTCGTCGTCGGCGTCCTCCCCGCCTTGCTCACGCTCTGGATCCGCCGCGCCGTCCCCGAGCCCGAAGCCTGGGCCAGGGAAGCCGCGAAGCAGAAACCACCGCCCGTCTCCGCCCTCTTCGGCAAGGGCCTGCTCCACATCACGCTGCTGATCTCCGCCCTCACCTCCATCGCCCTCACCACCGTCTGGGCCTTCCTCTACTTCGCCCCCCAGGCGGCCCAGCAGATCCCCGAAGCACAGAACTGGACGCCGCCCCAGAAACAGACCTTCGCCTCCAACATCGCGATCTACTACTTCGCCGTCAACATCGCCGCCAACTACGCCGCGACCTACCTCGCCGCGCTCATCGGCTACCGCAAGACCTTCGCCCTCTTCCTCGCCGGCGCCATGGCCTCGTTCCTCATCGGCTTTGCCCGCCCGCTCACCCTCGACTCGATCTACATCGTCTACGGCTTCACCGCTTTCTTCGCTCTCGGCCTCTTCGGCCTCTTCCCCTTCTACATCCCGCCCCTGTTCCCCACCCTCGTCCGCACCCTCGGCGCCGGCTTCACCTACAACATCGGCCGCATCTTTTCCAGCATCGGCGCCTTCGCGGGCGGATGGATCGCCGCCAGCGCCGGCGGCCCCGCCGCCGCCATCTGGTGGACCGGCTTCCTCTACATCCCCGGCGTCCTCGTCGCCCTCTTTATCCCCGAGGTCAAGGAACACAAGCCCCGCGCATGCTCATCCTGCGGGCACGACCTCGCCGCCACGAAGGACCGCGAGGGTGCCGACGCCAAGTGTCCCGAGTGCGGAGCTCCGTTCATCATCTGACCTGATACGACTCCCGCGCCGTGCCGAGAACGGCGAAAGCTGAACTCGGCCGCCAGCGCCGGTTACCGCACCACCGAAGAGTTGGGCCGAGCAGGCCCGGTTCTTCCAGTCGCTCAACCCCTTGCGCACCTTGACCCGCACACCTTCCCCCAAAACCATCCCCGCACTATCAAAAACGCGGTCTTTCGACCCCTCAAGATGCGCAAACCCCTCTCCCCCTCACCTTGCGCACCTTGAACTACTTCGCCCGCCACCCCTGCGCAATCGGCACCCGCCGCCCCGATCCGAACGCGACCGTCGTCACCTTCAGCCCCACCGCCGCCTGCTTCCGCTTGTACTCCGCCACATCGATCATCCGCACCACCCGCCGCACCATCGCCTCTTCAAGCCCCGTCTCGCGCACGATCGTGCTCGGCGACTGCTTCCCCTCCACGTACCGCTCGATCACCACATCCAACTGCTCGTACGGCGGCAGCGAGTCCTGGTCCGTCTGGTCCGGCCGCAACTCGGCGCTCGGCGCCTTGGTGATGCTGCTCTCCGGGATCGGCGGCGCTGCAAACCCGCATACCCTCCAGTTCGCGTTCATCCACCGCGCCAGCCTGTACACCAACTGCTTCCCCACATCGATCAGCACCGCCAGCCCCCCGTTCATGTCCCCGTACAGCGTCGCGTACCCCACCGCCATCTCGCTCTTGTTCCCCGTCGTCAGCACGATCGCGCCCGTCCGGTTCGAGAACGCCATCAGCGTCGTTCCCCGCACACGCGATTGCAGGTTCTCCTCCGTTAAATCCGGCAGCTTCAACCCCAGCGTCGCCAACTCCATTGAAGCGAACAACGGATCGATCACCTTCCGGAACCCCGTCACCGGCTCCTCGATCGGCACCGTCGCCGCCCGCATCCCCAATCGCTTCGCCAGCTCGTACGCATCCGACTTCGAATGCTCCGACGAGTACTTGCTCGGCATCACCAGCCCCGTCACGTTCCCCGCGCCCAAAGCCGCCACCCCGATCGCCGCGACCACCGCCGAATCAATCCCACCCGAGATCCCCAGCACCGCCGTCTTGAACCCCGTCTTGCGGCAGTAGTCCCGCGTTCCCAGCACCAGCGCCTTGAACAACTGCTCTTCGTTCGAGGCGGTCTGCACCGGATCTGAAATCTCCGGCAAGGGACCCCGCCGCGGAGCGTCGGGGCCACCCAGATCCCTCCCACCCAGGTCCACCACCAGCACGTGCTCCTCGAACCCCGGTCCCGCGGCGATCAACCTTCCACTCGGGTCGTACACCGCCGCGTGCCCGTCGAAGATCAGGTCATCGTTCCCGCCCACCTGGTTCACCGCCGCCACGTACGCCCCATGCCGCACCGCGTGCTTCTTCAGGATCTCCCGGTGCCGCTGCCCCTTGCCCATCACGAACGGGCTGGCGGAAGGACTGAGAATCACCCTCGCCCCCGCCGCGGCCAGTTCCACCACGGGGTCCGCCGCATCCTCGTACCGGTTTGCAAACCCCGCATCCTCCCCCTTCCACAGGTCCTCGCAGATCGACAGCCCGCACTTCACCCCCTTGCAGTCAAACACAACCGCCCGCTTCCCGGGCGTGAAGTACCGATTCTCATCGAACACGTCGTACGTCGGCAGCAGGCGCTTGTCGTAGTAATCCACGAACGCGCCATCGCGGTACACGAGCAGCGAGTTAGCGATCCTCTGGACGGCACGGCTCCCCGAGGCGTGCCCTTCATCAGCCGGAAGCGCCGCCCCGAACACCACCGTAATCCCCTTTGTGTGCTGCTCGCCGATCCGCTTGGCCACGGAGGCGTTCTCATCGACGAAGCCCTCGTGCAGCAGCAGGTCCTTGGGCGGATACCCGCACAGCGCCAACTCCGGGAACACCACGACGTCCGCGCCCGCGGCCAGGGCCTCGTCGATCCGCTTCACGATCATCGCCGCGTTGGCTTCGATCGCGCCGACAATCGGGTTCAGTTGGACAAGAGCGAGTTTCATTGATGGATCGTAAGAGGAGACAAACACGGAAACACGGAGGCACCGAGAGGAAGAAGTGCTCAGAGAGTCAAGGCACGCGCGCTGCGGGGTGAGCGAGATACTCCTGTTTCATGGCCCGCCACTCTCTCCCGTCTGTGCCTCTGCGCCTCTGTGGTTCTCCCCCCCCCCCCCCCGCCCCTCCACCCCCCCGGTCCCCCCGCTCCCCCCGCCCCCCCCGACCGCCGCCCTCAGCTTGAGGAGCCGATCCGGCCTCAGCCACGCCAGCCCCAGCCCGGCGCCAAGAACAAACGCGAAGAACTCGGTGGCGCTGACCAGCAGCCCCAAAGCGATGAACGTCCGCTCATCGTCGGCGCTGTGCATCCCCGCCATGGCCAGCAGGGGCGCGGCCCATGCCCCGACGGCCCCTTCCCGCAGGCCGGCCAGGCCCGAGGGGCTCACGACGCCGACGATGAAGTACATGAGGCTCACCATCAGCGCCTGCTGCAGCGTGAAGTCCTCGATGGGAAAGCCCGTGAGCCTCAGGATCTTGGCCGCGACCACAAACCGGGCCGCCTGCACCGCGCTGTCGAGCATGCGGTTGGCCATCCCGCCGAGCACGGCCCCGGGACTGGCGAGCATGTCGAACCCCGCGTGCAACTGGAGCCAGACGTTCCATCGCAACGGCCTCTTGAGCGCGGCGATCCGGGTCAGCCCCACCAGCCGCTCCAGGCGCTGCAGCCCCGGCTCGCCCCGAAAGGCACGGGCGACGGCGATCAGCACGCCGCCACCGGCCAATGCCAACCCCACGGCCAACGCGAACCAGATCGGGTCGATCCTTCCGCGCCCGATCGCCGCGCCGGTCATCACGGCAAACGACAGCAGCATGACCACCGCGAGGGAGCCGAACCACGCGCCGATGGTCGCGACGGGAACCTTGTCGCGCCGGTTGTGAATGGCAAATCGAACGATCGCGCCCGCCTTGAACGGCAGGTAGCCGAGAAAGGTGCACAGACCGTTGGTGGCCAACACGTCGGGAAGCGGGATCCGCTTCACGGGGCGAATCGCAATCCAGAACGCAACACCGTTGAGCGCCAGCGTCAGCAGCGAAAGCCCAAGCATCAGGGCGATGAGCTCGGCGGGTGCATCGGCGAGCTTCGCGAACTGCTCGCGGTTCTCCTGCTTGAGCGCCGTCTTGAGGCACCAGCCGATCGCCGCGATGCCGGCGACAAAGCCGATGATCTGGATCGCGATGCGCACCGCCCGCCCGCGGTTCAGACTCTGCTTGTCGTCGGTCAACGCGCTACTCCCGGGGGCCTTAGCTCGAACAACGCCACGCCGATCTCGGGCCATGATCGGACGGGTCGGCCCTGATCCTGCAACCACCGGGCCGCGGCCTCGACCGTGACCTCTGGATCGGCCCATCCGCTGGCATGGAGTCGGGCGACCTCCGCCTCGTTGAGCAGCACCAGCCGGACGCCCCGGTTCCACAGTTCCAGCGTCCACGCGCCGGGGTCACCGGGGAAACGCCTCATGGCCTCGCCCAGCGGCCACGCATCCCACGTGGTGTTGTAGAGGACCGGACCGGTGTAGTACAACGCGCGGGCTTCGCCGAGCAGGTACGTGCACGTCCCCGGCGGGGCCAGCACGTTGAGGAACACTTCGGGGGGAGCACTCACCGCCAGGGAGGCGGCCCGGGCGGGATCGATGGCCAGGGCGCGACGGTCAAGTTCCCCGGAGCGGAACCACGGGCTCTCAAGCAGCGAGAGGTTCGGCGCGCCGCCGCACTGCGCGGAGTAAATCCCGATCAACTGCCCGGCCTGGCCGATGCACACAAAGGCGCCGACAGCCAGCACAACATTCGGAGCGCGGGGCGACCGCTTCAGCAGATCGTTCGCCGCGGCAAGCGCGAGCGCGGCAAGGCCGCACGCCGGTACAGCGATGGGCAGCAGGAACCGGGACTGGAGATGGGTCACAAGCATCCATGCGCCGAGCTGGACCCCGATGCCAAGGCCGAGCACCATCGCGAGGCGCCGGCGGGCAGGGCTGAACAGCGCCGCGATCGCGGCCACCACCGTGACGGCGGGGAGAAGGCTCCACTGGGCGTTGAGCAGGCCGCGCGGCGGGGTGGACCCCCGCCCGGCATCCAGGAGCATCGCAGCCCGGGCCAGCAGGCCTCCGTCAAACTTGTGTCCCGTGATGTACCGCTGCACCTGCTCGGCGCTCCAGTGCCCGTTGCCGAACAGGGCGGTGGCCATCGGGAAGACAGGATTGCCGTTGGCGAGCGCGTTGCGGATCAACCAGGGCGCAATGGCGATCATCCCGCCGATCATGGCCCCAACGATCGCCCTCCACCGGGCGCCCGGCCCCGCGTGATGCAGCAGCGCAAGCCCCACCACGGGCGCGGCCATGAAAAGAGCCGTCGGCTTGCACCCGCAGGCCACGCCGACCAGCACGCCGCAGATGAGCCCGACGCGCCAACCCCCCCGGCGCCCCTCGCGAAGACCCGCATCCCCCGCGGCGATCATGGCCGCTGCGAACAGCGCCGCAAGGCCCATCTCGTTGTACGCGAGTGACCCCGTGACAACAACCCAGGGAACTGAAAGAAAGATCGCGCCGGTGACCGCGCCGACCGCCGCCGACTTCGACAAGGCCCAGGCCCAGCGTCCGACCAGCCCTGCCGCGAGCATGGTCATCGCGGCGTGAAGCAGTTGGCAGGTCAGCAGCCCGTTGCCCTCGCCCGCGAGCAGGCCCATCGGGCGGGAAAGCTCGCGACCAGCGGCGGGCGCGCCGGTCAAAGCGGCGATGTGAACGAAGGCCGACTCAATGTACCCCGGGAGGTACGAATACACGTTGTGCGGCTGTGGCCAGATCCGGCCCTGCTCGATCCAATCCTGGGGGAGTTGGAGGTGGTAACTCAAGGCGTCGTACCCGCCGTGCTCGCTGTTCCAGAGCCAGCCGGGCGGGCTGGATGCGGCGGTGAGCAGGACGGCCGCAGACGGCAGCGCCAGCAACACGGGCCAAGGAACGGTACCAGCCACGATGCCGCCGGTGCGTCGGATGTGGTCCATGATGCGGCGGGCCAGCAGGACAATCCCGGTCAGCACCGCGCCGCCGCCGAAGATCATGCCGGGCGTGCCGGAGAGAAGGCCGAGCACACCGAGGCCATGGCTGAGGGAGAGCATCAGGGCCAGGCCGAGACCGCATTCGATGGAGGCGGCGTCTGTCGCGTGGCGCGTCCAACGGCGGAACAGCATGCCGAGGCCGATGGCGCCGAACGTGTACGCGAACACGGGCGGGCCGGCTCTGAGCAGGATGTAGAGCACCGACACGAGGCCCGCGGTGGGGCCGTGCGGCCCGCCGAAGGAGGATGTCCAGGCCAGCAGCGCAAGCAACGCCGCCATTGCCGCGAAACTGACAAGAACCGAACGTGGAACGGGTCTGGGCAGGACTGCCATCGGACTATGAGTCTAACGACATGCCAGACAACAGGATCGATCCTCCGGCGCGGCATACAGAACGCTCGCCCGCCCAGGCCCTTGGCACGACGGTCCCCCCATGACGAATGTCTGTGCTCGCATTTCGGCGCTTCTGTAACCCGATGAAACCTTGTGAATTCACGCGACAACAATCGGCGTGGGAAACCGACGATCGTGCATCTCTTGCGAATGAACATGCCATGCTGAACGCTGGCGGATTGCGCTACGCCTGTGGACCGCGACCACGTCGGCTATTTGCGATCCTTGCGGCTGCCATTCTGTATCTGTTAGTGCCCCCACCACTTCCTTCGCCGCTAAACCGTGTATCCACAGTCTCGACATGGCCTCGATCGCGCATATTCGTGTCCTGTCTACACGCCATGTACCCCAGAAATACTTTTCTGTGGAAGTTGACACAAAGATCGCGATGTGGTAGTGTGCAAGTTGAGCAGGCTTCCCGGGAGACCACTTCCCGGGAGACCACTTCCCGGGAGACCACTTCCCGGGAGACCACTTCCCGGGAGACCACCATGCAGAAGTTGATTGAACGGCTCGGCGTACTGGTGTTCGCGATGTGCATTTCTGTTGCGCACGCGACTGGCCAAACCAGTCCAATCACGGAATCCGTACCCGCGACGACTCGCTTCCTTCTGGATCTCGCTGGAGTTCCCAATGCAGGCTCCATCGTTGAGCCAGCGTTGAGTTTTCGCCCAGTTCCTGACCTTCACGACGGCTGGCAAGTTCGATACCATGCCGATGCATCTAACTATGGAAGCAGCATTGGCATCGCTACGCTGGAGGTCGTTTCGCGCCACCATCTTCCCGCCTTCTGCTATGCGTGGAGCATGGTCATTCCACAAGACGTCCCCGTTATCCAGATTCAACAACACTTGGTTGCTGGCCAGGTAATGGATTACGGTGGGTCGCACTATGTGGTCGCATTGCTGACGATCTGGTCGCAGGAAGGTCCTGACAAACTCGCAAACGAGTATACAACCGTTGCGCCCTATGCAATGTACTCAACCGCATTGGACGCGGTTCAAGGAGCCGCGACGTTGGCAACAACGTGGGAGCAAACGGCACGACAAGGCCTGGTGCAACTTGGCGTCACCCCTCCACCGGAAAACTCAGGAAAGCCTGTGTCGCCGCCGAAGGGTCGGCCGGCGAGAGGTACTCCAACGCTAACACCGGCGGGCAACGTATGCATGGTTTCTTTCAACGACGTGGTGTTTGGGCCATGTGCGACTCTTGAAGTCCACCTGGAGTGTGTGAACACCACGGCGCTTTGTCAGACCGGGAATGCGCAGTGGGCATGGGATGTTCGATTCATTCATGGATTGGCCGATGTTGGCATCGCGCGCCTTCGCATCTCCAACAAACAGTTTCACCAATGGACCGTTCCTACAGACCCTCCCCCGGGCCCTCTCGGCGACTGCTTCCACGCACGTGTAACTTACACTGTCGAGGAAGTTTATGGACGATGGGGACTTGAGATCATCAGGCAATCGAACGTCTATCAATGCGAAAAGTGCGTTTGCTGCTATGAGCATTGACCTTCAATGCAACACACCGAACGGTGAGTCGCTGCACGATGTCCGAGGCGCCTGAACAAAACGAACGGTTTAGAACCGCATTCTGGCGGGCGATGAGGTCCCAGGTCTCGATACGCCTGGCGGCAGTTTGTCTCATTCTCTGGGTCACGGCCACCTGGTTTCTGTGGGCGAACTCCGCATCCCCGCTGCACGGGTCGCTGGTTAACCTGAGCGCGGACTTGCATGTGGATGTAGGCTCCGCAGTCTCAGCGGCCATCCAGGGAAAGGTGCTGGACGGCGGCGATGGATCCCCGACCCGCGCCGAAGGGGTACACCGTTGGCCCGTCCGGCTTGAAATCGAACGGCAAGGACGGGGGGGTGTGGTGTTGGCGGAGCAGATGCGGGTTGTCTTCAGGTCGGGTGAGTCGTCACAACCCACCGTCGATATGAAGCGGGACTTGGAGGTGGCAAGAGCTCTTGCGGCTGATCCTCGACTCGCCCCGTGGCGGAATGACCTTCTCAACGGCAGACTGGCTGCATCGCGCGACTACCCCATGCGCGCGATGCTTCTCGTCGCGCGTGCCGCCGCGCTGCCAAGTGCGGTCATCTTCCTGCCGGTCTTCACGGTGCTTTGCTGGCGCGCCGCCCGTACGGCGAAGCGGGTGAGCCAAACTTGCTGCTTGCGGTGCGGCTACCCGTTGCCTCACCAGGGCGCGCTGTGTCCCGAATGCGGCACAAAGGACGGCTCGACTTGGTAGGTACACTCGGAGCCAGCACGACGCCAATGGGGAAGCACTTGAGTGCGCAGTACAGGATCGCGAATGCGCCGAGGAACCGCATCACGCCAATGTGAGCCTCGTTGCCGCGAGGCTCCATACTCTTGCCGCCCCCGCCATATACCCGCCGGCTGAGGTCCACCCGTCCTCAGCGGGCGACGCGGCGGCGGGCGTACCCGGCCAGACCAAGGCCCGCGAGGCCGATGAGGGCGGCGGCGGGGATGGGAACGATCTGGACGATCTGATCCTGGTACGAGCCGCTGGCGAAGCCCATCAGGCCGGTCTGGGCAGCGTTGCTTCCGATGGCACTGAAGAGCAGCGCCGCCTTGGCAAGCACCGAGGCGCTCAGGGCGCTGCCGTCGGTGTTCTTGGCCTTCAATGTCCCGGATGCCAGGTTGAGGCTGGACGAGTCGCCGGCGTTGTAATCAAAGATGACTTCCCAGATCGCGAGCTGGAAGGCCGCGGCCATGTCGGCGTCGGCGCCGAACTGCGAACCGTTGGCGTAGGCGTACATGTCGTAGATCGCCTGCGCCTTGGCAGCGCCCATCCCGGCTCCTCCGGGCAGGTTCTGGATACCGGTCACGGTGTACGTCGAAGTCGAGGATGTCACGTGCTGGAGAAGGTCGCTGCAGTAGGTGATGTGGCTGCCGGTCATGCCCGCCGCGGCACCCGTGCCGTTGGAGAAGTTGTGCACCAGTTGTCCGGCGAAGCAGTTGAACGAGTTCGATCCGACCGTCATGCGAACGTTGCGGCCCGAACCCGTGTGGCTGAACTGCAGGTTGACGGTATCGGCGGCGGCAGCGCCGGCGGAGATGCCGATGGCAACAGCGATGGTCAGTGTTCGCATCTTCCCCTCACCCGTGTTAGCTGGGCACGCCCTCATTGGCGTGCGAGATAGATGTACCACGAGAAGCGGGCCGCTCAAGGTCAATCTCGAGTTACCTCGCCGGGATCGTGCGAAAACCCGCTGACCGAATGGTTTACGGACCTTTCGGGATAAACCCCGCGGCCGAGAACCTCCTGTCGGGTGCGCCTCGAGCCCTCGATCGCTACCATGGTCCAACGCCCCGCGGCGACACCGGGGGACGTCGGAACGGAGTCCTTTCTCTCCATGGCATCCATGAGCACCCCCTCGGCCATCACAGGCGGGTTTGTCCACCTCCACCTGCACACGGAGTACTCGCTGCTCGACGGTGGGAACCGCATCGATCGTCTCATCGCTCGCGTCAAGGAACTCGGAATGAACGCGGTCGGAATTACCGACCACGGCAACCTGTTTGGTGCGGTCGCGTTCTACCAGGAGTGCAAGGCGGCGGGGATCAAGCCCATCCTCGGCGTGGAGGCGTATGTCACACCGCCCGGAAAGCCCCGGACGGACCGAACGTACACCGGCGGGGGCGAAGGCGGCTTCCACCTCGTGCTGCTGGCGCAGAACCTCAAGGGGTGGGAGAACCTCCTCCTGCTGTGCTCGGAGGCGTACCTCACCGGGTTCTACTACAAGCCGCGGATCGACCGGGAGCTGCTGGCCAAGCACTCCGAAGGGCTGATCGCGATCAACGGACACCTGGGGAGCGAGATCGGTGACCACCTGCTCTCGTTTGAACGCACCGGGGACCAGAAGTACTGGGACATGGCGGTGGAGAGCGCCACGTGGCATGCCGCGGCATTTGGAGCGAGACAGCGAAACAGCGAAGCAGCGAAACAGGGCAGGGACACCAACCAGGTTCCAGTCGCCGACTCTCTGTCTCGCGGAATCGCTGACGACCCTCCTCGGTTCTACATCGAACTCCAGCACCACGTCCCGGAGCAGAACTCGATCAACCCGCACCTGATCCGGCTGGCGCGGGAGATGAACCTTCCCCTGGTGTGCGACAACGACTCGCACTTTCTGCGAGCCGAGGACCACGATGCGCACGACACGCTGATCTGCATCTCGACGCAGGTCAACAAGTCCGAAACCAACCGGATGCACTATCCGCCGGAGCTGTACGTCAAGAGCCCGGCGGAGATGGCGGAGATGTTCGAGGCCTACGGCGAGGCCGGTCGCGAGGCGATGGAGAACACGGTCCGCATCGCCGAGGCGTGCAACGTCGAGCTGCCGCTCGGAAAGAGCCACGCGCCGATGGTGCGGGTGAAGGTTCCGGAGGTCAGGACGCTTCCGCGGCACGACGACCCCGCCTACGCCGGAGACCTGTCCGCGTGGCACAAGGAGTTTTGCTCGCGGTTCGAGGTGCAGCCGTTTACGGGCGACGACGCCGCGGCGGCGGAAGCCAGGCGGGAAAGCGAGCGGGCGCTGCGGCTGCTGACGGAAGCGGGGTTCACCTGGCGCTACGGCTCAAAGCCGGAGAGAGAAGAAGCGCTGCGGGCACGAATGGAGCGTGAACTCTCGATCCTGTCGGCCAAGAACATCATCCCGTACTTTCTGATCGTCTGGGACTTTGTCAACTGGGGCCGGCAGAACGGGGTGCCGGCGCTGGCCAGAGGGTCGGGCGTTGGAACGATGGTGGGGTACGTGCTGGGCCTGTCGAACGCCTGCCCGGTTCGGTACGGCCTGCTGTTCGAGCGGTTCACGGACCCCGACCGAGCCGAGTACCCCGATATCGATATCGACCTGTGCCAGGACGGGCGGGGCGATGTCATCGACTACGTGCGCCAGAAATACGGGCACGTGGCGCAGATCATCACGTTCGGAACGCTCAAGGCCCGGGCGGCGATACGAGACGTGGCGCGTGTGCTGGGGATCTCGCTGTCGGTGGCGGACCGCATCGCCAAGCTGGTGCCCGAGACGCTGAACATCACGCTGGATGAAGCGCTTGAGCAGGAACCGGACCTCAAAGGGCTGTACGAAGGGAAAGCGGCGAGCCTCGAGAAGATCAACAAGGATCTCCCGCCGATGCAGCACGCGATGCCCGACCGCATCCGCGCCCTGATCGACAACGCAAGGACCATCGAAGGGCAGGCCCGGCACGCCTCGGTGCACGCGGCGGGTGTGATCGTTGCCACCCGACCCCTGCACGAGGTCGTGCCGCTCTACAAGCCCACGGGTGGGGCGGACAACGAAGTCGTCACGCAGTGGGACGGCCCGACGTGCGAGAAAATGGGCCTGCTGAAGATGGACTTCCTCGGCCTGCGCACAATTTCGATCATCGAGCGGGCAAAGAAGCTGATTCGGGAAGGGTTGCCGGAGGGGGCCATCTGGGCGGCGGTCGGGCGCGGGGCGGAGTTTGAAGCAAGGCAGCGAGACAGCGATGCAGCGAAACAGGGAAAGAGCCATCCGCTCGATCTCGATCGGTTGTCGTACGACGACCAGCGCGTGTTTGAGCTGTTCCGAAGGGGCGAGACGACGGGCGTGTTCCAGTTCGAATCCCCCGGGATGCGCCGGCTGCTCGTGGAGATGAAACCCGACCGGCTCGAGGACCTGATCGCCGCCAACGCGCTCTTCCGGCCGGGTCCGATGGACCTGATCCCTGACTACAACCGGCGCAAGCACGGGCAGGCGGAGGTGCCCAAGACCCACCCGCTGGTGGACAAGCACACGGCCGAAACGTACGGCGTCATGGTGTACCAGGAGCAGGTGATGCAGATCGTCCACGAGCTGGGCGGCATCTCGCTGCGCGATGCGTACTCGCTGATCAAGGCGATCTCGAAGAAGGTGGTCGCGAAGATCGAGAAGGAACGGGGCCGCTTCCTCGAAGGGGCGCAGGCCAAGGGGCTCTCGAAGGCACAGGCCAACGACCTGTTCGAGCTGATCCTCAAGTTCGCGGGCTACGGCTTCAACAAGAGCCACTCCACGGGGTACGCGATTGTCGCCTACCAGACGGCCTACCTGAAGACCTTCTTCCCGAACCAGTACATGGCCGCGTTCCTGACGTACGAATCCGGCGCACAGAAGACCTCGGAATGGATCGCGTACCTGGAGGACTGCCGCAAGACGCGGTTCATCGACCCGCTGGGGAACGGCGGAAGGGGCAAGGACGTCAAGACCGGGGTGGAGGTCCGTCCGCCGGATGTGAACCTGTCGCAGGCGGACTTTGCCGTCGTCTTCGAGAAGGATGAACCCCGCGATGCGCTGCACGGGCATGTCCGTTTCGGACTCGGGGGAATCAAGGGCGTCGGCGAGAAGGCGGTCGAAGCGATTATCGCGGAAAGAGACAGAGCGGCAGAGGGGAACAGCGAGGCAGCGAAACAGAGAGACAGCGAGACAGCAAAGCAGCGAAGCGGCGAGCGGGGCAGCAAGAAGGACCGTGGAGCGACGGCGGGCGGTTCCGATGAAGCGCCTTCTCGCTCCTTCGCTGCCTCGCTGTCTCGCTCCCCCTACACCTCGCTCTTTGACTTCTGCGAACGTGTGCTCACCCGCACCAACGTCATCAACAAGGGTGTGATCGAATCGCTGATCTGCAGCGGGACCTTCGACTCCATCCACGGCCGGCAGAACCGCGCCGCCATGGTCGCCACGATTGAACAGGCCATGGCCGCCGGGCAGAAGGCCGCGGCGGACAAGGCCTCGGGACAGGGCGGCCTGTTCGGTTTCGGTGGCGCGGGCAACGCGACGGGCACAACTCCGGCACCGGCCGCCGAACCGCCGCTCGCGAAGGTGCCGCCGTGGACCGAAACGGAAACCCTGGCGAAGGAAAAGGCGATTCTTGGGTTCTACACATCAAGCCACCCGCTCGACTCGTGGCGGGCGTGGGGCGGGATGTTCGCGACGGCAACAGCGCAGTCGGCGCGGCAGGTGGCACAGGATGGGCGCGTTGTGCTGCCCTGCCTGATCCAGGCAGTGCGGACACTGGTGGCGAAGAACGGCCGCTCGGCCGGGCAGAAGATGGCCGCGGTCACGGTCGAGGACCACACGGGTGTCGTCGAGTGCTTCTGCTTCTCCGATGCCTACGCGCAGTACGGACATCTGATCCACGTGGATGCCATCGTGTTCGTGCTAGGGCGGCTGGATCACAAGCGCGGCGAGCCGCAGATCATCATCGACCGCATCGTGCCCATCGATGGCACACCGCTCCAGCCCGGGAAACTCCGCGTGGTGCTGCCGGCGCGCCGCCTGAACGGAACCTTTGACGCCGCGGCGGAGACGGCGGCGCAGGTGCTCGCCGGGTGCGCCGCGGGCGCTGGGGGAAACGGCCAGCCCGCGACGGGCACAGGCGCTGCGGCGAAGGCCGCGGCTGGGCCGGTTTCGGCGGAGACGTTCCCGCTGGAGGTGGTGGTGGAGACGGAAGGCGGTTGGGCGGTGCTGCAACCGGATGCGAAGGTTCGAATCGTGCCCAGCCCGCCCATGGCAATGGAACTCTGCCGCGTGCTGGGGCCGGAGAGTGTGCGGGTGGTGGGAGGGGTGACGGTAGAGCCGGCGCGGCCGAAGTGGGCCGGCGGACAGGGGGGGCAGGGGGGACAGGGGGGGCGCGGGGGGTATGGGGGGAAGTGACCAGACGGCACGTGGACGATTGACAGCGCGGTATTCTGTGCGAGAGGGAATAGCATGCTCAAGGTAACCATCATCGCAGCGGTCGCTCTTTCAGGCGCGGTACAACCTTCCAAGACAGCATTGCCCCCGCCACCGATCGTGACTCCGGGCCCAGCGGTCTCCGTGGCACCACCCTCGGATGCGACTGCCCTCTTCAGCGGAAGTTCCATGGCGGGCTGGACAACCCGCGATGGGAAACCATCGGGATGGAAAGCGGCGGACGGCGTGATGACCGTGGTGCCGAGGACGGGCGATTCAGTGACGGAGTTCGTGTTCGGCGATGCGCAGATTCACCTGGAGTTCATGACCCCGATCGAGGAGGGGAGCGGGCAGGACCGGGGCAACAGCGGCGTGTACATCCACGGCCGGTACGAAGTGCAGGTGCTGGACTCGCACCAGAGCCAGACATACCCGGACGGGCAGTGCGGCGCGATCTACGGCCAGCACGTGCCGAAAGTGAACGCCTGCCGGCCACAGGGCGAGTGGCAGAGCTACGACATCATCTTCCGCGCCCCCCGATTCGAGGGCGGCAAGAAGGTGAAGAACGCGGTCGTGACGGTGATTCACAACGGCGTGCTGATCCACGACCATGTCGAGGTGACACCGACCGGCGGGGCGATCGGCAAAGAGGAGTTGGAGAAAGGGCCGCTGCTCTTGCAGGAGCACGGGCATGAGGTGAAGTACCGCAACATTTGGGTGCGAGGCCTCTGAATCGGCCTCGGAATCGGTGTCAATGAACTGGGCTTTGGAGCGCGTTCGCCATACCGTCTGGTGTGCGTGAATCTGAGCTTCTGAAGCACATCTACGGTCGCTCGGCGAAACTGCTGAGCCAGTTCAGCCAGGTCCTCGTCGGCCCCGGGCACGATTGTGCCGTTGTCGCATCCGGCTCGCCCGTGCTGCTCAAGATCGATCAGCTTGTCGCCGGCCGGCACTACCGCGATGGCACCCCCCTCGACCTGGTCGCTCGCAAGGCGATTGCTCGCGCCGTGTCCGACATCGCCGCATCGGGCGGCACGCCCCTGGCGGCGCTGGCGGGGGCGACGTTGCCCGATGCGTACCCAAACGCCAACGAGTTGTTCGACGCGATGGCGAGGTGGGCGGAGCACTTCGGGTGCCCGCTGGTCGGCGGCGACATCGCGACCAGCAGCGCACCCGGATCGCCGTTGGTGCTTTCGGTCTCGATCATCGGTTCGCCGCACGCATCTCGCGGTCCCGTGCTTCGGTCCGGCGCGCAGCCCGGCGATGGCGTGTTCGTGACCGGCGCCGTCGGCGGCTCGTTCGACCCCACGACAGGCCTCGGCCCGCACCTGACCTTTGAGCCTCGCCTCGTGGAGGCGAAGTTCCTGTGCGACACGCTCGGCCCGCGGCTGCGCGCGATGATGGATGTGTCGGATGGACTGGGACGCGATGCGGGCCGCCTCGCTTCCATGTCCGGCGTGGCGATCGAACTGAAGGAATCAGCTTTGCCCTTGCGCACGCCCGGACTGCCATGGCGGGCGGCCGTGGGCGACGGGGAGGATTACGAGCTGCTCTTTGCCGCCGCGGGCGAGGTGCCGCCCCGTTGCCCGGCGACGGGCACGCCCCTGACGCGGATCGGTACGGTGAAGGCGGGATCGGGTGCATCGATCGTGCTGCGGGATGGCACGCGGGTGGATGTCTCCGCGCTGGGCTGGGACCACGGAATGGGCGCCCAGACCGCTTGAGGACGATACGGCCGATCCGCTGAGGCGAACGTACGATCTGGGCGTGATCGACTTTGTCCGCACATCTCGGTCGGAGGCGGAAACGGCGCTCATCGGCGCCGCCTTGGGCCGCCTTCTCCGGGCCGGGGATGTCCTGCTGCTCGACGGCATGCTCGGCTCGGGCAAGACGACGCTGGTCCGCGCCGTCGCGGCGTCAATGGGGCTGGATACCGGCGCTGTGGCCAGCCCGACGTTTGTCGTCATCCACGAGTACTCGCGGCCGGGCGGCGGCACGCCGGACCGCCCGGAGTTGATCCACGTCGATGCGTACCGATTGCACGACGCCTCGGACCTCGACTCGCTCGGATGGGACACGGTGTTGGCGCGGCTGGGCACCAACGCCGCGGCGGTCATCGAATGGGCGGAGCGGCTGGGCCCCAACGCCCTCGCCACTTCCGAGCCCGCGCGTCTCCGCATCGAGCACGTTGACGAAACCTCCCGCGAGCTGAACTTCACCGTGCCGGATTCGTGGCGCTCTCGCCCGGGCTTTGCCGAACTGGTCAAGCGCCAGGCGACGAACTGCCCCATCACGGGCGCAAGGGTCGAGCCGGACTCCCCCACGTATCCCTTCGCCAATGAACGCGCCCGCATGGCCGACCTGTACCGCTGGTTCAGCGGTTCGTACACGGTCTCGCGCGATGCGATGCAGTCGGACTTTGACGAGCCCGAGCGCGGCTGACGGCCGCTCCGGGTACGATTCGCCCCATGAGACGAACCCTGTTCGCGGCCGCGATCCTTGCCGCTTCTCCCCCTTTGGCGATGGCCCAGGCGCCGACGGCAACGGGCATTTGGCCCCTGTTCGTGCAATCGTTCGACTTCTTCACGATCCTGCTGCTGGCCGGATCGGTCGCGGCGGGGGCGTACATCTTTCGCGCCATGGTCGAAGTGCGTCCGGGGGCGATTCTGCCGCCCGACCGCACACGCGCGATTCAGGACATGGTCAAGCAGGGGCGTTTCGCGGAGCTCCGAGGCTACGTCGAGAAGGACGGCTCGTTCCTGTCGCGCGTGCTCGCCGCGGCGTTTGCCCAGGGTTCATCACGCGATTCGATGCGGGAAGGCGCGGAGATGGCCGCATCGGAGCAGGTGGCGGGGTGGTTCCGTCGCATCGAACCGCTGAACGTCATCGGCAACCTCGGGCCGCTGGTGGGGCTGGCGGGCACGGTGTGGGGGATGATCCTCGCCTTCACGACGCTGGGCCAGGCGGGCGGTCAGGCCGGGCCGTCGGACCTGTCGCTGGGCATCTCCAAGGCCCTGTTCCACACACTCCTGGGACTGTGCCTGGCGATCCCGTGCCTGCTCGTGTTCGGGTTCTACCGCTCGATCGTCGACCGGCACTGCACGCGGGCCATGGTGATGGCGGCGGACCTGGTTGAGAAGCTGCCGGTCGAAGGGTCGCCCAAGGCGTAACGATGCGGCTCCGCTCGTTCCATCCCCAGCATCCCTTCGGCAAGATCAACGTCACACCGATGATCGATGTGGTGATGTGCCTGATCGTGTTCTACCTCATCGTCGGCAAGCTCGCGGCGGACCAGCGGGCAACCATCCGCCTTCCCGTGTCGTCCACCGGCGTCGAAGAGAAGGCACAGGAAACGCTGATCATCAACATCATGCCCACGCGGGCCAACGCCCCGGCGCGGTACGTGATCGACACGCTCGACGTATCGCCGGAGAACCTAAAGGCCGCGATCCGTGACCGTCTGCTTGACAAGCAGGATGTCGTCGTGGAGCTCCGTGGCTCGCGGGAGCTGACGTACGCACCGGTGGCTTTCGCGATGCGGGCGTGCAAGGAAGCGGGCGTGGAATCGGTCCGCCTCGCGACGGAGCGGGTCGGCCCCGGTGAAGCCGGGTGGACCGGCGGAAATGGGGGGGGGGGGGGGGGGGGGGGGGGGGGGGGGGGGGGGGGGGGGGGGGGGGGGGGGGGGGGGGG